>NZ_JBRJHM010000001.1:0-1512500 GCF_053629015.1 Pseudomonas sp. F-14 TE3623 | reverse complement strand
CCGAACTGCAGGGTGTCGCCGCCGAAGCGCACGTAGAACCCGGCTTTCCACAGAGCCATGCCGGCTTCGAACGGACGCACGATGGCATCGCCGTCGCGAGGCGCAATCTGGATGGCACCGGCCAACCCGTAGTTACGAATGTCGATGACGTTTTTCGAGCCCTTCAAACCATGCAACGCATTTTCGAAATGCGGTGCCACTTCCGCCACGCTCTGCACCAGGTTTTCCTTTTGCAGCAGGTCGAGTGCTGCCAGGCCCGCAGCACAAGCCACCGGGTGGGCGGAATAGGTGTAGCCGTGCGGGAATTCCACCGCGTACTCAGGCGTCGCCTGGTTCATGAAGGTCTGGTAAATCTCGGAGCTGGCAATCACCGCGCCCATCGGGATCGCGCCGTTGGTGACTTGCTTGGCAATGCACATCAGGTCAGGAGTCACGCCGAAACTGTCGGCGCCGAACATCGAACCGGTACGGCCGAAACCGGTGATCACTTCGTCGAACACCAGCAGGATATTGTGCTGATCGCAGATTTCGCGCAGACGCTTTAGGTAACCCTGCGGCGGAACCAGAACGCCAGCGGAACCGGCCATTGGTTCGACGAATACCGCAGCAATGTTCGAGGCATCGTGCAGCTCGATCAGCTTGAGCAGTTCATCGGCCAGGGCGATACCACCTTGCTCCGGCATGCCACGGGAAAACGCATTGCTCGCCAGCAAAGTGTGCGGCAGGTGATCGACATCCATCATCGCCTGACCGAACAGTTTGCGGTTGCCGTTCACGCCGCCGAGGCTGGTGCCGGCGATGTTCACGCCGTGATACCCACGAGCACGACCGATCATTTTGGTTTTGGTGGCCTGGCCTTTCAGGCGCCAGTAAGCACGCACCATTTTCACCGCTGTGTCTGCACACTCGGAACCCGAGTCGGTGAAGAACACGTGATTCAGATTGCCCGGCGTCAGGTCGGTGATTTTCTCGGCCAACTGGAACGACAACGGGTGACCGTACTGGAAGCCCGGCGAGTAATCGAGGGTGCCCAATTGCTTGGCCACCGCTTCCTGAATTTCCTTGCGAGTGTGTCCGGCGCCGCAGGTCCACAGACCCGAGAGCGAATCGTAGACCTTGCGGCCCTTGTCGTCTGTCAGCCAACTGCCCTCGGCAGCCACGATCAGTCGCGGGTCGCGCTGGAAATTGCGGTTCGCGGTGTAGGGCATCCAGTGAGCATCGAGCTTGAGCTGGCTGGCCAGGGAAGTCGGGGCGTTTTCAGGCACGTTCATGGGCAAAACCTCGCAGGGCAATAAGCGGCGTGGAGATGAAAAGCTTTCTTGCAGCTAAATTGCCACGGAGATAAAGTCGGTGAAATCCAACTTTTCTAACCTTCAGTCAGCCCGCTACTAAACTTTGAGTAAACAAAGCATGAGCAGCCGTCGTCCCGATCCGCTGGCGCAAGTCAGTGACTTTGATATCCGCCTGTTGAGGATTTTTCGCAGCGTCGTGGAATGCGGCGGCTTCTCCGCGGCAGAGTCGGTGCTGGGTATCGGTCGCTCGGCGATCAGCCAGCAGATGAGCGATCTGGAGCAACGCCTCGGCCTGCGTCTTTGTCAACGCGGTCGCGCCGGCTTTTCCCTGACTGAAGAAGGCCGCGAGGTCTACCAATCAGCGCTGCAGCTATTAAGTGCGCTGGAAAGTTTCCGCACCGAGGTCAACGGCCTCCACCAACATTTGCGCGGTGAGTTGACCATTGGCCTGACCGACAACCTGGTCACCCTGCCCCACATGCGCATTACTCACGCCTTGGCGCAGCTGAAGGAGCGTGGTCCGGATGTACAGATCCAGATCCGCATGATCGCGCCCAATGAAGTCGAACAAGGCGTGCTCGACGGTCGCTTGCACGTCGGCGTAGTGCCGCAAGCCAGCGCGCTATCAGGGCTGGAATATCAGCCGCTCTACAGCGAACGTTCGCTGCTGTATTGCGCGGTCGGCCACCCGTTGTTCTATGTCGATGACAAACAACTGGATGATGAACGCCTCAATAGCCAGGACGCCATCGCCCCGACCTTCCGTTTGCCCGCCGAGATTCAGGCCCATTACCAGGCACTCAATTGCACCGCCAGTGCGTCGGATCGCGAAGGCATGGCATTTCTGATTCTGACCGGGCGCTACATCGGTTATCTGCCGGATCATTACGCCAGCCTCTGGGTGCAGCAGGGCCGATTGCGTGCACTGAAACCCAAGGCGCGTTTTTATGACCTGAGTCTGGCATCGGTCACCCGCAAGGGCCGTCGTCCCCACTTGGTGCTGGAGAGTTTTCTGGAGAGCCTGGCAGCGACGCGTTGAACAAGAAAATCCCTGTGGAATTGCGGTGGTCAAGGTTTTATCGCGACAGGACTTGTCTGCGGCCTGCGGGTGCGCTATCAACGCATCTGGTTGCACCCATTTACCTGTTCGGAAGTGCCTATGACCTTTGAAGTCCCAGCCCACGGCGGCAAACCCGCCAGCCGCATTCGTCAGAAGAACGAAGAGACCATCATCAAAGCCGCCGAAGACGAGTTCGCCCGTCACGGGTTCAAAGGCACCAGCATGAACACCATCGCGCAGAATGCCGGATTGCCCAAAGCGAATCTGCATTACTACTTCACCAACAAACTCGGTTTGTATGTGGCGGTGCTGAGTAACATCCTTGAATTGTGGGACAGCACCTTCAATACCCTGACCGTCGAGGACGATCCGGCGGAAGCGCTCACCCGATACATCCGCGCAAAAATGGAATTCTCCCGGCGCCAGCCACAAGCCTCGCGGGTCTTCGCCATGGAGGTCATCAGCGGCGGCGAATGCCTGAGCGCTCATTTCAACCAGGACTATCGCATCTGGTTTCAGGGCCGGGCCGCGGTGTTTCAGGCGTGGATCGACGCCGGTAAAATGGACCCGGTCGACCCCGTGCACCTGATCTTCCTGCTGTGGGGCAGCACCCAGCATTACGCCGATTTTGCCACGCAAATCTGCCGTGTCACCGGGCGCACCAAGTTGACCAAGCAAGACATGGAAGACGCCGGCAACAACCTGATCCGCATCATTCTCAAAGGCTGCGGCCTGACGCCTGCTATCTAAGACACCTATGCCTTTTACCCTCAGCGGTTTTTGCGAATACCGCGAAGAGATTCGCAAAAGCCGCTTCATCACCCTCGCCGGGCCAATCACTAGCGCAGCTGATGCTCAAGCGTTCATCGAACAGCACAGTGATTTGAACGCCTCGCACAATTGCTGGGCCTGGAAACTCGGCGATCAATACCGCAGCAATGACGATGGCGAACCCGGCGGCAGCGCTGGCCGGCCGATTCTGGCAGCGATCGAAGCGCAGGATTGCGATCAGGTCGCGGTACTGGTGATCCGCTGGTATGGCGGCATTCAACTGGGCACCGGCGGCCTCGCCCGGGCCTATGGCGGCGGCGCCAACAAATGCCTGCAAGGGGCGTCGAAGGTTGAGCTGATCAGTCGGGTGCCGGTGAGTTGTGCCTGCGCATTTAGTGAATTGGCGCTGGTGAAACTTCGGGTGGCGGAACTGGGCGGTTTGGTGGTGGAGGAAACCTTCACGGCCAATGGCGTGGAACTGCAATTGGCGATCGGCGAGGGGCAAATAGATACCTTGCAAACGCAGCTAGCGGATTTGAGTCGCGGGCGCATTTTGTTGCAGCGATAAAAGATCAAAAGATCGCAGCCTGCGGCAGCTCCTACGCGCCTGTGGGCGCTGCGATCTTTTGGGGCGCCCCGATTTGCCCTGCATTCGATACTTGCCCACATCTGCTGTGCACCCGGCTGTGGATAACCTGAGCACATTCCGCTGTAACCCTTCTGTCATGCGGCTTTGCGGGCTTTGCTCATTTTTCATCCAAATCCCCAGCAACAACATTTATTCCACGTAAAAACAATCAGTTAGAGCGGTTTATCGCCATTAGAAGAAAGCCCCTCAGTGCTTATGCCCCTCCGGTCGGCTTGCGCACAAATACTGTGGAACAACCTGTGGATAACCCGTTCATGGCTGGCGCAGGCCCATGTCCGACATAGCTTGCAGGCTACTGCTCGTTTTTTGATCAATTCGCCGCGCGCAAAACCGGAGCCTGATCAAAGAATGTGCCCCCAAGTGGTGCCTGATTCGGAGTTGGAATAACGCGAGGCAACGGTCACAACGCCTATCCTTGCAAGGTTTTGTCGATTTCCTGACTCAATGGCCAGGAAATTGCTTTATCCCCAGGCATAACTTCTGTCGACCTGAGCCTGTCATGTCCAACCCCGTGCCGATCCCCGATCAAATACCCCGCCTGCAATTGCGCAGAATCAGCAAACGTTATCCCGGTTGCCTGGCCAACGATGCCATCGACTTGAGCATCGCGCCCGGTGAAATCCACGCCCTGCTCGGCGAAAACGGTGCAGGCAAAAGTACCCTGATGAAAATCATCTACGGCGTCACTCACGCCGACTCAGGGGAAATGATCTGGCAGGGCCAGCGCGTGAGCATGCGCAACCCGGCCCAGGCTCGCGGCCTCGGGATTGGCATGGTATTCCAGCATTTCTCGCTGTTCGAAACCCTGAGCGTGGCGCAGAACATCGCGCTGGCAATGGGCGCTGCGGCAGGAACACCGAAGCAGCTTGAGCCGAAGATTCGTGAAGTGTCCCAGCGCTACGGCATGGCGCTGGAACCGGAGCGACTTGTCCACAGCCTGTCCATCGGCGAGCGTCAACGGGTGGAAATCATTCGCTGCCTGATGCAAGACATTCGCCTGCTGATTCTCGATGAACCGACGTCGGTACTGACTCCACAAGAGGCCGATGAGTTGTTCGTCACTTTGCGCCGACTGGCCGCCGAGGGCTGCAGCATTCTGTTTATCAGCCACAAGCTCGGCGAAGTGCGCGCGTTGTGCCACAGCGCTACGGTGTTGCGCGGAGGTCGGGTGGCCGGGCATTGCGTGCCGGCGGAGTGCTCGGACCGGCAACTGGCGCAATTGATGGTCGGTGAAGCCGCCGAGCTGATCACCGACTATCCAAAGGTCATGGGCGCTGATGCTTTTTTGAACGTGACGGGGTTGTCCTGGCACAACCCCGACCCGTTCGGCTGCTCACTGAAGGACATAGATCTCGACGTGCGCAGCAGCGAAATCGTAGGTATCGCCGGGGTCGCCGGCAATGGTCAGGATGAGTTGCTGGCCTTGCTCAGTGGTGAAGAACGGTTGCCCCGCGATGACAGCGCAACGATCAGTTTCGGCGGACAACCGGTGGCCCATTTGCGGCCGGATGCTCGACGTAAACTTGGCCTGGCATTCGTCCCCGCCGAGCGTCTGGGCCATGGCGCGGTGCCGGAGCTGAGTCTGGCAGATAACGCCCTGCTCACCGCGTTTCAACAGGGGCTGGTCAGCAACGGGCTGATCCAGCGCGGCAAGGTCGAAGGGCTGGCCGAAGACATCATTCGCCGCTTCGGGGTCAAGACACCTGATGTCCAGGCACCAGCTCGCAGTCTGTCCGGCGGCAACTTGCAAAAATTCATCCTCGGCCGGGAGATCCTTCAGCAGCCTAAATTGCTGGTGGCCGCGCACCCGACCTGGGGCGTGGACGTCGGCGCGGCCGCGACCATTCACCGGGCGTTGATTGCCTTGCGCGATGCTGGCGCGGCGATTCTGGTGATCTCTGAAGACCTCGACGAATTGTTCCAGATCAGCGACCGCCTCGGCGCCCTGTGCGGCGGTCGGCTGTCGCCATTGCAGGCCACCGTCGACACCCATCTGAGCGACGTCGGCGGCTGGATGGCCGGCCAGTTCGACACACCTCAATCACCTGCCGCCGTAGCGCTTTAACGGAGTTTCACATGCTGCTTTCTCTCGAACCCCGTGGCCAGCAATCACGCCTGATGTTGTGGTGCTCGCCTTTACTGGCAGCCGTGTTGACCCTGGGCTGTGGCTCATTGCTGTTTATCGCGCTGGGTCACGATCCGTTGCTGACCTTGCACACGTTGCTGATTGCACCGATCAGCGACTTGTACGGCGTTTCCGAATTGTTGGTCAAAGCGTTGCCGATTCTGCTCTGCGCATTGGGCCTGGCGGTGGCGTATCAGGCGCGGATCTGGAACATCGGCGCCGAAGGTCAGTTGCTGCTTGGCGCCCTCGCCGGCAGTGCGCTGGCGGTAAACATCATTGGCGTGCAAAGCCGTTGGGCGCTGGTGTTGATCCTGCTCACTGGCACCTTGGCCGGCGCCGCGTGGGCCGGGTTGACTGCATGGTTGCGCACGCGCTTCAACGCCAATGAAATCCTCACCAGCATCATGCTCAATTACATCGCCCTGAACCTGCTGCTGTTCTGCGTCCACGGCCCGCTGAAGGACCCGGCCGGGTTCAACTTTCCAGAGTCAGCGATGTTCGGCGATGCCAGTCGGCTGCCGCTGTTGATGGAGGACGGCCGGGTTCACGCCGGGGCCTATTTCGCCTTGCTCGCGCTGGTGGCGGTGTGGGTGTTACTGCAGAAAAGCTTTGTCGGCTTCCAGATCAAAGTGCTTGGGCTGGACAAGCGCGCCGCTGGTTTCGTCGGCTTTCGCGAGAAGCGACTGATCTGGCTGGCGTTGTTGATCAGCGGCGGTTTGGCGGGATTGGCCGGCGTGTGCGAAGTCACCGGGCCGATCGGCCAACTGGTGCCGCAAGTCTCACCGGGTTACGGCTATGCGGCGATCACTGTGGCGTTTCTCGGGCGACTGAATCCCATCGGCATTCTGTTTTCCAGCCTGTTGATGGCGCTGCTGTACATCGGTGGCGAAAGCGCGCAGATGAGCATGAACCTGCCGCAAGCCATCACTCAATTGTTCCAGGGGATGATGCTGTTTTTCCTGCTGGCCAGTGACGTGCTGATTCTCTACCGACCGCGTTTGAACTTGCGCTGGGCTCGCCGTGCACCAACCACCGCCGTACACGCAGGAGCCTTGTGATGGATATCGATCTGCTGAGCAATATTTTCTACGCCATGGTTCGCTGCGGTACGCCGTTGTTGCTGGTGGCGCTGGGCGAGCTGATCTGCGAGAAGAGCGGCGTCCTCAATCTGGGACAGGAAGGCATGATGCTGTTTGGCGCGGTGATCGGTTTTATCGTCGCGCTGAACAGCGGCAACCTCTGGCTTGGCGTGTTGCTGGCGATGCTCGCCGGGATGCTGTTGTCGTCGCTGTTTGCCCTGGTGGCACTGGTGTTCAATGCCAATCAGGTGGCGACCGGGTTGGCGTTGACAATCTTCGGCGTGGGCCTGTCGACCTTTGTCGGCGCAGCGTGGGTTGGTAAACCGTTGGCGGGTTTTGAGCCGGTGGCGATTCCGTTGTTGAGTGAAATCCCGCTGATCGGGCGGATGCTGTTTGCTCAGGACTTGCTGGTGTATCTGTCGTTCGCGCTGTTCACGTTAGTGGCCTGGGTGATTCTGAAAAGTCGCGTCGGGTTGATTATTCAGGCAGTCGGAGAAAACCCGGACGCCGCCAGTGCCATGGGCTTGCCGGTGTTGCGCGTGCGTACGCTGGCGGTGCTGTTTGGCGGGGCAATGGCGGGGTTGGCCGGGGCTTATTTGTCCCTGGCGTACACGCCGATGTGGGCGGAAAACATGAGCGCCGGTCGTGGCTGGATTGCCTTGGCGCTGGTGGTGTTTGCCAGTTGGCGGGTGTGGCGATTGCTGCTCGGGGCGTATCTGTTCGGTCTCGCCAGCATCCTGCATTTGGTGGCGCAGGGGTTGGGGCTGGCGATTCCGTCAAGCCTGCTGGCGATGCTGCCGTATGTCGCGACCATTGTGGTGTTGGTGCTGCTGTCCCGGGATGCCGTGCGCACACGGTTGTATGCGCCGGTTTCGTTGGGACAGCCGTGGCAGGCCGGGCATTAGTGGTTGCCTGCACGGGCCTCTTCGCGAGCAAGCCCGCTCCCACATTGGACCGGGTGAACCTTGGATTATTGGTTTACACAATCCCCCTGTGGGAGCGGGCTTGCTCGCGAAGAGGCCCGAACAGGCAACACTTGAACAACGCCCCACGCCAATTCAAAGACCAAGAAAACAACCAGCAATGAACTGGCGCCGTGGAGCAAGGCATACAGCTGCCAAGCCGAAAACAGAAACCTCCCCACTGCGTCATACCGCCCAAACACCTGCTGCGGATCACGAATCCGCAATACCGCCCAGACGCACACAATCGAACCCAACAAATTCGCCATCAGCATGTGCATCGGCTCGAACGGCGGTAGCTCGCCAGGCAGATTGAAAGTCTGACTCAGGCTCAACAACACGCCATGCAACGCCGCAAAACTCCACGGCGTTACAAAAGCAGCGGTCACGATCAGGTCGTACCACGCACTGCCACGCACCACTTGACGATATTGCGCTGAAGTCCACATCGGCATTGCTCCATAAATTCAGGGAGCAACAAGGCTAAAGCCTGGAGTATGCTCCAGGGTCAAGCCCTCTCGAGACATTAAGATGCGCATCGGTGAATTAGCCCAGGCCAGCGCCGTCAGCCGCGATACGTTGCGCTTTTACGAGCAGCGCGGGTTGATCGCCGCCCAACGTAGCGCCAATGGTTATCGCGACTATCCGGCGCAGATGGTGCAACTGGTGCTGTACATCAAGACCGCTCAACGGCTGGGCTTTACCCTCGGCGAGATCGGCAGTAGCGTCGCCGCGCTGTGGCAGGCGCCCGACCCAGCCAATGCCGTTACCCAGCTGCTGCAAGACAAACTGAACCTGATCGAAACCCGCATCGCCGAACTCGACGTCTTGCGTCAGGAACTGCAACATCGACTCGGTCAGCGTTGTCCATTAAATCCGTGATTCTCATCTATCTAGGAAGCCATTCATGTCTACGGCAAAAACCGCACTCATCATCGGCGCCTCCCGGGGCCTGGGCCTCGGTCTGGTGAAAACCCTGCTGGCCGACGGTTGGCAAGTCACCGCCACCGTGCGTAACCCGCAGAGCGCCGAAGCCTTGCAAGCGTTGGGCAAGGTGCGGATCGAGAAACTCGACATGGACGATCAGCAAGCAGTCATCGCCCTTAGCCAACAACTCAAGGGTGAAGTGTTCGACTTGTTGTTCGTGAATGCCGGGGTCAAGGGGCCGGAGGTCCAGACGCCGGGCGGCGCGACGTTGGCCGAGGTCGGTCAATTGTTCTTCACCAACGCCGTGGCGCCGATCAATCTGGCCCAGCGATTTGTCGGGCAGATTCGTGAAGACAGCGGCGTGCTGGCGTTCATGAGTTCGGTGCTGGGCAGCGTGACCATGCCCGACGCGCCGGAGCTGGCGCTGTACAAGGCCAGCAAGGCGGCGCTGAACTCCATGACCAACAGCTTCGTCACCCAATTGGGCGAACAGAAACTCACCGTGCTGTCGCTGCATCCGGGTTGGGTGAAGACTGATATGGGCGGTGAAGGCGCGGACATTGATGTGGAAACCAGCACCCGCGGGTTGATCGATCAGGTGAATGTGTATGCCGGCAAGGGCGGGCATCATTTTGTGAACTACAGGGGTGAGACCATTCCCTGGTAACACCACCGATCGAGTGTGGGAGCGGGCTTGCTCGCGAAGGCGGTGTGTCAGGCGACATCCATGTTGAATGTAATATCGCATTCGCGAGCAAGCCCGCTCCCACAGGGGTTTCGCGTTGTCCTGTCGGGCCGGGCTTGCCCACGAAGCTTTTTTGTTCGAAACTCCGCACCTCGCCCCCGCGGCGACCCTGGATCAGCAGACAGGGCAACACTGAGCTGGCAACCCTGAACCCAACTTTCAGAGGAGCCGGCCACCATGCCTGCGACCCGTACCTGGTTAAAAAATCCCCTCGCCATTTTCACGGCCAACACGCTCGATGCCCGTGGCGGTCTGGTTGTGCAAGACGGCTTGATCGTCGAAGTGCTCAGCGCCGGCCAGCAACCGTCCGCGCCCTGTGACCACGTTTTCGATGCTCGCGAACATGTGATCCTGCCGGGGCTGATCAACACCCATCACCACTTCTATCAAACCCTGACCCGTGCCTGGGCGCCGGTGGTTAATCAGCCGTTGTTCCCGTGGTTGAAAACCCTCTATCCGGTCTGGGCTCGCCTCACCCCTGAAAAGCTTGCCCTCGCCACCAAAGTCGCGTTGGCCGAGTTGCTGCTGTCCGGTTGCACCACCGCGGCCGATCACCATTACCTGTTTCCGGAAGGTCTGGAAAACGCGATCGATGTGCAGGTCGAGAGTGTTCGCGAACTGGGCATGCGCGCCATGCTCACTCGCGGTTCCATGAGTCTCGGCGAAAAAGACGGTGGCCTGCCACCGCAGCAAACTGTCCAGGAAGGTGAAGTGATCCTCGACGATAGCCAACGCTTGATTGCCGCGTACCACGAGCGCGGCGATGGGGCACAGATTCAGATAGCCCTGGCACCGTGCTCGCCGTTCTCGGTGACCCCGGAAATCATGTCCGCCAGCGCCGAACTAGCGAACTCCCTCGACGTGCGCCTGCACACGCACTTGGCAGAAACCCTCGACGAAGAAGACTTCTGCCTGCAACGCTTTGGCCTTCGCACCGTGGATTATCTGGACAGCGTCGGCTGGCTCGGGCCACGTACCTGGCTGGCCCACGGCATTCATTTCAACCCCGACGAAATCGCCCGTCTCGGCGCGGCCGGCACGGGTATTTGCCATTGCCCGAGTTCGAACATGCGCCTGGCCTCCGGCATTTGCCCGACGCTGGACCTGACCGCTGCGGGTGCGCTGCTGGGTCTGGGCGTGGACGGTTCGGCGTCCAACGATGCGTCGAACATGATCCTCGAAACCCGTCAGGCGCTGTACATCCAGCGGCTGCGTTATGGCGCCGAAAAGATTACGCCGGAATTGGTACTGGGCTGGGCGACCAAGGGCTCGGCGAGTTTGCTCGGGCGCAGTGATATCGGTGAACTGGCGGTGGGCAAGCAGGCGGATCTGGCGCTGTTCAAACTGGATGAGCTGCGCTTCTCCGGCAGCCATGATCCGGTGTCTGCGCTGCTGCTGTGCGGTGCGGATCGGGCGGACCGGGTGATGATCGGCGGAAAGTGGCGGGTGATCGATGGGCAGGTTGAGGGGCTGGATCTGAAAGGGTTGATTGCCGATCATAGCCAGGCGGCTCGGCAGTTGATCAGCGGCGTCTGATACGACAGCGATCTAATGTGGGAGCGGGCTTGCTCGCGAAAGCGGTGTATCTGTCGACATCAATGTTGAATGAAAAACCGCTTTCGCGAGCAAGCCCGCTCCCACATTTTTGATCCGGTTTCGACAGTGATTTAAAGGCCCAACAACGACAACATGATGAACGTCGCAAACAGCACAAAGTGGGTCATGCCCTCGATGGCATTGGTTTGCCCATCGTTGAGGTTGATCGCGCTGACGATCAGGGTGATGAAGATCATCACGGTCTGCACCGGAGTCATCGCCATCTGAAATGGCTGACCGGTGTAGAGCGCCATGGCTTCCATCACCGGCACCGTCAGGATCACCGTCGACAGCGACGCGCCCATGGCGATGTTCACCACCGCCTGCATGCGGTTGGCCAGGGCCGCCCGTAACGCAGTCAGAATCTCCGGCGCAGCGGAAATTGCCGCCACCAGAATCGCCGTAATCACTGGCGGAGCTCCGGTTCCTTCCAGGCCCAGATCGAGGGTCTTGGACATCACCTCGGCCAATGCGCCGATCACCACCACGCCAAACACCAACGTTCCGATGCTCAATGCCAGATTGATCGGTTCGGGCTCTTCGTCTGGCTCCTTCCTGCGACGTTTTTCCGGGTAGCTGTAGCTGAAGAAATAACTGTGCGGCCCGACCTGCATGCGCAGGAACAAGGCGTAGAGCACGACCATCGCGCCGATGGTGAAGGCTGAATAGAGTTTCCAGTTGGCCTCGGGAATGAACTCCGGCACCACCATCGAAACGCCCATGGCGGTGAGGATCATCACGCTGTAGCTGCGCGCCGAGTCGTCGTTGTAAGACTGTTCGCCATGCTTGAGCCCGCCCATTAACGCGGCCAGGCCGAGAATGCCGTTGATGTCGAGCATCACAGCTGAATAAATCGTGTCGCGAACCAGTGTTTTTGAGGCTTCGTTGCTCATCATGATCGCCAGGATCACCACTTCCACCAACACCGCTGCCAAGGTCAGGATCATCGTGCCGTAGGGATCGCCGACTTTTTCAGCGAGCAGTTCCGCGTGATGGGCAACGCGCATCGAGGCGGCGACGATGAACGCGATCAGCACCAGGCCGGCGGTCAGGGCGATGGTCTGGCCGCTGTGCAGCAGCCAGTGCTCCATCGGGTAGGCGACGAAGGCGGCGATCAGGGCCAGCAGTAGAAACTTTTCTTGCTTGATGAGTGTGAGCATCGCGGGCCTTTTGCCGAACTGAGCGAAATCGGCGTGATTAGCTACTGACTGCGGGGCGGCGCCAACGTTTCGTTACACCTTAGCGCACCAGTGGATGGCAGTTGCGCTTGGCCATGCACTTTTATCGGCCTTACGGGTCTCTTCGCGGGCAAGCCCGCTCCCACAGGATTTGGGCAGGTCATGTGGGAGCAGGCTTGCCCGCGATGGCCGTTACGCGATTTCGATCCATTTGTTGTCCTGTTGGTCAGCAATTTGCATTGCCCTCCTCCATCTCACAACAAAATGGAGTTCCAGTTCATGCATAAACGTCCGTTGAAGCAGCTGCTTTGCGCTGTCGCCGCAGCCATCGGTCTGAGCGCCAGCCTGACCGCCAGTGCTGCCGACCCGCTGAAAGTCGGCTTCGTCTATATCGGTCCGATCGGTGACCACGGCTGGACGTATCAGCATGAACAGGGACGCAAGGCGCTGGCTGAGAAGTTCGGTGAGCAAATCACCACCAACTACGTGGAGAACGTCGCCGAGGGCGCCGATGCCGAGCGGGTGATCCGCAACATGGCCAAGGACAAGTACGACCTGATTTTCACCACATCCTTTGGCTACATGAACCCGACCCTGAAAGTTGCCAAGCAATTTCCCAAGGTGACCTTCGAACACGCCACCGGCTATAAACAAGACAAGAACCTTGGCACTTACCTGGCGCGCACTTACGAGGGCCGCTACGTCGGCGGTTTCCTCGCGGCGAAGATGACCAAGACCAAGAAAGTCGGCTACGTCGCCTCGTTCCCGATTCCGGAAGTCATCCGCGACATCAACGCTATCCAGCTAGCCCTGAACAAGTACAACCCTGGCACCGAGATCAAAGTGGTGTGGGTCAATTCCTGGTTCGATCCGGGTAAAGAAGCCGACGCCGCCAATGCGTTGATCGATCAGGGCGTGGACGTGGTGTTCCAGCACACCGACAGCCCGGCACCGATCCAGGCGGCCGAACGGCGTGGCGTGTACGCCGTCGGTTATGCGTCGGACATGGCGCATTTCGGGCCGAAAGCGGTGCTGACGTCTATCGTCAACGACTGGGGACCGCACTACATTCAGGCGACCCAAAGCGTGCTCGACCACACATGGAAATCCCAGGATTATTGGGGCGGTCTGAAGGAAGGCACGGTTGAGCTGCCGATCAGCGACCTGGTACCGGCCGCGGTGAAAACCGAAGCCGAGCAGATCATCGCCGACATCAAGAGCGGTGCGTTGCATCCGTTCACCGGGCCGATCAAGGACCAGGCCGGCGTGGAGAAAATTCCGGCGGGTGCGACGGCAACCAATGCGGAACTGGCGTCGATGAACTATTACGTCGAAGGCATGAAGGCCGAGATACCGAAGTAATTCCGGCCCGAACACAAAACCCTGTGGGAGCGAGCAAGCCCGCTCCCACACTGGATTTATGGTGTGTGCTTGGTTGTGTTTCAGACATCGCATTTATCAGGACTGCGCATGAACCAACTCCCGATCATCGACATCAGCCCGCTCTACAGCGCTGATCAAAACGCCTGGCAATCGATCGCCACACAAATCGACCATGCCTGCCGCGAATGGGGCTTTTTCTATATCAAGGGCCACCCGATCGCCCCGTCGCGTATCGATGCCGTGCTCGACCATGCCCAACGCTTCTTCGCCCTGCCTGCCGCTGAAAAACTCAAGATCGACATCACCCAGACCCGCCACCACCGCGGCTATGGCGCCATCGCCACCGAACAACTCGACCCGAGCAAACCCAGCGATCTGAAAGAAACCTTCGACATGGGGCTGCACCTGCCGGCCGATCATCCCGAGGTTATTGCGGAAAAACCTTTGCGCGGCCCCAACCGTCATCCGTCGATGCCCGGTTGGGAATCGCTGATGGAGCAACACTACGTCGACATGCAGGCGCTCGCTCAAACCCTGTTGCGGGCCATGACCCTGGCGCTGGGCATCGAGCGCGATTTCTTCGATACACGTTTCAACGAACCGGTCAGCGTGCTGCGGATGATTCACTACCCGCCGCGCCACACTGCCAGCACCGAAGATCAGCAAGGTGCCGGCGCTCACACCGATTACGGCTGCATCACCCTGCTCTACCAGGATGCCGCTGGCGGTCTGCAAGTGCGCAACGTACAGGGCGAATGGATCGATGCGCCGCCGATAGAAGGCACCTTCGTGGTGAATCTCGGCGACATGATGGCGCGCTGGAGTAACGACCGTTACCTGTCGACGCCGCACCGGGTGATCAGCCCGCTGGGGGTGGATCGGTACTCGATGCCGTTCTTTGCCGAACCGCATCCCGACACGCCCATCGAATGCCTGCCCGGTTGCCAGGACGAACGGCATCCGGCGAAGTATCCGGCCACCACCTGCGCCGAATTCCTGCTGTCGCGTTTCGCCGATACCTACGCCTATCGACGGGAACAGGAAGCCGTGTAATGAACCGGCTGGTCAGGTTTTGCTCATTGTTTCTGCGGGCATCTGTAGAATGCCCTCATTGCACCTGATGAGAATTCAAAAATGTACGACTGGCTGAACGCCCTGCCCAAGGCAGAATTGCACTTGCACCTGGAAGGTTCGCTGGAACCTGAGCTGCTGTTCGCCCTGGCCGAACGCAACAAGATCGCCCTGCCGTGGAGCGACGTTGAAACCCTGCGCAAGGCTTACGCCTTCAATAACCTGCAAGAGTTTCTCGACCTGTATTACCAGGGCGCCGATGTGTTGCGCACGTCTCAGGATTTCTACGACCTGACCTGGGCCTACCTGTTGCGCTGCAAGGCGCAGAACGTGATTCACACCGAACCGTTCTTCGACCCGCAAACCCACACCGACCGTGGCATCCCGTTCGAAGTGGTGCTCAACGGCATCGCCGCCGCACTGAAGGATGGCGAGCAGCAGCTGGGCATCACCAGTGGTTTGATCCTCAGTTTCCTGCGTCACTTGAGCGAAGACGAAGCGCAGAAAACCCTCGACCAGGCATTGCCGTTCCGCGATGCGTTTGTCGCCGTGGGCCTGGACAGTTCGGAGATGGGCCACCCGCCGAGCAAGTTCCAGCGGGTGTTCGATCGTGCGCGCAACGAAGGCTTCCTGACCGTGGCCCACGCCGGTGAAGAAGGCCCGCCCGAGTACATCTGGGAAGCCCTCGACCTGCTAAAAATCCAGCGCATCGACCATGGCGTGCGCGCCATCGAAGACGAGCGCTTGATGCAGCGGATCATCGACGAGCAGATCCCGCTGACCGTGTGCCCATTGTCGAACACCAAGCTCTGTGTGTTCGATCACATGTCCCAACACAACATCCTCGACATGCTGGAGCGCGGTGTGAAGGTCACGGTGAACTCCGATGACCCGGCCTACTTCGGCGGGTATGTCACCGAGAACTTCCATGCGCTGTACACCGATCTGGGCATGACCCAGGATCAGGCCAAGCGCCTGGCGCAGAACAGCCTGGATGCGCGGTTGGTGAAACCGTAAGGTTTACCGCACAACCCATGTGGGAGCGGGCTTGCTCGCGAAAAGCGGCGTGTCAGTCAACGATGATGTCGACTGGCATACCGCTTTCGCGAGCAAGCCCGCTCCCACATTTAATCGGTGATTAATTGATAATCACCGGCTCACTCAACTCTTCCAACGTCTTGCCCCGGGTCTCCATCCCGAACATCCACACCACCCCCGCCGCAATCGCAAAGCACATCGCCCCCAGCGCAAACACTCCGCCCTGCCCGGTCATCGGGAACACCAGCCCGGTCACCAACGGCCCGAGCAACGACCCCACGCGGCCGATGGCTGACGCGAACCCCGAGCCCGTGGCGCGTGCCGATGTCGGGTACAACTCAGGGGTGTAGGTGTAGAGCACCGCCCACATGCCGAACAGAAAGAACTGCATCAGCAGCCCCGAGGTAATCAACAGACTGACGTTGCCACCGAACACTGCACTCTGGCCATAAAGAAACGCCATGACCCCACCGCCGAGCAATGTCACGACGCACACCGGTTTACGCCCCCAACGCTCCACCAGCCAAGCGGCCATGAGGAAACCGGGAATTCCGCCGAGGGAAATCACCACCGTGTAATACACCGATTGGGTCACGGCAAAACCCGATTGTTGCAACAGTGCGCTGAGCCAGGACGTCAGGCCATAGAAACCCAGCAAGGCGAAGAACCACACGCTCCAGATCATCATCGTGCGCTGGCGATACTGCGCCGACCAGATCTCTCGTAGCGCAGAGAAGAAAGTGCCCGGTTGACTCGCCACCCGGGGCAGGCGAATCGGGGCAGGCAACTCCGCACGGCCCAGTGAAGCCCGAACCCGGTCTTCGATGCCGCGCAAAACCTTATCCGCCGCGTCATGATGCCCGGCCTGCTCCAGCCAGCGCGGTGACTCGGGAATGAAAAAACGAATCGCCAGGACGAACACCGCCGGCACCGCCAACACCAGAAAGATGTCGCGCCAGCCAATCACTGGTAACAGGAAGTACGACAGCACCCCGGCCGCGACGAAACCGAGCGGCCAAAAACCATCCATCAATGCGATGTAACGCCCGCGTCGCTTTGCCGGAATCAGCTCGGATAGCATCGACTGGGCAATCGGAAATTCCATGCCCATGCCGATTCCCAGCAAGACTCGGAACAGCGTCAGCGTTTCGACGTTCTGCGCCGTGGAGCACAGGTAGCTGGCGATGCCCCACAACACAATGCTCCACTGGAACACTGGTTTGCGCCCGAAGCGGTCGGCCAGCATGCCGGACAGCGATGCGCCCAGAACCATGCCGAAAAAACTCGAACTGGCCAGCAACCCGGCCTGCGCCGTACTCAAGCCGAACTCGGTTTTTATCGAGCCGAGCAGAAAGGTCATCATCGCCAAGTCCATGGAGTCGAAGAAAAACGCCAAGGCAATGATGATGAAAATGATGCGGTGATAACCGCTGATGGGCAGCCGTTCCAATCGTTCTGCCGCGCTGAAGCTTCGTGTTTCCATGCCTCATTCCCCCAATCCTGAAAATCCCCGGATCGAGTGTGCGCGATAGCGGCTGGGGATTATTGCTGGATGCGACCTGTCCACAGCTCTGAACGACGCCTGAAACAAATCCCGGACGTCGCACCTCAATGGTCTAAAGCGCCATTTCCAGCTCGGTTTCCTTGGCGAAGCGGTGGATTTCCCGTTGCCCCGCAGCGGTGATCTGCAAGGCTCGCGAATCGTTGGGCAGGCTCAACCAGCCGGATTGCATGAACAGCTGCAACAACGCCGCACCCAATGAACCGCCCATGTGCGGGCGTCTTTCGCTCCAGTCCGGGCAAGCGCAGGCGACTCTGCTGTTGCGATGAGCCAGCGCCTGGATGAACACACCGCGCGTTGCCAATTGTGTGGCGCCCTTGTGGGTGATCATGACCCGCTGATCGAATTGCTCGATCCACCCCGCATCCAGCAGACGCTGGTAGAGGTCGGCGGCCAGGGTGCCGCCCAGATGGTCGTCGCAGAGCCTGGCTCGCAGCAGTGACGAAGGCGCCGCCTGAGGTTTGGCGATAGGGCTCGCGCGTTTGAAAACCTCTGGAATGTCCCGAGGCGCACTGGCCAGGGTCGCGCTGGCCAGGGCCTCTATCGCGGCGCCGACTTCGGGCGCGGCAAGCCGGAAAAACCGTTTGCGTCCACGGGTTTCGACTTTCAACAGACCTCCGGCGGACAAACGCCCTAAATGCGCACTGGCCGAAGACGGCGACAGGCCGGCCAGCAACGCCAGCTCTTCGGTTTGCCGCGCCGAGCCGTCCATCAAGGCCCACATCATTGCGCTGCGCTTTGGGTCAGCCAGCAATGTGGCGATCTGGCTGATGCAAGGTGCATGTTCCATGTATTCACTCCCTGTTGAATCGTTTCGTCTACTGCTCAGAGACATCTTGACCAGTAATGTGTCGTCGGCCAAGACGCGAAAACCGCCATAAACCGGCAAAGCCACCCACTCACCCAGGCCATTGCTTCGCGGATGCAACGAAGGTCCGGTGATGACCATCGGGTATGACCGAATCGAACCTGAACTCGCCATTGCGAGGTCGACGGTGCGTACATGAGGCGAGCGCTAGTATAAGCGGGTTAACCGCCGGTTCCTGCCCTCGGGGATCCATTGGTGGTGATAGTTCCTGACAGAAATTTCGCTATTTGCCTGCGACTAATGATCGACATCCGATTTCGTCGGAAATTGACTGCTTATGCGAGCGCATCGGCTGGCAAGCATTTCCCGCAAAAGGTTCACCGGCTTACTCAATTGTGCGCGATGGGCGCACAGCAAATTCAGCGGTGCGCGCTCACAAAGCAACTCCGGCATCAGCACTTTCAACCGGCCAGCCAATACATCGGCAGCGACATCGAGCCAGGACTTATACGCAATTCCCGCCCCCGCCACGGCCCACAGACGCACAACATCGGCGTCGTCACTGAAGCGATCGCCACTGACCGTCAGGCTCACTTCCCGTTTGCCATCGTGGAAACTCCAGTGATCGTGGACCCGGCCGCCGAGCATGAACAACAGGCAATTGTGCTGAGCCAGTTGCTCCAGATGCCGAGGTTCGCCATGCCGGGCCAGGTAACTCGGCGCCGCACAGAGCACGCGACGGTTTTGCGGGGCAATGGGCAGCGCCACCAGACTCGAGTCTTCCGGCTCGCCATAACGCAGGGCAATGTCCACCGGTTGGCGGAACAGGTCGGCGATGCGGTCGCCCAGCAGCAACCGCACCGTGAGTTTCGGATGCTCACGCTGAAACTCGTCGAGCCACGGCAACAGCAGGTTGCGACCGAAATCCGAAGGCGCCGACAGCTGCAAAATCCCGCTGACCTGATCCTGCCCGCTGGCCAGCAAGCGGCGACCCTCATCAAGGTTGCTCAAGGCTGCCCGGGCGTATTCCAGAAAGCCCTCGCCTTCAGCGGTCAAGCGCAGGCTACGGGTAGAACGGGTGAGCAAGCGTGCGCCGAGTTGCTGTTCGATGCGCTTCAACGCCGCACTGGCCACCGCTGCCGACATATCCATCACCCGCGCCGCCGCCGACAGACTGCCTAGGTCCGCGGCCCGAACGAACAACTGCAAGTCATCGAAACGCAACATCGTCAGCCCCGATTATCAAAAAAATATTGAAAGAGACTGCTCTTTTAGCGGGTTTTATCTTCCCGGGAAATAACCAATCATCTGTCCCATCGAAATTACTCCCGCTCAGGAACCCACCATGAAAGCCATCGCCTACTACGCCTCCCTGCCCATCAGCGACGAAAAATCCCTGCAGGACATCGAACTGCCAGAACCGGTCGCCGGCCCGCGCGACCTGTTGGTGGAGGTCAAAGCCATCTCGGTCAACCCGGTGGACACCAAGGTCCGCCAGAACGTCCAGCCTGAAGGTGGCGCGGCAAAAGTGCTGGGCTGGGACGTGGCCGGTGTGGTCAAGGCCGTCGGCAGCGAAGTGACCTTGTTCAAGACTGGCGACAAAGTGTTCTACGCCGGCTCCATTGCCCGTGCCGGCGGCAATAGCGAGTTGCATGTGGTGGACGAACGAATCGTCGGCCATATGCCGAAAACCCTCGGTTTCGCCGAAGCCGCCGCCCTGCCGCTGACCGCCATTACTGCGTGGGAACTGCTGTTCGAACGCCTGCAAGTGCGCGAAGGCAAAACCGATGAGGGCCAGAGCCTGCTGATCGTCGGTGCCGCTGGCGGTGTGGGTTCGATCCTCACGCAATTGGCCAGCCAGCTCACCGGGCTGAAGGTCATCGGCACCGCTTCCCGTGCACAAACCCAGAGCTGGGTGCGTGACTTGGGCGCCAATCAGGTGATCGATCATAGCCAGCCGCTGAGTGACGAACTCAAACGTGCGGGGTTCGAGTATGTGACCCACGTCGCCAGCCTGACTCAGACCGACCAACACCTGGATCAATTGGTGGAGGCATTGGCGCCGCAGGGCAAACTGGCGCTGATCGATGATCCGAAGTCGCTGGACGTGACCAAGCTCAAGCGCAAGAGCCTGTCGCTGCACTGGGAATTCATGTACACCCGCTCGCTGTTCGAAACCGCAGACATGATCGAGCAACACAAACTGCTCAACCGCGTCGCCGGGCTGATCGATGCAGGCACGCTGAAAACCACGGTCGGCGAGCACTTCGGGACCATCAACGCGGCCAACCTGCGGCGTGCCCATGAGCTGCTTGAGAGTGGTAAGTCCAAGGGCAAGATTGTGCTTGAAGGGTTCTGACCTGAAGATCAAAAGATCGCAGCCTTCGTTGGAGCCGGCGATCTTTTGCCGTCAGTCAGAGAATTGATCGTTGTCACAATTGCGATCGTATTCGGGTCTACAATCGAAAACTCTGCGAACAATCATTTACGTGATGTCTTTTACGAGAGGAGTCAGCAATGAAGATCCTGATAAAAGAAGTGGCAACATCCCGCTGGCAGGTCCGCCTGGATCAACACGCCGTGACGTTCCGCAGTGAGGCCGAAGCTCTGGCCTTCACTAAAACGCTTGAAGCGCGCTTGCACGCGCCCCATCAGTTTCCCGACCGTCAGCATCGCGCTGCTGGCTGAGTCCGTCCTCAGACCTGGGCTTGCGTCAGCGCCCGGGCATTTTGCAAACGTCGGGTGAGCGTTGCCGCGCTCACCACCAGAATCCCGCACAGGCTGATGACCTGGGCCATCGGCATGGCGCTGCCATCATGCAAAACCCCCACCAATGCTGCGGCCCCGGCGGCAACGCTGAACTGCAGGCAACCGAGCATCGCCGAGGCACTGCCCGCCCGCGCGCCCTGCCCGTTCATGGCGCAGGCCGAGGCGTTGGGCACAATACAACCCAGGCTGGCGATGCAGAGGAAAAGCGGAATCAGCAACGGCCACAACTGCGCGGTGTGCAACGCGCTGACCGCCAACAGAGCCAGACCGCCCGCCAGATAGAGCCAGACGGTACGCGCCAGTAAAAAGGCCGGACCGCGCTTGGCCAGCATCCGGGCATTGACCTGGGCCACCAGAATGAACCCCGCCGCGTTAATGCCGAACAGCCAGCCGAAATGCTCGGCGGGCACGCCATAGAGTTTGATGAAGACGAACGGTGAACCGGCGATGTAGGCAAACATCCCGGCGATGGCGACACCGCCAGTCAGGGCATGGCCGAGGAAGATCGGGTCCGCCAACAACCGACCGTACTGACGCAGCGCGCCCGACAACGGTTGGCGCGGCACATGGGCCGGCAGACTTTCCGGCAGCCCGAGGGCCACTGCCAACCCTGCCAGTGCACTAAAACCGGTCAGCACGAGAAAGATCGATTGCCAGCCAGTCGTGTTGACCAGCAACCCGCCCAGCATCGGCGCAAGAATCGGCGCCAGGCCCATCACCAGCATCAACTGCGAAAAGACCTTCGCCGAACCCACCGCATCGCATTTATCGCTGACCACCGCCCGCGAAATCACCATGCCCGCGCAACCACCCAGCGCCTGGACGAAACGTGCGCCAATCAGCCACTCCAGAGTCGGCGCATAGGCACAGGCCAATGAAGCGGCGGTGAATAAGCCGAGACCTGTCAGCAAGGGAATCCGCCGTCCAAAGCGATCCGCCACCGGGCCGTACGCCAGTTGGCCAATGGACAGACCGAGGAAATAGGCCGCCAGGGTCAGTTGAACGTGTTTTTCGTCGGTGCCGAAAGCGAGCGCCATCGCCGGGAATGCCGGCAGATAGAAATCGATCGCCAGCGGACCGAAAGCGCTCAAGGCGCCGAGAATCAGGATTGTACGGAGGTTCATCAGGCGTCCAGGTTAGGCATGCAGGTTGGCCATGGATCGGCAGGCCAACAGTCTAGCCGGGCGTGGACGCCTTGAACATTCCGTTAGGTCGCTAACTATTAAAAAACTCAGGCCAATTTGACGTCATAACCCTCTTCGCTGATTGCAGCGATCACCTGATCAGCCGTCAGCGCACTTTCAACGCCGACTTCTTTTGCCGCCAGATCAATGCGCACGCTGGCCGCGGGATCCTTGGTTTGCAGCGCCTGAGTGATGGCCTTGACGCAATGACCGCAGGACATGCCTTCAACGTTGAACACTTGCATGGGACGTCTCCTTAATGGGGCCCTTCAATACGGGTTGAGGGCAGTCTCGAGCTTGCCACCATGGCAAGGTCAAGTTCTGAAGCAAGCTGCCGGGCTGGCAATCGGCGCCGTGCTCGGCCAAGCTGCGTCCATCTATGACTCGACATCAGGAGATTCAGCCATGCGCTGGTCAGCTCTCAGCCTGTTTGGCTTCCTCAGCCTATTTGCCGCGACACCTTCGGTCCAAGCCGCCGGGGAGGACTACGGCGTGCTGATCATTTCCCGCGAGCGCCTGGAAGTGTCGACTTCCTGTGAAATCGGCGTGTACATCCAGGATCAGCTATCGGCGCGACTGTTCCAGGAACAGAGCACCTCGTTCAACCTGCCGCCGGGCAATGTGTCCCTGCGCCTCAAACTGCTGCCGGGCCAGGCGCCGGGGTGCAACCCGGGCATGCTCGCGCCGGGCTCGCAGAACATCACGCTCAAGGCCGGGGACGTGTTGAAGTTCCGGATTGCGATGACGCAGGAAGGGATGTACCTCAAGCCTGCCGCCCTCGAATACTGAAACCCAGCGTATGGGGGCTGACTCATCTTCGTGGGTGAATGTTATGGCCTCTTCGCGAGCAAGCCCGCTCCCACAGGATTTATGCAAGACCTGTGGGAGCGGGCTTGCTCGCGAAGGGCGCGACATGGTCTCCCTGTCCTTCCAGGATTTGGGTCGCAACGATTTACAGAGTGGCGCTTGACCTTGCCCGCATGGCAAGGTTGATCCTGTAGGTAATTTCTACAGGGAGCGTGACCGATGTCCGAATCCACCACCTTCGATCTGCCGATTGCCGGCATGACCTGCGCCAGTTGCGCCGGGCGTGTCGAGCGTGCCTTGAGCAAAGTTCTCGGCGCCACGGCCGTCAGCGTCAACCTGGCCACCGAACAGGCCCGGGTTCAAGCGCCCAGTGACAGCCTGCCGGCCTTGATGGAGGCCGTGCAGCAGGCCGGTTACAGCGTGCCGCAGCAGACCCTGGAATTGAGCATCGACGGCATGACCTGCGCGTCCTGCGTTGGCCGCGTCGAACGGGCACTGGCCAAGGTGCCGGGGGTGAAGAGCGTCAGCGTCAACCTGGCCAACGAGCGTGCCCACCTCGAATTGCTCGGCCAGGTCGACCCGCAAACCCTGATCGGCGCCGTGACCAAGGCCGGTTACTCCGCCAGCGTCTGGGAAATCGAACACCCGCAAATCGACAATCAACAACAACGACTACACCGTGAACGCTGGGCTTTGCTGGCGGCTATTGCCCTCGCTTTGCCGCTGGTGCTGCCGATGGTGCTGCAACCTTTCGGCGTGCACTGGATGCTCCCGGCGTGGGTGCAGTTTGCGTTGGCGACGCCGGTGCAGTTCATCTTCGGCGCACGCTTCTATATCGCTGCATGGAAAGCCGTGCGCGCCGGCGCCGGCAACATGGATTTGCTGGTGGCCCTGGGTACCAGCGCTGGCTACGGCTTGAGCGTTTACGAGTGGGCCACCGCCACCGGCCGCCTACCGCACCTGTATTTCGAAGCCTCGGCGGTGGTGATCGCTCTGGTACTGCTGGGCAAATACCTGGAAAGTCGCGCCAAGCGCCAGACCGCCAGTGCCATCCGCGCCCTTGAAGCCTTGCGTCCGGAGCGAGCCATTCAGGTGATCGATGGCCGCGAGCAGGACGTTGCGATCAGCGCTTTGCGCCTCAACGATCTGGTCATGGTCAAACCCGGCGAACGCTTCCCGGTGGATGGCGAAGTGGTGGAAGGCCAGAGCCACGCCGATGAAGCACTGATCAGCGGCGAGAGCCTGCCAGTACCGAAACAGCCGGGTGACCAGGTCACCGGCGGGGCCATCAATGGCGAAGGTCGGCTGCTGGTTCGGACCTTGGCGCTCGGTGCAGAAACCGTGCTGGCGCGGATCATCCGCCTGGTCGAAGACGCGCAGGCGGCGAAAGCACCGATCCAGAAACTGGTGGATAAAGTCAGCCAGGTGTTCGTGCCGGCGGTGCTGCTGATCGCGCTGGCGACCTTGATCGGTTGGTGGCTGTACGGCGCGCCACTGGAAACCGCATTGATCAACGCCGTCGCGGTGTTGGTGATCGCCTGCCCTTGTGCACTCGGGCTGGCCACGCCGACGGCAATCATGGCCGGCACCGGTGTGGCAGCGCGCTACGGGATTCTGATCAAGGACGCCGAAGCTTTGGAGCGCGCCCATGAAGTCAGCGCCGTGGTGTTCGACAAGACCGGCACGCTGACTTCGGGTACGCCGCGCATCGCTCATCTGAGTGCCATCGAAGGTGATGAAGCTGCTCTGCTGCAAATGGCTGGTGCGCTGCAACGCGGCAGTGAACACCCGTTAGCCAAGGCTGTGCTGGATGCCTGCACCGAGCGCGGCTTGACCGTGGCTGATGTCAGCAACAGTCAATCGCTGACCGGGCGCGGCATTGCCGGCAGTCTCGATGGTCGACGGTTGGCTTTGGGCAATCGGCGTCTGCTGGAAGAAAGCGGACTGAGCGCCGGGCCATTGGCCGACTCGGCAACCACTTGGGAAACCGAAGGCCGGACCTTGTCCTGGCTGATCGAACAAAGCCCTGAACCGCGAGTGCTCGGCCTGTTCGCCTTCGGTGACACGCTCAAACCCGGCGCCTTGCAAGCGGTGCAACGCTTAAGCGCACGGAACATCAGCAGCCACCTGCTAACCGGCGATAACCGCGGCAGCGCCAAGGTGGTCGCCGAGGCGCTGGGCATCAGCGATGTCCACGCCGAAGTATTACCGGCGGACAAAGCCGCCACCGTCGCCGCACTGAAAAAAACCGGTGTTGTGGCCATGGTCGGCGACGGCATCAACGACGCACCGGCCCTTGCCGCGGCAGACATCGGCATCGCCATGGGCGGCGGTACCGACGTCGCCATGCACGCCGCCGGGATCACCCTGATGCGCGGCGATCCACGACTGGTGCCGGCGGCGCTGGAAATCAGCCGCAAGACCTACGCGAAGATTCGCCAAAACCTGTTCTGGGCCTTCGTCTATAACCTGATCGGCCTGCCACTGGCGGCGTTCGGCTTCCTCAACCCGGTGCTGGCCGGCGCGGCCATGGCGCTGTCGAGCGTCAGCGTGGTGAGCAATGCGTTACTGTTGAAAACTTGGAAACCCAAAGACCTGGAGGACAACCGATGAACATTGGCCAAGCGGCCCGCCAGAGCGGTCTGAGCGCGAAGATGATTCGTTATTACGAGTCCATCGGCCTGCTCAAAGCAGCCCATCGCACCGACAGTGGCTACCGGGTCTATGGCGACGACGATCTGCACACTCTGGCGTTCATCAAGCGCTCTCGGGATTTGGGCTTCTCGCTGGAAGAGGTCGGCAAACTGCTGACCCTCTGGCAAGACCGTCAGCGAGCCAGTGCCGATGTGAAGGCGCTGGCCCGTCAGCACATTGATGAGTTGAACCAGAAGATTCGCGAACTCGGCCAACTGCGCGACACCCTGCAAGACCTGGTAGAACATTGCCACGGCGACCACCGCCCGGACTGCCCGATCCTCAAGGAGCTGGCGTCGGGCTGCTGCGCCGAACCCGCTCACTCCTGAGCGCCACCCCCTTCGCCACCAGCAACGTGGTGAGGGGAATACCGTGGAACAACAACACCACCGAGCCGGGCGTCCACCAGGAATAGAACGGCGCGGCGATCAACATGCCGATGCCGAACCCGGTCATTTGCAGCAGCGTCAGAAAGCTGAAAATCGGCAGGCGCAGGTTGTCCGGTTCACGTTGCAGGCGCGACATCAGGCCGACTTCCGAGAAGCCATCGCCCAAGCCTGCGGGCAATGAAAACAGCAGCAAGCCGTAAAGGGTTTGCTGTTGGAACATCAGGATGAAACCACAGGACATCAGCAACACACCGAAGAAAAATCGCCGTTCAAGGTGCGCGTTGTCCGTACCTTTCAGACGACTGGCGATTCGCGCGCCGATGAATTTCCCGATGGCCCAGACCGCCAGCATCAGGCCCAGAGTGGTGCTGGCCGACTCGGGTGTCAGCAGTTTTGAAATGATCGGTAAACCGACGTTGTGTGCGGCGCTGCCCAGCGTATCGGCCATGGCAACGGCCAGCATCGCCGCCAGCACTGGCGCCGTGCGCAAACCCTGACGCAGGGCCGGCCATTCGCCTTGTTGGTGAAGGGGCTCGTCACTGAGTGTCGGTCTGGGAAATCGCAGCGGCACAATCAACAACGCCGCCAGCAGGTAAGTGACCACGTTCAGGACAAACACCGTTTCAAAGCCAAACCCGGCCACCAACAAACCTGCCACCAGACTCCCGCCGACCATCGCCGCAGATGACGCCGAGGTTATCCAGGCGTTGGTCTTGAGTAGCTGCGCCTTATCGATCATGTGCGGTAATTGGCTGTTGAGGCCAATGGCGAACATCGAATTGCCGAACCCCAGGCCGAACGCGATCAACGGTAGCAGCAGCGCTTGTTGGGTGACTGGCAACACCAGCAGCAAGCCCAGCAACCCGGCGCGCAGCAGGTCGAAGGCAATCAGCGGCAGGCGCCCAGCCCAGCGGCGATAGAACCGGGTGCCGATCAGGCTGGCAAAGATCCCCCCGGCTACACGGCTGGCGAGGAAGATGCCGACGCTCATGGCGCTGTTGCTGAGTAGATAGACGTAGGTGGCCAGGGCAACCATGTTGAGGAAAGCGCCGAAGTCCGAAATCAGCCGGGCGGCGATGATCAATTGGGCATTGCGGGTGGAGTTCACATTCAGTCCTTGAGTGTGGGGTGTTTCGAGCGGTGCAGTATGTAGGAGGTTTTATGTTGAAGGCGATGGCCCTTTCGCGAGCAGGCTCGCTCCCACAATAAATCGGTGCCGGGCGCAGATTTAGTGTTGGCGCAAAACTATTGTGGGAGCGGGCTTGCTCGCGAATGCAGTGTGTCATTCAACATCAATGTCGACTGATCTACCGCTTTCGCGAGCAAGCCCGCTCCCACATTGGTTCTTCGGTGTTTGGGGGATTCGGGCAGGCAGCTACAAAAAACCCGGCCGAGGCCGGGTTTTGGGTCAACCGATTACTGCATCCACGGCGGAGGCGGTTCTTCGGCCTTGCTCGGTGGCGCATCATCCGCCGCCCGAACCGCTTGACGACGCTCTTCATCGAGACGGGCCGCCTCGATCTCGCGCATGATCCCGCCGACGTCCGCCAGCTCTTCCGGCTCGTCGAACTCGCCGGTCAACACACTGGCCGGGTGCAAAGTGCCGGCTTCGTACAACGCCCACATTTCCTTGGCGTACTTGGTGCGTTTCAACTCCGGTGCAAAGCGACCGAAGTACGACGCCATGTTGCCCACGTCCCGCTCCAGCATATTGAACGCGTGGTTGTTGCCCGCCGCATCCACCGCTTGCGGCAAGTCGATGATGACGGGGCCGGTCGGCGTCAGCAGCACGTTGAACTCGGACAGGTCACCGTGCACCAAACCGGTACACAGCATCAGCACGATCTGCGAAATCAGAAACGCGTGATATTCGCGCGCCTGGTCCGGCTCCAGCACCACATCGTTCAGACGCGGCGCGGCATCACCGTACTCGTCGGCCACCAGCTCCATCAGCAGCACGCCTTCGAGGAAGTCATACGGCTTGGGTACGCGCACGCCGGCACCGGCCAGGCGGAACAACGCCGCCACTTCGGCATTCTGCCAGGCGTCTTCGGTTTCTTTCTTGCCGAACTTGGAGCCCTTGGCCATCGCTCGAGCCTGCCGGCTGTTGCGCACCTTACGGCCTTCCTGATACTCGGCCGCCTGACGAAAACTGCGTTTATTCGCCTCCTTGTAGACCTTGGCACAACGCAGCTCGTTGCCGCAGCGCACCACATAAACAGCTGCTTCTTTACCACTCATGAGTGGGCGCAGCACCTCGTCGACCAGACCGTCCTCGATCAGGGGTTCAATGCGTTTTGGAGTCTTCATCAGCTTTTATTGTGGGTCCTTTATTACCAAACACGCGAAAGTCATTCGTTATACGGCAATCCTCTCATTCGCGGGAGGGGTTGCCGACCTATGAACGTTCCCATGAACATCAAGAAGCACACAATGTGCCGGATAAACGGGCACAACTCATTGACCGCTCAGGATCATAGCTGAGCCTGCGCCACTTGTTGACGAAGGGCTACAGGGGCATTTGCGACAGAATCTGACATGTAGCCCCTACCCTTCGCCGGATTTTTCTCAACAGGCCTAAATTTCCACGTTCGTCAGCCGAAGTCATTAGAGAGAAAAGGAATTGTCCGACAATCGCCCCGACAATGATAACGAGGGCGCACTCAAGGATCGGGGTATCGAACATTTTCGGCTGCCAATAATCCGCGAGTCATCTGCACTGCGTGGGCCTACAAGAAAAAACTGGAGCGCGGATGAACATCAAACAGAAGTTGACCTGGGCGTTTGCAATCATCGCCTGCTTGCCCGTGGTGCTGGTCGCCACCCTCGTGGTGCTGAACTTGCGCAGCGACGCCAAGGATAATTTTGTCGACGGCAGCGGCCGTGAGATTCGTCAGGTCAGCAATGCCATGCAGCTGTTCTTTGACGGCATCAGCCAGAACGTCGATTACCTGGCCACCCAACCGCTGATCAAGGACTCCGACGACAGCCTCAAGACCTACATGAGCGCCAACGCCGAGAGCATTCCCCAAGGCGAGTCGGACAAAAAGGTCTTCGCCCTCCTCCAGGACCTGGGCAACAGCCACCCGGCCTACGCCTATGCCATCCTCGGTACGGCGGCGGGCGGTTACGTGTCTTGGCCGGACGATGCGAAACTGAGCAATTACGATCCGCGCCAGCGCCCTTGGTACAAAGCCGCGCAGGCCAAACCCGGCAAACCATTTCGCACCGAGGCCTATTACTGGGCTCAGGATGACGCGACTTACGTCAGCACCGTGCGCACCATCGACAACAAACTGGGCAGCAATGGCGGCGTGGTCAGCATCGACGTGACGCTCAAGCAGCTCACCGAAATCGTCAAACAGATCAAACTCGGCGAAACCGGCTATTTGATGCTGGTGGAAAACACCGGCAAAGTGCTGGTCGATCCGAAGCAACCGGAACACAACTTCAAGGCCCTCAACAGTCTCGGCGACGGCTACGCGCAACTGGCCAAGGCCGGCAAAGGGCTGGTGGAAGTCGAGCTCAATGGCGAGCGCTACATGGCCAACGTCTGGCCGTCGGAACAACTGGGCTGGACCTTTATCGGCCTGATCAAGCAGACCGACGTGATGAGCTCGGCCACCCAATTGACTTGGCTGATCGCGATCATTGCAGCGGTACTGGCGGTATTCTTCGCCATCGTCGGAGCCAGTTTCGCCAGCCTGATCGTGCGGCCGATCCGCAGCGTGGCCAGCGGTCTGGAAGGCATCGCCCAAGGTGAAGGCGACCTGACCAAGAATCTCCAAATCCGTGGCAGCGACGAAACGGCTCAATTGGCCAACTGGTTCAATCAGTTTCTGGCGGCGATTCGCAACCTGATCCAAAGCATCGGCGGCGCCGCGACCAAGATCCTCGCCACCTCCAAGAGTTCGACCCAGGTGTCCAGCGACATGGCCGAAGCCGCCGGGCGCCAGCGTGAAGCGGTGGACATGGTGTCCACGGCGTTCCACGAAATGGTCGCCACCGCCAACGAAGTCGCACGCTCCTGCAGCCAGGCCGCCGAGTCGGCCGACAGCGGCCAGCGCCAGGCGCGCGAAGGTCAGCAGCAGATCGATGCCGCCGTGAGCAGTGTTGATCGTTTGAGCCAGGAAATCGAACAATCGGCGCAATCGATGCAACAGCTTGAGCGCGATAGCAACGACATTCAGTCGATCCTCGGGACCATTCGTTCCATCGCCGAACAGACCAACCTGCTGGCACTGAACGCCGCCATCGAAGCGGCCCGGGCGGGTGAACAGGGTCGTGGTTTTGCGGTGGTGGCGGATGAAGTTCGCGCCTTGGCCAAACGGACGGCCGACTCTACGGCGGAAATCGACGGGTTGCTGGGCAACCTGGCCAAACGCACCAGCCAGGTGACGCAGCAGATGCACGCGAGCCTGGAAGTGTCGCAGCAATCGGTGACCCGTATCGGTGAAGCACGCAGCAGTTTTGGGCAGATTCGTGAATCGGTGGATGTGATTCGCGACATGAACACTCAGATCGCCACGGCGGCAGAGGAACAGCATCAAGTGGCGGAAGACATCAATCGCCACATCAGCCAGATTCATGGCGATGCGCAGTTGGTGGCGGAACTGGCGAACTCGGCGCGCCTGGATTCTCAGAGCCTGGCGGGGTTGTCGAATGAGCTGGATGGGTTGGTTCGGCGGTTCAGAACCTAATATCCAAGAACACCGCAGATCCAGTGTGGGAGCGGGCTTGCTCGCGAAAGCGGACTGTCAGCCAACAGAGATGTTGAATGTGATGGCCTCTTCGCGAGCAAGCCCGCTCCCACATTGGTTCGGTGGTGTTACTGCCTAAACAGTTCCCCCGGGGTAAACCCGAACAACCCCTTGAACGCCGCAATAAACGCCGACGTCGAGTCATACCCGCAAGACAGCGCGGCATGGGTCACGCTGTTCCCCTCCTCCAGCAAACTCAACGACGACAGCAGCCGCATGCGCTGCCGCCAGCCACGGAAGCTCAACCCCGTTTCACGCTGAAACAAGCGCATCAGGGTTTTCTCCGACGTGCCCAAACGCTCGGCCCACTCCTGCAAGGTCGCATTGCGTTCAGGGCTGTCGATCAACTCGTTGCACAAGCCCAGCAACCGTTCATGCCGGGGCAGCGGTAGGGAAAACCCCACCTCCGGCAGACTCGCCAACTGATCCAGCAGCACGCCCACCAATCGCGCCTCCTGGCTGTCGCCCTGTGGATACTCCACCGGAAACAGGCAAAAACGCTTGATCAGCTCCCGCGCCAATGGCGTGACTTCCAGCACCCGGCAACGCCCGTCCGCCCAATGGCAGTCCTCGCGGCGCACGTACAGGCTGCGCATTTCGGCACGCATCGAGGTCACGACCTGATGCTCGAGATCCGCCGGAATCCAGATGCCCCACTGCGGCGGCGCAAAGAAACTGCCCTCGGCGGTATGCACACCGAGAACGCCGCTGATGGCGTAGGAAAACTGCACCCAATCGTGACGATGCGGCGGCGTCCACGAACCGGCGTTCAGACTTTCCGCCCGCGCATACAACGGACGCGGCAACGCCGTTAGCGCCGGGATCGTGCGCTCGAGAGAAAGTTGTCCGTTAGTCGGCATTGATTGGCCTTATGTCGCAAGACGGCTGATGGGGCCGACGTTAGGCTAAGTCATCAATTCTTACAAACGTATTCGGTGCCGGTCATGCATGCCTTCAAACACCTCAAACGCGTGGTCACCGACTGGTTCTTGTGCGGCATGCTGATTGCCACGCTGCTGGCGTATTTCTTCCCGATCTTCGGCGCCACTGGCGGCGGGATGCACGCGGAGTATGTGATTAACATCGGCGTGTTTCTGGTGTTCTTCCTGCACGGGATCAACCTCTCCAGCGAGCAGATCAACCACGGGCTGAAAAACTGGAAGCTGCACGTGATGGTTCAAGTCTTCACCTTTGCGGTGTTTCCATTGATCTGGCTGCTGAGCGACAAACTGCTGGGTTCGCATATCCCCTCACTGCTGATGCTCGGCTTCCTCTACCTCTGCGCCCTGCCTTCGACCATTTCCTCATCCGTGGCCCTGACCGGCAGCGCGGGCGGCAACGTACCGGCAGCGATTCTCAACGCGAGCCTGTCCAGCGTGCTGGGGATTTTTCTGACACCGTTGCTGGTGAGTTTCGTGGTCGGTAGCGGCGCTGGCGGTATCGACCTCGGTGCAACCCTGCTCGACTTGTGCACCATGCTGCTATTGCCGCTGGTGCTCGGGCAATTGCTGCGGCCGTTACTGGGCAAGTTTTTCGCTCGGCACAAGCGCTATACCAACATCGCCGACAAACTGGTGATTCTGCTGCTGGTGTACTCGGCGTTTTGCAATTCGATGGTGTCGGGGATGTGGCAGCAACAGGGCAACAGCGTGATTCTGACTGCGCTGCTGGGCAGTGCGATTCTGCTGGCAATCATCCTGTGGATGACCACCCGCACCGCTCGCGCGCTGAAGTTCAGCCCTGCCGATGAGATTGCCGCGGTGTTCTGCGCCAGTAAAAAATCCCTGGCGGCCGGTGCACCGATGGCGGCGTTGATCTTCGGCGCCAACCCCGGCCTTGGCTTGATCCTGCTGCCGATCATGATCTATCACCCGTTGCAGCTGATCGTCTGCTCGGTGATGGCCGAGGGTTACGCCAACCGCAACCGGGAACTGGCCGCGCAGCAAAGCGCGGCAGTGCTCAACCCCCAGTAATCAGCAATCAGCGCTCGATAATCGCCGTCACGCCCTGACCGCCCGCTGCGCAGATCGAAATCAACCCTCGGCCTTTGCCTGCCGCGTCCAGCAGCTTCGCCAGGTTGGCAACGATGCGCGCACCGGTGGCGGCAAACGGATGCCCGGCGGCCAGTGAACTGCCCTTGACGTTGAGGCGGCTGCGGTCGATGGAGCCCAACGGTGCGTCGAGGCCGAGGCGGGTTTTGCAGAACTCCGGATCTTCCCAGGCCTTGAGTGTGCAGAGCACCTGCGCGGCGAACGCCTCGTGGATTTCGTAGTAATCGAAATCCTGCAAGGTCAGGCCATTGCGCGCCAGTAAACGCGGCACGGCATAAGCCGGCGCCATCAGCAGCCCTTCGGCACCATTGACGAAATCCACCGCCGCCGCTTCACCGTCACGCCAATAGGCAAGAATCGGCAAGCCGCGCTCTTTCGCCCATTCTTCACTCCCCAGCAACACCACAGACGCGCCATCGGTGAGTGGCGTGGAATTGCCCGCGGTCAGGGTGCCCTTGGCGCTTTTCTCGAAGGCCGGTTTCAGTGAGGCGAGTTTTTCCAGGGTCAGATCCGGGCGCAGGTTGTTGTCCCGGGTCAGGCCGAGGAACGGCGTCATCAAATCGTTGTGCCAGCCTTCGGCGTAGGACGCGGCCAGTTTCTGATGGCTTTGCTGGGTCAGCTGATCCTGCTCGTCACGCGGGATGCTCCAGGTCTGGGCCATCATTTCACAGTGTTCGCCCATCGACCGGTTGGTGCGCGGCTCGCCGATGCTTGGAAAGTCGGGCATCAAGTGGCGGGGACGCAGTTGCAGGAAGGTTTTCAGTTTGTCGGCGGTGCTTCGGGCGCGGTTGGCTTGCAAGAGGATCTTGCGCAGGCTTTCGTTGACCCCGATCGGCACATCCGAGGCTGTATCGACGCCACCGGCAATGCCACATTCGATTTGACCCAGGGCGATTTTGTTCGCCACCAACAGCGTCGCTTCCAGCCCCGTGCCGCAGGCTTGCTGGATGTCGTAGGCCGGCGTCATCGGCGACAACCGCGAGCCCAGCACGCATTCGCGGGTCAGGCCGTAATCGCGCAAATACTTGAGCAGTGCACCTGCCGCCACTTCACCCATGCGCACACCGTGCAGGTTATAGCGCTCGATCAGGCCTTCCAGCGCTGCGGTGAACATCGCCTGGTTACTGGCAGTGGCGTACGGCCCGTTGGACCGGGCAAAGGGGATACGGTTACCACCGATAATCGCGACGCGACGCAGCTGAGTCATGAAAACGCTCCTTTTAATCAACGATGAACACCAAACCAGTTCCTGAAAGTCCTGCTAAACCCAATCTCAAACTAACCTGCAATGATCAAGCGTAGGCCGTATCTCGTGGATCGAACGACTAATTGCAATTCCTGGTCCACACTTTTAACCCCAGCTGCTGGAGCGTGATTCATGTCTGATCGCTATATCGACTTCGCCAATTCGTCCATCGGCCATCGTGTGGTCGGTGCCCTGGGTCTGCCGTCGCCGGTACGACTGGAACGCTGGCAAGCAGGCCGACTGCGGCCAATCGAGGGGGCGCTGTTGATTGGCGGTGGCCCGTTGGCGGAAAAAGTCAGCACTCTCGCCAACCGCCTGACCGACACGATTTACAGCTACGGCACCGATCCGACCCTGGCCACCGCTTGGATTCCCGGCCACGGCCAGAAACTCAAAGCCGTGGTGTACGACGCCAGTGATCTGGTGCAGGTCGATCAGTTGAAACAGCTGCGCGAGTTCTTCCAGCCGCTGATGAAAAACCTCGATCACCATGCGCACCTGGTGATTCTTGGCCGGGCGCCTGAGACCTTGAGCGACCCGTTCGCCGCCAGCGCCCAACGCGCCCTGGAAGGTTTCAGCCGTTCGCTGGCCAAGGAACTGCGCAGCGGCGGAACTTTGCAGCTGATCTATGTCGGCGAAGGTGCCGAAGATCAACTGGAAGGCCCATTGCGGTTTTTCCTCTCGCCCAAAAGTGCGTTCATTTCCGGACAAGTCATTCGCGTGAAGGCGTGTGAGGCGCAGGTAATGGACTGGAGTCGCCCCTTGTCAGGGCGCAAGGCATTGGTGACGGGCGCGGCGCGCGGCATCGGCGCCTCGATCGCCGAAACCCTGGCCCGCGACGGCGCCGAGGTAATCCTGCTCGACGTGCCACCGGCCAAAAACGATCTCGAGGCCCTGGCCGCACGCCTCGGCGGGCGCGGCATCACCCTGGATATCTGCGCCGAAGACGCCGCCGCACAATTGATCGAACACTTGCCCGACGGCGTCGATATCGTGGTTCACAACGCGGGCATCACCCGGGACAAAACCCTGGCCAATATGACCCCGGAATTCTGGGACGCGGTGCTGGCGGTCAACCTCAACGCGCCGCAAGTATTGACCAAGGCTTTGCTCGACAGCGGCACCTTGCGCGACAACGGCCGAGTGATCCTGCTGGCGTCCATCAGCGGCATCGCCGGCAATCGCGGGCAAACCAATTACGCGGCGAGCAAGGCCGGGTTGATCGGCCTGGCCCAGGCCTGGGCGCCGCAGCTGAGTGAGCGCGGCATCAGCATCAATGCCGTAGCGCCAGGGTTCATCGAAACCCAAATGACCGCGCACCTGCCCTTCGGCTTGCGCGAAGCCGGGCGACGCATGAGTTCATTGGGCCAGGGCGGCCTGCCGCAAGACGTCGCCGAAGCCGTGGCCTGGCTGGCACAACCGGGCACCGGAGCGTTTACCGGGCAAGCGTTGCGCGTGTGCGGGCAAAGCGTTTTGGGAGCCTGACCATGACCACCCACTGGCAAACACTCGACAGCGAACCAGGGCTGCAAACGCTGTATGTGAAGGCAGCAACGCGCCGCAAAATCACCGGCACCACGCTGCCTGACCTGGGTTATCACTGCTGGGTCAATGTCGATCCGAAACGCCTGGAGGCTTATCGCAAGGTCTGTGGTTTCGCCGACAACGGGCTGCTACCACCGACGTATCCACACATCCTGGCGTTTGCCTTGCAGATGCAATTGCTCACTGCCAAAGCTTTTCCGTTCCCGCTGCTGGGGCTGATTCACTTGAGCAATCGCATCCGCATCTTGCGCCCCATGGGTGGCGTGCACCGGGTGCGGGTCAGCGTGAACGTGCAGAACCTGCAACCCCATGCCAAGGGAGCGACGTTCGATTTGGTGACAACGCTCGACGATCAGCTGGGGCCGCTATGGGAGGCGGAAAGCCAGATGCTCTGTCGCGGCGTCAAACTGGAAGGCGAACCGGTCGAGGAAGCGTTCGCATCGACGCTGTCGCTGACCGAAGTGGCCCACTGGAAAGCGCCCGCGGACATTGGCCGCCGATATGCCAAGGTGTCCGGGGACTACAACCCGATCCACCTGAGTGCGATCAGCGCGAAACTCTTCGGTTTCCCTAGCGCCATCGCCCATGGCCTGTGGAACAAGGCACGTACGCTGGCAGCCCTGACCGATCATTTGCCGACGGCAAACGTCGACATTGCGGTGCAGTTCAGGAAACCGGTGCGCCTTCCCAGTGAAGTGACGCTGATGTCCAGCGCGGCGGGGTCCAGTGGGGATTTTCAGTTGATGGGTGCGGGGGAGATTGAGCATATGGTTGGGCAGTGGCGGCCTGTTGCCTGATGGTTCGGTCTGATCGTTCCCACGCTCTGCGTGGGAATGCAGCCAGGGACGCTCCGCGTCCCAAGAGCCGAACGCAGAGCGTCCGTAGAGGCGTTCCCACGCAGAGCGTGGGAACGATCAAAAAGCCGCCGTTACCGCAGCAACGAATATGTACACTCAGGAACTAACCACCCCTGGAAACAAATTATTCAACGTCTCCAACAACCGCACGTGATAAATCGGCTTGCGAAACAAATCCAGCACCTGCAACCGCAACATATCACTCACATCATCCATATCCGCATGCCCCGACGTCACAATCACCGGCAAATGCTGACGAGCCGTATGCTCACGCAATCGCTTGATCAACGACATGCCACTCTCCTCCGGCATCCGCAAATCGGTAATCACCAATGCAATATCAGGATGACAAGTCAAATGATGAAGGGCGAGTTTGACCGACGTTGCCGTAAAACAACTAAAGCCCTCGCCCTCCAGCAACTCCGCCAGTTCCAGTAACGCATCCTCCTCATCGTCGACCAGGAGAAGCTGTTGGCGAGGGAGCGCTGGAGCGTTCATGGGGTAACACCTGCAATGGACTAAGCCTTGACGTTAGAAGCCCTTTGCGGGATTGGCAAATGACTGCCTATTGCCAGCCTTCAAATCAAAGCGCGGCTGAAATGGTGGTGAACATTGCGGTGACACTCGCGGCGATGGGTCCCGCAAACGCCGCCAGCGCGACAGCCACCATACCCGCGATGATCGCGTACTCGATCCCCGAAGCACCCTCAGTATCTTTAGCCAAGTCTTTGTAAAAAACGATTTCGGATTTGATTTTCTGAACAACTTTAGTAAAGGACATGATGTGTCTCCTATGCCAGCGGATGTTGCACGGCTGCAACATGATTCCCCTATGCCAGCATCAGCATTGTCGGCAAACCCAAGGCCAACAACTGTAAGAACGCATTAATACTTAAGTAATAACTGGTCCATTGACGTAATAAAGCAGCCCTTTTGGCTGCTGCCCGTTACTTTTGTCAGATATTTACTGACCTGTAATGGCTTTTTGCTCTACCTGCGCTACCGTCAAATAGCGAAATAGTTCCATGTTCATAGCTGCCTGATTGCGAAGTCATCTCATTTATAAACTCTTGGGGGCGTTACGCAGCAGGAAAGGGAGAGCCGTCATGAACAGTCGCATCACCATGGGCCTGGCCGGGCTGTTTCTGGTAGGCGCCATCATTGCCGGTTACTGGGGGCTGGCGCTAAGTCGCCAACCGGCACCCGAATCCATCGCGCAACCCGGCACATCATCGGCCCCGATACTGGCGTCGGTGGACGACCCGACCCGCCAGCCGGTGGTTGTGCTGCTGCGTGACATAGCACCGTTCGAACAAATCACCGCCGCCGACGTGACCGTGGAAAAACTCCGTACCGCCCCGGCCGGCAGCCTGTCTCGTCTCGATCAAGCCATTGGCCGTACGCCTTGGCGCACGCTGACTGCCGGCAGTTGGCTCAATGATGAAAGTTTCGAAACCGGCGGGGCGCTGGCGCGAATGATCCGCCCCGATGAGCGCGCCCTTGCTGTGGCGGCGGATGACGTGATCAATGTCGGCGGTCAACTGAGCCCAGGCGACTATGTCGATGTCCTGCTGTTTCTGCGCATGGACACCAACAACCTCCAGCAATCGGCCCAGGTCGTGGTCCCGGCGTTGCGGGTGCTCGGTGTCGGCGACCAGTTGGGGTTGATGAACGATGGGCAGCCTGCCAACCCGGCGCGCAGCACCGAAGAAAGACTCAAGCAGGAACAGCAGCGCGCCAGCGCCCGCACCGTTTTGCTCGCCGTCCCCGAACCCCTATTGAGTCGCCTGATGCTCGCGGCTCAGGTCGGGGTTTTGCGCCTGGCCGTGCGCAGCGCCGAGGAAAAACGCCTGAACCAATACTGGGCCGGCAACCGCGATTCAAAGGCGAGCCTGGCCAGTGCCAATCGCGAACTGGTGCAGTTCAGTCAACTGGCCCTGGACGGCACACCCAAACCCGCCACCGGCGGCGCAGCACCGCGCAAGACGAGTGTGGAAGTCATCCGCGGCAATGAAGTCACCCAACAAACGCCCTGAATCGAGCGAGGACGCTTCTCCATGCGCAGACGTTTCACGCAGTACTTGCTCGACAACGACTGCTTCGATAAATGCGGTGGGTTATCGCAATGAGCCAGCCCCAGAACCTGAGTCAGACGTTCCTCGCGATCACGCGTAACAGCACCGACTTCGAGTGGCTGCAAGGTGCCCTTGCCCCATTGGGCCGAGTGATCAGCGCCGGTGGCGGCAACCTCGATGAGCTTTTGACGCTGGTGGACGTGACCTTCGCCAGCCTGGTGTTCGTGGGTCTGGACCGTGAGCATGTGGTGGCCCAGAGCGCGTTGATCGAGGGTGCCCTGGAAGCCAAACCGATGCTGGCGATCGTTGCCTTGGGCGACGGCATGGACAACCAACTCGTGCTCAATGCCATGCGTGCCGGTGCGCGGGATTTCGTCTCTTACGGCTCGCGTTCCAGTGAAGTTGCCGGCCTGGTGCGCCGCCTGAGTAAACGCCTGCCGACCGTGGCGCCGAACATGCAACAGAGTCAACAGGGTGGCCTGACCGTGCTTTACGGTGCGCAGAGCAATGCCGACGGAGCGTTGCTCGCTAACCACTTGGCGCACGTGGTGCAAAAGAGCGGTCAACAGACACTGTTGCTGGATCTGGGCCTGCCGCGTGGCGACAGCCTTGCGTTGCTGGGGCTGGAGAGCTCGTTTCATTTTGGCGACGCGTTGCGACATCTGAGGCGCCTGGACGCGACGCTGATCGACAGCGCCTTCACCACCTGTGACGCCGGGCTGCGGATTCTCGCCTACGCCAGCAACGACGAACCGCTGGAGCAGACCAGTGCCGCCGAGCTGTACATGCTGCTCAGCGCCTTGCGTCAACATTTCCAGCACATCGTGGTGAACCTCACCGGCCAGTCGGACAGCGAGGCGTTGCGCACCTTCGTCAGCCATTGCGACAAGTTGCTGTGGTACACCGATCAGAATGTGCTCGACTGCCGACGCAACCTTGAGGTGCTCGGCCGCTGGCGCGAAAAAGGCCTCAAGCTCGACCATGCCAGGTTGCTGGTGGACCGCTATCTGCGCAACGTCGCGCCAGACTCCGACACCTTGAGCAAAAGCTTCGGCATGGAAGTTATGGCGGTCCTTGTCTACAGCCCGGAAGTACGGCTCAACGCCAAGAATCAGGGGGTGAGCCTGTTCGAACTGGCCCCGCGCGAAAACCTGACCCAAAGCCTGCGCGCCCTCGGCGAACGACTGGCCAAACGCTCCGAAGACCAGGACAAACCCAAGGCTGGCTGGTTCGACCGATTGAGGGGCGCGCAATGAGCGGGGAAAAACTCTTCGGCGCGCCCTCCCACGGGCCGGCCGGCAATACCGACCACGATGGCCTGAAACTGGTGCTGCACCGCTACATCATCGACGCCATCGAAGAGTCCGGAAAAAACCTGCTGGAAGGTTCGCGGCCAATGCTGTCGCAGTTCGTCATCGACAAAGTCGCCGAGTACATCGCCCGTCTGCACCTGGCGATTTCCCGTTATGAGATGGAGCGGCTGGCTGAGGAAATCGTCGACGAGCTCACCGGTTTCGGCCCGCTGGAGGTGTTGCTGCGTGACTCGACGGTGACCGAAATTCTGGTCAACGGCCCGCACCGGGTGTTCGTCGAGCGCGAGGGTGTGTTGCACCTGAGTGACCTGCGATTCATCGACGACCACCACGTCGAACGGGTGATGCAACGGATTCTCGCGCCCCTGGGCCGACGGCTCGACGAGTCTTCGCCGATGGTCGATGCGCGCCTGCCCGATGGCAGCAGGGTCAACGCGATCATCCCGCCCATTGCCCTCGATGGCCCGTGCCTGTCGATTCGAAAATTCCGCAAGGACATGCTCAAAAGCTCCGACCTGATGGCGATGCAAACTATCGATCAGGCGATCTTTGAATTTATTCAGGAGGCCGTGGGCAAGCGCTGCAACATCCTTGTCAGCGGCGGTACCGGCACCGGCAAGACCACACTGCTGAACATTCTCAGCCAGTTGATCGCCCCTCACGAACGCCTGGTTACCATCGAAGACGTCGCCGAACTGCAACTCGGCCATCCTCACGTGGTGCGCCTGGAAACCCGACCGCCGAATGCCGAAGGCCACGGCGAAGTGAAGGCCAGCGATCTGATTCGCAACGCGCTGCGGATGCGCCCGGACCGGATCATCCTCGGCGAGATTCGCGGCGTCGAAGTGGTCGACGTGCTCACAGCGATGAACACCGGGCACGACGGCTCCATGAGCACCGTGCACGCCAACAATGCACAGGATGCGCTGTTGCGCCTGGAGACCCTGGTGGGCCTGACCGGGCGCTCCATCGCTGAACGCACCCTGCGGCAAATGATCTGCGCGGCGCTGGACGTGGTGATCCAACTGACGCGCCTGCCCGATGGCCGCCGCTGCGTCAGCGAAGTGGTGGAGGTCGTGGGTATTCGTGATGACATCTACGTGACCAATACGCTGTTCCGCTTCGACCGACGCACCGGTTTCGGTTTTCTGCGCGAGGCGGTCAACCCCGCCGGCGATAAATTGCGTCGTGAATCGGCGCTCTCTCCCTTATCGCACTGAAGGGTCATGGCATGCTCAAACCGACGCTGCTCATCCTGATTTGCCTGACGTTGCTGGGCCTGTCGATCCGTTTGTTCTACAACGGTCTGCGCCAGACCGGCATCGATCGAACCCTAGGTCGCTTGATGCAGGGGCAACCGCAACTGGCGGTGGCGAAATCGTCCTGGGCTGGCCTGGAACGGGCCTTTCTACGCGCCGGCCTTGGCCGTCCCACCGAGCGCCTGGGGTTGTGGCTGTTGCTCTGGGCCTTGGGCATCTTGCTGGGGTTTGCCCTCGCGAGCTGGATCGGTTTGCTGGCGTTGTTGCTGATGCCACCTCTGGCTCTGCGGCTGTACATCAGTTGGTGCTACCAGCGCCGGCTCAAGCGCATGATCGAACAGCTGCCGCCAATGCTCGATCACACGGTGCGCAGTCTGAAGTCCGGACGCACCCTGGCCGATGCGGTGCTGGTCGCCATCGACGCCGCCGAAGACCCACTGAAAAACGCCATGGGCCGGGTTCAGCGCAACGTGCATTTGGGCGTCAGCCTGCCTGACGCTGTCACGGACTTCGCCGAACTGTACGAGAAAGACGAGTTTCGCTTGTTTGCGCTGGGTCTGAAGGTCAATCACCGCTACGGCGGCAATGCCAGTGAGCTGTTTGAGAACCTGATCAAAATGATCCGTGAACGAGACCAGGCTGCGCGCCAACTGCGCGCCATGACGGGCGAAACCCGCATCACGGCGGTGGTGTTGGCCCTGATGCCTGTGGGGCTCGCCGCTTACTTCTTGCTGTCCAATCCGAAATACCTGCTCGCCATGTGGAACAGCAGCTCGGGGCAAATGATGCTCGCGACCGCGTTCGGCCTGCAGGTCGTGGGTTGCCTGGCGCTGTGGCGCATGTTGCGTAGCGTATGAAAATAGCCCTGCTGATCAGCGCACTGTTGTTTCTGGCGGCCACGCTGTTGCTGCTCAGTGGGCTGCTGGACCAACATCGACGTGCTCGCCAAGTGGCTCAACGACTGGACGGCAAACCACTGAGCGACCATCGCGTCAGTCACTGGTTGCAAGCACTGGGCGACAGCCGCATCGGTCAGCGCTCGGTCAAACTGGACAACGAAACCCAAATGCTGCTCAACCGCCTCGGCTGGCGCAGCGCCCGACAACGCTCGCTGTTCGCTGCCTGCCAGATCGGCATACCGGTGCTTGCGTTGGTCCTGAGTCTGTTGATCCAGAGCGTGTTCTTCCCGCAGGTGAACAACCACTGGATCACTCCGGCCTTCGCCACCGCCCTCGGTTATTTGCTGCCCAAACGCTTGCTGGCCGCCGCCGCGTACCGTCGGCAAAGACAACTGGCGATCGAGATTTCGACCTTCATTCCACTGCTGCGCATCCTGTTCGAATCCGGCATGGCGGTCGAGCAGTCGCTGCGAGTGCTGAGCATCGAAGGCAAACAATTACTGCCGGCCCTGACCCACGAACTGCGCCTGATACTGACCCGGGTCGACTCGGGTCTGGAACTGGGCGAAGAACTGAACAAGGCCACCCAGTTGCTGGCGGTGGACGAGTTCACCGACACCTGCGTGATTCTTCAGCAATTGATCCACCAGGGCGGCGGCGCCATGAAATCACTGCTGGGGCTCAAGCTACTGCTCGATGACCGACGCCTGACACGCTTACAGGAATACATCTCCAAGATGTCCGCGAAAATGTCCGTCGTGATGATGTTGTTTCTCTTCCCGGCGCTGCTGATCGTACTGGCCGGGCCCAGCTTCACCGCTTTGGCCCGGGCTTTTGGTCGTTGAAAAATCATCGTTATCACAAGGATAACGGCGATCCTGTGGGAGCGGGCTTGCTCGCGAAAGCGGTGTGTCAGTCGACATCAATGTCGAATGTGAAATCGTCTTCGCGAGCAAGCCCGCTCCCACAAGGGGATTAGCTGTGTGGCGCGGGTTTTGGTACGTCGACGTTATCCAGCATCCGATTCACCGCCAGCTCGGCCAGCATGATGACCTGCTGAATCGCCAGGATCGTATGCCGCTGCGGGGCTTCGACATACGCGGCAATGTCGCTGGTCATGACGCTCGCAGAAGCCAGCGACTCGCAGACATGGGCTAACAGGCTTTCGTTATCCATATCCGGCGCAACCATAAACATCTTGCTTGGCTTGCGGCCTTCGGTTTTGTTTGGGGTGGGATTGAGGTAGTGATCGAGCGCGCGGTTAGCGGCGTCGTGGAATTTTTTTGAATCAGAAGATTCGTAAGGGGAAACGTTGTCGGTTTCTGGGGGATTCGGGGTTGCTTTGAACATGATTACACCTCTGGGATGAAATGGAGCCACTTCCAAATTGCCGCGATGCAATTTGGGGTGGCAGCTGTACGCGGGTTCGCGGACCGATCCCCGAGGCAGCTCGGCATACCCGAAGGTATCCCGCGCACAGTCGCCATGACACGAAACGACAGACACCCAAAAGTGCTGTTGTTTGGTGGAGCGATTATGCCTCAAGAATCGAGCCGCGACGCCCGGACGCTGAATGGTCAGCGACGGACAAAGGCTAGAGACACAGCTTCCGACGGGCAACCTGAAAAACATGTGGGAAGGTTCTGATGTTTTTACTGATCGATAAACATCGTTGCCTGTAAGGCCGCCATCGCGGGCAAGCCCGCTCCCACAGTGGAGCGGCGTACGCCCGCCCCTCACCACTCAACAGGCCGAGCGTTAGCTCGCCTGCCGCTTTTGATCTGGCTTTTGATTTTGATCCACCCGCCCCTTCGGGAGGCTGAGTGGAGGTGTTCATCTGGGGATTGGCGCGCAGCGCCGTTCGACGCAGTCGAACCCATCGCATGTAGGTCGTAGCGAAGCAGACCGTAGGGCGATGCCCCCAGATGGATACCGGAACGAAGGAACGCCGAGCCTAGGCGAGGGGCCGGACGCTTGGGGCGAGACCTTTTGGTTCCTTTTGGGGCGTTTGCCAAAAGGGACTCGCCGTAAGGGCGAAACCATAAGCTGCCGTTACCGCAGAAATGGATATGTACTCAGTCAACCAAAATACAGGTCGGCTGTCAGGCCGCCTTCGCGAGCAAGCCCGCTCCCACAGTTGAACGGTGTCTATCAGAGAAAGATTGGTCGGCTATAAGGCCGCCAAGATCAAAAGCCTTCAAAAAACTCAGTGCGCAGTAAGCCGCCGCACACCAGCATTACCAGGCGACAACGCCAACGCCACTTGCGTGCGATTATGCATATGCGTCAACCGCAACACCTGCGACACATAAAGCTTCACCGTGTTCTCGGTAATCCCCAACTCACAGGCAATCTGATAGTTGGTCTGCCCCTTGCCCACCAACCGCGCCACCTCCAACTGCCGCGGCGACAGCTGATTGAAAACCGCCGGCATTTCCAAACGCTCCGCCTCACCGTCAGCCGAATCAGATAAAGGCACCGAAGACGGTCCCCGGCGAACCTTATCCAAATCCTGATACAACTCGTCGATCGACTCACAAAGGTACTGCAGCTTCTGACTCAAATGCCCCAACTGCAGGTTTTTCTGCCGCTCCTGCAAGACCACTTCCTGGCGCTGCAAACCTTCGAGCAACTCATCCAGATCAATCGGTTTCTGATAGTAGTCAGCAAACCCCGCGCGCAAGGCCTTGATCACATCCTGCTTGTCTGCGCGACCGGTGAGCATGATCGCCTCGAACGCCCGGTGCTTGCCGGACAACCGTCGCAGCGCCTGGACTAGCTGAATGCCATCCATGTCAGGCATCTGCAAATCACAGAGCACCAGGCCGATATCCTCATATTCATTGAAACGCTCGATCGCCTGCTTGCCGGACTGACAAGGAACACAGCGATAACCATTGCGCTCGATGAACTCGCAAAGTTCTTCGACAATCAATGGTTCGTCATCGACCACAAGGACTTTTATTGCCGAGATAAGCTTGTTCACGTGTCACTCCAGGCTTGACCGTTCCTGTACCCACTTCCAAAGGCTGTACAACAACTGTTTTGAAAGTAGACGCACTTTCCAACTATGTACATAGAACGAGTGGCGCCCGGCGACTAATGCATCCAGACCAGTGTGAGCAACATACCCACCAGCACAAACGGTGCAAAGGGCTGCTTTTTTGACGTTCCAGGTCCCAGGTAACGAAGACGATCTCTAAGCCCTTGCCCCATATACAGCCAGAGTCTTGGCGCCAGCAGCAGCCAGAATGCACTGGCCAATCCGGCGCCGATAAAACCGCCAAGCAGGTGCATACCGTCCGTCGCAAGGCCCAGCGTGGCCATCAGTTTCACGTCGCCCGCCCCCAGACGTTTCAATGCATAACCGGGCAAGGTGAAGGCCAATGCCAACAACAAAGCCCAGCCGCCCTGTACCGCCTCGGCCCCTAACCATGTGGTGCCCGTCCACAGCAGATACGTCAGCGCCAATACACCCACGCCAAGGGTCAGGCCATTGGCGATGTGCCGCTCTCGGACATCCTGTGCTGCGCAAAGCGTCAGCCAGATCAGTAGGACAAAGTTCTGCATCCGGTAAAAAACGTCCGTTTTGGCTGAATGATTCTATGCTGATACTACGTCGTGATGGTCAGGGTAGACGCACTCATGAAAACAGGCCTCCCCCGCAAACAAAAAGGTGCCGTGGCGATTGAGTTCGCTTTGGTGTTCATCATCTTTTTCGCCGTGTTTTATGGGCTGGTGAGTTACAGCCTGCCGCTGTTGCTGATGCAATCGTTCAATCAGTCGACGGCCGAAGCGGTGCGTCGCAGTGTGGCGTTGGACCCGAGCACCGCCAATTACGACACCGCCGTCAGAAACATAGCGACCACCGAATTGACCCGGCAGTTGGCCTGGATTCCTGCCGCGCTGAACTTCAATGTGGCCACTGACGCCAGTGCCACTTATATCGGTGGCGTGCTGACGGTCACCATCAATTACCCCACCAGTAAACTGAATCAGGTCCTGCCGTTTCTGGTGCTGCCGGGGATCGGCTCGGTACCCAATCTGCCGGCGACCCTTACCGCCCGATCGAGCCTGCAATTTTGAGTTCCGGGGACAGACTCTTCGGGCGCCTGCTCAACCGCCAACCGCCGCAGCCCTCGACCAGTGCGGACACTCAGAGCGTGCAACGTCTCGGTTTGCAGCTGCTTCTGAATGACGAGGGCCGGGTGATTCAGCTGACCGGCCCTCTGCGGCATCTGCTGGCGCAACAAATGCCCGGCGCGCAGGCACCGCATCTACTCGATTACCTCATGCCCCATAGCGGCCTGTCGGTCGAAGGCGCGCCTGCCGAGTGGCAGGGACAGAGTCTGGACCTGGATTTTTTCAGCCTCGGCGAACAACCGCTGCATCTGCGGGGATGGGTGCAGCCGTTGGGCGAAAACTGGCTGTTGCAGTTGATCGACATCGGCGATCTGCTGCTCGAACGTCGACAAGCGCGCAGCCGCGAACAATGTCAATTACTTGCGGCGCAGATCAGCGAACAGTTGCGCCTGTGCAGCCTGACGCGCTTGCCTGAGGTGCTGGCGGAGCAACTGCAAGGTCTGGCCCAGCGCTTTCAGATTCCATGCATCGCCATGGCCTTGCTCGACGAACAGGCAGAGGGTTGGCTGATCCACCAGCATTACGTGGCCTTCGATGCACCCGGCTTGTGGGAAATCGACCAACGCCTGGGCACCGGGCTCGACAGTTTGAATGGCTCCGCCCCCCAACAACTGCCCCCCAGCGAACACCCGCGCCTGCAAGGCATCTTCGGCAATGCCGAAGGGTTCGCGGTGCCGTACCACAATGCCCTGGGCGTGGTGGCCTGGTTGCTCTGTGGTTTCTACCCGGTGCAAGAACGTGCCCCCGACCTGAGCGAGCGCGACTGGTTGCAACTCACCGCCGCTTTGGCCGGCCCGTTGCTTGAGCGTTTGCGCGAGCATCAGCACCATCTGCAACTGGAGCGGCTGGAGTCTCTGCAAGCATTGCTCGGCACCGGCTGGTGGGAGGTTTTCAGCGACGATGCCGAGGTGCAATTGGCGCCGTCGCTGGCAAGCATGCTGAACCTTGCGAGCACTCGTTTGCCGCTGCACGACTGGCTCGAACAGATCCACCCCGCCGACCGTGAAGAGCTGACGATTCGCCTGAAAACCTTGCGGGACGAAGGCGCTCCGTTGCTGCTGTGCGTGCGCCTGCATCGCCCCGACGCGGCGCAAACGCCGATCTGGTATCGACTGCAAGGTCAGGCCTTGGGCATCGGCAGAAACCGGCGGCTGGTGGGCTTCATGCTCGACATCAGTGACATCAAAAATCAGGAGCAGAACGCTGCTGCCGCCCATGCCCGGCTGGACAACCTGATCGCCAGTTCACCGGCGGTGATCTACGTGCAGCGCTATGTCGAAGGTGCGCTGCAACCGACATTTTTCAGCGACAGCCTGTTGCCGCTGCTCGGTTGGTCGCTCGCCGATTGTGCCGCCGGCGCGCTGGTGGAACGGGTTCACCCCGAAGACCGCGACGGCTATTTCGAGCGCACCCGGCAACTGCTGCGCGAAGGTTCAGTGCGTGCCCGTTATCGGCTGCGCGACAGTCGCGGCGATTACCACTGGCTGCTCGACGAAGCCAAACTGCTGCGCGACGACCTCGGGCTGCCGGTGGAAGCCGTGGGGCTGTGGCTGGATATCACCGAGGCGACCCTGGCCGCCGAGAAAGTAAAACAGAGTGAAGAGCGCTATCGGATCCTGGTGGAAGATTCCCCGGCGATGATTTGTCGCTACCTTCCAGACCTGACGTTGACCTTCGGCAACCGCCCGCTGGCGACCTATCTGGAATGCCAGCCCGAGAAGCTGCCGGGAGTGAACCTGGGTAGTTGGATGTCGCCGGAACAGCGCGAATCGTTCCTCCAGCGGCTCAGTCACCTGAGCCCGGAGTTCCCGGTCAGCACCGCGGAAATCAACCTGCAACTGCCGGGTCGGGAACACGCCTGGTGGGTCTGGTCGGATCGCGGGGTGTTCGACGAGCAGGGTCGCTTGCTTGAGATTCAGGCTGTGGGCCGCGATAACACCGAAGTCCGGCGCGCCCAGCAACAGCTCACCCAAAGCGCAAAAATGGCCACCCTCGGCGAAATGGCCACCGGGCTGGCCCATGAAATCAATCAACCGCTGAACGTGATGCGCATGGCCATCGTCAATGTGCTCAAGCGCCTGAGCAATGGCGATGCGCAAATCGATTACCTGACAGACAAACTCAACCGCATCGACGCGCAAGTCCAGCGCGCGGCGCGGGTGGTGGATCACATGCGGGTGTTCGGTCGGCGTTCGGAGATCGAGCAGCACCCGTTCAATCCGGCTCAAGCCATCGAGGGCACGCTGTCACTGCTGTCCGAAGGCATGCGCGGCAAAGGCGTCGAACTGCGGGTCAGCGAGACCGGATTCGAAGTGCAGGTGCGCGGCTACGTCGATCAGCTGGAACAGGTGCTGATCAATCTGATGGTCAATGCGCGGGATGCATTGTTGAGCAAACGCGAAGCCGATCGGGAGTTCAAACCGTGGATTTCGGTGTACGCCGAACGTGATGAATACTCGGTGCGACTGTGGGTCGAGGACAACGGCGGTGGTATTGATCCACGGCTGCTGGAGCGGATTTTCGAACCCTTCTTCACCACCAAACCGGTCGGCGTCGGCACCGGCCTCGGGTTGTCTGTCAGTTACGGCATCGTCGCAAACATGGGCGGATGCTTAAGTGTAAGAAACTCGACCGAGGGCGCGCGGTTTTGTATCGAGTTGCCGATTGTCGCAGACGATCAGATCACCAGCGTCGCGCGCCCCGAGTGACAGCTGAGATTGGCGCCGACGTCGACCTTGTTCAAATCGATCCCGAGGCTTAACAGCAAGGTGTTGATCAAGCTGTCGAGCAACGGACTGAGCACGCTGTTGATCGCGCTGATCAGCAAGGTGGTGACGCTGCTCAGGATCGTCCCCAGACCACTGACGAGACTGCCTGACGGGCCATACATATCCACGTGAATGTTAAGCGGGGCGTTGAGCAGGTTGCTGACAATACTGCTGGTGGTAAACGAGTAGTAGAACGGTGGCTGGTTGATTTCCGGCAGGCTGCTGGCGGGTGGTGCGGAATAGATATGGGAAATGTTGGTGTTCGCCGCCACGCTGGTGTCGGCAACGATATCGATACCGCCACCGACGCCGGGCACACGCGGATCGCAGGTGATGGGCAGAAAGAGAATCCTGCGACAGGTTTTGATCCCGATATCGATCACCTTCAATGGCTGCACCGTGACCGCCGGCGGCGTGGTGTTGCTGCCGAACATGCTGGCCGCATCGATCCGGCCGATTTTCAGGTTCACCAGCGACGTACTGGTGTTGGTGGTCAGGGTTTTGTTGGTGTTACTCACGCAGCTGTAGGCCGTGACGTAACTGCTGGCACTGGCGACCTCCAGCGCCACGTCGAGCCGTATCGGCCCTGGCAACACCATGATGTCGGGTGTCTGGCAGGGTACGCCCAAGGCACAGGTCAGTGAATTGAGTACCGCCACCAGGTTGAGATTGAGCAAGGCATTGAGGGTGTTGGTCAGCGGTCCTGCCAGATCGGTCACCGCATTGACCAGCGCCACAATGGCGTCGAGTGCCGGCAGGTCAATCGACAGCAATGTGCGCACCTGCGCAGTTCTCACGTAGATCCGATTGGGTCCCAGTGGATCCAGCGCCGCGTTTTTCGGGTTGCCGATTGCCGAGAGTTGCGGCGGCTCCAGTACCTGCACCCGGGCCGTGATTTGCGCCAGCCCTGCCAGATTGATCGGCAGCGTTGCCACCAGACCGTTTTTCTTGTTGGCCAGTTGCACGATGCCTTCAATCAAGTTGAACACACTCACGTTCGTCGCCAACGCCGACATATTGCTGCCGTTCTCGACGTGCAGCATATTGCCCAGCACCACGGTCGTTGAGCCAGCGGCAACCTTGAGTGCTTGCAGACCGACGATGGTCGCCGTCGCGCCGAGTGTGCCGCCGGGGTCCAGCACATTGACGGCAGTCTGGATCAGCTGACTGACGGCCACCGAAGTACCCAACACTTGGCTATACCCGGCGGCGTTGAGGCCGAGGTCGACCTTCAATCGATCGAGGTAACCGAGCAGGCTGATGTTGGTGCTCATCAAACCGTTCCAGCCCGCCACGGAGAGGTTCAGATTGCCGCCCAACAAACCACCGAACAGCGCATTGAGGGTGGCCGACTTGCTGGTATCGACAGTCAGCACCGTAGTGCGGATGGTCAGCGATGCCAGCGGTGGCGGCAACGCTGCGACGGCGGTCGCGGTCAGGTTGAGGGTCGCACCGGCTGGAGGGCCGCCGAACACGGCACCAATACCCCCGGCGAAACTCTGCAGGATCGAATGGCTGACGGTCACCCTAATGGCTTCACTGCTGCTCGGATTAGCCGTAAAAACCCGAAGATTATTGGCGTCCAGAGTCAAGGCGCCACAGGCCACCGTCAGGCTGCGCGTGGGGTCAGGAAGGATGAAATTGTTGCGGTTTGCACTGGCGGTGGCATAGGCAATAGCGGTGGCACCCGTGGCGCAATCACCGTTGCGCGTGGCCGCCTCCAGCGCGGCCATATCCGCGACCCGTTGCAAGCTGCGTTTTTCCAGGTACAGGCGGCCACTGTCGACCACGAGCAGCAGGAACACCAAGGCCATGCCCAGAGCCAGCACCGCCATCAATCCGATCGCTCCCCGTTGCCGGGCCGGGCTACGAAACTGCAAGCAGGGAGACATGGCACACTCCTTTGCCGGCACACTGCCGAGGGCTACCTCCAACGATGTGAAGCAGTGTAGACAAGGGTCCGCCAGATTGCTGGCAACGCGCCATCCAAGACAACAAAAACTCAATGGGGGAATGGGTTTATGTGGGAGCGGGCTTGCTCGCGAAGGCGGCCTTTCAGTCGCCATTGATGTCGTCTGACATTCCGCCTTCGCGAGCAAGCCCGCTCCCACAATAGATCTGTGGTGTTAGATAGTTCAGCGCTTAGCGCGGTGGATAATTCGCCAATATCCGCCCGACTGTCTCGTGGATTTTATTGCTGCGATCCTGCGGGTTCGGCGTGCGGCTGAGCGTCTGCTCGTCGCTGCCGCGCCACACCAGTTTGCCGTCCTTGCCATCGAGCAGGTCGACCTGGATGGTCGCTACCTTATAGCTGACGTTGCGGGTTTCGGTGTACATCGGCCCGCCCCAGTAGCCATACCATGGGCCACCATAACCGCCGCCATAGTTAGTGCTCACCTGTTGCTGGCGATCTTCGACGATCAGGTAGGCCTGCACCTTCAGGTCCGAGCTGGCACCGGCGGCGGCTGGACGCAAACCGCGCTGATCCAGCTGATCGGCAACGGACTGACGGATGCGTTGTTCGGTCAGGTCACTCTTGATCCGTGGATCATCGGGACGGTACTGCACAGCGGGCTCTTTCCAGCTCCAGCTACGATAAGCTGCAAAGTCGCGGCTGGCATCGAAGTCATGATTGACCTGGTTGCCGGCGCAAGCAGTGAGCAGCGCGGCCATGGCCAGTAAAACGAGACGGCGGAACATGATTTTTCTCCGATAGAGGACATGCACCTGCGGGATGCTTCCTTTACGGGAAGCTAACTAGGAGGATACGCCGACATGGCCTTTTCGACAGCTTCGCGAATGGCATCGGCACGCTCGCTCTGTCTGCCCTGATTACTGGTTTCGGCACTGGCACTCCATACCGGCTGGCCGGTGCTCGCGTCGAACAGATCGACTCGCACCACCACGACTTGTACCTGATAAGTACGGATGACCGGCACCGTGTTGTACATGCCGTAACCGCTGCCGTAGCGGTTGTAACCGCCATAACCGCCGCCGTAATACCCCCCGCCGTAACCATAGTCGTCCTGGACCTGACGCAAGCGGGTTTCCAGATGCAAATCGGCGCTGACCAACAGGTCCGCCGGGCGGTTGTCGTGCAGTGGACGCAAGCCGCGTTGATCGAGGGCATTGCTGACCGCTTCGGCCACCTGCGCCGAGTCGGCCCAGGCCGTGCCCGGTGGCAGGCGCCCGTCGAGCCAGGCCCAGCTGCGATAGCGTCCGTAATCCCGTGGCGGCGCCGGGTAGGCGCTGCGGTCGAAGGTGGTGGCGGCCTGGGGCGGTGCCGGTGGCAGGGGATTGGAGGTCGCGACATAAGGGTTGCTGCCCTGACAGGCCATCAACCCGAGACAGATCACCAGCAACCCTGAACGACTTTTCATTTCGCGCTCCGGTCAGATCGGCCGACAGATCCAGTGCAAATAGCGCCCAAGCCCGGCGAAGCTTGGGTGACGGCGGTGAGCCAGTTCCATTTCCAGCAAGTCCGGCAGTTCGACGCGGGCCTGGAACTCCACCGGCATGTAGTCGTAAAAAACCCGCACCCCACTCTGGGTTTCGACCTGCCACATGCTCTCAAGTTGCGCCGCCAATTCCCGTGGATCCAGTGGCTGCTGCGGAGTCAGGCTCTGCTTCTCGCCGGCCATGTCGTTCTTGCGCATCTTGCGGAAATGGCCCTTGAGCAGGTTGCGGTAGATCAACGCATCGCGGTTGTAGAACGCCAGGGACAAGCAGCCGTCCGGCTTCGTCAACTGATGCAGCACCGGCAAAATCGCATGAGGTTCGGCCAGCCATTCCAGTACGGCGTGGCACAGCACCAGATCGTAAGGTTCGGTGAGCTGACCGAGCAGTTCCTGCCACGGCGCCTGAATGAATGTCGCCGTCTGCCCCGCTTCGGCGAAGCGCTGGCGGGCACCTTCAAGCATCGGTTCGGCGGGCTCGGCGAGGGTCACCTGATGACCGCGCTCGGCCAGCCACAACGACATGTGGCCCAGGCCGGCGCCGATGTCCAGTACGCGCAACGGGCGGTCCGGCAGGGTTTCGGCCAGGTCGGCTTGCAGCACCGCGAGACGGATCGCACCTTTGGCGCCACCGTAGATTTTTTCGGCGAAGCGAGTCGCCAGCTGATCGAAATGACGGTCGCTCATCAGCTGAACCGCCGTTCGCTGTCCGCGAGTTTGCTGCGCACCACTTCATTCATGTCCAACCCCAACTCGCTGCACAGCAGCAGTAGATACAGCACGATGTCGCCGATTTCCTGCCCGGCATGGGCAAGTTTGTCTGCCGGCAACTGACGCGACTGGTCTTCGGTCAGCCACTGGAAAATCTCCACCAGCTCGGACATTTCCACGCTTGCGGCCATGGCCAGGTTTTTCGGGCTGTGAAATTGCCGCCAGTCATTGCGGTCGCGAATGGCGTGCAGGCGTTCGGTCAGTTCAACAAGGTTCATCGGGCTCTCCTGAAGGCGTATAGCTTCAGGGGGATGGCCGGTGAAGGCAAGTGACAACGGTTGAGCGGAGGAAGCGATTTTTGTGGGAGGCAGGATGCAACCCTCTATGCTTGTGGGGAACTCGGCAGCACGATCCATAGCCCAACGCTCGGATCCGGCAACCACGCCACCACTCCACCAGGACGTACACATGCAGGTAGAAAGCTTTTTCGAATGGCTCGGCCAGATAATCGGTTCGGCCATCCGGTTCATCATCGATGCCCTTAGTGGTCTGTTCAACCTGTTGAGCAACGCCGGCAGCAATTTTGTCGAAGGGTTGGCCCAGGCGCTGGGCATGGACACTTCGATCGTCAGCATCATCACGCTGATCATCGGGTTGATGCTGCTGTGGGCGGCGATCCGCGCCTTCATGAACGCGTCGATCATCATGGGGATTATCTGGTTGTTGCTGGGGTTGTGGTTGCTGAGCTGGATTGTTCACTAAAGCTGCCCCCAATCAATGTGGGAGCGGGCTTGCTCGCGAAAGCGGTGTGTCAGTCGACTGACATGTTGAATGTAAGAAAGCCTTCGCGAGCAAGCCCGCTCCCACATTAGATCTCTGATGTTTTGTAGATTGCGTTCGCTTAACTGAACACAATCTGCCGCTACAATGCAGGCGCCCCCAAGGAGCCTGCATGTCCAACCTGATTGCCGACTGGCGCGACCGTCCGACCCATCGTCGAGTCTGGTCGCTCGCCGCCCCGATGATTCTCTCGAACATTTCTGTACCGCTGGTGGCGCTGGTCGACAGTACCGTCGTCGGCCACCTGCCCCATGCTCATCAGCTCGGCGCTGTCGCAGTGGGAGCCAGTTTGTATACCTTTCTTGCCTGGGCCATGGGCTTTCTGCGCATGGGCTCCACCGGGTTCGCCGCCCAGGCTGCCGGGCGTGGGGATGGCGCAGCGTTGCGGCAGATTTTGCTCCAGGGTCTGTTGTTGGCCATGGGCCTGGCCATTCTTTTAGGGACGCTGGGCGTGCCGTTGAGCGGGGTCGCGTTGCACTTCATGCAACCGTCGACGGAGCTGGATCAGCTCACCCGCGAGTTCTTCCACACACGGTTGTTCGGCTTGCCGGCGGCGCTGGCCAGTTACGCGCTGGTGGGCTGGTTCCTCGGCACCCAGAACGCTCGGGCCCCGCTGGCGATTCTGCTGAGCACCAACCTGGTCAATATCGCGCTGAACCTGTGGTTCGTGCTCGGCCTGGATTGGGGCGTGGTCGGCGCGGCCCGGGCCTCGGTGATCGCCGAGTGGACCGGCGCACTGATCGGCCTGTTCATGACCCGTAAAGCCTTGCGCGCCTACCCCGGCCATATCGCCTGGGCGGCTCTGGCGTTGTGGCAGAGTTGGCGCCCATTACTGGCGGTCAATCGCGATATCTTCATCCGCAGCCTGGCGTTGCAGTCGGTGTTTTTCCTGATCACCGTGCAGGGCGCGCGGCTGGGCGATGCCACGGTCGCCGCCAATGCGTTGCTGCTTAACGGTCTGCTGCTGACCGCCCACGCCCTGGACGGTCTGGCTCATGCCGTAGAAGCACTGTGCGGACACGCCATCGGTGCTCGCGACCGAGAGGCCCTGCGCCGCTCATTGGTGGTGGCGTGCGGTTGGTCATTGCTGGCGAGTGTGGGGTTTGCCTTGCTGTTTCTGTTCGCCGGGCACCTGTTCATCGAGATGCAGACGGATATCCAGAGCGTGCGCGACACCGCCTTCCTTTACCTGCCTTACCTCGCGGTGCTGCCGCTGATTGCTGTCTGGAGTTACCTGCTCGACGGCCTGTTCATCGGCGCCACTCGCGCCCGGGAAATGCGCAACGGCATGCTGCTGACGTTGATCCTGCTGCTGCCCTTCGCCTGGGCGCTGCAAGGCTTGGGCAACCATGGACTGTGGATAACCTTCCTGTTGTTCATGTTGCTGCGCAGTCTGACCCTTGGCGCATTCGCCTGGTACTTGCGCAAGCACGACAGCTGGCTCAACGGATGACGGGGGTCAGCTTCAGGATTGATCGTTCTGCCACAGGTTGCGCAGGTTATCGAGACGCTCCTGCTGGGTGGCTCCAGACAGCGGCTGCCCGGCCACTGCGTCGGGATGCTGCAAGCGCAACCATAACCAGCCATCGAGCACCGGACGTTCGCTGAAACCCAGCGCCAGCCCTTCCTGCAAGTAAGCCCACAAGCTGTTGTAGTCGGTGCCGGTGGATCGGCTCCAGTGCCAGGCGTGTTGTTCCAGCAGGCAGGTTTGCAAGGTGTCTCGCTGACGCGGGCTGAGGTTTTCTTCGATGGCCAGCGGCCGGACGGCAAGCCGCGGATTGAACAACTGCTGCCAGCCTTGACAGCCTATGGCCCGGTCGGCCCAGGTGCCGCCGAACCAGCGCAACTGATCGATCGGACCTAGCCAGCGACTCAACTCCTGCGCATCGCAGGCATCGAAAAAATAACTCGCCGTGTGTGGGTTGTAGTAACTCAACAAGGCCCGTTGATGCAGACCCAAAGTGACCGTTAGCATGCGTCGCAAATGCTCCAGCAGCCGCGATGGCGATGCTTCACTGACCAGCAGCAATCCGCCCCAGGTATGTGGCGCACTTTGGCACAGCTCGGCCAATACCGGGCATTCGCGAAGGTCCACCAACACCGGCCCGTGCTCACGCAACGGGTGAAATTCGGTGCCTTCGAACAGGCGGAACCATCGGGCATGAGCAAACTGTTGCCGCAAACTCACGCCGGCCTGAGGCACGCCCGGCACGTCGAGCAACAGCCATTGCGGGGTCGGGTCGACCGCTTGAGCGGTGATCATGCCGCACCGCTCTGGCCGAACTGCATCGCCGCCCGGCAGGTACAAAAGGACTGCGCGCAATGACTGAAACTGCCGCCGCCGGGCAGCAGACACAGGAGCACCAAGGGTTCGCTGGATTGCAGCATGCCCAGCAAGCCGTCGAGCACCGGGCTCGCATCGGTCGTCAAGGAGGGTTGCAGGTCGGGTGTGACTGGCTGTGCGCTCGACGTTGCGCCGGGAAGAAATCCGCTGATCAAGGGCTGATCCGGATCGCCTTCGATAAAGCTCACCAGCACCTGCGCCCCTTCACTCAACGGCAGGGTGTCTGCGCCTTCCAGTTCGGGAGCCAACGGCAACCAGCAGTGGCTGGGCGCTGCGCCCTCCCCCTGGTAAAGCCAGTCGAACTGCACCGCAACCGGTCGGGACAGATCCGGTTGAGACTCATCGACCTCGACCACCCACGCCCGCTGCAGGCTGTGCATCCTGGGTTTCACGCCCGAATGAGGTGCCACGAAAGGCATTTCCTGCACAACGGCCCGTAGTTGGTTGCTATAAGGAAGCCCGGGGTCCTGCCCACCCTGATGCTCGACATGGGTCAGTAGCCAGAGACGATTCCAGTCCACACACGGATGGCCAGACAGCGGCATCAGTTGGCCGCTGCGCAGGGTCGCCAGATTCGTCTGGCCTTGGGCGATCTGCCCACAACCGTGAAGCTTGAACTGATGCACACCTGGTCGTTCGTTCTCACCCTTGAAGACGCTCTCTTCGCCACGGCTAAACTGCCCCAAGCCATCACCGAAAACCAGACAGTGTCCGCGTGTGCGGTGTTCGAAGTAGTAATGAAGCCGTTCCTGGGCGCACAGACGCTGGAGAAATTGCAGGTCTGATTCCCGGTACTGCGTGCAGAAATCACGAGACGGGTAATAGCCGCTCAGGTCGAAGCGCCGATCCTTGCCGGCAATACCGTGCTCCTTGAGCACCTGAGCGAGAATCTCCGGCACCGAGCACTGGCTGAAGACTCGCTGATTGAAGCGCTGAGCCAGACACGCCAGCCTCGGCCCCAGACGGACACGACAGAGCCCGGGCTCACCGCCATGGCCGAGCTGAACGAGGCCCAGCAACTGCCCGTGAATACCCTGCCCCAAGGGTCCGAAGTGCAAAAAGGCCGAGCGATACAGCAGGCTTGCGAGGTCCAGCTTTGGGTCGTCGTTCAGCAGATCCACGTCGAACACAAAAGGCTCGCTGATGGCTTCACTACCGGTAAACGCCAAGACCTCAAAGGGGTCGGGAAGACCCGCTATATCCAGACGAAATGACGGCTCGTGGACTGGATCGAACATCGGCGATTCTCTACAGGAGGGGCGGCCGGGGATTCTCGCTGAGAGACATGGCCGAGTAGAGTGCAGAAGTACAACTTAGGAAATGACCTACGTGAAAAGAAGACCACATCGCTTGGATAGCCCGGTCTGTGGGTCATTTCGCTTGAAAAGAGAGAAGTGTCGCACCAGGTCATCTGAAATTTCCCCAACGTATGGAGAATTTTCAGACAACCCGATGAGAACGGTGCCTTACCTCAAGAAGACAGGTAAGACGAGCGGGTCAGGCCCAGACGCAAGGCATCGAGGAACTGGGTGCGCTCGGCGGCGCTGATGCGGGCACTGGCGCATTTGTCGCGGTAGTGGGTCATCAGCTCTTCCGGCGACAAGTGCACGTAACGCAGCATGTCTTCGATGGTGTCGTGGGTTTCGATACCGGCGTGGTACACGCTGCCGTCGGCGTTCTGGTAGATGTTCACCGAGTCGGTGTCACCGAACAGGTTGTGCATGTCGCCGAGAATTTCCTGGTAGGCACCCACCAGGAAGATACCCAGCAGATAGTCTTCGCCTTCGTTCAAACCGTGCACCGGCAAACTGGTCTCGATGCTCTGCTCGTCGACGTACTGCTTGATCTTGCCGTCGGAGTCGCAGGTCAGGTCTTGCAGCACTGCACGGCGCAGCGGCTCTTCATCGAGACGGTGCAGCGGCAGGATCGGCAGGACCTGGCCGATGGCCCAGGTATCCGGCAGGCTCTGGAATACCGAGAAGTTGCAGATGTACTTGTCCGCCAGCTTGTCGTTGAGTTCGTCGAGCACCTGTCGGTGGGAACGCTGACGGGCTTTCAACGAGTTGTGCAGACGGCGGCAAACGGCAAAGTAGCATTGCTCGGCCAGGGCTTTTTGCGCCAGGGTCAGCTTGCCATCGGCGTATTGAGTGGCCACATCGCTCATGTAGTGCGTGGCGCGCCAGTAGGTTTCGGTGACCATTTCGATATCGGTCGGGCCGAGCAGGTCAACCAGCCACTGCACGGTTTCTGGCAGCTCTTCCTTGTTATCGATTTTGGGCACGTCGTCGTTGTGTTTCTCGACGTCGGTTACCTGAACCACCAGCATGGCGTGGTGGGCGGTCAGGGAACGGCCGCTTTCAGAGAAGATGTTCGGGTGCGGCAGGCTCTGCGCGTCGCAGAACTCCTTGAGCATCCCGACCACGACACCGGCGTAATCGTCCATGTCGTAGTTGATCGAACTGGCGTTACGCGAGTGAGTACCATCGTAGTCCACGCCCAAACCGCCGCCGACGTCGATGTGATCCACCGGCAGGCCAAGGTTGCGCAGCTCGCCGTAATAACGGATCGCTTCCTTGAAGCCGTGCTGGTAGTCCGCCAGGTTGGCGATCTGCGAGCCCATGTGGAAGTGCAACAGGCGAATGCCCTGATCCAGGCCGGCAGCGCGGAAACGCTCGACCACCGACAGCAGTTGCGCCGCCGACAGGCCGAACTTGGATTTTTCACCACCGGTGTCTGCCCACTTGCTCGACGCCAGGGACGACAGACGCACGCGCAAGCCGACCTGCGGCTTGACCTTGAGCGCCGCCGCTTCTTCGATCACCAGACCGACTTCGGATTCTTTCTCGATCACGATGAATACGTTGTGGCCAAGCTTCTGGCCCATCAGCGCCAGACGGATGAACTCGCGATCCTTGTAACCGTTGCAGACGATGGTGCCGCCCTTCGGCGCCAGCGCCAGTACCGCCAGCAGTTCCGGCTTGGAGCCGGCTTCCAGACCGATGGAAACGTTCTGGGTGGCGATGATGTTTTCGATCACCGCTTCTTGCTGGTTGACCTTGATCGGGTACAGAGCAGTGTACTTGCTCTGGTATTCCAGGCGTTCGATGTTGGCGTCGAACGCACCCGTCAGCTGACGCACGCGGTCTTGCAGGATGTCAGGAAAACGCACCAGCAACGGTAAGGACAAACCGCTTTTGCGCAGTTGGTCGACTTGCTCGAAGAGGTCGATAGGCGAACTGGTCGGGCCGTTCGGACGAACTTCGACGCGACCGGCGTCATTGATCGCGAAATACCCGGCCCCCCAATGGCGAATCCCGTAAACACTGCGGCTGTCCGCAACTGTCCATTGGCTGCCATCGTCTTTGCGTGTGCGTCGTACGGACATCGAAGTCCCCTATAAAGAAGTCATAGAGCGTCGCCTGGGTTCAGGCCGGCGCAGTCTAAAGTATGAAAATGACGGTTCGTCAACGAGGGGGTAGACCTCGCTGACCGCAGTGAGTTTAGAAACCGGTCATGAACAGGCTCTGTGAAAACCATGGAGACGACGCCAGACCTGAATGAAATCGGGACTGGATCAAGCCGCGGGTGGTTTTCACAGAGGCTGCTAGCCGCCGGACTTCTTCGCCTTGAAACCGTGTTTGATCAGCTCGGCCAAGAGTAGCTCGACATGATCGCCCTGGATTTCGATGATTCCGTCTTTCAACGCCCCGCCGGTCCCGCAACGTTTTTTCAACGTGGTGGCCAGATCCTTGAGCGCGTCTTCGGCCAACGGCACACCGGTGATGGTGGTCACCGTCTTGCCGCCACGACCCTTGCTTTCGCGACGCACGCGAGCGATGCCGTCGCCGGCCGGGATAACGGTTTGTTTGCAGATGCAGGCATCCACCGGTTGACTGCAATCCGGGCAATGACGACCTGCGTCGGTGGAAAATACCAGGCCACCAAGGGCGGCGAAGGATGCGGCTTTTTTGGCCACCGGCAATCCTCTTGGGAGGACAAAGACTGGTCGTGGCAGATGCCATCGACCGCGAAGCCCCACTCAGGCAGGGGCAGCGCTACTGAAACGGAAAACCCGGTGTAGGAGCTGACGAGTGCAACGAGGCTGCGATCTTTTGATTTTGACTCAAAAGCTAAAGTCAAAAGATCGCAGCCTGCGGCAGCTCCTACAACAAGCATTACCGGTTCAGCTTGAAAAGGTCGCGCAGTGTAACGGCAAAAAGCCGACTTGCTAAGAGCCAATCGGCGCCAATTTATAGCTCTTTTGCGACGTTATTCCCTTGGGCGCGAAGATAGCGCTGCAAGGCCGCCAGAGAGTCCGGGCAATAAGGCTTCTGCGTGATTTCCAGCAGGACCTGATCGATCGGGATGAAACGCGCTTCAAGCACTTCTTCCGGTTGCAGGATCAACGGGCCGTCCCACACCGCCGAAAACGCCGAACACCAGAGTCGGTTGCCGGTGTCCTCGAAGAAAAAGTGATCATGGGCGGTCAGTTCCACACCGCTCACGCCCAGCTCTTCTTCCAGCTCACGGGCCGCCGATTCGGCGTAAGTCTCAGTGGCCAGCACCATGCCGCCGGCCGCCACGTCCCAGTAACCGGGGTATATCGCTTTGCTCAGGGTACGTCGGTGCACGCACAGTTCACCGGCAGAATTGAACAGCATGATGTAGGTGCCGCGCCCGATCAGCTCGCGTTCGCGCAGCTCGGAGCGGACCAGCGCGCCGAGCAGGTTGTCCTGCTCGTCGACCCAGGCGATCTGTTCGGCATCGGAGGCCGCGCGATGGGCGGCCTCACGCATGTCATCAACGGAGCTATCGACCATGATTCAGCCCTGATTGAGCAGTTGACGCAAATCGATCACCGCGGCGTTGGCCCGGGAAATGTAATTGGCCATGACCAGCGAGTGGTTGGCCAGCACACCGAAGCCGCTGCCGTTGAGGATCATCGGACTCCAGACCGGCTCTTGCGAAGCCTCTAGCTCACGAATGATCTGGCGCACGCTGACTGTGGCGTTTTTCTTCGCCAGTACATCGGCGAAGTCGACTTCGATGGCACGCAGCAGGTGGGACAACGCCCAAGCCTGACCGCGGGCCTCATAGAACACGTTATCGATCTGCAGCCATGGGGTTTCGACGACTTCTTCGTCAACTTGCGGCACCTGACCGAGCGCCGGCACTTCGGTTTTCAGCGCGGTGTTGAGCTTGACCCGACCAACACTGGCCGACAGCCGTTGCGACAGCGAACCCAGACGGGTTCCGACATCACCCAGCCAATTGTTCAGGTTGTCGGCGCGGGCATAGAACAGCGCACTTTTCTGGTCAGGCCCCGACAGACGTGCCTGATAGCGGCTCAGGGAGTTGATGCCTTCCAGGTACTCGGATTCACTGGATGGCAGCACCCAGCTTTTGTTGTCGAAGTTGAAACGCGGCTCGGCCTTGGCCAGGTCGGCGTCTTCGGCGGACTGCGACTGCGAGCGGGCGAAGTCTTTACGCAGCGCACGACTCAGGTCGCGGACCTGGACCAGCACGCCATATTCCCAGCTCGGCATGTTGTCCATCCACAGACCCGGCGGGAAACGGTCGTTGGAAATATAGCCACCCGGTTTGGTCAGCAAAGTGCCGGCGACGGTCTTGAGGGTTTCCACCGTGGTGTACCCGACAACCATCTGCTTGCCTTCTTTCTCGGCCGCCACCTGGGCATTCTGCTGAACCGGGAACAGCGCCGGCTCCTGGCTCCAGTACCAGCCCAGCGCGATCGCCACCAACAGGTAAAGAACAATCAGAGTGGCCAGCGCCCGGCTGAACAACAGGCCGCCAAAATAACTGCGGGTGGCCGATTTCGGTTCAGCGGCACGCTCAGGCGCGCTGCCTGTGCGGTTCTTCCAGTCCAGCATGGCGGTATCCTTTCAATCACTTGAGTTCATCGGTTCGACCACAACCCTACGCCATCGTGCGTCATTTGCCGCGCATTAAATCCTGCGGGACACAGCGAGCCACACAATGACGGCGATCGAGTCGCCACTATAAATGAAGCACAGCGCTGAGCCTATGCGACCAGTCGGTCAGAAACTGAATGAAGTCGCTTTGCAGATTATTGACGTACGACACTCATGCAATCGAAAAGAGGTGCTAGCATAGAGCCACCAGTCGATCTCAGCATGCACCCTAACTAGTAGTCAGGATATGACCGAGCCAGAAGACCCCAGCCGTGAGCGCCTCAAGCACCACTTTGCCCAGCGGGTAATTCATCAGGCACGTCAAATTCTTGAGATATGGCAACGCCTGCAACGCAATGAATGGTCCACCACCGACTTGTCGGAACTGAGTGAGGCCAATCTGCGCCTGCTGCGCTTTGCCGAACGTTTCGAGCAACCGGAACACACCCAGTTGGCGCGCCACATCGGCCAGTCGCTGGAAGCGGTGGACGCCAACCGCGGACGGCTGAGCAGCGGACTGATCACTGACCTCAATCGCTTGATGCAGCGCCTGTCCCGCACCGGCTTGCGCCATGGCGATCAGCTCGAACAAACCTTCCTGCCGCCGCTGCGCAAACCGATCTACGTGATGTTGCAGGATCACGACCGGGCCGAGCGGCTGGCCAAGCAACTGGAATTCTTCGGGCTCAGCGCTCAATCCCTCGACAGTGTCGCCGCGTTTCGCTCCTCGATGGTCGAGCGGTTGCCGGCGGCGATTGTCATGGACGTCGATTTCAGTGGCGCCGGCATCGGCCTGAAACTGGCGGCCGAAGCCCAGGAAGGCCTCGATCAGCCCTTGCCGCTGTTGTTTTTCAGCCTGCACGAAACCGATACCCCGACCCGCCTCGCCGCTGTGCGCGCCGGAGGCCAGGAGTTTCTCACCGGCACTCTCGAAGCTTCAAGCCTGCTGGAAAAGATCGAAGTCCTGACCTGCGTCGCCCAATATGAACCTTATAAAGTGCTGATCATCGACGACTCCCGCGCTCAGGCCTTGCACACCGAACGCCTGCTCAACAGCGCCGGGATCGTCACGCGAACTTTGATCGAACCGATCCAGGCCATGGCCGAACTGGCGGATTTCCAGCCGGACCTGATCATCCTCGACATGTACATGCCGGCCTGCACCGGCACTGAACTGGCCAAGGTGATCCGCCATAACGACCGCTATGTCAGCGTGCCGATCATTTATCTGTCGGCCGAAGACGACCTGGACAAGCAGCTCGACGCCATGAGCGAGGGCGGCGACGATTTCCTGACCAAGCCGATCAAGCCACGGCACCTGATCACCACCGTGCGCAACCGCGCGGCACGAGCGCGCAATCTGAAAGCACGGATGGTGCGCGACAGCCTGACCGGCTTGTACAACCACACCCACATTCTGCAATTGCTCGAAGACTGTTCATTCCGTGCCCGTCGCGAAAGTAAGCCGCTGAGCTTTGCGATGCTCGATATCGACCACTTCAAACGGGTCAACGACAGCCACGGCCATCCCATGGGCGACCGAGTGATCAAGAGCCTGGCGCTGTTCCTCAAGCAACGGTTGCGCAAGACCGATTTCATTGGTCGCTACGGTGGTGAAGAGTTCGCCATTGTCATGCCGGACACTGATATCGAATCGGCCTACAAGGTGCTCGATGAAATCCGTCAGCGCTTTGCCGAAATTCACTACCCGGCTCAGCCGCAGGACCTCTGGTGCACCTTCAGCGCCGGCGTCGTCGAACTGCGCGAAGACTCTGACAGCCTGTTGATGGCCAGCCAGGCGGACGAGGCGTTGTACCGTGCGAAGAACGCCGGACGTAACCGCGTACAAGCCGCGCGGGAGTCAAAGCAAAGTGCCACTTTTTCATCTGAATCGACCCATTCGGTCATAACTCTGTAACAGAAACGCAATAACTTCAGGCACTTACCATTCTGCCGTTGGTAGACCATGATGCGCCTGAAGCTGTTGACCAATCTCAATACCCTCCTTTTGGTCGCCGTGTGCGTGGCCCTTGGCGCCACGCTCTGGTGGTCGCAAAAAGCGCTGGAACGCCCCTATCTATTGATGGAGCGTTATCTGGGACTGTCTCAGCAGTTTCAAAATGAAGTGGCACGCAACGTCGAGGATTACCTGGCCAGCGGCGATGCCCTGCGCCTGAGGAGCGCCAGCCAAGCCATCGACGCCTTGCAAAAGGAACTCGGTGAGTTGCCACCGGCATTGGCCGACACCTTGCGTCCGAGCCTGTCGAACCTGGCTGAATTCAGCAAAACCGACCTGTTGGCTGCCGGCAAACTCGCTGGCGACCCGCAGGCGTTGCTGCTGCAAGCCGAACGCGAACTCGGCGCCAGCCTCGATCAGCTCAGCCAATACGCCAGCGGCAACGCGGCGTACCTGACGCCCTTGCTCGTGGCCTCCCAGCACTTGGGCAAACTCTCCTTGGCTCGGAACAAACTGGTCAGTAGTGGTCGCAGCGAACTGGCCGCCGATGTCGAACGCGAAGTCGCTAACATCCGCACTCAAGCCGAGCAACTGGACGCTTTACCGCTGCTGGGTGTGACTGCCAGCACCGAATCGAACACCGATGATTTCGCCGCGATGATGGGTTTGGATAACACCGAGAAAACCGTCGCCGAAGATGCCGGCGTCGGCCTCAAACGCGAACTCAACAGCCTGCTCACCCGCTACCCGGCTGAATTGGCGCGCACTCGCGAACAGATCCAGAAACGCGCCGACCTCAGCACCGCGACGCACTTGAAAATCGCCGCTGTGCAGCAGTCCATCGCCGGGCTGGAACCGGTGGTGCGCGCCCAGCACGGGCAGATCCAGAGCGAAGTGCGGTTGATGCAAGGGGTGATGATCGGGCTGATTCTGCTGATCGCATTGCTCATCGACACCTTGCAGCGACGCCTGGCCCGAACGCTGACCAACCTCGCCCCGGCGCTGTCGACCTGGGCCGAAGGTGACTTCAGCCGCGACATTCAACTGGGCGCGACCAATCGCGAATTGCATGATATTCAAGCCTCGCTCAATCGCTTGCGCGCCTATCTGGTCGACCTGGTCGGCACCATTCGCCTCAACGCCGAGCAAGTCGCCGGCAGCAGCCGAACCTTGGCCGAATTAAGCAATGACCTGCACAGCGGTGCCGAGCATCAGGCCGGCGACACCGCGTTGATCCGCGACTCTCTCGGTGAACTCGAGGCGACGATTCAACAAGTTGCCGGCGACGCCAGCCAGGCTGCCGACGCCAGCCGCCATGCAGGGCTTGCGGTAGAACACGGTCAGAAAGTGATCGGGCTGAGCCTCACCGGTCTGCATGCGTTGGTGGGGGAAGTGCAAGGCAACGCGCAGATGATCGAACATCTGGCCGAGGAGTCGGCGACCATCGGCGGCGTGCTAACGGTGATTCGCTCGATTGCCGACCAGACCAACCTGCTGGCCCTGAACGCCGCCATCGAAGCGGCCCGCGCCGGAGAAATGGGCCGAGGGTTTGCGGTAGTCGCCGAAGAGGTTCGCTCACTGGCGCAACGCACCGCCGGGGCCACGGCCGAGATCCAGACGCTGATCGCCGGCCTGCAAACCGCCGCGCGGCAATCGGTCGAAGGCATGCGCGCTCAAGTTGAACACGCCGAAGCCACGGCCAATCAGGCCCAGGCGGCTGACGGTGCGCTGGATAAAATCGTCGGGGCGATCCAGACCATTTCCGACACCGCCGTGCGCATCGCCGATGTTACCGCCCAGCAGAGCGGCGCGGTCAGCGAAATCCGCGATCACAGTGAGCGGATTCACCAATTGGGTGGGGATAACTTGCTGCGCATCGGCGAGGGGCGTGAACAAGGGGAGAATTTGTTGGTGTTGGGCGGGCGGTTGCATACAGCCGTTCAGGCCTTTCGAGTCTAAGGGCTGCGGGCCCGAACGCAACTAACGAGCTGGACTATCGCCACCTAAGCTCTTGTATGAAAACTCCTATTTAGCCATGCGATGGTTTTTAGTCGTCGTTTTGATGCTAGGGTTTAGCGCTTCAATTAATCGAGCGCGCAACAGGAGTGCCCCGTGATAGTTCCGCCTTCGCCCCCTGGCGTATCTGTGGAGGAAAACATGGCAGTTGCCTTCCATAAGAAAAAAGTTTTGAAAGAGGGATCCGCATTCATTTACTCCTGGTTCTATACCCAGGTCAGAAATCGCGGCCCTTGGGATTACAAAAAACTGTCTCCTGACTATGAGGCTTTCGGTAATTTCAATTACGGCGCGGCCGGGATTGCTGCGGGATTTTCCGAAAGTGTCCTGTTACGTGCCGCCGGTGTTGCCCAGACACAGGCAAAAACGACAAAAGTAGAATTTGGAAGCTGGTGGAGCGAGGCTCCTTTTGGCGATGATCCTGCGGATCAGGAATGGATCAAAAAAGGAGTCCGGTATGCCCGGTTCAGGAACTACTAAAAAAACCGCATACACAATCGTCACCTCTTGCCTGCTAGCGGTATGCCTGATTTACATCGGCTGGACATGGCTTATGTCTTCCAGCGCCCCGGTGTTGACCGATGTAGTACTCAAACTACCCCTTGGTGAAAATGGCTTCATCTACGGTGTCAAGGATGATCAAGGCGGAGCAACAGTGCCGTTCAGCTATCGATACTATGTCTATCGCGAACTGACATCCGATGAACAAATAGCATCTGAGCTAAAGACTGCCGGTCCGTTTCTCGTCACCCGAGATCCAGCCGTAAAGGTCGATGTCCAAGGCTCGGTCATCAATGTATCGACCAACCAGGAAGTCTACGAGTATCACAGCAGCACGCTGTTTCGGCATACCAACAGCACCCACTACACCCCTGTAACAATCAACTTGTGCAACCACGCCAGCGATCAATCAACAAAGTAAGCTCAATGCTGCCCATCGGAGCGACCAGAAAAACCGTCATGATCCGGTAGCACGGGGCGGTCCCCTGGTGTCTGGGTGGGGATAACTTGCTGCGCATCGGTGAGGGGCGTGAGCAAGGGGAGAATTTGTTGGTGCAGGGTGGACGACTGCATACAGCCATTCAGGCCTTCCGCGCCTGATAGACCGCCTTCGCGAACAAGCCCGCTCCCACAGTTGATCGAGTTCTTCCTGAAGAAATGCGATCGAATAATGAAATGGCTACCCCCGCCGCCCCCTGCGATCGCCCACTAAGCTTTCGCAGGGGGCTCACCGGAGACCGTTGCCATGAAAGTAGCTATTGCCGCCATCGATTTGGGAAAACACGCCTTTCACCTGCATGCGCAAGATGATCGAGGCCATGAGCTTTACCGCAAAAAGTTTACTCGCGTGGCGCTCATTCAACACTTGGCGAACCTTGAACCCTGCACCGTCGTGATGGAGGCCTGTGGCGGAGCCCACTTCATGGCGCAGGAGGTCGCCAAGCTGGGGCATACGCCCAAGCTCATTGCTCCTCACCTTGTGCGTCCTTACGTGAAAAGCAACAAGAACGACTTCGCTGATGCCGAGGCGATCTGCGAGGCGGCGACGCGTCCAACGATGCGCTTTGTGCACCCCAAAACCCAGGCTCAGCAAGAGCTGGCCATGCTCAATTCGACACGCGATTCGTTCATCAAGGACCGCACCGCGACCGTCAATCGGATTCACGCCGTTCTTCTGGAGGTGGGCGTCAGCCTGGCCCCAGGCTTCAAATCCATCAAAGAGCTGCCGGCGCTGCTGGAGGCGGGTTCATTTTCTGAGCGCACCAAAAAAATTCTGACGCTGCTGCATGCACACTTCAACTATCTGGATGAGCAGGTCAAGGCAATGGACAAGGACGTGGAATGCCAGGCCGCTGAAGATGATCTGGCGGCCCGTTTGATGACCATGCCGTGTGTCGGCCCGATCACCTCCAGCGTCCTGGCTGCCGAGTTGGGCGATGGCAAACAGTTCAAATGCGGCCGGGGCTATTCGGCCTCGATCGGGCTGGTGCCCAAACAACATTCCACGGGCGGCAAGACCGTACTGCTGGGCATCAGCAAGCGCGGCGATCGCAACCAGAGGCGCCTGCTTGTCCAGTGTGCCCGTGTTTACTTGATGCAGCTGGACCGCCAGAAAGGCTGGCTGGCGGACTGGGTCCGGCAGCTATTGGTCCACCATCACTCCAACCATGTGGTCTGCGCGCTGGCCAACAAGCTGGCGAGGATCGCCTGGGCGATTGCGGCCCACCACACTGAATTCGATGCAGGGCCAGCCGCGATGAACGCCTGACCCTGCTGTCACCCGAGCACCACCCACCTGGTTTTGCGATGCTGGATAACTGATGACGTGAACGGCTAACCGGCCTGACGACAACCCTGAGCTCCCACACGGCTGAAAGGCCGTTCGAATAATTAGGATCGTCGGGCATCGATTCTCATCGAGGCGCGGGGCCACAACCCCACTCAGACGCCGGATAGATGAAAGCAAGCCAAACACGCATCAAAAACAGTATTGCAGAAAAGGGGGTAACCATAGATGTGGGAGCGGGCTTGCTCGCGAAGACGTCGGAACATTCACCACAGAACTCCCCACCCTGCACACCCCGCCGCCGTCCGCTATCATGCCCACACTTTCGATACGCGAGATTGTCATGCGCCGTTTGCTCTGCCTGCTGTTTTTAGTGCTCGCCCTGCCGGCCTCTGCCGCCGGGTTGCTGGACAGTCGGCCCAGTTCCACCCTGGGTTCGATCAACAACAGCGCTGATTTCCTGCCGGTGCGCGAAGCCTTTAAGTTGAGCTTGGTAGAAAGCACGCCGCAATCGATCAAGCTGCGCTTCGTTGCCACCGAGGGTTACTACCTCTATCGCCATCGCTTCCAGTTTCGCGCCGAACCGACCGACGTTGGGCTCGGCCCGGCGCAACTGCCCAAGGGCGAACAAAAGCACGATGAGTTCTTCGGCGATGTCGAGGTTTACCACGGCATTCTCGATATAGATCTGCCGCGCACCGATTCCCGCGCCTTTACGCTGGTCGTGACCTATCAGGGCTGTGCCGACAAAGGCCTGTGTTACCCACCCGAGACCGAACGCCTGAGTATTGATGGCAGCGGCGCCGCGACCACATCCTGGAGCTGGCGCGAACTGGCGCTGTTTTTCCTCGCAGGTGTTGGCCTGACCTTCACCCCCTGCGTGCTGCCGATGCTGCCGATCCTCTCCGGGGTGGTCCTGCGTGGGCAGGTCGGTGGTTTACGCGGTTTCAACCTTTCGCTGGCTTATGTGCTGCCGATGGCCGTTTGTTTCGCCCTGCTCGGTGCGTTGATGGGCATGTTCGGCGCACAGCTCAATCTTCAGGCGCGCTTGCAGTCGGCCTGGGTGCTGGTGCCGTTCGCGATGTTTTTCGCAGTGTTTGCCCTGGCCATGTTTGGCGTCTTCGAACTGAAACTTCCCCACGCCATCAGCAGCCGCCTGGACCGGATTGCCGGGCGTACCGAAGGCGGCTCACTGTGGGGCGCGGCGGTGCTGGGCGTGGTGTCTAGCCTGCTGGTTTCGCCTTGTGTATCGGCACCACTGGCCGGCGCGCTGCTGTATATCAGCGCCAGCGGCGATGCTCTGGGTGGCGGATTGAAATTGTTCATGCTCGGCCTGGGCATGGGTGCGCCGCTGTTGCTGGTAGCGACCGGCGGCGCGGCCTGGCTGCCGAAAAGCGGTCCGTGGCTGATCTACGTGAAAAACGCGATTGGGGTGCTGCTGCTGGGGCTGGCGATTGCCTTGCTCAGTCGGGTACTGCCGGGCCAGATCACCTTGCTGTTGATCGGCTTGCTCGCCGGTGGCGTCGGGTTGTTTATGGGCGCACTGGAATTCGTCTATAAACCGCCAAGAAAACGCCTGGGGCAATTGCTCGGGATGTTCCTGTTGTTTTATGCCCTGGCCTGTTGGTACGGCGCCTTCAGCGGCCAGACCGATCCGTTCAACCCTATTGGCCAGCCGCGCAATGTCGCCGACAAAGGTCAACCGCAAATCGTCGGCAACTGGCAAACCATCACCACGCCAGCCGAACTGGACCGCGTCCTCGCCGAAGCCAAATCCTCCGGCACGCCGCTACTGCTCGACTGGTACGCCGACTGGTGCATCAGCTGCAAAGTCATCGAACACGAAGTCCTCAACGATGCCAATGTCGTCGAACGCCTCAAAGGTTATCGATTGATCCGTTTCGACATCACCGCCAGCAACGCCGAACAACGCGCCCTGCTTGACCGCTACAAGCTGTTCGGTCCTCCGGCACTGATGTTTTTTGGCAAAGATGGCGTCGAACATGCCGATGTGCGGGTGATCGGCGAGATCAGCGCGAAAAACTTCGCCGAACGTGTTGCGAAAGCAAATGACCGGATTTAATGACCCGGTCACATATTTCGCGTAAACATCGGCCATCGTGCTGGCTATTGCATAGAACTGGACAGTCACAAAGGCTTTGCGGCATAGTCGCCGGGTTCTGACAATTGCATACAGATGACAAAGGAGCAGCAGATGGCGACCCTATTGGTTTTACACGGCCCCAACCTGAACCTGCTCGGCACCCGGGAACCGGGCGTCTACGGTGCAACGACGCTGGCGCAGATCAATCAGGATCTGGAACAGCGGGCGCGCAATGCCGGCCACCATTTGCTCTACCTGCAAAGCAACGCCGAGTACGAGTTGATCGATCGCATCCACGCTGCTCGCGGCGAAGGTGTGGATTTCATTCTGATCAATCCAGCAGCTTTTACGCATACAAGTGTCGCATTACGTGACGCGCTGCTGGCAGTGAGCATCCCATTCATCGAAGTGCATTTGTCTAACGTGCACAAACGCGAACCTTTCCGCCATCACTCTTACTTCTCCGATGTAGCGGTAGGAGTGATCTGCGGCCTTGGCGCCAGCGGTTATCGACTGGCCCTGGAGGCCGCACTAGAGCAGCTTGAAAGACAGGCAACGGCTTGAACAACAAGCGTTAAACGCCCCTGACCGACCCTTGGGAGTTGATGATTCATGGATATCCGTAAAGTTAAGAAACTGATCGAATTGCTGGAAGAGTCCGGTATCGACGAGCTCGAGATCAAGGAAGGCGAAGAGTCCGTACGCATCAGCCGTCACAGCAAGACGCCGGCTCAGCAGTACTACGCTCCCGCTCCTATGCATGCTCCGGCGCCGGCGCCGGCGCCTGTCGCTGCTGCTCCGGTTGCCGCCGCTGCTCCTGCAGCTCCGGCCGCGCCTGTGCTGAACGGCAACGTTGCCCGTTCGCCGATGGTCGGTACTTTCTATCGTAAATCTTCGCCGTCCTCGCCGTCCTTCGTTGAAGTCGGCCAGACCGTGAAGAAAGGCGACACTCTGTGCATCGTCGAAGCCATGAAGATGATGAACCACATCGAAGCTGAAGCCAGCGGTGTGATCGAATCCATCCTCGTCGAAGACGGCCAGCCGGTTGAGTACGACCAACCGCTGTTCACCATCGTTTGAACCGCGGAGAAACTTTGATGACTGCGAAGTTGGAAAAAGTTCTGATCGCCAACCGCGGTGAGATCGCCCTGCGGATTCTGCGTGCCTGTAAAGAGATGGGCATCAAGACTGTCGCCGTTTACTCCAAGGCCGACAAAGAGCTGATGCACCTGGGCCTGGCAGACGAATCCGTCTGCATCGGTCCGGCATCGGCCGCGCACTCTTACCTGCACATTCCGGCCATCATCGCCGCGGCTGAAGTGACCGGCGCTACCGCCATTCACCCAGGCTACGGCTTCCTTGCGGAAAACGCCGACTTTGCCGAACAGGTCGAGAACTCCGGCTTCGCGTTCATTGGCCCGAAAGCCGAGACCATTCGCCTGATGGGCGACAAGGTATCGGCCAAGCACGCCATGATCGCTGCCGGCGTTCCAACCGTTCCGGGTTCTGACGGCCCACTGCCTGAAGACGAAGAAACCGCTCTGCGCATCGGTCGCGAAGTCGGTTATCCGGTGATCATCAAAGCCGCTGGCGGCGGCGGTGGTCGAGGCATGCGCGTAGTTCATAAGGAAGAAGACCTGATCTCCTCGGCGAAACTGACCCGCTCCGAAGCGGGCGCAGCGTTCGGCAACCCGATGGTCTATCTGGAAAAATTCCTGACCAACCCACGCCACGTGGAAGTTCAGGTGCTTTCCGATGGCCAAGGCCATGCTATCCATTTGGGCGACCGCGATTGCTCGCTGCAACGTCGTCACCAGAAGGTTCTCGAAGAAGCGCCGGCACCGGGCATCGACGAGAACGCGCGCGAGGAAGTCCTCGCACGCTGTGTCAGGGCCTGTATCGACATTGGCTATCGTGGCGCTGGCACCTTCGAGTTCCTGTACGAAAACGGCCACTTCTACTTCATCGAGATGAATACTCGTGTCCAGGTAGAGCACCCGGTTTCGGAAATGGTCACCGGCATCGACATCGTCAAGGAGATGCTCAGCATCGCCGCTGGCAACAAGCTGTCGTACACCCAGGATGACGTCGTTATCCGCGGTCACGCGCTGGAATGCCGGATCAACGCCGAAGACCCGAAAACCTTCATGCCTAGCCCAGGCACGGTCAAGCATTTCCACGCTCCAGGCGGCAATGGCGTTCGCGTCGATTCGCACCTGTACAGTGGCTATGCCGTTCCGCCGAACTACGATTCGTTGATCGGCAAGCTGATCACCTACGGCGCAAACCGTGACGAAGCCATGGCGCGCATGCGCAATGCGCTGGACGAAATTGTTGTCGACGGGATCAAGACCAACATCCCGCTGCACCGCGATCTGGTCCGTGATGCTGGCTTCTGCGAAGGCGGAGTCAACATCCACTACCTGGAACACAAGCTGGCTGGCGAAAAGCACTAAGCTGTGATCCATACCAACAAAGCCGCTTTCGAGCGGCTTTGTTGTTTCTGGAGATTGTTGATTTCTTTTGATGCATACAAAACCCTGTGGCGAGGAGGTTTGCCCCCGTTCGGATGCGTAGCAGCCGCAAAGCCGGCAGATGCGTATCGTAAGGAGAAACTTCGGCGCTTCGATGGGGGACGGCTTCGCAGTCCAACGGGGGCAAGCCCCCTCGCCACAGGTACCCGTTCATCCCGTCATTCCTTGGCTACCCGGTCGTCTTCTGCCTCGCGCTCGCGTAAACTTGCGCGCTTCTCGCAGCCCGCTAGGCTGCAATCTATATTTTTCAAAGGTGCCCGCCATGCCTTGGCTGCAAGTCCGTCTCGCCATCAGCCCAGAACAAGCCGAAACCTACGAAGACGCGTTCCTTGAAGTGGGCGCCGTGTCGGTGACTTTCATGGACGCCGAAGATCAGCCGATCTTCGAACCGGAACTCAACACCACCCCGCTGTGGTCGCACACTCACCTGCTGGCCTTGTTCGAAGGCGGCACCGAAGCCGCCAGCGTACTGGCCCACCTCGAGTTGCTGACCGGCAGCCCGCTGCCCGAGCATCACAGCGAAGTGATTGAAGACCAGGACTGGGAACGCAGCTGGATGGACGGTTTCCAGCCGATGCGCTTCGGTCAGCGCCTGTGGATCGTCCCGAGCTGGCACGCCGCGCCTGAGCCGGACGCGGTGAACCTGCTGCTGGACCCAGGCCTGGCGTTCGGCACCGGCACTCATCCGACCACTGCACTGTGCCTGGAATGGCTCGACGGTCAGGACCTGAAAGATTGCAACGTGCTCGACTTCGGTTGCGGCTCAGGGATTCTGGCGATTGCCGCGCTGTTGCTGGGCGCCAAGCAAGCCGTCGGCACGGACATCGACGTGCAGGCGCTGGAAGCCTCCCGCGACAATGCCGGGCGCAACAACATTGCCGACGAACTCTTCCCGCTGTATCTGCCGCAAGACCTGCCACAGGTTCAGGCCGACGTGCTGGTGGCCAACATTCTTGCCGGCCCGCTGGTTTCGCTGGCGCCGCAACTGTCCAGCCTGGTCAAGCCGGGCGGTCGCTTGGCGCTGTCGGGCATCCTCGCCGAACAAGGTGAAGAAGTCGCCGCCGCCTACGCTCAGGACTTCGATCTGGACCCGATTGCCAATCGCGACGGCTGGGTACGCATTACTGGCCGTCGGCGCTAGAATGAGCGCCTGCATAAACCGGATTTCCGCATGACCGACAGCTTCGTCACCCAGTGCCCGCATTGCCAAACCAGCTTCCGCGTCAACCATGCTCAGTTGAGCGCGGCCCGTGGAGTGGTTCGCTGCGGCTCTTGCTTGCAGGTGTTCAACGCCGCCAAGCAGTTACTCGAGCAGCGGGCCGGCAAGGAGACGGTCAAACCGGTCGCACCGGCGCCCGTCGAACCGCCTGTGCAGCGAGCCATCAGCCAAAAGCAATGGACCGCTGCAGAAATGGATCTGGACAGCCTGGATCTGGACGAAGAGCTCGCCCGGCTTGAACAGCGGGAAATCCAGCCAACAACGGAATTCACTCGGCCCCGCGAAGACAGCCTCAGCGCTCGCCGCGATACCACCGAGCACGATCAGGAGCCCTGGTCCGACAGTCTCTTCAGCGAATCGGCCGCCGATCGCGCACAAACCGTCGACGCCCCCACACCAGAACCGACGATCGAGCCGAGCAAACACTCGCGCACCGAGCCTTCGCTGTCGCTGGAGCCCGCGGATCTGGACGACGAACCCGAGATCCAACAGCTGCGCCTGCACGACCCGCTCGACGCCCCGATCCCCTTTGGCAGCCTGTCGGCGACTCCCGATGAAGTCGACGACGACCTGCCCTCGGTCGAGCCCCTGCGCAAGCGACGCGAACGCAGCGGACCGGCCCTGCGCGCGGAAGTGTTGGAGGACTTGACCGACGACCCGCTGCAACTGGATTGGAAAAAACGTCGCTCCCCCTGGGGTCGGCGCTTTTTCTGGCTGCTGCTGATCCTGCTCGCCGCCGCCGGCCTCGCTGGCCAATACGTCGCCTACCACTTCGACGAACTGGCGCGCCAGGACCAGTACCGTCCGTGGTTCCAGCAACTGTGCCCGCAAATCGGCTGCACCGTGCCGTCCAAGGTCGACATCGCAAAAGTCAAAAGCAGCAACCTGGTGGTCCGCAGCCACCCGGACTTCAACGGTGCACTGGTGGTCGATGCCATCATTTACAATCGCGCGCCCTTCTCCCAGCCCTTCCCGTTGCTGGAACTGCGCTTTGCCGACTTGAACGGCCACCTGATCGCCAGCCGTCGCTTCAAGCCCGGCGAGTACCTCAGCGGCGACCTCGAAGGCCTCGCGGAAATGCCACCACAAACGCCGATCCATATCGCGCTGGACATTCTCGATCCAGGCCCCAAAGCGGTGAACTACAGCCTGAGCTTTCATTCCCCCGAGTGAAACGCTCGAGTGTTACAGGCTTGACGGCAGTTTTCTGACTTTGACCGTTCCAACCAAACCGCTGGCGATAACGAATTAACTGTTCAGATTTTATCCAATTCAGCCTTTATCCAGTCATCGAGAGCGGGTATCATGCCAACCCTTTTTCGAACTCTCATGATCCGGCCCCACAACAGGGAAGTCCTATGTCGGCGGTACGCATCGGTCCATATACATTGCACAACGGCTTGATTCTCGCCCCCATGGCGGGTGTCACCGATCAGCCCTTTCGTCAGCTGTGCAAGCGACTGGGCGCGGGCCTTGTAGTCTCGGAAATGGTCACCAGCGACATGAGCTTGTGGAACACCCGCAAATCGCGGATGCGCATGATCCACGAAGGTGATCCCGAGCCCCGCTCGGTACAGATCGCTGGCGGAGATGCGCAGATGCTGGCGGATGCAGCCCGGGCCAACGTCGAACTGGGGGCACAGATTATTGATATCAACATGGGCTGTCCGGCGAAGAAGGTCTGCAACAAGGCCGCTGGCTCCGCCCTGTTGAAAGATGAAGCATTGGTGACCGAGATCCTGCAGGCCGTGGTGGCTGCGGTTGATGTGCCGGTCACTCTGAAGATCCGTACCGGCTGGGACCGGGCGAACAAGAACGGCCTGACCGTGGCGAAGATCGCCGAACAGGCAGGCATTACGGCGTTGGCGGTACATGGCCGAACCCGTGCCGATCTGTATACCGGTGAAGCCGAGTACGACACCATTGCCGCGATCAAGCAGGCGGTGTCGATTCCGGTCTTCGCCAATGGCGATATCGATTCGCCAGAGAAAGCCCGGTACGTGCTCGACGCGACCGGTGCCGATGGCCTGTTGGTGGGTCGGGCTGCCCAGGGGCAGCCATGGATTTTTCGTGAAATCGACCATTATCTGCGTACCGGCGAAAAGCTCCCGGCACCGGAACTGATCGAGGTGGAACGTATTCTGCTTGAGCATCTGGCTGCGCTGCATGCCTTCTATGGCGACGTCATGGGCGTGCGCATAGCTCGCAAGCATGTGGGCTGGTATCTCGCAACCTTACCGGGCGCCAGGGAGTTTCGCGCCCACTTCAATCGTTTGGAAGATACGGAAGCACAATGCGCCTACGTTCGGGCCTTCTTCGCCGAACGCTACAAGAGCCTGACAGGGGACGGAGAAGGGGTGGCTGCATGACGATGATGACCGAGACTTTAGTGAGTGGAACAACACCCGTGAGCGACAACGTGAATTTGAAACAGCACCTCAACACGCCGAGCGAAGAAGGTCAGACCCTTCGCGGGAGTGTCGAGAAGGCGCTGCACAATTATTTCGCCCACCTTGAGGGCGCTGCCGTCACGGATGTGTACAACCTGGTGCTCTCCGAAGTCGAGGCTCCCCTGCTCGAATGCGTGATGAACTACGTCAAGGGCAACCAGACCAAGGCCAGTGAGCTGCTCGGGTTGAACCGGGGCACCCTGCGCAAGAAACTCAAGCAGTACGATTTGCTGTAAGCATTCAATCAAACCAGAAAGGCGCCCGCGTAAAATCGGTCGCCTTTTTTGCTGACTCCTTTGCTTTTGATGGAAATTGAAATGACCGACCAGACTACCCGCCTGCCGATCCGCCGCGCCTTGATCAGCGTTTCCGACAAGACCGGGATCCTTGAATTCGCCAAGGAGCTCGAAGCCCTGGGCGTCGAGATCCTCTCCACCGGCGGGACGTTCAAGCTGCTGCGCGACAACGGCGTTGCCGCAGTGGAAGTCGCGGATTACACCGGTTTCGCAGAAATGATGGACGGTCGGGTAAAAACCCTGCACCCGAAAATCCACGGCGGGATCCTTGGTCGTCGCGGTATCGACGATGCCATCATGAACGAGCACGGCATCAAGCCGATCGATCTGGTTGCGGTCAACCTGTACCCGTTCGAAGCCACCATCAACAAGCCAGGCTGCGACCTGCCGACCGCCATCGAAAACATCGACATCGGCGGCCCGACCATGGTCCGTTCGGCAGCCAAGAACCACAAAGATGTGGCCATCGTGGTGAATGCCAGTGATTACGCCAACGTCCTGGAAAGCCTCAAGGCCGGCGGCCTGACCTACGCTCAGCGTTTCGACCTGATGCTCAAGGCCTTCGAACACACTGCCGCCTATGACGGCATGATTGCCAATTACATGGGCACCGTGAACCAGGCGGCTGAAACCCTCTCGACCTCCGGCCGCAGCGAATTCCCGCGCACCTTCAACAGCCAGTTCATCAAGGCTCAGGAAATGCGCTACGGCGAGAACCCGCACCAGAGCGCGGCGTTCTACGTTGAAGCCAAGCCTGCCGAAGTCGGCATCGCCACCGCGACCCAACTGCAAGGCAAAGAGCTGTCGTTCAACAACGTGGCCGACACCGACGCCGCGCTGGAATGTGTGAAGAGCTTCGTCAAGCCGGCCTGCGTGATCGTCAAGCACGCCAACCCGTGCGGCGTGGCCGTGAGCCCGGACGCTGAAGGCGGCATCCGTCAGGCCTACGAACTGGCCTACGCCACCGACACCGAATCGGCGTTCGGCGGCATCATCGCGTTCAACCGCGAGCTGGATGCTGAAACCGCCAAGGCCATCGTCGAGCGTCAGTTCGTCGAAGTGATCATCGCCCCGTCCGTCAGCGCAGAAGCCCGCGCCATCGTGGCTGCAAAAGCCAACGTACGCCTGCTGGCCTGCGGCGAGTGGTCGGCTGATCGCGCTCCGGCCTGGGACTACAAGCGCGTCAATGGCGGTTTGCTGGTACAGAGCCGCGACATTGGCATGATCGGCAGCGAAGACCTGAAAGTGGTAACCAAACGCGCGCCGACCGAACAGGAAATCAACGACCTGATCTTCGCCTGGAAAGTCGCCAAGTACGTGAAGTCCAACGCCATCGTCTACGCCAAGAACCGTCAGACCATTGGTGTCGGCGCCGGCCAGATGAGCCGCGTGAACTCCGCTCGTATCGCCGCGATCAAGGCTGAACACGCCGGTTTGCAGGTAGCAGGCTCGGTGATGGCCTCCGACGCCTTTTTCCCGTTCCGCGATGGTCTGGACAATGCGGCCAAGGTCGGTATCACTGCGGTGATCCAGCCAGGTGGCTCGATGCGTGATAACGAAGTGATTGCTGCAGCTGATGAAGCCGGCATCGCCATGGTCTTCACCGGCATGCGCCACTTCCGTCACTGATACGACGATCGAATGTGGGAGCGGGCTTGCTCGCGAAGACGGCGGCACATCCACCATAGATGTGACTGACAGACCGCTTTCGCGAGCAAGCCCGCTCCCACACAAAGCACCAACGGTGCTATCCAGAATTAGCGTCATCCGAGGTTTTTGAAATGAATGTTTTGATCATTGGCAGCGGTGGCCGTGAACACGCCCTGGCCTGGAAAGTGGCTCAGGATCCGCGCGTGCAGAAAGTTTTCGTTGCCCCGGGCAACGCCGGCACCGCCATTGAAGCCAAGTGCGAGAACGTCGCTATCGACGTGCTGGCTCTTGAGCAGTTGGCTGACTTTGCCGAGAAAAATGTTTCCCTGACCATCGTCGGCCCGGAAGTACCGCTGGTCGCCGGTGTCGTCGATCTGTTCCGCTCCCGTGGCCTGGATTGCTTCGGGCCGACCGCTGGCGCTGCTCAGCTGGAAGGCTCGAAAGCCTTCACCAAAGACTTCCTGGCTCGCCACAAGATCCCGACTGCCGACTACCAGAACTTCACCGAGATCGAGCCAGCCCTGGCTTATCTGCGTGAAAAAGGCGCACCGATCGTGATCAAGGCCGATGGCCTGGCCGCCGGTAAAGGCGTGATCGTGGCCATGACCCTGAGCGAAGCCGAAGACGCGGTGCGCGACATGCTCGCAGGCAACGCGTTTGGCGACGCCGGTTCCCGCGTGGTGATCGAAGAGTTCCTGGATGGCGAAGAAGCCAGCTTCATCGTCATGGTCGATGGCAAGAACGTATTGCCGATGGCCACCAGTCAGGACCACAAACGCGTCGGCGACGGCGATACCGGCCCGAACACCGGCGGCATGGGCGCTTACTCGCCGGCTCCGGTCGTTACGACCGAAGTCCATCAGCGGGTCATGGACCTGGTGATCTGGCCGACCGTGCGTGGCATGGCCGAGGAAGGTAACGTCTACACCGGCTTCCTCTATGCCGGCCTGATGATCGACAAGGCGGGGAATCCAAAAGTTATCGAGTTCAACTGCCGTTTCGGCGATCCTGAGACCCAACCGGTGATGCTGCGTTTGCAGTCGAGCCTGGTGTTGCTGGTCGAAGCAGCCCTGGCGCAAGCGCTGGACAAGGTCGAAGCACAATGGGATCCACGTCCGAGCGTTGGCATCGTATTGGCCGCTGGCGGTTACCCGGGTGACTACGCCAAAGGCGTTGCGATCAACGGCCTGGATGCAGCCGCGACACTGGAAGGCAAAGTCTTCCATGCCGGTACTGCGCTCAAGGACGGTCAGGTAGTGACCGCCGGTGGTCGGGTGCTGTGCGCAACCGCCATGGGCACCAGTGTCGATGCAGCCCAGCAGCAAGCTTACAAACTGGCAGCTAAAATCGACTGGGAAGGCTGCTTCTACCGCAAGGACATTGGCTACCGCGCCATTGCCCGCGAGCGTAGCGAAAATCAGGAATAAGCCATCCATTCGGCCAGGCAAGGGCTTGCGGCCCTTGCCTGACTATTCCGGCGCCGCGCATAGTTATACTTTGGCATTAACCTACGAAGGGATTTCGCCGTGCGCTGGCTCAGGATTGCCATAGGCTTCACCGTCACTCTGCTGACCTTGCTCTGCATGCTCCCGGCCCAAGCCGCGCAAGGCAGTGGCTGGGCGGTATTGCTCGACGAACAAGGCGACCTGCAGCTGAGCGACATCCGCTCCAGCCGCTACACCAATCAATTCAGCCCCATCGAACTCGAGCGCCTCACCGCGGCCGCGCCCGAGGGTGCGCTATGGCTGCGTTTCAGGCTCGCGCCCGGCAAGCATGAACAGTTGCTGCGAGTGTTTGCACCGGACCTGTCGCACCTCAATCTGTATGTGCTCGACGGCGACCAGTTGATCGATCAATTGAATACCGGTGGCGGGCAACTCCAGACTACGCGCCCCCTCCCCAGCAGCGACTTCATGTTGCCGCTGCCACAAAGCGACAAAACCCTCGACGTCTACTTGCGGTTGGTCTCCGAACACCAGTTGCGGCCTTATATCACCCTGCAATCGGCGGTCATGACCGCGGCCACTCAGAACCTGACGCTGATCTACGGCCTGCTCTTTGGCTGCCTCGGGATGCTGATCCTGCATAACCTGACCCGTTACATCTACACCCGCTCACGCAGCAGCCTCTGGCTGGCGGCGTGCGAAGGATTGTTGCTGCTCAGTCTGGTGTTGCTGCTGAACCTGGCCCGGCCATGGTTGCCGAACTGGTCCGCCGTGCAAACACCCGGTGCCTACCTCGCCTTGCTGATGACCGCGCCTTGCGGCCTGATGTTCGCCTACCGTTTCTTCGCCCCGCTCGGCCCACACCCGCTAAACAAGCTGCTGCTGGGGGATATCCTGTTCATCGTGGCCTGCGGCCTGCTGTTGTTGTTCGTCAACACGCTGCCGCTGAACCTCATCACCTACGCCCTGGTTGCCCTGGCCGGCCTGAGTATGTTGTTCGTCGGTGCCCATCACTGGCAAAAAGGTTATCGCCCGGCGCGCCTGTTCGTGGCGGCCATGGTGGTATTCAACCTCGGCACATTGATTATCCTGCCGGCACTGCAGGGGCTGACCCTTGTCGCTCCGCAAGGCCTGATCATTATTCTGCTGGTGTTTATCTGTATCAGTGGCCTGTTGATGAGTATTGCCTTGGGCGAGCGACAGCGCAGCATCACCGAAGACCGTTTCAGCGTCAGTCGCGATCTGGCCGCCAGCAACGCCGAGATCAACGCCAAAGCCGAATTTCTGGCGAAGATCAGCCATGAAATCCGCACCCCGATGAATGGCGTGCTGGGCATGACCGAACTTCTGCTGGGCACACCGCTGTCGGTCAAGCAGCGCGACTATGTGCAGACCATCCACAGCGCCGGCAACGAGTTGCTGACACTGATCAACGAAATTCTCGACATCTCCAAACTCGAGTCCGGACAGATCGAACTGGACGACGTGCAGTTCGACCTCAACGCCCTGATCGAAGACTGCCTGAGCATCTTCCGCGCCAAGGCTGAACAGCAGAACGTCGAGCTGATCAGCTTTATCCAGCCGCAAGTACCACGCGTCATCAGTGGTGATCCGACACGCCTGCGCCAGACCCTGCTGAGCCTGCTGGAAAACGCCCTGAAGAAAACCGACGAAGGCGAGATTCTGATCGTCGTCGCCCTGGATGAACGCAGCGCCAAACCGCGGCTGCGCATCGCCGTGCAGGACAGCGGCCAGCCCATGGAGGCGGAAGAACGCGACGCGTTGATGCATGCCGAACTGCACAGCAAGCATTTTCTCTCGGCTACCAGCCTGGGGGGCAATCTTGGGCTGGTCATCGCCCGTCAGCTGATCCGTTTGATGCAGGGTGAGTTCGGCATCAAGAGCGGAGCCAACCAGGGCAGCACATTGTGGCTGACCCTGCCACTGGACCCGGACCGTCTCGAACATCCGACGTCGGACCTGGACAGCCCGCTGCAAGGCGCACGCGTACTGGTCGTGGACGACAACGACACCTGTCGCAAGGTGCTGGTGCAGCAGTGCAGCGCCTGGGGCTTGAATGTCAGCGCCGTGCCATCCGGCAAGGAGGCCCTGGCGCTGCTGCGCACCAAGGCCCATCTGCGCGATTATTTCGACGTGGTCCTGCTGGACCAGAACATGCCCGGCATGACCGGCATGCAACTGGCCGCCAAGATCAAGGAAGACCCGAGCCTGAACCATGACATTCTGCTGATCATGCTCACCGGCATCAGCAATGCCCCGAGCAAGATCATCGCGCGCAATGCCGGGATCAAACGCATTCTCGCCAAACCGGTGGCCGGCTATACTCTCAAGACCACGCTGGCGGACGAGCTGAACCAGCGCAACAAAGGCCTTTCCGTTTCACAGCAGCTGCCCACCGGCCCGACCCTTCCGGTCAAGGTGCCCAGCGATTTCCGCATCCTGGTGGCCGAAGACAACAGCATCTCGACCAAGGTCATACGCGGCATGCTGGGCAAGCTCAACCTGCAACCGGACACCGCCAGCAATGGTGAAGAAGCCTTGCAGGCAATGAAAGCCCAGCGCTACGACCTGGTACTGATGGACTGTGAAATGCCCATTCTCGACGGTTTCTCCGCCACCCAGCAGCTACGTGCCTGGGAAGTCGGCAACCAGCGGATTCGCACCCCCGTGGTAGCGTTGACCGCACACATCCTCGCCGAGCACAAAGAGCGCGCGCGCCAGGCGGGCATGGACGGGCACATGGCCAAACCGGTCGAGCTGTCGCAGTTGCGCGACCTGATCGAGCATTGGGTTGCCCAGCGTGATCAGCAGAACCGTGCAGCGGTTCAGACCTCCTGAGCCGACAGCCCCCGCAGCGCCTGATAGACTCCCCCTCGACTTCCCTCGCCAGTGAGCTTGCACCATGCTCCACGTGTTGTTCAGCGTTTACCTGAAGATGCTGGTGCTCTACAGCCCGTTCTTCGTGTTGTCCTGTTTCATCAGCCTGACCCGCGGCTATTCGCGCAAGGAGCAACGACGCCTGGCCTGGAAAGTGGCAACTGCCACGCTGGTTTCGAGCGTCTTGCTGTACCTCTTCGGTCGGGTAATTTTCAATGTCTTCGGCATCACCGTGGACGCCTTCCGCATTGGCGCCGGTAGCGTGTTGTTCATCTCGGCGCTGGGCATGGCTCAAGGCAAATCGGCGGTGCAGACCGACAATGTGCAGCAGGACGTGACCATCGTCCCGCTGACCATTCCATTGACCGTCGGCCCCGGCACCATCGGTGCTCTGTTAGTGATGGGCGTCAGCCAGCCCCATTGGGATGACAAGCTGACGGCCATTCTCAGTATTGCCCTGGCCAGTTTCACGGTCGGCGTGGTGCTTTACTTGTCCAACCGGATAGAACGGATTCTCGGCGATCAGGGCTTGCAGATTGTCAGTCGGTTGATGGGGTTGTTCGTGTGCGCGCTGGCGGCGCAGATTATTTTTACCGGGGTGAAGGGCTATCTGGTGCCCTGAAGTCACTGACGAAAGTAAAAGGCCGCGAACAGAATCTTTCGCGGCCTTCTTTATCGGTGCGAGCTCAAGACTATCCCACCAGACTGCTTTCCCACTCAGTAGTCGATACCGTTAGAAGTTCACCCAGCGTTGTACTGTCATGCATGCTCTGCCGAGCAACCAGCCTCTGCACCAGTGTCGAAACGGCATAAGGTCGATGCCCTTCGAACCCGAGCAAAGCTTCGCCACGCAAGGTGACATCCGTCGCATACACTTCACGAAAAATCACACTGTGCCCGCTGTCCGGGTCAATGATCACCAGATGTTCCTGAACGATGCTTAGCAACAGCTTTTCAGGATTATCCAGATCCCAGATCAACTTGCCGGGAATCGTTTGCGCATTGCCCAGCGAATGCCGGCAGTCGAGGATGACCAACTCAAGCCGCAGCCAGGCAGCCTTCGACAAGCGGTAACTCACCGCACCTTGCCCCATCCGCAGAATCAAGGTCGTGACATCGTCCGGCATCAGCGGCAGAACATCGCCGACCTTCATCTGCCCTTCAATGACCAGTACCTCGGCATTACGCCAGACATAACTGAGTGGCCCGGCATGCCCCATGCCCGGATAAGTCAGCAGCAGTCCATTCTTGTCTTCATGAAGCAATACGTTGGTTTGCTGTTGCGTTCCCAATAGCTCGAAGGATTCTGGAATCGCAGCCTTTGGCACACGAATCACACGTTCGGTATCGACTACGAACCATGTAAGACTGCCGACGTCTTCTACCAACAGCAGTGCCGCATGAGGTTGGCTGTCCGCCAATTCTTTGAGGTTTTCGTGCGCTCGCCCCTCCTGAGACATGACCCACTCATGGGTGACGCCGGTGATCAATGCCGGTTCTTGATAACGCAGCTCAAGTATCACGCCTTCAAGTGTGGTACCGCGCAGTCCGCCCCCCTCAACCGTCACCTCGGCAAACTGCCAGGGAGCCCATTCACGCTCGGCGGCGGGTAGCGCATCAGCACGCAGCAAACGCGAGCCTTCGCCAAATGCAGGTTCCAGCCGCTGCGGATCGATGAACGCCTGACGATAGACTTCGCCGCTCGAAACATCGAATAACCAGGCGGCTTCGCTATCAGGGGTAACGCTGAGCAGGCGCACTTCTTTGCCATGGCCCAAATCAGCCAGCAACAATCGATTGCCGACGTACCAGGCGCACAACTTCGCGTTCTCGTTGAAGTTGCTCAGGCCGACCAGGGCAAAGCTCTCAGCCGCGTACTGCCGGGCAAGCGGTTCCAATGCGGACCACCAGTGCATCCGATTCTTTAACCACGACTCGCCAAGACCTCCCAGCGTCAGGTACCCCTGGGGAGTCAGATTGAAGAACAGGCCCTCCGACGTCAGCGCCAGGTACCCGCCTTGGACTGCCTCGACATTCTCCAGCTTCGCAGGCTGTTGCCATGTTTCGGACCACTGTCCTTTGCCCGCCACCAGGGTGCGTTGCTTACGGCACAGCTGCTGCCTGAGCCTGTCGTAGATGACAAACACATCGCTGCCGTCCGCTGGTGTGAGCAACGTCAAATCAGTCATGTTCTTGATCGAATCGGCCCAGCCGCGCCCGCGGTGGCGCCGTGGAGAGGGACGGATGATCAGATGGTCACTGTCGCGAACCCAGGCCATGTCCCGCGCGTTCGCTTCGAACTTCCAGCAGACCGAAACAAAGGGCGCCGGCTGCCAGTCGACGTTGGAAACGTCATCATCGTCAATAACAGGCCTAAGAACGTAATAGCTGCCAAGAACCTGCGACCAGTCAGCCAGTGTGTCGCTGGCACTGAAGACTGATTCCAGCCCCGGATCCATGTCGCGGGTGACCGAACTCAGCAGCAGTTGCCCGTCATGGATCACGTACACCAACACATCGCTGGTCTGATCTTCGCGAGCAATTTCCTGTACGACATGAATCACCCCCTGCGCGTCCGCCTCAATGCTCTTGATGGTGGCTCCCGTGTCTTTAGGCAGTATCCGATAACGATAACTGAGCAATCCGGTGACCGCGTCGACTTGCCAAATCACGAAACCCTGCGGTTCGTAGAAATAGCCGTAGCCGCCAGCCACCGCTCCTAGCAGCGCTTCATCAGCGGCGAGTACATCCTTGCTGCGGATGTACAGGAAGCGTTCCTCCTTCGCGTCGTACCAGGCGGTGGTGTGACGGGGCTCACTCGGTTTCTCGTACGGAATCAGATAGTGATGAACCGGCGTATACGGCATCACCAAACGATGCTCCTGAGCCAGTCCCTTGAGATGTTCCTGCAACGTCTGCCGATCCATGCCCGAAGGCACATCCTGCTCGACGAGGTTCATCTGCCGTTTTCCGCGATCAAGCTGGAACAGCTGATTGTTGGCGATCCGGATCAGGACGTCATGAAGTCCTCGGCCCTTGAACTCCACCTTGACGGTACCGATCTGCAGGCCCGCCGCTCCCTCCAGAACAACATCGCTCTCGTTGGCCCACGACGCCTCCAGCACCCATCGGGAAGTAGTAATGCTGGGTGACTCAAGTGTCAGACTCACCCCGGGATTGAGCACCAAGGCACATTGCTTGCCGGCGCCCTGAATCCGATAGGCGACTTTCCCGTGCCATGCCGGCGGTAGAACGGGTATCACCAGCGAGCGCTCGACGGCATCGAGCAGCACATCGATCACTGTCGGCGTATAGACCGGGAACAGGCGATAAAGAATGTACTCACTCGGAAACGAATAGAAGGAAAACAGGAACAGCCATCCGCCGTCCGTTTTCTTTTTCTCCAGGCGCCGGGCCGTGTCGAACCCGGGGTCATGGCGCAGCGTGGCGAAGGGCAGTGCCTTGTACTCGTAGCTGTAACAGGTTTGTGGTGTGCAGGGCAGCACGATGATCTGCCCGGTGGGCGGAGTGAATTTTATCTGGCTAGGCAGATCCAGTTCCCGACGAATGTTGATCGCCCGCTCGTAATCGCCGTCAAAGGTCGGTACCCCGAAATGGTCGCGCAGCGGGTACAGTTTTGGGCTGTCGAGCAGCAGTTTGCCGGCGGCCAGATCCAGCGCCTGGACGATCAACGATGAGTGCGGTACCCACGCCGCTAAAGCGCCGTCGAATCGATAGCCTTGACGATGAGCCTTCTCGATTTCATCGAAAAACAGCCCGACCTGTTTGGCTTCTTCGGCAATGGTGGCGAAGCCCTTGACCACTGCCGCCAATCCCACTGCCAGCCCCCCCAGAATCACGGCTGCCCCGCCCAGAAACGCCCCGGCGATTGTGGCGCCGGCAGCGTAAGCGCCCACCGACAACACCAGACTCGCCGAGTCGAAAGCCAATTGCGTCCCGAACTGGGCTCGCTCGACATCATTTTCCGCAGTCGCCAATTGATAAATGTCGAACCCGACATTCGCCAGTTGCAACAGTCCGCCGGTCGCTTCGCCCACGCTCGGCCCCACAGCGGCTTTGACCACTGGGGCGACGGTACGGGCAATCAGTTTCTCTTCAGCCAGCGCCTGCCGGACCAGACCCACCAGGCCCGCTACATCGGCCACGTTGCCATGCACCAATTGCGCGTAATTGACATAGGCGTGCAACCGGACAGCCATTGTCAGGGATTTGTCCGGCCCTTCCTGTCCCCTCAGCGCATTCATCAGCGCTTGAATGGCGAAGCCGGCGTTCAGGGTGTGAACGCTACCCACATCAGTGGGATCGACCAGATCCCCCGGGACAGATGATTTGTTGGCCAAGGCTGAAAAACGTTCCGAGAGGTAGTTTTTAATACGCAAGAGCCGATGGTCGTCGGTGGTGATTCGTACCAGGTGTTCAGGGTTTTCAGGGTTGATCAGGCTCATCCGGTAGGCCCCGTCCGGCATGACCTCCAGGGTTTCGAACAACGGCACAAGCTGTGGTGCCAGCTGATTTTGCTGCCGGAGGCGGGATGTCACTTGCTCGATTTGTTGCCCCCACCAATGACCGTCCAGTTCCAGCAGACAACTGCCCAGACGAGAGTTACTCATCAATGATTGACCGCGGGCACTGGCCAGACGCTGCCTCACCGGGCGTCGCGACTCTCCCGGCAATGTGCCGGGTTGCAGTAGTTGCGAGACCCGAATTGCGCCAGGCAATGCCACCTCCGACACCCGCGCGCCTTCCAGCTCGATCAGATCGAAGGTCGGATGCGCCGTATCGCCATAGGCTGCGTAGGGTCCGGCCATCTTCTGTTCAAGGAAGAACTGCTCCAGTGCCAGTCTGAACGCGGCCGGTTGATCGAACTCTAAAACACCGAAATTCGGGTCGTAAAAGTGATAGGTGCTGTGTTCGCCCTCAATGGTTTTGGCCACGAGCATGGAGTGATTATCGGAGTTGAGCATCAACGTACTGGTGATTGTTCTGGTGCTCAGAATGTCGACGACCTGATTCAGATCCGAGCGCGCCAGCGCGCTGCCCACCTCGCTGATTTGCACGCCACGCAACGCTTCCAGACTGTGTAGAAAAATGGCTGAATCGCTTGTCTCAGGTTCGATAACCCCCAGATAGAATCGCTCGCGCAGCGTGTTGGCCGCAGCCTTCCCCTCCGACAATGCCGCTGCCATCACCAAGGCCAATGGATAACAACGTCCACCCAACGCGTCCCCCACGCCCTGAAGCAGTAAATCTTGCGGTACAAGCTTGATGGTGCCCGCCTCAAAGCCGTCCAGAACAACACCGACGCGCTCGGCAACCTGATCACGGAATTCAAGTTTCGCCACCTGCTGGATTCTGGCGACGTGCTTGCCCCATTGACGCAAAGTCAATGGTTGCTCCAGCGCATTTTTTTTCAACCCCAAGGCGGTTTCGGAATGGGCTGGCGGATGATCGGCAGGACTGGCAAGCCCGGCCAGAAACGCCGGAGCCTGGCGTTGGTACAGCGCGTGTTCAATCTTCGCGTAGCGACCCGCCGTCCCCAGTTCGCTGAGGCTATTGGCGAGATTCTCCAGCTGTGGGCGAGCCGCGCCGAAGCTCTGGTTATCCAATGCCTGCGCGCCAGTCAGGGCTGCAAGCAGCAGGCGCTGCAAGGGGCTCAACTGAGTCGCGTGAACAGTCCCCTTGGCGATTCCGCTCAGGAGTTCATCAATCGACAACTTTTGCATCTCCGGATCGCCCAACGATGCAGGGGGTAGCGCATCGGCGCTTTGGGCGAGAATCGATTGGCGATCATCGAAGCTCAGCGGTACAGCCTTGTCGAAGGTCACCGCACCGTTATGGCTACGATTCATCATGCGCATGAACGGTTCACCCAACTCATCGGCCAGATGCTGCAACAGGTCGGTGGACAGTACATGACGCCCCTCGATCACCGGCCAGCCTGCATCGAAATCAATGCTCTGGCGCTTGAGCAGTTCTGCCATATTTCCTTTGTAACGGGCTTTCAATTCGCCGTCGGTCCAGCGCTTTTGTTCCGTTTCGAGCCAGGCCTCCATGTTCCCAGCGTTTTCTTTCCACGAGTGGTCCCTATCCTCCTCTGTAGCGCTGTTGAACCCGGTGCGCAACCGTACGGCATCCCGAAATGCATCAGCCCCCCACGGCGTCAAGTGCTTGCTTTCGAAGTCCAATAGACCGGCCCGCACAGCTCCCGGCCCCGTCAAGAATATCGAGCCCTGGGCTTGGGGACGGATGCCATCACTGAAGTAATCGCTTATCCCCCTGCACAAGTCAGTGGCCTGAAAATCTTCGTCGCCAGCTTTTTGGTCGAAGATATCGAAATCCGTATTTAATACTTTCTCTGTCAATTCATAGATGCGATTGCTTTCGTAGTATTTGATTTTGTGCTTGTCGGCCTCGAGTTCAACCGCCAGCAGCACACGCTGGTGGATTTCGAAGCGCTCGATAATGGCTTCCAGCGCAGCTGACCCGGGATGACTAACAATCAGCGCATTGGATTCGCCGTTATCGATCATCGCCAACCGCAAACTATTGGGCCGAACAGAGCGATCCTTGAATGGAACAAACACCTGCTCCAACGTAGGCGAACTTTTGGCAAACCGTTCCAAGGCCTCGCGGTGCGTCGCGGGGATTCGCTCGATATAGTCGGCATAGCGACTGCGCACGTTCTGACGGCCCGGCATCCAGTCAGCATTGTGGTCCATTAACAGCTGCAAAATACCGAGTCGTGCGTCGAACTCTAATTTGTTAACTTCAATACCCGCCATGTTCGAAGCAAGCGGCGGCAAAAAGTCTACGTCGTTGTAGATCCCTCCTTCGCCGTATTCCACCAGTACCCGCACAATATCCGAGGCCGCCGCGAGATTGCCGCGCAAAGACATTTCACGGTTATAGAAATCGCCCAATCGAGCGAATGCCTGGAGTTCATGAACATCGCGCAAGCGGATGTGCTCATCATTGAGACGGGCCATGACTTGAGCGTTTTTATCCCGCAGGGTTTGCAGAATTGTCTCGTCCTGACCATAGCCGCGAACCAGTAAGTCCATGCGCGCCTGATCAGCACTCAGACCGAGTTCGGTCGCCTGATTGATGTGCATATACATCTGGCGCTTCAACGCCGTGGCTCGCTCTTCGTAGAGATCGGCCAAATCATGACCGGAGGTAACCTTTTGCCCTTCTCTGGACAACACATCGGCCTTTGCCGCCTCGACAATGATTCGGTTGGTTTCGTGAACCAGCAACCCATCACTGTCATACCAGACGTTCAGCCCGTAGCCCTCCTTGGCCATCACCTGCTTCCAAATGTTGATGTAATCGCGCTGAATCTCCCCGACACCACCCCCAAGCCAGACAAAATGCAGATTTTTCGGCACGTCGGTGGCGGGTAACTTCAGTTGTTCGAGGCCGTTGTACAGACGTGTCTCGAACCCCTCCACTCTGTTGTAGATTTCCGCCAAATCAGGATTCCCCGCGACACCAGGACTCATGGGTGCTTCCGACTCTGCCGCACGACGGCGCCGGGTACCTCCTTCCAAGGCCCCCAACGCTTGCTTGAGCAGCCCTAACGGCTCCAACAACCGGGAAGAATCCGGCACATTGAAACAACCAAAGTAATATCGGAACACTGCATCATATTGATCGGTGCCCTTGTGCGATATTAAGGCCTGCTCAAGATCCTCCCGATTAAACAGCCCCACAAAATCGACATAGCCATCCGCAATCGAGAACTTGGATTCACTCATAAACAACACTTCCATTTATCGTATATAAATAGCCGGGATCGACTCTAGACAATGATGATTCCACACGCGCACTCAGACACTCGTGCATTCCACCGATTTGCAACAATACAAAAAGGCGCCTCCACTCTTGGATAAACGCCGACATCACTTAATATCGAGAAAACACCATACAAACTCTCTAAAACCAAACAACACCAAAAACCCAAAACCAAACTAACCCACCACCCAAACATTGCTCAACCAACAACGAATTCAATTAATTACAGAGCAAACAGCACATCCACTGTTACAGACTTAACGCTCACAGCCTCGCTTACTAATGACACACACATTGAAGCCCTGAAAAAGCTGACCATAAGCCGGACCTTGTAACAGTCGTCTTAAGTTATGAGTTGTAACACCTGAAGAACACCGACATAAAAGTGAAACTTCCTACAACGCAGGATCAAAGTTCTTCCTGGACAGACAACCCCAATCCCACTCAAATGACCGAACAGGCTTACGCGCACAAATGCCGTAACAATCGGGGAAATAACGGGATTCAGGTGATGAAGGCGGCCCGAACGGGCCGCCAGGGTTCAGCAGAGGGGTTTGCTGCCATACCAGCGCGGTGTGTAGACCCAGTCGCCACCGTCGGCGCGGGGGAACACGCAGGTAGTGGACGAACCGATCAGCACCATGGTGCGCATGTCCACTTGCTCCGGCGTGAGCGCACCAAGTGTGGTGACCCGCAGCGTCTGGCCGGGCCGGCCGATATCACGGCCCAAAACCACTGGAGTTTCAGGCGTGCGATGCTGTGCGACGATTTCCAGAGCACGGCCCAACTGCCACGGCCGCGAGCGGGAAATCGGGTTGTAGAAAGCCAGCGCCAGATCGGCTTCGGCGGCCAGGTCCAGACGCTTCTCGATGATCGACCACGGCTTGAGGTTGTCCGACAGTGACATCACGCAGAAGTCATGCCCCAACGGCGCACCGGCCTGAGCGGCGGTCGCCAGAGAAGCGGAAACCCCCGGCAGAATCTCCAGGTCGACGCTGTGCCAGGCGGGCTCACTCGACTCGTGCAAGGCTTCCAGCACGGCAGCTGCCATGGCGAACACGCCGGGGTCACCGGATGAGACCACAATCACCGAGCGCCCTTGGGCCGCCAGTTCGAAGGCGTGACGGGCACGCTGCATCTCCTCGCGGTTGTCGGTGCAATGCAACACTTGATCCGGTCGAAACGGGCCGGCCATGCGTACATAGGTTTCATAGCCAAGCACATCCGTGGCTTTGGCCAGTTCGGCCTTCACCGCAGGCACCCTCAATTCGGCAGCACCCGGGCCCAGGCCGATCACCGCCAGCCGACCGCGAGGGCGGCCGATCTGCGTAACGTCCAGGGGCTGTTCGGCGATTGCCAGCGCCAGGTTCGCGTCAATCGGGAGAATTGTCGCGTCGGGAACAGCCGTTCGAGCCAACTCGCCGGCATCGTTGGCGGGGGAGGCAAAACGCAGCGGCACCCCCAGTTCAAGCGCCGCTTCGCGCAACGCCGGGCTGGCCATCTCCGAGACCGGCGCCAGTAGGCACGCCAGCGATTGAACGGCAACTCGCGCCTGACGCAGCGCCGCGCGAATCGCCTGGGGCAAATCCGCCATCGTGGCGCTGACTGCCAACAACACACTGCGCGGGTAGATCAACAATTCATTGGCGGCCGGCGGCCGTTCGGCGCTGCCGACATGGATCGACAAATGCGCCTGAGGATCTTGCGGCAATTGTGCTTGCGCCAACCAGGGCGCAGCGCCTTCGATGCGCACGTGTTCACCGGCCAGCAAGTCCGAGACGAAGCGCTTGCCCAATTCCAGATCGCCCAAGGCATAGCCGCTGGGTGGATTGAGCAGGCACGTGCCGAAACGCAATTCACCGCTGGTGGTGATCGCCGCCGCGACGTCGAGGCCAGCGGCAATCTCGCGCGCCATGACATTCACCCCGCCGAGACCGCCGAGCAGCGGCACCACTGCGCTACCGTCTTCGGCCACGGCCAGCACCGGCGGCTCGGCACCTTTTTCCAGCAGCAACGGCGCCAGGGTGCGGATCACAATGCCGGCGGCGCACAGCGCGATGATCGGCGTGTCCTGTTGATAAAACTCGCGCAGGGTCGCGCCGAACTCGTGATAAACACGGTCCGCGCCTTCGACCCGTTCGGCCAATCCATGGATCAGTGCGCCCGGATACACCTGCTGAATCTTGCGCGCGGTCGCGAGGCTGCCATTGCCGAGAATGACAATCGCCGGAGCGGAATGGGCCATCAGCCTTGCCACCTTTCACCGGGAACGATGATCAGCGAGAAGTACGGCGAGGACATCGGTTCGACCTGATCCAGCGGCACGATTTTCTGGTTGGTCATAGTCGCGCGCTCGACATACAGCGCACGCTCCGCCAGACCGAGTTCTTCGAGCACCTGACGGACCTTGGGAAAATTGCGCCCCAGTTTCATGATCACCGCCGCATCGGCATCGGCCAGTCGCCGCTTGAGGTCTTCGTGGGGCAGCACACCTGACAACACCGACAGGCTCTGATTGCGATACACCAGCGGTGCGCCGAGTACCGACGCACCGCCGAGCATCGAGCAGACGCCCGGCACGACTTCGGCTTCATAGCGTTCGGCCAGACGATCGTGCAGGTACATGTAAGAGCCGTAGAAGAACGGATCGCCTTCGCAGATCACCGCCACGTCACGGCCAGCGTCCAGATGCGCGGCGAGTGCTTCGCCGGCCGCATCGTAGAAATCGCTGATCACTTGTTCGTACGACAATGGCGCCGGCAGCGCTTCGGTGGTCACCGGGTAAACCAGCGGCAGCAGGGTTTGTGCGTCCTGCAGGTGTGCTTCGATGATGCCGAAGGCGTTGCCCTTCTTGCCTTTGGCGACGAAGTACGCCACCACCGGCGACTCGCGCAGCAGGCGCAAGGCTTTGACAGTAATCAGTTCCGGATCACCGGGGCCGACGCCCAAGCCAATCAAACGTCCAGGTTGCTGCATCATTCGATCTCCGTGGCGAGGGCGTTGACGGCGGCGGCGGCCATGGCACTACCGCCCAGCCGGCCTTGCATGATGACGAAAGGCACGCCACGGCTGTCCGCCGCGAGCATCGCCTTGGATTCGGCGGCGCCGACGAAACCCACCGGGAAGCCGAGGATCAGCGCCGGTTTCGGCGCGCCGGCGTCGAGCATTTCCAGCAGATAAAACAGCGCGGTCGGCGCATTGCCGATCACCACCACGCTGCCTTCCAGGTGCGGACGCCACAGCTCCAGCGCGGCAGCGGAACGGGTGTTGCCCAACTCGCGGGCAAGCTCCGGGACGCTGTCATCGCGCAGTGTGCAGATCACTGGGTTATTGGCCGGCAAACGCGCGCGGGTCACGCCTTCGCTGACCATCCGCGCGTCGCACAGAATCGGCGCACCAGCCGCCAACGCATCGCGCCCGGCCTTGCCGGCGCCTTCGGAAAATTGCAGCCCGTCGATGGCCTCGACCATGCCGCAGGCGTGGATCACCCGCACCGCGAGTTTCTCCAGATCGGCCGGAATACGCGCAAGGTTGGCCTCGGCGCGAATGATCGCGAAGGAGTTGCGATAGATCTCCTGACCGTCGCGGATGTAATCAAGCATCAAGGGGGCTCCGTGAGCGGGCGTCGAGCAAGGCCGCGACCGCTTCAATAGTAAGGTTGCGTGCGTGCAGCGCGCCGAAACCCGGCTGAGCTGCGTCGCGAAAATAGAGGTCGTAGTGACCGGGTGAGACGGCCAGCAACGTCGCTGGCGTAATGTGTGCCGCCGCGCAGGAACGCGCGCAGCCAGACAGATGCACATCAAAGACTTGGCCGTGACGTTGCAACAACGTCGCCAGTTGCAGCGCATCGCCTTTGGTGTCGGACTGACCTTTGCCGCAACCCGCCGAACCGGTACAGGCAATCAGATGCGCCAAGGCATCGTCTGCCGAACAGCGCAGGCCCAAGTTTTCCAGGCTGTGGATAACTTCAGCGGCATCGCGTTCGTGGATATCGGGCAACAGCAGGCTTTGCCAAGGTGTGAAACGCAGGCTGCCGTCACCTCGTTCGCGGGCCAGTTGTGCGGCGCCCCGCAGCATGGCGGGATCGAGCCGGCCCAGAGGCGGCGTCGCGCCGACATAGACACGGCCGGTTTCACGCTGAGGATGAGCGCCTACATGCAGAACACTCGAGTGCAGAACGTTCGAGTTCGTAACGCGCGCCCCGCTCACGGTGGACAATAACGGCACACGTTCGGCCACTTGAGCGACAAACCCGGCCACCGGGTGTTCGGCCAGCAGATGACGCATGCGCGTCTGATCGGGACGCGCCAGATCGAGGAATAGCTCCAGCACCGTGATCACCAGCGCATGGCCGTCCTCCAGTCGCACCGCGCCCGACGGAGTCTGCGTCGGGCAACCCGCCAGACCGAAGGCCAGCACGCACTCACCCTCGTGCTCAACGGCGCTCAACCACAGGTCGTGAGGATGTTCGAGCATCGCCAGGCCTTCGCCGCCATCGAGTTGCACGGCAAATTTGGCGCTCAACTGGTGAAAACGCTCATGGCTTTGCAGGCTGGTGAGGATCTGTTCGGCCAGCGGGCGCGTATCGAGCAACATCTGCCGGTCGATCCCGGCGCTCGGGCTGAGCATCAGATTGCGCACATCGTCGCCTGCCGCGGTACGCGGGCCCAATCCTGCGGCGAGCAGGCTGTCGATCAAGGCCGTCTGCTCGCTGCCAATCCCGCGAATCTGCAGATTGGCGCGGTTGGTCGCCTCGATCACGCCCCCGGCAAACCGCTCGGCTGCGCTGGCCGCCGCTTCAGCCTGGGCGGCGCTGATCCAGCCGCCGTTCAATTTGATCCGGCAGATGCCGCCGTCCAGCGCCGGGACAATACGCAGTAACCCCGGGCAGGCCGAGGGGCGTAAGGCGGTGGACATCGGGCGTTCGTTCAATGGGGCGACCGGCTGTGTGGGAAAGGCGCTTCGCGGGCGAAGGCGCGGTATTATGCCTGCTTTGTCCGACGGCATGAAAAGCCTGCCCGTCGGAACAGTCCGTTTGTGGACTTTTTTTGAGGACGGCAGATGTCACCCTGGCTGACAGTAGTAGGTATCGGTGAAGACGGCTTCAAGGGCCTGGGCAAGAATGCCCGTCGCGCCCTGCTGGGCGCCTCGCGGATCTTCGGCGGCCAGCGGCAACTGGATTTGTTGCCGGTGTGCATTCGTGGCGAGCGGCAATTGTGGCCAAGTCCGTTTTCCCTTGAACCATTACTGGCACTGCGTGGCGAGCCGGTGTGTGTGTTGGCCAGCGGCGACCCGATGTTCTATGGCGTCGGTGCCAGCCTTTCGCGGCAACTGCCCGGTGCGGAAATGCTGATCCTGCCCGCCCCGTCTTCCGTGTCATTGGCGGCCGCTCGCCTGGGCTGGCCATTGCAGGACGTGGTGACGCTTTCAGTAGTCGCCCGCCCCATCGCCGCGCTCAACGCCCATGTGTTCAGTGGTGTGCGCTTGCTGGTGTTGAGCAACGATCGCCAGAGTCCGGCGGCCATCGCGGCGTTGCTGCGCGAGCGCGGTTTCGGGCCGAGTCGCCTCACCGTGCTGGAACATTTGGGCGGCGAAGCCGAACGACGCATTGAGGGTATCGCCAATGACTGGAACGAGCCGGTGATCGCCGATCTGAACCTGATCGCCATCGAATGCATCGCCGAACCGAACACGCCGCGCCTGTCCAGACTGGCCGGCCTGCCGGACTCAGCCTTCCAGCACGACGGCCAACTGACCAAGCGCGACGTGCGCGCCATCACCCTCGCCCGTCTCGCACCGACACCCGGCGAACTGCTGTGGGACGTCGGCGCCGGCAGCGGTTCGATCGGCATTGAATGGATGCGCGCTCATCCGAGTTGCCGGGCGCTGGCCATCGAAGCAGATGAAGGGCGGCAATTGCTGATCGGACACAACCGCGATGCCTTGGGCGTCCCCGGTCTGCAACTGATTCGCGGCAGCGCGCCGCAAGCCCTGGACGGGCTAGAACGCCCGGACGCGATTTTCATCGGTGGCGGTGTCACCCGCGAAGGCGTGCTCGACACATGCTGGTCGCAACTCAAACCCGGTGGCCGGTTGATCGCCAACGCCGTCACCCTGCAAAGCGAAGTGACCCTGATGGCCTGGCGCGAACGGCATGGCGGTGAACTGACCCGCATTCATGTCGCTCAGGCGCAACCGTTGGGCGAGTTCGACACCTGGCGTCAGGCGCTGCCGATTACCTTGCTGGATGTGACGAAACCCCTCGATGCGTGACGAAACCGCCGAACAACCCGCCCCGCTGCGCAGCGGCCTGACCACCGGCAGCTGCGCCACCGCCACCAGCCTCGCCGCGGCACGCCTGCTGCTCAGTGGCGCGGAAGCGGACGCCGTCGAGATCATTCTGCCCAAAGGCAAACGGGTGCAGATGCGCCTGGAATTCTGTCGACTGATGGACAACGGCGCCGAAGCCGGAACCATCAAGGACGCCGGCGACGACCCGGACGTGACCCACGGTGCCCTGCTCTTTTCCCAGGTGCGCCTGCACAGCGAGCCGGGCATTCGCTTCAGCGCCGGCCGGGGCGTGGGCACCGTCACTCGGCCCGGGTTGGTGCTGAACGTCGGCGAACCGGCGATCAATCCGGTGCCGCGCAAAATGATCAGCGAGCACCTGACGCTGCTGGCCGAGGAGCTTGATTACCCGGGCGGCTTCGAGGTCACGGTAAACGTCGAGGACGGTGAAGCCCTGGCGCTGAAAACCATGAACCCGCGACTGGGGATTCTCGGCGGCTTGTCGATCCTTGGCACCAGCGGCATCGTCCGGCCATTCTCCTGCGCGGCGTACATCGCCTCGATCCACCAGGGCATCGATGTCGCCAAAACCAACGGATACCTACACATCGCCGCGTGCACCGGCAACGCCAGCGAAGACACCATGCGCCGAGTCTACGACTTGCCGGAAATCGCCCTGATCGAAATGGGCGACTTCGTCGGCGCGGTGCTCAAACATTTGCGCAAAGTGCCTGTGGATAAACTCAGCCTGTGCGGCGGCTTCGGCAAGATCAGCAAACTGGCGGCCGGGCATATGGATTTGCACAGTCGGCATTCAAGCATCGACCTGCCGCAACTGGCCGAATGGGCCGCGGCGGTCGGTGCCGATGCGGCGCTGCAACAGGCGATCCGCGAAGCCAATACCAGTCAGCAGGCGTTGGCCATGGCCAGCGCTGCCGGGATCGCGCTCGGCGACGCGGTGTGTCAACACGCTCTGGACTTTGCCCGCAGCGTGGTGCCGGCGCAGGTTCAGGTCGAAGTATTCGCCATCGATCGCCAGGGCGGGATTGTCGGCCATGCAGGAGTATTTCAATGAAGCGCGTGTTGTTGCTCGGCGGCGTCACGGAGGCCCTGGCCATCGCCCGGACTCTGGGGCCGGAACACATCTATAGCCTGGCCGGTGTCGGTCGTGTGCCGACGGATCTGAACTGCCAGGTTCGGGTTGGCGGCTATGGCGGCGCTGAAGGTCTGGCGCAGTTCATCCGGGATGAAGGCATCGACCTGCTGCTGGATGCGACCCACCCCTACGCCGCGCAAATCAGCCAGAACGCGGCAACCGCAGCGCGCTTAAGCGGCGTTCCCTGCTGGGCTTTACGACGTCCGGCCTGGCAACCACAAGCCGGCGATGACTGGCGCGAAGTCAGCGACTGGGCCGAACTGATCGAAGCGCTCAAACCCTTCCGGCGACCGCTGTTCACCCTCGGTCGCGAACCGCTGCAGCACCTGCACGAAATCCCGCCGGAGCAATTCTGGACGTTGCGTGCACTGGACGTTTATCCGGGCAACGAACGCTGCGAAGTGATCGGCGCGCGTGGGCCGTTTCTGATCAAGGATGAACGCGAGCTGTTCGAGCGTCGGCAGATCGATGTGCTGATCAGCAAGAACAGCGGCAGCACCGCCACCGAACCGAAACTGGAAGTGGCGCGGGAGCGTGGAGTGCCGGTGCTGGTGTTGAAGCGGCCGGTGTTGCCGGGGGTTGAGCGGGAGTTTGGGGCGGTGGATGACGTCTTGGCGGCTTTGTCAGTGTCAGACATTTCCTGAGCCTGCACGACCTTGCGACTTTGCCGACAACTTTCCAGGAGAGGGCCGACTGTTCCCGGCAAGCGCTTCAACTCTATATTCGATTCCCCTGATCCTAGCTAGCAACACCACCCATACCACTCATGGGTAAGGCCTCCCATTGGGCCGAGAAAAGTGTGGCTTGCCAACTTGTATCCCAAGGAATACGATCCAATATGATCGACTTCGAACGATCTCGTGCGTTTGCCGATTGGCTCAACTCATTGAGAGACATCATCGGTAAAGCTCGCATTATCGCCAGGCTCCGAGCTGCCGAACACGGTAATTTTGGTGATTGCGAATCCGTAGGCGAGGCTGTTTATGAAATGCGTGTTCATTACGGCCCCGGCTACAGGATGTATTTCACTCGTCGAGGGGCAGTGGTCTATCTGCTGCTGGTGGGCGGTGACAAGTCGACTCAAAAACGAGATATCAAACGCGCTCTCCAAATGGCGCAAAACATCGGTAATGAGGAGTAAGTCATGGCCGAACAATTCACCCGATTCGACGCCGCCGAGTTTCTCAAAACACCAGAAGAAATGGCCGCTTATCTGGATGCCTGCTTTGAAGAAGATGCAGGTGACGGCGTTCTCATACGTGCCGCACTTAACGACATAGCGCGTGCAAAAGGCATGACACAGATTGCCCGTGATGCCGGGCTCGGCCGCGAAAGTCTCTACAAAGCATTGGGCAGCACTGGCAACCCGGAATTCGCGACTATCATGAAAGTGATGAAAGCATTGGGCCTGCGGCTGCATGCCAGCGCTCTATGATTGCACTGCGACACCACACCGCACCCGGCCTTTTTACTTATCGCCCCTGATCAGGCTAAATAGCCGCGCCTGATTGCTCACTCAACCGGATCTGCCCTCATGTCCCGACAACGGCTTGCATTTGCCTGGATCGCCTGCTTTGCAGTGCTGTTCAACATGCTCGCCATGCCGATGTCCGGAGCGATGGCGCAAACGGCGAAATCGCCTGCAGAGCAGTTGTTGTGGGGCAGTTTCTGCTCTTCCAACGGCACCAAGCTGGTGGCGATTTCCCTGGGCGATATCGAGCAGAAAGCTCCACAGAGCGACGATCATTCCAATATGCAACATTGCTGGTGTTGCTCGGGCTCCGCGCCATTGGTGGCGTTGCCGGGGCATGCGCCGCAGTTGTATTTTGCACGTTTCGAGGCCAATCGAAGCCTGCCGCCTGCCACGCTCGACTTCCCTACACCGCGCCAGCAATGGCCGAGTCTCAACCCCCGAGCGTCCCCTCTGGCGTGATTCCTTCTCGCAATTGACCTGCGTTTTGAATCGTTCTGGAGAACTGCCATGTTGAACAAACTCATCGTTCTGGCTGTATTACTGCTACCTGCCTGTTTTGCCAATGCTCACGAATACAAGGCTGGCGAGCTTGAGATCGCCCATCCGTGGTCGCAAGAGTTACCGCCCAACGCGCCCACCGTCGCAGCGTATTTCGTGATTCACAACAACGGCAAAACCGCCGACCGACTGCTGAGCGTCGACTCGCCGATCGCAGGTGTTGCCCAGCTGCACGAGCACGTGAAGCAAAACGATCTGATGAAAATGCAGCAAGTGCCGAGCGTCGAGATTCCGGCGGGCGGCGAAGTCACTTTCGCCCCAATGGCGTATCACGTGATGCTGCTGGAACTGAAAGACCGCAGCCTGTTGAGCGACGACAAGCGCTTCCCGCTGACGATGCACTTCGAGAAGTCCGGCGATGTGACGGTCGAGGTCGCGGTGCAGAAAAAGGCGCCTGACAGCATGCAAGAACACATGCACGCTCAGTAATCGCCGACGTTGAAAACGCCCATGCGCCCGCTTGGCACCAGGTCATCCGTGCACCGCCGTCAGCCAATGAGCCTGACGCGCGGCAGCTGGATCAGCCTGTTCGCCATGCTGATGATCTTTATCGGCCCGCTGATTTCTCAATCGATGCCGATGGATCAACGCGCCTCGATGTCCTTGAGCATGTCGATGGACATGCCCATGGACATGCCGGCCATGGAGCATGGCGCGCAACCCGCCGCCGAGCACTGCCCGCCCAAAACTGACCATCACGCACTCTGGGAAAAATGCGGCTATTGCAGCCTGCTGTTCAATTGCCCTGCGCTCACTGGCGGTCAGTCCTTCGTCGCTTTCGACAGTCCACAGACAACCACTTTCAGCACTCCCGCTACCCGCCTGGGCCACGCCCGGCAAACCGTCTTCCCCGGTGCCCGCACCCGTGCGCCGCCCATCGTCGCGTAAACACCCACCTCCGATCTCACACGGTTTAGAAGACAGCCGCAGGCTGCCGGCCGTGTCGTTTACGACTGTTCGATGGAAATTGTCATGTCCAGGTTTTCTGCTGACACACGTTTGGGCGCTGCCCAGGCTTCTTTTGCCCTGAACGAATCTCGCGTTCGTTTCAGGCACGCCACTGCCGTTCTTTGCGGCTTGCTGCTGACACCGATGGTGCTGGCCGATGAACACGCCGACCACACCGAAGAACTGAGCCCGACGGTGATCACCGCCATCGCGCCGAGTTCGCCACTGACCATTGTCACCAACCCCAAGGACCCGCGCCAACCGGTGCCGGCCAGCGACGGCGGCGATTATCTGAAGACCATCCCCGGCTTCGCGCTGGTGCGCAACGGTGGCACCAACGGCGATCCGGTGCTGCGCGGCATGTTCGGCTCGCGACTGAATATTCTCACCAACGGCAGCATGATGCTCGGCGCCTGCCCCGGCCGCATGGACGCCCCGACCTCGTACATTTCACCGGAAACCTACGACAAACTCACCGTCATCAAAGGCCCGCAAACCGTGCTCTGGGGCCCCGGCGCATCGGCCGGCACCGTCCTGTTCGACCGTGAGCCGGAAAGCTTCGGCGAACTCGGCACCCGGGTGAACGCCAGCGTGCTGGCCGGTTCCAACGGCCGTTTCGACAAAGTGGTGGACGCCGCTGCCGGTGGGCCGCTGGGTTACGTGCGCGTGATCGGCAACACCGCGCATTCTGACGATTACAAGGACGGCAACAACGACACCGTGCCCTCGCGCTATGACAAGTGGAACGGCGACGTTGCTGTCGGCTGGACCCCAAGCGCCGACACGCTGCTGGAACTGACCGCCGGCAAGGGCGATGGCGAAGCCCGTTACGCCGGGCGTGGCATGGACGGTTCGCAGTTCTTGCGCGAAAGCCTGGGCCTGCGTTTCGAGCAGTCGAACATCGGTGAGGTGCTAGATAAGGTCGAGGCGCAGGTCTACTACAACTACGCCGACCACGTGATGGACAACTACACCCTGCGCACGCCGTCCGGCACCGGGATGATGGCCGGCCCCATGGCCTCCAACGTCGACCGCCGAACCCTCGGCGCGCGGATCAAAGCCACTTGGCGCTGGGCCGATGTGCAACTGATCGGTGGCCTGGATGCGCAAACCAACGAGCATCGCCAACGCAGCGCCATGGGCGTCGACGCCTACAAGGATGTACCGCGCAACAAGGACGCCGACTTCCACAATTACGGCGTGTTCAGCGAACTGACCTGGTACGCCGCCGACCGTGATCGGCTGATTACCGGTGCGCGACTGGATCGCGCGTCGGCCAAGGATTATCGGCAGACCATTGGTTCCGGGATGATGGCCCGTCCAAACCCGACGGCTGACGACACCCGCGCCGATACACTGCCGAGCGGTTTCGTCCGTTACGAACATGACCTGGCTGACAGCCCGACCACGCTGTATGCGGGCCTCGGTCACTCCCAGCGTTTCCCGGATTACTGGGAGCTGTTCTCGCCCAAGTCCGGCCCCGCCGGTTCGGTGAATGCCTTCGACTCGATCAAACCGGAGAAAACCACCCAGCTCGACTTCGGCCTGCAATACAAGACCGAAGACCTCGAGGCCTGGGCCTCGGGTTACGTCGGGCAGGTGCGTGACTACATCCTGTTCAACTACACGCCGGGGATGATGGGTATGACCTCGCAAGCCGAAAACATCGACGCGCGAATCATGGGCGGCGAACTCGGTGCGGCCTACAAGCTGACGGCCAACTGGAAAGCCGACGCGACCCTGGCCTACGCCTGGGGCAAGAACAGCAGCGACGGCAGCGCCCTGCCGCAGATGCCACCGCTGGATGCACGTTTCGGCCTGACCTACAGCGAAGACAATTGGAGCGCCGGCGCCTTGTGGCGGGTGGTTGCGGCGCAGAACCGCATCGACCAGAACAAGGGCAACGTGGTCGGCAAAGACTTCGACACGAGCTCGGGTTTTGGCGTGTTCTCGCTCAACGGCGCGTACCGGATCAACAAGAACTGGAAGGTCAGCAGTGGCGTCGACAATTTGTTCGGCAAGGCCTACGCCGAACACTTGAACTTGGCGGGCAACGCCGGTTTCGGCTTCCCGGCCAATGATCCGCAAGCCATCAACGAACCAGGGCGTACGCTCTGGACCAAGGTTGATATGAGCTTCTAAAAGCATCGCGGGCAAGCCTCAATGCCTCTCAGTCAAGACGCGCAACCTGTGGGAGCGGGCTTGCTCGCGAAAGCGGTGTGTCAGACGACATCAATGTTGGCTGTGCCGCCGTCTTCGCGAGCAAGCCCGCTCCCACAGGGGGGCGGTGTTCACTCCTTACCCGCGATCGATTGCCATACAACTAAAACAGATCCAAGCCTAGCGGAGCACTCTAAATGCAACACCCCAAACCGAATTTCTACAACCTGGCCTGGCGCTGGCATTTCTATGCCGGCCTGTTCGTCGCGCCATTCATGGTGATGCTGGCCTTGACCGGCATCATCTACCTGTTCAAACCGCAACTCGATCAGTTGATGTACGGCAGCCTGCTGAACGTCCCGGCCGCTCACCACACAGTCGCCGCCGATGACCTGCTCAAGCGGGTGAAAGAAGCGTACCCACAAGGCCGGATCAAACAGTACGTGCCGCCGGTCAACGCCGAGCGCAGTGCGCAATTTGTGGTGATCAACGAAGGTCATGAACTGAACGTGTTCATCGATCCGTACCATGGCGACATCCTTGGCGAGCAAGACGCGAAGCAGAATCTGCAAGCAGTCGCGCGCTCGATTCACGGCGAATTGATGATCGGCACGGTCGGTGATCGGCTGGTGGAACTGGCCGCCGGTTGGGGCGTCGTGCTGGTGGTTTCCGGAGTATTTTTGTGGTGGCCGCGCGGCCAGTCCGCCGGGATTCTCTGGCCCCGCTTGAACAGTCGTGGCCGAGTGCTCTGGCGTGACCTGCACGCGGTGACCGGGTTCTGGGGCGCGGCATTGTTGCTGGTGATGCTGCTCAGCGGCATGACCTGGACCGGGTTCTGGGGCAAGCAATACGCCGACCTCTGGAACCGCTTCCCGGTAGCCATGTGGAATGACGTGCCTAAATCCGACGTCGAGGCCCGCAGCCTCAACAGCGCTACGCGCCAAACCGTGCCGTGGGCCATGGAAAACACGCCGATGCCGATGTCCGGCGACCACGCCGAACACATGGCTCACGCCAGCACGCAAGCCGGCCCGGCAGCACCGACCATCAGCCTGCAAGACGTGCAAAACATCGCCGTGCAACGCAAGGTCGAGCCCGGCTACAGCATCACCTTCCCGACTACAGCCACCGGCGTGTTCACCATCGCGGTGTTCGCCGACGACCCGCGCAATGACGCCACCTTGCATGTCGACCAGTACACCGGCGACGTCCTCGCCGACGTGCGCTGGCATCATTACAGCAACGTCGCCCGGGCCACCGAAGTCGGCGTGATGCTGCACGAAGGCAAGATGTTCGGCCCGTTCAATCAGATCATCGTGCTGCTGATTTGCCTGATGATTTTGCTCAGCGCCGTCAGCGGCGTGGTGATCTGGTGGAAGCGCCGGCCACAGGGCAAGTTCGGTGTACCGCCGTTGCGTCACGACCTGCCGAAATGGAAAACCGCGATGGTCATCATGTTCGGGCTGGCGGTGATATTTCCGTTGGTGGGGGCTTCGCTGGTGGTCGTGTGGGTACTGGATCGGTTGCTGCTGTCGCGCTTGAGCCGGCAAACTGAATCCACCTCAGCTTCATCATGAAGCAGGTGAGATGCGTGTTTTAGAGAGGCCTGTAGACTTCCCGCGCTTATCTCATGGTCATTTTTAGTGTTACTGTATAACTCAAACATGCCATTCTGATTAAAATGCCCCATCGCGGGCAAGCCCGCTCCCACAGGATTTGCGCGATCCCTGTGGGAGCGGGCTTGCCCGCGATGGCGTCATCAGCATCACCCAATATCTCAGAGCAAATGCATGACCTCGCTGAACCTCACGAACCTCGCCTGGACACCTCTGGGCCACGGCCATTGCCATCACCAGTTCCAGCTGCGTGATGCATCACTGCACGTGGCCGCCGGTGAGTTCGTCGGGTTGATCGGCCCCAACGGCAGCGGCAAAACCAGCCTGTTGCGTTGCGCCTATCGTTTCAGCAAACCGGAAAGCGGTGAGGTCAAACTCGATCACCACAACGTCTGGAAGCAATCCTCACGCTGGTGCGCGCAACGCATCGCCGTGGTGTTGCAGGAATTCCCCGACGCCTTCGGCCTGACCGTCGAGGAAGTGGTCGCCATGGGCCGAACACCGCACAAAGGCCTGTTTGATGGCGACACCCTTGAAGACCGAAAACTCGCGACCCACGCCCTCGAATCGGTCGGCCTCAAGGGCTTCGAAGAGCACGCCTTTGCCACCCTTTCCGGCGGTGAAAAACAGCGCGTGATCCTCGCCCGCGCCTTGGCTCAACAACCGCAATTGCTGATCCTCGATGAACCGACCAATCACCTCGACCCGCGCTATCAGCTGGAGCTGTTGCAACTGGTCAAGCGTCTGCAGATCGGCACGCTGGCGAGTATTCACGACCTCAATCTGGCAGCGGCCTTCTGCGATCGGCTGTACGTGATCAATCACGGTCGCATCGTGGCCAGCGGCCCGCCCAAAGAAGTCCTGACCGCACAACTGCTGCACAACGTGTTCGGCGTCGACGCCCTGATCGATGACCACCCCTTGCACGGCTACCCACGAATTACCTGGATAACCCAACCATGACTTTGCGTTCCCTGCTGCGCTCCAGCCTCACCATTGCTCTATTGCTGGGCAGCGCCCAAGTGGTTGCCGAAGCCACGCATTACCCGCTGACGATTCAGAGCTGCAACCGCGAAGTCACCTTCAAGGCAGCGCCGAGACACGCGGTCAGCCATGACATCAACATGACCCAGATGATGCTCGCCCTCGGCCTCAAACCAAGGATGGCCGGGTACAGCGGCGTGACGGGCTGGAAATCGGTGACGCCCGAGATGCAGACCATCCTCGATGGCTTACCGGAGCTGGCGGCCAAGTACCCGTCGGTGGAAACCCTGCTCAACGCCAACGTCGACTTCTTCTTCGCCGGTTGGGATTACGGCATGCGCGTCGGCGGTGATCTCACGCCGCAAACCCTGCAACCGCTGGGCATCAACGTCTACGAACTCACCGAGTCCTGCGCCTTCGTCATGAAGCGCCCGCCCGCCAGTCTGGAAGACACTTACAACGACCTGCGCAACCTCGGGAAAATCTTCGACGTGCAGGACCGCGCCAACACCATGATCGCCGAGATGCAGGCGCAAGTGGCCGAGGTGCGCAAGGATCTGCCGACGGAAAAACCTCGGGTGTTTCTCTATGACAGCGGCGAGGATCGGGCCATGACTTCCGGTCGTCTCGGCATGCCTCAAGCGCTGATCGACGCTGCCGGCGGGCACAACATTCTCGACGACGTCGAGGCGAGCTGGACTCGGGTTAATTGGGAGAACGTGGTCGAGCGCAATCCGCAGGTGATCGTGATCGTCGATTACGGCGAAGTCACCGCCGAGCAGAAGGAACAATTCCTGCTGAACAATCAGGCTCTGCAATCGGTGGACGCGATCAAGAACCAGCGCTTCATCGTCATCCCGTACGTGCAAGCCACGCCCGGGATCGACAACGTGCTGGCGGTCGAAACCCTGGCCAAGGGTTTCCACGGCGAATGATCGATCGTCGCTATGCCTTGTTGCTGATGGCCCTCGGCGCGCTGTTGCTGGTGTCGTGCGTGGTGTCGCTGGGCTTCGGCCCGGCACGGGTGCCGGTGGAGGTGGTGTGGAGAATATTGCTGCACAAGATTTTTGGTTTCGGTGCTCCGGACTGGACGGCCGGCCAGGAACACATCGTCTGGCTGATCCGCGTGCCGCGCATGTTGCTCGGTGCACTGGTGGGCGCCGGCCTGGCGTTGATTGGCGCGGTGCTGCAAGCGGTGACGCGCAATCCGCTGGCGGATCCGCACCTGCTCGGTGTGACCTCCGGCGCGACCCTCGGCGCGGTGATTGTGGTGCTGCATGTCGGTGAGATTGTCGGGTTGCTGACGTTGCCCATCGCGGCATTTATTGGCGCGCTGCTGAGCATGTTGATCGTGCTGATGATTGCCAATCGTCATGGGCGGCTGGACAGTGATCGGCTGCTGTTGTGCGGCGTGGCGGTGTCGTTCGTGATGATGGCGATCGCCAATTTGCTGTTGTTTCTCGGGGATCATCGCGCCAGTTCTGCGGTGATGTTCTGGATGCTTGGCGGGCTCGGTCTGGCGCGCTGGGAATTGCTCGCGGTGCCGGCGGCGAGTGTGTTGCTCGGGTTGGTGTTGTTGCTGGGGATGGCTCGGCCGTTGAATGCGTTGATGGCGGGTGAACAGACCGCCGTGACTCTCGGCTTGAATGCTCGCACCGTGCGGTTGCGGGTGTTTTTGATTGCTTCGTTGATGACTGGGGTGTTGGTGTCGATCAGCGGGTCCATCGGGTTTGTCGGGCTGATGGTGCCGCACATTGCGCGGCGGTTGGTGGGCGCTGAACACCGGCGATTGCTGCCGGTGTGCGTCTTGCTGGGCAGCCTGTTCCTCGTCTGGGTGGATGTGGCCGCACGCACCCTGATCGCCCCGGAAGACTTGCCCATCGGCGTCGCCACCGCCGCCATTGGCGGGTTGTTCTTCATCGGCCTGATGCGCCGCCGCTGACACACCCCGTTCAAAACTGTGGGAGCGGGCTTGCTCGCGAAAGCGGTCTGTCAGACACATTGATGCCTGTGCCGCCCTCTTCGCGAGCAAGCCCGCTCCCACAGGAGTTGCGATCCTGTGCCTGTTTTGATCGTTCCCACGCTCCCGTGTGGGAACGCCGCCAGGGACGCTCCGCGTTCCGCTTCTGAATGTTTAATGGATGTGTCAAAACAGGGAACTTTCCCACGCCTTTTTCAGGTTGTTCGTCGGACGCGAGCCCTCTAGTCTTGGGCTGTCGCTGAAAACTCAGCGATCGGGTGTGAGAGCCCGGAAGAGGTTTTAATCCATCGCCAGTACCACCATAATCGCCGACAGCTTATCCGCTGCCTGCAATGCTCTATGGCGGCTGTGTGCGGGCGGACTTCGGTCCGGCCGGGTTTGATCCTCTACCGGTTTCTCACTCCGCACATAGCTGCCACCACTCCGTCGCGTGAGAAACGACGAGTGATGGCTTCAACTGATTAGAGGACATTTCAATGAATAAGAAACTCGTACCAGACCCACCCTTCAATACCACCACCCCCAACGCCGAAGCCTCGCGCACTGAAGAATTACTCAAAGACCGCGAAGCCATAAAACGCGCCCTCGACTACTACCTCGATCCCCCGGCGCAATACACCGAAAAACCCCGTCGCCCCAGCACCATGTTCATCGTCGCCCCGAATATGGATACCGAAAGCCTCCTGGCCCACGCCTACGAATCGTTGGCCTCAGCGAGTGTCCTGGCCAGCGATTTCGCCAACAATCTAATCGGCCCGCAGCGCCACACGGCATTGGCGATCCAACAGGTCATCATGCTGGCAGAGCTGGCGGTGAACCGGGCGCTGGATAACGTCGATCCGGCGTAGACACACCGCAAACAATGTGGGAGCGGGCTTGCTCGCGAAGACGGCGACACATCCAACATCACCGAGACTGACACACCGCTTTCGCGAGCAAGCCCGCTCCCACAGGATTTGTGTCGTACACAGATTTTGTATATGCCCGCTCCCACAGGGATTATCGTTGCTCACAGATTCCGCGCACGACACACATCTACTGTGGGAGCTGGCTTGCTCGCGAAGACGGCGGCACATCCAACATCACCGAGACTGACACACCGCTTTCGCGAGCAAGCCCGCTCCCACAGGATTTGTGTCGTACACAGATTTTGTATATGCCCGCTCCCACAGGGATTATCGTTGCTCACAGATTCCGCGCACGACACACATCTACTGTGGGAGCTGGCTTGCTCGCGAAGACGGCGACACATTCAACATCACTGTGACTGACCCACCGCTTTCGCGAGCAAGCCCGCTCCCACATTTGATCTGCGGTGTCTGCACTGCCTGCGCCCCAATGTGGCGCATCTCTTCGCACCAACGTGCCAGTCGCGGTCCTTCATGGTGCGTCGCCCACACCGCGCAACCGCTCTAATACGACATTTCCTTGCCCTTGTCCGACCGGGCACAGCCCTTGCTAAAGACCCTTCAGTCGTCCGCATCTGCCAACCATAAAAAACTTTAACGTTCATGGAGATCGCACAATGAAGCGTCGCAGTTTGATCAAGGCTTTCACACTATCGGCAAGCATTGCCGCGATGGGCATGGCCTGGACGGTCCAGGCCGCCGAGACCATCAAGGTCGGTATTCTGCATTCGTTGTCCGGCACCATGGCGATCTCCGAAACCTCGCTCAAAGACATGGCGTTGATGACCATCGACGAAATCAATGCCAAGGGCGGCGTGAACGGCAAGATGCTCGAACCGGTGGTGGTTGACCCGGCATCGAACTGGCCGCTGTTCGCCGAAAAGGGCCGGCAGTTGCTGACTCAGGACAAGGTGGCGGTGGTGTTCGGTTGCTGGACCTCGGTGTCGCGTAAATCGGTGCTGCCGGTGTTCGAAGAACTCAATGGCCTGCTGTTCTACCCGGTGCAGTACGAAGGCGAAGAGATGTCGCCGAACGTGTTCTACACCGGCGCGGCGCCTAACCAGCAGGCGATTCCGGCGGTGGAATACTTGAGGAGCGAAGAAGGCGGCAGCGCCAAGCGCTACTTCCTGCTGGGCACCGACTACGTTTACCCGCGCACCACCAACAAGATTCTGCGCTCGTTCCTGCACTCCAAAGGTGTGGCCGACAAGGACATCGAAGAGGTCTACACCCCGTTCGGCCACAGCGATTACCAGACCATCGTGGCCAACATTAAAAAATTCTCCGCCGGTGGCAAGACGGCGGTCATCTCCACGGTCAACGGCGACTCCAACGTGCCGTTCTATAAAGAGCTGGCCAACCAGGGCCTGAAAGCCACCGACGTTCCGGTCGTGGCGTTCTCCGTGGGCGAAGAAGAACTGCGTGGCATCGACACCAAACCGCTGGTGGGCAACCTCGCGGCGTGGAACTACTTCGAGTCGGTCGAGAACCCGCAGAACAAAAAATTCGTCGCCGACTGGAAAGCCTACGCCAAGAAACACAACCTGCCGGGCGCCGACAAAGCGGTGACCAACGACCCGATGGAAGCCACCTACGTCGGCATCCACATGTGGGCGCAAGCGGCGGAGAAAGCCAAGTCCACCGACGTCGACAAAGTCCGTGAAGCCCTGGCCGGCCAGACCTTCGCTGCGCCGTCCGGCTACACCCTGACCATGGACAAGACCAACCACCACCTGCACAAGCCGGTGATGATCGGCGAGATCCAGGCCGACGGTCAGTTCAACGTGGTGTGGCAGACCGAGGGGCCGATCCGCGCCCAACCGTGGAGCCCTTTTATCTCGGGTAATGACAAGAAGCCGGATTATGCGGTGAAGAGCAACTAAGCCACTGAATGTCGGGCCCGGGCATGGAGCTCAGGGCTGACATAACCCCCTGTGGGAGCGGGCTTGCTCGCGAAAGCGGTGTGACAAGCAACATCGATGGCGACTGACACACCGCCTTCGCGAGCAAGTCCGCTCCCACATTAAGTTCGCGCAAGGCCAATGACATGCCCACTGCCCTTTACCGACTCATTTTCGCCATCGCACTTTTGCTGCCGATGGCCGCCCACGCCGGCGACGCCGAAGACTTCGTCGCAGCCAATCCCGTGCAACAAGCAAAACTTCTGGAAGCCTGGGCCGCGCAGCCTGATCCGGTCCGTATCGAACTGATCAACGCCCTGCAACAAGGCGAATTGACTGTCGATGGCCAACCGAAAACCCTGCGCCTGAATAACCGCCTGCGCGGTCTGATCGACACCGCTTTGGCCAGCCACCAATTGCTCGCCGCCGATTCCAAAATCCGCTTGGCCGCCGCGCAGCAGTTGCAGAAAAGCGCAAAACCCGCACAGCTGAAATTCCTCGACCAGCAACTGGCTGGCGAAAAAGATGAAACCGTTCACGCAGCTCTGAGCCTGGCACTGGCCAACCTGCAACTGGTCGACACCGACCCCGCCGTACGCCTCGCCGCCGTGCGATTGCTTGGCGAAACCGGCGACCCATTGGCCCGCACCCGCCTCGAAGGTCTGCTTGAACCCCGCGTCGAAGCCGATGCCAATGTACGCACCGCCGCCGAAACCAGCCTGGCCCAGGTCAAACGCAAACTGTTGATCGGCGAGATGCTTGGGCAGGCCTTTAGCGGCATGTCCCTCGGTTCGATTCTGCTGCTGGCGGCCCTCGGGTTGGCAATCACCTTCGGCCTGCTCGGCGTGATCAACATGGCCCACGGCGAGATGCTGATGCTCGGCGCTTATTCGACGTACGTGGTGCAGTTGATGTTCCAGCGCTTCGCCCCGCAAGCCATCGAGTTCTACCCGCTGATTGCTTTGCCGGTGGCGTTTTTTGTCACCGCCGGGATCGGCATGGCGCTGGAGCGCACGGTGATTCGTCACCTCTACGGCCGCCCATTGGAAACCCTGCTGGCGACGTGGGGCATCAGCCTGATGCTGATTCAGTTGGTGCGCCTGGTGTTCGGCGCGCAGAACGTCGAAGTGGCCAACCCTGCGTGGTTGTCGGGCGGGATTCAGGTGCTGCCGAACCTGGTGCTGCCGTACAACCGCATCGTGATCATCGCGTTCGCCTTGTTTGTGGTGGTGCTGACCTGGCTGTTGCTGAACAAGACTCGCCTCGGTTTGAACGTGCGCGCCGTCACCCAGAACCGCAACATGGCCGCCTGCTGCGGCGTACCGACCGGGCGCGTCGACATGCTCGCCTTCGGCCTCGGCTCCGGCATTGCCGGCCTCGGCGGTGTGGCGCTCAGCCAGATCGGCAACGTCGGCCCAGACCTCGGCCAGAGCTACATCATCGACTCGTTCCTGGTGGTGGTACTCGGCGGTGTCGGTCAATTGGCCGGTAGCGTGCTGGCCGCCTTCGGTCTGGGCATCGCCAACAAAATTCTCGAACCGCAGATCGGTGCGGTGCTGGGCAAAATCCTGATCCTCGCGCTGATCATTCTGTTCATCCAGAAACGTCCGCAAGGCCTCTTCGCACTGAAAGGACGGGTGATCGACTGATGAACCAGCCCCTACTCGTTACCGCAACACAAAAAGCCGGCCCCAAAGTCACGATTGCCGTTGGCGCAGTGATCCTCGCTCTGCTGCTGGCGTTGCCATTGCTGTCGTTATTGCCGGCGGACAGCGCGCTGCATGTCTCCGCATATACGTTGACCTTGGTGGGCAAGATTCTTTGCTACGCCATCGTCGCTCTGGCCCTCGATCTGGTCTGGGGTTACGCCGGCCTGTTGTCACTGGGTCACGGTCTGTTCTTCGCTCTCGGCGGTTATGCGATGGGCATGTACCTGATGCGCCAGGCCTCGGGTGATGGCTTGCCGGCGTTCATGACGTTCCTGTCGTGGACCGAATTGCCGTGGTACTGGACAGGCACCAGCAGCTTCCTCTGGGCTATGTGCCTGGTGGTGTTGGCGCCGGGCCTGCTCGCGCTGGTGTTCGGTTTCTTCGCCTTCCGTTCGCGGATCAAGGGCGTGTATTTCTCGATCATGACCCAGGCCCTGACCTTCGCCGGGATGCTACTGTTTTTCCGCAACGAAACCGGGTTTGGTGGCAACAACGGCTTTACCAACTTCCGCACCATTCTCGGGTTTGGCATCACCGAACCGGGGACGCGTGCGGTGTTGTTTTTCGCCACGGTGCTGTTGCTGGTGGCGAGCTTGTTCATCGGTTGGCGGCTGGCGCAGAGCAAGTTCGGCCGGGTGCTGACCGCGTTGCGCGATGCGGAAAACCGCTTGATGTTCTGCGGCTACGACCCGCGCGGCTTCAAGTTGTTTGTCTGGGTCTTGAGCGCGGTGCTGTGCGGCTTGGCCGGCGCGCTGTATGTGCCGCAAGTCGGGATCATCAACCCGAGTGAAATGTCGCCGACCAACTCCATCGAAGCCGCCGTGTGGGTGGCGCTGGGTGGTCGCGGAACGTTGATCGGTCCGCTGCTCGGCGCGGGTGTGGTCAATGGGATGAAGAGCTGGTTCACCGTGGCGTTTCCGGAATACTGGCTGTTCTTCCTCGGCGCGCTGTTCATCGTCGTGACGTTGTACCTGCCCAAGGGTGTGATCGGGTTGCTGAAGAAAAGGGGTGAACAATGAGGCTTGTAAAATGAGAACCACTGCAACGGCTGAATTCATGCTTGAGCCGGCCTTTTTTCCGCCGCTGGAGCCCAACAGGGACGCCGGCAGCAGCCGCGATGCCATCGGCCTCGGCCAGAGCGCCGGCAAAGGTCTGAATACCCGACACGGCACCATCCTGACCCTCGAAGACATCAGCGTCAGCTTCGATGGTTTCAAGGCGCTGAACGATCTGAACCTGTACATCGGCGTCGGCGAATTGCGCTGCATTATCGGCCCCAACGGCGCAGGCAAGACCACGCTGATGGACGTAATTACCGGCAAGACCCGGCCCAGCCACGGCAAAGCCTGGTTCGGTGAAACCCTCGATCTGACGCAGATGAGTGAAGTGCAGATTGCCCAGGCCGGCATCGGCCGCAAATTCCAGAAGCCGACGGTGTTCGAAGCCCTGAGCGTGTTCGAAAACCTGGAGTTGGCGCAGAAAACCGACAAGTCGGTATGGGCCAGCCTGCGGGCTCGTCTCAGTGGCGAGCAGAAAGATCGCATCAGCGAAGTGCTGGAAACCATTCGCCTGACCGCCTCGGTCAATCGCCCGGCGGGGTTGTTGTCCCACGGTCAGAAGCAGTTTCTGGAAATCGGCATGCTGCTGATGCAAGACCCGCAACTGCTGCTGCTCGATGAGCCGGTGGCGGGCATGACCGACGCCGAAACCGAATTCACTGCCGAGTTGTTCAAGAGCCTGGCGGGCAAGCATTCGCTGATGGTGGTGGAACACGACATGGGCTTCGTCGGCTCGATCGCCGACCACGTCACCGTGTTGCACCAGGGCAGCGTGCTGGCCGAAGGGTCGCTGGAACAGGTGCAGGACAATGAACGGGTGATCGAGGTGTACCTCGGTCGTTAGATTGCAAACACATTCCAATGTGGGAGCGGGCTTGCTCGCGAAGGCGGTGTGTCAGGCGACCCAAATGTTGAATTTGAATCCGTCTTCGCGAGCAAGCCCGCTCCCACAGGGGATTGAGGGGAATTTAGAACATGCTGCAAGTCGACAAGCTGCACCAGTACTACGGCGGTAGCCACATCCTGCGGGGCTTGACGTTTGAGGTGAAGGTCGGCGAAGTCACCTGCCTGCTCGGACGCAATGGCGTGGGCAAGACCACCCTGCTCAAATGCCTGATGGGTTTGCTGCCGGCCAAGGAAGGCGCGGTGAACTGGGAAGGCAAACCGATCACCACGTTCAAGCCGCACCAACGGGTGCATGCCGGCATCGCTTATGTGCCTCAGGGCCGGGAAATCTTTGGCCGACTGACCGTGGAAGAAAACCTGCTGATGGGCCTGTCGCGGTTTCCCGGCTCTGAAGCGAAGGAAGTCCCGGCGTTCATCTACGAGCTGTTCCCGGTGCTGCTGCAAATGAAGCAACGGCGCGGCGGTGATTTGTCTGGTGGTCAGCAACAGCAACTGGCTATTGGTAGAGCACTGGCCAGCCGACCACGGCTGCTGATTCTCGACGAGCCCACCGAAGGCATTCAGCCGTCGGTGATCAAGGAAATCGGCGCGGTGATCAAGCAGCTTGCAGCACGCGGCGATATGGCGATCTTGCTGGTGGAGCAGTTCTACGATTTCGCCGCCGAACTGGCCGATCAGTACCTGGTGATGTCCCGGGGCGAGATCCTGCAGCAGGGTCGCGGTGAAAATATGGAAGCCGAAGGTGTCCGTGGACTGGTTACGATCTAACCTGCAGTTTCCTGACGATAATCAGAAATCATGAATTTACCTGCCCCCATCACGCTGTTCACTCCCAGCTGGCATGCCGAGCTGGAACTCGGCTACGCCCGTTTCGGCGACAGCACACGCCCGGTGCAGCGTCGCCACAAAGGCCCGCTGCGGGTGCAGAAGCATTTGTACGCCGAAGGCCCCGAGGTGTGTCAGCACATTATCGTCCACCCGCCGGGCGGGATTGCCGGGGGTGATCGGCTGGACATCTCGGCCAGCGTCGGCACGGACGCCTGGGCGCAAATCACCAGCCCCGGCGCCGCCAAGTGGTATCGCGCGGCGGGGCCGGCTTATCAGAAACTCGACCTGCACGTGGCTGCCGGTGCTACGTTGGAGTGGCTGCCGCAAGAGACGATTATCTTCAGCGATGCTCAGGCGGAACTCAGCACCAGCATCGACCTTGAGGGCGATGCGCGGTTGTTCTACTGGGACGTGGTGGCGCTGGGTCGCCCGGCCAGTGGCGAGCGCTTCGACCTCGGGCACTTTCAGGCGCACCTGGATATCCGCCGCGACGGCCAGTTGCTCTGGCACGAACGCCAGCGCATTGTCGGGAATGATGGCTTGCTGGATTCGCCGATAGGCCTGGATGGCCAACCGGTGTTTGCGTCGTTGCTGGTGACGGGTGAAATCGATAGCGAATTGCTGGACAAGTGCCGCTCGCTGCCCAATGACGTGCGCGGAGATCTGACGCAGCTGCCGGGGCTTTTGGTCGCCCGCTGCCTGGCCAGTGAAGCGCTGTTGGCACGTGGTTGGCTGATTGATTTGTGGCGGTTATTGCGCCCGGCGCTACTGGGCCGCGAAGCCATACCACCGCGAATCTGGAGTACCTGAAATGCGATTCAATGTGGGAGCGGGCTTGCTCGCGAAGGCGGCGGGTCAGTCAGCATCGTTGTCGAATGACACACCGCTTTCGCGAGCAAGTCGGAATGCCGCACCACCGCTCCCACAGGTTTTTTATTCACAAATCCGAATACCTTTTTATCTGCCCAGATGGATTCCAAACGATGGACCTGACCCCACGCGAAAAAGACAAGCTGCTGATCTTCACCGCCGGCCTCGTGGCCGAGCGGCGTTTGGCTCGCGGCGTGAAGCTCAATTACCCGGAGGCCATGGCCTATATTTCCGCGGCGCTGCTCGAAGGCGCGCGGGACGGCCAGACCGTGGCCGAGCTGATGCATTACGGCACCACCCTGCTGAGCCGCGAACAAGTGATGGAAGGCATCCCGGAAATGATCCCGGAGATCCAGGTCGAAGCGACGTTCCCCGACGGCACCAAACTGGTCACCGTTCACCAACCGATCGCCTGAGGCTGCGCCATGACTTACCACATCCGCGATGCGTTGCTCGCCGACCTGCCCGCGATCCGCGACATCTACAACGACGCCGTGCGGAGCACCACGGCGATCTGGAACGAACAGGCCGTGGACCTGGGCAACCGCCAGGCCTGGTTCTGCGCCCGACAAGACCAGGGTTATCCGATCCTGGTGATCGTCGACGGCGATAACACCGTACTCGGCTACGCTTCATTCGGTGACTGGCGCCCGTTCGATGGGTTCCGCCACACGGTCGAACACTCGGTGTACGTGCGCAACGACCAGCGGGGCAATGGCCTCGGGCCGCAACTGATGGAAGCGCTGATCGAACGCGCCAAAGGCTGCAACAAACACGTGATGGTCGCCGCCATCGAAAGCGGTAACGGCGCCTCGATTCGGCTGCACGAGAGGGCCGGCTTCGTCGTCACCGGCCAAATGCCGCAGGTGGGCACCAAGTTCGGCCGCTGGCTGGATCTGACCTTCATGCAACTGATCCTCGACCCGGGCGCAATGCCACCCGGTCCCCACAAGGAGTGATACCCATGAACGCCGCCCAACTGCGCCGCGTCAATGTTGAAAGCTTTGCGCACTATCGTCAGGGTTTGATTGATTTGCTGCTCGACGCCGTCGGCTATGGCGCCAGTGTCGGGTTCATGGCGGATCTGGACGCGACCCAGGCCCGAACCTATTTCGATGAAGTCCAGGAGAACCTGAACAAAGGCAACGTGCTGCTGTGGGTGGTGGTCAAGGACGAACAGGTGCAGGCCAGCGTGCAACTGACGTTGTGCCAGAAAGCCAATGGGCTCAATCGCGCCGAAGTGCAGAAATTGCTGGTGCGTGAACACGCCCGTCGTCGCGGTCTGGGCCAACAGATGATGCATGCCCTTGAGCTTGCAGCCCGCCAACACAAACGCGGCATGCTCTACCTCGACACCGAGGCCGGCTCCCCCGCCGAAGACTTCTACAAGGCGATGGGCTACACCCGCGCCGGCGAAATCCCCGACTACGCCTGCGACCCGAACGGCCGCTACAAACCGACGGCCCTTTACTACAAGATTCTCCAAGGAGCCCATTGATGATTCCCGGTGAATACCAGATCCAGCCCGGCGACATCGAACTCAACGTTGGCCGCCGCACCCTCAGTTTGAAGGTGGCCAACAGCGGCGACCGGCCGATCCAGGTCGGCTCGCATTATCACTTCTTCGAAACCAACGACGCCCTGACCTTCGACCGCGCCGCCAGCCGCGGCATGCGCCTGAACATCCCCGCCGGCACCGCCGTGCGCTTCGAACCGGGGCAGAGCCGCGAGGTCGAGTTGGTGGATCTGGCCGGGCATCGCCGGGTGTTCGGGTTTGCCGGGCGGATTATGGGGGATCTCTAAGTGATGCAGCGTCTGTCCCGGCCCCTTCGCGAGCAAGCCCGCTCCCACATAGGAATGCGATCGAATGTGGGAGCGGGCTTGCTCGCGAATCTGTGAGCGAAGCGAACAGTCTCAAACTCAATTGAATCTCAAGGCGAACGAATGAAAATCTCCCGTCAGGCCTACGCCGACATGTTCGGCCCCACCGTCGGTGACAAGGTCCGTCTGGCCGACACCGAGCTGTGGATCGAAGTGGAGCAGGACTTCACCACCTACGGTGAAGAAGTGAAATTCGGCGGCGGCAAAGTCATTCGCGATGGCCAGGGCCAGAGCCAATTATTGGCCGCAGAAGTGGTCGACACCCTGATCACCAACGCGCTGATCATCGACCACTGGGGCATCGTCAAGGCGGACGTCGGCCTCAAGGACGGGCGCATCGCGGCCATCGGCAAGGCCGGCAACCCGGACATCCAGCCCAACGTCACCATCGCGGTTGGCGCCAGCACCGAAGTGATCGCCGGTGAAGGCATGATCCTCACCGCCGGCGGCATCGACACCCATATCCACTTCATCTGCCCGCAGCAGATCGAAGAAGCGCTGATGAGCGGCGTCACCACCATGATCGGCGGCGGCACTGGCCCGGCCACCGGCACCAATGCCACCACTTGCACCTCCGGGCCATGGCACCTGGCGCGCATGCTTCAGGCCGCCGATGCGTTTCCGATGAACATCGGCTTCACCGGCAAGGGCAACGCCAGCCTGCCAGAGCCGTTGATCGAACAGGTCAAGGCCGGCGCTATCGGCCTCAAGCTGCACGAAGACTGGGGCACCACCCCGGCGAGTATCGACAACTGCCTGAACGTGGCCGATCAGTACGACGTGCAGGTGGCGATCCATACCGACACCTTGAACGAGTCCGGCTTCGTCGAAACCACCCTCGCCGCTTTCAAGGGCCGCACCATCCACACCTACCACACCGAAGGCGCCGGTGGCGGTCATGCCCCGGACATCATCAAGGCCTGCGGTTTTGCCAACGTGCTGCCGAGCTCCACCAACCCGACCCGGCCGTTCACCCGCAACACCATCGACGAACACCTCGACATGCTGATGGTCTGCCACCACCTGGACCCGAGCATTGCCGAAGACGTGGCCTTCGCCGAAAGCCGCATCCGCCGCGAAACCATCGCCGCCGAAGACATCCTTCACGACCTCGGCGCGTTCTCGATGATCAGCTCCGACAGTCAGGCCATGGGCCGCGTCGGTGAAGTCATCACGCGCACCTGGCAGACCGCTGACAAAATGAAAAAGCAGCGTGGCCCGCTGCCCGGTGACGGCGAAGGTAACGACAACTTCCGCGCCAAACGCTACATCGCCAAATACACCATCAACCCGGCGATCACCCACGGCATCAGCCATGAAGTGGGCTCGGTGGAAGTGGGTAAATGGGCCGATCTGGTGCTCTGGCGCCCGGCGTTTTTCGGGGTCAAACCGACGCTGATCCTCAAGGGTGGCGCCATTGCGGCCAGCCTGATGGGCGACGCCAACGCTTCGATCCCGACACCGCAGCCGGTGCACTACCGCCCGATGTTCGCCAGTTACGGCGGCTCGTTGCACGCCACCAGCCTGACCTTTATCAGTCAGGCGGCGCAGCAGGCTGGCTTGCCCGAAGCGTTGGGGCTGAAGAAGAAAATCGCCGTGGTCAAAGGCTGTCGCGACGTGCAGAAAACCGACCTGATCCACAACGATTACCTGCCAGACATCGACGTCGATCCGCAAACCTATCAGGTCAAGGCCGACGGTGTGTTGCTGTGGTGTGAACCGGCGGATGTATTGCCGATGGCGCAGCGCTACTTCCTGTTCTGAGCCTTCACCCGCAATGAAAAAAGCCTCGGCCAAGGCATATCCCTTGAGCCGAGGCTTCAGCTACGACCTATAGCGAATACTCGGGGTCAATCGTGAAGGGAATATCAACCCTTTGTAGACCCGCTCGATCTATAGCCTGTTGAGTGAGCCGATTCATCAGCGCCTTCATCTGCTCGTCTATTTCACTCAACGCTTGTGTGTATTCCTCCTCCGTCATGGCACGCCCGTGAGCGAACTCGTCTTCCGGTTTGCCTGACTCTACGGCCAGCGCTTTGATTTGCATCTCAAGGTCGGCCATTTGCGCTACAGAAAGATCTGTCCCGTTGGCCCGTCTCTGCAAGGCGTCCTGTAAGTCAGTGGTTACGTCGATTCGGCGCTTGAAGCCGTTGAAAGCTTCCCGGTTCGAATCCTCCAGCCAGGCTTTCCAGAGCGGTTGCTTGAGAATCTGGTCGCGCAGCAGGTCACCTTCCTCCAAGGCTTTGACCCGCTCAAACGCCGCCTCGATCATCTCTTTCGTCACACCCGCCATCTTGCGAAATCGCATGCCCCGGGCTTGCCACGGAAGATCCAGACGCTCGGCCAGATCAGTCATGTAGGCCAGATGGACTTCGACTTCATCAATGGTTCCGGTGACTTCCCCTTCAGGGTCGATTCGCCTGAACTGTTCCCCCTCGGCCAACCGTGCAGCGACTCGCTGACGAGCGATGGCCCCAAGCTCATCCAGCCGGGATTTTCCTCGAGCCAGTTCAAGCAACTGAGGTTCAATCAGGTCCGGGCGGATCAACCTGTAGGCTTCGTGAATGAGCACTTCCACCCCCATGGCATTGAACAGCTGCGTGCCGCCGTCCACGCACTCCGTGGGCGTAACAGCCTCGCTGAAGAGCTTTGCCCGCAACTCGCTGTTATCGGCCATGGCCTCCAGCATTCGCCAGACTTTCGCCGTCAACTCTTCGCAATAGGTGCCGCCTTCATTGAAATCGGCGGACTGGGTGAGTTGCCTGATCTCATTGAAAAAGGCCTCCGAGTGGAACTCATCTTCAACCGCGTTCCAGATCTCCTCTCTGGCCTGCCACTGGAGCTCGGACATTCCATGCGCCCAATCGGCGCTGTCCAGTGTGCCTCGGGGCGGGAATGTGCGCTCGGGATCCAGGCCGACCGATTCGATGTAAAGCTTGAGGGTGTTCAGATTCTTCGCCGATAGCCATTGCGGTTCGCGACTGAGAAATGTGCGGGCCAGCAATTCGGCGCGGAACGAACCCGGTGCTACCTCCGGTACTCGACTGAGCGGATTGTTGCGCAGATCGAGGAAAATATTGCGCGGGCGCGGCTGGGAAAACAGTCCGACAGGCCAACTGTCCAGCCCCGTTTCGCTCAACAGCAGCACCTGTAGCCGTGGCATTTGGCTGATATCGGGAGCCAGTTGCAACGGGTTCCCGCGCAACCCTAGCGACCTGAGACGAGTCAGCTTCTTCAGCCGCGCCACCCCCACCGCGTTCAGTTCGATCCGGTTGTCGTTGAGCACCAGATCGGTCAGATGGCTCATGTCATCGATTACCTGCGGTATACCCGTCAACCCATTTCGATCCAGGTTCAGGAATCGCACCCGGCGAAACGGTCGCAGAAAATGTTCCTGCTCAGGCAAGAGGTTGGTGTTAGCCAGGCTCAGGGTAGTGACATGATCGAAGTTGGCCTCCAGCGTCGGCATGTCCGCAAGATGCCGGTTCATGGGCAAACCATCCAGAATCAACGCTTGGGGCTCAAGTATGCCAGGCACCTCGACGCCTCGTGGACCGCTTCTCTGCCAGCATTGCCGGATCGCTTTATAGACCCGGTTTCTTGAGTGCCACTGCGCTACACCCTCCGGGCTGAAACGAAAGGCGGCCGTGGGTGAGTTCATCCAGCGTTGCAGTGCCAGATTCAACTGATTGAACTCTCGCTCCAATACCGCGAGCCGCCCTTGCACCGACCCACCGTTGTGACTGAACGCCGTCAGCAGGCCTTCGATCTGCTCCGGTGTGAAACCCGGGTAGAGCGCACGGGCTCTTCGACGCAGGCCCATCCCGTGCGGTACCTGCTGCGCATAGCCTTGCATGCCGCCACGAAGGCGCATGTTGGCCGGGTCGTAGGTGGGCTTGCGAATGGGGTTTTCCAATAGAATCGGCTCAAGCTGTCGGTGGGCCAATGGGTGCTCTTGAACGGCTTTTTCGAGTTGCGCTGCTTCGTGGATCTGAAAACCCAATGCCTCTCGCTGCCTGTCGGGCAACGCATGCAAGACCGCCGCGTACAGGTTGTCCTCGCCATGCAGGTGTTGATCCAGGTCGTCGCGTGCCTGGTACGTGCCCTTTTCACTGACGATCAACACCTTGCGAGTCGGCGCATCCGCCGAGCCAATACTGTCGAGCAACACCCCCTCGAATGAATATTGTCGAACCTCCAGCCGTAAATCCGTCGGCCATCCAGGAAGGTTTGCCAGGGAGTGCAACTCCAGCCGGGCGGTGTCGGCGTTGTAGACATCTGGCAGGTATAACCCTTCGTAGGCCCGAGTCAGCCGTAGCAGCTGCTCGGCCTCCTCGGCTCGCCGAGACACGGTCAGGGGCAGGCGTTTTTTCTCATTCAGATGCTGTAAGTCACTCGGTTCGGTATCGCGCAACAGCTCTTCGGCCATGCTGGTCGACAGACCCGGGTGATTACTTTTGAGTAAGTTCACCGAGGGGGTTTCCGAGCGCTCGCGAGCGGAATACAGTCGATCGAAGAGGCGTTCCTTGTTTTTTCGCGCCTGCCCGCCAAGCAGATCCCGCACCGCGTCGATACGCTCCTGCCGGTTACCCGACCGCCATTGACCCAGAACATCGTGCAATTGTTGTTCATCAAGGAACTCGACAACACGCTCAGGCAGTTTCCCGTCGAGCACTTCCTTGCGACTCATTTTCAAAGTGTCCGCCGGCAACGCGTTCGCGTAGCCGTCCTTGATCGACAAGCCTGAAAGGCTCGGCGCCTCAAAGACCTCAATGGCCTTGCCTTCGGGCCAGCCCGGCAACTCAGTCATGAACCGTGAGATAAAACCGGCCCATTCTTCACTGATCTGATTGGCGAGAATTCGTTCTGCGCAGGCTTCGGCGTCCGCATACACCTTGAAACGCTTGAGCGTGTCGAGCAGCACGGCAGGCGGGGTTTCATGCTCAACATGCATCCGTCGCAGGGCATCTTCGTGCACACCGCTCACGGTCAGAATCTGCTCCAGCGTCTCATCGGAAAACCCGTCGACCGAAGGCCCCAACCGTCTCAATAATCGGCGCTTGTTCCAGCCCAGCGGTTGATCGAGTTCGGTCTTCCAGCTACCGGCACCGTTGTGCTCCAGCAACGGTTGATACGCGTCGGGACGGCTCGGGTGTTGAAGCCGGTGCAGACCGCTGCCGGAATCTTGTTTGACGCCGTAGTATTTATCGTCGAGACGCAGGAGATCCTGTTCCTGATGCCGGTAAACGCCTTGTTCGCTTGCGGACGCATCCACCGGCAAGGCGACTTTCTGTTCATAGGGCTGCAGATCGGGATTCCACAAGCGCTCCCTGCCCCCATGCTCCACAGGTTTGAGACGCTCGATGAAAGGCGAGACCTTTGGGGTCACGCTGCCCCCGGGCAAAACATGACCCGCGCCCATCAGGGTCAATTGGGCAAAATTGATCAGTACGCCATTGAAGTAGGACGAGGCCTGTTCCTTATCACCCTTGCTCCAGTCTTCGACACCTTCGGCCAGCTCCGCCAACATTTGCGCAACCATGATCCCAGCATCGCCTCCCCTAAGCCGGGGACCAGCATCGCGGCGAAATTGAACAGGTTCCAGCCGATGTCCAGAAAACTGGTCAAGCGTTTGAAACGGCTTGCGGCATCTTCATCATCGGTCGGCACCGCCATTTGCCGGGCGTCGGCAATGGCTTTGTCGCGCCGCTCGCGAAACAGCCTCTCCCAGAGATCGCCGCTGAGCGGGTTGGTGATGGGTTCAGCATCAGGATTCTCGATCGCGGTTTCGCGCCACCACGGGCCCATATCCAGCGGTTGGCGTGGCTGCCAGGTGAACGTCTTGAGGCGTTCGTTGACTCGCGAAAAAAACCGTCCCTTGTCCTTGTGCGCCACGAACCGACTGAAAAAAGCCTGATAGTCCGTCTCTCGCAACTGACCGATCAGCGTATTCAGAAATTCGCTTAACGATGCGTACTCTTTCAATGGGTGATTCGGATCATCGGGAACGTAAGCGATCAACGGGCCGGTCAGACGACTCTGCCGATAAATATCGTCACTGCGAAACATTTCATCGGTGACGCCTTGCGGGCCATTGGCAAAGAACGCTTGCAACAATTTGTACTGTTCATCCTCTTTCCCCGGCAACACCGGGATACGGCGCGACCACTCATTCCAGAACTTCAATGTGGCGGGCGTCAATGCATCAATGGCCCGCTTTATCTCCGAGGGGTCGCTGACCGCACTGAACAGTACGATGCCGGTCAGCCTGAAACCCATCAGCGATAACCGGTGGCTCAGCAGCGGACGCTCATACGAAGTGATATCCGACTGTTGGTTGCGCACCTGCCTCAGCGTGCCGTAGACGTAATCGCTGATTTCCCCCTTCATGCGCGCCACCAGCAATGCGACATCGAAGGCTGCTTTTTCACTGGCGACCGATTGCGCCTGCAAAGTCTGCCGTGCCTGCGCTGCAGTCGGCAGCAGGATGGCTTTGAGGTGCCGTTGGTATTGCCCACCGATGTCCAGCTGCCGGCATTGCGCCGCGAACGCCGGTAGCGTAATCGCCGGGTCCTGCACGAGGCTGCCACGCGAGTCCTTGCGGTAAATGCCGGAACTGTTGCGCCAGGCGTCGCTGCGGGTTTCCGAGTCCTCGAAATTGTGTAAAGCGGCTTCAAGCAAACTGGATTGCCGAACCCGGCTGGCGCCAGTGTCAATTCCGAAGATCATGGTGCTCGGCACTACGAGTTGCACACTCAACTCGTCGATGTTGCCCACGCCATTGAAGCTGGAGCGCATCATCGTGCTCAACAGTGGCTTGGCGAAAGCATTGATATCCTGTTGCAAATGACCCAGCGTCTCGTCCAGCAGCCCTTGCAGGCGCCAGCGCTCGTCAATCAGGGTTTTCAGATACTGGCGGTCGATTTCACGTGCGCCCATGTACCACTCGGGCCACTCGGCGTTCATCCCGAGGAGAGGTTTGAGCCGCGATGCCGATGCAGATTTAATGGCGTTCGGCAGGACGCCGATCACCCGGGCGTAATGAATGCCCTGATTTTCGCCAGTGGAACTGGCATTGGTTTCGATTGAATTGCTTCCCTGCAAATCAGACATGACTCAACAACCTTGGTGTTAAGGGGTAGAGCAACCAGCCTATTCACTCCTGCCGCAAAAAAAAGACCAAATAACTGTTAGGCCAAGGCAGATACCGTTCGAAAATCATGGAGCCGAAAATATATAAATACCGCCTCCGTTGGCTCCGATAGTGCCAGCGCATCAACGGTCGTTTTTTTCAGCCTCCCAAAGGCGCTACTATGCGATTCGCTGCTCCCCTTCCCCTGCCCAGGTAACCATTTATGCGCCTTTCCGAGTTCATCGTGTTCCACGTTGACCGTATCGTCGATGAATGGGAGCAATTTGCCAGAACAATCACCCCCGCGGCCGACAACATGGACGGCGTGTCCCTGCGCGATCATTCAAAAGCGATCCTGCTGGCCGCCGCACGGGACATGAGCAAACCCCAATCCGCCAGTGAACAGCTGGCAAAAGCCAGGGGCGAAGGTCCGGAGAAAACCCCGAGCCTGGACGAAGCCGGCGCCAGCCATGGCGAGTTGCGGCATACCGTGGGCTTCGACCTGGTGCAGATGACCAGCGAGTTTCGCCATTTGCGCGCGTGTGTGATCCGTCTGTGGGTCAATAGTCTGGATTCGCCGGACCTGGCCTACTTCCAGGACATGATCCGGTTCAACGAAGCCATCGACGAAGCCCTGGCCGAATCTACCGCGGCCTATGCCGAGCAGGTCAATCATTCCCGGGACATCTTTTTGGCGATCCTCGGCCATGACCTGCGCGCACCGCTGCAAGCGGTGAGCATGTCTACCGAAATACTCATGCGTAAAACCAACCTTGAGGGCGACGCATTGACCTGTGCGCTCCACATCAAGCGTGGCACCCGCCACATGGCGGTGATGATTGGCGATTTGCTGGAGCTGGTCCGCAGTCGCCTGGGCAAGAGCCTGCCGATCGAACCGGCGCCCATGGACCTGGCCGATACGGCGCGTGAGGCGATTGCTCAGGCCTGCGCTGCTCATCCGCAATGCGATCCGACGTTGAGCGTCGAAGGCGATACCCAAGGTGTGTGGGATGGCCGAAAGCTTAATCAGATGCTGCAGAACCTGATCGGCAATGCATTGCAACACGGTTCGAACAACAGCGCGGTCAAACTGACCCTCAGGGGCGAAGCGGACAGCGTTCGGCTCACTGTGCACAACGACGGTGCGCCGATTCCACCCGAGGCGATCTCCACGATCTTCGATCCGCTGGTGCGCAGCGCCGACGAAGAGCTCGGCGGGCCGACCACCAGCCTTGGTCTGGGACTGTTTATCGTCAAGGAAGTGGTCAAGGCCCATCAAGGGACGATCGAAGTCAGCTCCAATGAGACTGATGGCACGTTGTTTACCGTGGTGTTGCCAAGAAAGGTCTGACGGCGGGAGACCGCGTTATCGTTCTTCGCGAGCAAGCCCGCTCCCACATTTGATTTGTGTGCGCCGCAAATCCCCTGTGGGAGCGGGCTTGCTCGCGAAAGCGTCCTCAAGGCAACACAAAAACATCAGAACAACTACTCGACCACCAGCCGCCCCAACCGCTGCTTGAGCATGCGGTTTTCGGCCCGCAGTTGCTGGACCTCTTCCAGCAGGTCCAGCGCCAGGGCGACGCCTTCCCATTCCAGCTCAAGGTCGCGCCGCAGCTTGGCAGCACGCTTGGCCAGCACCAGCTCATAATCGGTGAAGCGCCAATCCTTGGGCAGGGCTCCCTGAGGTTCGAGGATGCCGTGTTCGACGATCTCGATCACGTGCACGTCCGACAGTTCGGTCGCCTCGCAGAATTCTGCCAGGTCCAGTAGAACGATCACGGGGTCGCTCATGATTGGCTACTCCTTATCTCAAAATCAAAAGTTCTCTCGCGGATCGAAAGCGGCTTTTTTTGCCAGCTCCTCCCACAATTCTTTGACGTCATGGTCGAGTTTTTTCGGCATCACTGCCTTGAGCTGCACGAACAGATAGCCACGGTGACCCGTCTTGTGCAGCAGGCCGTGGCCCTTGGCGCGCATGCGCTGGCCATTCTGGCTGCCGGCCGGAACCTTGAGGTTGATCTTGCCGGTCAGGGTCGGCACCGCGACTTCGGTCCCCAGCGCCAGCTCCCACGGTGCCAGTGGCAAGGTGATGATCAGGTTTTCGCCTTCGACGTCGAATTTGGGGTGCGGCGCAAAACGAATGGTCAGGTACAGGTCGCCATTGGCCCCGCCACCGATGCCCGGAGCGCCCTGGCCCTTGAGGCGGATGCGCTCGCCGTCGGTCACGCCGGCGGGGATCTTCACGTTCAGGCTTTTACTGGTGTTGCTGACATGTTGGCCGGCAGCGTTGTAATGCGGCACCTGAAAGCTGACCTTCTTCGATTCGGTCGAGAGGGTTTCTTCCAGAAAAACCGGTAATTCCATTTCCACGTCTTGCCCTCGACGCCCGGCACTATGGCCCGACCGTCCACCACCACTGAAACCCGGACCACGGTTGCCGAAGATCGAACTGAAAAAGTCCGAGAAATCCCCCGTGTCCTGACCACCACCACCGAAACCACCGCGGCTCTGCCAACCCGGCGGGCCCTGAAAAGGCTGACCGTGGTGGCCGTATTTGCGCAAGTCATCGTATTCGGCGCGCTTGTCGGCGCTTTTCAGCGCTTCATAGGCTTCCGACGCATCCTTGAACTTGGACTCGGCGTCCTTTTCCTTGCTGACGTCGGGGTGGTATTTGCGCGCCAGCTTTCGATAGGCGGCCTTAATCGCCTTATCGTCCGCGGTCGGCTCCACACCGAGAATTTTGTAATAGTCTTTGAAGTCCATCGAGGGAATCACCATCCATTATCGAAATCGCGCAGCCAGGCACAGCATGCTCTTGTTTGCAGCGTTTGGATTGACCGATCTCAACTTTGTGACCGGGCAGCGCATCAGAAGTTTATCGGCAGCAGGGCGCGGTTCTTGCAGTCGCCCCAGGGGTTGCCAAGTCTATGCAGGGAAGTTTGGGGGTGATCGGGCATCTTTCAAGCGCTGAGCGCTGCGATTTAACGGATAGTCGGCCTTCGAATCTTCGCCGCTCTGACATACACTGCGCGGCCGTTTTTTAACCGGAACTTGAAAGACATGAAAAACGCATCTCCAGCCCGTGCCTGTGGTATCGACTTCGGCACGTCCAACTCCACCGTCGGCTGGCTGCGCCCCGGCATGGAAACGCTGATCGCGCTGGAGGACGACAAGATCACCCTGCCCTCGGTGGTCTTCTTCAATATGGAAGAACGCCGCCCGGTGTACGGCCGACTGGCGCTGCACGAGTACCTGGAAGGCTACGAAGGCCGGCTGATGCGCTCGCTCAAGAGCCTGCTGGGCTCCAAGCTGATCAAGCACGACACCAGCGTCCTGGGCACGGCGATGCCGTTCAAGGACCTGCTCGGGCTGTTCATCGGCCAGTTGAAAAAGCGTGCCGAAGCCGCTGCCGGTCGGGAATTCGAGGAAGTGGTGCTGGGCCGTCCGGTGTTTTTCGTCGATGACGATGAACTGGCCGACCAGGAAGCAGAAAACACCCTGGTGGATGTAGCCCGCGCCATCGGCTTCAAGGACGTCTCGTTCCAGTACGAGCCGATTGCAGCGGCGTTCGACTACGAGTCGACCATCGAAAAGGAAGAGCTGGTACTGATCGTCGACATCGGCGGTGGTACGTCGGACTTCTCGCTGGTGCGCCTGTCGCCTGAGCGCCGCAACCACGACAACCGTCACGACGACATTCTCGCCACCGGTGGCGTGCACATCGGCGGGACCGACTTCGACAAGCAGTTGAGCCTGCAAGGCCTGATGCCGCTGTTCGGCTACGGCAGCCGGATGAAGAGCGGCGCCTACATGCCGACCAGCCACCACATGAACCTGGCGACCTGGCACACCATCAACTCGGTGTACTCACAGAAGTCGACCCTGGCCCTGGGCAGCATGCGTTACGACATCGAGGACACCGGCGGCATCGATCGCCTGTTCAAGCTGATCGACCAGCGCGCCGGCCACTGGCTGGCCATGGAAGTGGAAGAAACCAAGATCCAGCTGACCCACGCCGACAGCCGCCATGTGCCACTGGATCGTATCGAACCGGGTTTGAGCGTGGAGTTGAGCCGGGCACTGTTCGAATCGGCCATCGACAACTTGCTGGAGCGGGTGCGCAACAGCGTGACCCGGTTGTTGAACGACGCCAATGTGCGGGTCGATCAGGTGGACACCGTGTTCTTCACCGGCGGTTCGAGCGGAATTCCGGCGCTGCGCAACAGCGTCTCGGCGATGTTGCCGAATGCTCGGCATGTGGAAGGGAACATCTTCGGCAGCATCGGTAGTGGGTTGGCGATCGAGGCGGCCAAGCGTTACGGCCCGATGGATTGACCTGAAAGACCGCGGCGCCTGCTTCGCGAGCAAGCCCGCTCCCACATTCGACCGCATTCCATCTGGAGGAACTCGGTCGAGTGTGGGAGCGGGCTTGCTCGCGAAGGCGTCAGGACATGCAACACATCTCTGGGATCAAACCATCCCCACCTGCTTCAACTCACTCTTCAGATACGCGTAATAAATCGGCCCCGCCACCACGCCCGGCAGGCCGAACGCGGCTTCGAACACCAGCATTGCCAGCAGCAACTCCCACGACTTGGCACTGATCTGCCCGCCGACGATGCGCGCGTTGAGGAAGTATTCGAGCTTGTGGATCACAATCAGATAACCCAACGCCGCCACCGCCACCCAGATCGACAGCGACAAGCCAACGATAGTGATCAAGGTGTTCGAGATCAGATTGCCGATCACCGGCAGCAAGCCGAGCAGGAAGGTCAGCACGATCAGGGTTTTGGTCAGCGGCAGTTTAATCCCGAACATCGGCAGGACCACCGCGAGGAAAATCCCGGTGAAGAAAGTGTTGAGCAGGGAAATCTTGATCTGGGCGAAAACGATGTTGCGAAACGCCTGGACCAACAGGTGCAAGCGGTCGAACAGCGCCGCGGCCAAAGGCTTGCGTTTGGTCACGTCCGGCGCTCGCTGCAAGGCGATGATCGCCCCCAGCACCATGCCGATCAGCAGCGTCACGAACATGTGCGCGGCGTCTTTGCCCACCAGTTGCAAATCGCTGAGATGCTTGCTCATCCACTCGCCGATGGCCACCCGGAACTCGGCGGCACTGGCCGGCAGATAAGCGTCGATGAACGGCGGCAACTGCCCACGCGCGCGATCGACCACAACCATGAATTTATCGAGAGAAGCGCCGGGGTTTTCCGCCTCGTGCAACAGAAAACTGATCGCACCGGCAAAGATCAGCGCCAGCACGCTGACCACCAATGTTCCCAGCAACGCCACCGCCAGCCAGCGCGCACGGCGGCCTTCGATCAGCCGCTGCAATTGCGGCGTGAGCATGTTGACCAGTTCGAACACCAACAACCCGGCCAGCAGGCTGGGCAGCAATCGCAGAGGAAGCACCAGCAGCAAACCACCAAAAATGATGACCCAGCTGATGAACAACAAGACCTGACGCTGAGAAAACGCTGACATACAGCCTCAAAACGAACGACGTAAAAGGATTGGCAGTCTGCCAGCGTTCCGGGGCGAGCACTAGGGATTGTGTCGGTCGGCCTTACTGGCCCCTTCGCGGGCAAGCCCGCTCCCACACTGGATCTACTGTGAACGCACTATCTGTGCCCACCAGAGAATAAATGTGGGAGCGGGCTTGCTCGCGAAGGGGCCAGCACAACCGCCACGAAGCCTCCCGAGCTAACCGCGCTGCTTATTTCTTCTTCAGGCATTCGCTCATGAAGGTTTTGCGCGCATCGCCCGTGAGGGCCTGGGTGGTGGCGGTGGTGTTGCAGGTTTTCATCTTTTCTTGTTGAGGGGTCATTGGCTTGGCGGCATCGGCGGCCGGCGCGGCTTTGAGGCAGGTGCTCATGAAGGCTTTGCGCTCGTCGCCCTTGAGGCTTTTGGCGGTAGCATCGGCATTGCAGGTGGTCATTTTGTTCTGTTGGGCAGTGGCGGCGAAACCTTGGGAGCAGAGCAGCAAACCGACCATCAACAACGGGGCACGCAACATCTTCATGGAGTGTTCTCCTTGTTGCCGCACCGATGGATGCGGCCTCGTTTCGGAGTGTAGACAAAGCCTGTTACACGTTCACCTGCTATCGAGGTGGCTGCGTCGATATTGCTCAGGCGTGCACCCGGCCTGACGCTGAAACATCGCGATGAATGCCGAGCCGGTGCTGTAACCCATGTCGAAGGCGATTTCCTGAATGCTGCGCTGGCTGTCCAGCGCTTCGATCGCCGCCAGAAACCGCAGCCGTTGCCGCCACTCCCCGAAACTCATGCCCAATTCGCGAACAAACTGCCGGGCCAACGTGCGTTCGCTGACGTGAATTTGCCCGGCCCAGTGCGCCAATGGCCGGTTGTCCCCAGGCTCGGTCTGCAAGGCTTCAAGGATTGCGAGCAGCCCGGTGCTGCTGGCGTAGGGCAAGTAACACTCATGCATCGGTGCCTGTTGCAGTTGGTCCACCAGCACTTGAGCCAGACGCTTGTCTGCATCGTGCTCGGGAATTTTCACATCGCGGGTGGCGAAGTCTTTCAGGATCGCCTTGAGAATGTCGCTGATCGCCAGGGTGCAGGCCTGCTGCGGCAGATCGCGGCACAGCGTCGGCGCGAGACAGACGGCGCGATAGTTGATCGGCTGATTGCTATAGAAACTGTGCTCGGTCCCGGGCGGCACCCACACCGCGTATTGCGGCGGCGACATGAAGCGGCGGCTGCCGATTTCCATGTGCAAGACCCCATTGGCCGAATACTCGAGGGTGCCCCAAGGATGATGGTGGGCCGAGGCGTATTCGTGGGTGTTGAAGTCGGCATAGCGGAAATAGACCGGGGCCGGCAGTTCGCTGAAATCCAGCAGGTCGATGTGTTTGCTGTTCATGCTGTCCGGAATCAGGGGCAGGTTGTCTGGATCGAAGTATAGGCATTGATTCAGACAAGCGGATAATCACCCTTCATTAACGTTCTGGTTTTTCCCGATGCAATACGCTTACCCCCTGCTGGCCATTCTCATTTGGGCCGGCAACACCGTGATCAACAAACTGGCGGTCGGCGCGATCTTTCCCGCCGAAATCGGTTTCTACCGCTGGCTGCTGGCCGCACTGCTGTTCACGCCTTTCATGCTTAAACCGGTAATCACCCACTGGCCGTTGATCCGCCCGAACCTGGGCAGGATTTTCATCCTCGGCGTGCTTGGCATGGCGGTTTATCAGAGCCTGGCTTACTTCGCTGCGACGCTGACTTCAGCCACCAACATGGGGATCATTTTGTCGCTGATGCCGTTGATGTCGCTGGCCATGGCGATTGTCAGCCTCGGCCAACGCCTGACCGCCGGCGCACTGGCCGGTGCGGTGTTGTCGTTTGCGGGGGTTTTGGTGGTGGTGTCGTCCGGCAGCCTTGGCGCGTTGCTGGAACACGGGGTGAACCTAGGCGACGCGATGATGCTGATCGCCACGCTGGCGTATGCGATTTACAGCACCTTACTGAAAAAATGGCAGCTGCGTTTGCCGCCGCTGGTGTTGTTGTATTTGCAGGTGTTGGTCGCGGTGGTGGTGCTGTTTCCGCTGTTCCTCGCCTCACCGAAAATCGGCCCGACCCTGCAGAACATCCCGCTGGTGCTCTACGCCTGCCTGCTGGCCTCGATGCTTGCGCCGCTGGCGTGGATGCAGGCCGTGGTGCGACTGGGGCCGAGCCGGACCACGCTGTTTTTCAATTTGCTGCCGTTGATCACGGCGCTGATTGCGGCGGTGGTGCTGCATGAACAGTTGGCGCTGTATCACTTGGTGGGTGGGGTGTTGACGTTGGGTGGGGTGATTCTTTCCGAGCGCTGGACGACGGTGTTGGGCCGTAAGGTGAGTGTTGCCTGATCTGACGCTTTCGCGAGCAAGCCCGCTCCCACATTTGATCGGCGTTGCCTGTCTAAACGCGGTCAACTGTGGGAGCGGGCTTGCTCGCGATGAACGATGACGCGGTCTGACGGCTAAACTCCGGCCGCTTTCAACCGAGCCGCATGCTCGACAAACAACCGCACCGGCTCGGCCCCCTTGCCCACCAGCCCCAGCGACTGGTTGACGATATCGAAGTGATCCATCGGGTATTCATCGCCAATCACCGTCCCCAAATGCGAGCTGTAACGCCCGACCATCCCGTCGCAATGCCCCGCCTCGTGCACGAACGTCCTGGCAAACAACCGGCAACTGCGGTTAGTCCCGTCGAACAGGTTGCACCCGCGATCGGTCTTGCCCGGCTGCAAGGTTCCGGACCAGGAGTAATAACGCACGCCATTGACCACTTCCGGACCATGCCCGCCCCAAGTGTCAGGCAGACCTTGTGGATAACGCTGATTGAACAGCGCCACGCCCGCCGTCGTCAGGGATTGGTGCGAAGCCGGGATATCCACCGGCAGTCTCGGCCCGCGGTAGCCGGTTTCCAGCAGACACATCAACGCGCTGATCAGCCACAGTAAAAAGCTCAGTAGCCGGCCCTTGGCGCTGTCAGCCGGATAATGGGTGTGCAGATGGTCCGCCAGCTCCGAGCCGTGATTCGGCCCGGCTACCGAGGTCACCGAAGCCACCTGGTCCGGGCGTTTTGCCGCGGCGTAACGGGCGGTCAATGAGCCCTGGCTGTGACCGATCAGGTTGACCTTCTCGGCCCCGGTTTCGCGCAGAATCTCCTCGATCCGCGCCAGCAATTGCTCGCCGCGTACCTCGGTGGAGTTGAGCGGTGAGACCTGCACCGCAATCACGGTCGCCCCATCCCGGCGCAGCGCCGAAATGATTCCGTACCAATAGGGATAGAGCAGCAGACGGATAAACCCGAGCATCCCCGGGACCAACACCAAGGGGTAACGCGTGGCGGAACCTTGCGACATGGATGAACATCCTTGTGATCGGTGAGATGAAGCAAGGCTGGATGCAAGGCATCAGCCAAGCATCGCCACCCAAGATGACAACTCAACGACCAGTCTATGACATCGCTTACTTCAACCCCACCACGCCCGCCACAATTAGCCCGACCGACACCAGCTTGAGCGCGGTCAGGCTTTCGCCGAGCAGCGCAAAGCCGAGAAACACCGTGCCCAGCGAACCGATAGCGGTCCAGATCGGGTAGGCGATGCTCACCGGCAATTCGCGCATGGCCAAGGTCAGGAAGTAAATCCCGCCCACCGCGGCCACCACCGTAATGACTGACGGCCAGAGCCGTGTGAAGCCTTCGGCGTACTTCATGCCCATGGCGAAGGTGACTTCGAACCCGGCGGCGATCAACAAGAACAACCAGGCCATCTAGAACTCCCTGGCCAGCGCCAGCAAACGCTGCTCGGCCTCGGCCACGGACACCTGGAACGTGCGCTCGGCGGACTCCTCACCCTCGGCGGCGACCACGGTGACGTCGGTGATGCCGATAAACCCTAATGCCGTGCGCAGCAATGGATCGGCATGGTTCATCGCTTCAAGTTCACCGCCGGGGCCGAAGCCAAATCCGCCGCGACTGGTGACGATCAATGCCTTCTTGCCCCGCACCAGCGGTTCGTACTGAGCGACGCCGTTGTCCAGGGTGTGATTGAACGTCAGCCCGAGCCGCACTATCTGGTCGATCCAGGCCTTGAGGCCGCTGGGCACACTGAAGTTGTACATCGGTGTGGAAATCACCAACAGATCATGGCCGAGCAACTCCCCCACCAATTCATCGCTGAGTGCCAGGTCGGCCTGCATCGACAGTGGTCGCGCTTCGGGTTCCGGATGAAAAGCGGCCGCCACAAACGCTTCGTTGACAGCTGGAATCAACGCCCGACCGACTTCACGGCGGGTCAGTTGCGACTGCGGGTTGCGGACCTGCCAGGCGCAAAGAAACACCTCGGCCAAACGCCGCGAATGTGAACGGTCGCCACGGGGGCTGGCATGAATGGCAAGAATTCTGCTCATCTGAATCTCCTTGAAGGGCTAAACTTAAACGGCTTTGGCGTGCAGTTTGAAGCGCGCAGCCGCCTATCTTCAAATGAACAGAAATCAGTCTGGATGAATCCATTTCATCCATGGAGTTTTAAAATGTTTGCCTCTTTGCCGCTGACTGCCCTGCGCGCCTTCGAATCCGCCTCGCGCCTGTTGAGCTTCAAGGCCGCCGCCGAAGAGCTCTCTGTGACGCCGACGGCGGTCTCGCATCAAATCCGCTCCCTGGAAAACTGGCTCGGCGTGCCGTTGTTCGAACGACTGCCACGGCAGGTGCGCCTTACCGAATGCGGCGAACGGCTGTTCCGCAGCCTGCACGGCGCCCTGCTGGAAGTGGCGCAGAGCGTCGATACCTTGCGCCCGCAACGCAGCGGCACGAGCCTGACGATTTCCACCACGGCCGCCTTCGCCGCCCTCTGGCTGGTGCCGCGGCTGGGACGGTTTTACGCCCGTCATCCGAACATCAGCCTGCGCCTGGACACTCACTGCGAAGTGATCGATTTGCATCAGGACGCCAGCCTCGATCTGGTGGTGCGTTACAGCCTCGACGATTATCCGAACCTGTATGGTTTGTGCCTGTTCGACGAGTCCTTCGGGGTCTATGGCTCGCCTGAACAAGTGGCCTTGGCACCCAGTCGGGTACCTACCTTGATCAGCGTGCGCTGGCACAACTCCAAGCTGTATGCCCATGGCTGGGAGGCCTGGTGCGCGCAGTCCGGCGAAAGCTGGCTGGCCGCGCAACCGGCGGTGCGTGAATACGACGAAGAGCATTACGCCCTGCAAGCCGCCATCGCCGGGCAAGGCCTGGTGCTGGCGAGCAATATTCTGGTGTCGGAGAGTGTGGCCAGCGGTGTGCTGCTGCCTTATCGGGGGGACATTCAGGTCGACGGGGCCGGATACAGTGCGCTGTGTGTACCAGGCCGTGAACGGCATCCGCCGGTGCGGGCATTTTTTGCGTGGTTGCAGGAGGAGGCTCGGTTGTCTGGTTTATTGCCAAGATCGCAGCCTTCGGGAGAACTCATTCCCCTGTAGGCTTCGATTGCATTCTGAAAGATCTGTAGCGTCGGGCATATCGCCATCGCGAGCAGGCTCGCTCCCACATTTTTCCTGTAAACACAGGTCCATTGTGGGAGCGAGCCTGCTCGCGATGGCGTCTTCACAGACGCCGAAAGTTACTTGGTAGGTTTAACCGTCACCGGCGCCTTGCCCGCCTTCATCTGCTCCAGCAACGGCGCACACTGATTGGGCTCACCAGCGCTGGGGGCTATCAACGCCAGCAAGCCCGCCGCCGGCGCGGCAATCACACCCAGTGCAACCATCCCGGCCCCACGCAGCATCAACGGCACCGGTTTCACGCCCGCATCCGGCTTGATGAACTTGCCCCGAACATACAGCGGCGAACGCAGCGAAATCAAGCGCCAGCCCTTGGATTCCGGGGAGATGGTCAGGTCCAGTTGCTCGGTCGCCATGTTTGCCGTGCCGTCGACGTAGACGATCGCGGTCTCGGTATCGAAAACGAACAGCCGCGTGGTCGCCAGACCTGCCTTGATCTCGAAGTCGGCCGCCGCGCAATTGATCTTCACTTCCTTGTCACCAAAGATCTTGCCCACTACATAATTGCCGACGTTGAGCCCCGCCAACTCCATCAACTCGCGACTGATCGCGCCGTCATTGATCAGCATCTTCAAATTGCCGTCGGCAGTGCCCAGCAGCTTGGCCACCGAGTTGCCACGACCGACAAGATCGGCGTCGCCATTAAGCTCACCGAAACTGGTTTTCATCCGCTCCAGGGTGGGGAATAGCTGCTTGAGCTTGAACTTGCGCGCCGTCAGTTTGGCCCGGCCTTCCAATGGCTCGGTGCGCCCGTCCAGACGAATCTGTGCATCCAGATTGCCGCCGGCCACGCCGAAACGCAGGGGCTCGAGGCTAAGCACGCCATCGGTCAGCACCACATGGGTGTAGAGATCGGTGAACGGCAGTTTTGCACTGTGGACGATACGTTTGCCGGTGAATTCAACGTCGGCGTCCATATCGCGCCAGCGCTCAGTCCTGAACTCCTCGACTGGTAGCAGCTTATCCGCCGGCTGCTTGCTTTCACCGCCGCGGTCCTTTTGCTTGGCGTTGGAATCGGCACCGATCAATGGGGCCAGGTCGGTAAACAGCAATTGATTGGACTCCAGCGCCCCGCTCAGTTTGGGTCTCGGCTGGCTCGCAACGTAGGTCAGGTTGCCATGGATATCGCTCTCGCCGATGGTGCCATTGAACGCCTCATAGCGGTACACCGCCCCGCCCGGCTCGTTCAACTTGGCAACCAAGTGCCCGTCGGTGGCGTAAGGCGGAGTATCCGGCAGCGTCACGCCAATCAGTGGATAGAGATTACCCAGGCTGGCCCCGGCCAGTTTCAGGCGCAAATCCAGGGCGCCGAGGTTCAATGGATCGGTGAGCGTACCGGCCAGTTCGACGCTGGTGTCGGCGATCTTCATTTGCGCTTGAAGCGGGAACGGCTTGGTGGCGTCCTGTAAAGCCAACAAGCCGCCAGTCTTGCCCTGGCCCACAAGATTCTGACCGTGGTATTGGCCTTTGACCTTCAGTGCGAAGGCGTAATCCTGTGGCGAACCACCCTTTTCAACCGCTTTTTTTGCCGCTTTGTCTCCGACAATGTCGCTGAACGGAATCGGTTTGCCCAACGGGTCGATAAGCAGATCAAGCTGAGTCTTCAGCTTTTGGTCGTCGAGTGTGACGTGGCCCTTGTCGAAGCCGATGGCACCGATGTCCAGCACCCATTTCGAAGGCTCGGCGTCGGGATCTTTGGGATCGAACTTGAACGTCCAGTTGGCGCGACCGTCGGCCAGACGCTGCAGCTCGGCATTGGGTTCGCTCAGGTCGATGCGCGGGATCGCCACCCGCTGCGCCAGCAAAGCCAATGGCGAAATACGCAGCTCGACACGTTTGAGGGTGGCCATCTGCGGTTGCTTCGACCAGTCCGGGTTGCCCAGGCTCAGATCCTCGGCCACCACATGCGGCCACGGCACCCAGGCTCGCCAGCCGCCCTCGTCAGGCTGGCGCTGCCAGACCACCGCAAGGTTGCCATTGATGGCGAATGGACGATGCAGTTCTTCGGACACCTTGGCGTTCAGGGGCGGTTTGATCCGGTTCCAATCGAAGAACGCGATGATCAGCACCAGGACGGCCAGCAGGACAACGAGGCTGGCGAAGGTCCAGGCAAGAATTTTACGAGTGCGCGTCATTGCACAGGGCTCCTGAATACGACTGAGCGTCCCGACAGCGACGCACTGATGAAACGTTAGGCCAGAACCGGCCTGCCATGAAATCTACGACTGAAAAATGCGCCGCAGGTTTAACCGAATAGGCACTTAACACTCAAATAATCGGCCGGGAACACCCTGCTCCCTCATCCGGCGTTACCGCACCCGCACTTTTGCGAGGCGAGAGTGGGTCGAAAATACCCACCTCGGTGCAAAAAAGCTCGCCGGAAACGCCCGTTCTAGAGCGCCGCGGCCGAACAATCAATTCTGTTGATTATTACCATTGCGTTTATGAACTTTTATATCGACTTCTCGAGAGTAGCATTGTCCTCGTACCCACTTTATCGCCCTCCCAAGGAGCAACCCATCATGAAACGCGAATTACTGCTTAGCCTGACCCTCTCGATGTTAGCCAGCACCGCTCTTGCTTTGCCGGCCGCAGATCAGGCCACTCCACAAGTCAAAGACAGCCACTCGGTGTTCAGCCAGACCGTTGCCGCTGATGGTTCCGACCGCACTCCACAAGGTCAGACCTTGGCCGAAGGTGGCAATGATCGCCTGAAAGAAAAAGGCCTGATCACCGAAGACGGTTATGACAAGACTCCACAAGGTCAAACCTTGGCGGAAGACGGTTCTGATCGTACTCCACAAGGCCAGACCCTGGCTGCTGACGGTTCCGACCGCACCCCACAAGGCCAGACCCTGGCTGCCGACGGTTCCGATCGCACTCCACAAGGCCAGACCCTGGCTGCCGACGGTTCCGATCGCACTCCACAAGGTCAAACCCTTGCTGAAGGTGGTGGTGACCGTGTAATCGAACGCAACAGCGCTGTGAGCTAAGCCCATGGCGGCCCGAAAAAAAAGCCCAATCCCCGGATTGGGCTTTTGACTTTATAGAAGCTGCATTTCCCCGCGTGATATCCCGATAGTCGTTCGACGCCAGCGAAGCCGATTTGCTAGAGTGCGCCGCTGTCCCTGTCCAGAAAACACCCTTGCGATGCTGCCCCGCGCCGAACAGAAACAACAGACCCGCAACGCCCTGATGGACGCTGCCCGCCACTTGATGGAAAGCGGCCGAGGATTCGGCAGCCTGAGCCTGCGCGAAGTGACCAGAACCGCCGGGATCGTACCCACCGGTTTCTACCGGCATTTCGCCGACATGGATGAACTGGGCCTGGTGCTGGTGAGCGAAGTCGGTCAGACCTTCCGTGAAACCATCCGCCTGGTGCGCCATAACGAGTTCGTCATGGGCGGCATCATCGACGCCTCGGTGCGGATTTTTCTCGACGTGGTCACGGCCAATCGATCGCAGTTCCTGTTTCTTGCCCGCGAACAGTACGGCGGCTCGTTGCCGGTGCGCCAGGCCATTGGCCGCTTGCGCGAAGATATCAGCTCGGACCTGGCGGCGGACTTGTCGCTGATGCCGAAACTGCAGCATCTGGACATTGCAGGTTTGAGTGTCATGGCTGATCTGATCGTCAAAAGCGTGTTCGCCACCCTGCCGGACATTATCGATCCGCCGGTGCAGGCGTTGCCGGATCATCTGACGCCTCAGGCGAAAATCACGCAGCAGTTGCGCTTCATCTTCATAGGCCTCAAACACTGGCAAGGCCTCGGCAGCACCGAGTAACGCACCTCACCCTGTGGGAGCGGGCTTGCTCGCGAAGGGGCCATCACATTCAACATCTGAGTAGCCTGTTACTCCGCCTTCGCGAGCAAGCCCGCTCCCACACAGGCATTTCGCCGCAATTTGGTGCGCAAATAATCCTCTCGCACCAACTTCAATCAAAACCCTGCAGCATCGTGAGTCCCCCCCTTCGCTCCGACAGGCATTTCCTACCTCTCACCCGATTGGCAAGCCCCTTGCTCTATCCCTGAGCATTGTCCATTGCTGGAAGCCTTCCGATGCTGGTGATTCATCGCAGAATCGACCCTCAACCCGTCTGGGCCGCCGAGTTGCACCTGACTTTCGAAGCCCGGAGCAAAAGCCGTTTGCGCTGTTTCAGTGCCGAGGGTGAAGACGTCGGGTTGTTTTTGGAGCGCGGTCAGCCGCCGCTGTATGACGGCGAATGCCTGCAAGCCGAAGACGGGCGCGTTGTTCGCGTCTGCGCTCGCCCCGAACAACTGCTGCACGTCACCTGCGCCAATGCCTTCGAACTGACCCGCGCCGCCTATCACCTGGGCAACCGCCATGTGGCCCTGCAAGTCGGCGATGGCTGGTTACGCCTGCTCGACGATTACGTGCTCAAGGCGATGCTCGAACAGCTTGGTGCCAATGCCGAGACCATCGAAGCGCCGTTCCAGCCGGAACACGGTGCCTACGGCGGGGGCCATCACCATTCGCGCCAGGGTGACGAGGATTTCAACTATCCGCCGAAACTGCATCAGTTCGGCGTGCGTTTATGAACCCAGCCTGGGCGCTGCTGCGTCTGGCCAGTCCACAGCTGCCGATTGGCGGCTACAGCTACTCCCAAGGTTTGGAGATGGCTGTGGATAACGGCCGCGTAAACGATCCTGACAGCGCGCGGCGCTGGATCAGCGATCAGTTGCTGCTCAATCTCGCGCGTTTCGAAGCGCCGCTACTGCTCGCCCATTGCACCGCTGCGGCCGAAGAAAACTGGGCCGAACTGCTGCAACGTTGCGAAGAACATCGCGCCAGCCGGGAAACCCGCGAGTTGCATCAGGAAAGTCGACAGATGGGTTATTCGTTGAAGCAACTGCTCAACGGTTTACCGGAACTGGATGCACCCGCCCGGGCCTTTCTCGACCAATGCCCTGAACCGCATCTGGCCCTTGGCTGGGCGCTGGCGGCCCGCGCCTGGCAGATCAGCCCGCAAGATGCGCTGGCCGCCTGGCTCTGGAGCTGGCTGGAAAACCAATTGGCGGTGCTGATGAAAACCCTGCCCCTGGGCCAGCAAGCCACGCAGCGCCTGACCAGCGAACTGCTGCCGCTGCTGCAACAGGCGCAGCAAGACGCCACCCGAATCAACCCCGAACACTCTGGCAGCGCCGCTTTCGGCCTGTCCCTGGCGTGTATGGCCCATGAGCGCCAGTACAGCCGTCTGTTCCGTTCCTAGGGCCTTTTATTTTGGAGAATCACATGAACACACAACCCCTGCGCGTCGGCATCGGCGGCCCGGTCGGTTCCGGCAAAACCGCCCTGACCCTGGCCCTGTGTCTGGCCCTGCGCGACCGTTACAACCTCGCCGTCGTGACCAACGACATCTACACCCGCGAAGACGCCGACTTTCTGGTACGCAACGAAGCCCTGGCGCCCGAGCGGATCATCGGCGTGGAAACCGGCGGCTGCCCGCACACGGCGATTCGCGAAGACGCCTCGATCAACCTCGAAGCCGTGGATCAACTGAACCGGCGCTTCCCAGGGCTGGACCTGATCCTGGTGGAGTCCGGTGGCGACAACCTCTCGGCGACCTTCAGCCCGGAACTGTCGGACCTGACCATCTATGTGATCGACGTTTCGGCCGGCGACAAGCTCCCGCGCAAAGGCGGGCCGGGGATCTGCAAATCCGATTTGCTGGTGATCAACAAGATCGATCTGGCGCCGCTGGTAGGCGCCTCGCTAGAGATGATGGACAGCGACACCCAACGCATGCGCAACGGCAAACCGTTTGTTTTCAGCAACCAGAAAACCGGTCAGGGCCTGGAAGCAATCATCGCCTTCATCGAACGCCAGGGCTTACTGACTGCGGCCTGATCACACTTATCAACAAGGAAGCTTATCCATGACACTGAAACGCATTCTGGGCGCCATGGCCCTGCTGCTGACCCCGGCCATCGCGTTCGCTCACCCGGGCCACGGCGACAATGGCTTGATGGCTGGCATCAGCCACCCGATCGGCGGCCTCGATCACTTGCTGGCCATGGTTGCCGTAGGGTTGTGGGCCGCGCAGCAGAAAGGCGCCGCGCGTTGGGCGCTGCCCTGCACGTTCGTGGGCACTATGCTGATCGGCGGCCTGCTGGGTTTTGAAGGGCTGAACCTGCCGGCGCTGGAAAGCGGAATTGCTGCCTCGGTATTGGCGTTGGGCCTGGCGGTGGCTTTGGCGGTGCGTCCGCCGTTGAGCCTGGCGGTGGGTGCGACCGCATTGTTCGCGCTGTTTCATGGCGTGGCGCATGGTCTGGAATTGCCGGAGATGTCGAGCCCGTGGGCGTATGCGGCGGGGTTTGTGGTGGCGACGGCAGCTTTGCATGCAGCGGGTTATGCGGTGGTTCGCGTCTTGCCTCAGGCTGCCGCACCACTGGTTCGGTTAGCGGGCGCGGCCTCAGCGGCGACTGGGGTTTGGTTGTTGGCAGGCTGATTTTTTATCGGTTGTTCCGGCCCCTTCGCGAGCAAGCCCGCTCCCACATTTGATCTGTGTACGCAGGACAAATGTGGGAGCGGGCTTGCTCGCGAAGGCGGCCTGACAGACGCCGCCTCTCTCAAGCCTGCCTCTCTGCTACCATGTCGCGCAATCGCCCCTGCCGTGACGACGCCAGCCAATGCCCTCTGTTTCCCGCTCTGCTTCCCAGCCAGAATTGACCGCCCTGTTCGCCTCGGTGCAACAGCACTTCCAGGACGTGATCGTGCCGCTCTGGCAAGGCCCCGGCTGGAACGCCGACATGGCATTGCCTTATGAAGCGCTGGACGCCAAGCATCAGCCGCTGCCACCGCAGCGCTATCGGGCCATGGCTTGCGCGCGGCAGCTGTACCTGTTTTCCAGCCTGATCGGTCAAGTGCCTCAGGCCGAAGAACGTGCGGCGGCACTGTTCCGATCCTTGCAACAACATTTCCACGATGCCGAGCATGGCGGCTGGTTCTATAGCATCGACCCGCAAGGTGCGCCGCTGGATCAGCGCAAAGACCTCTACACACACGCTTTCATCCTGTTCGCCTGCGCCCATTACTGGGACAAGGTTCGCGAACCGCTGGTGGAGTCGGTGCTCAACGCCACGCTGGAAGTGTTGGCGCAGCGCTTCGCCACAGGCGACGGCCTGTACGAAGCCAGCCTGGACCGTGATTGGTCCTCGCTCAACTCCGGGCCGCTGCAGAATCCATTGATGCATTTGGCCGAAGCCTTCCTCGCCATCCTTTCGGTGCGCGAGGACGTTGCTGTGCAGAGCGCGCTTCTCGAGTTATGCACAGCCATGCAGAAGCGCTTCATCGATCCGCAACACGCGGTATTGATGGAAAAGCCGCTGGGCGCTGTGGATAACTGGTTCGAGCCTGGCCATCAGTTCGAATGGTATTTCCTGCTGGAGTCCTCACCCTTGCTGCGCGGCTCCAAATTGCATGCGTCGCTGGACCGCGCCTTTACGTTTACCGAGCAACAGGGCGTGGATCAGCAGACCGGGGCTGTGCGCGCGATGCTGGAGCTGGACGACCACCCTCGTGATGCGACCCAACGCATCTGGGCCCAGGCTGAATACTTGCGTGCCCTGACTTTACGCCCCGATAGCGAAGCCTCTGTGCAGCGCCAATTGCAGGCGCTGCAACAGCGTTTTTTGCATGCGGGCGGCTGGTATGAGTGTCGCGATGAACAGGGCGAAGTGAGCCGCAAGGACATGCCTTCGACTACGCCTTATCATTTGGCGACCTGTTATCGCGGGTTGGTCAAATATCTTAGCTGACTGATAGATAGCTATCGCGGTGTAAGCCCGCTCCCACAGGGTTTGTGTCGTTCGCGAAATAGCGAGTCAACACAAACCCTGTGGGAGCGTGGCTTGCCCGCGATGGCCGTTACGCGGTCTTAAGCCTTCGTATTACGCTCAATGGCAAACCCGCTCCAGGTCTGGCTCACCGGCATCAGCTCGAGGCTGTTGATGTTGATGTGGGCCGGTGCGTTGAGCACCCAGAAAATAGTCTCGGCGATGTCTTGCGGCTGGATCGGCTCGGCGCCGGCGTACGTGGCGTTATAACGCTCCTGGTCACCGGCGAAACGCACCAGCGAGAACTCGCTCTCGCACAGGCCCGGCTCGATGTTGCTGACCCGCACGCCCGTACCTTGCAGGTCACAGCGCAGGTTCAGGGAGAACTGTTTGACGAACGCCTTGCTCGCGCCATACACGTGGCTGCCCGGGTACGGGTAGTTGCCGGCGATGGAACCGAGGTTGACGATGCCGGCACCACGACCGTGAGCGATCAAACGCGGCAACAACAGGCGAGTGCTGTACATCAGGCCTTTGATGTTGGTGTCGACCATGGTGTCCCAATCATCAAGATCACACTTGGGAGCCGGGTCCACGCCCAAGGCCAGGCCGGCGTTGTTGATCAGCCCGCGCAACTTGGCGAAGGACGGCGGCAGGTTGGCAATCGCCTCCTCCATGGCCTTGCGATCCCGTACGTCGAGCACCAGGCCATGGACCTCGGTCTGCTTCGACAGCTCGGCGCACAGGGCGTTGAGGCGCTCTTCACGACGACCTGTCAGCACCAGTTTCCAGCCGGCTTCGGCAAAACGACGGGCACAGGCTTCACCAAAACCGGAGGTCGCGCCGGTAATAAACAGGGTGTTGGACATCGTGTTCTCCTTACTTCGGCTGATCGACAGCCCTTGGAATAGAAAATCAATTGCCAGCATGCCCGGCCTTGTCCACAGCGGCAACCATCGCAAAAACCGTACAAAAAACAATCAACACCGGCAACGCCATATGCACCGTGGCTTGCAGCCATGTACACGCACCTTATCCACAGGCCGGTCCACAGTTTCCGGGGGCAAGTGCAAAAGCTGCAAGCCGCTGTCCACAAGGCTTTGCGGGCAGATTAGAAAGTTTTTTGCTTGACCCACAGGTGCCTGCTGTGTAGCCCCGGGCAATTTGCACGACCGAGCGGTCAAACCGACGATGGCGCCAAGCCAGTAACTACGGCCCTCAGCGGACTCTTTCCAGAGTTTAACCACAGACTTATCCACAGGCTTGTCCACTCGATTCATGCCGTGTTTGCCCCTAACAAAAAAGGTTGACAAAGCCGGCTTGAGGTCCAGCAAAAAAGCATGATCAAAAAACAATCACATCGCTGTAAGCCACGGATTTAAAGGCTTGCAGCCAGCTACTCCCACGTTATTCACAGCCAGCTCCACAGCAAACGGGGACAAGTCGAAACCCTGACAAAACAGTAATTTGCAGCGGCTTTATGTCGCGCTTTGAGAGGTCGTGAATATTGTTTTCCACAATTTCCAAAAAGCACATGCCGCCGGTGTGGGAGCGAGCCTGCTCGCGATAACGGTGGGTCAATGAAAAGCATGTCGACTGACACTTCGCTATCGCGAGCAGGTTCGCTCCCACAAGGGATTGTGGTGTTTTAGAGATGTAAAAAAGCCCCGGCAATTGCTCGTCGGGGCTTGTTTGTTGCAACAGCGAACTCAGTGGCCGCCGAGGTAGGCGTTGCGCACCTCATCGTTCACCAGCAGCTCCTTACCGGTGCCGCTGAGGCGGATCTCGCCGTTGACCATCACGTACGCCCGGTCCGACAGCTTGAGGGCGTGGTTGGCGTTCTGCTCCACCAGGAAGATGGTCATACCGGTGCTGGCCAGTTCCCGCAGGGTCGCGAAGATCTGTTTCACCACAATCGGCGCCAGCCCCAGGCTCGGCTCATCGAGCAGCAACAGCTTCGGCCGGCTCATGAGCGCCCGGGCGATGGCGAGCATTTGTTGCTCGCCGCCGGACATGGTCATGGCGCGTTGGGTGCGTCGCTCTTCGAGCCGTGGAAACAACTCGAACATGCGCTGCATGTCTTCCTTGGCGTACTTGTCACCGATTGGAATCGTACCCATCAACAGGTTTTCCTCGACGGTCATGTCAGGGAACACCCGCCGACCTTCCGGCGATTGAGCGATACCGTTGGACGCGATGTAGTGGGACGACTTGTGCGTGATATCCACCCCCTGATAGATGATTTGCCCGTCAGCGGCCCGCGGCTGGCCGAAGATCGACATCAGCAGGGTCGATTTGCCGGCACCGTTGGAGCCGATCAGGCTGACGGTTTCACCTTCATTGATGTGCAACGAGACTTTCTTCAGGGCCTGAATCGGCCCGTAGAACACGTCCAGATCCTTGAGTTCGAGGATGGGTGCACTCATACCACTTCCTCTTCTTCGGCGCCCAGGTAGGCGGCAATCACTTTCGGGTCGTGTCGAATCGCTTCAGGCCCGCCCTCGGCGATGACAACGCCGTGGTCCAGCACCACGATGTGGTCGGAAATACTCATTACCATGCCCATGTCGTGTTCGATCAGCACCACGGTCAGATCGTGCTCGTCGCGCAGCAGCCGGATCATCGCGCTCAGCGCTTCGGTTTCCTGAGGGTTGAGGCCGGCGGCCGGCTCGTCGAGGCAGATGATCTGTGGCCGGGTGCACATGGCCCGGGCGATTTCCAGACGGCGTTGTTGACCGTAGGACAGCTCACCGGCCAGGCGGTTGGCGCAGTCCACCAGATTCACTACCTCTAGCCAATAGAACGCGTGGTCCAGCGCATCGCTTTCGGCCTTGCGGTAACCCTTGGTGTTGAGGATGCCCGAAAGGAGGTTGCGGTTGACCCACATGTGTTGGGCCACCAGCAGGTTTTCCAGCACCGACATTTCCTTGAACAGGCGAATGTTCTGAAAAGTCCGCGCCAGACCGGCACGGTTGATCAGGTGCGTGCCACCGAACATCTTGTAGTGGAGCCGGCTGATGAAGCTTTTCGGCGAAACGAAATCGATTGCCTTGAACGGTTCCCCGAGCATTTTGATGACGTCGGTTTTCACACCATGGGCATTGAGTTCGATATGCCCGCCGGACGCTTTATAGAACCCGGTCAAGCAGTTGAACACCGTGGTCTTGCCCGCGCCGTTGGGGCCGATCAACGCAAAAATCGAGTTGCGTTTGACTTTCATGCTGACGTTACTAAGGGCTTTGATGCCGCCAAAGTGCATCATCAGATTTTCGACCGAGAGAACGATTTCTTCGCTCATGGCGCCACTCCTTTACGTGGGGTCACACCGGTACGGCTGATCCGAATCAGGCCGCGCGGTCGCCAGATCATCATCAACACCATCAGGATGCCGAACAGCAGCACGCGATATTCAGCGAAGCCGCGCAGCAGTTCCGGGGCGACAGTCAGCACGAACGCCGCAATCACCACGCCGATGGTCGAGCCCATGCCGCCAAGTACCACGATGGCGAGGATCAGTGCCGATTCGAAGAAGGTGAACGAGGTCGGGTTGACGAAACCCTGATAGGTAGCGAAGAACACACCCGCCAGACCGGCAGTCGATGCACCGATGGTGAACGCCGACAGCTTGACCAATACGTGATTCAGGCCCATGGAACGGCAGGCGATTTCGTCTTCACGCAAGGCTTCCCACGCGCGACCGACCGGCATGCGGGTCAGACGGTGCTTGACGTACAGCACGCCCAGTACCACCAGGAACAACACCGCGTATATGAAGTAGTACTTCACGTCCGGGTTATAGGCGATGCCAAAGAACTCATGGAACGGGACGCCCCCCTCCTTCGCTCTTTTGCCGAACTCGAGGCCGAAGAACGTCGGCAACGGAGCCGCCATACCGTTCGGGCCGCCAGTCAGGGACAGCCAGTTATTGAGGATCAACCGGATGATTTCACCGAACCCCAGGGTCACGATCGCCAGGTAGTCACCGTGCAGGCGCAGCACCGGGAAACCCAGGATGCAACCGGCCAACCCGGCAGTGATTGCCGCCAGCGGCAGCACCGTCCAGAAACCCAGCCCCAGGTATTGATAACCGAGCGCCAGCCCATAGGCACCAATGGCGTAGAACGCCACGTAACCCAGGTCGAGCAGGCCGGCCAGGCCGACCACGATGTTCAGCCCCAGGCCCAGCAGCACGTAGATCAGCCCGAGGATGACCACGCCCAGCAGGTAGGAGTTGGAGAAAAACGGGAACACCACGGCGATAACGATCATCACCGGGATAATCCAGCGCAAGCGGGATTTGTAATCAGGCGGCAGTACATGAACCCCGGAGCCTGTACTTTCAAAGCCTTCAAGAATTCTCAGGCCCTTGGGGGTTTGCAGGAACAGGCTCAAGGCAAAGCGGCCGGCCATGACGATGGCGACAATCCATGCCACCCGGGTCGCTTCCAGGTTGAAGCCGTAGCCGTCGAGGACTACGCCGACAATCGGGCCGAACACAATCAGGGCCACCAGGCCGGCAAGAATCGCGTCAACCAGGCTTCTTTTGAGATCAATGGTTTTTTTAGTGGTTGAAGACATCGCTTACACCTTCGACACAAGAGGACGGCCGAGCAGGCCTTGGGGCCGAAAGACCAGAACGAGAACGAGCAGCGAGAAGCTGAAAACGTCTTTGTAGTCCGAGTTGACCAATCCGGAGAACAGCGACTCGGAGATCCCGAGAATGATCCCGCCGAGCATCGCCCCGGGCAGCGAGCCAATCCCACCAAGCACCGCGGCGGTGAACGCCTTGATGCCAATGATGAAGCCCGCGTAGAAGTCGAATGTGCCGTAGTTCATGGTGATCAGCACGCCGGCCAACGCCGCCATCGCGGCACCAATGATGAACACGTAGGAAATGACGCGATCGGTGTTGATCCCCAGGATCGAGGCCATCTTGCGGTCTTGCTGGGTCGCGCGGCACATACGGCCGAGCTTGGTGTACTTGATGACGTAGGTCAGCAGGGCCATCCCGACAAACGCTGCGACCAGAATGAAGATCTTGGTGTAAGTAAGCTGGACGAAGCCGGTCCCGACTTCAACGCGCCATGCACCGGTCAGCAGTGTCGGTACGCCTTGTTGACGGGCCCCTTGGGAAATCTGTGCATAGTTTTGCAGGATCAGCGAAATACCGATGGCGCTGATCAGCGGTGCCAGTCGGGTGGAGTTGCGCAGCGGTTTGTAGGCGACGCGCTCGATGACCCAGCCATACACCGCCGTGACGATGATGGTGAAGACCAGTGTGCCAAGCATCAGCAAGGGGAAGGATTCAATACCGAAGTATGCCAGCAGAGCCAGACTGATTGCCGCGAGGTAAGCGGAAATCATGTAAACCTCGCCGTGGGCGAAGTTGATCATGCCAATGATGCCATAGACCATTGTGTAGCCGATGGCGATCAGGCCATAGACCGACCCGAGGGTCAGGCCGTTGACCAGTTGCTGCAGGAAAATACCATCCATAACGCAATCTCACGCATTTGAGAGACTGCACAAAAACCGAGTGCGCCAGACCGGGGTTCAGCCGCCGACGCAACACGGTTGTATGCAGCTCTACGAGAAAAGACAGGTACAGCACGGACATGTTCTTTGATTACCCGGCGCACAAGACGCCGGGCAATCAGCCAGTCATATCACTTCTGTTTTTCCAGCTGGTGGTATTTGCCATCCTTGTCCCACTGGTAAACCACGTAGTCGGAGACTTTCAGGTCGCCCTTGGCGTCCCAGGTCTTCTCGCCCATCACGGTTTTGACCGGATTTTTCTTCAGCCACTCGGCGGCTTTCTCGCCATTGTTGGATTTGGAGCCATTGAAGGCTGCGGCCAGAGCCTGGACCGAAGCATAGGCGTACAGGGTGTAGCCTTCAGGCTCGGTGCCTTTCTTGCGGAACTCGTCCACTACAGTCTTGCTGTCTGGCAGCAGGCGTGGGTCGGCACCAAAGGTCATCAGCACGCCGTCAACGAATTGCGGACCGCCAGCGGTGGTCACCAGTTCGTCGGTTACGATACCGTCATCGGACATGAACTTGACGTCTTTGAGACCTTGCTCACGCAGTTGACGAACCAGAGGACCGGCTTCCGGGTGCAGGCCACCGAAGTAAACGACGTCGGCGCCAGCGCCGCGGATTTTGGTGACGATGGTGCTGAAATCTTTTTCGCCACGGGTCAGGCCTTCGTACAGGACCGGCGTCACGCCACGCTTGGCCAACTGAGCCTTGGTAGCATCCGCCAGACCTTGACCGTAGGTGTCCTTGTCGTGCAGAACCACGACTTTCTTGCCCTTGAGCACGTCGACGATGTAATCGCCGGCCACAATGCCTTGCTGGTCGTCACGCCCGCACATACGGAACATGGCACTCAGGCCTCGCTCGGTAACAGCCGGGTTGGTGGAACCTGGAGTGATCGCGATGATGCCTGCTTCGTCGTAGATCTCGGAGGCCGGGATGGTCGATGAGGAGCAGAAGTGACCGACTACGCCAGCGACTTTCTGGTTGGTCAGGTCCTTGGCGACCGTCACAGCCTGTTTCGGTTCGCAGGCATCATCGCCTTTGACCAGTACGATTTTTTCCCCGTTGACACCGCCAGAGGCGTTGACTGCATCAGCCGCTGCCTGCGCACCCTTCATGTACTGCTCGCCAAATGCCGCGTTGGCGCCCGTCATTGGACCCGCTACGCCGATCTTGATGTCAGCCTGAGCAAACGCAGAAACACCCAACGCAGTTGCCACTGCGAGGGCCAGAAAGCCTTTCTTGTAAAACGTCTGGGACATGAGGTGGTGCTCCAAGGTTTTTTTTAGTTGGCACTGCGACTTCACTGAATGCTCAGAGCAAGGGCCGTGCCATCGGTTTTTTATTCTGGGAAAAGTCGCTGCCTTATTGTTTTTTCGACTGTTTCGGGCCCATTTTCATTGGGCGTGCAACCGTCTAAACCGCGGGAGGTGAAACCATTTATTTTTAAAGGCGCAACCCACGCGCGCCATCATTGCAACCGCAGCGCCAAACGATGTGCAACCAGCCTGTAACAGCTCGCGTCACCGAACTGCACACTGCTGGTGCGCAACTGCTACAACCCGCACCATTACAGGCTAGCCGCTTCGCTGAAAAGCGCCGCTTCCAGCAACATATTTCAACAATCAGATGACGATCCGCAGGCACTGGCCCGCGTGATACAACGAAAATCCGGCCTCATACAGGCAGCTTCTCAGCCCCACACCTGCCAATGGCTGCATGGGCGCGAATGGAATCGGCAGGGCTTGAGGATCTCCATTACACAAATAATCGGCAAAGGCTTTGCCGACCACTGTACCGGTCGTCACGCCTCGACCGTTGTAGCCGGTGACGGCCACCAGACCCGGTGCCGGCTCGAACAGGCGCATCAAATGATCCGGGGTGAAGGCGATGCAACCGGTCCAGGTGCATTCCCACTCCACCGGTTTCAGGTACGGGAAGTAATGCTGCTGAACCCGGTCGGCCCAGGCTTTCAGGAACCAGGTCGGTTTCTGGTTGCCGTTGCCGAGACTGCCGAGCAACAGACGACCGTCCTTGTCCCGCCGAATACTGCTGAGCACCTGCCGGGTGTCCCAGGAACCCTGGCCGCCGGGCAGAATCGGCTGTGCAGCCTCTTCGGTCAGCGGCACCGAGGCCACTTGATAGTAATAACCGGGGAAGAAATTGCGCCGCAGCTCCGTCCAGTCACCTTCGGTATAAGCGTTGGAGGCGATGACCACCTGCTCGGCCAGCACCGAACCCTGGGCGGTTTGCACCGACCAGCGCTGGCCCTGACGTTCAAGTCGGGTCACCGGTGAATGATCGAACAGCTGACCGCCAAGGCTGATGGCCGCATTGGCCAGCCCCGTGGTGTAGGCCATCGGGTTGATCGTGCCGGCGCGCCGATCGAGCAAGGCGGCGGCGATCTTTTTTGTGCCGGTGGCTTGTTCGCAGGCTTGACCGGTTAACAGTTCGACCGGCGCACCACGACGTTTCCATTGTTCTTCGCGACTGCGCAGATCCGCTTCGCCACGCGCGTTGTGCGCCATGTGCAGCGTGCCTTCGCGGCGTAACTGGCAATCGATGTTGTATTTGTCGACCAGGCTAAACACCAGTGACGGCGCCGCACCCAGCATGCGGTTGAGCTGACTGCCGACCGCCTCGCCGAACCCGGCTTCGATTTCATCCGGTGGAATCCACATCCCGGCGTTGACCAGCCCGACGTTACGCCCCGAACCGCCATGCCCGGCGCGATGCGCTTCCAGCACACAGACACTTTTACCCTGTTCCAGCAGATGCACCGCCGCCGACAAACCGGTGAAACCGGCACCGATGACGCAGACATCCACCGTCACCTCGCCTTTGAGCGCCGCGTTGTCGGGCCTTTGCGGCGTCAGTTTTTCCCACAGACACTCTTCGCGTAACGGCATTGCCAGACTCCAACAGAAACCTAACAAACACATCCATTCCAGTGTGGGAGCGGGCTTGCTCGCGAAGGCGTCCGTGTATTCAGTATCTATGTGACTGAAAGACCGCTTTCGCGAGCAAGCCCGCTCCCACATTGGATTTTCATTGGATCAAAGATCTGAGTTCATCTCAGTCGAAGGTGATCCCTTGAGCCAACGGCAACTCCAGCGAATAGTTCACGGTATTGGTCTGACGGCGCATGTACCCGCGCCATGCATCCGAACCGGATTCACGACCACCGCCCGTTTCCTTCTCGCCGCCAAACGCGCCGCCGATCTCTGCGCCGCTCGGGCCGATGTTGACGTTGGCGATGCCGCAATCGCTGCCCACAGCGGACATGAACTGCTCGGCTTCACGCACATCAGTGGTGAAGATGCACGACGACAGGCCTTGTGGCACGGCGTTGTTCAGGCGCAGCGCCTCTTCGAAATCGTTGTAACCGATCACGTACAGAATCGGTGCGAAGGTTTCACTGCACACCACATCGCTCTGCTCCGGCATTTCGACGATGGCGGGCGAAACGTAGTAAGCGTTGGGGAATTTGTCTTCCAACTGACGCTTGCCGCCGAACACCCGGCCGCCCTCGCTCAAGGCCTGTTCCAGCGCGTCCTGCATGTTTTCGAAGCTGTGTTTGTCGATCAGCGGCCCCACCAGATTGCCTTCCAGCGGATGGCCGATGCGCACCTTGGAGTAAGCGGCTTTGAGGCGGGTGATGATTTCTTCCTTCACCGACTCATGGGCGATCAGGCGACGCAACGTGGTGCAACGCTGACCGGCGGTGCCGACGGCGCTGAACAGAATCGCCCGTACGGCCATGTCCAGATCGGCGCTTGGGCCGAGGATCATCGCGTTATTGCCGCCCAGCTCGAGAATGCTGCGGGCGAAACGTGCAGCGATTTTCGGCGCCACTTCGCGGCCCATGCGGGTGCTGCCGGTGGCACTGACCAGCGCGACACGCGGGTCATCGACCAGCGCTTCGCCAGCATCGCGACCACCGATGATCACCTGGCTCAGGTGTGGCGGGGCATCGCTGAAATTCTTCAAGACGCGGTCGAACAACGCTTGGCAGGCCAACGCGGTCAGCGGGGTTTTCTCCGACGGCTTCCAGATCACCGGGTTACCGCAGACCAGCGCCAGCGTTGCGTTCCAGGCCCAAACGGCGACCGGGAAGTTGAACGCACTGATCACGCCGACGACGCCCAGCGGGTGCCAGGTTTCGCGCATGTGGTGGCCAGGACGCTCGGAGGCGATGGTCAAACCGTACAACTGACGGGACAGACCGACCGCGAAGTCGCAGATGTCGATCATTTCCTGAACTTCACCCAAACCTTCCTGAGTGATCTTGCCGGCCTCCCAGGAAACCAGCTCACCGAGATCAGCCTTGTACTCGCGCAAGATGTCGCCCAATTGGCGCACCAATTCGCCACGACGCGGCGCCGGAACTTTGCGCCAGAGTTCGAACGCATGATCTGCGCGACTGATGTGCTGCTCGACTTCAGCGGCGCCTTCCCAGTTCACGGCAGCGATACGGCTGCCATCGATCGGCGAATGCACCGGCACTTTGCCGTTCTGATACAGGGCCGGGTTCACACCAAGACGATCAAGCAATGCGGCAACCATGGGTCACTCCTCAAGCAAAAAACAGAAGACGTTCAGCCGGATTTATTCGGCTGATCAGACCTGTAGTTTTAGCTCTCCAGAGGTTACCCAACAAACGACCTTTAAGAGAGATATCATTCCGTTTATTCATGCTGCGAATCTGCCGGTAAAAAAGAGCATAGAGAAACAAGAAAAAGGACCACCCATGCTGAATAAACGCTACTTGCCGTCGATCACCGCGTTGCAGTGCTTCGAGGCCGTGACCCGGCATTTGAGCTTCACCCGTGCCGCCGAAGAGCTGAACCTGACGCAGAGCGCCGTGAGCAAACAGGTCGCGCAACTCGAAGAATTGCTGCAGCACCTGTTGTTCCGCCGGGTGCGCCGACGTCTGCAAATGACCCCCGCCGGCGATTTGTACCTGGTGGAGGTGCGAAAAATCCTCACCCAAGTCGAAATGTCGACCCATTACCTGCGCTCCTACGGCGGTGATACCGAAGTCTTGCGAGTCTCGACGCCTCCGACCTTCGGTGCGCGCTGGCTAGTGCCTCGCTTGAAAGGCTGGCGCCTGCGACATCCGTCGATCCATCTGGACCTGTGCAGCGAACAGGAAGCTGATGATCTGCTGCAAGGTCGCAGCGACCTGGCGTTCTACTTTGGCCAGGGCTCTCGGCCCGGCACCGAATGCCTGAAGCTGTTTGGCGAGGAACTGGTGCCGGTCTGCGCGCCGGGCAGCCTGCCGGACACGCCGTTCACCGACCCTACGCAACTCACCGACCTGGTCCTGCTGCAAAATGCTTCCCGGCCCCAGGCCTGGCACGACTGGTTCGACAGCCAGGGCTACCACACCGAACACAGCTACCACGGCCCGCGTTTCGAAACCTTCTACATGTGCATCCGCGCCGCCCAGGTCGGCTGTGGCGTGGCGCTGCTGCCGAAGTTTCTGGTGGAGGAGGAATTGGCCGACGGCAAACTGGTCATTCCCTGGAAGCATGCGATGCCCAGCACCGACGCCTATTACCTGGCGTATCCGGAGCATTCGGCGGAAGTACCCAAGGTGCGGGATTTTGTGAAGTGGATGCTGGAGCAGATCGACAGTCCAGACATACCGCAAATTTAGGGTTGCACCCAATACCTGTGGGAGCGGGTTTGCTCGCGAAGGGGCCGGCACATTCAACATCAATGTTGACTGGCATTACGCTTTCGCGAGCAAGCCCGCTCCCACAGGGATCTGCTGCGATCTAAAAAATTGCTGGCAATACCTGCCGCTGATATGCGCCACTAGCCCCATTCATTGAAACAGCTGCAACGTCGCTGCCACGGGCCGCGGCCAGCCTGGAGACCCCTTATGAGCGAGAGTGTGTTTGCCGATCGCATCGTGCAGAACCTGCTCGACACCGACTTCTACAAACTGACGATGATGCAGGCGGTGCTGCACAACTACCCTAACGTGGAAGTCGAATGGGAGTTTCGTTGCCGTAACAGTGAGGATCTGCGCCCGTACCTGGCGGAGATCCGTTTCCAGATCGAGCGCCTGGCCGAGTTGAGCCTGAGTGCCGATCAGTTGAGTTTCCTGGAACGCATCAGCTTTCTGAAACCGGATTTCCTGCGTTTTCTCGGGCTATTCCGCTTCAACCTGCGCTATATCCACACCGGCATCGAAAACGGCGAGTTATTCATCCGTCTGCGCGGGCCGTGGCTGCACGTGATTCTGTTCGAAGTGCCGCTGCTGGCCATGGTCAGCGAAGTACGCAACCGCTATCGCTACCGGGAAATCATTCTGGAACAGGCCCGCGAACAGCTCTATCGCAAGTTCGACTGGCTGACCGCCAACGCCAGCGCGGACGAATTGTCCGAGTTGCAAGTAGCCGATTTCGGCACCCGCCGTCGCTTCTCGTACCGTGTACAGGAAGAAGTGGTGAACGTGCTCAAGCATGACTTCCCCGGTCGCTTCGTCGGTACCAGCAACGTGCACCTGTCCCGGGAGCTGGACATGAAGCCGCTGGGCACTATGGCCCACGAATGGATCATGGCGCACCAGCAACTCGGTCCGCGGCTGATCGACAGCCAGATTGCCGCCCTCGACTGCTGGGTCCGCGAATATCGGGGTTTGCTGGGGATCGCCCTGACCGACTGCATCACCTTCGATGCCTTCCTCAACGATTTCGACCTGTTCTTTGCCAAGCTCTTCGACGGCTTGCGCCACGATTCCGGTGACCCGGTGCAGTGGGCGGAAAAAGCCATCGCCCACTATCACAAGCTTGGCATTGACCCGATGAGCAAGACCCTGGTGTTTTCCGACAGTCTGACGCTGCCCAAGTCTCTGGAGATTTTTCGGGCATTGCGCGGTCGGATCAATGTCAGCTTCGGCATCGGCACCAACCTGACGTGCGATATTCCGGGTGTCGAACCGATGAGCATCGTGCTTAAAATGACGGCCTGCAACGGCCAGCCAGTGGCCAAGATTTCTGATGAGCCTGGCAAGACTCACTGCAAAGACCCGAATTTCGTCGCCTATTTGCGACATGTTTTCCAAGTACCTGCCGCCATTTCCAGCCCATCTAGCAAGGAGTGAATTCATGCAAGCCGTACAGCGTGAGATTGCTGAACAGCTCAAGGTCCAACCGCCCTTCGCGGACCAACTCGCCCTCGAGGCTGAAGTTGCCCGGCGGATTACCTTCATTCAGGACTGCCTGGTCAATGCCGGGCTCAAGACGCTGGTGCTGGGCATCAGCGGCGGCGTCGACTCCCTGACCGCCGGCCTGCTGGCCCAGCGCGCCATGCGTGAACTGCGCGAGCGTACTGGTGATGCCAGCTACAAGTTCATCGCCGTGCGCCTGCCTTATGGCGTCCAGTTCGACGAGCATGATGCCCAGGCCTCAGTGGACTTCATTGCCCCCGATGAGCGCCACACCGTAAACATCGGCCCGGCGGTCAAATCCCTGGCCAGCGAAGTGGCGGCCTTCGAGGGTAAGGAGGCGGTGCAGAAGGATTTTGTGCTGGGCAACACCAAGGCGCGGATGCGCATGGTCGCGCAATACACCATCGCCGGCGCAGCTCACGGCCTGGTGATCGGCACCGATCACGCGGCAGAAGCGGTGATGGGTTTCTTCACCAAGTTCGGTGACGGCGCCTGCGACCTCGCACCGCTGAGCGGCCTGGTGAAAAATCAGGTCCGGGCGATTGCCCGCAGCTTCGGCGCGCCAGAGTCGCTGGTGGAAAAAATCCCGACTGCCGACCTCGAAGACCTGTCGCCGGGCAAACCGGACGAAGCGTCCCACGGCGTGACCTACGCCGAGATCGACGCCTTCCTGCATGGCGAGCCGGTGCGTGAGGAAGCATTCAAGATCATCTGCGACACATACAAAAAGACCCATCACAAGCGCGTGATGCCGTTTGCGCCTTGAGCCGTGAATGAACGAAAAAGCCCGCTGAGGAGTTGATCCTCAGCGGGCTTTTCTTTGGCTTGAGCATTTGTCGATGCTGAAGGCCCATTCGCGAGCAAGCCCGCTCCCACACTGGATCTGCGGTGTATACAGATCAAATGTGGGAGCGGACTTGCTCGCGAAGAACGATAACGCGGTAGCCCGTCTTACTTCAGGGTAACAGTGCCTTTCATCATCGAGATGTGGCCCGGGAACGAGCAGAAGAAACCGTACTTTTCAGCAGCATTGAGCTTCGACACGTCGAAAGTCACCGAGTCGGTTTCCTTCGCGCCGATGACTTTGGTGTGAGCAATGATGCGGGCATCACCTTCTTTCAGGTAGTTCTTGTCGATACCTGCCGCCACGCCGTCGGTGGCGATCGGCTGCATGTCGGCTTCTTTGCTCAGCACCCAGTTATGACCCATGACGTTTTTCGGCAGGCTGCCAGAATGTTTCAGTTCCACGGTGAACGTCTTGCAGCTCTTGTCGATGGTGATGTCCTTGGTATCGAAGGACATCTGGTCAGTGGAGTCGACAGTGACCTTGCATTCCGCAGCCATCAATTGGCTGCTGGCCAGTGTCAGCAGGGATACCGCAACAAGTTTGGCAAACATGGTGAATCTCCAAGGCATGGTTAACAAAAGTGCTAATAGACAGAAGACTGCCTGAAATCTTCGCAAGTTCCTATGACCTGAATCAAAAATTGTATACAACTTTCGGGCTATGACACTCATCGAAACAATCTACCAGCCAGACGTCTGGCACGGCCCTATCATCAGGACCGTCATCTCTCATCCGGAGCGTCTGTCATGTCTTTCAACCGTTTATTGAGCAGTTTGCTCGCCGCTTATGCCTGTGGCGCCAGCGGTACCTACGAAACACCTGAACACGAGGTTTAACCCTTGGAACGAGGCAAGCCTGCCTTTACTCTGTGGCCCTGATGACCATGGAGTAAGGCATGTCTTTAGCGTCCGTTTGTGTATTTTGCGGTGCCAGCACTGGCACTAACCCGGCCTATCGTGAAGCGGCTGTCGCCCTGGGGCGAGCATTGGCCGAGCGTAAGCTGACTCTGGTCTATGGCGGCGGCGCCGTCGGGCTTATGGGGATCGTTGCCGACGCCGCGCTGGCGGCCGGCGGTGAAGTGATCGGGATCATCCCGCAGAGCCTCAAGGACAAGGAAATCGGCCACAGCGGCCTGACTCGCCTGGAAGTGGTCGATGGCATGCATGCGCGCAAGGCGCGAATGGCCGAGCTCAGCGATGCCTTCATTGCTCTGCCCGGCGGCCTTGGCACACTGGAAGAGCTGTTCGAAGTCTGGACCTGGGGCCAGCTCGGCTATCACGGAAAACCGCTGGGTTTGCTGGAAGTAAACGGTTTCTACAACAAGTTGACGTCTTTTCTTGATCATATCGTCGGCGAAGGCTTCGTTCGCGAAGCGCACCGTGACATGCTGCAAATGAGCGAATCGCCGCAAACCCTGCTCGACGCACTGGACGCCTGGCAACCCTCGGTACCGCCAAAATGGACCGAGCAAAAACCCAGCTAACGGCTCGGCATCGATACAGGGCAGAATATGCGCCGCTCAACCTCACCTTCGACCCCAGAGGATCGCCCATGGCTAAACCTAATTATTCCTTCGCCAAACGTCAGAGAGACTTGGCCAAGGAGCAGAAGAAAGAGGAAAAGCTTCAGCGCAAGAAAGCTACAGCTGAAGAAGAAGCAGCAGCACTGAACCCGGATACCGAAGGCGAAGTGGCTACAGACGAAACTGAAGCACCGAAAGATCAGGCGCCCGACGCCTGAGACCCTCAGGGCCCGATGATCTGATCAGGCCCACCGGATCTGTGTCCAGGGTCAGCAACGATGTTGCTGACCCTCACAGTCCAATCTGAAATCCCTCTCTAAAAAATTGCACATTCCCTGTGGGAGCGGGCTTGCTCGCGAAAGCGGCGGCACATCCAACATCTATGTGGCTGACTGGCCGCTTTCGCGAGCAAGCCCGCTCCCACACTGGATCTCAGTTACTCCAACGGCATTACGGTAACCCGAACCTCCGGGTCGTGGCTGCCACCGCCCAGGATCACCCCACGCAACGGTGATACATCAGAAAAATCCCGCCCCCAGGCCAGGGTGATGTGCTCCAGCGCCGGTTGCACATTATTGGTCGGGTCGAAATCCACCCAACCCAACACCGGGCAAAATACCGACACCCAGGCATGAGACGCATCGGCGCCGATCAGCCGCGGCTGACCCGGTGGAGGCTGGGTTAGCAGATAGCCGCTGATATACCGCGCCGCTAATCCACGGGAGCGGACACAAGCAAGCATCAAGTGTGCAAAGTCCTGGCAAACGCCGCGCCGCCTCTCCAGCACTTCCACCAGCGGCGTCGCCACTTGGGTCGCTTCGGCATCGAAGGTGAATTCGCTGAAGATTTTCTCCATCAACGCCTGAACCCCCAGCAGCAATGGCCGGCCAGGAGAAAAGCAACTTTCCGAGAACTCGACGAAGTTGCGCTTCAAATGCACGTAAGGCGATTCGAACCGATAACGGCACGCTTCAAGTATCTCGGGTGACAGCGGTTGACTGCTGTAGGTCAGTGCGTTGCAGGTCTCTTCCCAGGCCGGCGATTGATTGAAGTCCAACGATGGTCGGGCCAACACTTCGACCGTCAGGCTGGCATTGACCAGCAACTCATCGTGCGGCCGCTCGAATGCCAATCGGGTCAGCGGATTACCAAACACGTCCAGCTCATCCCGGCGCGAGGTCGGATCGGGACTGATCTGCAACTGCTGATCGGTGCAGCGCTGCCAAACGCAAGCCCGCGGCCACAGATGCGCCAATTGCTGGGCCAGGGATACCGGGCTGTCATAGTGATAATGGGTGTCGTGGAAAATCTGGTAATGGGCATTCATCAGACGGACACCGTGCGTTGGCTGACATCATCGACATGGGCGAAATGGCGCAAAGCCAGGCGATCCGATACTTGTCCGCTGGCATCGGCGATCTCCTGCAACAGATCGGCCAGCCCCTCTATGGCGGCGCGAACACTGGCCTCGCCAAACAGTGAGTTTTCCAGGCAACCCAGATCGAAGCGCGCCAGCCGCTCCACCAACTGCGGCAAACCTGTTTCACGCGGCGCCCCAAAGTCATCGTTCAAGCGTTTCAACGTGCGGGTCACCAGCTTCAACTGGAACAGCACCGCGTGAGGGTTCTGCTCGTCGAGCAACAACAGGTCCAGCACCGGGATCAATTGCGCCACCGCCAAGTACCGCGAGCGGTAGGTGATGCTGCTGTTGCCCAGCTCCAGCAGCCATTCCAGCCCGGCCTGATCGAAAGTCCCGGCGCCACGCAGAAACGCCGCCAGGCTGCCGCTGAGAAACTGCAGCCGCTCGATCCGTCGCCCGATCATCAGGAAACGCCAGCCTTCGTCCCGGGTCATGTCGTCGAGGGCAAAACCGGACAGCGCCGCCAGCGACATCACCAATCGGTTGAGGAAATCCAGCAGCTCGCCGAAATCCGGCTCTTCGGTTTCCAGTTCCATGGCCTCGCGCTGCAACTCCACCAGCGCTTGCCAGTTCTCTCGCGAGAGCTTGCCGCGTACTTGCGACGCCGCCCACTGCAAGCGTTGCAGGTTGGAGCGCAGGCTGAACGGCCAATCATCGCCGAGCAGCGCCGCCAGCAATCGCTCTGGCAACTCGCCCTCCTCCGGCAACAGATTCAGGCGTTCACCGAGATCGACTGCAGCCTCCAGCGCTTGCGGGTCATCGCCATCGACATAGCGCGCGAGCATGATGCGCAGCAGCCGCGCGCTGTCATCGCAGCGCTCGCAGTAACGGCCGAACCAGAACAGGTTCTCGACCACCCGCGATGGCAGATACGGATCGCGTCGCACCAGATCGTGAACGCCAATGTTGCGCTGGGCTTTCCATTGTTCGCCGCTGGGCGGGCGATCGCCCAACACCCAAGTGTCCTTGCTGGCGCCACCGCGCTGCATCGACACCACTTCGGCGTCGGCTTCGGCGGCAACCCGCGTCAGCCCGCCGGGCAGTACTCGATAGCCGTCCCGACTGGCCACCGCATACACGCGCATGCCAATGGCCCGCGGTTGCAACTGTCCACCTTCGGGCTGCCAGATCGGCGCCTGGGACAGTTGCGCCAATTCTTGCGCAACATAGGCATAAGGTCGTGCCTGCATGCGCTCAGCCAAGGCTTGACGCTGTTTTTCACTCAAGTCACGACCAAACACCGGGGCGAAGCTCTGCGACGGAAACGCCGGTTTGATCAACAGCTCCGGAATTTTTTCCAAAGCCTGGGCCAGCACCGGCGCTTCACCGCACCACCAGGTCGCGATGGACGGCAGGATCAGCTCTTCGCCAAACAGAAACTGATTGATCTTCGGCAGAAAGCCCAACAACCCCGGCGACTCCAGCACGCCGCTGCCGAGGGCATTGGCCACCAGCACCCGGCCCTGGCGCACGGCTTCGAGCAGTCCCGGCACGCCAAGGGCCGAGTCGGTGCGCAGCTCCAGGGGGTCGCAGAAATCATCGTCGAGCCGACGCATGATCGCGTGAACCCGACGCAGACCACTCAAGGTTTTCAGGTAGACCGTGGCATCCCGGACGGTCAGGTCGCCGCCCTCCACCAACGGATAACCGAGCTGGCGAGCCAGATACAGGTGTTCAAAATAGCTTTCGTTGAAACGCCCCGGCGTCAGCAGCACCACCAGTGGCGCTTCGTCATCGCTCGGCGCCTGACGGGCGAGCGTTTCCTGAAGGGTGCGGAAGAACCCGGCCAGGTGCTGCACCTTCAAATCGCGGTACAGCTCGGGAAAGGCCCGGGACACGATGGTGCGGTTTTCCAGCGCGTAACCGGCACCGGATGGCGCTTGAGTGCGGTCCGCCGTCACCCACCAGCGACCGTCAGGCGTGCGTGCCAGATCCACGGCGTACAGATGCAAAAAGGCCCCGTCGGGCGGCGAAATACCCTGACAGGGCCAGAGAAAATTGTTGTGACCGAACACCAGCTCAGCCGGCAGCAGGCCTTCGGCGATCAAGCGCTGAGGGCCGTACAAATCCGCCAGCACAGCATTGAGCAAGCGCGCCCGTTGAGCGATCCCGGCCGATAACTGTTCCCACTCATCGGCGGCAATCACATGAGGCAGCAGGTCCAGCTCCCACGGCCGGTCAGCGCCCTTGGGGTCGGCGTAGACGTTATAGGTCACGCCGTTTTCCTGGATCTGCCGGGTCAGCAGCGCCTGACGCTGCACCAGTTGCGCTGGCGTGCTGCGTTGCAATTGATCGAACAGCCGCCGCCAGTGCGGGCGCACGGCGCCGCTGTCGTCGAGCAGTTCGTGATAAGTGCCCGCGGTCAGCGGGTAGCGGTCAAGCAGGTCAGGCATGGAAAGCTCGGCAGACAGCAAAGAACGGTCAGACTAACGCAGGCTCATGACGCCCGGATATACGAAAAATCCGAGCGTCGCGTACGGTTTAGAAACGTCGCAAATCGAGAGTCATCGGTAGCTCGTCGTTAATTTCCAGATTCGGTATAGGAAGTTTCCCTGGCGTGTGTCCGAGACGGAAAAAACGCGCCATTCGCCGGCTCTCGGCCTCATTGGCGTTCACCGGCAGGCTGTCGTAGTTGCGCCCGCCCGGATGAGCGACGTGGTACTGACAACCGCCCAGCGAACGCCCCATCCAGGTGTCGAGCAAGTCGAACACCAGCGGCGCGTGGACCGGGATGGTCGGTTGCAGGCAGTTAGCCGGTTGCCAGGCGCGAAAGCGAACGCCGGCGACGAACTCACCGACCCGCCCCGTGGGTTGCAACGGCACCGGTATGCCGTTGCACGTCAGCAGATAACGCTGAGGCGGCAGGCCGCTGAGCTTGACCTGCAAACGCTCCAGCGACGAATCCACGTAACGCACCGTGCCACCTGCCGCGCCTTCCTCGCCGAGTACATGCCAAGGCTCCAGCGCCTGACGCAATTCCAGTTCAATGCCGCTGACGGCGTAGTCGCCGACCTTGGGAAAACGGAATTCCAGATGCGCCGCGAACCACTCGGCCCGCACGGGGTAACCGGCGGCATTGAGGTCGACGATGACATCGGCGAAATCCTGCTCGATAAAGTGCGGCAACAGGAACCGGTCATGTAGCTCTGTGCCCCAGCGCGCCAGTTTCGGCGGCGCATAAGGCTCACGCCAGAACCGCGCCACCAGCGCTCGCAGCAACAATTGCTGAGCCAGGCTCATGCGCGCATGGGGCGGCATTTCAAAGGCTCGCAGTTCCAGTAACCCGAGGCGCCCGGTGGCGCCGTCCGGCGAATAGAGTTTGTCGATGCAAAATTCGGCGCGGTGGGTGTTGCCGGTCACATCGATCAGCAAATTGCGCAGCAACCGATCCACCAGCCATGGTGGGCACTCCTCGCCCGGCTTCGGCATCTGTGCGAAGGCGATTTCCAGTTCATACAGCGAATCGTTGCGCGCTTCATCCACCCGTGGCGCCTGGGACGTCGGACCGATGAACAATCCGGAAAACAGGTAGGACAAGGACGGATGGTTATGCCAGTAGCTGATCAGGCTGCGCAGCAGATCGGGACGGCGCAGAAACGGTGAGTCCGCCGGGGTCGCGCCACCCAATACGAAATGGTTGCCGCCGCCGGTGCCGGTGTGCCGGCCGTCGATCATGAACTTCTCGGTGGTCAGTCGAGTCTGGCGCGCCTCTTCGTAAAGAAACTCGGTGCGCTCCACCAACTCATCCCAGGTGGCGGACGGCTGGACGTTGACCTCGATCACCCCCGGATCGGGAGTAATGCGGAAGTTGCTCAGGCGCGGATCACTCGGCGGTTCATAGCCTTCCAGCAACACCGGGCAATGCAATTCCTCGGCGGTGGCTTCGATGGCGGCGACCAGTTCCAGATAGTCCTCGACCCGCTCCAATGGCGGCATGAACAGGTACAACCGGCCTTCTCGCGCTTCGGCGCAGAATGCCGTGCGGGTCAGCCAGTCGGCGGACTCATCGATCTTTGGCGCACGCTCGTCGGCGGTTTGCGGTTGAGCGTGATTCTGTAGCTGGTCGGTGCCCGGCAGCTCAGGGAAATCCTGATTCGGGTCGACAGGATGAATGAACGGGTACTCCGCTGCCTTCACCCAGGGCTGCGAACCGAGTGGCAAACGATACCCCAGCGGCGAATCCCCCGGTACCAATCGGCAATGCTCTTCCCGCAGATACCAGCGACCGCTCTGCCATTGATCGCCCTTGGCGGTGCGCGCCAGCGGCAGGACCTGACCGATCACCTTGTCCAGGCCCTGACTGAAGACTTTGCGCAGACGCGCCCGCTCCAAAGGCTCTTCCAGCCGTGAGTCTTCGGCGCTGACGTTCTGCGGCAAAGCGCCTTCGCGCCAGAGGTAATAGAAATTGTCTTCGTAGGCCGGGAACACAAAGCGTGTCGGAATTTTCAGACGTTCGGCGACACTCGCCAGAAAACGCCCAGCCAGTTCGCCATCGGCGCCGTAGTCTTCCTGCTCATCAGCGATCAGCGCGCTGTTGTGCCAGATCGGTACGCCGTCGCGGCGCCAGTAGCAGTTCAGCGACCAGCGCGGCAGTTGTTCGCCGGGATACCACTTACCCTGACCGAAATGCACCAGCCCCTTGGGCGCGTAATGCTTGCGCATGCGCTGGAACAGTTCGGCCGACAGCCGACGCTTGTCCGGCCCGAGCGCCGCAGTGTTCCACTCGGCGCCGTCCGGGTCATCGATGGAAACGAAAGTCGGCTCACCGCCCATGGTCAGGCGCACGTCACCTTCGAGCAGGTCGGCATCGATCTGCCGGCCCAATGCCTGAATCGCCAGCCATTGGTCTTCGGTGTAGGGCTTCGTGACCCGCGGCGCTTCCCAAATCCGCTCGACCGACATCTCGTGGGTGAATTCGCACTCGCACGGTTCCACCAAGCCACTGATCGGTGCCGCAGAGGACGGATCAGGACTACAGGCCAACGGAATGTGTCCTTCACCGGCAAACAGCCCTGAAGTCGCGTCCAGGCCGATCCAGCCAGCACCGGGCAAATAGACCTCGCACCAGGCGTGCAGGTCAGTGAAGTCCACTTCGGTACCCGAGGGACCGTCGAGGCTTTTGACATCGGCAGTCAACTGAATCAGGTAACCGGATACGAAACGCGCCGCCAGGCCGAGGTTGCGCAGCAATTGCACTAGCAACCACGCCGAGTCGCGGCAGGAACCAGAGGCATGCTCGAGGGTGTGTTCCGGGGTCTGTACGCCCGGTTCCATGCGAATCAGGTAGCCGATGTCTTCGCTGAGGCGCAGGTTGAGCGCGACCAGGAAATCCACGCTCGGTAACGGCGTGCGATCGATGCCCTCCAGATAGGCCTTGAATTTCGGCGTCAGGGACAAAGTTTCCAGGTACGGCGCCAACTCTTTGCGCTCATCCGCGGCATAGGCGAAAGGGATCTTTTCGGCGTAGGGCTCGAGGAAGAAGTCGAACGGATTGAACACCGCCATCTCCGCCAGCAAGTCGACCTCGATCCGCAGCTCATCGGTTTTCTCCGGGAACACCAATCGCGCCAGGTAATTGCCTTGGGGGTCCTGCTGCCAGTTGATGAAATGCTGCTCGGGCGAGACTTTCAGCGCATAGGACAGTATCCGCGTGCGGCTGTGGGCAGCCGGGCGCAGGCGAACGATCTGCGGACCGAGCTCGACAGCGCGGTCGTAGCGGTAATGCGTGACGTGATGCAATGCGACATGAATCGACACGGCGTGCCTCCTGCGAGCCTGGACGTTATCGAAAGCGGCGCAAGACTTATGCCATGCAGGCAGGTCGGACCCTTTCTTCCGTTACTCAAGGCAGTAGAGCACTAAAAGCGCGCATTGCTCGCTTTCGTGTGCGAAGGAGCGCACATAAATGTGGCGGATCGATGAGCGAGTCGGATCAACGTTGCGTGCGCGATGCCTTGGAAGCTTGCCTGATCAACTCGCGCTGGCGGCGGATTTCAACCAGTTGGGTGCGCATTTCGCGGTGGCGTTTGCTATTAAGCAGTAGCAGACCCAGCATCGGAAATAACAACCCAGTCCCATAGGCGACGGGATGCGGCTTATAACCATAAGTGGGGAGGACTGTGAGGAAACACACCAAATAGAATACGACGATGGCCCGCACACCCCAGGACCGCCCCCTGATCATGACAAAGTGGCTCAACGCCAAGAGCAAAGACAGCACCAACGCCACAATAAACGAATACTTGCCCCGTTCAGGATCGCCTCGAAAGTAAGTACTTGAGACTAATGAAATCGAAGCAGAAAGAGCAAAACAAGCTAGAAAAAAGGCGCAGATAAAGGTCGGAAAATAGTGAGCAAGGAAAGCGTTCAATGAATACTTGCGATCCATTACTCAACCTCCTCATACAGACCAACAGCAATTGTTCGGAGGTTCCCAGCTAAGCTACTTCCTGTTAAGCCTATGGCCGCCCCCAGAGAGTCGCGAATCTGAGTGACCGTCGCGTGATTGATTTGAGTAGCTGTATAACGCTTTGCAAGCGCCCCCGAACGCTGGCGAAGCTTCAATAGTTTATTTGTCAGGCTCGGGTCTTTTAATGTTAACAATTCTTTGGTCAACGCCTTTCTTTGCTGACGGGTCAGACCTTTAGAAAGCTCGTACCAACTCCTGCCGGTCGAGACCTTCCTGGCCTGCAAGAGCCTCAGGGTGGTTAGAGTAGACGCACCGGCTCCCAGCAATGATGCAGCATCCAGTACCGGCATTGCATAGCGATACCAGTCCTCGCTGTCCATATCATCATTGGCTGATGGGTCGTTGAGTTCGTTGTACGTCCTCGTGCCTCCCACCACACACTGCGCAGTACTCGCGGCAGCAGCTGTTGCTCCAATTGCTGTTACAACCAAGCTGGCACCTGCTGTAAACGGAACTGCAATTGTGCCACTGAAAACCACGATCCAGCCCAGAATGGCACCGGCACAAGATAATGTCGTATTGACTGCCTCCCCCACTAAACGAGATTCACGTGAGTTGTTCTTTACCTGATCAGCAAACTGCGCAGGCGCAATGTACTTCTGCGCCTCGCGCAAAATGATTCGCTTGGGCCTGATACTGCAAATCGGCTTGAACTCGCGCAGGGTCACTACGTTGAATTCGGCGTCGATGTACACCACGCCCGCGCCGACGATTCCGGGATCGGCGTCGATGGCGGCGAACAGGCGTGGCAGGTTGATCTGGCTTTCGATGCGTTGGCGGGCCATGAACTGGGAGGGGCTGTAGTCCATGCCGATACCCGGTAAGGGGGTGCTCATGTGAATCGTCCTTGAAGATCGGGGGTTAGATCTTTATTGCCTGTGCCGCCGTCATCGCGGGCAAGCCCGGCTCCCGCAGGGTTTGGCGTCGTATAGGGAAATCGGTTTCCAGGGCCGCCATTGAAGTGCGCGCCACCTTAGCAAACAGGCCACACACTCGCTAGAAAACAAAACGCCAGCACTGAGGCTGGCGTTTTGCGATATGGCGCGGAAGTTAACGCGGCACGACTGGCTTGCGGGCCGGTTTTGGCCCCTTGCCTTTGGCCGCATCCTTGCGCTCCTTGGCCGCCTGCTGATTGCGGGCAAACGCCGCAGCCTTGGCCTGTTCACGCTTGTCCCACGGGTTACCGCCATCGCTGGCACGCGGTGGCAGGCCAGTGTGCTGGGTCAGGATCTTGGTGGTCTTTTCCCCTGTCACTTTGTGGCTGCCGGCCGGTGTCGAGTTCTTGCGACGGGCGCTCTGGTAGCTGTCGGTCGCCGGCTGATGCAGCGGGATCAACTGGTTCTTGCCCGGCCCGATCAGATCGGCGCGGCCCATGCGGGTCAGCGCTTCACGCAGCATCGGCCAGCCTTTCGGGTCGTGATAACGCAAGAACGCCTTGTGCAGGCGACGCTGTTCTTCGCTCTTGACGATGGTCACGGCGTCACTCTTGTAAGTGACCTTGCGCAACGGGTTCTTGCCCGAGTGGTACATCGCGGTAGCGGTAGCCATCGGCGACGGGTAGAACGCCTGCACCTGGTCGGCACGGAAACCGTTGCCCTTTAGCCACAGGGCCAGGTTCATCATGTCTTCGTCGGTGGTGCCCGGGTGAGCGGCGATGAAGTACGGAATCAGGTACTGCTCTTTCCCGGCTTCCTTGGTGTACTTCTCGAACATGCGCTTGAACTTGTCATAGCTGCCGATGCCCGGTTTCATCATCTGGTTGAGCGGACCTTCCTCGGTGTGTTCCGGGGCGATCTTCAGGTAACCACCAACGTGGTGAGTGACCAGCTCCTTGACGTATTCCGGCGACTCGACCGCGAGGTCGTAACGCAGGCCGGACGCGATCAGGATCTTCTTCACACCCGGCAAGGCACGGGCGCTGCGATAGAGCTGGATCAGCGACGAGTGATCGGTGTTGAGGTTTTCACAGATGCCCGGGAACACGCAGGACGGCTTGCGGCACGCGGATTCGATGACCGGGCTCTTGCAGGCAATGCGGTACATGTTCGCGGTCGGGCCGCCAAGGTCGGAGATCACCCCGGTGAAGCCTGGCACCTTGTCGCGGATCTCTTCGATTTCGCGAATGATCGACTCTTCGGAACGGTTCTGGATGATCCGGCCTTCGTGCTCGGTGATCGAGCAGAACGTACAGCCACCGAAGCAGCCGCGCATGATATTCACCGAGAAACGGATCATGTCGTAGGCAGGAATCTTTTCCTTGCCATACGCCGGGTGCGGAACCCGTGCGTAAGGCATGCCGAACACGTAGTCCATTTCTTCGGTGGTCATCGGAATCGGAGGCGGGTTGAACCAGACATCCACTTCGCCATGCTTCTGCACCAGCGCACGGGCATTGCCCGGGTTGGTTTCCAGGTGAAGCACGCGGTTGGCGTGGGCGTAGAGCACCGAGTCGCCCCGGACTTTTTCCATCGACGGCAAACGGATGACCGTTTTCTCGCGGGTGAGGCGCGGGTTCGGCAGCAATTGCACGATCTTCGCTTCGTTCGGGTCTTCCGACGGACCTTTTTCCTGCTCGATGGCGCAGGCTTGCGTGTCCTGGGTGTTCACGTACGGGTTGATGATCTTGTCGACCTTGCCCGGACGATCAATGCGCGTGGAGTCGATCTCGAACCAGTCTTTTGGCGTGTCACGACGAATGAACGCGGTGCCGCGCACATCGGTGATGTCTTCGATCTTGTGACCGAACGACAGACGCTGGGCGACTTCGACGATCGCACGCTCGGCGTTGCCGTAGAGCAGGATGTCGGCGCAAGCGTCGATCAGGATCGAGTTACGCACCCGGTCCTGCCAATAATCGTAGTGGGCGATGCGGCGCAGGGAGGCTTCGATGCCACCGAGCACGATCGGTACATTCTTGTAGGCTTCCTTGCAGCGCTGGCTATAAACCAGGCTCGCGCGGTCCGGACGTTTGCCCGCCAGGCCACCAGGGGTGTAGGCGTCATCGGAACGGATTTTCTTGTCGGCGGTGTAGCGGTTGATCATCGAGTCCATGTTGCCGGCCGCGACGCCGAAAAACAGGTTCGGCTCGCCGAGCTTCATGAAGTCGTCTTTGGACTGCCAGTTCGGCTGCGCAATGATCCCGACGCGGAAGCCCTGGGCCTCCAGCAGTCGGCCGATGATCGCCATGCCGAACGACGGGTGGTCGACGTAGGCATCACCGGTGACGATGATGATGTCGCAGGAATCCCAGCCAAGCTGATCCATCTCCTCCCTGCTCATCGGCAGGAATGGCGCTGGCCCGAAACATTCGGCCCAGTACTTGGGATAGTCAAATAACGGCTTGGCTGCTTGCATGTCGATAACCGGTGTTGGCTTTCATTGAATTTCGCGGGCGCGGAATATAGCACAAAATTTGATCAATTCCGACGGCTATGGTCGGAAATTGCGGCGACCCCATCGCGGGCAAGTCGAATCGTCCCACCGCCGCTCCCACAGGTTCGGTGTGATTCCTGTGGGAGCGGGCTTGCCCGCGATGGGGCCCTCTCAGGCGCGACACAACTTACTCGTCGTCGAAGTTGTAGCTGCCCGGCGCCAGATTTTCGAAGCGGGTGTACTTACCGATGAACGCCAGTCGTGACGTGCCGATCGGGCCGTTCCGCTGCTTACCGATGATGATCTCGGCGATGCCTTTATGCTCGGTTTCCGGGTGGTACACCTCATCCCGGTACACGAACATGATCACGTCAGCATCCTGCTCGATCGCTCCGGATTCCCGCAAGTCGGAGTTGATCGGGCGTTTGTTCGGTCGTTGCTCCAGGGAGCGGTTGAGCTGGGACAGCGCCACCACCGGGCAGTTGAATTCCTTGGCCAGGGCCTTCAAGGAACGGGAGATCTCGGAAATCTCGTTGGTCCGGTTGTCGCCGCCGGAACCTGGGATCTGCATCAACTGCAGGTAGTCGATCATGATCAGGGCAATGTCGCCGTGTTCACGCACCAGACGCCGGGTCCGCGCACGCATCTCCGACGGGCTGATACCGGCCGTGTCGTCGATGAACAGCTTGCGATCGTTCAGCAGATTGACCGCCGAGGTCAGGCGCGGCCAATCGTCGTCGTCCAGGCGACCGGCCCGGACTTTGGTCTGGTCGATACGCCCAAGGGACGAAAGCATACGCATGATCAGCGATTCGCCTGGCATCTCCAGCGAGTAAACCAGTACGCACTTGTCGCTGCGCAACACGGCGTTTTCCACCAGGTTCATTGCAAAGGTGGTTTTACCCATGGACGGACGGCCGGCGACGATGATCAGGTCGGAAGGCTGCAAGCCGCTGGTCTTCTCGTCGAGGTCGGTGTAACCGGTGGACAGGCCAGTGATGGCGTTGTCGGTGTTGAACAAGGTATCGATACGGTCGATAGCCTTGGTTAGCAGGTCATTCACGCTCACCGGGCCGCCGGTTTTTGGCCGGGCCTCGGCGATCTGGAAGATCTGCCGCTCAGCTTCGTCGAGAATCTCTTCAGCCGTGCGGCCTTCCGGATTGAAAGCGCTGTCAGCAATTTCGGTGGCAATGCCGATCAACTGCCGCAACGTCGCCCGTGCACGAACGATTTGCGCATAGGCCTTGATGTTGGCGACGGACGGCGTGTTTTTCGCCAGCTCACCAAGGTAACCGAGGCCACCGACCTGGGACGTCTGACCTTCCTTGTCCAATTGCTCGGCAAGGGTCACGACGTCGATCGGGGAGTTCTGATCGGCCAGTTTGGCGATCGCACGGAAGATCAAACGGTGGTCATGACGATAGAAATCGCCGTCCGAGACCTGATCGAGCACACGTTCCCAGGCGTTGTTGTCCAGCATCAAACCACCGAGCACGGCCTGTTCGGCCTCGATGGAATGCGGCGGCACCTTCAGGGCAGCGGTTTGCAGATCGTATTGCTCGGGAGCGGAGATATCGTTCATGGCCACTTGGTTTATTTAATAAAAGCAGGGGTTTCAGAAAGACAAAGGGCACGACCTGTAAACAGGATCGTGCCCGATGTTACCGGCAAGCACCCGAGGGTGCCAGCCGACAAGTGCTGCTTAAGCTGCTACCACGACAACGCGTACGGTGGCTTCAACTTCGGCGTGCAGGTGCACGGCTACGTCGAATTCGCCTACGTTGCGGATGGTGCCGTTCGGCAGACGAACTTCGCTTTTTGCAACTTCAACGCCAGAGGCGGTCAGTGCATCAGCGATATCGTGGGTGCCGATCGAACCGAACAGCTTGCCTTCGTCACCAGCGGTGGCAGTGATAGTCACTTCCAGCTCAGCCAGTTGGGCGGCACGGCTTTCAGCCGAAGTTTTACGGTCTGCTGCGGCTTTTTCCAGCTCAGCGCGACGCTCTTCGAACGCAGCCAGGTTGGCAGCGGTCGCAGCGGTAGCTTTGCCGTAAGGCAGCAGGTAGTTACGACCGTAACCAGCCTTAACGTTCACTTTGTCACCCAGGTTGCCCAGGTTGGTGACTTTTTCCAGAAGGATCAGTTGCATGTGAAAATCCTCTTAACTTTTAACCTTCACCGTTCGCGTTATCGGCATCTTTCGGTGCCGAACGACCGCGAAAATCAATCAGGCTGTCGACGATGGCCAAGACCACCAGCAACGGATAGATCAGCTGCATGAACAGCAACAGCGTGACGTACAACCCCACCAGCCAGAATTTGGCCAGTCGCTTTTGCGCCACCAGCCCGTGAATCAGGGCCAGCCCGGCGAACACCAGCGGTACGCTGCACAACGGTGTCAACATGGCCATCTGCGAGCCTAAGTTAGGCCCCAGAAGCATCAACACCAGCAGCAACATCGCCGGTAAAAGCGGGATTCGGATGGCGCGAAACTCGCGACCAAAACCACCCGGGTTGTACAACAACGCCTGCCAGTAGCGCCCGACAATCAGGCTCAGCACACTGACGATTTGCAACAAAGCCGCAATCAGGCCGGTCAGGACCGGTGCAATCAGGGACGCGAAACGCGCTTGCTCGTCTACCGACAATTGCTGGTAGACATCACCGAGTAGCGACGGCATGACTTTTATCAAAGCCTGCGCCAGCATCTCGATCTGGGGCGCAAAAGCCGCCCCCAGCACCACTGAAAACACCAATCCCATCGCTATGCTGACCAGCAGCACGCGGTTCCAGGACTCGCTTGCGCGCAAAACCAACGCAAGGCTCGAAGACCCCAGCAGCACCAGAAGTGCCCGTGGGTCGTCGGAGTAAAGCCACCAGACCAACGCCGGCAGCAGTCCCAGAGCAAGAACGCCCAAGGCGTCCTTCAATCCGCGCCGCAGGAGCACAAGGCATCCGGCGGCAGCACCCAACCAATACAACAACGGCAGCGTTGCGCATCCAGCCACTACCAGAGTGGCCTGCATACGGCCGCGCATGATGAACTCAGCTAAGGCGCGCATGCATTCAATCCTTTGCTACGTGTCGACTGCCCGGTCTCAGCGGCCGTGGCTGTCGGTGTAGGCCAGCAGGGCCAGGAAGCGGGCGCGCTTGATAGCGGTGGCCAGCTGACGCTGATAACGAGCTTTGGTACCGGTGATGCGGCTTGGAACGATTTTGCCGGTCTCGGATACGTAAGCTTTCAGAGTGTTGAGATCTTTGTAATCGATCTCTTTCACGTCTTCAGCGGTGAAGCGGCAGAATTTACGACGACGGAAGAAACGTGCCATGTAATAGGCTCCTCAAAAGGTCCGTGGATTACTCGTCAGCGTTATCGCTGGCGTCGCTGTCATCACCATCAACGCTATCAGCGTCGGAGTGCTCAGGACGGTCGCGACGCTCACGGCGCTCACTGCGGTTTTCTTCAGCCTTGAGCATCTCGGATTGGCCGGTAACGGCTTCTTCGCGACGGATGACCAGGTTACGGATCACTGCATCGTTGTAGCGGAAGTTGTCTTCCAGCTCGGCCAGGGCCTTGCCAGTGCACTCAACGTTCAGCATCACGTAGTGAGCCTTGTGAACATTGTTGATTGCGTAGGCCAGTTGACGACGGCCCCAATCTTCCAGACGGTGGATTTTGCCGCCGTCTTCTTCGATCAGCTTGGTGTAACGCTCAACCATGCCGCCGACTTGCTCGCTTTGATCCGGGTGGACCAAAAAGATGATTTCGTAATGACGCATGAATGCTCCTTACGGGTTGTAGCCTGCCGCTCAAAAGCGGTCAGACAAGGAGTGAATGACACTTATGGACTTGCTTGCGATAGACACATGCGTGCCTGCCGTCACAGCAAGGGGCGCAATTGTAGAGAAGGGACAGAAGAGGCGCAAGGCAATTGGTGATTATTTGAACAGTCCGCTCAACTCACCAATCCTTGCCATGACGCAGAACCAATGTGGGAGCGGGCTTGCTCGCGAAAGCAGTATGTCATTCAGCAAAAGTGTTGAATGTCAGACCGTATTCGCGAGCAAGCCCGCTCCCACACTTGGATCGTGTCCGGATCAGGACTTTTTGGTGGCAGCTTTGACGCCGCGCTGGCGCAAGGCCTCGAACAGACAAACGCCAGTCGCTACCGAAACGTTGAGACTGCTGACACTGCCCGCCATTGGCAGACGCACCAGGTAGTCGCAAAGATCGCGAGTCAGGCGGCGCATTCCGCTGCCTTCCGCGCCCATGATCAGGATGGTCGGGCCGGTCAGGTCTTGCTGATACAACTCCTGCTCAGCCTCACCCGCCGTGCCGACAACCCACAAGCCACGCTGCTTGAGTTTTTCCAGGGTGCGCGCCAGGTTGGTCACCGCCACCAACGGAATCACTTCCGCCGCGCCGCAGGCGACTTTACGCACTGTCGGGGTCAGGGTGGCTGACTTGTCCTTTGGCACGATCACCGCCAGCGCACCGGCCGCATCGGCCGAACGCAGGCAAGCGCCGAGGTTGTGCGGATCGGTCACGCCGTCGAGCACCAGCAGCAGCGGTGCGCCTTCGGTACGATCGAGCAATTCGTCGAGCATCGCTTCGCCCCAGACCTGACTCGGACTAACGTCCGCGACCACGCCCTGGTGCACGCCTTCTACCCACGCATCCAGCTCACGACGCTCAGCCTGACCGACCGCTACGCGATTTTCGGCAGCGAGTGCGATCAGCGTCTGCACCCGCGGATCACTGCGGCCTTCAGCCAGCCAGATCTGCTTGACGCGTTTTGGATGGTGACGCAGCAACGCTTCTACAGCGTGCACGCCATAGATCTTTTCCAACTGACTCATGACTTGGCCTTAGGTTTACGCGCCCCGCCGCTTCTGGCGGCTGGAGCGGAACCCGCTTTTGGCGGGCCTTTACGGTGTTTGCTCGGTTTTGCTGGCTTGCCGCCGGAGGCCTTCTCAGGCGCCGACCGCCCGGTCTTTCCCCCAGACGCCGCTTTACCGCCGCTTTTCGCTTCAGACAACAACGCCTGCTTCAGTTCACGGCTTTTGCGCAACTCGGCATTTTTTGCCGCGGCATCGCTAGGGCGATAGGCTTCGACAGCCTTTTCCTTGGCAGGACGACGGCCGGTTTTCGCCGGTGCCGGCTCTGCAGCAGATTTGGTAGCGCCAGCAGGAGCAGCAGTTTCAGCCCCACGCTTCTTGCGGCCGATCGGCGCGCTGATGGTTTTTTCAGCCATCTCGAAGTCGATCTTGCGCTCGTCGAGGTCGACGCGCATGACGCGCACTTCAACCGTGTCGCCAAGGCGGAAGCTGCGACCGGTACGTTCACCGGCGAGGCGGTGGTGTACTGGATCGAAGTGGTAGTAATCGCCCGGCAGCGCGGTGACGTGCACCAGGCCTTCGACGTAAATATCGGTCAGTTCGACGAACAAACCGAAACCGGTCACGGCGGTGATCACACCCGGGAACGATTCGCCCACGCGGTCTTTCATGAACTCGCACTTGAGCCAGTTCACTACGTCGCGGGTCGCTTCGTCGGCACGGCGCTCGCTCATCGAGCACTGCTCGCCGAGCTGCTCCAGGATCGCTTCGTCGTACGGATAGATGCGCGCTTTCGGAATGATCATCGCGCCGGCACGGCGAACGTGCGGGGTGTCCATTTTCGAATGGATGACGCTGCGAATCGCCCGGTGCGTGAGCAAGTCCGGGTAGCGGCGAATCGGCGAAGTGAAGTGGGTATAGGCTTCGTAATTCAGGCCGAAGTGGCCCTGGTTATCAGCGCTGTACACCGCTTGGCTCAACGAACGCAGCATGACGGTCTGGATCAGGTGGAAATCCGGACGGTCCTTGATGCTGGCCAGCAAAGCCTGGTAATCCTTCGGCGACGGACCATCCTTGCCTTTGTGCAGGGACAGACCGAGCTCGCCAAGGAAGGCGCGCAGTTTTTCCAGACGCTCCGGTGGCGGGCCGTCATGGACACGATACAACGCTGGGATTTCGTGCTTTTTCAGGAATTCGGCAGTGGCCACGTTGGCCGCCAGCATGCATTCCTCGATCAGCTTGTGGGCGTCGTTGCGAACGGTTGGACGGATTTCGGCAATCTTGCGCTCGGAACCGAAGATGATCCGGGTTTCCTGCGTTTCGAAATCGATCGCGCCGCGCACGTGACGGGCCGCCAGCAGAACCTTGTACAGCGCGTACAGCTGCTTGAGGTGCGGCAGAACGTCGGTGTATTCACCACGAAGCTGACGCCCTTCGGTAGCTTTCGGCGTCTCCAGCATGGCGCTGACCTTGTTGTAGGTCAGGCGAGCGTGAGAGTGAATCACCGCTTCGTAGAAGCAGTAGTCGGTCATCTCGCCGGATTTGGAGATAGTCATCTCGCAGACCATGGCCAGGCGATCGACGTGCGGGTTCAACGAGCACAGACCGTTGGACAGCTGTTCAGGCAGCATCGGCACGACGCGCTCGGGGAAGTACACCGAGTTGCCACGAACCTGGGATTCGTTATCCAGTGCCGAACCGATTTTCACGTAGCTGGAAACGTCGGCAATCGCCACGTACAACTTCCAGCCACCGGAGAACAGGCGCAGCTTGCCCGGTTTGGCTTCGCAGTAGACCGCGTCATCGAAGTCGCGCGCATCTTCACCGTCGATGGTCACGAACGGCAGATGGCGCAGGTCGATGCGCTTCTCTTTGTCTTTCTCTTCGACTTCCGGCTTGAGCTTGGCGGCTTCTTTGAGCACCGCTTCAGGCCAGACATGAGGAATATCGTAGGTGCGCAGGGCGACATCGATTTCCATGCCCGGCGCCATGTAGTTACCCACGACTTCGACCACGTCGCCTTGCGGCTGGAAGCGTGGCGTCGGCCAGTGGGTGATCTTCACTTCGACGAACTGACCGATCTGGGCGTTGGCGTTGCGGCCCGGCGTCACCAGCACTTCTTGCTGGATCTTCGGATTGTCCGCGACGACAAAACCGATACCGCCCTCTTCGAAGTAACGACCGACGATAGTCTCGTGGGCACGGGACACCACTTCAACGATCATGCCTTCGCGGCGACCGCGACGGTCGAGGCCGGAAACACGGGCCAGGGCACGGTCGCCATCGAACACCAGGCGCATTTGCCCCGGGCTCATGAACAGGTCGTCACTGCCGTCGTCCGGGACCAGGAAGCCGAAGCCGTCACGGTGACCGCTGATGCGGCCCAGGATCAGGTCGAGCTTGTCCACCGGCGCATAAGTGCCGCGACGGGTATAGATGAGTTGAGCGTCGCGCTCCATGGCGCGCAGGCGGCGACGCAGGGCTTCGATCTGGTCTTCTGTGGTCAGACCAAACTCTTCGACCAGCTGCTCGCGGTTAGCAGGCGAACCTCGATCAGCAAGGTGCTGAAGGATCAGTTCGCGGCTAGGAATAGGGTTTTCATATTTTTCCGCTTCACGAGCGGCCTCGGGATCGAGGGACTGCCAATCGGCCATTAGAGAGTTTTCACCTTGTCTATATGCGGGTTAGTTTGGCATAGGCGTAATGAAACGGGAAATTTCAGGCTATGACAGCCCATCTAAAGCCCTTTATCGACATCGCAAAGCTGATTTGAATACCACTGGAGAAATTTTCCAGGTTTTTTCTATTCCGGGGGTTTACAGTTAAAAAGACGCTCCGTATAGTGCGCGCCATCGACGACGCACACGCGCTGCCGATACTGCCCAGATGGTGAAATTGGTAGACACGCCAGCTTCAGGTGCTGGTGACCGCAAGGTCGTGGAAGTTCGAGTCTTCTTCTGGGCACCAATTTCGAGCTTGAGATTAGAACAATTTCAAGGCTCACACAAAAACCCGCGAAAGCGGGTTTTTGCATTTTAAGCTTCCGATTTATTAAAACTAAATCAGGGGTTTACAGATCAAAATGCTCTCCGTATAGTGCGCCACATCAACAGCGGCAACGCTGAAGATTATGCCCAGATGGTGAAATTGGTAGACACGCCAGCTTCAGGTGCTGGTGACCGCAAGGTCGTGGAAGTTCGAGTCTTCTTCTGGGCACCAATTCAAATTCAAGGTCACGATCTTGAATTTCACAGAAACCCGCGAAAGCGGGTTTTTGCGTTTCTGGCTTTCGAAAACCCCAAGCCATTACTTCCCCGTGGCGAGGGGGCTTGCCCCCGCTGGGTCGCGAAGCGGCCCTCATCACTCGTTAGTCATACCGCAATTTCAGGATTACGACTGCTTCGCAGCCGAACGGGAGCAAGCTCCCTCGCCACAAAAACTCGCCCCTGCCCCTCTAGCAAATACTCCTCAAACCCGCAAGACGCACATGAGAAACAATATCGTTTATCATTGTTACAAGATTTTGCAATGCAACAGTGAGGAACCCTGCGAATGATGTTTCGAAATACCCTGCGCCGCAGCCTGACCATCACCCTGCTCGGCCTGACACTCGCCACTCCCCTCACCCAAGCCGCCGATCCGGTTTCCCTGACACTCTACAACGGCCAACACAAGGAAGTCGGCGACGCCGTCGCCAAAGCCTTCGAAGCCAAGACCGGGATTCACGTCAATGTGCGCAAGGGCAGCAGCAACCAGCTCGCCAGCCAGGTCGTCGAAGAAGGCGATCGCTCCCCCGCCGACGTGATCTACACCGAAGAATCCCCACCGTTGAACAAGCTCGGCGAACAAGGCCTGCTGGCCCAGACCGACGCCGCTACCCTCGCCGTTCTGCCAAAGGACTACATTGCTGGCAACGGCACCTGGATCGGTATCACTGCGCGAGTCCGCGTGGTTGCGTTCAATCCCAAGTTGATCGATGAAAAAGACCTGCCCAAGTCGGTAATGGAATTCTCCGATCCGAAATGGCAAGGCAAAGTTGGCTTCGTTCCAACCAGTGGCGCGTTTCAGGAACAAGCCGTAGCAATCATCAAGGTGCACGGCATGGATGCGGCCGAAGAATGGCTGACCGGCCTGCGCGCTTTCGGCAAGACTTACAGCAACAACATGGTCGCGCTGAAGGCTGTGGAAAACGGTGAAGTCGCCACCGTGCTGGTGAACAATTACTACTGGTTCGCCCTGCAACGCGAAAAAGGCCAGCTCGATTCGAAACTGCATTATTTCACCGGCGGTGATGTCGGCGGACTGATCACCGTTTCCAGCGCTGCGGTGCTGAAATCCAGCAAGCATCCGAAGGAAGCCCAACAATTCCTCGCCTACATGGCCAGCGAAGAAGGTCAGCGCGTGATCACCCAGACCACCGCCGAATACCCGCTGCACAAAGGCATGGAATCGGATCGTGGCCTCAAGCCGTTCAGCGAACTGCAAGCGCCGAAAGTCACGCCAGCCGACCTCGGCAACGCCGAAGAAGCCCTGGACCTGGAACGTGACGTTGGCTTGAACTGATGAGCGCATCGTTATCTGCCCCCGCCTTGCGCGGGGGCTACGTGCCACGGCGCAAGCGGCCGTCGATCTGGTTGTTACTGCCGGTTTTGCTGCTGGTGGTGCTCAGCCTGTTGCCACTGGCTTATGTCGGCCTCAAGACCTGGCAGGCCGGCTGGGCCGAGGCGCTGCATCTGTTGTGGCGGCCCTACGTGTTTGGCCTGCTGCGCAATACGCTGGCGCTGATGATCGGCGTCACGCTGGCCTGCAGTGTGATTGGCTTGTCGCTCGCCTGGCTGCTGGAGCGCAGCAATCTTCCGGGGCGACGGCTATGGGGCGTGATCCTGTGCCTGCCGTTCGCGGTGCCGGCGTTTGTCAGCAGCTTCACCTGGGTCTCCCTGAGCGCTCACTTCGAAGGGCTGGGCGGGGCGATCCTGGTGATGACCCTGTCCAAATACCCGCTGATTTTTTTGCCAGTGGCGGCAACCCTGCGCAATCTCGATCCGTCCCTGGAGGAGTCCGCACGAACCCTGGGACAGAATCGCTGGGGCGTGTTCTTTAAAATCACCCTGCCTTTGCTCTGGCCGTCACTGCTGGCCGGTTCGCTGCTGATTGCGCTGCACATGCTGGTGGAGTTCGGCGCACTATCGATCATCGGCCTGCAGACCTTCACAACAGCGATCTACCAACAATTCGAACTGGAATTCAGCAACGCTAACGCAGCGATGCTTTCGGCGGTGCTGCTGGCGCTGTGTCTGGTGCTGCTATGGCTGGAGTTGCGAGTGCGTGGCAAGGGCCGACATGTGCGCACCGGCCAGGGCGCGGCGCGACACGCGCAGCAGGTTCGCCTGGGGCCTTGGGCGACTGCCGGACAACTCTACTGCCTGCTGCTAGCGATCATCGGCAGCGGCATTCCGCTGGGGATGCTGGCGTACTGGCTGATGGTGGGTTCGTCAGCGGCGTTCCCGGTCGCAGCGATCAGCGAGGCATTGCTGTCATCTCTGGCGCTGTCCCTCGGTGGCGCAGCACTGTGCCTGGTGCTGGCGGTGCCGGTGGGATTGTTGGTGGTGCGTCATAAAGGCCGACTGGCAATCTGGGCCGAGCGCCTGCCGTATCTGCTGCATGCACTGCCGGGCTTGGTGATTGCGCTGACCCTGGTGTATTTCGCCCTGCATTATGTGCCGGTGCTGTACCAGACCTCAGCGCTGCTGCTGATTGCTTATGCGCTGTTGTTTCTGCCGCTGGCTCAAGCGCCGATTCGCACCGCGCTGAACAAGGCAGCGCCACAACTGGAAGAGGCCGCACGCACACTGGGAGCGTCGTCCTTCAGCGCGTTTTGTCGGGTGACGCTGCCGATAATCTTCCCAGCCTTGGGGGCAGCGTTTGCGCTGGTGTTTCTGGATGCGATGAAGGAGCTGACAGCGACGCTGCTGCTGAGTCCAACCGGGCTCAATACACTGGCGACGGAAGTCTGGGCGCATACCGCGAATGTGGAGTTCGCGGCGGCGGCGCCTTATGCGGCGTTGTTGATATTGGTGTCGGGGTTGCCGGTTTATTTACTGACGACGCGGATGTATTTGAGCCGTTGAGATAGTCTTCGCGAGCAAGCCCGCTCCCACATTGGATCTGCCTTGATCACGCCATTGGTGAACACCAGAGATCAAAATGTGGGAGCGGGCTTGCTCGCGAAGGGGCCAGCCCAGACACCCCATCAAGCCCTGAACTGCCCCAGGCTCGCCTTCAATTGCGCCGCCAAGCCATCCAGCACTTTGCCGCTGGCCGTAGTCTCCACCACCGCCTGAGCAGCCTTCTCAGCCTGCGCATGAATGGTCTCAACCCGTCCACGCACTGCCTGCGCACCTTGCGCCTGATGCGCCGCGGCCTGGGTCGCCAGACCGATCGCCGCATGCACCTGCTCGACCGACGCCTGCACCGACTGCTGCAACCGCGCACTGTCGCGCAACACCAGCAAACCTTCGCTGGCCTGACGTCCGGCCTGGCCAATCGCTGCAACAGCCTCGCGCGCGCCCTGCTGCAACGCAACGATATGAGCCTGAATGTCGCCGGTTGAGCTCTGAGTCTTGCTCGCCAGTGCCCGCACCTCATCCGCCACCACGGCAAACCCGCGACCGGTCTCGCCGGCACGCGCCGCCTCAATGGCCGCGTTCAATGCCAGCAAGTTGGTTTGTTCGGCGATCCCGTGAATCACAGTCAATACCACTTCAATCTGCTCACTCTGCTGCGCCAGGCGCTCAATGACTTTCGCGCCGGTGTCGACCTGTCCGGCCAACGCTTCGATCAGGCTGCCGACTTTCGCCGAGGTCCGAGTGTTTTCATCCGTGGCCTGACGAATGCCCACCACCTGCTGCAAAGCAGCCTGCATGGCATGGCTTTCAGACTGAGCTTCGTCAGCCATTTGCGACAACGCGCGCAAGCTTTCGGCCACTTCATCACGCTGCATGCCCGCTGCTGCATCCGCACCGGCATTGCGCAGGGTCATGGCACCAATTTCCACGCCGGTACGCTGGGCCACATCGCCCGCCTCCCGCACGATCGGCTGCAACTTATCCACAAAGCGATTGACCGCTGAAGCCATGTCGCCGATCTCATCCTGGCTGTTGATCTGCACACGCTTGGTCAAATCACCCTCACCCGCCGCCAGATCATCCATGGCAGCGATCAGCAGCTTCAAGCGGTTGACCACTCGACGCCCCAGCACCACCGCCAGCAACAGCAGCACACCAAAACCCACCACCGCCAGGCCCATGCCGATGCGCCAGCGCAAAGTCCCCGCCGCTTCCTGCACGGCAGTGGTGGTATTGGCTTTCATTTCAGTGGCGGTGGACTGCGCCGATTGCAGGCGCCCGCGCATCGCCGTTGCGCTGTCAGCGGCCGCGCCTTTGAGGCTGTCACCCACCAGTTGATCGCTGCTGGCGATCAGCGCCGAGAAGCGCTTGTCCAGCGCCGCCAGATCGGTTTCCACGGAAGCGGTCGAAACCCCCATTAGGACCTTGCCGATTTCTACCCCATTGGGGTTGATCGAGGCTTCAAGGTAGTAGACCGACGGATCGTTCTTCGCCGCATCCAGGACCTTGTCCAACGCCCGCTCGCCCTGGCCTTTTTCCAGAAGCGCCTTGTTGATCGGGTTCTCCCGGTTGAGGTAGCGCGTCAGGTGCTGGCCCGTGGCGTCGTCGTAGACCACGAACAACACATTGGGATTACGCTGGGCACGGCGAGCGAATTCGGACAGGGTGGGAATGTCGCTGTCCCACATGGCGCGGGGTGCGACCGAGGCCAGAAGCTGCGCCATGTCGTTGGCCGAATCCTTCAGGTCCTTCTCCAACGTCGTACGCAGTTGCGCCTGCTCGTCCTTCAGACGCGAAGACAGCCCGGCCGTCAGGCGCTGACGGGTACTGGTGGACAGGTTATCCAGGCTCGACGTGACTTCACGCCCTGCCTGCTCAAGTTCACCAGAGAGCTTTTGGCTGTCGGCGTCCAGGCGCATACCCAAATCAGCTTCCAGCGCAGTCACTGTGCTCCGGGTCAGAGCGACAGCCACCAGCACCTGCACCAAAAGGGCGATACCAAGGGTAACGAACACGGGCCGCAAGAGACGGCTTTGTAACAGTGAGAGAACGGCCGACACTAAAAATCCCTCTGCTTTGACGCCATCAAATTGATAGCACGTCAGAAACGATGCTTTTTCAATGTTCCCAGCAAAGGTCATGCCGTTCGACAGGCATAAACGACAAAGGCCCCAATTAAGGGGCCTTCGTGTTTTACATCAACGACTTATTAAGCGAACGGGTGACGCAGAACGATGGTTTCGTTGCGGTCCGGGCCCGTCGAAATAATGTCGATCGGCGCACCGATCAGCTCTTCAACGCGCTTGATGTAAGCACGGGCGTTAGCTGGCAGCTCTTCCAGAGTTTTGGCACCCACGGTCGACTCTGTCCAGCCCAGCACTTCTTCGTACACCGGCTGCAGGCCCATGTAGCTGTCAGCGTCAGTCGGGGCAACGTCCTTACCTTCTGCATCTTTGTAGCCGACGCAGATGTTAATGGTTTCCAGACCGTCGAGTACATCCAGCTTGGTCAGGCAGATGCCCGAGATGCTGTTCACATCGATAGCGCGGCGCAGGATAACGGCGTCAAACCAGCCACAACGACGAGCACGGCCGGTAGTCGCGCCGAACTCGTGACCTTGTTTAGCCAGGTGCGCACCGACTTCGTCGAACAGCTCAGTCGGGAATGGACCCGAACCTACACGTGTGGTGTAAGCCTTGGTGATACCCAGGATGTAGTCCAGGAACATAGGACCAACGCCCGAACCGGTAGCAACGCCGCCAGCGGTGGTGTTAGAGCTGGTCACGTACGGGTAGGTGCCGTGGTCGATGTCCAGCAACGAACCTTGGGCGCCTTCGAACATGATGTCTTTGCCAGCACGACGCAGGTTGTGCAGCTCGGCAGTCACGTCCAGCATCAGCGGCTTGAGCAGTTCAGCGTATTCTTTGCACTCGGCCAGGGTCTTGTCGAAGTCAATGGCTGGTTCTTTATAGAAACCGACCAACATGAAGTTGTGGTATTCCACCAGTTCACGCAGCTTGGCTTCAAAGCGCGGCATGTTGAGCAGATCACCTACGCGCAGACCGCGACGGGCAACCTTGTCTTCGTAAGCCGGGCCGATGCCGCGACCGGTAGTACCGATCTTCAGCTCGCCACGGGCCTTTTCACGGGCCTGGTCCAGCGCTACGTGGTAGGACAGGATCAGCGGGCAGGACGGGCTGATACGCAGGCGCTCGCGCACCGGTACGCCTTTCTCTTCCAGCTTGATGATTTCCCGCAGCAGAGCGTCGGGTGCAACCACCACACCGTTACCGATCAGGCACTGCACGCCTTCGCGCAGCACGCCCGACGGGATCAGGTGCAAGACGGTTTTTTCGCCGTCGATCACCAGGGTGTGGCCAGCGTTGTGACCACCTTGGTAGCGCACTACGGCGGCAGCATGTTCGGTCAGCAGATCAACGATCTTGCCTTTGCCCTCATCACCCCATTGGGTGCCCAGGACTACGACATTCTTACCCATAACACTTGTCCTCATTCGCGCAAACTTGGTGCCGGCGGCGGCCGGCAGGAAAACTCAAGAAGCCAGCGGCAATACTTGCCAAAGCCCGTTCTGCTGAATCAATTGCCGGTCGCAGTCCGCTTCACGGGCGGCGGCCAAAAGTTGCCCAGGCAATGCCTGAACGACACGCTGACCCTCACTGCGCAACTGGCAAACCTGCTGCCAGAGAGCTGCATCCGTACTGTCAGGCATCCAGATACCGCCAGACGGTAGCTCGATTTCAGCACGCCCCAGGGTCACCAGGGTTTTCAAATCGGTAGAGAAACCAGTTGCCGGACGGGCACGACCGAAGTCGGCACCGATGTCGTCGTAACGACCGCCCTGAGCAATGGACTGGCCAACACCCGGTACGAACACGGCGAACACTACACCGGTGTGGTAGTGGTAGCCGCGCAACTCGCCCAGGTCGAAATACAGCGGTAATTCCGGGAAACGCGTGGACAGACGCTCGGCAATTGCCAGCAAATCGTCCAGGGCCGCCAGCACGGGTCCCGGCGCATTGGCCAGACGCTCACGCGCTGCGCTCAACACTTCACGACCGCCACACAGGTCGACCAACGCTCGCAGCATGCCCGACAGATCGGCAGGCAGGCCTTCGGTCAAGGTAATGACCTCGTCGATGGCTTTACGTTGCAACGCATCGAACAACTGTTGCTCGACTTCGCCGGACAAACCGGCGGCGCGGGCCAGGCCGCGGTAGATACCGACATGGCCGAGGTCCATGTGCACATCCGGCACATCGGCCAGTTGCAGCATGGCCAGCATCAGGCTGATGACTTCCACGTCGCTGCTCGGGCTGGCATCGCCGTACAACTCGGCACCCAGTTGAATCGGGCTGCGTGAGGACGACAAGGCGCGCGGCTGAGCATGCAGCACGCTACCGGCATAACACAGACGGCTCGGACCTTCGCGACGCAGGGTGTGCGCATCGATGCGCGCCACTTGCGGCGTGATGTCGGCACGGAAACCCATCTGCCGGCCCGACTGCGGGTCGATGACCTTGAAGGTACGCAGATCAAGATCCGAACCCGCGCCGGTCAGCAGGGATTCCAGGTACTCGATATGGGGAGTCACGACAAACTCGTAACCCCAGCTCTGGAACAGATCCAACACCTGGCGACGCGCTACTTCAATGCGCGCAGCTTCTGGTGGCAGTACTTCTTCGATGCCATCTGGCAGCAGCCAGCGGTCTACCGTTGCCATTACGCCATTCCCCTATGATCCGGGCGACAAGCCTTTGGGCGAGCCTTGAGTGAAGCAGAAAATGATCGGCTCATGTGCAAACCACGCGCATGAACAACGGGGCGAAAAGCCTGAAATCGGCTTCGCCAACCATTTTCCTCGAAAAACCTGTCGAGTCATTCAACTCGGGCGCCTGCATAAAAACAGCAATCAAACGTGCAGACGCAAAAAAGCCGGGAATTTCCCGGCTGCCGCATCATACACACGTTTTCCCAAAGGATCACCCCGCCCGAGGCTTTAGCCGCCAGGCGGGGGATGATTCAGGTCAACGCCGCATCAAGGCTTGGCTTTTTCCAGGTAACGGAAGAAGTCGCTGCCCGGGTCCAGGACCATGACGTCGGATTTGTTCGCGAAGCTTTCACGGTAGGCACGCAGGCTACGGTAGAACGCGTAGAACTCCTGATCCTGGCCGTATGCCTTGGAGTAGATCGCAGCAGCCTGGGCGTCACCGTCACCGCGAACCTCTTCGGACTCACGATAGGCTTCAGCCAGCAGCACGCGGCGTTGACGGTCGGCGTCGGCACGGATGCCTTCAGCCAGCTCGTTACCCTTGGCGCGGTGCTCGCGAGCTTCACGCTCACGTTCGGTGCTCATACGTTCGAACACGCTGCGGTTCACTTCCTTCGGCAGGTCGATGGTTTTGACCCGGACATCGACAACTTCGATGCCCAGCTCTTTTTCCGCCATCTTGTTCAGCGAATTGGTGATGTCAGCCATCAGCGCATCACGCTCACCGGACACTACTTCGTGCAGGGTGCGCTTACCGAACTGGTCACGCAGGCCCGATTCCAGACGACGGGAAAGACGCTCGTCGGCAATCTGCTTGAGGCCGGAAGTCGCGGTGTAGAAGCGCTCGGCATCTTTCACACGCCACTTGGCGTAGGCATCGACCATTACGGCTTTCTTTTCCAGCGTCAGGAAGCGCTGTGTCGGTGCATCCAGTGTCATCAGACGCGCGTCGAATTTGCGCACCTTGTTCACGTAAGGCACTTTCACATGCAGGCCCGGCTGAACATCGGCCTGGACCACGCGACCGAACTGCAGCATCACCGCGCGCTCGGTCTGAGCCACGATGTAGAAGCAGTTCCAGGCAACGATCGCCACGACGACGCCGATAATAAGGGCGATCAGCGATTTATTGCTCATCAGCGACTCTCCCTGGTACGTGCTTGCTGTTGCTGCAGATCAGCTGCTGCACGCGCATTCACTTCATTACTGCTGGCTGCTGCGCCGGTCACCGGAGCACCGGGGCTGCGGCCACTGTCGATCATCTTGTCCAGCGGCAAGTACAGCAGATTGTTCTGGCCATCCTTGTTGCCGGTCACGAGAACCTTGCTGGTGTTGCTGAAGATTTCCTGCATGGTGTCCAGGTACAGACGCTGGCGGGTGACTTCAGGGGCCTTGCGATACTCGGCTACCAGCTTGGTGAAGCGATCGGCCTCACCCTTGGCGCGGGAGACGGTCTCGTCGCGGTAACCGTTGGCATCCTCGAGGATGCGCTGGGCCTGACCACGGGCTTCCGGCACGACACCGTTGGCGTAGGTTTCAGCCTGGTTGCGCGAACGCTGCTCGTCTTCACGGGCGCGGATCACGTCATCGAAGGCTTCCTGAACTTCACGCGGTGCAGCTGCGCTCTGTACGTTGACCTGGGTGACGGTGATACCGGTGCGATAGGTATCGAGGAAGCGTTGCAGACGCTCCTTGATTTCGCTGGCCATCAATTCACGACCTTCGGTCAGCACCTGATCCATGGCGGTAGAACCCACCACGTGACGCAAGGCACTGTCGGTCGCATGTTGCAGGCTGATTTCCGGCTGATCGACGTTCAGCACGAAGTCTTGCAGGTTGCTGATCTTGTACTGCACGGTCAGCGGCACTTCGACGATGTTTTCGTCTTCAGTCAGCATTTGACCCTGCTTGGTATAGGCACGCTCACGCGTGACGTTTTCCATGTACTTGCGATCGATCGGCGGGAAATAGATGTTCAGGCCCGGGCCGACGGTTTCATAGTATTTGCCGAAGCGCAGCACTACAGCTTGCTCCTGCTCGTCGACCACGTAGACAGCGCTGTACAGCCACACAGCCGCCAGCACGACCAGGCCGATGCCGAGCAGGCCGCCGAAGCCGCCACTCTTGCCCGAACCACCGCCCTCGTCACCGCGTTTTTTACCACCACCGAACAACCCGTTCAGGCTTTCCTGCAGCTTTCGGAAGGCCTCGTCGAGATCCGGTGGTCCCTTGCGGTCGCCGTTATTGCGGCGCTTGCCACCCCAAGGATCCTGATTATTCGAGTTGCCACCCGGCTCATTCCAAGCCATAGCGCTCTCCATCTGATAAAGCAAAGACGCACCCACGGCGCGCCGACCAATGCTACAGAATGCCTGTCACCACGGCACAACCGCTTTCTCAGGCTTTTATTGCAAAGTGTGTTGCTCGATGAATTCCATCGGCTGCAGACCTTCACGGCTCACGAGTCGATTCAATTCGATTCGTGGCAAGCGTACAGCCAGCAAGCTGATGCCTTCTTCGTCGTGTTCTTCTTTTTGCACCGCACCGAGTTCGAAAAACTGCGCACGCAGTCGAGCAAAACGTTGCGGCAAGCGCAAGGTGCCAACAAACAAATCACTGCCTAACAGTTCGGCCACAGCCTGCTTGAGCAGGTCCAGACCGGTACCGTCCTTGGCCGACAACCAGACCCGCTGCGGTTTGCCATCGGCATCGCGCTGGATCTGCGGCTCAACACCCTCGAGCAAATCGAGTTTGTTGTATACCTCAAGGATCGGCAAGTCTTGTGCCCCGATCTCCCCGAGCACCACCATGACCTGTTCAATCTGGGCCATCCGCTCAGGCTCATGCGCATCGATCACGTGCAGCAGCAGGTCGGAGTTGCTCGACTCTTCGAGCGTAGCCCGAAATGCCTCGACCAGTTTGTGCGGCAAGTGGCGAATGAAGCCCACTGTGTCGGCCAGCACGATCGGCCCGAGGTCATCGAGTTCGAGTCGGCGCAGGGTCGGGTCGAGGGTAGCGAATAGCTGGTCGGCGGCGAAGACGTCGGAATCGGTGACCGAGTTGAACAGCGTCGATTTGCCGGCGTTGGTATAACCCACCAGTGAAACCGTCGGAATGTCAGCACGTTTGCGCCCGCGACGAGATTGCTCGCGCTGGCTGCGGACCTTTTCCAGACGCCCCTTGATCTGCCGCAGGCGAACCCGCAACAGGCGTCGGTCGGTTTCCAGCTGGGTTTCACCCGGGCCGCGCAGACCGATACCGCCCTTCTGCCGCTCAAGGTGAGTCCAGCCACGAACCAGCCGCGTACTCATGTGTTCAAGCTGGGCCAGTTCAACCTGGAGCTTGCCTTCATGGGTGCGGGCGCGTTGGGCGAAGATATCGAGAATCAAACCCGTGCGGTCAATCACGCGGCACTCGAAAATACGTTCGAGGTTACGTTCCTGACTGGGCGTGAGGATGTGATTGAAAATCACCAGATCGACCTGTTCGGCGCTGACCAGGTCGCGTAATTCTTCGACCTTGCCACTGCTAATCAGGGTTTTGGCGGTTGGCCGATGACGCGGCACGTTAAAAAACGCGACGGTCTCGGCGCCTGCCGAAATTGCCAACTCCTGAAACTCCTGCGGATCTTCGCGCGCCTCAGGGTCCTGACCATCCAAGTGAACGAGAATTGCCCGTTCACCACCACCGTGGCGCTCAAAGAACAAAGGAGACTCCTATCAGGCGTTACCTGGCTCAGCGTCACCTGCTTCGGATTCGGTTGCGCTAGGCAGACGAATTGGACGAACCGGCACCACTGTAGAGATAGCGTGTTTGTAAACCATTTGGCTAACGGTGTTTTTCAGCAGGATAACGAACTGGTCGAAAGACTCGATCGTGCCTTGCAGTTTGATCCCGTTGACCAGGTAGATGGAAACCCCCACTTTCTCTTTACGTAAAGTATTCAAGTAAGGGTCTTGTAGCGAATGCCCTTTTGACATGTGCCGCACTCCTTTAAGGATTCAATATAAAAAATAGGTAAACAAATGGCTTGGGGCCGTCACACCCCCAAGGATAGACGGCAATTGCAAGGACTCAGCTCAATATGGAGATGGTCCCAAGGTATTTCAAGGCGCGCGGCAGATTGTCGCAATCGAGGCTGTCCAACCAGTGTAAATCAGCCCAACTGCGTAGCCAGGTGAACTGGCGCTTTGCCAATTGGCGCGTGGCAATGATTCCACGCTCCTGCATCTCGGCTTGCGTCAGCTTGCCATCCAGGTAATCCCAGACTTGTCGATAACCCACAGCACGTATAGACGGCAACCCTGAATGCAGGTCACCTCTATCTCGCAGGGCTACGACCTCTTCGATGAATCCCTGTTCCAACATATTTGTGAATCTTTGTTTAATACGCTCGTGCAGTACCTGGCGATTTGCCGGAGCGATGGCCAAGTTCGCGACAGTATAGGGCAATTGTTGCAGTCCCGAAGCGGCTGCTTCAGTACTTTGCGCAGATTGTCGCAAGCGTAGCTCAGTCATGCTCTGACCACTGACGCGATAAACTTCCAGCGCTCGACTGAGGCGCTGTGGATCGTTCGGATGAATTCGCGCTGCGGATTGCGGATCGATGATCGCCAATTGATCGTGCAGGGCTTGCCAGCCAAGGCGTGCAGCCTCTTCTTCAATTTGCGCGCGCACGTCCGGATCGGCCGCCGGCATGTCGGCCAGACCTTCGAGCAAAGCCTTGTAGTAGAGCATTGTGCCGCCTACCAGCAGCGGAATTTTGCCCCGCGCGGTGATCTCGGCCATGGCCTGGAGCGCATCACGACGAAAATCAGCAGCCGAATAACTTTCGACCGGGTCGAGAATATCGATCAATCGATGCGGGAATTCGGCCAGAATTTCTTTGGAAGGCTTGGCGGTGCCAATGTCCATGCCACGGTAAACCAGCGCCGAATCGACGCTGATCAGCTCGCAAGGCAGGACCTTGGTGAGTTCGATGGCCAGGTCGGTCTTGCCGGCAGCCGTCGGCCCCATCAGGAAAATCGCAGGAGGGAGCTGGCTCATCAACGACCGCGCAAAAACAGTTTGTCCAGATCGTCCAGGCCCAATTGGGTCCAGGTCGGTCGGCCATGGTTGCATTGACCGCTGCGTTCGGTGTTTTCCATGTCCCGCAGCAGACCGTTCATTTCCGGCAAGGCCAGTCGCCGATTCGCGCGAATCGCGCCGTGGCAGGCCATGGTGCCGAGCAGTTCGTTCAGGTGTGCCTGAATCCGGTCGCTGGTGCCGTATTCCATCAAATCCGCCAGAACATCGCTGACCAATCGATTGGCTTCCGCCTGTTTCAGCAGTGCGGGGATTTGCCGGATCGCCAGCGACTCCGGGCCAAGACGCTGCAACTCAAAGCCCAGCCGCTGGAACCACGCGACGTGTTCTTCGGCACAATCGGCTTCGCGCTGACTGACCGCCAACGACTCTGGCACCAACAGCGGCTGACCACTCAGGCCTTCGCTGGCCATCGCGATTTTCAGGCGTTCGTACATGATTCGCTCGTGGGCGGCGTGCATGTCCACCAGCACCAGGCCCTGGGCGTTTTCCGAAAGAATATAGATGCCCTTGAGCTGCGCCAACGCGTAACCCAGCGGCGGAATATCGTCCTGGCCGGCCGGGAGCGCTACCGCATTGGCTTCGGGCAACGGCGCGAAGAACTCACGGTAGGCCGCCTGAGCTTCGGCGACGGGTACGCCGGACTGAGGCCGTGGCGTGTACTGATACTGATACTGATAACCGGCACCAGCGCCGGAGCCCGCCGTCGTATTAAAGGAAGGTTGGGCCTGAGGCTGTTCCAGCAGCGCATTGGCCGCCAGACGCATTTCGCCCTGCGGACCGAACTCACCGGCGTCGAGCCCGGTGGGCCGGACAATGGCCGTCGCGACAGGCGCGGCCAGATGATCTTCCGGCCGCACATCGCCGAGGGCGCGGTGCAAAGTGCCATAGAGGAAATCGTGAACCATGCGCCCGTCACGGAAGCGTACTTCGTGCTTGGTCGGGTGCACGTTGACGTCGACGCCCGCCGGATCGACTTCGAAAAACAGCACGAACGTCGGATGCCGACCGTTGAACAGCACGTCGCGATAAGCCTGGCGCACCGCGTGGGCCACCAGTTTGTCGCGCACCGCGCGGCCATTCACAAAGAAGTACTGCAAGTCCGCCTGGCTGCGGTTAAAGGTCGGCAACCCGACCCACCCCCACAGATGCAGGCCATTGCGCTCGATTTCGATCGGCAGCGCCTGCTCCAGAAAACCCGCCCCGCAGATCGCCGCCACACGCCGGGCGCGGGCCGCGTCATCGTGGGCTTCGTGCAGGCTGAGGATGGTTTTGCCATTGTGGCGCAAATGGAACGCCACATCGAACCGCGCCAGCGCCAGACGCTTGATCACTTCTTGCAGGTGATCGAATTCGGTTTTTTCAGTCTTGAGAAACTTGCGGCGCGCCGGGGTGTTGAAGAACAAATCGCGCACTTCCACCGAAGTCCCCACCGGATGGGCCGCCGGTTGCACGCGAGGCGCCATGTCCCGGCCTTCGGTTTCCACCTGCCAGGCCTGATCGGCATCGCGAGTGCGGGACGTCAGGGTCAGACGCGCCACGGAGCTGATGGACGCCAGCGCCTCACCACGAAAGCCCAGGCTCATCACCTGTTCGAGGTCTTCCAGATTGCGAATCTTGCTGGTGGCGTGACGGGCCAGGGCCAGGGGCAGGTCATCTGCAGAAATGCCGCTGCCATCGTCGCGCACCCGCAGCAGCTTGACGCCGCCCTGCTCCACATCGACATCGATGCGTTTGGCGCCGGAGTCGAGGCTGTTTTCCAGCAACTCCTTGATCACCGAGGCCGGGCGTTCAACCACTTCACCGGCGGCGATCTGGTTCGCCAGCCGCGGGCTGAGCAGCTCGATCCGCGCAGTGTTGGTCAGCACCTGGTTCATTCTTTGGCCGCCAGTTCAGTGCCGGGAATGGTCAATGTCTGACCAATCTTCAGCTCATCGCTCTTGAGGTTGTTGGCGTTGCGCAAGGTGGCCGGAGACACCTGATAGCGCACGGCGATCATCGCCAGGGTTTCACCGGGGTTCACGCGATGGTCACGCGGGCCCTGGGCGATTTTGCCAGAATCGCGCAGCCAGGCAATGTAGGTGCCCGGCGGTGGATTCTGCTGGAAGAACTGCCGCACACCGCTGCTGATAGAACGCGCCAGCGCCTGCTGGTGGTTCGCTGCGGCAAGCTTGGAAGCTTCGTTGGCGTTGGAGATAAAACCGGTTTCCACCAGGATCGACGGGATGTCCGGCGACTTCAGCACCATGAACCCGGCTTGCTCCACGCGCTGTTTATGCAGCGGCGTGACGCGACCGATGTTGCTCAAGACTTTCTGGCCAACGTTCAGGCTGGATGTCAGGGAAGCGGTCATCGACAGATCGAGCAGCACGCCGGCCAGCATGCGGTCCTTGTCATCGAGGCTGACGTTGCCGGCACCGCCGATCAAGTCGGAACGGTTTTCGCTGTCGGCCAACCAACGGGCAGTCTCCGACGTGGCACCACGGTCAGACAAAGCGAACACCGAGGCACCGAACGCGGCGGCCGAAGGCGCGGCGTCGGCGTGGATCGAAACAAACAGGTCAGCACCCTTCTTGCGGGCGATTTCGGTACGACCGCGCAACGGAATGAAGTAGTCGCCGGTACGCGTCAGTTCGGCGCGGAAGCCTTTCATGCCATTGACCTGACGCTGCAGTTCACGGGCGATCGCCAGTACCACGTCTTTTTCACGCTGACCGCGAGAGCCCGAGGCACCCGGGTCTTCGCCACCGTGGCCGGCGTCGATCACCACAATGATGTCGCGCTTGCCGGCCGGTGCGGGCGGCAGCTTGACCGGCGGATCTACCGGAGTGACCGGCACCGGAGCCACGGTCACGACGTTAGTTGGTACAGGAATTGGCGCGGCATCGGCGGCGTTATCGAACAGGTCGACCACCAAGCGGTTACCGTATTGGGCATTGGGCGCCAAGGTAAAACTTTTCGGCGTGACGGCCTTTTTCAGGTCGATGACCACTCGCAGATCGGTCGGCGTTCGTTGAGCCGAGCGCATTGCGGTGATCGGAGTATTCGAGGTATTGACGTTCAGCGGCGACCCCAGAGAGGCGCCATTGATGTCGATCACCAACCGGTCCGGGGAGGTCAGGGTAAAAACGCTGTGCTGGACAGGCCCTGTCAGGTCAAACACCAGTCGCGTGTTGTCCGGCGCCCGCCACAAGCGAACACTGTTGACCTTCGTCTCGGCCACAGCGTCGACGGTCACCGCCAAAAACAACAATCCTACGGCAGCAACCAACGCGCGAAAGCGCATACCTAACCCCATCATTTAATTGGATTCCAATGCCAAAGCGGCACACCACAACTCGCCACGCGAGCCCTGGGGCAAAATTTTCAGCGAACGCCCGCTGTCTTGCGGGCTAATGGTAATGGTCAGGTCGGGCTTTGGCAAAAAGCCTGCACCATTGCGGGGCCATTCGATCAGGCACAGTGCATCGTCTTCGAAATAGTCGCGGATGCCGAGGTACTCCAGCTCCTCCGGATCGACCAGTCGATACAGGTCGAAATGGAAGGCGCGGATGTCGCCGATCTCGTAGGGTTCAACCAATGTGAACGTCGGACTTTTTACCGCGCCTGTATGTCCCAGGCCACGAATAATGCCCCGGGACAGCGTGGTTTTCCCCGCCCCCAAGTCCCCCTCGAGGAAAATCAGACCGTGCCCTTCAGTGGTTTGTGCGATGCGCGCACCAAACGCAGTCATCGCCTCTTCATCAGCCAGGTACAGGGTTACTTCAGACACGGTGCTTGCTCCTCCAACAACTGACGAATGGCTGGAATCAGATCACTGGCCGCCAGCCCGCGGCCGAATTTACCTTGTTGCTCGCCGGCATTGGCGTGCAGCCAGACCGCAAGGCACGCCGCGTCGTACGCGTCCATGCCCTGAGCGAGCAAGGCGCCGACCAGACCGGCCAGCACATCGCCCAAACCGGCAGATGCCATGGCCGGATGACCCTGATGACACAGCGCCAGACGCCCGTGGGGGCTGGCGATCAAACTACCGGCGCCCTTGAGGATCACCACCGCTGTATATTTTTTGCTCAATGCATGGGCAGCGGCAGGACGATCGACCTGAACATCGGCTGTCGATACCCCCAGTAATCGCGCCGCCTCGCCAGGGTGCGGCGTGATAACACAACCTGCGGGCAAACTCACGCCACCTTCGGCCAACAGGTTCAACGCATCGGCGTCCCAGACTTGCGGCAGCGGCGCATTGGCCGCGGCCGACAATAGACTGCGCCCCCAAGCGGCCTGCCCCAGCCCCGGGCCGACGACCAGCACCGTGACCTTCTCAAGCAGCCCCATCAATTGATTGGCCGACGAAGTGCCGAGCACCATAGCTTCTGGCAAACGCGCCAAGGCGGCTGGAACATGCTCATTGCGGGTGGCCACAGACACCATGCCGGCGCCGCTGCGCAAAGCACTTTGTGCACCGAGCAGGATGGCGCCGCCAAAACCGCGATCACCGCCGATCAACAATACGTGGCCAAATTTGCCTTTGTGGGACGTTGGAGCGCGACCGGTGAGACGCGGCACATTACCGGCCGCCAGGCGACGAGCGCTGACCGTGGCCCCGATAAACGTCTCGGGGGCGGCTTGCAGATCATTGAATACCAAATCGCCGACCACATCCGCAGCGTCACCGGTGAACAGACCCAGCTTCAAACCGATGAACGTCACCGTCAGGTCGGCTCGAACCGCAATGCCGAGTATGCGGCCCGTATCGGCGCACAGCCCCGAGGGGATATCCACCGCCGCAACCGGTAGCCCACTGGCGTTGATCGCGGCAATGGCGCTGGCATACGGCTCGCGTACTTCACCGGTCAGGCCGGTGCCAAGCAAGGCATCCAGCACAATGCCGCGTAATTCGCAGTGCGCGCTCCAGCCTTGAATGGCGACGCCTTCGGCTACTGCCTCGGCATGGGCCGACGCGGCATCGCCCTGCAAACGCCCGGGATCACCGGCGGCCAGCACCCGCACGTGCCAGCCGGCCCGTCGGGCCAGCACGGCCACCAGGTAACCGTCGCCCGCATTATTGCCGTGACCGGCCACCACGCTCAATTCGTGCGCCGTCGGCCAATGACGGACCAGCGCGCGCCAAGTCGCCCGCGCCGCACGCTGCATCAATTCGAAGCCCGGTGTACCGGCCGCAATCAGGCTCGCATCGAGCCCTCGGACTTGCGCGGCGCTATACAGCGCGTCGGGTAATTCATCTTTAGTGTGCGGCATGCGTCTTCAGGCTCCGATGTCTGGCAGAATTATACGCACCTCAGCTCCGGTTTCTCTCGTCTCATGCCCGCTATTAACACAGACCTGCCAGCCCTCGCCCAATCCATCAAGGACTGGGGCCGCGAGCTGGGCTTTCAGCAAGTCGGCATCAGCGGCCTCGACCTGGCCGAGCATGAGCAGCACCTGGAGCGCTGGCTCGCGGCCGGCTACCACGGCGAAATGGAGTATATGGGCGCCCACGGCAGCAAACGTTCGCACCCGGAAGAGCTGGTGCCCGGCACGCTTCGCGTCGTTTCCCTGCGCATGGACTACCTGCCGGGCGACACCGAAATGGCCAAACGCCTGGCCGAACCGGAAAAAGCCTACGTCTCACGTTATGCCTTGGGCCGTGATTACCACAAATTGATCCGTAAACGCGTGCAACAACTGGCGGAAAAAATTCAGGCGGTGATCGGCCCGTTCGGCTACCGCGCCTTTGTCGACAGCGCCCCGGTGCTGGAAAAAGCCATCGCGGAACAGGCTGGCCTTGGCTGGATCGGCAAAAACACCCTGGTCTTGAATCGCAAGGCCGGCAGCTACTTCTTCCTCAGCGAACTGTTCGTCGACCTGCCGCTGCCGGTCGACCCGCCCCACGCCACCGAACATTGCGGTCGCTGCACCGCCTGTCTGGACATCTGCCCGACCAACGCCTTCGTGGGTCCGTATGTGCTGGACGCCCGGCGCTGCATTTCGTACCTGACCATCGAACTGAAAAGTGCTATCCCCGAAGATTTGCGGCCATTGATCGGCAATCGGGTATTCGGTTGCGATGACTGTCAGATCGTCTGCCCGTGGAACCGCTTCGCTCGACCTTCTGACGAAAGCGATTTCAAACCAAGGCACAATCTGGACAACGCCGAACTGGCCGAACTGTTCATGTGGGACGAAGAGAAGTTCCTCAGCAGCACCGAGGGCTCACCGCTCAGACGCGCGGGTTACGAGCGCTGGTTGCGCAATCTGGCGGTCGGCCTGGGTAATGCGCCGTCGAGTATTCCGGTGTTGGAGGCGCTGAAGGCACGGCGGGACTATCCGTCGGAGCTGGTGCGCGAGCATGTTGAATGGGCTTTGAAACAACACGCGAGTCGTGGGGATCATGCCTCGTCGTTATAAACAAACTTGGGCATTTCCCAGTGGAAACGGATCGCCAGCAAACGCAGCAGGAAGCCGCCGAACAGGGTGATCAGGATCGCCTGTTCACCGGGTAATTGCAGGTAGATGCAGAGCAGATAGCACCACGCCGCGGCAAACGAGACGCTGGCGTAGAGCTCGCGGCGGAATATCAGTGGGATGTCGTTGCAGAAGATGTCTCGCAGGATGCCACCAAATACCCCGGTGATCACGCCACTGACCGAGGCCACCAGCATGCCATGACCCATTTCCAGGGCCGTCATGCAGCCGATCAGGGTGAACGCCACCAGGCCCACGGCATCAAGCACCAAAAACAGCGAACGCAGATGGCGCATCCAACGAGCGATGAAGATCGTCAGCATCGCCGCGACGGAGGTCAGCACCAGGTATTCCGGGTGTTTGACCCAGGTCAGCGGGTAGTGGCCGAGCAGCACGTCGCGCACCGAACCGCCGCCCAAAGCCGTGACGCACGCAATCAGCACCACGCCAAACCAGTCCATGCCGCGACGGCCTGCAGACAGGGCGCCAGTCATGGCTTCGGCAGTAATGGCGATCAGGTAGAGCATCAGCAACATGGTGGCGGTCCTTACAAGAAGGCGCGCAGTCTACTCACTTCACCGAAGCACCAAAAGAGGGCGCCGAAGCATTCACGCAGATCTGTGGCGAGGGGGCTTGCCCCCGTTGGGTCGCGTAGCGGCCCCAAAACCAGACACCATGTTTTGTCAGGCATACCGCGACCGACCGGTTTGCGACTGCTGCGCAGCCGAACGGGGCGGTGCGGCGTTCCGACAAGCCCCCTCGCCACAATGGCCCGCGACCACCCAATCAGAACTTGATGAAATTCTTGCGGTAGTGCTGCAGCTCGGCGATCGATTCGCGGATGTCGTCCAGGGCCAGGTGGGTGCTGCCCTTTTTGAAGCTGTCGCGTACGTCCGGTGCCCAGCGCGCGGCCAGCTCTTTAAGGGTCGACACGTCAAGATTGCGGTAGTGGAAGTAGCTTTCCAGGGATTTCATGTGGGTATAAAGGAAGCGACGGTCCTGGCAGATGCTATTGCCACAGATCGGCGACTTGCCCTTCGGCACCCATTTTTCCAGGAAGGCGATGGTTTCGGCTTCTGCTTCGGCCATGCTGATACGGCTGTCGCGAACCCGTTGGGTCAGCCCGGAGCCGCCGTGCTGACGGGTATTCCACTCGTCCATGCCGGCGAGGATCTCGTCGCTGTGATGGATGGCGATCACCGGACCTTCGGCCAAGGTGTTCAAATTACTGTCGGTGACGATAGTGGCCATCTCGATGATGACGTCGGTATCAGGGTTCAGACCGGTCATTTCCAGGTCGATCCAGATCAGGTTCAGCGGGTTTTGCATGAGTCGGCTCCTCGGCGTAGGTGCGCAGTTTAGCCTAGGGAGGCCGCCGGGCGTGCTAAACTCGCGGCCGTTTTACCTAATCGCTGCATTCTCGATACGGAACACCCATGGCCAAACGCCAACTCAATCGTCGTCAAAACTGGCGCATCGAAAAGATTCAGGGCGAGCGCGCTGCCCGCGCCGCCAAACGCGAGTCCTCGGCTGTCGAGGCACTCGAAGGCGGCGACCTGGGCCCGGAACAGACGGGCCTGGTGATCGCGCACTTCGGTGTGCAGGTCGAAGTCGAGGCCCTCGATGGTGAATTGGCCGGCCAGGTGTTCCGCTGCCATTTGCGCGCCAACCTGCCAGCGCTGGTGACCGGCGATCAGGTTGTGTGGCGTGCCGGCAACCAGGGCATCGGCGTAATCGTGGCGCAACTGCCGCGCAAGACCGAGCTCTGCCGTCCCGACAGCCGTGGCCAGCTCAAGCCGGTGGCGGCTAACGTCGACTTGATCGTTATCGTCTTCGCCCCGCTGCCCGAGCCTCACGCCAACCTGATCGACCGTTACCTGGTCGCCGCTGAACACGCCGGCATCCGCCCGCTGCTGTTGCTCAACAAATTCGACTTGATCGACGAGCAGAACGCCCCGGCGCTGAATGCCTTGCTGGCGGTTTACCGCACGCTGGGTTACCCGGTGCTGGAAGTGTCGGCCCACCACGGCAATGGCATGGAGCAGTTGCAGAAGCAGCTGGACGGGCACATCAGCGTATTCGTCGGCCAATCCGGTGTCGGCAAGTCGTCGCTGGTCAACAGCCTGCTGCCGGAAGTCGACACCCGCGTCGGCCCGCTGTCCGAGCTGTCGGGCCAAGGCACCCACACCACCACCACCGCGCGGTTGTTCCACTTCCCCGGTGGCGGTGAGTTGATCGACTCCCCGGGTATCCGGGAATTCGGCTTGGGCCACGTCAGCCGTGCCGACGTCGAAGCCGGCTTCATCGAATTCAACGACCTGATCGGCACCTGCCGTTTCCGCGATTGCAAGCACGACCGCGAGCCGGGTTGCGCCCTGCTCAAGGCTCTTGAAGAAGGCCGCGTGCAGCAGCAACGGATGAACAGCTATCGGTCGATCATCGCCAGTTTGCCGGAAAGCAGCTATTAAGTAGCCTGGATCATTTTCGTGACGCTACGAAAATGATCAGCAGCACCCCGCGTGTCTAGTCCTGAAACAGGCGTAAACCTTATTCCGGACGAGATAACAGAGACAAAAAAGCCGACATCACTGTCGGCTTTTTTGTGGATCACTGCTTGGGCGGCTCACCCGGTTTCGGCGCAGGAGCATCAAACAGATTCAACCGCTCCCGAAGCTCATGAGCCGGCAGCGGTTCCTTATCCGCCGGCAAGGCATTCGGATCAACCGGTGGTGCGGGCACTTCGCCCGGACCACCCTGCCCTTGCGTCGGCACTGGCGCAGGTTCCGCACCTTGCGAGCCTTCGATGGCACGCTGGGCTTTCTTGGTCAGCACGACGATGTCGATACGGCGGTTGACCGGGTTGAACGGGCTCTCCCGGTCGAACAGCGCCGACGAGGCGTAGCCCACGACCCGCGCTACTTGAGAGTCCGGATAACTGCCGGCGATCAATGCACGGCGAGCCGCGTTGGCGCGGTTGGCCGAGAGCTCCCAGTTGCCGAAGTCGCCGGTGCCCGAGTATGGCTTGGCATCGGTGTGGCCGCTGATGCTGATCTTGTTCGGCACCGCCTTGATGGTGTCGGCCATGGCCAGCAGGATGTCTTCGAAATACGGCTTCAGACGCGCACTACCGGAGTCGAACATCGGGCGGTTTTCGGCGTCCACGATCTGGATGCGCAGACCGTCCTGAGTGATCTCGAAGAGAATCTGGTCCTTGAACTTCTGCAGCTGCGGATTTTCTTCGACCTTGTTCTGCAGCTCTTGCAGCAGCAATTCCAAGCGTTCCTTCTCGACCTGCTCGGCCATGCCTTCGACCTGTTCGGAGTCGATCGTTACCTTGTCCGGCTGAGGCTGGGATTGCACCTCGGGGTTGAGGGTGTTCTCCGGCGCCAGGGTCGGCGAGCCGCCCAGATCGATGATGTATGGCGTGCCGCTTTCGGAAAAACCGACCGGGTCCTTGAAGTAACCGGCAATGGCGATCTTCTGTTCCGGTGTTGCCGTGGACAACAGCCACAACACCAGGAAGAACGCCATCATCGCCGTTGCAAAGTCCGCGAAGGCGATTTTCCAGGAGCCCCCGTGATGCCCGCCCGCGTACTTTTTGACGCGCTTGATGATTATCGGCTGGTTATTTTCCATGACTTAGCGACCGCGAACCGCTTGTTCCAGCTCAGCGAAGCTAGGACGGTGCGCCGGGTACAGAACCTTGCGACCGAATTCCACCGCCAGCGATGGCGGCATGCCGGAAGCCGAAGCCACCAGCGAGGCCTTGATGGCTTCGTAGACGTTCAGTTCTTCCTTGGCATCGTGGGCCAGCGCATGGGCCAGCGGACCAAAGAAACCGTAGGCGGCGAGAATACCGAAGAAGGTACCTACCAGTGCGGCACCTACGTGCAAGCCAATCATTTTCTGGTCGCTTTCACCCAGGGAAGCCATGGTCACCACGATACCCAATACCGCCGCAACGATACCGAAACCCGGCATGGCATCGGCGATGCCGTTGACTGCGTGGGAAGGGTGGTCCAGGTCTTCCTTGAGGCTGGTCAGTTCCATGTCGAACAAGCCTTCGAGTTCATGGGGAGCCATGTTGCCGGAGGACATGATGCGCAGGTAATCGCAGATGTACGCAGTCATGCGGTCATCTTTCAGGACTGCCGGATACTTGGCGAAGATCGGGCTCGCAGCGGCATCTTCGATGTCGCCTTCGATCGCCATCATGCCTTCTCGGCGGCTCTTGTTAAGAATCTCGTAAATCAGCCCCAGCACTTCCAGGTAGAAGGTGTGGTTGAAACGCGAACTGAACATGCCCAAGGACTTCTTGAGCACGTGCATCGTCATATGACCGGGGTTGGCCTGCAGGAATGCACCAAGGGCCGCGCCACCGATAATCATCACCTCGAAAGGCTGGATGAGGGCGGCAATCTTGCCGTGGGAAAGCACGTATCCGCCGAGCACGCTCGCGAATACGACAATGATGCCGATAATTTTAGCCATAGGTAGGAGAGCACTTACTGAGTCGGGTTCAAGGTCATATTCGGAAGTTAAAAAATCTCTTCTTCTCCTTATCGGCAAAACTGCGCCAGACTATAGCCAGTTCAATCGAAAAGCTAAATTAGCCCGCTCCGGGCACAGGTAGTGCAGACAATGATCGCGTCCAGCCATGGCTAACGAAACGAACGTCCCAATGCCAAAACCGACCACGCTCGAAGGCTGGGTCAAGCTTCTCGATGGTGTGCGCCTGCCGGTTCCGCAAGCCAGTCACGACCAAGTCTGCAAAGCCATCCGCGATAGCCGCAGCTCGCTGCGCGACATTGCCGAAATGATGCAGGACAGCCCGGCCCTGGCCTTGAGTGTGATTCGCGAAGCCAATCGCCACACTCATGGCAGCATGAGCGAACCCGCTGAAAATCTTGAAGTGGCAATTAATCGCCTCGGCTTGAAACGCACCGAAGAATTGCTCGAGCGCTTGCCCGCCGAACCCCAATCGGAGATCCCCGTCGCCCTGCGCCAGCTTCAGCTGATCAGCCAGCACGCCACTCAACAGGCCAACGGTTTTTTTGCCGGTCGCCTGGCGCGGTTGTGGCAGGACATCCACTGGGGCAGCCTGCTGTTTCTTTCGCCACTGTGGCCCATGGCGTTGACCCATCCGCAGTTGCTTGAAGAATGGGAACTGCGGGTCATCCATAAAGGTGAGTCGGCGCGCAAAGTAGAAAAGCAATTATTCGGCGTGCGCTTGCTGGAAATCTGTCTGGCGCTGGTGGATGTCTGGCATTTGCCAATCTGGGTGCAGCAGGGTTATCGACTGCTGCGCAGCGAACAACGCGAGCTGGTGAAAGTCCTGCGCATCGCGCGTGACAGCGATCACCCGCTACGCCAACAGAACCGTCTCGATGACGACCCGACGCTACGGCGTTGGCTCAATCAGCCCGCCAATACCGTGCTGCTGGCCAATGGTCTGGCGTTGTCGGCACAACAGGCCTGGGACAGTCCCCACTGTGAACGCTGGCAATACCTGACCAGCCTTTACCTGCAAATGCCGATGGATGAGGTGCAACAACAATTGCACCAACAGGCCGCCAACAGTGCCCGCCAACACGCCATGCCGGACCTCTGGCACCCGGCCGAAGCGCTGATCTGGCCGTCGGGCATGAACCGCGTTCACGCCGGTTTGCTGCCGGCCCCGGCGCCCACCGCCGAAGACCTGGCGAAGTGGCGTAAACAATGCGCCGAACTGCTGGTGGAGCCGAGCCGTTTTACCAATGCCATGCACTTGACCACATCGGCCCGAGACGCCCTGGTGGCGTGTGGCATGCGGAGGGTGATGATCCTGATGGCCGACCGCACGCACGCTAATCTGCGCGTGCACCAGATTGCCGGGCTGCCCAAAGAAGTGGCCGGCCTGAACCTGGTGGTCAGCCAGAGTACCGTGCTGCAACGCCTGCTCGCGCAACAGGCCCAGGTGCGCCTGACGCCGGCCAACAATGCCCAATTCTCAGCCCTGTTGCCGGCCAGCCTGCGTTCGCAGTTCGGTGGCGAACACCTGCTGCTGCGCTCCTTGGTCAACAACGGTCGAGTGATCATGATCGTGGTGGCGGATCAGGGCGGCGGGCCGTTCTCGGAAATCACCGTGCAAGCATTCGGCAAAACCGCGCAGTGCATCGAAAAGGCCCTGCACAGCTTTAGCCAGCGCTAGGACCACCACCGGGCCTGTTTTCAGTTATTTCCTGTGCCGAAATAACTGATAACAGGCCCTCATGACGCTGCGCTACAATCCTCCCCTTTGTGCTCTGGAGACCTCACATGTCTGACTTCTCTGGCTTGGCGCTGGTGATCGAGCCGAGCGACCTGCTCCCGCGTCTCGACTCCCGCGAACTGATTCTGGTGGACCTGACCAGCAGCGCCCGCTATGCCGCAGGGCATATCCCCGGGGCACGCTTTGTCGATCCAAAGCGTACTCAATTGGGTCAGGCGCCTGCGCCAGGCCTGCTGCCGACCCATGCCGCGCTTGAAGCATTGTTCGGCGAACTGGGCCACAACCCCAATGCGGTCTACGTCGTCTATGACGACGAAGGCGGCGGTTGGGCCGGACGCTTTATCTGGCTGCTGGATGTCATCGGTCACAGCAAGTATCACTATATCGACGGCGGCCTGAAGGCTTGGCTGGCAGAAGGCTTGCCCATGTCGATCCAGATCCCGCCAGCGGTCGGCGGCCCGGTCGCCCTGACCCTGCACGATGACCCCATCGCCACCCGCGAATACCTGCAAAGCCGCCTCGGTGCCGCCGACCTGGCGATCTGGGACGCACGCGGGCCGCTGGAATACTCCGGCGAGAAAGTGCTGGCAGCCAAGGGCGGGCACATTCCCGGCGCGGTCAACTTCGAATGGACCGCCGGCATGGATCAGGCGCGCAACCTGCGCATCCGCACCGACATGCCGAAAATCCTGGAACAACTCGGTATTACCAAAGACAAAGAAGTCATTACCCACTGCCAGACTCACCATCGTTCTGGCTTCACGTATCTAGTCGCCAAGTCGCTCGGTTATCCGCGAGTCAAAGGCTACGCCGGCTCCTGGGGCGAATGGGGCAACCATCCCGACACGCCCGTAGAGATTTAAGGTTTTTTAAGGACAGTTAATGAATAAGCGTTTGTTTATCCTCAGCCAATACCTGCTGCCCCACCACTTGCTCTCGCGACTGGCCGGCTGCATTGCCGAATGCCGCGTGCGCTGGTTCAAGAACGCCTTAACCGCCTGGTTCGCCAAGCGTTATCAAGTGGACATGTCCCAGGCGCTGGTCGAAGACCTGACGGCTTACGAGCACTTCAATGCGTTCTTCACTCGCGCCTTGAAAGACGGCGCTCGCCCGCTGGACCAAACCCCAGGCGCGATCCTCAGCCCGGCCGACGGTGCCGTCAGCCAGCTCGGCCCGATCGAACACGGTCGCGTTTTCCAGGCCAAGGGCCACAGCTTCAGCGTGCTGGAACTGCTCGGTGGTGACGCGGCCAACGCAGCGCCATTCATGGGCGGTGATTTCGCCACCATTTACCTGTCGCCCAAGGATTACCACCGCGTGCACATGCCGCTGGCCGGCACGCTGCGCGAGATGGTCTACATCCCCGGCCGCATCTTCTCGGTCAACCAGACCACCGCTGAAAACGTACCGGAACTGTTCGCGCGCAACGAGCGTGTGGCGTGCATTTTCGATACCGAGCGCGGGCCGATGGCCGTGGTGCTGGTGGGCGCGATGATTGTGGCGTCGATCGAAACTGTCTGGGCCGGGTTGATCACACCGCCAAAACGCGAGCTGAAAACCTTCCGTTACGACGAAGCCGCCCGTGCGCCGATCCATCTGGAAAAAGGCGCGGAACTGGGTCGTTTCAAACTCGGCTCCACGGCTGTCGTGCTGTTCGGGCCGGATCAAGTGAAATGGGCTGAAGGACTGGGCGCCCTTTCGCCAGTGCAGATGGGCCAGGGCATCGGCTTGCCAACCGCCTGAGCCCGGACCCGCCGCCCGAATTTCTTTTGGGCGGCGCATCCCCCTGGAGCTGCCGAAGGCAAGCATGACGTAAATATCGCGACATCCCCTCCAGCGTTCATAGCTGCTACAGTCAAGTCATTCACTGCCCATTTCCCGGTCGGAGTTTGTCTACGGCATGAATGAGACCAATCCTGTCCTGCAGCTACGCGCACCGATCCCGACGCAGTCGCGTCTGTCTTTCTGCGAAGCCACGCCTCGCGATCTCAAGCGCTGGATCGCCAACCTGCCCAAAGCCAACATCGGCGAAACCGCTCGCCAGTTGTATCAAGGCTTGAGCGAACTCAACCAACTGCTCACACCCAGCGACAATCGCCTGCAATTGCTCGAACTCCTGCGGCCCGAGGTGTATTACGTCTGCAAGCACCTGGAGCGGCATTTCCTGCATCAGGCGATTGTGCTCGACGAGCGCTCGCGAAAAATCGCCAACCTCTGCCAGGCGCTGCAGAGCCACTTGGCGATCGGCTATAAGCAAATCGTCATCCGCATCACGCCGCGCTTCAGTAAGGACCGCGCGCCGCTGCTGACCCAGGCTTTGCAGCGGGCAATCCATTGCCTGAACGGCGCGTTGATTCGCGCCACTGAACTCTATTGCCCGGTGCCCGAAAATCTGTGGCTCGAGTTACATCAGCTGTACCGGATTGGCTGTCAGTTCCAGCTGCAAAATTTGAGCATGCGTGATGAACTGGCCAGTCAGACGCAAAGCCTGAGCATCGAGCAAACCTACGTCGTCGCCCTCCTGCTGGGTGCTTCACGCTGCAATCAACTGCGCCAGAACCAGATCGCCCGGCTCGCCGAGGTGCTCGAACCCTGGAGCCAGTGGATCAAGCTGCAACCGGCCAAACCGGACAACGGGCTGTTTGCCATCGCCCCGGATCTCGACACCGGGCCGCGTTACCGCTCCAAATTCCTCGCCGAACAACAGGAGAGTTTGCTGGGGATCAACCCGCAACCCCTGGTCGCGGCCATCGAAACCCATCTGCAACAGTCGGCCGACAAGGCATCGTCGTTGCACGTTCCGGCGGGGCTGAATCTGGATACGCTGCAACACCTGCATGCCGCCTGGGGTCAGGCCGCCGAGCGCAGTTTCCAGCGCACCGTCGGCCACGGCACATTGACTCTATGCGTAGGCATGAGCGCGCTGCACTTTTATCTCGGCGGGCAACGCTCGTTCAACGACATCCTGAAAAAACCCGGCGCCCGCCCCGCGCAGTTCTCGGCGACCGACCCGACAGGTCGCGCCAAAGACCAATGGCGCCACGCCTTCGACGCCGCCCCTCATGGCACGGCAGACACGCTGCTGCCCTACGAAGAGATCGAGTACCCACACCTTCAGAACGATGACAGCCACGAGGCGGCCGACCGCCAGCAGCATTTCCCGACCTATGTGCTGCCGGTGATCAATCACAGCCCTGGCGGCTATTGCCTGGCCTGGCCCGGCGCGGTGCCCGCCGAGCTACAGGCCGGCGAAATGGTCGGTATCGAGGATGCTGCCGGTCAAGGCTGGAGCATTGCAGTGGTGCGCTGGATCCGCCAGGTTCGGGGCGGCGGCACGCAGATGGGTATCGAGCAAGTCGCGCCTTGTGCCGAACCCTGCGGCCTGCAGCTGATGCGCTCCGGCGACGAGCACAGTCAGTACTTGCGCGGGCTGTTGCTGCCTGCCATTAGCGCCATTGACCTGCCGGCTACCCTGCTCACGCCGCGCCTGCCGTTCCAGGAAGGCAATAAGGTGCTAATCAATACCAACGGCGAGGAACGCCGGGCGGGGCTGGAGCGCCGGGTGGCGAGCACCAACAGCTTCAATCAGTTTGCCTACCGTTCACTTGAGACAGCCAGAAACGAAAACGCCGCGGGGAGCGGCGTGGTCGGGGTAGCGGAAGAATTTGATTCGTTGTGGAAGTCGCTTTGAGCGTAAGTCTGTAAAACCGCGGCGCGCCCTTCGCGAGCAAGCCCGCTCCCACATTGGATCTATGTCGATCACACGATCAATGTGGGAGCGGGCTTGCTCGCGAAGAGGCCCGCCCAGACAACCTGAAACTCAGAGCTGCCCGTCGCGATCCCGGAAGCCCAGCAGATACAGCACGCCATCCAGCCCAAGGGTGGAAATCGCCTGCTTCGCCGATTGCTTGACCAACGGCTTGGCACGGAACGCCACACCCAGCCCGGCAATCGCCAGCATCGGCAGGTCGTTGGCACCGTCACCGACGGCAATCGTCTGCTCCAGACGCAAGCCTTCCTTATGCGCCAGCTCACGCAGCAGGTCCGCCTTGCGTTGCGCATCGACAATCGGCTCGACCGCCACGCCAGTAACTTTGCCATCGACCACAGCCAGTTCGTTGGCGAACACGTAGTCGATGCCCAGCTTGGCCTGCAGTTGCTTGGCGAAGTAGGTGAAGCCGCCCGACAGAATCGCCGTCTTGTAGCCCAGACGCTTGAGTTCGGCGAACAGGGTTTCGGCGCCTTCGGTCAAGCGCAGCGAGGCGCCGATGGAATCCAGTACGCTGACGTCCAGACCTTGCAGCAAGGCCAAACGTTCCTTGAAGCTGGCGCGGAAGTCCAGCTCGCCGGCCATCGCCCGCTCGGTAATCGCAGAAACCTGGTCGCCTACACCAGCAGCCTTGGCCAGTTCGTCGATGACTTCGGCCTCGATCAGTGTCGAGTCCATGTCGAACACCGCCAAACGGCGGTTACGGCGGAACAGCGAATCTTCCTGGAAGGCGATGTCGACGTTCAATTCTTGAGCGACGCTGAGGAATTCGGCCCGCAGCGCTTGCGGATCCGCCGCCTCGCCGCGCACAGAAAACTCGATGCAGCCCTTGCCCTTATCGGCAGGGGTGTCCAGCGGCATGCGCCCGGACAGGCGATCGATATGATCAATGTTCAGGCCATATTTGGCGGTGATCGAGCTCACGCGCTGCAATTGCTCGGCGGTCACTTTGCGGGTCAGCAGGGTGACGATGTGGCGTTTCTTGCCCTGATTGCCGACCCACAGCTGGTAATCCTCTTCGGACACCGGCGTGAAACGCACCTGTTGCTCAAGCTCATAGCCTTTGAACAGGATGTCCTTGAGCACCGAGTTACCTTGTTCGGTATCGGGAATTTCAACCAGGATGCCAAACGACAGGGTGTCGTGGATCACCGCCTGACCGATGTCGAGAATGTTCACACCACCCTGGGCCAGAACGCCGGTAATGGCCGCAGTCAGACCCGGACGGTCGACTCCCGTGATGTTTATCAGGACGATTTCGCGCAAGGCGCACCCCCGCAGGTGGAAAAAAACCGCATTCTACCCATTTTCAGTGACCATCGGGCACCGCGAGCGCTTTGACGGCCTAGGGCCTGTCGCTATACTGCGCGTCAACTTCACGGACAAAGAGCCGAGCTCAAGTGAACCGGCCCACGCCAGTAAAAACCGATAACTTCTTTCTGCTGATCTTCCGGGCACTGCGTCATCGCCGTGTACCGATCGCATTGCGCATTGCCAGCCATAACGTGATCCTGGTCGCTCTGGCCCTGGTGATCTATGCCTGCGTGATGGGTTTGCAGTTCAAGCAGGCCATGCACGAGCAGGCGGATGCCCTGGGCGAAAGCCTGACCACCCAGACCGCGACCTCGGCCACGGAACTGTTGGTGTCCAATGACATCCTCAGCCTGAACGTGCTGCTCAACAACCTGACCAAGAACAAACTGGTGGCCCACGCCGCCATTTATAGCGTGGATAACCGCATCCTCGCCGAAGCCGGTCAGCGCCCCAAGCATAGCCTCTTGGGCGAAGCCGAGGGCATGTACCAGAGCAAGATCACCTTTCAGGACGTGACCGCCGGGCAACTGCGCATTAGCCTGGACATGGATCAGTTCCAGCAGCCGATGACCATCAGCCTGCAAAGCATGGGCATTCTGAGTGCGATTCTGCTGGCGCTGTCCCTGGCCTTGAGCCTGCGCCTGGGACGCAATATCTCCACACCGCTGATGCAATTGCGGGTGTGGCTGCGCAATATCGACGAATACACCCCGGCCACCGAGCGCCAGGATGAGGTCGGCGACCTCGCCCGTCAGCTGCACGCCAATTTCGCACCGGAGCCGGCCGAGCCGGAACCCGCGCCGGAGCCTGAATACGACGACAGCGATTACGAAGAGGCCGACGATAACGAGCCGAGCTTCGAAGTGCGTAACCTGCGCGATCCGAGTTTCGACGAAACCAAGCCTGTCGCCGGCCTCAAGCCTGCGCCGCGGCGCACTGTCAGCACCGTCGAAGACGATGAGGACGACGAAGATCCGTTTGCCGATCTGCGTGATGATTCGGCAGACAGCGCGCCGAAACCAGTCGTAAAGCCGAAGGTATCGAACCTGCCGCAGCACAGCGCGGTACTGGCCGTGCAACTGGGTGCGCAAGATCAATTGCGCCGCCTGCCCCGCGCACGTCTGGAAGAGCTGCTAAAACGCTACCGCGATTGCCTCGATCAGGCCGCGTCGCTTTACCAGAGCGAGCTGCACACCCTGAACGATGGCAGCACGCTGATGCTGTTCCACAACGAAGACAGTGGCGACGACTACCTGACCAACGCCATCTGCTGCGGTGAGTTACTGCGCGCCTTGGGTCATCAGTTGCAGATCGAAGTCGCCGACAGCGGCATCACCCTGCAACTGCAACTGGGTCTGACGCTGGGTGACGAACTGTTCGGCTTGAGCCAGATTGATCTGCTGCTGACTGAAACCGCTCAGGATGCACTGGCCCTGTCGCAACACAGCCGCAACCTGCTGCTGGTGGAGCGCAAGATCAGCGACGACGCGCTGATTCGCCAGCGTGCGCGGATCCGCCCGATCGCAAGCCCTGAAGGTGCATGCTGCGTAGAGCGCTTGATGGAGCCCTATCCGTCGATGCTGGAACGACAACTGGCGCGGATGCACGAACGCCGCGCGTAAACGCTAGCCCCCGCGGTAAAGAAGCCCGCAGACGAGTGATCGTCTGCGGGCTTTTTGTTGCCTGTCCCGACCTCTTCGCGAGCAAGCCCGCTCCCACATTCATCTCGGCTGTCCACAAACGGTGTGCTCACTGAAGATCCACTGTGGGAGCGGGCTTGCTCGCGAAGAGGCCATCAGAAGCACTGAAGACTTCATTCCGCAGAAACAACAAAGCCCGCATCAATGGCGGGCTTTGCTTTGGATCAATCCAGGCTTAGAACCTGAAAACTTCCATATCCGTGCGAATTGGCGAAGCCATCGGGATTTTCGGTTGCTTCTCTGGCTCTGCTGCCGGTGCCACAGGCTTGGCAGCCTGCTTGCGTGGCGCTTCGGCGATCGGCGGCTGGTTGGCCAGCGGCTTGAGCGCCGTGGACAGCTGCTCGGCCAGACGCTGCAGCAACACACCCTGAGCCTGAACCTGAGCGGCAGTCCCGCCAGAGTGCTGCTCCTGCAGATGAATGATGCGGTTATCGCGCACCTGACCACGACGGTCGATCAGGCGCCATTGCGCATCAAGGATTGCCGGTTGCGACGCACCCGAGTCCAGACGCGTGATCGTCAGCAGAACCTGAACATCCGGCGTGAAGCCTAATGTCGCCGGTGCCAGGACAACGCGCTGGCTGTCCAGATGACCGGCAACCTGACGCAGCAACAACTGATCGATGTCGGACGACAGGCTACCCGCCCAACGACCATCAACCGAAGCTTGCAGGCTGCCATCGGGCTGACGCTGCAACAAGGTTTCGCGTTGCAGGTAGTCGGCAACCGTTACCGGGCCCAGCAATACCGCCATGCCAGCGCTTTGCGCAGGCTGAGCCGGACTTCCGCTGTCCAGCTGATACAACGACACCGGTTGGTGAACGCTGCAACCCGCCAGGCCAAGTACGCCAGCGAGCATCAAAATAAAAGGAAGGCGCAGAGCAGTCATCGTCCCATCCAGGTGGCTGCCACAAGGCTAACCACAGTGAAAATACTCAAAAAATATGAAGAACGCTCGGCCACGCCGGCGCTTGAAAGGCCATATCATCCGTGAATATGCGTTCCGACTCCAGCGGCAAAGCGTCGATCTACGCGTTAAATCGTAGATCGAGCGCTCTAGGACGCTTAATTGAGGTTTTCGACGAACAGCGCATCAACCCTCTGAAAGCCACGTGGCAGTTTGTTACCGCGACGCCCACGCTCACCTTTGTAGTGTTCGAGGTCATCCGCCTTCAGCGACAAGGTACGTTTTCCAGCCTGTAGCACCAACGTGGCACCCTCCGGCAAAACGGCAATGTCCGTGACATATTCTTCGCGACTGGCAACACGTTCACCGGAAATCCCGATGATCTTATTCCCTTTACCTTTACCTAATTGTGGCAGATCGCTGATTTTGAAAATCAGCAGCCGACCTTCGGTGGTCACCGAGGCCAGCCAGTTGTGCTCACGATCAGCTACCGGGCGCGGCAGAATCACTTTAGCGTTGTTCGGCAAACTCAACAGGGCCTTGCCCGCCTTGTTCTTGGCTTGCAGGTCTTCCCCCTTGACCACGAAACCGTAACCGGCGTCGGAGGCGATCACGTACAGCGAATCGTCTTCAGGCATCAGCACGCATTCAAAACTCGCCCCTGGCGGCGGCGTCAGACGGCCGGTCAGCGGTTCGCCCTGGCCACGGGCCGAGGGCAAGGTGTGGGCCGCGACTGAATAACTGCGGCCGGTGGAGTCGATAAACACTGCAAACTGGTTGGAGCGACCGGGCGCTAAGGCCTTGAAACCATCCCCGGCCTTGTAGGAAAGCCCGGTGGCGTCGATTTCGTGCCCCTTGGCAGAGCGAACCCAGCCTTTTTCCGACAGAACTACGGTCACTTTCTCGTTCGGCAGCAGATCGTGCTCGGTCAAGGCCTTGGCTTCTGCACGCTCGACGATTGGCGAGCGACGGTCGTCGCCATACGTTTCGGCGTCCTTGATCAGCTCGGTGCGCACCAGCTTTTTCAGCTTGGCTTCGCTGCCCAGCAGGGCTTGCAGCTTGGCTTGTTCCTTGAGCAGTTCATCCTGCTCGGCACGCAGCTTCATTTCTTCCAGTCGCGCCAACTGACGCAAACGGGTGTCGAGGATGTAATCGGCCTGGATTTCGCTCAGGGCGAAACGCTCGATCAGTGCGGCTTTCGGGTGTTCCTCGGTGCGGATGATATGAATCACTTCATCCAGATTGAGGTAAGCGATCAACAAACCGTCCAACAGGTGCAGACGACGCTCAACCTTGTCCAGGCGGAATTGCAGACGACGACGCACGGTCTGCACCCGGAACTCCAGCCACTCGACCAGCAAGGCCCGCAGGTTTTTCAACTGCGGCTTGCCATCCAGACCGATGATGTTGATGTTGACCCGGTAGCTCGACTCCAGCTCGGTGCTGGCGAACAGGTGCTGCATCAGTGCATCGTGATCGAAGTTTTTGCGCGCACCGGGAATGATCACGATGCGGCATGGGTTTTCGTGGTCAGACTCGTCGCGCAGGTCAGCGATCTGCGGGGCTTTCGACGGTTTGGCCTGCATCATGGCCGCTATCTGTTCCAGCACCTTGGCGCCCGAAACCTGATGCGGCAGCGCGGTGACGATGATGTCGCCATCTTCGATGTGGTACACGGCGCGCATGCGCACCGAGCCCTTGCCGGTTTCGTAGATTTTCAGCAGGTCGGCGCGCGGCGTGATGATTTCCGCTTCGGTCGGGTAATCCGGGCCCTGGATGTGTTCGCAGAGCTGTTCGACCGTGGCTTTCGGCTCGTCCAGCAAGCGCACGCAAGCGGTCGCGACTTCGCGCAGGTTATGCGGCGGTACGTCGGTGGCCATGCCCACGGCGATACCGGTGGTGCCGTTGAGCAGAATGTTCGGCAAACGGGCCGGCAACACCAAAGGCTCTTCCAGCGTGCCGTCGAAGTTCGGGCCCCAGTCCGCGGTGCCCTGGCCCAGTTCGCTGAGCAGCACTTCGGAATAACGCGACAGCCGCGCTTCGGTGTAACGCATGGCGGCGAAGGACTTCGGATCGTCCGGCGCACCCCAGTTACCCTGACCGTCGACCAGCGTGTAGCGGTAGCTGAACGGCTGGGCCATCAGGACCATGGCTTCGTAGCACGCCGAGTCGCCGTGCGGGTGGAACTTACCGAGCACGTCACCGACGGTACGCGCCGATTTCTTGTGCTTGGAATCGGCGTCCAGCCCCAACTCGCTCATCGCATAGATGATGCGCCGCTGTACCGGTTTCAGGCCGTCGCCGATATGCGGCAAGGCACGGTCCATGATCACGTACATGGAGTAGTTGAGGTAGGCATTTTCGGTGAAGTCAGCCAATGACCGGCGTTCTACACCGTCCAGGCTGAGATCAAGGGAGTCGCTCATGCGGGCCTCATCAGTTCGTTGTCTGGCGCAGCAGCATGGTGCCACCGCGCTGGGTAAATTCAAGTTTGTTCAATGCGCTCATACCGAGCAGCACCTGATTGCCGTGCAAACCGGGCGCCACCAGCGCGCGAACGTCACGCAGCACGATGTCGCCCAATTGCAGCCGGTCGAGGCGGGTTCGATAGCCCTGGCTCAAGCCATTGGCCGTGCTCAGGGTCACCCCAAAGCCTTTTTCCAGTTTCAGCCGCTCGGCCACTTCGGCCGGGATCGCCACATCTGTCGCACCGGTATCGAGCATGAACTCCACCGGCTGGCCGTTGATCTGGCCAGTGGCGATAAAATGCCCCTGGCTGTTGCTGATCAGCTTCACTTCGATAAAACCTTCGCCCTGCTCGGAGCTGACGGCAGTATTGGGATTTTGCTGACGCGCCTCCCACTGGCCGAAAAACCGCGTTGCCAGAAACAGCGCGGCGCACCAAGCCAACACCATCAACACCCGACCGGCGCGTTTGCCCGGCGGTTGTTGACTCATGGCTTGGCACTCCAGCCACCTTCAGGCGCGGCAAAGCGCCAGACAATCGGGCGTTTCTCGCCGTCGACGCGCGCACCATTATTGTTGTCGATACCGATCCAGGCACCGTCGGCGTCCACGATCAACGCTTCCGTCAGCCCAAAGGGCTGTGAATAACGACGGTTTTCCTGCAAGGCCTCGGCGGCAAACGACCAGCAGCGCTCGACCTTGGCCGTCACCGCATCGCGACGGCAAATCTGAAAGACATTGCGCTCAAGGGTAAACAGCTTGCCGTCGAAGAATGACAGATCGGCAAAATCCCGGGAGCGTGCACGGGCCTTGGGAAATTGCGCTGGTTGCATCTCCACCCCTGCTTCACTCAGCAGCACACAACCACCCTTGCAGTCCCAGACCGTTTGCTGGCGCTTGATCAGCAACAAACCGCGGCGCTCCCGTTCGGCGGCCAGCCACAGCGTGTCACCGGCAGGATTGATCGCCAGCCCTTCAAACAATGCATTGAAGTGCAGCAACATACCGCTGGCCCGTGCTTCGCGTACCAGCATCGGCGAGATTTTCAGCCAGGACGCAGGCCCGATTGGCGGAACTTGCAGCACCGCGGCGTGTGCTTCGCTGACGATGTAACGATTGCCGGCGCTGTCACAGGTGATGCCTTCGAAATCCAGGTTCCCACCCCGCACGAACGACGCCGCCCAGGTCCGCGAACGCAAGCCCCAGGGCAAGCCGCTGTCGGGCACCAGGGGTACGTCGATGCGCACGGTTTCGGCTTGCCAGGTAGTGTTGCGTGTGTCGAGGCGATAGATTTGATCATCGTCACGATCCGAAACGGTCCACAGCTCCTTGCCGCACTGGGCCAGCCCCGACAGATTGCCGCCGCGCATGCCATCGACGGCATGCTCGGATAACAGGCGCAGCTCGGGTGCAGGCTCCGCCGAAACCGTTACCGAGGTCAGCAGCAACGCACACGCCAGGGCCCAGCCAAATCGCATCAGCCCAGAACCTCGGCCAGGTTGCCCTTGGACTCCAGCCAGGACTTGCGATCGCCGGCGCGTTTTTTCGCCAGCAGCATGTCCATCATTTCCGAGGTCGCGTCGAAATCTTCCAGCGTCAACTGCACCAGACGCCGTGTGTTCGGGTCCATGGTGGTTTCGCGCAACTGCGGCGGGTTCATTTCACCCAGACCTTTGAATCGGGTGACCTGTGGTTTGCCGCGTTTCTTCTCGGCTACCAGACGATCGAGAATGCCATCGCGCTCGGCCTCGTCCAGGGCATAGTAAATTTCTTTGCCCAGGTCGATACGGTACAGCGGCGGCATGGCGACGTAGACGTGACCGGCATCCACCAGCGGGCGGAAATGCTGGACGAACAAGGCGCACAGCAATGTGGCGATGTGCAGACCGTCGGAGTCGGCGTCGGCGAGGATGCAGATCTTGCCGTAACGCAGTTGGGCGATGTCCGCCGAGCCCGGATCGACACCGATGGCCACGGCGATGTTGTGCACTTCCTGACTGGCCAGCACTTCGCTGCCGTCGACTTCCCAGGTGTTCAGAATTTTGCCGCGCAACGGCAGGATCGCCTGAAACTCTTTGTCCCGCGCCTGCTTGGCCGAACCGCCAGCGGAATCACCTTCCACCAGGAACAGCTCGGAACGCATCGGGTCCTGCCCGGCGCAGTCGGCGAGTTTGCCCGGCAACGCCGGACCTTGGGTAATGCGCTTACGCTCAACCTTCTTGCTGGCCTTCAGGCGTCGGCCGGCGTTGTTGATCGCCAGTTCCGCCAGCAGCATGCCGGTTTCCGGGTGGGCGTTGAGCCACAGGCTGAAAGCGTCCTTGACCACACCGGAAACGAAAGCGGCCGCTTCACGGGATGACAGGCGTTCCTTGGTCTGACCGGAGAATTGCGGTTCCTGCATCTTCATCGACAGGACGAACGCAATGCGTTCCCAGACGTCTTCCGGCGCCAGCTTCACGCCACGCGGCAACAAGCTGCGGAACTCGCAGAACTCGCGCATCGCATCGAGCAAGCCCTGACGCAGACCGTTGACGTGTGTACCGCCCTGGGCCGTCGGGATCAGGTTGACGTAGCTTTCCTGAACGCTGTCGCCGCCCTCGGGCAACCACAGCAACGCCCAATCGACCGCTTCTTTATTACCGGCCAGGCTGCCGCAGAACGGTTCGTCCGGCAGGCGTTCGAATTCGCTGACCGCGTCCACCAGGTAGGAGCGCAGGCCGTCTTCGTAATGCCATTCGACTTTCTCGCCGGTGGCCTTGTCTTCAAAACTGACCAGCAGCCCCGGGCACAGAACGGCCTTGGCCTTGAGCACGTGCTTGAGGCGGCTGATGGAGAATTTCGGTGAATCGAAGTACTTCGGGTCCGGCGCGAAGAACACGCTGGTGCCGGTGTTGCGCTTGCCGACGGTGCCGACCACTTCCAGCTCGGTCTTTTTGTAACCGTCAGCGAAAGTCATCTGGTATTCGTTGCCGTCACGTTTTACACGCACCCGGACTTCGGTCGACAAGGCGTTGACCACGGAAATACCCACCCCGTGCAAACCGCCGGAGAACTGGTAGTTCTTGTTGGAAAACTTGCCGCCCGCATGAAGCTTGGTGAGGATCAGCTCGACACCCGACACACCCTCTTCCGGGTGAATGTCCACTGGCATGCCTCGGCCGTCATCGCTGACTTCCAGAGAGTGATCGGCGTGCAGGATGACCTGCACCGATGTCGCATGCCCGGCCAAGGCTTCGTCGACGCTGTTGTCGATGACTTCCTGGGCAAGGTGGTTCGGCCGACTGGTGTCGGTGTACATGCCGGGGCGTTTGCGCACCGGGTCGAGGCCCGAGAGGACTTCGATGGCGTCTGCGTTATAAGAGCTAGCGCTGGGAGTGGCCATGGGGTCTCGTCGTCCGCCTGTAAAAAGTGTTCTGTGAAAAAGAGGCGACAAATCACAGTGCAGTGAAATCAATCGCCTGATACAAATCTGCGCCGATGCCGGCGAAACTCAGCATTGCCGGCAATCGCTCGGCAAAACCCTGGAAACTATGGTCGCCGCCCGCCTGGATGCGCAAGGCACAGGCGCGGTAATACTGCTGGGCGAGGCGATAATCCAGCGTTTCATCGCCAGTCTGCAACCATACTTGAAACCGCTGCGGATCCTTGGGCGCCGGCACTTCCAGCTCGGCCAGGGCCGTCACATGGTCGTGGGTCAATTCCCAAGTCTCATCGGTATACAGATTTTTCTGCGTCCCCAGGAACCCGTCGAACATCCGGTGCGGGCTGACGGCAGGGTTGATCAGCAGGGCTTTCAAGCCATGGCGCTCGGCCAAGTGAGTCGCATAGTAGCCGCCGAGGGAGCTGCCGACCAGCAGTGGCCGCCCCAGCTCGGCAATCGCCTGTTCCAGCTGACCGATGGCCTCGCGAGGATGGTGATGCAAGGCCGGCACACGCAATTGATCGATCAAGCCCAGCCGTTCCATCACATTGATCAACTGGCAGGCCTTTTTCGACGCCGGCGCGCTGTTGAAACCGTGGATATAAAGGATCGAACCAGACATTTGAGCTCCCTGTGCGTCGGGTAAAGAGGCGCAGTTTACAGGGTGTCGGGGGAATCGGGGATATGCGTGGGAATCAGGTTGTCTTGGCGGACGCCATCGCGAGCCTGCTCGCGATGGCCGCGCCGCGGTCTTTCTGAGTGTTCAGTAGCCATTGGAGCCGTAATCAATCTGGAAATCGAACCCGGTGACGCGTTCCACGCCTGTTTCGAGCCGACCATCCGGCAACAGCCGCAACCACCGATACCCCGGCGCCTGCTCGCTCACCTTGAAATCATCACTGCCCGGCTCGAACTGAATACAGGTCGAGGGCGATGCAATCAGGCGAACACCGTTGCGCTCCTGGTCAATTTCCTGATGCACATGCCCCCACAACACTGCACGCACCTGTGGAAAGCGATCCAGCACCGCGAACAACGCTTCTGGATTGCGCAACCCAATGGGCTCCATCCACGCACACCCGATCGACACCGGATGATGGTGGAAACACACCAGATGATGCCGCTGCGGCGCCTCACTCAACGAGCGGGCCAGCAACTGCAATTGCTCATCCTGCAAATACCCCGGCACCGACCCCGGCACCGCCGAATCGAGCAACGTAACCCGCCAGTTGCCGATGTCCACCACCGGTTCCAGCAGCGCGCTTTGCACTGCGGCCTCGGCCATGATCTGCGGTTCGTCGTGATTACCGGGAATCCAGCGTGCCGGCGCATCGATCTGTCGGGTCAGGTCACGAAACAGCTGATACGACTCCAGCGTCCCGTCCTGGGAAAGATCGCCACTGGCAATGATCAGGTCGATCTGCGGCTGCTGAAGCTTTACCAGCTCAATGACTTTTTGCAGGCTGTCGCGGGTATTCATCCCCAGCAACGTTCCGTCCGCCTCGGCAAACAGATGGCTGTCGGAGAGTTGCACCAGCAACGCCGGATCGGCGGTGGTCAATGTGGATACGCTCGGCAAGGCGTTCTCCCAGGGCGTGATCACGGGATGGGTAAGTGCCGCAATTATGCTGGGGGACGATCAAAAGAGGAAACCTGTGAACCGGACGCAGTTCACAACTACACAGGGCTCTTAGCGCACAACGGCGTACTCGTGCCCGCAAGCCAGGCAATGACTCAGCCATTCCCCCAGAAACAGATTGAGCTGAGCCTTTTCGTCCGGCTGATGCATCGCGGCGTTCGGGTAAGGATAGATGCCCCGGAAGCGTCTTGCATGTTCGGCGCTGACCACTTCGGCCATGCAGGCGTCGTGATAGACCTGAACTTCCAGTTGCGGCACCGGCAGCCACGGCAGGCTGTGTTCCTGGCGTACTTGCAGCGTCGTGGTGTACGGACAGACTTGCAATACTTCCAGGGCCAGCACGCCAAGCATCTGGTCGCCGTGAGTCACGGCAATGCGCCGCGCCTGCGGCTCGCTACGCATATCCGGCAACAGTCGCATCAGGCGCGCGTAGTTAGCCTCGCAGGAGGCTTGTAGCCCCACGAGGTCGATCCGATAGCGATCGCGCAGCTTGTTTACGACCATAACCCCCTCACTTCAACGCGATTCAAAGCCAGCCATTGCAAGGCGATGATGCTTGCCGCGTTGGCAATACGTCCGTCGCGTACGGCTTGCAGGGCATCTTCGAAGGCCCAGACCGTGACGCGAATATCTTCTGCCTCTTCCTCCAGCCCATGCAGGCCGCCGACCCCGGTTGTTTCGCAACGCCCCAGGTACAAGTGCACGAATTCATTACTGCCGCCCGGCGATGGAAAATATTTGGTCATCGGCCAGAGCGCCCCGAATACAAGCCCAGCTTCCTCCTGCGCTTCGCGGTGAGCAACTTCTTCCGGTACTTCATCCTTGTCGATCAGACCGGCGACCAGTTCGATCAACCACGGGTTGTCGGTCTTGCCCATGGCGCCGACGCGAAACTGCTCGATCAGCACCACTTCATCGCGCTGCGGATCATAAGGCAGCACGCACACCGCATCATGGCGCACGAACAGTTCACGATTGATCTCGCGACTCATGCCACCGGCGAACAATTCGTGGCGCAAGTGCACGCGGTCGAGCTTATAGAAACCCTCGTAGCACTTTTCGCGCCGAACGATATCAACGGCGGTCGGAATGGCGTTGGCAAAATCAGTCATGACAATCCTCTTTACTGCAAATCCGTTATGAGGTTCCTTTTTTTACTTGCAACTCGTTACTTGCAACCTCGACTTCGCGCCATCCTAACGCGCCCGCGATGTTTGATGCAGCCCCTTTCCAGTCAGCGGGATAGACGGTGAGGATGAAACCAACTCTAATTAGCTTAGTGGCGAACTGACTGCTTCGTTAAGAGTCGAAGCGGGTAACTTTTCGCCTTTCCCTGTTTTATGAAGGACGCCCATGTCGCTTTTTAAAATCGCCTCCGTGGCCGCAATCGCCCTGACCCTGGGCGCCTGCCAGAGTTTGTTCCAGCCCAACTATCGGGCGTCGCTGGAAACTACCCGCGACGCATCGGAACAGTTGAAACCAGGCTGCACGACCCCTGACTGCCCGCTGGTGAACATCGATACGCTGCGTTTCCCGGATGAGCCTGCGCTTGACGCCATCATCGAAAAACGCCTGCTGCAAATGACCCGCACCTCACCCGAAGCCCCCGTAGCGCCGACGCTGGCGGCCTATCGCGAGCAGTTTTTGAGCAGTGCCGGCCCGCGCTACAGCAGCTACCTGCAAGCCAAGGTACGTGAGCAGCATGACGGCTTGGTGATTGTTGAATTATCCAGCTACCTGGACACCGGTGGCGCCCATGGCACGCCGGGCCGTGGTTTCATCAACTATTCACGTCAACAGCATAAAGTGCTGACCCTCTCGGACATGTTGATCCCGGGGCAGGAAGAGGCGTTCTGGAAAGCGGCCCAAGTGGCGCACAACAGCTGGCTGATCAGCACCAAACTCGATCAGGAACCAGAGTTCGTGAAGAACTGGCCCTTCGTGAAAACCCAGAACGTGGCGCTGACCTACGGCGGGGTGATTCTCAAGTACGAAGTGAGCACCATCGCGCCTTACGCATTGGGCCATGTCGAACTGAAGATCCCCTACCCGCGCCTGAACGGTATTCTCAAGCCCGAGCTGTTTCCCGGCCGTAGCTGAAGGCTCGACCGAGCAGCAATTGCAGCAGCCCTGCCAGTACCAGCGACGGCAGGGTTGCGCCGATGTCCGGATAGAGATTGGCCAGCAAATGATAGGTGCTCACCCCGCCCAACCAGGCGAGCAACGCCGGCCAGCGCAATGCGGCTGACGCTACGTGAGCGCTGCGCTTGCGCAGGATGAAGTGATCCACCAGCACCACGCCGAACAGCGGCGCAAACACCGATCCGATCAACAGCAGGAAGTTCTGGTACTGGGCCAATGGCGCCAGGCAAGCTATCAGCGTGCAGATCACGCCGATCGCCAAGGCCAAATGCTCAACTTTCAAGCGCAACAGAATCCCGCTGGATACCGCTGCCGAGTGAATGTCGGCAAAGGCATTTTCCGACTCGTCCAGCAGAATCAGCAGCAACGGAATCCCCAAACCTGCACCGGCCAACGCCAGCAGCAAGGCATTCACTTCACCGCTCGGCGCGAACGCCAGGGTGTAGGCCACGCCCAGGCTCATCAGCCAGAAGTTACCGATAAAAAAGCCCAGCGCCGTGCCGCCGAAGACATTCTTCGCACGCTTGCCGAACCGCGAGTAGTCGGCAATCAGTGGCAACCACGACAGCGGCATGGCGATCGCAATGTCGAAGCCCACGGCAAACGGCATCGAACCATCACCGGCCTGCGCCCACAACGCTACCAGATCGGCTTTGCCGAACAGGTTCCAGGTCAGCCAGATGCACGCGGCCAGCAGCAGCCAGATGCCCCACTTGCGCAGGATTTTGCGCACAAAGGTCAATGGGCCGCTGACAGCGAGCAGGGTTGCCAATGCACCGAAGAACAGCGTCCACAGCAGAGGACTCGACCACAGGCTGCCTTCGCTGAAGGCACGGGCGCCGAGCAGGCTGGCAGCGTCGCGCATCACGATGATTTCGAACGAGCCCCAACCGATCAGTTGCAGCAGGTTCAACACCGCCGGAAGGCTCGCGCCATGACGGCCCAAGCTGAGTTTGAGCGCGGCCATCGACGACAGGCCGGTGTCGCTGCCGATTACGCCGACGGCGGCCAGTAACAGAACGCCGACCAGCGTGCCAAGAAAAATCGCCAGCAACGAGCCGGACAGGCCCAGACCTGGTGCGAGCAGCGCGCCGGTCTGCAGAACCATCAGGCCGATGCCGAGGGAGAACCACAGGGAACACAGATCACGGCCGCCGAAGACACGCTTGTCGATCGGCACGGCGATGTCCGGGGAGTAAGTACTGGGTTGGATGCTCAAGGGTGTTATCTCAGAGGAATAAGTGTATCCGTTGGATTTTTTGTGTCTGATCCGGCGCTTTCGCGAGCAAGCCCGCTCCCACATTAGGCCTCGGTCGTACACAAAGTTTGTGTTTTCAGGAGATCCAATGTGGGAGCGGGCTTGCTCGCGAAGACGGCAGCACAGGCGCCGTCAATCACAGGTCAAATCAAACCTTCTTGTACAATTGACTACCTTCCTGCTTGAACCGCTCCGCCTGTTCTGCCAGACCTTGCGCAACTTCCGCATCGACAGTTTCGATCCGCTGGTTGGCCGCGTATTCGCGGACTTCCTGGGTGATCTTCATCGAGCAGAATTTCGGTCCGCACATGGAGCAGAAGTGCGCGACCTTGGCCGAATCCTTAGGCAAGGTTTCGTCGTGGTACGAACGCGCGGTGTCCGGGTCCAGGCCCAGGTTGAACTGGTCTTCCCAACGGAATTCGAAACGCGCCTTGCTCAAGGCATTGTCACGAATTTGCGCACCCGGATGGCCCTTCGCAAGGTCGGCAGCGTGAGCGGCGATCTTGTAAGTGATGATCCCGGTCTTCACGTCATCCTTGTTCGGCAAGCCCAAGTGTTCCTTTGGCGTCACGTAGCAAAGCATCGCGCAACCGAACCAACCGATCATGGCCGCACCGATACCGGAAGTGATGTGGTCGTAGCCTGGGGCGATGTCGGTAGTCAGTGGGCCGAGGGTGTAGAACGGCGCCTCGTCGCAGCACTCGAGCTGCTTGTCCATGTTCTCTTTGATCAACTGCATCGGCACGTGGCCCGGGCCTTCGATCATGCACTGCACGTCGTGCTTCCAGGCGATTTTGGTCAGCTCGCCGAGGGTTTCCAGTTCACCGAATTGTGCGGCGTCGTTGGCGTCGGCAATCGAGCCCGGACGCAGGCCATCGCCCAGCGAGAAGCTGACGTCGTAGGCCTTCATGATTTCGCAGATGTCTTCGAAATGCGTGTAGAGGAAGTTTTCCTTGTGATGCGCCAGGCACCACTTGGCCATGATCGAACCACCACGGGAAACAATGCCGGTCACGCGTTTGGCGGTCAGTGGCACGTAGCGCAACAACACACCGGCGTGGATGGTGAAGTAGTCGACGCCCTGCTCGGCCTGCTCGATCAGCGTGTCGCGGAACAACTCCCAGGTCAGGTCTTCAGCGGCGCCGCCGACTTTTTCCAGGGCCTGATAGATCGGCACGGTACCGATCGGCACCGGCGAGTTACGGATGATCCATTCGCGGGTTTCGTGAATGTGCTTGCCGGTGGACAAGTCCATGACCGTGTCCGAACCCCAGCGAATGCCCCAGGTCAGTTTCGCCACTTCTTCTTCGATGGACGAACCCAAGGCGCTGTTGCCGATGTTGCCGTTGATCTTCACCAGGAAGTTACGGCCGATGATCATCGGTTCCAGTTCGGTATGGTTGATGTTGGCCGGAATGATCGCGCGACCGCGGGCGATCTCTTCACGGACAAATTCCGGCGTGATGATTTTCGGCACGCTGGCGCCGAAGCTGTAGCCGGCGTGTTGCTGATCCAGCAAGCCCGCGGCACGGGCCACTTCGAGCTTCATGTTTTCGCGGATGGCGACGTATTCCATCTCGGCGGTGATGATGCCTTTACGGGCGTAGTGCATCTGGCTGACGTTTGCACCCGGCTTGGCGCGGCGTGGGTTATTCACGTGGGCGAAACGCAGCTTGGTGAGCTCGGCATCGGCCAGGCGTTCCTGACCGAAGTTGGAGCTCAGGCCGGGCAGGCGCTCAGTGTCGCCACGGGATTCGATCCACGGCGAACGCACATCGGCGAGGCCTTTGCGCACGTCGATGATGACATTGGGGTCGGTGTACGGGCCCGAGGTGTCATACACCACCACCGGCGCGTTGATTTCACCGCCGAAGTCGGTCGGGGTCACGTCCAGGCTGATTTCGCGCATCGGCACGAGGATGTCCGGGCGAGTGCCCTGGACATAGATTTTTTGCGAGCGGGTAAACGGCTGAACCGATTGCTGATCGACCTTGGCCGAGTCACTCAGATTGGTTTCGATTTTTGATTTTGTAGTCATCACGGGCTCTCCAGACACACATCCAGGCAGTGGATTTTTGTCGGAGCGAACCTGTAAACGAATGGACGCACGGGCGCTGGAAAACCAGCTGGTGCTGTGCTCGGTGCTCGAGGGGTGTTCGATTGTCGAACAACATCCCGGACGAAGCACAAGAGGACTCGCCGGGTGACGAGAAATCTTGTTCCCTACGCAGGCGCTAACCTGATCAGGTTCAACGGGATCCGAAATTATTCGATCTCAGCCTCATAGCAAGGCACCCCGACAAGAACCCGGCCAGTCTAGACACAACCGGCAAAGAACGCCAACTCCGCAGCAAACACCATGATGAATGGCGCAATTGCAGGATTGTTGCCGTGCCTGCGTGCAACTACACTCGCTACGCCGTGCCGCGCCTTGACGCTGCAGGGCGCCGCGCCGTAGCCTTGGCGCTCAAATTATCAGCGTAATTTTTTAGGGATGGCCTCATGCTGCGCAAACTCTCACTGGCCCTTGCCGTGTCTTGTGCGTCCAACGGAATGGCTTGGGCAGCTGAAGCGCCCTTATCGACCAAAACTGATCTGGTCAGCGTCTATCAGGAAGCGGTGGACAACAATGCCGACATTGCCGCCGCCCGCGCCCAATACGGCGCCCAGAAGGAAGTTGTACCCCAGGCCCGCGCCGGGCTGTTGCCCAACCTGTCCGCCGGTGCCGACCTGAACAACACCCGCACCTCACTCGATCAGCCATCGGTGACCTCGACCCGCAGTGGCACGGTGTATCAGGCGACTCTCGCGCAACCGATTTTCCGCGCCGACCGCTGGTTCCAGTTGCAGGCCGCCAAGGACGTCAACGAACAGGCCGCCTTGCAACTCTCGGCCACCGAACAGAACCTGATTCTGCAAAGTGCCGAAAGCTACTTCAATGTACTGCGCAGCCAGGACACCCTGGCTTCGACCAAGGCCGAAGAAGCAGCATTCAAGCGTCAACTCGACCAGTCCAACGAGCGCTTCGACGTCGGTCTGTCGGACAAGACCGACGTGCTGCAATCCCAAGCCAGTTACGACACGGCGCGGGCCAACCGGATTCTCGCTCAGCGTCAGGTGGATGACGCGTTCGAAGCGCTGATCACTCTGACCAACCGCCAGTACAACTCGATCCAGGGCATCGTCCACACCTTACCGATCCTGCCGCCGGCACCGAACGATGCCAAAGCCTGGGTCGACACCGCCGCCAAGCAGAACCTGAATTTGCTGGCCAGCAACTACGCGGTGAGCGCCGCCGAGGAGACTCTCAAGCAGCGCAAGGCCGGACATGCGCCCACCCTGGATGCGGTCGCGCAATACCAGAAAGGTGACAACGACGCCCTCGGCTTTACCAACCCGAGCCCGAACGGCGTGCGTTACGGCGGCGATGTCGAGCAGCGCACGGTTGGCCTGCAACTGAGCATCCCGCTCTACAGCGGTGGCCTGACCAGCTCGCAGGTGCGTGAGTCCTATTCGCGACTGACTCAGTCCGAGCAGCAACGCGAAGCCCTGCGTCGCCAGGTCGTGGAGAACACCCGCAACCTGCACCGCGCCGTGAACACCGACGTTGAGCAGGTGCAGGCACGCCGGCAGTCGATCATCTCCAACCAGAGCGCGGTGGAAGCGACCGAAATCGGTTATCAAGTGGGGACGCGCAACATCGTCGACGTGCTCGATGCCCAGCGTCAGCTGTACACTTCGGTGCGCAACTACAACAACACCCGCTACGACTACATCCTCGACAACCTGCGCTTGAAGCAGGCTGCCGGCACGTTGAGCCCGGGGGATTTGCAGGACCTGACGCGCTACCTCAAAGCCGACTACAACCCGGACAAGGACTTCCTGCCACCGGATCTGGCCAAGGCTGCGGCGGAGCAATTACGGGCTAATCCGGCTCAATAAAAGCAAAAGATCGCAGCCTTCGGCAGCTCCTATATTGGGATTGATGTACATCCTGTAGGAGCTGCCGAAGGCTGCGATCTTTTTGTTTCAGGCAACTCGGTCTAACGCTCGATCAACCGCCCCAACCCATCCAGCAACCGCTGCAACGCGCCCTGATTGGTGCGCATCACCTTCAGCCCCGCCTCTGCCATCCGCTGCGCATCACTCGGCAATTCGAACAGCCGCTGCACCGCCAGCGCCAGACCTTCGGCATCATCGACCTCAGCCAACGCCCCGGCACTGCGCAACTGCGCGGCGATCTCGAGGAAGTTGAACAGATGTGGCCCACTGAGCACCGGTTTGGCCAAGGCCGCCGGCTCCAGCAGGTTATGACCGCCGTTCGGCACCAGGCTGCCACCGACGAACGCGCTGTCGGCTAACGCGTAGAGAAACAGCAACTCGCCCATGGTGTCGCCCAGCAGCACCGAAGTGTCTGCGGTAACCGGTTCGCCCGTCGAACGCCGCACCGTGGCGAAACCCTGTTGTCGGCACAATTCGAACACCGGGTTGAAACGCTCCGGATGACGCGGCACCAGAATCAGCAAGGCATCGGGATGATTGACCAGCAGCCGACGATGGGCAGCCAGCACCACATCGTCTTCGCCCTCATGCGTACTCGCGGCGATCCACACCGGACGATCCTGTGCCTGCCACTGCGCACGCAATTCGCCGGCACGCTGCAGCAGTTGCGGGTCGATGGTCAGGTCGAACTTGATCGAACCGGTCACTTCGACGGTTTCCGGGCGCGCGCCCAAATCCCGGAAGCGCTGCGCCTCGGCTTCGGTCTGCACCGCGAACAGGCTCATCTCGGCGAGCATCGGCTGGGTCAATTTATGGAAGCGGCCATAGCCTTTGGCCGAGCGTTCAGACAGTCGCGCATTGGCCAGTGCCACGGGAATCCCGCGCTTGGCGCATTGATGAATATGGTTGGGCCAGAGCTCGGTTTCCATGATCACCGCCAGTTTCGGCCGGGCTCGATCAAGGAATCGCTTTGCTGCGCAGGGCAAGTCATAAGGCAAATAGCAATGCTGGATGCGCGGCTCGTTGGCGAACAACGCCTGGATGCGCTCGGAACCGGTCGGTGTCATGCAGGTGACGGTGATCGGCAGCGTCGGATACCGTTGCAGCAAGGCACGGATCATCGGCGCCGCGGCGATGCTTTCGCCCACGGATACCGCGTGCACCCAGAGGCCGTCCGGCTTCATCGCCGGTAGCGAGAGAGAGAAACGCTCGCCAATGCGCTTGGCATACGCCGGCGCCTTGCGCGCCCGCAGCCAAAGCCGAATCGCTACCAATGGCAGCCCCAGGTAAAACAGCGCGGTGTAGAGAGTTCTATTCATGGCGGCGGAGTTTATCGGTTTTTTAGCCGATCGCCTGCAAGTGCACGGCAAAACGTTCCGCCAGCCAACGAGCCGCCGGGCCCAGTGGCTCGTCGCGGCGCCAGACCAGTTCGACAATCAATGCCGGCGGAGTCCATTCGCTGGCCAGTTCGACCATCTGATCCTGATACGCCGGGTACTGCACCACATGTCGCGGCAACCAGGCCCAGCCAAGGCCGCGCATCACCCATTCAGCCATCACATAGAAACTGTCGGCGCGCCAGACCTGCGGGCTGGCCGGCTCGCTGCCGGGATAGACGCTGGACTGCGTCGACATCAGCAACTGTCGATGCTGCGCCAATTGCTGACAGTCGACCTGCGTCTGCTTCGCCAAGGGATGCCCCGCGCCGCACACCGTGACCATCTCGACGCTGCCCAGCACTCGCCGTTCAAGGGCTTCGGGAATCTGGTCGTGATAAAACAGCAAGCCCAGATCAGCCCGCCGCTCTACCAATTTGCGCGCGACATCACCCTGGGCGGCGCTGGTCAGCTGCACTTCAAGACTGGGAAACTTTTCTGCCAGAGCCTCAAAGCTTTCAACCACTGCTTGATAGGGCATCGCTTCATCCTGAGCCACACGCAGACTCGCTTCCTGCCCGCGCATCATCGCCAGCGCCCGGCCATTGAGGCGCTCGCATTGGCGCAGCACTTCCCGCGCCTCCTCAAGCAGGGCGGTGCCGGCTTCAGTGAGTTTTGGCTGACGACCACTGCTGCGATCGAACAGACTGACGCCCAAATCCTCTTCCAGCAGCGCAATCGAACTGCTGACCGCCGACTGCGCCTTGCGCTGATCCCGCGCCACTGCGGAAAACGAACGCTGTTCCGCGACGCTGACAAACAAGCGCAGCTGTTCCAGATTCCATTGCATGTTCATGGCTCAACCCATCTTCAGAACAGATAGGTAATGACTTTACCGCATCTGGCGAATCTCTAGAATGCCGACCTCAGAAAGCAACGCTTCACACGAGGATTAACCCATGACCGCTTACTACTACCTGGCCATCGCCATCTGCGCCGAAGTGATCGCTACCGTTTCGATGAAAGCGGTCAAGGGTTTCAGCACGCCACTGCCGCTGCTGCTGGTCATCGTCGGGTACGGCATTGCTTTCGGGATGTTGACCCTGGTGGTGCGCAGTGTTCCGGTGGGCGTGGCCTACGCGGTATGGGCCGGCATGGGGATCGTGATGGTCAGCGTCGCGGCGCTGTTTATCTACGGGCAGAAGCTGGATGTGCCAGCAATGCTGGGGATGGCGCTGATTGTGCTGGGCGTTGTGGTTATTCAGCTGTTTTCCAAGACTGCCGGACACTAAAACCCGAAGCACGATCTATTGTGGGAGCGGGCTTGCTCGCGAAAGCGGTGCGCCAGGCAACATTGATATCGACTGACACGCCCTCTTCGCGAGCAAGCCCGCTCCCACAGGTTTTGCATCCTCCCTATTGATCACCAACAAATCCCCTCCGCATCGAGTCTGTATACTGCGCCCTCGTCTTGAACACTGAGGTCGCTGCATGCCATCTGTTATTTCCACCGACGTTCTGATTGTCGGCGCTGGTGTCGCCGGCCTCTGGCTGAATGCGCGCCTGCGCCGTCAGGGTTTTTCGACCGTGCTGGTGGAAAGCGCCAGCCTCGGTGGCGGGCAGAGCCTGAAGTCCCAGGGCATCATCCACGGCGGCGCCAAGTACGCACTGCACGGTGCCCTGACCGGCGCCTCGGAAGCCATTGCCGACATGCCGCGTCGCTGGCGTGAAGCGCTGGCCGGTGACGGCGAACTGGACCTGTCCGGCGTGCGCCTGCTGTCCGAAGCCCATTACCTCTGGTCCCCCGGTACCCTTGCCGGCAACCTCACCAGTTTTTTCGCCAGCAAAGCCGTGCGCGGGCGGGTCGATCAGGTTAAAGGCGATCAATTACCGCCGGCGCTGCAAGACAAGCGTTTCAAGGGCAAGGTCTATCGCCTGGCGGAACTGGTGGTCGACGTGCCAAGCCTGATCCAGCGCCTGGCCGATCTGGCTGGCGACGGCTTGCTGGCCGGTCAGCACATCGAGCCGCTGCTGGAAAACGGCGAACTGGTCGGCTTGAAAGTCGACGAACGCGAGATCCGCGCCCAGCGCATCGTCCTCAGCGCCGGTGCCGGCACCGCCGACCTGCTCGCGGCGCTAGGCCTGAGTCAGCCGGCCATGCAGCGCCGCCCGCTGCACATGATCATCGTCAAAGGCCCTGGCCTCAAACCGCTGTACGCCCATTGCCTGGGCGGCGGGCCGAAGCCACGCATTACCGTGACCACTCACCCGGCCGCCGATGGCCAGTGGGTCTGGTATCTGGGGGGCGACATCGCCGAAGCCGAAGGCGTGGCCCGCGATCCTGCAGCGCAAATCGCCACCGCGCAAAAAGAACTAGGCAATCTGTTGCCATGGATCGACCTGAGCACCGCGCAGTGGGCGACCTTGCGGGTCGAGCGCGCCGAGCCGCTGCAATCGGGCCTGACCCGTCCAGACAATGCCTTCCTCGCCGTGCAAGATCGCCTGCTGGTAGGTTGGCCGACCAAACTGGCCCTGGCGCCAGACTTCGCTGACCGCGTCCTCGCCGCACTGCAACGCGACGGCATTCAGCCGAGCCATCCAGAGCCGCTGCCAGAACTGCCGAAACCGCCGATGGGCGTCCCTGCCTGGGAGCAACTGCTGCCATGAGCCAACCCACCCTGCACGATCTGCATCGCCCTTTGGGCAGCACCGGCCTGCTGGTTTCGCCCCTGGGCCTGGGCACGGTGAAACTCGGCCGCGATCAAGGGGTGAAATACCCCAATGGCTTCCAGATCCCCGGCGATGACGAAGCGCGCATGCTGCTCAGACTCGCGCGCGACCTGGGCATCAACCTGATTGACACCGCGCCGGCTTATGGCCGCAGCGAAGAGCGTCTCGGCCCATTGCTACGTGGTCAACGTCAGGACTGGGTGATCGTCAGCAAGGTTGGCGAAGAGTTTGCCGACGGCCAGTCGAGTCACGACTTCAGCGCCGCCCATACTCGCCTGTCGGTGGAACGCAGCCTGCAACGGCTGGAAACGGATGTTATCGATCTGGTGCTGGTGCATTCCGACGGCAACGATCTGGCGATCCTCAATGACAGCGAGGTCTACGCGACCCTCGCCGAGCTCAAGCGCGAAGGCAAGATTCGCGGTTTCGGTTTCTCCGGCAAAACCGTCGAAGGCGGCTTGAAGGCTCTGGAACAAGGTGATTGCGCGATGGTCACCTACAATCTGAACGAACAGAACGAGAAGCCGGTCATTGACTATGCTGCTGCTCACGGCAAAGCGATCCTGGTCAAAAAAGCCTTGGCCAGCGGTCACGTCTGCTTGAGCCCTGGCGTGGACCCGGTACGCGCCAGCTTCGAGTTGTTGTTTGAACACCCGGGTGTGGCCAGTGCTATTGTCGGGACCATCAATCCGCTGCACCTCGCCCACAACGTAGCGACCGTTGCCCAGGTCCTACGTAGCCATTGATGCCGCCCACGCGGCCTTAAGCAGGAGCCGACATGCCGCGTACGCTGATAAGAAAGAACCCGAGCAACTTCAAGACCCTGCCGTTATTCGTCGAAGCGACGCCCGAAGGCCTGAGTTACCAGAGCGTCGGGATGCCGCTGAATTTCTCCCAGACCCTGCAACGTCGCCGCCCGGTGACGGTGCCCGACAGCGAGCGGTTTGCCCTGGAACTGGCGAACCTTGGGGTTTCTGTACGCCTGACCCTGCATTGGCAGAATCGTGATTACTGGGTGTTGGTACGTCAGCGTCGGCAGGACCGCGGCGATGTAGTGCTCAAGCTGATCTCGGGTTACGTGCCGGCCCATGAACTGAACCTGCCGCTGCACACGGCGACCCAGGAAATTGCCGAAGAGTGCCTGTTGGAAACCCCGGAAGGCTGGCTCAGCGGGCGTTTCAATGACACCTGGCTGCCGGCGCCCTACTCGTCCGCCCTGCATTACCGCGAAGCCCTGCCGTTTCGCCTGACGCCGCTGTCCGGCTCGGCGCGGCCAGTGCGCTGCGCCAACATGCCGCTGATCGAGCGTCCGCGAGCCTACGTGCACTTGCCGACCGCGTCGCTGCAATTGATCTACGACTTGCGCCTGGATGTGCCCAAGGAAGCCAAATCCCTGAGCCTGTTCCATGTTGACGAACGGCTGGAGGGCGATCAATTGGTGGCCCGGCTCGATCGCAAACGTCCCGATTTGTATCTGATGCCACTGCAGGACGGCCAGCCGATGGCTGAGCTGTATACCTTGAAAAAGGATCAGCTGTACCCGGCGAGTACCCGCGGGTTGTATCTGGCAGAAAGTTTTGCCCGGCAGGAAGGGTGGCTGGTGAAGGATGAGCGGATTCGCTGGAAGGACTGGGTGCGGCAACAGGGTTTGAGCCCCCCGGGGAAGGATTCCGGTTTAGCCCGCCTGCACGGAAAAGCAAAGCAACTGCTGAAAAGAATCGTGCCGCGCAAGGCCGCACGCCCCTGAGCATTCCCACGCTCTGCGTGGAAATGCAGCCCGAGTCGCTCCGCGTCTCAAAGCGGACGCAGAGCGTCCATAGAGGCATTCCCACGCAGAGCGTGGGAATGATCAAGCACTCTCACCGCTATCAGTGATTGCGGATCTTCTCGACAATCGCCGTGGTCGAGCTGTTTTCCACCAGCCCCAGCACTTTCACAGTCCCACCGTAAGCAGTGACGATGTCCGCACCGACCACTTGGTCGATCCCGTAATCGCCACCCTTGACCAACACATCCGGCTTGACCTCGCGCAGCAGGTTTTCCGGGGTGCCTTCAGCGAAGCTGATTACCCAGTCCACGGCGCCCAGACCGGCCAGTACCGCCATGCGACGGTCGACGCTGTTGATCGGACGACCTGGCCCCTTCAAGCGGCTCACCGACGCATCGTCGTTGACCGCCACGATCAGACGATCGCCCTGGGCCCGCGCCTGTTCGAGGTAGGTCACGTGGCCGGCATGCAAGATGTCGAAGCAGCCGTTGGTGAAGACGATCTTCTCTTTGTGCGCACGCGCGTCATCGACCGCCAGCAGCAGTTGCTCCAGCCCCAACACACCACGCTCGGAACCTTCTTCACGCTGGATGGCACGACGCAGTTCCGGCGCGCTGATAGCCGCCGTACCGAGCTTGCCAACCACGATGCCTGCCGCCAGGTTGGCCAGGGCCACCGCGTGGGGCAGTTCTTCGCCAGCGGCGATCGCTGCCGCCAGGGTAGAAATCACCGTGTCACCGGCACCGGTCACGTCGAAGACCTCACGGGCACGGGCTGGCAGGTGCAGCGCCGGATGATCCGGACGCAGCAAAGTCATGCCATGCTCGCCACGGGTCACCAGCAAGGCGCCGAGGTCGAGGTCGTGCATCAGCTGCGCGCCCTTGCTCACCAGCTCGTGCTCATCGGCGCAACCACCGACGATGGTTTCGAATTCGCTGAGGTTCGGGGTGATCAGGCTCGCGCCGCGGTAGATCGAGAAATCTTTGCCCTTGGGATCGGCCAGAACCGGAATCCCACGTGCACGGGCAGCCTGGATCAGCACCTGATGGTTTTTCAGCGCACCTTTGCCGTAGTCGGACAGCACCAGCACCTTGATGCCTTCGAGCAATTCATCGACTTGCTCGCCCAGCGCCAGAGCGTCGGTAGAGAAAGGTTCTTCAAAGTCGATACGCAGCAATTGCTGGTGACGGCTCATCACCCGCAGCTTGACGATGGTCGGCTGGTGCGCGATGCGCTGGAACAACGCCCGTACGCCGGCGCCCTTTAAGCTATTGACCAGGCTGTCGGCAGCCTCGTCGTCACCAGTCACGCCGACCAGCGAGGCCGGCGCACCGAGCGCGGCAATGTTCAGGGCAACGTTGGCGGCACCGCCTGGGCGGTCCTCGATTTGCTCGACCTTGACTACCGGTACCGGTGCCTCAGGGGAAATCCGTGAGGTACCACCATGCCAGTAACGGTCGAGCATGACATCGCCGACCACCAAGACAGGGGCTTGATCGAATCGCGGCATGGACAACTTCATGGAGCAACCCACATACAAAATGAACAGGGGCGCGATATTAACACAGGGTTGGCGCTGGCTTGTGTGACGGCTGCAACCGGATGAATCGGCAGGAGTTTTTGCTCATTAATTGAGCAGAAATACCGATAACCGACAACAGGCGTCCGCCATTTGCAGCACCCGGGTGTTGATTTCGTTCTTCGATATCAGTAGATACGAACCACCGGACGCATTGCACGCCGGTGAATGCGAGGGTGAGTCAGGCTCACCCTCGCATCGGGGTCAGGCGATGTCTTCAGCCGGGGCGTCGAGGCCCATCGCATGCAGGCGCGAGTAGTAGCCATTCTGAGCCAGCAGTTGCGCGTGGGTGCCACGCTCGACGATTTCGCCGTGATCCATGACCAGAATCAGGTCAGCCTTCTCGATCGTCGACAGACGGTGAGCGATGACCAGTGTCGTGCGACCTTTCATGACTTTATCCAGAGCGGCCTGAATGTGCCGCTCGGACTCCGTATCCAGTGCCGACGTCGCTTCATCGAGAATCAGCAGCGGCGCGTTTTTCAGCAAGGCACGGGCGATTGCCAGTCGCTGACGCTGACCGCCAGAGAGCAGCACACCGTTCTCGCCGACATCGGTGTCCAGCCCCTGCGGCAGCTGGGCGATGAAATCCATGGCATAAGCGTCTTCGGCAGCTTTCTCGATATCGGCACGCGGTGCGCCGGCCAGATCACCGTAGGCGATGTTGTTGGCCACCGTGTCATTGAACAGCGTGACGTGTTGCGTCACCTGGGCAACATGACGACGCAGGTTGCGCAGACGATAGTCTTCGATTTCCACGCCATCGAGCAGAATCTCGCCGGTTTCGTGGTGATAGAAGCGAGGAATCAGGCTGGCGAGAGTCGACTTGCCGCTGCCGGAACGGCCCACCAGTGCAATCATTTGCCCCGGAGCCGCGGTGAAACTGATGTTTTTCAGCACTTCACGCTCGGTCCCCGGATACGTGAAGCTCAGGTTGCGTACCTCCAGGTGACCGTTGACACGATCTTTTGTGACCGTCCCGTTATCCACCTCAGGTTCGACATCGAGTTGCTCGAAAATGCTTTCGGCTCCGGCGACGCCTTTCTGGATCGTCGAACTGACTTCCGACAGCTGCCGAATCGGCTTGGGCAACAGACCCGCCGCGGTAATGTATGCCACCAGGTCACCGGCAGTTGCATCGCCGCGCAGGAACAGCACCAGGAACATCAGCACGGCCATTGCGCTGTAGATCACCAATTGCAGCATGGGTGTGTAGACAGCACCGGTCTTGGTCATGCGCAACTGCTTGTCGGTGTTGCCCTGACTGGCTTCGGCAAAGCGGCGCTCTTCATAGCTCTCGCCACCGAAACTGCGCACAACGCGATAACCCTGGATGGTCTCGGACGCGACGTGGGTCACGTCGCCCATGGCCACCTGGATCTTCTTGCTCTGCTTGCGGAATTTTTTGCTGGTGCTGCTTACCATGATCGCGATGAGCGGCAGGATCGCCAGCATCACCAGGGTCAGTTTCCAGTTCATCCACAACAGGTAGGCAAACAGGAACACCACGGTCAGGCCTTCGCGGATTACTACCTTGATGGCGTCGGTGGCGGCGCCGGTGACCATGGTCACGTTGAAGGTGATGCGTGAAATCAGGTGCCCGGAGTTATGGGTGTCGAAATAACGGTTGGGCAGTACCAGCAACTTGTTGAACAGCTCAACGCGCAGGTCGTGCACCAGCCCCAGCGAAACCTTCGCCAGATAATAGTTGCCAAGAAACGACCCCAGACCTTGCCACGCGGCGATCAGAATGATCAGCATTGGCACAGCCATTAATAGCTGCAAATCCTTCAGATAAGGCACATTAGGAAAGAGCACCGCTTCCGGGTTGCTCAGGCCATCGACGAAATATTTGAGAATCCCGGCCAACATAGGCTGCGTCGAAGCAAAAATCACGAAGCCGACGATACTGACGACGAACATGCCCAAGTACGGGCGCACATACGACAGCAGGCGCAGGTAAATCTTCAAGCTCGACGGCGCAGGCGAATCAGGGCTAGTCATGAGAACCCGTTGTATGAGAAAAGAGCCGGCGAGTGTAACACAGGCCATTTTAGTCACTGAGCTGCGGTAACATGGCCGGCTATCCATGCCTCACAGCGTCGACCACTGGAGTATTGATGCAAGCGCTTGACCATACCCGATATCTCGCCCTGCGCGAGGGTGCACAAGTCCTTGAAGCGGATGGTTCGGGGGATAAGGTTCTGCGATTGACGGACGGCTCGATCCTCAAGCTGTTTCGCCGCAAGCGCCTGCTTACATCGGCTGCCTGGTATCCATACGCCAAACGCTTTGCCGACAACTGCGATGCGTTGCGTGAACGGCAGATTCCCTGCCCGTCGATTCGCCAGATCTACCGCATCCCGAGTATCGAGCGCGATGCCGTGCATTACGACCCGTTACCGGGCCAGACTCTGCGCCAACTGCTGGATACCCAAGACGATGCCGATCCATTGCGCGGTCAGCTTGGGGCCTTCATGGCCACTTTGCATGAGCGCGGGATCTACTTTCGCTCCGCGCATCTGGGCAATATCGTGCTCACGCCTGAGCATCAGCTGGGGCTGATCGACATTGCCGACATGCGGGTTTATCGCCGTCCGCTACGCAAGACCCTGCGGCTGCGCAACTTCAAGCATATGGTGCGCTACCCGCAAGACCGCCAATGGTTGCTCGACGGTCGCGGCGAAGTCTTCATAGACAATTATGGTCAGACCCAGAGCATCTGTTCCCCGGAGGAACTGAGCATCGCCCTGCAGAAATGATCCAGACACCTTCGTCCCCGGAGCGGGGACGAAGGTCATGTATTACGCCAGCGCCTGGCGCTGCGCTTGCAACACTCGACCGAGGATCATCGCCGCAGGCAACAGGACCAGCGGCCATAACTCGTCCGGGTTGCCGATCAACAGGCTGCCATCGAAATTCAGCATCACCAGGGCACACGCCAGGTAGACGCCCCACACATCGCGCAGACGCCAAGCCTGCCAAATAGTGCTCGCCATCAACACGACAAACAACGCCAGCGCCACCCCGCCACTGTACAGCCCAAGCGCCACGTAAATGTTGTGCGGATGCTGAATCGGCATCCAGCCATCAAGCAGCTGGGCGGTGTGGAAATTGATGCCACAGCCCAACATCCAACCGCAATTCCGCCACTCGCCAACCATGATGTTAAAGATTTCGATACGGTAAGAATCGCCTCGAGCCCAAAGCGACTGATACCACGCTTCGTTGTGCACCATCAGAAACAACAGGCCCAGGACCACAACCCCCAGCGCCACGACACTCCCCACCAACCGCGGCTTGTGGTAAAGGCCGTAAAGCAACCAGACGCCCAACAGGAACACAACCCCCACCAACGCTGTGCGCGCCTGGAGTATGAAGACCACCGCAAATATCGAGAAGACGACGGCCACCGCCCCTTCGATCAACTTTCGCTCCCGAAGCCAGATTGGCAACGCCAACGCCAACGCACAAAGCAGCCAGATGCCGGCGTAGATAACATTCTGCAAACGTGCCGGAAGCAGTGCCACCCGGCTACCGACAGCGTACTCACCCGATACCCAGCTGTAGAGTGCGCAGCCGAAAATGTACAACGCCAGAATCCAGAATTGCCCGCGAACAAACACAGGGCTGCGGAAGAACTGTGGATCGGTGAACGCGCCGATCACCATGACGAACATCCACACATAGAAGACGTGTTTAAAGAACTGAAACTGCCCGGCAATCGTCGCAGGCACCAGAAACCACAGAATGAACGCCGTCCAGGCCCACACCAACGGCTGCTTGAACAGGCCAGAGCCTCGTTGCTTGATCAGGAACACCAAGCCCGGCAATACCATCAGGCTGTAAAACAGATTGTTAGTCCACTTGGACGACCAACCGACCACAAAACTCAGAAGAAACAGGCAGAGTGCGGCTCCAAAATACGACGCAATGGTGATCTTTCCGGGTTTCATACCGCTAGATTCCATGGAGAACCCAACCCGTTGCCAAGCCGATAATAAGGACCGCTATCAGCTTGAACCGATCGAGACGTTTACGCTTCAACTTGTTCACACGCTCCTGTGGAACAACCACATGCTCACCGAAACCGGTATGCAACACCGCGTCGTTTTCCAGAATCAACGCGTAGCGGTTTTCCCCGGCATATAGACGCGACAGGTCTTTCTCTCCGGAAAACCCGGAATACGGTGCATGCAACAGGTAATCCGCGCGGCGGCGTAGCCCCGGGTTAAAGGAAAAACCCTGCCAGTCGGCTTTGTGCGAGCCCAGCACGTAGAAAGGAATGCCATGGCTGACTTTTCGTTCGCCCAGGAACACATAAGGACTGTGAACCATCAGGTCATGATTGAAGCTGCGCAACCACACCTGGAGCGCCTGCGGATCTTCCTCCAACAGGCGTTGGGATTCTTCGATAAACCCTTCGCGATAGAAATCCCAGTCGTCTTCGCAATGGAAAATCCACGACGTCTGCACCTGAGCGTAGGCGGCATCGATGGATCGCAACTGACCCAGACGCGGATTGTTGATGAAGAACTGGGTGTGCGCCCTCCAGTGTTCCGGAATACAGGCCTCTACGGCACTGTCGCCGGAGTCCTCGGTAATGAACACTTTACGGATGGGGGCCGTGTTGAACCGGTCAAGTGTCTCCAGAGTCCGCTTCAACAAATCGAAGCGACCGCAACTGGTGATGACGATCGAAATGTCGCTAGTCTCACTGAACAGCATTTATATGCACCGCACCATTGATTGTTTAATCGCCCGGCTTTACAGCCCCAGCGACAAGCGTAGTTTTTCTTTCCAGCCCAGCGGGACATGCTTGCGCAGCGGTGCCCGCATGGCATCGACAATTGCATGCCCCACCGCCCGGAAGGTATAGCGCTGCTCTACCAGAGCCTGCCCGGCCAACGAAATGGCCTCGGTCAGCTGCGGAGACGCGCGCAACACGGCGAGTTTCTCTTTGAGTTCGTCGCGCGTTCGATAGAGCACAATATTTTGCATATCGACAAAACCCAGCGCGCGATTCTCTGCTTCCCCTTGATCGTAAGCAAACAGCACGCAACCACAGGCCATGGCCTCGAAATTCTTGATCATGTATTCGCCCATGCCGACATCGGCACTCACGAAATAACGGATCCGGCTCAACGTCTCGCAGTATTCCTCACCCGACTTGGTGCGCGTGATCAACAGGTTTTCGACCTCGGCCACCGACTCGAGCATGGCCTTGCGACCGGCATACGCCACACTGTTGAGGCTGCCGACGAAGCCCAGCTCGATATCCCGTGCGCGCTGGCGGTTCTGCAACAGCGCCTGGTCGTAGCCCTTAGGCACGAAATGCGCGTCAAAACCTTCATCACGCAAGCGCTCGCTGACCATGAAACCCGAACTGATCACACGTGCCCAGGGCAGCTTGCGGTAATGGGCGCTGAACTTGCCGGTGTATTTGCACGGGATGTAGTTCTGATACGCGTCGTGTTCGAGAATAACCAGATTGGGCAGGGTCTGTATGAACCTCACCTGCCTGATCTCTTTTTTGAAGCGCAGGAACAATACGATCCGGTCATAGAGGGTCACATCGACGTGCTTGCGAAAATACCCACGCAAGTCGTCCTGCTCCGCACTGGTCAATTCACGCTTGTCGCAATCGCATTGCTCGGCGATGCCGTCATACAGGCGATCGAGGATCGCTCGTTGCTCTTTCTGCACCAGAAACAGAACTTTCAATTGGTCTCTCTCTTTCCAGACAGCTCTTGGACCCAGAACAACTCGTGACGTCGCACCGTTTTACGGAAAAATTCGTTCTCACCGAAGGCCGGCCAGCGCCGAGCCACCAGGCAACGCTGCAGCGCCCGGCGAAGCAGACGCTTGAAGGGAAGCCGGGGCTGAAGGTCGTGCATCATGCCCAACGACATTGCCTTGTGCCACTGATTTTCGGTTGACAGACAAAGCGTCCACGGACGCAATGGTTCATGCATATCCATCTGTGGCGGCAGTGCCACGCCAGTGCCAGCATCACCCATTGGCCAGCGATCGTTGTCGTGCAAATGATTGGCGTAATGCAATAAAGTGTCGGGCTGCCAGGTTGTGCCGCTCAGCGCCTGCATCACTGCCTGCTGCGAGCATAGATGGTCTGGGTGCGGGTCGAAGCGCGGATGCGGCAAGACAATGACCTGGGGCTCGATACGCTCGATCAACTCGCGCAGATCTGCCAGCAGATTGTTCCAGGACGGCAGGCCATCGACGTCACTGCCCAGGGCAAACGGATTGAACCGTCGGAAATATCGGGTATCGCCTAGCTGTGCCTCACGGGACGCTACGGCATCGGCCGGTGCGCTCTGCATGGCCGGCAATTGCAGGCAGAAGTAACCCAGTTGCATACAGCGTTCCTGAGGCACGCCTCCCCACAACGGCACGCTGATACTGTCCCAGGCACGCAATGAGCCTTTCAACCGAGATGCTTCGACGCCATCGAGTCCCATCTGTCGATAGTGCCCGGCCTCGATTTCACCGGCGGTCAGGGTCACGATCCAGCTTTCACTCGCGCCGCTGTACAACCCGAATGCGGCCAGCTCGGCATCGTCGGCGTGGGGCGCGATCACCATCACCCGCTGACGACGGTAGTCCGGATGCTCGAGCGCCCAGAGCACGGGCTCGCCGAGCAATCGGCAGAAACGCCCGCGCAATCGCAGCGCACCTCGCGACAGCACCTGCGCCTGGCCCGTGAGGTTCAGGTAACGCAGGCCATTTACACCGCGTTCAAAGGTTTGTCGGTCGGGATTATCGCCACCCGCCAACTCGACCACGGGATCGATAAAGCGCCCCAGCCACGTGCTTTTCACCCGCAGCGCCAGCACCAGTGTAGCGTCATCGACCAGCATGACGCCCTCATCCAGAAGCAGCCGCTCACCGTCCAGATAAATCTTGGGCTGCGGGGTGTATGGCGGGAAGTTGTATTGGTAATCGTCGTTGGGTGAATAAAACAGATGGTCGGCGAACCACGCCTCATGGGCAACCCAGCCCAGCACCGCAAGCACCAGCGGCAGCCACCAGGCAACCAGCACGCCAATAGCGATCAACAGCATCAGCGCAATCAGCAGGCCTATGCGTTTGTTGCGCCGATGGCGCTTGAGCAGTTGCTGTTTGCGGCTCATGGGTTGGCTCATACCGTGAAGACCGGCACAGAATTGCACCAGCGGTCCTTGTACTCACGGTCGGTCCGACCAAAGGAAAACCGCAGAGGTTTATTCAGCGCGCGTGCATGTTCCCAGGCGCTTTGGGTGTTGAGAAAACTCAGTACGCTGCCGGGGCTGAATTCGCGAGTCTCGGGATCGACACCGCCGTTGACGTACTCGACGCTGATCCACTCCGGCGCCTCGACGCGGTACACCAGTTGAATCGCAATCGGTGCGTCGTTGAGGAAAATCACCGAGCCGATCAGCAACTCGCGCAACAGCTCGATCACCTCGCCCATACGCTCGGCACCGGTGGCCGGGAAACCCCAACGACGCTGGAACAGGTCACAATAGATAGCCGCCAGTTCGCTGCTGGAAAACTCGGTAACCGGCCGCGCTACACCACCAGCCTCTTCCAGCAGACGCAATTCGCGGCGCTGGTTGTAGCGAAACTTCTTCGACAGCTCTTCAGGCGTCCGCGCCATGGCCAGTTGTTCGGCCTGCAGTTTCATTCCGGTGAAACGGCCTTCATTCAGGGCCGACAAGTAACGGCCACGATGGCGCAACGGTGCCTGGGCATCCGCGGCGGCCGGCAGGATCAATTCGGCATTGCCGAGGTCGAACAGGCCTTTTTTACCACTGCGTTTGAGCACGTCCTTGGACAGCGCCAAGTCGCGACCCCAGGTCGGGATGGCGGCTTTCACTTCGCCGTTATGTTCCCAGGCCAGATAGCGCACCGGAATGTCAGCCAACTGCGCCAGACGTTCGATCACCAGAGGATGAGTCGCGACACTGCCGCCAAAACGTTGCCAGGCCTGTGCATAAGTCGAGGCGTCGACCTGCGCCCAGCCACGTTCGCGCCAGCCTTGAAATCGGTTGAGCATCAGCCCCTCGGTGCCAGTTCGGTGACATGCGGCAAATGCCAGAAAGCATCGCGTACCGCGTGATCGGAGAAGCGCTCACGCAAGCGGTCGAACATCAGCTCGGCACACTGGCGACGTTGCTGCTCATCCATCGCGGCCAGATGTTGCAGCCCTTGAGCCAAACGCTCGGCATCGCCCAACGGAAACAGAATGCCCACGCCTTCGACCACTTCCCTGGCCCCGCCGCACGCGGTCGCGAGCAACGGCACACCGGCGGCCATGGCCTCCAGCAACACCATGCCGAATGGCTCGTGATCGGAACTCAGGGCAAACACATCGAAAGCACAGAAGTAACGACGAGCATCGGGCACCTGGCCGAGGAACAGCACACGATCGCCGATACCCAGTTCGCGCGCCAAAGCCTTGAGATCCTGCTCCAGCCGACCGCTACCAAGGATCACCAACTGACTGCTGGCCGGTAACCCCGGCAATGCCGCGGCAAAACCATGCAGCAGTGTGGCCTGATCCTTGTCTGGATGCAGGCGCCCGACGTTGCCGACAATCCAGGCATCCATCGACAGACCGAGGGTTTCCCGGGCCTCGCGAACCGATACCTGACTGGTCTGCAACGCCTGCACATCGATACGGTTATAAAGCGTCTGAATCCGCTCGACCGGCCATTTCGGCAAACAACGGCGCATGTCGTCACGCACCGCATCGGAGACCCCGAGCAGACTCAGGCGCTTGCGGAAAATATTCGCGAACAGTTTGCGGGTGCCGCGCTGGTAATCGCCAAACGCGTGATGCACACCAATGACCGGCAACGAGGTGCCGAGCAAGGCGATGTAGATCGGTTTGAAACGGTGAGCAATGCAGAAACTGAAATTGCGCGAGGCGGCGATCTTGCGCAGATCGCCGATGGCGCCCAGCTTCAGGCCACGAATGGCCTTGGAACTGTATTCCATGAACAGCACTTCATCGGAGGCGCAGCTCGCGGCGACTTCGGCATCGGCAGCCCCGGTCAGAAACACCGTGGTCACTCGAAAACCGGTCCCCGCGAACAGGCTGGCGTACTGCCGGGCGCAGTCCAGAAACGGCCCGTCATAGCCGTGACAGAACTGCAACACATGGCGTTCAGCCGAGCGTGTCATAAGCGTCCGCACCTTCTTTGACCACCAGAATGTCTTCCATGATCAGGTACTGCAGGTCGGAACCGAAGAACATATTCAAGGCGTCGGTCGGTGAGCAGATCATCGGCTCGCCACGACGGTTGAGCGAGGTGTTCAGCGACACGCCGTTACCGGTCAGCACTTCCAGCGCCTTCATCATGTCGTAGTAGCGCGGGTTGTATTCGCGCTTCAACACCTGGGCCCGGGACGTGCCATCTTCGTGGACGACTTCCGGCACGCGGGTCTTCCACTCTTCAGCCACTTCGAAGGTAAAGGTCATGAACGGCGCCGGGTGATCGATCTTGATCATCTGTGGCGCAACGGTGTCGAGCATCGACGGGCAGAAAGGCCTCCAGCGCTCGCGGAACTTGATCTGGTGGTTGATCCGGTCAGCCACGCCGGTCGCACTTGGGCAACCGATGATCGAACGACCGCCCAAGGCGCGCGGACCGAACTCCATGCGGCCCTGGAACCAGGCCACCGGGTTGCCGTCGACCATGATCTTGGCGATGCTTTCCGGCATGTTCTCAAGCTTGCGCCACGCGGGCTTGCTCGGGTGACGGGCACAGGCCGCGAGCACGTCTTCGTTGCTGTAGGACGGGCCGAGGTAGACGTGTTCCATCTTCTCGACCGGTACACCACGGGCGTGGGACACGTAAGCCGCAGCGCCAACCGCGGTACCGGCGTCGCCGGACGCAGGCTGAACGAACAGCTCTTTGATGTCGTCGCGGGCAATGATTTTCTGGTTCAACTTGACGTTCAACGCACAGCCACCGGCGAAGGCCAGTTTGCCGGTTTCCTTGAGCACATCGCCCAGGTAGTGGTCGATCATCTGCAACGCCAGTTTCTCGAACAGCGCTTGCATGCTTGCGGCGTAGTGGATGTATGGCTCGTCGGCGATGTCGCCTTCGCGCTTCGGTCCCAGCCACTCGATCAGCTTCGGCGAGAAGTAGAAACCTTTGCCCTTCTCTTTATAACGACGCAGGCCGATGACGTTGGCGTAGTCGGTGTTGATCACCAGCTCGCCGTTCTCGAACGAGGCCAAACGCGAGAAATCGTATTTGCTGGCATCGCCGTACGGCGCCATGCCCATGACCTTGAACTCACCGTCGAGCATCTCGAAACCGAGGAACTCGGTGATCGCGCCGTAGAGGCCGCCGAGGGAGTCAGGATCGAAGAATTCCTTGATCTTGTGGATCTTGCCGTTTTCGCCGTAGCCGAAAAAGGTCGTGGCGTACTCGCCCTTGCCGTCGATCCCGAGGATCGCGGTTTTCTCTTTGAAACCGGAGCAGTGGTAGGCACTGGAGGCGTGGGCCAAGTGGTGCTCGACCGGCTCGATCTTGATTTTCTTCGGATCGAAGCCCAGTTGCTCGAGGCACCAGACAATCTTGTTGCGATAGCGCTTGTAGCGACGGTTGCCCATCAGGATCGCATCGAGGGCGCGGTCCGGGGCGTACCAGTAACGCTTGGCGTAGTGCCAGCGAGCCTTGCCGAACAGGCTGATCGGCGCGAACGGAATCGCCACCACGTCAACGTCGGACGGCTTGATGCCCGCCTGCTCGAGGCAGAACTTCGCCGATTCGTAAGGCATGCGGTTCTTTGCATGTTTATCGCGCACGAAGCGCTCTTCTTCAGCCGCCGCGACCAGCTTGCCGTCGATATACAGGGCTGCGGAAGGATCATGGCTAAGGGCGCCGGACAGGCCAAGAATCGTCAATGCCACAGGGGTCTAGCCTCTTTAGTCTGCATGCAGGCGCAACGCGCCTCAAAAATTAATGTGCCCTCGCAAGGGGCGAGAGACAGCTAAAGGGCGGGATTATAGCGTAAACGTGGCGGGAATGAGCCTGCCCTTCTCAGCGCCGTGCAGATGACGTCGAGCCCAGGCGTTCGCCGTCGCTCATCCGCGACCCGGACGCCAGTAAATCCTGATATTGCCATCCGTAGCCTGCCGGTAAACCGTATAGGGCAGGGATATCGTGTCGAAGACACCCGAAAGAGTTAGATCCAGTAACACGAACGGCACCAGAATACCGGTGGGATCGGGCGGCGCATGCAGGAGACAAAAGTCGTGGGCCAGACCGCTGTAGATGCGAGGGATGGACTGGCAGTAGGTTTTTTGCTTTCTGAGGCCACGGGCGGCTTCCTCGTCATCCTGCAACACCGTGACCGCAGTCCCGCAACCGGATAGCGCCAGTGAGAAAGTGCTCAGCAACACAGCCATTTTTATCGTCAAAATCTGCCCTCCGAGAACGTCAGGCAAACTAGCATCGTGGCTATTCAGGGCACAGTTCACGGGGTCTGTAGATCATGTAGGACGGTTCATAAGAACTTGTCCTCTAGATCTCAGGGGACTGATCTGGCGCCATCGCGGGCAAGCCCGCTCCCACAGTGATCGCACCGCACACAAAACTTATGCACACCACTGAACCTGTGGGAGCGGGCTTGCTCGCGAAAGGGTCGAAGACCCGATTCAGGCAGCGCTAGAGATATCTTTGGGCAAACGCTGGTCAATCACCTGATGCAGCGCACTGCTCTCAGGCCAGTTACGCATGAATCGCGCCCGATCCCGCGCGTACGCCGGGGCAAAGCTACTGATCGAGCCATGCTGACACATCGAATCCAGGTCGATCAGCGCCCAGCGATCCTGCTGCCAGAACAGGTTATGGCCCTTGAAATCACCATGGCTGATCCGCTCGCGAATCAGCTCGGCGAACAGGTGATCCAAAGCCTGCAACTCGGCTTGCGGCGCTTCGCCGCTTTCCACGTACGGCGCGAAGCGCTCGATGATGTCCGGCCCCGGCAAATACTCGGTCACCAGGTACGCCCGGCTGCGCAGCCAGAGAAAACGCTTCTCCAGTAATGCCAGTGGCTTGGGCGTGGCAATACCCAGGAACGCCAGACGATTGCCTTCTCGCCATGAGTGCCAGGCGCGGCTCGGGCGCCAGAAACGTTTGAGCCAGTGGGAAAAACCTTTGATGTTGTAGCGTTTAACCACCAATGTGCGCCCAGCCACTTCGACCTTGCCGACGCTCGCCGCGCCGCCGGTCTTGTACAGATGGCCTTGATCGAGCAAGGCATCGGCCTGCTCCAGCACCGGCAACATCGCCGCCTCTTCCTCACGGCGAATCGCCCGCAAGCCGAACGCTCCGCGCTGGACGCTGAATAGCGTGCATTCGCGGCCGACCTTGATCAGGAAATCCTTCAAACGCCAGCGACGGACCTTGTCGATCTGCTTCTGCAACGCTTCCATGGGCAAGGCATGCTCGCCGTTTCCCAGCAGGTAATACACCAGCAGTTCTTCGGTGAAGGGTTCCAGCGATTTGGGCAACTGGGCGAAAAACACCCCGAGGTTTTCCAGGACTTTCTGCTGCGACAGTGGCTTGCCAGCCGTCTCGGCACAGATTCCGGCGCCATCGATCAAATACAACTGACCGCCATGGCGCAACAGGTTGTCCAGGTGCAGGTCTTCCTGCCACAAGCCCTTGCTGTGCAGATGACCGATCGCGCCCAAGGCCTCGGCCAGCACCGCTGATTGTTCATCCGCCAGCACCGGTAAGTGTTCGACCTGTTTCCAGGCGTCTCCCAGGCTCTCGGCACCTTCAAGGAAATCGAACAACAACCAGCCGCCTTCGCCGTCCTTCAGGCCATCAGCCAATAACAATGGCGTAGTCAGCCCCTGAGTGGCGAGCAAACGCACGCCGTCCAGTTCACGCTGAAAGTGCCGCGCTGCTTTACCGCCGACCAGCAACTTGGCCAACACCGGCCGGCCGCGCCAGACTCCGGCACCAACGTAACGCTGGCCTGGCAGCACTCGCAGCAGACTTAGCAGTTGTAACTCCGCAGGCCCCGCAGCATCGGCCAGTGGAATGTTCAGCGGCAGGCTTGGGCTGCGGCCGGCGTGTTTCAGTTCGGACAAACGCATCAACGCGCCTCCTTGTGACTGCGCCGCGCACTCAGGCGCGATACCCAACTGTCCACCAGCGAACTGCTCAATGGCTGATCCAGATAAACCGCCAACAACTCGCGCAGCTGACTTTCGCTCCATTCCGGCGCCCGACGCAGCAACGGTTCCAGGTCTTTGACCCGATCACGTTGGCCGAACAACAGCGGACGGGTTTTTTCCAGATCGATCAACTGAGCCTGATAGCCGTCACCGGTGGCCCGCAGAAAAATATGCTTGGGATAAAAGCAACCGTGGAGTTGACGCACCTCGTGCAGGCGTCGCGCCAGTTGCCCACAGGCTTTCAGAATCGCCGAGTGCTGCGCCGCGCTCAGGTCCGACCAGCGCTGCAACAGCGAATCCAGGTCATCCCAACCGTCCAGCGCGCGGGTCAGCAGAATCGCCCGGACTTCGCCATCGACTTTGCGCTCACCGAAAAATGCCGCCTGCAGCGCCGGAACACCCAATTTCTGATAACGACTGATGTTGCGAAATTCACGGGCAAAACTTGGCTCGCCAAAGGGTGAATGCCATGTGCGCGTCAAGTAGTTGCTCTGGCGCTTGAGGTAGTAGCCATGACCTTCCAGTTCCAGCCGAAACACACTGCTCCAGCCCTCACCGGCGGTATTGGGTTCATCCACCGCCTCGAGCTGTTTGGCCCAGAGCGCGTCGAAGGTGCCGAGGCCATGACGCTCAAGCAGCGCACGGTCTTCAGCAGCCAGAAAATCAGTCATTCGCGTCCCTCAAAAAATCTCACCACGTGCCGAATCCGTTTCTTGTCGGCGGCATTGAGCCGGGTGCATTGGCGGTATTGCATGTAAAAGCGCAGACGCTGGGTGGCCGACAGGTGATATTTGGCCACTTTGTCCAGACAAGCCAGGTCTTTGGTGATCCGGTATTTGAGCCAGAAGCCACGCCAGAAATCACCGTTGGGGCAGTCGATCAGAAACAACCGGGGCTCATCGTCGATCAGCAGGTTGCGCCACTTCAAATCGTTATGGGTAAAACGATGGTCGTGCATGGTCCGGGTATAGCCCGCCAGCTGTCGACTGATGTTGTCGACCCAGGCGCGATCCGCCAGCTTCGGATCATGTCGACCAGCCAAAGCCGACAAGTCTTCGGTATTGGGCAGCTCGCGCGTGATCATAGCCCCACGATCGTATGCCGCGCCGCGCCGCTCCAACCCCCAGGCCACTACTTCGGCGGTAGGAATGCCCCACTTGGCAAAACGCTTGAGGTTCTGCCATTCGGCTTTCACCCGCGGCTTGCCCAAGTAACGGCGCAGGCCTTTGCCAGCGCCGACGTAACGCTTGACGTAATAGTTGACGCCACTGCGCTGGACGCGAATGACCTCGGACAATGGATCGCGGGTCAGTCGCTCACCCTCGAGCGCGAACACCGCGTCAAGACTGCCGAAGTCTTCTGCCAGATTGCTGTAAGCAGGTTCCAGTGTCCAACCCGACATCAGAGCGCATCCCCGTATCGCTGTTTACGCTCGTAGAGCTTGTTGGCCTTGCCTTCGAGCCATGCCAAAAGCCCCGCTTCTTCAGCCAGAATCTGGCGCAGGGGCTGTTGGAAGTACCCCTTGAGGAAACGCAGTTTGTCGCGACGGGTCAGGCCAATGTCGAGCGCCGAAAAATACAGCGCTGCCAGGTCCTTGTTGCGCCAGCGTTGGGTAATCGTCGGACGGGTCTGAGCACGGTGCAGATCGATCACCGACAGCTTGAAGTCGTCGGCTGTCACCGGTTTGTCGGTGTGCAGCAGGAAGTGGCAGATGTAGCAGTCGCGGTGGTTGACCCCGGCGCGGTGCATCATGCCGGTCATGCGCGCGACTTCGGCGATCAAGGCGCGCTTGAGCTTTGGCTCGGGCGGCTGCTTGACCCAGTCGATGCTGAAATCTTCGAGGCTGACGGTGGGCGCCAGCTCTTCAGTGACGATGAACGAATGCTGGTCCGCCGGGTTGCTGCCCTTTTCGCCGTAAGCGACGGCGGTCATGGTCGGCACCCCGACTTCTTGCAGGCGCTGAATGGCCTCCCACTCCTGGCCCGCGCCAAGCACCGGCAGCTTGGCGGTCAGCAGATTCTTGAAGATCTCGCCCCAGCCGATGCCACGGTGGATTTTCACGAAGAACCCATGGCCGTCCACTTCGGTACGCAGTGTCCGGCGCGCTTCAAGCTCGCGGTACACCTCGCCCTTGAGACCCTCGACTTCGGCGAACGGGTCGCGTCCGGCCCAGAGGCTCTTGAACGGTTCAGCCAGCATCAACTTCATTAAGCGTGCTCCGCCAGAATCACATCGGCCGCGTGTTGCGGCATGCTGTAGAGGTCGGCCGTCTCGGCGAAAGCCAGACCGTTGCGGCTCCAGGCCGCCCGTGAATTTGCGTCGTTCAACATGCCGGTCAGGTACTGCGTCAGTTGCGCCTGATCGAAGGGTTCGTCCAGCACCAGACCGGCGTCGGCCTCGGCGATGTAATGGGCATAGCCGCACACCGCGCTCACCAGCACTGGCAAGCCGGCCACCACGGCTTCAAGCAGCACCGTCCCGGTATTTTCGTTATACGCCGGGTGGATCAACAGATCGGCACCGAGCAGGAAACGCGGGATATCGCTGCGCCCCTTGAGGAACTGCACGTTGTCGCCGAGCCCCAATGTGGCGCTCTGCAACTGGAATACTTTGGGGTCGTCCTGGCCAATTACAAATAGCCGGGTGCGCTTTTTCAGCTCGGCGGGCAAGGCGGCCAGTGCCTTGAGGCTGCGGTCCACGCCTTTGGTCTTGAACCCGGAGCCGATCTGCACCAGCAGCAGTTCATCATCTTTCAGGTTGAATTCGCGACGAAACTCGGCACGGATCTGGGCGGCATTGGCCGGCGCGCGACGGTCCTGAGAGATACCCGGCGGCAGTAAATGGAAGCGTGCAAGCGGCGTGTCGTAATGCTTGATGAACAGCGGCTGCTGTACTTCGGAAATCATCAGCACTTCGGTCTTGGCATCCTTGGCGAACACCGCGCGCTCGTACTCGGCGAAGTGCCGGTAGCGGCCCCAGCGACGGTACAGCGAGTTGCGCAGGTTCTGCGCCTTGTCTTCGAAGCAGCCGTCGGCGGCGTAGTAAACGTCCAGACCCGGCATCTTGTTGAAACCGATCAGGCGGTCCACCGGACGCTTGGCCAGATCGGCCTCCATCCACTCGGTGAGCTTCTCGTTGCGCCGATGATTGAAGAACGCCTTGACCGGTGCCACCAGCACTTCGAAACCCGGCGGAACATCGCCTTCCCAGATAAGCGTGTAGACGCGAATCTGATGGCCGCGCTGCTGACATTCCTGGGCGATGCGCATGAAATCGCGCTGCAAGCCACCAAACGGAAAATATTTGTACAGGACAAATGCCAATTGCATCAGCGCAGCTCCTCAGCCAGTAACAACGTGCTCAGTCGGCTCGCGACACGCTCGGGATTCAGACGCGTGAAGCACAGGGGCCACTCGCGTTTCAGGTCGAACCGACGGGCATCGTCGGCCGTCGGTTGATAGGTGCATTTCTTTTGCAGGCACGGCGCGCAGGGAAAGTCACTGGCCATGTGAATCTGCGACTTGCCGTACGCGCCGGTCAGGCCCGGGTTGGTCGGGCCGAACAGCGACAGGGTCGGCACATCCAGCGCCGCAGCGAGGTGACCGAGACCGGTGTCCACCGCCACACAGGCTTGCGCCCCGGCCAGGACTTTGCCGACACCCGCCAGGTTCAGCTTGGGCAGCACTTCGACGTGCTTCATGTCTTTGGCGATGCGCTCGGCGCGGGCCTTTTCGACCGGATTACCCCACGGCAGCTTTACCGCCACGCCGAGGTAACCCACCCGCTCGGCCAGCTCGCGCCAATAGGCTTCGGGCCAGTGCTTGGTGTCCCAGGTGGTGCCATGGAGAAACACCACGTACGGATTCTTGCGCGGCAACTCCACCAGTCGCTCGACGTTCAGACCATAGTCGCCCAGGCCTTTGGGCAGGTCGTAACCCAATGCGACCGCGAACAGCTGACGCACTCGCTCTACCGCGTGCTGCCCGCGGGCCACGGCCAGACGTCGGGAATAGAAACGCGCGGCGATCGGTTCGCGGGCCGAGTTCTTGTCCAGCCCGGCCACCGGGGCTTTGGCGTAGCGAGTCAGCAACGCGCTTTTCAGCAGGCCCTGGGCATCGATCACCAAGTCGTATTTTGTCGCGCGAATGCTTTGTTTGAAGCGCTTCCACTCGCCACTCTTGATGGTCTGCCAGATGTTCTTGCGCCAGCGACGGATCGCCACCGGAATCACCTTGCCCACGGCCGGGTGCCAGGTCGGAATCTCGGCGAAGCCTTCTTCCACCACCCAGTCGAACGTGATGCTGGGGATCGCCCGCGCTGCGTCGGTCAACGCTGGCAACGCGTGAATCACGTCGCCCAGCGAAGAAGTCTTGATCAACAGTACCCGCAAACTATTTGACCTCGACCACAGTGCCCAGCAACCGCTGCAAGGCTTCGTTCACTGCCTTCGGCATGAGCTGGCGCAAGCAATTGTAATGACCGAAACGGCAGGTGCGATCGAAGCACGGACTGCATTCGATGCCCAGGCGTACGATTTCGACGTGCTCGGCCAATGGTGGCGTGAAACCCGGCGACGTCGAGCCGTATACCGCCACCAATGGGCGGTTCAGCGCGGCGGCCACGTGCATCAGGCCGGAGTCGTTGGAGACCACCGCATCAGCGCAGGACAGCAGATCGATGGCCTCGGCCAGGGAGGTGTCGCCACTGAGGTTCACCGACTCTTCACGCAGACCGGGAATCAGCCGCGCGCGAATGTCTTCGCCCACCGCGTGATCGTTTTTCGAGCCGAACAGCCAGACCTGCCAGCCTTCACGGATCTTCGCTTCGGCGACCTTGGCGTAGTGCTCGGACGGCCAGCGCTTGGACTCGCCGAACTCGGCGCCGGGGCACAGCGCCAACACTGGACGGTCGAGGGCCAGACTGAATTTGGCCAGTGCGCCGTCGCGGGTCACCGGGTCGATCTGCAGGCTCGGCCGCGGATACGGCTTCGGCAACTCGACGCCGGGCTCAAAGGCCAGGGCCATGAAGCGCTCGATCATCAGCGGGTAACGTTCTTTGTCGAGCGTGCGCACGTCATTGAGCAGGCCGTAGCGGAATTCGCCACGCCAGCCGGTGCGTTTCGGGATACCGGCGAAAAACGGTACCAGTGCCGACTTCAGGGAATTGGGCAGCAGGATGGCCTGGTCGTACTGACCGACCAGGGATTTACCGATGCGCCGACGCGTCGCCAGCTCCAGCACGCCGTGGCCGAGCGGGAAGCTCAAGGCTTGGCGCACTTCGGGCATGCGCTCGAGAATCGGCCGGCTCCACTCGGGGGCCAGCACGTCGATTTCGCATTGCGGGTGGCGCTGCTTGAGACACTGAAAAAGTGTCTGCGCCATCACCATGTCACCGACCCAACTGGGCCCAACGATCAGAATTTTCATGTGGTTTCCATAAACGAGCCGGGGAGGCATACGCCTCCCCGCCTCGAGAATCCAGCACCTTCGGGGTGAACCGTCAGGTCATTTGGACGAGCCGATTGGGGCTCGTCGGATCAATTTTGTGCACATCCATGCGATACAGCTTAGCTGCCTCAATCTACCAGACACTGCAGATCTACTGTGGGAGCGGGCTTGCTCGCGAAGGGGCCGTCACATTCAATATCAGTAGTGACTGACACTCCGCCTTCGCGAGCAAGCCCGCTCCCACATTGGGTATCAGGTGTTGCAAATATCCAGTTTCAGCTTAACCCCAGCTCGCGCCAGATCCGCATTACCTGCCGTCGTTCATCCACGAACTGGTCGCCCGGTATCACGCCGGCGTCCTTCTGCAAGGCCTCCCGGTGAGCGGCGGAGCGATAGGCCTTATAGGCCTCACGCAACAGGCTGGCGTCTTCGGCGGGCATCAGCCCGACCTCCTCCAACCCTTCCAGAATGCGGATATTGTCGGTATAGCGCAGTAACGACGGATGCGCCTCAGACCATGCCAGAGCCGCGTATTGCACCATAAATTCAATATCGACGATACCTCCGGCGTCCTGCTTGAGATCGAACGGCGCCGTGGCCTCGAAGGCATTTGCCGCCGTGCCCGCCGCCGTGCTCTTGCTGCCGAGATTATCGCGCATCTTGGCGCGCATTTCGCTGACCTCCTGGCGCAAGGTCGGCAGGTCCCGCGGCTTGGCCAATACCGCCGCGCGAACCTTCTCGAACGCTTGACCGACATCCTGACTGCCCACCAGCACCCGCGCCCGCACCAGCGCCTGGTGCTCCCAGGTCCAGGCTTCGTTTTCCTGATACCGGGCAAATGCCCCCAGGGAACTCACCAGCAAACCGGAGGCACCGGACGGCCGCAGGCGCATGTCCACTTCATACAGCTGGCCGGAGTTGGTCTGCGCCGTCAGCAAATGAATGATGCGCTGCCCGAGCCGGGTAAAAAACTGTGCGCCATCGATAGGCTTCGGCCCGTCGGTTTCGGCCTGCGGATCGCCGTCGTGGATGAACACCAGATCCAGGTCCGAACTGTGCCCCAACTCCAGACCGCCGACTTTCCCGTAACCGACAATGATGAAACCAGGGTCGCACAAGCTGCCGTCGGTGCGCAGCGGCGTACCGTACTTGGCCACAGTCTGGCGCCAGGCCAGGGCCAGCACTTGCTCGAGGATCGCTTCGGCGAGCCAGGTCAAATAATCACTGACCTTCATCAAGGGCAGGCTGCCGGCGATTTCCGAGGCGGCGACGCGCAAGCGGTGCGCCAGTTTGAAATGCCGCAGGGCTTCCATTTGTTGTTCGAGGTCGTCTTCGGGAATCCGCGTCAAACGCTCGCGCAACTCGGCCGCCAGTTCTGGCGCCAGCGGCGGCTTGAACAACCGGCCTTCGTTAAGCAATTCGTCGAGCAGCAGCGGGAAGCGCGTGATCTGTTCGGCAATCCATGGGCTCGCGGCGCACAGTGTCAGCAAGCGGCGCAGGGCGCCGGGGTTCTCGGTCAATAACACCAGATAGGCGGAACGACGCGCCACGGCTTCCACCAGTGGCAGTACTCGCTCCAACACCAGATCGGGATTGGCATGCTCCACAGCCTGAGCCAGCAAACGCGGAATAAAAGCATCGAGGCGTTCACGCCCCAGGCGCTGCATGGCGCGCAATTGCGGACTGCCGCGCAGGCTGGCCAAGGCTTTCAGCGCTTTGGAGGCGTCGGCGAAACCACCCTCTTCCAGCTGACGGCAGGCGGCCTCCTCGTCCTGGGCCTCTTCCCACAGCGGCAACCATTCCCCGCCGACCACCACTTCGCTCTCGGCGCCGGCCTCTTCATCGGGATCGGCGATCACCTGAGCAAAGTGCCAGGCCACCCGGCCACGCCAGTACATCAGCTGTTCGTGGAATGCCGTCCAATTGGCAAAGCCGAGCATAAAGGCAATGCGCGCCTGATCCTGTTCGCCATCCGGGAGCATCTGGGTCTGACGGTCGGCAATGGCCTGTATCGCGTGTTCGGTGTAACGCAGAAATTCGTAGGCTTCACGCAATTCGCCGACCACCGCCGCCGGCAGGTAACCCTGACCTTCGAGGGTGCTCAGTACTTTTAATAGAGGACGCTGTTGCAGGCTCAGGTCGCGGCCACCGTGGATAAGCTGGAAGGCCTGCGCGATAAATTCGACTTCACGAATGCCGCCCGAGCCCAACTTGATGTTGTCGGCCATGCCCTTGCGCCGGACTTCCTGCTGGATCAGCTGCTTCATGGTGCGCAGCGCTTCGATGGCCGAGAAGTCCAGGTAACGTCGGTAAACGAACGGGCGCAGCATCTCTTGCAGTTGCGCGCCCGCCACTTGATCGCCGGCCACCACGCGCGACTTGATCATCGCGTAGCGTTCCCAGTCGCGGCCCTGATCCTGGTAATACTGTTCCAGCGCATTGAAGCTCAGCACCAGCGCGCCGGACGAACCATAAGGCCGCAAGCGCATGTCGACGCGGAACACGAAACCGTCGACGGTTATCGGGTCCAGCGCCTTGATCAACCGCTGGCCGAGACGAATGAAAAATTCCTGGTTATCCAGCGACCGCTTCACACCAACGGTTTCGCCGCCTTCGGGGTAGGCGAAGATCAAGTCGATGTCAGACGACAGATTCAGCTCCACGGCGCCGAGCTTGCCCATGCCGAGGATGACCATCTGCTGCGGCTCGCCGCTACGTCGCCCGGTGGGCGTGCCAAACTGCTGGCAATGGCGCTGATACAACCACTGATAGGCCTGATCGATACTGGCATCGGCCATGTCCGAGAGGTCGCGACAGGTCTGGATTAAATCAGCCTGGCGAGTCAGATCGCGCCAGATAATCCGCACTTGCTGGCGTGTGCGCTGGCGACGCAAGGCGCGACCAAGTTGGTCGTCGGTTTCAGCGGTACTCACCGCCGTCGCAATCTGTGCGCACAACTCGCCCGGCGCAAAAACACGGTCCAGCTCGCCGGATTGCACCAGCTCCAGCAACATCAAAGGGTCACGCACACTCTGTTCAATGACAAAGTCGCTGGCCGCGGTGACACGGGCAAATTGCGCCCAACGCTCAGGCGTCCAGGCGGACAAGCCATGATCATCGGCAAGCACCGCGACGGCCGTACGGAACGACTGCTCGGCACGGGTGACAAATGGCTGGAGTACGCCGGGCAGTTCGGCAAGCGAAGGGAGGCTCATGGTCTATCCTTGATCGGCGTGTGAAGGGCTGCATGTAGTGATTCGTGAAAATTCGCTACCTGACCGACTGTCGAACAAAGGTTAGAAATAGCTGAAATTTGTTTATTTTTGGCAGCGATCATCAAGCCTTCACCTTTTTTGGTTGGCAAAAGACCAACCTTAACGATTATTCTCACAACGCAGCCGGAGGCCACAAGCCAATCTTCTGTAGTTTTACTACTCGTCTATACATTCGAAAGGCTGAAATGCCCGATGATTTGTAGTAAAACTACACGCCGCCGGAACATACCTCTCGGCAATCCAAGAATTTATATCGTCTGCCCACAAGGCCAGTCGCAAACTCAGGCAACCGATTCTGGAAGCCTTTCCGCCCTGGAGCAAGCCATGCAAGACCTCGATCCCGTCGAAACCCAGGAATGGCTGGACGCCCTGGAATCGGTTCTCGACAAAGAAGGCGAAGACCGTGCTCACTATCTGATGACCCGTATGGGCGAACTCGCGACCCGTAGCGGCTCGCAGCTCCCTTACGCCATCACCACGCCTTACCGCAACACGATCCCCGTTACCCACGAAGCACGCATGCCTGGCGACCTGTTCATGGAACGCCGCATTCGCTCGTTGGTACGCTGGAACGCGATGGCCATGGTAATGCGTACGAACCTGAAAGATTCTGACCTGGGTGGTCACATCTCCAGCTTCGCTTCCAGTGCGACCCTGTATGACATCGGCTTCAACTACTTCTTCCAGGCCCCGACCGACGAGCACGGTGGCGACCTGATCTACTTCCAGGGCCACACCTCGCCAGGCGTTTACGCCCGCGCGTTCATGGAAGGCCGCATCACCGAAGACCAGATGAACAACTTCCGTCAGGAAGTGGACGGTCAGGGCCTGTCGTCCTACCCGCACCCATGGCTGATGCCTGATTTCTGGCAGTTCCCGACTGTATCCATGGGTCTGGGCCCGATCCAGGCGATCTACCAGGCACGCTTCATGAAGTACCTGGAAGCCCGTGGTTTCATCCCGGAAGGCAAGCAAAAAGTCTGGTGTTTCCTGGGCGACGGCGAGTGCGACGAGCCGGAATCCCTGGGCGCCATCTCGCTGGCTGGCCGCGAGAAGCTCGACAACCTGATCTTCGTTATTAACTGCAACCTGCAGCGCCTTGATGGCCCGGTTCGCGGCAACGGCAAGATCATCCAGGAACTCGAAGGCGTGTTCCGTGGTGCTCAGTGGAACGTGACCAAAGTCATCTGGGGCCGTTTCTGGGACCCGCTGCTGGCCAAAGACGTCGACGGTATCTTGCAACGTCGCATGGACGAAGTCATCGACGGTGAGTACCAGAACTACAAAGCCAAAGACGGCGCGTTCGTGCGTGAACACTTCTTCAACTCGCCAGAACTCAAGGCGATGGTTGCTGATCTGTCCGACGACGAGATCTGGAAACTCAACCGTGGCGGCCACGACCCGTACAAGGTCTACGCGGCGTACCACGAAGCGGTCAACCACAAAGAACAACCGACCGTCATCCTGGCCAAAACCATCAAAGGTTATGGCACCGGTGCCGGCGAAGCGAAAAACACTGCGCACAACACCAAGAAAGTCGATGTCGACAGCCTGAAGTTGTTCCGTGATCGCTTCGACATTCCGGTCAAAGACGAAGAGCTGGAAAATCTGCCGTTCTTCAAGCCAGAGCCAAACAGCGCCGAAGCCCGCTACCTGAGTGAGCGCCGCACTGCACTGGGCGGTTTCGTGCCACAGCGCCGCGCGCAAAGCTTCAGCGTTCCGACTCCATCGCTGGATACCCTCAAGGCTATCCTCGACGGTTCGGGCGACCGTGAAATTTCCACCACCATGGCGTTCGTGCGGATCCTCGCGCAACTGGTCAAGGACAAGGAAATCGGTCCACGCATCGTTCCGATCATCCCGGACGAAGCCCGTACCTTCGGTATGGAAGGCATGTTCCGTCAGTTGGGCATCTACTCGTCCGTCGGCCAGCTCTACGAGCCAGTCGATAAAGACCAGGTGATGTTTTACAAAGAAGACAAGAAGGGCCAGATCCTCGAAGAAGGCATCAACGAAGCGGGCGCCATGAGCTCCTTCATTGCCGCCGGTACTTCGTACTCCAGCCACAATCAGCCAATGCTGCCGTTCTACATCTTCTACTCGATGTTCGGCTTCCAGCGTATCGGCGACCTGGCCTGGGCCGCTGGCGACAGCCGCACCCGTGGTTTCCTGATCGGCGGCACCGCAGGCAGAACCACGCTGAACGGCGAAGGCCTGCAACACGAAGACGGTCACAGCCACATCCTGGCTGCCACCATCCCGAACTGCCGCACCTTTGATCCAACCTACGGCTACGAGCTGGCGGTGATCATTCAGGACGGCATGAAGAAGATGACCGAAGAGCAGCAGGACGTTTTCTACTACATCACCGTGATGAACGAGTCCTACCAGCAACCCGCCATGCCGGCCGGTGTAGAGGAAGGCATCATCAAGGGCATGTACCTGCTCGAGGAAGACACCCGCGAAGCGGCGCACCACGTTCAGCTGATGGGCTCCGGCACCATCCTGCGTGAAGTCCGTGAAGCGGCGAAGATTCTGCGTGAACAGTTCAACGTCGGCGCTGACGTGTGGAGCGTTACCAGCTTCAACGAACTGCGTCGCGATGGCCTGGCCGTCGAGCGCAGCAACCGTCTGCACCCGGGCCAGAAGCCTAAACTGAGCTACGTCGAAGAGTGCCTGAACGGCCGTAAAGGTCCGGTCATCGCGTCTACCGACTACATGAAGCTGTTCGCTGAGCAAATTCGTCAGTGGGTCCCGTCCAAGGAATTCAAAGTCCTGGGCACCGATGGTTTCGGCCGCAGTGACAGCCGCAAGAAGCTGCGTCACTTCTTCGAAGTCGATCGTCATTTCGTGGTGTTGGCAGCCCTGGAAGCTTTGGCTGACCGTGGCGATATCGAACCTAAGGTGGTGTCTGAAGCCATCGCCAAGTTCGGTATCAACCCGGAAAAACGCAACCCACTGGACTGCTGAGGAGACACTCTGTGAGCGAACTCATTCGCGTACCTGACATCGGCAGCGGTGAAGGTGAAGTAATTGAACTGTTTGTGAAGGTCGGCGACCGTATCGAAGCCGACCAAAGCATCCTGACACTTGAGTCGGACAAGGCGAGCATGGAAGTGCCTGCGCCGAAGGCCGGTATCATCAAGAGCCTGAAAGTGAAGCTGGGCGATCGCCTGAAAGAAGGCGACGAACTGCTGGAGCTGGAAGTCGAAGGTGCCGCTGCCCCGGCCTCTGCACCGCCGGCTGCGGCTGCCGCTGCGCCAGCTGCCAAGGCTGAAGCTGCACCTGCTGCCGCGAAAGCGCCAGCCGCTCCTGCTGCCGCGCCTGCTGCTGCCAGTGTTCAGCAAGTACACGTGCCGGACATCGGTTCGTCGGGCAAGGCCCAGATCATCGAGATCCAGGTCAAGGTCGGCGACACCGTCGCGGCTGATCAGTCGCTAATCACCCTGGAATCCGACAAGGCGAGCATGGAAATTCCATCGCCTGCCGCTGGCGTGGTCAAGGCCATCAGCGTCAAGCTCAATGACGAAGTCGGCACCGGCGACCTGATTCTGGATCTGGAAGTGGCGGGTGCCGCTGCACCGACCGCGGCCGCGCCAGCCCAGGCTGCTGCGCCTGCTGCCGCTGCTCCGGCGCCAGCCGCTGCGGCTCCGGCGGCTCCGGTTGCCGACACCGTTCAGGACATTCACGTCCCGGACATCGGTTCGGCGGGCAAGGCCAAGATCATCGAAGTGCTGGTCAAGGCTGGCGATACCGTCACCGCCGACCAGTCGCTGATCACCCTGGAATCCGACAAGGCGAGCATGGAAATTCCATCGCCTGCCGCTGGCGTGGTGGAAAGCGTTTCCGTCAAGCTGGATGACGAAGTCGGTACCGGCGACCTGATCCTGAAGCTGAAAGTCAAAGGCGCAGCGCCTGCTGCGGCTCCGGCTCCAGCCGCTGCTGCACCTAGCGCGCCTGCTCCAGCCGCCGCAGCACCTGCTGCTCCGGCACCTGCCGCACCTGCTGCTGCACCGGCCAAGCCTGGCGCCAAGGTTCACGCAGGCCCTGCGGTGCGCCAACTGGCCCGCGAATTCGGCGTCGAGCTGAGCGCGGTCAGCCCTAGCGGTCCGCACGGTCGTGTGCTGAAAGAAGACGTGCAGGTTTACGTCAAAGCCATGATGCAGAAGGCCAAGGAAGCTCCGGCCGCTGGCGGCGCAACCGGCGGCGCGGGCATCCCGCCGATTCCGGTCGTGGACTTCAGCCGCTTCGGCGAAACCGAAGAAGTGCCGATGACTCGCCTGATGCAAATCGGCGCGTCGAGCCTGCATCGCAGCTGGCTGAACATTCCTCACGTGACTCAGTTCGATTCGGCTGATATCACCGAGCTGGAAGCGTTCCGTATCGCTCAGAAAGCCGTTGCAGAGAAGGCCGGCGTCAAGCTGACCATCCTGCCGCTGCTGCTCAAATCCTGCGCGCACCTGCTCAAGGAACTGCCGGACTTCAACAGTTCGCTGGCGCCAAGCGGCAAGGCGATCATCCGCAAGAAGTACGTGAACATCGGCTTCGCGGTCGACACCCCTGAAGGCCTGCTGGTACCGGTCATCAAGAACGTCGACCAGAAGAGCCTGTTGCAACTGGCAGCCGAAGCCGCTGCGCTGGCTGCCAAAGCCCGCGACAAAAAGCTCACCGCTGACGACATGCAAGGCGCCTGCTTCACCATTTCCAGCCTCGGCCACATTGGCGGCACCGGCTTCACGCCGATCGTCAACGCGCCGGAAGTGGCGATCCTCGGTGTTTCCAAGGCAACCATCCAGCCAGTCTGGGACGGCAAAGCCTTCCAGCCGAAACTGATGCTGCCGCTGTCGCTGTCCTACGATCACCGTGTGATCAACGGCGCCGCTGCTGCACGCTTCACCAAGCGTCTGAGCGACCTGCTGGCGGACATCCGCACCATCCTGCTGTAACACCGACCGGCCCTCCCCTACCGGAGGGCCCGTCGCGTTCCACGTTTTCCGAGCGCCACGCTCGTACCTCAACCCCGCCAATTTGGCGGGGCTTTTTTTGGGTGCGCCAGGCATGGCGCGTTGCGCGCAAGCGCAACCAGCTTGGCTGTGGTGGCCACGCTGGTGACTTGGAGGTGGAAGTCCTCTACACACCCGGCAAGGGGAAGTGTTAGCCAGAGGCAAGGGTGTCGCGGGTGACTGCGAATCTGAAGGAAGCCCGAGGCAAAATGCTGGCCTGACGAACAGGAAGCGGATAGAGGCGGTGCAGCGGGGTAAGACGGCCCAAACCGTTAAAGCCCAATACTTGCACGGAACGCTGTGACGTAGATCCGACAGGCATAAGCAGGAAGGTCGCGCGAATTACCCTGGGAGATCTGCACGTTTGCCAGTGTGCTACCGAGCGTCGAGAGGCGACGGGATGAGCGTGCAGAAGTCAGCTGAAGCCGTAGTAAGTGGCGAATGACCATGCCGCCAAGGGCTGAACAGGTTATGCCGCCAGTAGGCGTCGAAGTCTCGTTGAATACCGAAATGCAGAAATTTCTCCCAGAGAAGACTGTTACTCCGAGTCCCGGACAGAATCCGAGGATGACGGCTGACAGCGCACAGGTATCAGCGGCGTCTGTGACGTGGACGAAAGCGGAGCCGGACACGTTGATGGGGCGGGTGCTTGCACCCGCCAACCTCAGGCGTGCGTATCAACGCGTAGCCAGCAACAAGGGCGCGCCGGGTGCCGATGGCATGACGGTCGACCAGTTGGCGGGCTATGTGAAACAGTATTGGCCGACCCTCAAGACTCGGTTGCTGGCCGGCGAGTATCACCCGCAAGGTGTACGCGCCGTCGATATTCCCAAACCCAAAGGCGGAACACGGCAATTGGGTATTCCCTGCGTTGTGGATCGCCTGATTCAACAGGCCCTGCTACAACAGCTCACGCCGATCTTCGATCCGCTGTTCTCGGACTACAGCTATGGCTTTCGTCCGGGCAGAAGCGCCCACCAAGCCATCGAAACAGCCCGCGGCCATGTGGCGGCGGGTCACCGCTGGTGTGTGGAGCTCGATCTGGAGAAGTTCTTTGATCGGGTCAACCACGATGTATTGATGGCCTGCATCGAGCGCCAAATCGAAGACAAGCGGGTGCTCACGCTGATCCGTCGTTTTCTCGAAGCCGGGGCGATGGCAGGTGGTATTGCCAGTCGGCGGCAGAAGGGGACGCCGCAAGGCGGCCCGCTCTCTCCGTTGCTGTCGAACATCCTGCTCAACGAACTCGACCGCGAGCTGGAACGGCGAGGCCATCGCTTCGTGCGTTATGCCGACGACGCGAACATTTATGTGCGCAGTCAGCGGGCAGGCGCGCGAGTAATGGCCGGTGTCGAGCGTTTCCTGAGCCAGCGCCTGAAACTGACGCTGAACCGGGAAAAGAGCCGCGTGGCGCGGCCTTGGGCCTGCGATTATCTGGGTTACGGAATGAGCTGGCACCAACAGCCGAGGCTGCGAGTGGCGACGATGAGCTTGGGTCGCTTGCGCGACCGACTCAGAGACCTGCTGCGCGGAGCACGGGGCCACAAGATGGCGACTGTCATCGAGCGGATAAACCCCGTGCTGCGTGGTTGGGCTGGCTTCTTCAAGCTAAGCCAGAGCAAGCGACCGCTTGAGGAGTTGGATGGCTGGGTACGTCATAAGCTTCGCTGTGTCATCTGGCGTCAATGGAAGCGGCCCTCTACGAGGGCGCGCAACTTGATGCGTCTGGGACTCGGTGAGGCGCGGGCGTGGAAATCGGCAGTCAATGGCCGAGGCCCATGGTGGAACTCAGGAGCGCCACATATGAATCAGGCGCTACCGAAGAAGCTGTGGGATCGACTCGGACTGGTCTCGATACTGGATACGATAAACCGGCTTAACCGCATAACTTGAACCGCCGTATACGGAACCGTATGTACGGTGGTGTGAGAGGACGGCGGATGTGAATCCGCCTCCTACTCGATCCTGAAGAAAGCCCTGCTCTGCGCCTTATTCCTACATTCATGGCTTACGCCGCCTACAACTCGAATCCACTTCCGCCCGATATTTTTCGCGAGCCAATAACTAGTCTTAGTTCGGAGAGTTTCTAATAGAAACTTCGACAACTTAATCTGCTTAGTTAGCATTACTTCGAATGGATTCGAACATGTTCAAACCGACTGTCGGCCCGATTATTGGCCACACCACAACTAATCACACCCGTATCTTCTTGCGCGGTAATTCACAGAACAACGCCTTGGTATTTGCAGGCATCCGTTATCGACGCGCCGGTGAGGAACACTGGTCAAAAGGCGTATTTGCAAAACTGACAATCTTGCGCGACATGTCCGATGTGATCGCCCTCAACGATCTCGCCACCGATACCGCCTATGAATATCAGGCAGGCTGGTTCAGCCCCATGAGCCCGGTGCATACCGTGGAGACGGTTCAGGAACTGCCGCTGCAATGGCCGCGGGAGATCTACCGCTTTCGCACGCAGTCCAGCAAAACCACCACGCCACGGGCCTATATCGCAGGCTCATGTCGTTACCTGCGAATGACCGCCGGCATTGCCTCAGCCCCGCATTTGGGTGATCGGATCTTTGCCTCGATCACAAGCCTGGCGGAACGCGCCGAGCCGCCTATCAGCGCCATATTGATGACTGGCGACCAAATCTACGTCGATGACCTGAACCTCGTGGCCCCCGACCGGGAATACAAGGACATCCTCAGCAAATACCGCACGGCTTTTTCTCAGCCGCATATCTCGAAGTTAATGTCCGGCATGCCGACTTACATGATCCTCGATGACCATGAAATTGAAGACAACTGGCCCGCCAATGCAAGTAAGAGCGATGTTCACTTATACCGAAACGCCATGACGGCGTATGAGCTCTATCAAGTCAGCCACAGCCCCGTACATGAACTGCTTGCCAACGGGCAAGTCAACAGAGCGCTGTTGCCGCACTATTGGTATCAATTCACCGAGGGCGATATCGAATGGTTTATTACCGACAGTCGAACCCGACGCAATCTGTCGGCCAGCGACCGGCGCATCCTTGATGAAGAGCAGGAACAGGCGCTGCTCAAATGGCTGATCAACAGCACGGCCCGGGTCAAATTCGTGGTCACCAGCGTCATGTTCTACCCCGACCGCAAGCTTCACGGTGATGACGCCTGGAAAGCTTTCCCGGAACAACGACTACGGCTGCTGGAGACGATTCGTACGTATGGCATCAAGAACATCTTCTTCATTTCCGGCGATGTCCATGGCTCGCTGACCAGTCGCCTGACTCACAGCGCGGACCCGGATTTCGAAGTTCACACCATCGTGTCTTCACCGCTGTGCAACAGCAAACTGCTGCCGTATGCCAAGGCATCGACCTTCATTCTCGACCAGGCGCTGGCCCGAACGACCGCGGGAGATTATCGGCATGAGCTGACCAGTGAGGTGATCAGCCAGGATAATTTCGCGCATCTGGTCGTCGATGCCGAACAGGTTCGCGTCAATTATCACGATCGGGATGGCAAGCAACTGCAGTCGATATCCATAGAATTGCGTTGATCCCGGGAAAGATCGCAGCCTTGCAGAAGCTGCCGAAGGCTGCGATTTTTTGACTCACTACATTACTTTTCGGCGCCTCGCTGGAGAAATCTTCGCGCCTGCCGACATATTCTTATAGCACTTGGCCTTCATGTCTCTTGTCAGTCGGTGTCGCAATGATGCAACCTTGCCGCAGACAACAGTAAAGAGGGCGAGAGCCCGGCGCGATCAGCATATTCGAAGCGAGTTTCCCTCCATATGAAGAGCCAACCCGATGCCGCCAGCCGTATGGTGGCCGAGGTAGTGACGCAGTTGCCAGTGCCCTCGCGGCTCGGCATGCTGCGTTTCGAACGGCTGAATGAACCGAGCTGGGCGCTGCTGTTTCTCGACCCCAATTGCGAGCGACAGTTTGGCCTGCCGGCAGTGGAGCTCTGTGCTTTGGTCGGCTCGCCCTATGCCAGCCTGATGGAGCCGGAAGCGCGCTATCAACTGCACGACACGATCCAGCAGCAACTCGCCGATAGCCCGCATTACCTGATCCGCTACACCTTGCACACTGCCGCAGGCGTACTGAGCCTGCTGGAACTGGGCGAAGCTTACAAACAACACAATCGACACCTGCTGCGCGGCTACCTGATGGTGGTGGACGGTCTGTTCGACGGCGAACCGCTAACGCCGGCACTGGACCTGGAAACCCAGAACTCACGCCTGCAAATCGCCCTGGAACTCAATCAACGCGCCCAGCAGGAACAACTGCAGCACCTGGACCGGGTACGCGCCCAGCAAGATCTGATTCTGCTGCTGACCCGCCAGCGCTACAGCACCAACAATTCCCTGCAAGAAGCCGCCGAGCTGATCACCCGCAGTGCCTGCGACATCTATGAAGTCGACTGCGCCAGCCTGTGGAACCTCGACGGCTCGCTACTGACGCCGATCTCCGCCTATCACCGCGTCACCCGGGGCCACCGACTGCCGGAGCCGATCGACGTCAGCGGTTTTCCCGATTACCTCGACGCCTTGCACACCGGTCGCGCCATCGACGCCCACAACGCCATGCGCGACCCACGCACCCGGGAAATCGCCGAAAGCCTGCGCCCGCGTGACGTCAACGCCATGCTCGACGCCAGCATCCGCGTCGATGGCCAAGTGGTCGGCGTGCTCTGCCTGGAGCAGATCGGTGCGACCCGCGCCTGGCAGTCGGACGAAATCGCCTTTGCCGGCGAGCTGGCGGATCAGTTCGCCCAAGTCATCAACAACCACAACCGCCGCACCGCCACCAGCGCTCTGCATCTGTTCCAGCGCGCGGTGGAGCAAAGCGCCAACGCCTTTCTGCTGGTCAATTGCGACGGCGTGGTGGAGTACGTCAACCCAAGCTTTACCGCGATCACCCAGTACACCACCGAAGAAGTCCACGGCCAGCGGCTGTCGGAACTGCCGGCGCTGGAAAACCTCAGCGAACTGCTGTTCGACGCACCGTCGGCGCTGGCCAAGAGCAACAGCTGGCAGGGCGAGTTCAAGAGCCGACGCAAAAACCTCGAACCCTACTGGGGCCAGTTGTCGATATCCAAGGTCTATGGCGACAACCGTGAGCTGACGCACTACATCGGCATCTACGAAGACATCACCCAGACCAAGCTCGCCCAGCAGCGCATCGAGCGCCTGGCTTACACCGACAATCTGACCAACCTCGGCAACCGCCCGGCGTTCATCCGCAACCTTGATGAACGCTTCGCCCGAGACAGCGACACGCCGATCAGCCTGCTGCTGGTGGACATCGACAACTTCAAACGCATCAACGACAGCCTCGGCCACCAGACCGGCGACAAGCTCCTGATCAGCCTGGCGCGACGCTTGCGCAACAGCCTGAGCCCGAGCGGCAGTCTGGCGCGCTTCGCCAGTAACGAATTCGCGGTGCTGCTGGACGACACTGACCTCTCGACGGGCCAGCAGGTCGCCAACCAATTGCTGGCGACCCTCGACAAACCGATGTTCGTCGACAATCAGTTGATCAGCGTCACCGGCTCCGTGGGCCTGGCCTGCGCGCCGCTGCATGGCCGCGACCCACAGACGCTGATGCGTAACGCCGGCCTGGCGCTGCACAAGGCCAAGGCCAACGGCAAACACCAAGTGCAGGTGTTCACCGAAGCGCTGAATGCCGAGGCCAGCTACAAACTGTTTGTCGAGAACAACCTGCGCCGCGCCCTGACCCAGAATGAGCTGGATGTGTTCTACCAGCCCAAGCTGTGCCTGCGCAGCGGTCGCCTGCTGGGCATGGAAGCGCTGCTGCGCTGGAATCATCCGGAAAAAGGCATGATCCGCCCGGACCAGTTCATCAGCGTCGCCGAAGAAACCGGGCTGATCATCCCGATCGGCAAATGGATCGCCCGCCAGGCCTGCCGCATGAGCAAAGAACTGACCGCCGCCGGCCTCGGCGATCTGCAAGTGGCGATCAACCTGTCCCCCAAACAGTTCTCCGACCCGGACCTGGTGGCGTCCATCGCCAACATCCTCAAGGAAGAAGAGCTGCCGGCGAACCTGCTGGAGCTGGAACTGACCGAAGGCCTGCTGCTGGAAGCCACCGAAGACACCCACTTGCAGCTCGACCAGCTCAAGCGCCTGGGCCTGACCCTGGCGATGGACGACTTCGGCACCGGTTACTCGTCGCTCAGTTACTTGAAAAAATTCCCGATCGACATCATCAAGATCGATCGAAGCTTCATCCACGAAATCCCCGACAACCAAGACGACATGGAAATCACCTCCGCGGTGATCGCCATGGCCCACAACCTGAAACTCAAGGTCGTGGCTGAAGGCATCGAGACGGCCGAGCAGTTGGCCTTCCTGCGCCGCCACCGCTGCGACGTCGGCCAGGGCTACCTGTTCGACCGACCGATCCCGGGTTCCGAGCTGATCGAAAAGCTCAAACGCTACCCGCGCGGCCCAATCGCCTGACCTGTGGGCGGGCTTGCTCGCGAAAGCGGTGTGTCAGACGCCATTGATGTCGACTGTCACACCGCTTTCGCGAGCAAGCCCGCTCCCACATTGGGTAGTGCTTAACCGGGCGTCATTAGGCAAACTGACGGTCTGTGTATTTACATCTCAACCTGACTGAGAGGACTGATCATGGTCTTGCGCTCGGAAATTCTGGTGAACAAAAACGTGCTCCCGACTAAAGAACAAGCTCTGCCTGGCCGCGAAACCCCAATGACCGTGCCGGAAAAACACTTCGTCCACGACGCCCCGCTGCTGGGCCCGTTCGTCACCGACGTGGATTTCGCGATCTTCGGCCTGGGCTGCTTCTGGGGCGCGGAACGCAAGTTCTGGCAGCGCGAAGGCGTGGTCAGTACGGCGGTGGGTTACGCCGGCGGCTTTACCCCCAACCCGACGTACGAAGAAGTCTGCTCGGGCCTGACCGGCCACAGCGAAGTGGTGCTGGTGGTCTACGAGCCGGCAAAAGTCAGCTACGAAGAGCTGCTGAAGATGTTCTGGGAACTGCACAACCCGACCCAGGGCATGCGCCAGGGTAACGACATCGGCACCCAGTACCGCTCGGTGATCTATGCCACCAACCCGACTCAACTGGCAGCCGCCAAGCATAGCGAGCAAGTATTCCAGGCCGAGTTGACCAAGGCCGGCAAAGGCACCATCACCACCGAAATCGAAGAAGCCCCGACGTTCTACTTCGCCGAGGCGTATCACCAGCAATACCTGGCTAAGAATCCTGAAGGGTATTGCGGGATTGGCGGTACAGGCGTGACTTGCCCGATCTGATCTCAGGCCCCAAAAAGCTTCGCGAGCAAGCCCGCTCCCACACTGGATCTGTGCCTGACCACACTCTTGTGATTGACATAGCCCCCTGTGGGAGCGGGCTTGCTCGCGAAGGCGTCCTTTCAGACGCCATCAATCCATCTGATCAGCAACTCAACTCTCGGCAATCAACCAATCCATCTGCCACCCACCCTGGGTCTGCCCAAGCTTCTTGGACAACCACGGCAGCAACTCACGCAATTCCTCTTCCAGCCCCCATGGCGGATTAGCAATCGCCAACCCCGAGCCATTCAGGCTATTGGGCGTATCCAACGGATGCACCAGCAATTCCACGCGCAACAACTTAGGCGCGCCCGTGCCGGCCAGATCCTGATAAAAACGACGCAACATGCGCTGGTCCTTCACCGGGTACCAGATCGCCGCCACCGTCTGACGCATCCGGCCAATCGCCTCTTTCAACGACGCCGCACAACGCTGCATCTCATCAAGCTGCTCGAACGGCGGATCAATCAGCATCACCGCCCGCTTCTCCTGCACCGGTAACATCGCCCGCGGCACATGCCAGCCCTCGCCCAAGTGAACCTTCACCCGACGATCACCGGCCATGTTGTCCTTGAGCAGCAAGCCGTCTTCGGGGTGCTTCTCGTTGAGCATCAGCCGATCCTGCGGCCGCGTCAGACGCCGCGCCAACTCCGGCGACCCCGGGTAATAGCGCAACTGGCCATCCGGATTCATGTCGTGCAGCACCTTCATGTAGTCGGCAGTCAGCGCCGGCAAATCCGGCTGATCCCACAACCGCGCGATCCCTTCCAGATACTCACCGGTACGACTGGCCTGATCGCCCTGCAGGTCATACAGACCAATACCGGCGTGAGTGTCGAGATAGGCAAACGGCTGCTCCTTGCGCGACATCAAGGCGATGAGGCGGGTCAAAGTCAGGTGTTTGAACACATCGGCGTGATTGCCGGCATGGAAGGCGTGACGATAATTCATGATTGCTCCTGCGAAGGCCGGGAAGTTTACCTTGTACGGCGCAGAACGTCAGGGGTTCGCGGCTGAGCGGACAATCTGCCCGGCAATCACCCCAACGCAAGAGCAAGGGGATGATCACAACCCCCTGTAGGAGCTGCCGAAAGCTGCGATCTTTTGATCTTTGCCCTTGTGGCGAGGGAGCTTGCTCCCGCTGGGCTGCGCAGCAGCCCCACAATATCCCGGTCAACCACAAAACCCCGTGGCGAGGAGGCTCGCCCCCGTTCGACTGCGCAGCAGTCGCCAAACCAAACACCGCGGTCTGCCTAAAAAAACCGGATTGCTGATTTTGGGGCCGCTGCGCAGCCCAACGGGAGCAAGCTCCCTCGCCACAAAAGCTGCTCGGCGCTAGTCCGAAGGCCGAGCCCGCAACCGCCGCCCAATCACATCCAGCACATCACACCCATCGCGCAATGGAATGGCGCAGAGCAAGGCAAAGTCACTGAGAATGAAGGACTCACACTCGACCGAACCGCGCATCGACATGTTCTCAAGCACCTGCGTGACGGCGCGAATTCGATAGTTGGCAGCGTCGTATAAAACATCGAGCGGCGCGTGGGTATCGACGAACAACGTGGGCATGTCGGTACAGTTGCCGGTCAATGCCATGAAGCGGTTTTCGGGATGAGGGATTATTTTTTCGTAGGGAGGATCAGGGGTCAGTGTTTTCATTTTTTGAGACCTTTGGCGGATAAATTTAAGCTACCAACGGCCTTTCCTACGGGCTTGGGTGGCAGCCGTACGCGGGAGTAGGAAACTGAGGAATCCACCAAACTCAGCCACGCCGAAGCGTGCCCCGCGCACAGCCGCCGCGAACGATCTTACGGACACGAATTAAGTGCCGCAATCAAACGACAGCGCTGATGCGCGGTGAATTTCCAAGGGTTCCTACACCCTGCCACTGCATTTGCAGCGACAGCCAAAGACTATCCATGGATCTCACTTCGCACCAGTTTATGGAAACCGATACGTTTTGAAGGAAACTTCCGACGACCTTGCCCAGAAATTTCGCTGTCTTTGAGACCGCAATCGCGGGCAAGCCTCGCTCCTACAGAATCGAGGTAGATCGCCAAAAATGGGAACGACTTCAATCCTGTAGGAGCGAGGCTTGCCCGCGATTGAGCGCGAAGCGGTCATGAAATCTATCTACCTCAGAGATAACAGACCTTACCAAGTTGATTGATCTTCAAGGCTGGCCTTCTGAAGATCGTCTTTCCACTCTTCGCTTGCCAATCTATATATATCTTCAAAAAAACCACGTGGGTCTTTCAGCGCATACCATTCAGCTCGCGGCCAACTTGAGTCATATATATCGTCTATATTGAACAAAATTTGAAAGTCATAGTTGCAATCTCTTAGCTTTTCGGCCAAAAACTCAAGCAACAAAAACTTATGCCGATAAGACAAGCACCCCAATTGCAAACTATACCTAATAATCAGAATATCTCTATCAACCTGGTTATCAGGATCAAAGGCTACGAGTTCTTCCCCACGAGTCTCCTCACGGTCATAGACATTAAATACCCCAATAAACCACATCAGGTTCGGTTCAAAATCTTCATTCATAAAAGGATCTTTCAACATTACTTTCTCTCCGAGGGAAAACCCGTATACGGCCAAGCCACCTTATCCTGATCGAACTTAACCTCGAACCAATTCAAATCATCATTCAGCGTGGGATTTTGTTTGTCTTGTTTATTAGGCCGATAACCGCGACCCGCCCCAGGCAACTCCATCCTTACAATTGGGTCATTATTGTGATCCCAACCTGTATATGGGGTCAGCCCTAGCCTTTCCCTCGTCATAGCTTTGTTCAACGCATTAAAATGAACCCTCCAGTTTGCGAACTGGGAGCTTAAATTTCCTCTTGGAGGTACTGGAACTCTTCCCGTTTTAGGATGCGCTCCATTTATAGCCCTCTGCTTGAGCGCAGCATCAGGTATTTCTGAACTGTGCTTTTTAACAGTGTGCATATCGTATTTATCCTCCATCGCCATGACCCGCCCCTTGGCATTCGCCTCAGCCAACTCATTTATCCGCGCGCGCCGCTGTTCAGTCGTCAACTTCGGCAGCGGTGGGTCGCCCTCATCCACCCTGACACCAGCAACACCATCCGGCGCAGAACACCCAGGCTTATTCGGCGGCGGACAATTCCCGCTCAACCCCAACGGGTCAACCCACCCCGTCGGATTCGGCGTGTACTGGTACTGATTCAGCCCACCCGCCAACTTGATCGGGTCCGGCGTCAGGTACCGTCCGACCTCCGGATCATAGTAGCGATGCCGGTTGTAGTGCAGGCCGCTCTCGGCATCGAAGTATTGCCCCTGAAACCGTAGCGGTTGCTCAAGCTGCTCGCCCCCGCCGAACACCAAATGCGTGACTTTGCCGTATGCGTTGTACTTCGCTGACCAGACGATCTCGCCGCCAAAATCGGTCAGTTCCTGCGGCGTTCCGAGGTGATCGAGTTGATAGTAGAACGGGCAGGCCTTGCGCGGGCCTTTGCCGTCGAGCATGGCCAACGGACGGAAGCTACCCGGTTCATAGATGTAACTGCGGTAATGCTCGCGGCCGCTTTCGGCGACGAGGTTGTCGCCTTGCCAGAAGAACTCGGTGGTGTGGCCGTCAACGGTTTTGGCGATACGACGGCCGAAGGCGTCGTAGCGGTAATTTGAGCTACGACCGTCCGGGGTGGTGACGCCGACCAGCCGGTGCTGGCAGTCGTAGCGGTATTCGGTGACGAGTTTTTGCCCGGTGCCGCGGCGTTCGCGGATGAGGTTGCCGAAGGCGTCGTAGTCGTAATGACGGTCGCCTTGCATGAGCAGGCGATTACCGAGCACCTTCGCGGCGCCGGGGCGGTCCTGCATCAGCAGGTTGCCCGCTGGGTCGTGGGCGAAGGTTTCCGGTGGGTCGTCGCGGGTGTGGCGCACGCGGGTCAGGCGGTTGAGTGCGTCGTAGTAATAGCTGCGCTGGCCATGACGGCTGTCGGCGATAGTCGCCAGGTTGCCGTTGACTGCGTAGCTGTAGTGACGCATGTACAGCGGACTGGATTGCTGGTTGATGGCGTGGGCTTGCAACCGGCCTTGTTCGTCGTAGTGGTATTGGCTGGTGAGCTGACCTTGTTGACGCTGCTGTTCGCGACCGAAGGTAAATTGGTGGCTGGTGAGCCGCGCGCCGTTAAGGTCGATGGCGGTGAGCGCGCCGCCCTTGGCGTGGTGGTAATCGAGTTTGCTACCGTCGGGCAGGCGCAGGCGATTGAGTTGCCCGCAGGCGTCGTAGCCATAGCGCAGCGTGCCCCAACCCTGATGCTCGGTGATCAGGCGGTCCTGCTGGTCATATTCGAATTCCAGCGGATGATCGTGGCCGTCGTCGACACTGGTCAGTCGGCCCAACGAGTCGTAGCGGTATTCGACGTTGATGCCGTCGGGCAGGGTCTTGGTCAGCAACCGTCCGGCCGAGTCCCGCTCATAAGCCGTGATCAGTTGCGAGGCGTCGTCGCCGAACTCGGTTTTCTCCAGCAGGTGCCCATTGAGATCGTAGGCGTACGCGGTACGGCGGCCGTCGAATCCGGTTTCCTGTCGGATCAACCCATTGGGCGTGTAATCCAGCTGATATTTTTCACCGGATTCGTTTTCGATTTCCGTGAGCAACAGCTGCGCGTTGTCGTAGCGATACTGGAGCTGAGTGCCATCGGGGTTGATCCGGCGGCTGACCACGTGCAGGTCGTCGGCGTATTCGTAGCGGGTGACGCGGCCCAGCTCATCACGTTCAGCGGTGATCTTGCCGTAGGCGTTGTAGGAGAAGGCGCGGCTGGCACCCGTCGGCAATGTCGTCTGGATCAGTCGGCCAACGGCGTCCCATTGGTACTGGGTGAGCGCACCGTGTTCGTCCTGACGGGTAATCTGCCGCCCCAATGCGTCGTAGGAAAACCGTCGCTGCCCACCGTCCGGCAAGGTCTCTTCGAGCAACTGCCCCAAGGCATTCCAGACGAACACATGGCGACTGGTGTCCGGGTAGCGGATCGACAGCAACCGCCCCTGAGGGTCGTAGTGATAATGAGTGACCTGGCCGTCCGGATCGGTCGCCTCGGTGACATCGCCCTGAGCATTGCGTTGGTATTTCCACACCGCTTTGCCGCGATAGCGAGCATGCAGGAAACCGTTGCGATACTCGTAGGCCGTTGGCTCGTCTTCCGGTGGAATCAGCGCCACCAACCGTCCGACGTCGTCATAGCGGTATTCGGTGACGGCGCCGAGCGGATCCTGCTCGGCCACCAACCGGCCCTGATCGTCATAGGCCTTGAGGTGTTCGCCACCATCCAGCTCAACCTTGCGCACCAGCCGCGCCCGGTCGTCGTGGACGTAAACCTCTTCGCTGCCGTCGATGTTCTGGACGGTGACGCTGCCCTGGTCATCCCAGACATAACGCGTGTCCATCTGCGAAAACGACGCCCAGTGCCGGATGCAGCGCGCCGCCTTGCCGGGCCGCTCCCACTCCCAGAAGAAACTCGCGCCACCGGCCAGTTGCCGCTGCAGAATCACGTGCTGATCGTCGTAGTCGTAACGCTCGCTTTCCCCGGCGGCGTTGCTCGCCTCGATCAGTTGAGCGCATTCGTCGTAGCGGTAACTGACCAGCGCTTGCTCGGTGTGCCAGGCCTCGTCGAGGGCCTGCGCCGGGACAAAAACCTGATAGTCGACGGCGATCAGGTGGGCGCGGTCATAGCGCAACAACAAGGCGCGACCGGCGCCGTTGTCCATGCGTTGAATGCGCTCCTGACGGTCGCGGGTGATGCGCAAGCGGTTGTCGTACGCATCGCTGATCGCCGTCAGCCGACCGTTATGAAAGTGGTAAAAACGCGTGTCGTCGCCAGCCTGGGCGAGGATCAGTTCTTCGGGATCAGCGCCGAGATAAATCGCCGCGCGCGACAGGCTGTTGTGGATCGCCGGGCGTTCGTAGTTCGGCAGCGGGAACGTGGTGCGGCGGTTTTCGTGGTCGATCCAGATGACCTGATCGCCCTCGATCTCCAGTCGATGGGCGAGCGAATGACTCCAGCCAAAGCCGAGGCCGCAGTCGATCTCGGCGGCGCTGGTGCGATAGAGCCGGGTGAAGTCGAACGGCAGGATTCCGTCCAGCGAGCCGTCGGTGAGGGTCAGCAATTCTTCGCCGGTGACCATCGACACCGGGCAACCGTTCTTGCAGGTGGACGGCGCGCAAGTGGCGCTGTCGCCGTTGGGGTTTTTTGCTTGATCGGGGGAGTCGTCGTGGTGTTCGTCTTTCTTCAGCACAGCGTTGCGACGTGCGCTCCAGCTCAATTGCATCCGGCCTTTTTTCATGCCCGCCGCGATGCCACGCGCGGCGACTTTTTTGTAGCGGTCGACATAGCTGATGAAGTTATTGATGATCGTGAAAATCGCCTTCACGAGACGCAGAACGGCACTGAGTAACTGCGCGGTTCGATCAGCCAAACGCATCGTCAAATAGGCGATGCCAGCGCCCGCACCGGCGAACGTCAGGACGATGCCAATCAGGATGTCGATCAACAGCTGCACCACCATCATCGACACCGCCTCGGCGGTTTTGCCGGCGATTTCACTCGGTGGCAGCATGTCCAACCACAGGCTGGCGCAGCGCACCAGCAGGCACAGCGCTGCTTCGTCACTGGCTAGCAACTGGGCTTTTTCCATGACATCCGGTGCGGTTTTGGCGAGCTTCTCCAGCGCTGCGGCGCTTTCGCCCAACCGCTCTGCGAACCTCGTCGGATCCTTGAGAATGTCCGACAGCAGGCTGATGCCGTCCCACACACCTTCAATGGCCGCCCAACTGCCCGCGAGCATTCCATTGCCTACAGCAACCGAAGGCGACTGCGACCACTTCGGTTTGAACGTCTGCCATTCATCGCGCAGCCAGCTATCGAGCTTCTTCGTCAGGCCATCGTAGGAAGAGAAAAGATCTTCAACTTGCTGCGGTGTGACTTCGTTGTGGACGTGAATGCGGTAGAACTTGCCCGCTTCCCCTCGGAACATTCCTTTGCCGTTTACATCGAGTGTGACCGGCGTCGACTCCCCGCCCTCCTGCGCAATCACATCGACCTGAATACCCCCCACGGGAATGTCGTAAACCGATTCGAACTTGCTCTCGATTTCGAGCTTTCCACCTTTCGGGCACTGCACGACGGTGGAGAGAAAGTCGTCGTCACCACTGCTCACGACGGTGCTGGCATTGCCGAACCGGATGATCCGTTCCATGCCCATCAGCGACGGCAGATCCGCGGCGTGACTGGCCGTATCCGCCGCCCGACTGAACCAGTGCTTGAGTTGTTCACGGTAGAGAGACAGGGTGTTCGGAAAACGGTCGAGCTCCTGCTCGATGCGCACAATCTGATCCATCAGTTCAGCTCCGCCATCAGGTAATCCACCAACGCTTGTTTCGGTGCTTGGGGCAGGTCCGACGCCTCAAGAAAACTCCCGGCCTTGCGCCGCAAAACGCTTTCGGAAAACGCTTCAAGCAGGTCTGGGCGGTCTTCGCTCAGCCACTTCAGCAGGTTGTTGATTCGGGTGATTTCAGACTGTGCGGCGAGCTGCTCCAACAACGTCGCCGGGACTTTCCACCATGGAAAAACGAGGGAGGTTTTCAGCGCGCGACCACCGATCTCGTGCGCCTGGCCATTGATCAGGCAACGCCCGATCAGCGGCAGCAGCTGCACAGAATCGACCTCGGCGGATTGCAGAATTGGCAGCAGATAGCGCCCATCCCAGAACCGAAAAAACACCTTGTCGCCGTTGGGAAGCAGCGCTTGTGTGAGAGAACGAAAGTGCTCGACCAACGCTTCTTGTCTGGCCGCAGAAACCACCAACCACCCCCAGTCGCGAGATTCAGTAGCGGCAACCCACTCCAAAAACTCACCGCCAGCAGCGACGATTCCGACATAGGGCATCACCGCTTCCCACTCGGCATACGCGGTATCAGCCCAAATCGGGCTCGGCGCTTGAGCTGAGATCGAGCATTGCCAGGCTTTGAACGGTTCCGCAGCACTGGCACTACTGAAGATCGCGAACAGTTGCTCTGCCGGTTCCAGCGGCTGGCGCTCCAGCCAGGCGTGAGGTGACAAGGCATCAGGCGGCACAAACACCGTCCTTGCAGCGCTCGCACTCTTCGCAGAAGGGCGCGTCGCTTTGCAGGCTGAGTATTTGTGCTGCGCTGAGCAGCGCCGCCGGGGCGGCGGCGAGTTTCAACGGAACGTCCGGCAGGCTCGGCGCCGCAGCCATGGCCGCCATCGGCGCGCCACCGACCTGGATCGGCACGCTGCTGAAAATCCCGCCGGGGCCGATGTTGATCCACTGCCCGCCCGCCTGAATGGTCGTGCTGGCGCCGCCGTCGATGACCACTTGCTGGCCGGCGCTGACGTGGAATTGCTGACTGGCGTTGAGGGCCTGACTGGTCACGCGAATGTGCCGGTCGCCGACCACCACCAAGTGATCGTCCAGCCGCACTTCGGTCTGGCGCTGACCGTGGGTGATGCGCTTTTCGTCGGCCTTCAGTTCATGGCGAGCGGTGCCAGTGACGACGATGTTGCGCTGGTTATCGACCTGCACCTGCTGATCATTCAGTACGTGCTGAGTCCAGTTTCGCTGGGCGCGCAGGTAGATTTCCTCTGCGCCTTTGCGATCCTCGATGCGCAATTCGTTGTAACCGACGCCACCGGGACTACTTTGGCTGCGGAAAATGCTGCGGGTTTTGTCCGCCGGTAGATCGAGCGGCACCGGGGTCGCCGCGTTGGGCAGGCAACCCATCACCAATGGTTTGTCGGCATCGGCGTCGACGAACCCCACCAGCACTTCCATGCCGACGCGCGGAATCATCACGCTGCCGTAGCGGTCGTGCGCCCAGCCAGTGGCGACACGCAACCAGCAACTGGAATGCTCGTTGAGCTGGCCGTCACGGTCCCAAGCGAGTTGAACCTTGACCCGACCGTACTCGTCGCAATGGATTTCGCTGTCAGTCGGGCCGGTGACCACGGCGGGTTGATAACCAAGCATCCGCGGCTTTTCTGGCCCCAGCGGCGGGCGAAAGGAAACGTCCCACGGCGTCGCCAGAAAGGTATTGCGATAGCCTTGGAAATCATCCGGGCTGTCACCGGTGGCCGACTCTTCCAGCACCTGCGGCTGCCGGCCACGGTGTTCGATTTCGGTGATCAACCAGAGGTCATTCCACGCCTGACGCGGGTGTTCGGCGAGGTGCAGGAAATGCCCACTGACCAAAGCAGATTCATCGCCGCGACCTTCAGCCTGGCGGTAATTTACACTGTGGCGCTCCAAGGCCCGTTGCGCCAGATGCTTGCCGTGTTCGCGATCGGTGAATTGGCCGGGAAAGTGGTAGTCCTCAAGCACCGGTCGCTGTTCGCTGTCGAGGCGGCTTTCGAGTTGCAAACGCGGTTTCTGGAAGTCGTAGTCCCGACGAGTGACCGCCGTGGTGCGGGTTTCCAATCGCACGTTGAAACGTTTGATCGCCGGCGCATCCGCCGCCATCCCACTGCCCGGCAGGTACAGCGTCGGCTCGGGCAGCCGGGGGAAAACCGTCTGATCATCGCCGAACACCAACAGATGCCCGTCGGGGCTGTGCTGGAAGTGGTAATGAATGCCGACTTCTGCACATAACCGCTGGATGAACGCCAGATCGCTTTCGGCGTACTGCACGCAATACTCGCGATCGGGGTAGGCGCTGCCGAGCTGGAACTCGAAGGCATCGCGCTGGATGCCGTGGTCTTTGAGGATTTGCGTGACGATCGCCGGCACGCTTTTGTGCTGGAAGATTCGCTGATTGATGCGCCGAGCGAGGTACGCCAGACGCGGTACGAGACTGATTTGATAGCCCGTCAGACGTTGGCCGGAATCGCTCTGGCCGACGCGAAAAATCTGACCGTGAATACCGGAACCTTGCGCATCGAAACTCAGAAACGCCTGACGATGCAGCAGGCTTTCGAGGTCAATGTCGGGCCGTTCGCTGACCAGTTCCAGGTCAAAGCGGTAGGGTTGGCTGATGGCTTCCTTGCCCGTGAACTCAAGTACCTTGAGCTCATTCTGGACGCCGTCGAGGGTCAACGTGAAACGCGGTTGATTGGCAGACGCGAACATCCGATGTGTCTCTGCAGAATGAAGGCGGGCGATTCTGCATGAGCGACAAGGGGTGTTGACGGAGGGACAAGGAAATCAGATTTTCCCTACTTTTTTAGGGATTTTTCCTTCACCAGTTGAGGTATAGAACTACAGACATTCCTGTCAGAAGCACCGCCAAACAAATGTGGGAGCGGGCTTGCTCGCGAATGCGGTGTGTCAGTCGACATCAACGCTGCCTGTCACACCGCATTCGCGAGCAAGCCCGCTCCCACAGTGGAATTTCGAGGCTTCACGCCTTGCGCCAAAAGAAAACCGCAAAAAAAACGGCCCGCCTCCAAAAGGAAGCGGACCGTTTTCATGTCCGGCGAAAGATCAGAGCATCAGCTCATCCCCATCACTGGTTCAGGCGGAAATCCTTCTCGGCCGCGGCAAAGCGCTGAAGCATGCCGGCGGTCGGTGCGCCCATTTTGCTGACGAAGTAGATCGCCAGGCTGGCGAAGATGAAACCAGGGATGATTTCGTACAGGCCCAGCAGTTCGAAGTGTTTCCAGACGATCACGGTGATCGCGCCAACCAGGATGCCGGCCAGTGCGCCGTTGCGGGTCATGTCTTTCCAGATTACGGAGATCAGGACGACTGGACCGAAAGCGGCACCGAAACCAGCCCAGGCGTAGCTGACCAGACCCAGCACACGGTTTTCCGGGTTAGCCGCCATCGCAATGGCGATCAGGGCAACCAGCAGCACCATGGCGCGGCCGACCCAGACTAGCTCAACCTGAGAAGCGGTTTTACGCAGGAAGGTTTTGTAGAAGTCTTCGGTCAGGGCGCTTGAGCACACCAGCAACTGACAGCTCAACGTACTCATCACCGCAGCCAGAATAGCCGACAGCAAAATGCCAGCGACCCATGGGTTGAACAGGATTTTTGCCAGTTCGATGAATACACGCTCGTGGTTCTCGGATACTGGCATCGCCACGGCCGGGTTGGCCGAGAAGTAAGCAATACCGAAGAAACCTACAGCGACGGTGCCGCCCAGGCACAGGATCATCCAGGTCATGGAGATGCGACGTGCGTTGGCAATCGACTTGACCGAATCCGCCGCCATGAAACGCGCCAGGATGTGCGGCTGGCCGAAGTAGCCCAGGCCCCAGCCCATCAGCGAGATGATGCCGATGAAAGTGGTGTTTTTCAGCATGTCGAAGTTGCTTGGATCTTGTGCTTCGATCGCCAGGAACGTGGTGTCGATACCGCCAGTCGCCAGCAGCACGATGATCGGCGTCAGCAACAGGGCGAAGATCATCAGCGTGGCTTGTACGGTGTCAGTCCAGCTCACTGCCAGGAAACCACCGACGAAGGTGTAGGCAATCGTCGCCGCAGCACCGGCCCACAGCGCTGTCTCGTAGGACATGCCGAAGGTGCTTTCGAACAGACGGGCACCGGCCACGATGCCGGAAGCGCAGTAGATGGTGAAGAACACCAGGATCACGACCGCGGAGATGATCCGCAGCAGGCCACTTTTATCTTCAAAACGGCTGGAGAAGTAGTCCGGCAGGGTCAGTGCATCGCCGTTGTGCTCGGTCTGCACACGCAGACGGCCGGCGACGAACAGCCAGTTCAGGTAAGCACCGATAATCAGGCCGATGGCGATCCAGCTTTCGGAAAGACCGGACATGTAGATAGCGCCCGGCAGGCCCATCAACAACCATCCGCTCATGTCGGAAGCACCGGCAGAAAGCGCGGTCACGACGCTGCCCAGGCTACGACCGCCCAGAATGTAATCAGAAAGGTTGTTGGTGGAGCGATAGGCCATGAAGCCGATCAGCACCATTGCTGCGATGTAGATCACGAACGTGATCAGTGTTGGATTGCTTACGCTCATTGAGTTACGCCCTGGCATTGTTTTTATGTAACGGCGGCTGATGAACCGCTCGCAAACGACGACGTTTGACAGACGATTCCGGATCCCGCGCATTTATGACTGATGTTTCCCCAGGAAAGCCATCAGCCGGCACACCGATATTTTTGACCGGTTGCACCTTGGCCGCGAATGCTATTCAACAAAGCAAATAAGGTGCAACCAGTTTCGTACGAATAAGTTGCACCTAGTCGGATTTTCCTGAAAAGGGTCGGTTCTTGCTCCTTTTTAGGGCGTTTTTCGGTTTGCGCTAGAAGTAAAAGCACCAAGCAGGCGCGGGAGGAATGGATCAGAATCAGTTTCCTGACGAGCTGCTTATTATTCCGACAAAAAATGGTTGCACCCGGTTGCACCTCGACCGACGCACAGCTAATCTTGCCGCCAGCTGATGCCACGCGGTCGTGGCAAACATGAGGATAAAAATATGGCTACCACCACTCTTGGGGTCAAACTTGACGACCCGACCCGCGAACGCCTCAAGGCTGCCGCGACCTCGATTGATCGCACGCCGCACTGGCTGATCAAGCAGGCAATTTTCAATTACCTGGAAAAACTCGAGGGTGGTGCAACCCTGTCCGAGCTGAACGGTTTGAACGGCAAGGAAGTTGACGAAGCGGGCGAGATCCACGTCGATCACGCGCATCAATGCTTCCTGGAATTCGCTGAAAGCATCTTGCCGCAATCGGTGCTGCGCGCTTCCATCACTGCCGCCTACCGTCGCCCGGAACCTGAAGTGGTGCCGATGCTGATCGAGCAGGCGCGCCTGCCGGCCACGATGGCCGAAGCCACCAACAAGCTCGCCGCCTCGATTGCCGAGAAACTGCGCAATCAGAAAAGCGCCGGCGGCCGTGCCGGAATTGTTCAGGGCCTGTTGCAGGAATTTTCCCTGTCGTCCCAGGAAGGCGTGGCGCTGATGTGCCTGGCCGAAGCGCTGCTGCGCATCCCGGACAAAGGCACCCGTGACGCCCTGATCCGCGACAAAATCAGCACCGGCAACTGGCATCCGCACCTGGGCAACAGCCCGTCGCTGTTTGTCAACGCCGCCACGTGGGGCTTGCTGCTGACCGGCAAACTGGTCGCCACCCACAACGAAGCCGGCCTGACATCGTCCCTGAGCCGCATCATCGGCAAGAGCGGCGAGCCGATGATCCGCAAGGGCGTCGACATGGCCATGCGCCTGATGGGCGAGCAGTTCGTGACCGGCGAAACCATCGCCGAAGCCCTGGCCAACGCCAGCAAGTTCGAAGCCAAAGGCTTCCGCTATTCCTACGACATGCTGGGTGAAGCCGCACTCACCGAGCATGACGCCCAGAAGTACCTGGCCTCGTACGAACAAGCCATCCACTCGATCGGCAAAGCGTCCCACGGTCGTGGGATTTATGAAGGCCCAGGCATTTCGATCAAGCTGTCCGCCTTGCACCCGCGTTACAGCCGCGCCCAGTACGAGCGCGTGATGGAAGAGCTGTACCCGCGCCTGCTGTCGCTGACTCTGTTGGCCAAGCAATATGACATCGGTCTGAACATCGACGCCGAAGAAGCCGACCGCCTCGAGCTGTCGCTGGATCTGCTGGAGCGTCTGTGCTTCGAGCCGCAACTGACCGGCTGGAACGGCATCGGTTTCGTGATCCAGGCTTACCAGAAGCGTTGCCCGTATGTGATCGACTACGTGATCGACCTGGCTCGTCGCAGCCGTCATCGCCTGATGATTCGTTTGGTAAAAGGCGCGTATTGGGACAGCGAAATCAAGCGCGCCCAAGTCGAAGGCCTGGAAGGCTATCCGGTCTACACCCGCAAGGTGTACACCGACGTGTCCTACATCGCCTGCGCACGCAAACTGCTGTCGGTGCCGGAAGTCATTTATCCGCAGTTCGCCACGCACAACGCCCACACCTTGTCGGCCATTTATCACATCGCCGGTCAGAACTATTACCCCGGTCAGTACGAGTTCCAGTGCCTGCACGGCATGGGCGAACCGCTGTACGAACAGGTTGTAGGTAAAGTTTCCGAAGGCAAGCTGAACCGTCCGTGCCGCGTGTACGCACCGGTTGGCACTCACGAAACACTGCTGGCGTACCTGGTGCGTCGTCTGCTGGAAAACGGTGCGAACACTTCGTTCGTCAACCGCATCGCCGACCAGTCTATTTCGATTCAGGAGCTGGTGGCCGATCCAGTAGCCAGCATCGAGCAGATGGCTACGCTGGAAGGCGGCTTCGGCCTGCCGCACCCGCGTATCCCGCTGCCGCGTGATCTTTATGGTGCCGAGCGCGCCAACTCCAGCGGCATCGACATGGCCAACGAACATCGTCTGGCTTCCCTGTCGTGCGCCCTGCTGGCCACCGCTCATAACAACTGGAAAGCGGCGCCGATGCTCGGTTGCGCGTCCAGCACTGAAACCCCTGCGCCAGTCCTGAACCCGTCCGATCTGCGTGACGTAGTCGGCCATGTACAGGAAGCCACCGTCGAAGACGTCGACAACGCGATCCAGTGCGCCCTGAAAGCTGCACCGATCTGGCAGGCGACCCCACCGGCCGAGCGCGCCGCGATTCTGGAACGTGCCGCCGATTTGATGGAAGGCGAGATCCAGCCGCTGATGGGCCTGTTGGCTCGCGAAGCCGGCAAGACCTTCGCCAACGCCATCGCCGAAGTGCGCGAAGCCGTGGACTTCCTGCGTTATTACGCGGTGCAGGCGCGCAACGATTTCACCAACGATGCCCACCGCCCATTGGGTCCAGTGGTCTGCATCAGTCCGTGGAACTTCCCTCTGGCCATCTTCAGTGGTCAGGTCGCTGCTGCCTTGGCCGCCGGTAACCCGGTACTGGCCAAACCTGCGGAACAAACCCCGCTGGTGGCCGCTCAAGCCGTGCGTTTGCTGCTCGAAGCCGGGATTCCGGAAGGCGTGCTGCAACTGCTGCCGGGCCGTGGCGAAACTGTCGGCGCCCGTCTGGTCGGCGACGATCGCGTCAAAGGCGTGATGTTCACCGGCTCCACCGAAGTCGCTCGTTTGCTGCAACGCAACGTCGCCGGTCGTCTGGATGCTCAGGGCCGTCCGATTCCGCTGATCGCTGAAACTGGCGGCCAGAACGCGATGATCGTTGACTCCTCGGCACTGACCGAACAGGTTGTGATCGACGTGGTGTCGTCGGCCTTCGACAGTGCTGGCCAGCGTTGCTCGGCGCTGCGGGTACTGTGCCTGCAGGAAGATTCCGCTGATCGTGTCATCGAAATGCTCAAGGGTGCCATGGCTGAATGCCGTCTCGGTAATCCAGAGCGCCTGTCCGTGGACATCGGCCCGGTGATCGACGCCGAAGCCAAGGCGGGCATCGAGAAGCACATCCAGGCCATGCGCGACAAAGGTCGCAATGTGTACCAGGTGGCCATCGCCAACAGCGAAGAAGTCAAACGCGGCACCTTCGTGATGCCGACCCTGATCGAACTGGAAAGCTTCGACGAACTGCAACGGGAGATCTTCGGTCCGGTGCTGCACGTAGTTCGCTACAAGCGCAAAGAGATCGATCAACTGATCGGCCAGATCAATGCTTCCGGCTACGGCCTGACCCTGGGCGTACACACTCGCATCGACGAGACCATCGCCAAGGTGATCGACAACGTCAACGCCGGTAACGTCTACGTGAACCGCAACATTGTTGGTGCTGTAGTTGGCGTGCAACCGTTCGGCGGTGAAGGCCTGTCGGGTACTGGCCCGAAAGCCGGTGGTCCGCTGTACCTGTACCGTCTGCTGTCGACACGTCCTACCGATGCGATCGAACAATCCTTCGCTCGCGGCGACGCTATCGCTGCACCTGACGTCCGTCTGCGTGATGCCATGAGCAAACCGCTGACCGCGCTGAAAGCCTGGGCCGACAGCAACAAGTTCGCAGACTTGAGCACCCTGTGCGTACAGTTCGCGGCGCAATCGCAAAGCGGGATCACCCGTGTTCTGGCGGGCCCGACCGGCGAGCGCAACAGCTACGCCATCCTGCCGCGCGAACACGTGCTGTGCCTGGCTGAAGTCGAAGGCGATTTGCTGACCCAACTGGCTGCGGTATTGGCCGTAGGCGGCTCGGCGGTATGGCCGGACGCTGAACCGGGCAAGGCACTGTTCGCACGCCTGCCGAAAGAAATCCAGGCGCGGATCAAGCGGGTTGCCGACTGGACCAAGGACGAGGTGGTAATTGATGCGGTTCTGCATCATGGCCATTCCGACCAGTTGCGTGCGGTCTGCCAGCAAGTGGCCAAGCGTGCCGGTGCGATTGTTGGGGTTCATGGTTTGTCGCAGGGCGAAACCAACATTGCGTTGGAGCGTCTGGTGATCGAGCGTGCATTGAGCGTTAACACCGCTGCGGCGGGTGGTAACGCCAGTTTGATGACGATCGGCTAAACCGCAATAAGACCGGGCATCCGCAATGGCTGCCTGGTTAGCAGAACCCTTGTGGGAGCGGGCTTGCTCGCGAAAGCGGTCGTTCATTCAACATTGATGTTGAATGTGCTGGCCTCTTCGCGAGCAAGCCCGCTCCTACATTTGATCAGTGGTGCTCTCGCTGCACCATCACGCTCATCAATCATCCTGTTCAGCCAGCCCTCCCCACGCCTAGACTCGGTCCATTCCAAAAAAAGGTAGGCCGCCATGTCCGAGACGTTGCTCAGTTCCCGCAATCTGGCTTTCGAGCTGTATGAAGTCCTTGATGCCGAGGGCCTGACCCAGCGTGAGCGGTTCGCCGAGCACAACCGCGAGACCTTCGATGCGGCCATCGGTACCGCCCGCAACATCGCCGAGAAGTTCTTCGCCCCACACAACCGCAAGGGCGACGAGAACGAACCGCGCTATGAGGACGGTCAGGCGATTCTGATTCCGGAAGTGAAACCGGCGGTGGATGCCTTCCTTGAAGCCGGTTTCCTCAACGCCGCGCGCAGTTTCGACGCGGGCGGCATGCAACTTCCTACATTGCTGTCGCAAGCTTGCTTCGCGCACTTTCAGTCGGCCAACGCAGCGTCGACTTCCTACCCATTCCTGACCATGGGCGCGGCGAACCTGATCGAAAGCTTCGGCACCGATGAGCAGAAGCAGCGCTTCCTGCAACCGATGATCGACGGCCGTTTCTTCGGCACCATGGCCCTCACCGAGCCACATGCCGGCTCGTCGCTGTCGGATATTCGTACACGCGCGGAGCCCGCGTCCGACGGCACCTATCGACTCAAGGGCAACAAGATCTTCATCTCCGGCGGCGATCACCCGCTGTCGGAAAACATCGTGCACATGGTGCTGGCCAAACTGCCGGACGCACCGGCCGGGGTGAAGGGCATTTCGCTGTTTATCGTGCCCAAGTTTTTGGTCAACGATGACGGCAGTCTCGGCAAGCGCAACGACGTATTGCTGGCCGGGTTGTTCCACAAGATGGGCTGGCGCGGTACTACGTCCACCGCGCTGAACTTCGGCGACAACGGCGAGTGTGTCGGCTATCTGGTGGGCAAGCCGCACCAGGGTTTGAGCTACATGTTCCAGATGATGAACGAGGCGCGGATCGGCGTCGGTATGGGCGCGGTGATGCTCGGTTATGCCGGTTACCTGTATTCCCTGGAATACGCCCGTGAGCGACCGCAAGGTCGGGTGCCGGATAGCAAGGATCCGAGCACCGCACCGGTGGCGATCATTCAGCATGCCGATGTCAAACGCATGCTGCTCACGCAGAAAGCCTACGTCGAAGGCGCGTTCGACCTCGGGCTGTACGCGGCGCGGCTGTTCGACGACACCACAACCCTTGAGAACGAAGCCGAGCGCAAACAGGCCCATGAGCTGCTGGATTTACTGACGCCGATCGTCAAATCCTGGCCGTCGGAGTTTTGCCTGAAGGCCAATGAACTGGCGATCCAGATTCTCGGTGGCCACGGTTATACCCGTGAGTACCCGGTGGAGCAGTACTACCGCGACAACCGACTGAACCCGATTCATGAAGGGACTCACGGCATTCAGTCGCTGGACTTGTTGGGGCGCAAGCTGGCTCAGAACGGGGGCGCGGGGCTCAAGCAGCTGATCCGCCTGATCGCCAACACCGCCGAGCGAGCGCAGGCGTATGAATCACTGACGCCGCTGCGTGAACCGCTGGAGAAACTGGTGGCACGCCTGCAAACCGTGACCATCGGCCTGCTGACCGATCTGGCTCAGGGCAAGGTCAACAGCAGCCTGGCGAACTCAGCGCTGTATCTGAAAGTGTTCGGGCATATGGTGATTGGTTGGCGTTGGCTGGAACAGGCGATTCGCGCCGAGGAAGGATTGGCCAAGGGGAATGCGGCGGATGAGAGCTTTTATAAAGGCAAGCTGCAGGCGGCGCGGTATTTCCTGACGTGGGAAGTGCCGGGTTGCCACCATGAACTGGCGATTCTTGAGGCGCGGGATGATGTGTGCCTGGCGATGCGGGATGAGTGGTTTTGATCCTATCCTTGTGGTGTTGCTGAAATTCGCGAGCAAGCCCGCTCCCACACTGATTCTGCGGCGAACACATAATTTGTGAACACCTTCGATCGAGTGTGGGAGCGGGCTTGCTCGCGAAGGCGTCAGTTCAGGCAACGCATATATCAGCCCAACCGAAACCCACCCATCTGCCGCGCCAAATCATCCGCCAACCGCTGCAACATCTGACAGTCTTCCCGACAAGCCCTGACCTCCCCCGCCGTCGCTCGAGCCAAATCAGAAATCCCCTGCACATTCCGGTTGATCTCTTCCGTCACCGCCGACTGCTCTTCCGTCGCCGTGGCCACCTGATGGTTCATGTCGCTGATGCGCTCGACCTGCCCGGTAATCGCCGTCAACGACGCCCCGGTGCGCTGACTCGACTCAACACCCGTGCCAGTCGCCCCTTGCCCGGCGTGCATGGAAGACACCGCCTTCTCTGCGCCCTGCTTGAGGCTGCCGATCATCTGCTGAATCTCGTCGGTAGACGATTGAGTTCGCCGCGCCAGGGTCCGAACTTCATCGGCCACCACCGCAAACCCGCGCCCCATGTCCCCGGCTCGCGCCGCTTCGATGGCGGCGTTGAGCGCCAGCAAATTGGTCTGCTCGGAAATCCCGCGAATCACCGCCAACACCTGATCGATGGACGCTACTTGATGGGCCAACTCGCCCACCGCTCCGGCGGCGATGCCGATCTCGTCGGACATGCTTTCGATATGCCGGATCGACCCGCCCACCACTTCCCGCGCCTGCAGCGCTTCCTCCCGCGCGGTTTGCGAAGCGACGGCCGCGTTGCCGGCGTTTTGAGCGATTTCCTGCACGGTCAGGCCCATCTCGTGGACGGCGGTGGCGACCATGTCGGTCATTTCCTGCTGACGGCCCGAGCGTTCGGCCGTGTTGTCCACCACCCGTGCCACTTGGCCGACCGCCGTGCGCAAACGCTCACTGGTAGCCAGGACTTCGCCGATCATGTCGCGCTGACTTTCCAGGAACCGATTGAAGCCGCGAGCGAGGTCACCCAGCTCATCGGCGCGGCTGGAATCTAACCTGTGGGTCAAATCTCCACCACCGCTACCGATGGCTACCAGCGCCGCTGTTACCTGACGAATCGGTCGCACCAATCCACGGGCCAGCAACACCACCAGCAACAGGCAAACCAACGCAACCGCCAGGCCAATGCCGCTGCTCATCCACATCGCGCGACGGGCTTCGGCATAGATTTGCGACTGCGGCACTTCGGCCACCAGGGTCCAGCCCAGATCACGCAGCGGCAGGCTCAGCGCCAGAAAATCTTCGCCATCGCGGACAAAACTGCTGGTGGCGGACGCGATGGAGGTAGAGAGCGGCCCCATGACCGCTTGCGCCGCCGGAGCACCGATTTGTTCGACCAGCGTGCGTTTGCCGCTGAACTGCGTCTCGGGGTGAATCTGGATCAAACCGTCGGAGCGCACGAGATAGACCTTGCCGCGCTCACCGAAGTTGAAATTCCGGATCAACTCCGACAGCTCTTTCATGCTCAGGCCCAGCCCGGCGACGCCCACGACTTTGCCGGCCTGCTCGACCTTGAGGTCAATGAACAGCGCCAACTCACCGGTGGCGGTGTCATTGTCGATATTGAGGGTGCGCGGCTGGTTGCTGTCGAGGAAAGAATAGAACCAAGCGTCATTGGGATTGGAACGGCTGAGCGTCCGGTCCAGGCCTTTTTCAGTGATGTAATGGCTTGAAGCGGCCCCGATAATCAGCGCGGTAAAGGCTTTGTGCTCGGCGCGGATGCCTTCCAGATACTTCACGAATGTGTCGGTTTGGGCATTGTTCTCACCCCCGGCCAACCAGTCGCGCACCATGCTGTTACTGGCGATGTCCTTGGCGGCGGTGAGGGGTTGAACGAGGATTCGTTCGATGTCGTTGCGCATCGCTTCGATGCTCGACGGCAGCGCTTGCTCGACCAGATAGCGCTGGGCGAGGCGGTTGACCACGAGGGTATAAACGCCAACCACGATCAGAATACTGACCAGCAGGGCGGTGCCCATGCTCAGGATCAACTGCCATTGAATACTGCGTCGCCAGAACTGCATGGAGCACCCCCAAAGAATAAGAGGCTGAAACACTGCAACAGCCATGCCGATTGTATACAACGCAAACGACAATTTATTCTTTGGTTGTGCGCAAAGCTGATCAGGCTTGATTGATTGTCTTGGCGATCACTTCAACCGTGGCGCTGACTTGCTCTTGGTAACGGTTGAGTTCCTCCTGATGACGCTTTTGCATTTCGATCTGCTGCGAGCACAGATTCATCGCCGCCAGCACCAGCAAGCGGTCACCGATCAGCGTCGGGTATTTCTTTTTGGTCTCGGCCAAGGCGGCCTTCAACATTAATGCGGCGTCCAGCAGGGTCTGCTCTTCCCCGGCCGGCGCCTTGATCGAATAGTCCTCCCCCAGAATCGAGACGACTTTTACCCCTGCGGCGCCGTAACTCATGCGCTGACAGGGCCTGCGCTGACGCGCTCAACCAAGGCCTGAATGCGTGCCGCGGTGGAGCCTTGTTTCTCTTCCTGTTCCATCAGGCTCAGTTGCAGGCTTTCGTTTTCATCCTTGACCTGGGCCAGTTCTGCACTCAGGGATTGATTGGTGCCGAGCAGGGTCTGGTTCTGCTGCACCAGGTCGCTGACCAGTTGTTCCAATTGGCTTAGGGATGCTTCCAACATTTTGATTTTCCGGGCATTTTCAAAGGGCGCGTACGATAAAGAAAAGTCACCGTGGATGCCAGGGTTATACAGGCGCAAGGCCTTGATTTTCCTGGCAGGCGACCTTCCTCGCGAGCTTTAAAGACTGTGTTTGGCGGTTCTGGTTCCTGCACTTCGTCGCCGCGGCCCTTCTGCGACAAAAGCGCGCAGCGCCTCAAGACTTTAGTCGTATGACCGATAAGTCATCCATACAGCAGTCTCAGCCCCGCACGGATGCGCTTTTTTCGGTGAACACCATGTCCTTACGAAATATGAATATCGCACCGCGGGCGTTCCTCGGTTTTGCCTTGATTGGCAGCTTGATGCTGGTTCTGGGGGTGTTTGCGCTGAACCAGATGAGCAAAATTCGCGGCGCCGCCGAAGAAATCACCTCAAACAGCGTACCCAGCATTAAAAGCCTCGACGAGTTCACTCAGCTAACCTTGCGCCTGCGCGTCCTGTCTTACCGTCTGTTGGTGAACCGCGAGCCGGACGTCCAGCAGAAAACCATGGACCTGCTGGAAACCCGTAACCAACAGATCCGAGCGGCTCAAGCCGTCTACGAAAAACTGATCGCCAGCCCGCAGGAACGTGCAGCCTATGATCAGTATGTGCAGCTGCTGGGGCAGTATCGCCAGATCGAGGACCGGATGAAGAGCCTGTCGCGCAACAATCAGGTCGACGAACTGCGCACGCTGCTCAATACCGATTTGCTGACTAACTCTGAAGCGATCAACGTCGTGCTGAACCGTTTGCTGGAAATCAACACCCAGCAGACCGTCGACACCAACCAGCAGGCCGCCGAAGAGTACTCATCAGCCTTCAACCTGACGGTGACCCTGCTGGTCATCGCCACCGGCCTGACCCTGCTGTTCGCCTGGCTGCTGACCAACAGCATCACCAAGCCGATCGCCAACGCCCTGAGCGCCGCCGAAGAAATTGCCGAAGGCAACCTGACGCGCCCGATCACGGTCGATGGTGAAGACGAAGCCGGTCGCCTGCTGGCCGCGATGGCGAAGATGCAGGACAAACTGCGCGACACCCTGCAACGGATCTCCGGTTCGGCCACGCAACTGGCGTCCGCCGCGGAAGAGCTCAACAGCGTCACCGACGAAAGCGCCCGCGGCCTGACCCAACAGAACAACGAAATCGAACAAGCCGCCACCGCGGTCAATGAAATGACCAGCGCCGTGGAGGAAGTCGCCCGCAACGCCGTGAGCACCTCCGAAGCTTCGAAAAACGCCACCACGTCGGCGGGCGACGGTCGTGACCTGGTGCAGGAAACCGTCAGTGCCATCGAGCGCATGAGTGCCGATGTACAGAGCACCGCCACCCTGATCGGCGATCTGGCCAACGAGTCGCGGGACATCGGCAAGGTGCTGGACGTGATTCGCGGCCTGGCCGACCAGACCAACCTGTTGGCGTTGAACGCTGCCATCGAAGCAGCCCGTGCCGGTGAAGCTGGTCGTGGTTTCGCAGTGGTCGCCGACGAAGTGCGTGCCCTGGCCCATCGCACCCAGCAGTCGACCAGCGAAATCGAGCGGATGATCGGCAGCATCCAGAGCGGCACCGAACACGCCGTGGATTCGATGCGCAACAGCACCGAGCGTGCTGAATCGACTTTGAACATCGCCCGTGGTGCAGGCATGTCGCTGGACACCATCAACAGCGCCATCGTCGAAATCAACGAACGCAACCTGGTGATCGCCAGCGCGGCCGAAGAGCAGGCACAGGTGGCCCGTGAAGTGGACCGCAATCTGGTGAACATTCGTGACCTGTCGGTGCAATCGGCCACCGGTGCCAACCAGACAAGCGCGGCCAGCAACGAGCTGTCACGCTTGGCGCTGGACCTGAACAACATGGTTGGGCGGTTTAGTCTGTAACCTGCGACTGATCGTTCCCACGCTCCGCGTGGGAACGATCAGTCGACTCACGTTAAAAGCTTTTTGACAGCATCACATTTCAACAGGTTAGAATCGCTGGCACGCAGACTGCATGGTCAGTTTGTGCCCGCCTTTAGCTTTCTGGAGTACTGCCTTTGAATGCGACGACCATCAACAGCCTGTTCTTGATCGGCGCGTTGCTGGTAGGTGCGAGCATTCTGGTGAGCTCACTTTCATCACGCCTCGGTATCCCGATTCTGGTGATCATCCTCGCGGTGGGCATGGCGGCTGGTGTCGACGGCGCCGGCATTATTTTTGATAACTACCCAACAGCTTATCTGGTCGGCAACCTCGCTCTGGCGGTAATCCTGCTCGACGGCGGCTTGCGCACCCGGGTGGCGAGTTTCCGCGTGGCGTTATGGCCTGCGCTGTCGCTGGCCACAGTCGGGGTCTTGATCACCACCGGGCTGACCGGGATGGCGGCGGCGTGGTTGTTCGACCTTAATCTGATGCAAGGCCTGCTGATCGGCGCCATCGTTGGCTCCACTGACGCCGCCGCTGTGTTCTCGCTGCTGGGTGGCAAGGGTCTGAACGAACGGGTGAGCGCGAGCCTGGAGATCGAATCCGGCAGCAACGATCCGATGGCGGTGTTCCTCACCGTGACCCTGATCGACATGCTCGCCAGTGGCGAGACCGGCCTGCACTGGAATCTGCTCGTGCATTTGGTGCGCGAGTTCGGCATCGGCGGTGTGATCGGCCTCGGCGGTGGTTGGCTACTGCTGCAACTGGTCAACCGAATCAACCTGGCCACCGGCCTTTATCCGATTCTGATGATTGCTGGCGGGTTGGTCTTGTTTGCTCTGACCAACGCCCTGCACGGCAGCGGCTTTTTGGCGGTGTACCTGTGCGGTCTGGTGATCGGCAACCGCCCGGTCCGCAGTCGCCACGGCATTCTGCACATGCTCGACGGCATGGCCTGGCTGGCACAGATCGGCATGTTCCTGGTGTTGGGGCTGTTGGTTACGCCCCATGACCTGCTACCGATTGCCTTGCCGGCGCTGGGCCTGGCGCTGTGGATGATTCTGTTTGCCCGCCCGTTATCGGTGCTGGTCGGCCTGTTGCCCTTCAAGGCGTTCCATGGCCGCGAAAAGGCATTCATTTCCTGGGTTGGCTTGCGCGGTGCCGTACCGATCATTCTGGCGGTGTTCCCGCTGATGGCAGGGCTGCCCAATGCTCAGCTCTACTTCAATCTGGCGTTCTTTATCGTCCTGGTCTCGCTGCTGGTGCAAGGCACAAGCCTGCCCTGGGTTGCCAAGCTCTTGAAAGTGACCGTCCCGCCGGAGCCCCTGCCGATCTCTCGATCGGCGCTGGAAGTGCATGTCACCAGCGAGTGGGAGCTGTTCGTGTACCGCCTCGGTGCCGAGAAATGGTGCATTGGATCCCCTCTTCGCGAGCTGAAAATGCCCGAAGGTACCCGTATCGCAGCCCTGTTTCGTGGCCAACAACTGCTCCATCCGTCGGGTAGTACAGTGCTCGAAGTCGATGATTTGCTCTGCGTCATCGGCCATGAACACAACCTTCCGGCCCTCGGAAAACTCTTCAGTCAGGCACCGCAACGGGGTCTGGATTTGCGCTTCTTCGGCGACTTCGTACTCGAAGGAGACGCCCAGCTGGGCGCGGTTGCTGCCCTGTACGGGTTGAAAGTCGAAGGCATCGATCCGAACATGTCGCTGGGCCACTTCATTGCCCAGAAAGTGGGCGGTGCGCCGGTAGTCGGTGACCAGGTGGAATGGAACAACACCCTCTGGACCGTCGCTGTCATGGAAGGGAACAAGATTGGTAAGGTAGGCGTCAGATTCCCCGAAGGAAGTCGCCCCGGACCGGGACTCTTCCTCTAAACTCCATTCTTCGCCTCGTTTTCGATCGGTCTCTATGTCAACCCTGCGCACTTTTATCATCATGGCCCTGCTGGGCTTGAGCTTTTCCATCAACACGCTGCAAGCCGCCGAACCGCCGTCCAGCGAAGCCGTGCAGGCGAGCCTGGACAAGATCGCCGACCGCAAGCTGCCGGAAGCTGATCAAAAAGCTCTGCAGAGCATTTTGCAAGGCACGTTGACGCAACTCACCAACAAGCGTGATTACGAACAAAAGCTGGTTGATCTCAAGCAGCAGCTAGCTAGTGCGCCAAAGCAGAACATCGAGAACCAGCGCGAACTGACTCGCCTGAAGGCCACCAATGTAGTGCCGGTGGCGCAACGCTATACCAAAGAGACCATTCAGCAGCTTGAGCAGCTATTGACCGAGCGCTCGACCCAGCAAAGCGATCTGCAAAAAGCACTGGCCGAGGCCAACAGTCTGGTGATTACTGCCCAGACCCGTCCCGAGCGTGCCCAGGCGGAAATTTCCGCCAGCCAGACGCGCATTCAGCAAATCAATAACATCCTTAAAATCGGAAAAGACAACGGCAAGACGTTGAGCGGTGAGCAGCGCGACCAGCTCAACGCGGAGCTCGCGGCGCTGAATGCGCTGATCCCGTTGCGTCGACAGGAGCTGGCCGGTAACAGTCAGCTGCAGGATTTGGGTAATAGCCAGCATGATCTGCTGTCGGAAAAATCCGATCGCCTGGAACGAGAAATCCAGGAGCTGCAAAACCTGATCAACCAGAAGCGCCTGGCTCAATCCCAAGAGACCGTCACCCAGCAGTCCATCGAAGCGCAGAAGGCCGGCGGCAGTAGCCTGCTGGCCACCGAAAGCGCGGCCAACCTGAAGCTCTCCGACTACCTGCTCAAAAGCACCGACCGCCTCAACGAAGTCACTCAACAGAACCTGCAGACCAAACAGCAACTGGACAGCGTGACCCAGAGCGATTCGGCGCTGGACGAACAGATCAACGTGCTCAAGGGCAGCCTGCTGCTCTCCAAGATTCTCTACAAACAGAAACAGGCTCTGCCGCGCCTCCAGCTCGATCGCGACCTCGCCGACCAGATCGCCGACATTCGCCTGTATCAGTTCGAAGTCAGCCAGCAACGGGAGCTGCTCAGCAATCCGATAACCTATGTAGATAACCTGCTGGCGACTCAACCGCCCGAGCAAGTCACCCCGCAACTGCGCAAGAGCCTGCTGGAACTGGCCACCACCCGCGCAGACCTGCTGGAGCGTTTGAATCGCGAACTGAGCGCGGTGCTCAACGAATCCATCACGCTGCAACTCAACCAGAAGCAACTGCTCAGCACCGCGCAAAGTCTGCGGGCGACCCTCGACGAGCAAATGTTCTGGATTCCCAGCAACAAACCGCTGGATCTTGAGTGGATGCGCGGCGTGCCGGAACGCCTGGAACGTCAGGTCACCACCTTGCCTTGGGCCTCAAGCCTGAGCGAACTGACCGATGGCCTGACGCAGCGGCCGCTGCTGTTTCTGCCGCTGGCCTTTCTGATCGGAGCGCTGCTGTGGCGCCGCAAAAATCTCTATGCCCGCCTGAATAAAGTTCACCTGGACATCGGCCACTTCAAGCGCGACAGCCAGTGGCACACACCGCAAGCGATTCTGATCAACATCCTGCTGGCGATGCCCGTCGCCCTGGGTTTGGCCTTGTGCGGCCTGGCGTTGCAAATCGACGCCCGCGGGCAGAACGCCAATATGGGCGCGGCGCTGCTGCAAATGGCTCAAGCCTGGCTGGTGTTCTATACCGCCTACCGCATCCTCGCGCCGGGCGGCGTCGCCGAATTGCATTTCCGCTGGGAAAAACCTCAGGTCGAATTCCTTCAAGGCTGGATACGCCGACTAGGGCTGGTAGTGATGGCTTTGGTGGCGGTAGTAGCGGTCGCCGAGTTGCAACCAGCGATACTGGCCGATGACGTGCTAGGCATGCCGGTGGTGCTGACTTGCTACGCCTTGATGGCCTGGCTACTCAGCCGCCTGCTGGTTAGCAGCCCGACTCACCAGAACGCTTCACTGTTCCGCAAGGCTGTGGGGGTTCTGTTCACCGCCCTGCCAATCGCGCTGTTCGTGGCCGTGTGCTTTGGCTACTACTACACCGCGCTGAAACTCAGCGACCGGTTGATCAACACGCTTTACCTGCTGATGTTCTGGCTGGTGATCGAGGCGACCTTCGTGCGCGGCCTCAGCGTTGCGGCACGGCGCCTGGCCTATCAGCGCGCGCTGGCCAAACGTCAGGCTGCGAAAGAGGCAGGCGACGGCGAAACAGTGATCGAAGAGCCGACTCTGGACATTGAGAAGGTCAACGAGCAGTCCCTGCGACTGATCCGTCTGGCCCTGCTCGGTGGTTTCATCGCGGCGCTGTATTGGGTCTGGTCGGACCTGATCTCGGTATTCTCGTACCTGGACAACATCACCCTCTACGAGTACACCAGCGGCACCGGCGCCAACATGAGCATGGTGCCAATCAGCATCGGCGACATGCTCGGCGCGCTGATCATCATCGGTATCACCTTTGCACTGGCGCGCAACTTGCCGGGTTTGCTGGAAGTGTTTGTGCTGTCGAAGCTGAACCTGGCTCAGGGCAGCGCCTATGCCACGACGACGCTGCTGTCCTATGTGATCGCGGGTGTCGGTTTCGTTTCGACACTGTCCACTCTCGGCGTGAGCTGGGACAAGTTGCAATGGCTGGTGGCGGCACTGTCGGTAGGCCTCGGTTTCGGGATGCAGGAGATCTTCGCCAACTTCATCTCCGGCATCATGATCCTGTTTGAACGCCCGGTGCGGATCGGTGACACCATCACCATTGGCAATCTGTCGGGCACGGTGAGCAAGATCCGCATCCGTGCTACGACCATCACCGACTTCGACCGCAAGGACATCATCGTCCCGAACAAGACGTTCATCACCGGGCAACTGATCAACTGGTCCCTGACCGACACCATCACTCGGGTGACCCTCAAGCTCGGCGTCGACTACGGCTCAGACCTGGACCTGGTGAAAGAGCTGCTGCTCAAGGCTGCCCGGGACAACCCGCGCGTGCTGAAGGATCCGGAGCCTCACGTGTACTTCCTGAACTTCGGCGAAAGCACCCTCGACCACGAGTTGCGCATGCATGTGCGCGACCTCGGCGACCGTAACCCAGTACTCGACGAGGTCAACCGCTTCATAAATCGTGAGTTCAAGAAGCAGAAGATCAACATCTCGTTCCGGCAAATGGAGGTCTACCTCAAGAACCTTCACGGCCAAGAGTACAAGATGGTGCCGGTCGAGCAGGAAACCAAAACCATCGTGCCGCTGGCCGATGGCAAACCGCGACACGAGCCGCCGCCTGTCGAACTCGACTAACTGCTCTATCCCTAGCAGAATGCTCGGACATTCTGCTGGAGATGGCCGTTGAAAGCCCTCGACGAACTGACCTTCGACAATCGCTTCGCCCGCCTGGGCGACGCGTTCTCAACCCATGTGCTGCCCGAGCCCATCGCCGCGCCACGCTTGGTGGTCGCCAGCCCCGCCGCCATGGCGCTGCTGGACCTGGACCCGGCCGCGGCCGAAACGCCGGTGTTCGCCGAGCTGTTCGGTGGCCACAAGCTCTGGGCCGAAGCCGAGCCGCGGGCAATGGTCTATTCCGGGCATCAGTTCGGCTCTTACAACCCGCAACTGGGCGACGGTCGCGGCCTGTTACTGGGCGAGGTCTATAACGAAGCCGGTGAACATTGGGACCTGCACCTCAAGGGCGCCGGCCAGACGCCTTACTCGCGCATGGGTGATGGACGGGCGGTGCTGCGCTCGTCGATCCGCGAGTTTCTCGCCTCCGAAGCCTTGCATGCGCTGAACATTCCCACCACTCGCGCGCTGTGCGTGATCGGCTCCGACACGCCCGTCTGGCGCGAGAAACAGGAACGCGCGGCCATGGTCTTGCGCCTGGCGCCGAGCCATGTGCGCTTCGGGCATTTCGAATTTTTCTACTACACCAAGCGCCCCGAGCAACAGAAAGAACTCGGCGACCATGTGCTGGCCATGCATTTCCCGCATTGCCTGGAACAGCCGGAACCGTACCTGGCGATGTTCCGCGAAATCGTCGAGCGCAACGCCGAGCTGATCGCCAAATGGCAGGCCTATGGGTTCTGCCACGGCGTGATGAACACTGACAACATGTCGATCCTGGGCATCACCTTCGACTTCGGCCCGTTCGCCTTCCTCGACGACTTCGACGCCCACTTCATCTGCAACCATTCCGATGATCAGGGTCGTTACTCCTTCAGCAACCAGGTGCCGATCGGCCAGTGGAACCTCAGCGCCCTCGCCCAGGCCCTGACGCCGTTCATCAGCGTCGAAGCCCTGCGCGAAACCCTCGGCCTGTACCTGCCGCTGTTTCAGGCCCACTACCTGGACCTGATGCGCCGCCGCCTCGGTTTCACCACTGCCGAAGACGACGACCAGAAACTGCTGGAACACTTGCTGCAGCTGATGCAGAACAGCGGCGTCGACTACAGCCTGTTCTTCCGCCGCCTGGGGGATGAGTCACCCGAACTGGCCATCGGCCGCTTGCGCGATGACTTCGTCGACATCAAGGGCTTCGATGCGTGGGGCGAGCTCTACATCGCCCGGGTTGCTCGTGAAGGTGTGGTTGACCAGGAACAGCGCCGCAAACGAATGCATGCGGTCAATCCGCTGTACATCCTGCGTAACTATCTGGCGCAGAAAGCCATCGATGCGGCGGAAAGCGGCGACTATGCGGAAGTTCGTCGTTTGCACGCAGTATTGAGCAATCCGTTCGAGGAACAACCTGGAATGGAGAGTTATGCCGAGCGGCCACCGGAGTGGGGTAAGCATTTGGAGATCAGTTGTTCGTCGTAGACGGGTCAGATAAACGTCTCCACTGATACACCAAAGCGTTCGGCTAACCAGCGGATCTGCCGCAGGTTGAGCTGACGCTTGCCGCTCAATATCTCGGAAACCACCGACTGAGTGCCAACGCCGGGCAGTTCGCTCTGGCTGAGGCCGTGTTCGCGCATCATATAGCCGAGAACCTCTGCACCAGAGGCCTCGCGCATGGGGTGATGCTTGCGATCCCACTCCGCAATCCAGTCACCGATGATATCCACCAAGCTCATCAACGGGTGCGACTCATCATCCCCGGTCATCTCAAGCAATTCATCGAGTGCCTGCGCCAACCTGTCGTAGTCGTCTTCGTTTTTCGGTTTTCGAAGCAATGGCGAGACGAACTCCCAATGCTCGGCAGCCTTTTTGATCAGAACACTCATGACCTTCCCTCCTTCCATTTACCGCGGTCATATTCGCGGTGATCCAGCACATGCTTGATATAAAGCTTTTGAGACCGATACCTGACGAAAGCGATCAGCCGCAACTTGTTGCCACCGATGTCGAACACATGAAACTCGCCGACTTTGTCAGTCGCGGGGAAAATCGACTTCATCGCCGCGAAGTCTCTTGGGTTACTCCCTTTGGCAAGTCGATACCACTGCTCCAGTGCATTGGCTGCCCGCGGCCACTTTTCCTTGGCCTCACGGACTGGTTTTTCGGTGAACACATGCATGCAACATCCTTATCGCATTCTGCTATGGAGATTAATCACAGATAAAAAATATCGCAAGTTGCGATAATTCTAAGCAGACCAACAGTGTCGCTCAGTACAACCCAGCCTAGTTACATCGCAGGTCGCTGCACGATTGAAAACATGAGCAAACGTCTCCAAATAGAAGTAATCGGCTTCTTAACAGGACCATCCTCATGACTGACCCACTCCTCATCCCCTGCCCCCACTGCAACGGGCTGAATCGCATTCCCGCCGAGCGTCTCAATGACCACCCAAAGTGCGGCCGCTGCAAGGCCGAAGTCCTGCTCAACAAGCCATTCGAGTTGAAGCAAGGCGATTACGCCAGTCAGATCAAGGGCGACCTGCCGTTGCTGGTGGATGTGTGGGCGGACTGGTGCGGGCCGTGCAAGTCGTTTGCGCCGGTGTTCGAGCAAGCGGCGGGTCAGTTGGCGGGCAAGTGTCGGTTGGCCAAGCTGGACAGCGAGGCGAATCAGCAATTGTCGGCACAGCTGGGGATTCGCTCGATTCCGAGCCTGATTCTGTTCAAGAACGGCCGGGAAGTGGCTCGCCAGAGCGGGGCCTTCCCGTTGCCGCAGTTGATGAGCTGGCTGCGTAGCCAAGGGATTTAGAGCCACCACAAATAAATGTGGGAGCGAGCCTGCTCGCGAAGAGGGTTTCACATTCAACATCTCTGTTGACTGGACTTCCGCTTTCGCGAGCAGGCTCGCTCCCACAGTGGTTCGGTGTTGTTTGCAGGAATCAGGTGTTTTCGAGAAGGTTGTGCAGGTCGACGAACTGCTGGGTCAGCTTGTGCCGCGGGTCGAGGTGGATCAGCGGCGTGTTGGCCTGGTGGGATTCGCGCATGCGCACCGAGCTTGCCAGGTACACCGGCAACACCGGTAGCCCTTCGGCGATCAGTTCGTCGAGGATTTGCTGAGGCAAACTGGCGCGTGCCTGGAACTGGTTGACGACGATGCCTTCAACTTCCAGCCCTTCGTTGTGGTCCTCCTTCAACTCTTCGATTTCCGCCAGCAGGCCATACAGCGCCTGACGCGAGAAACTGTCGCAGTCGAAGGGAATCAATACACGATCAGCGGCGATCAAGGCCGAGACGGCATAGAAATTCAGTGCTGGCGGTGTATCGAGGTAGATTCGGTCGTAATCGCCGTCCAGCTCCTCGAGCAATTTTCGCAGTTTGTTGATCTTGTGCTTGGCCTCAAGCTTGGGCTGCAAGTCAGCCAGCTCGGCGGTGGCGGTGACGACGTGAAGGTTGTCGAATGGGGTTTCGTAGATATCGACCTGGTTTTTCTTCGAGAACGGTCCGGAGGACAGGGTTTGCTTGAAGAAGTCAGCGATCCCCATCGGGATATCATCACCGGTGAGTCCCGTCAGGTATTGAGTGGAGTTGGCCTGAGCATCGAGATCCACCAACAGCGTACGATAGCCTTCGCTGGCGCTGACCGCCGCCAGATTACAGGCAATGCTTGACTTGCCCACGCCACCTTTCTGATTGAACACCACGCGCCGCATGTCAAAACCTCCGTGTATCAAAGAATGACCGAGTGTAGTAGTCCACGGCGCTGCTTAGCTACCTCGCCGGCATCGGGACTACACAGTCATTGGTAAATATCCGTCGGAAGAAGCCGCCAACTCGTCCATTGACAGCCGATAGAGCCGACAGACATGTCCGCTGCAACGTGGATAATGGCCAAACGACAGTTTTTTCGCGAACCAGACGGTACATTTCGTTGCGCAAAATGTAACCAGCATTTGCTACACGCCCGCCGCACCGGGATAATGCGCACCACTCGGCGTTAAGCGCCACGTAAGGTCAGCCGCGATTTCTGCGACTCACCGCGTCAAGGAAGCCCGCAGGGGCGGGATGAATGTCTGTGATCAATTTCAACATCGCCCAATGGCGCGCGTGGGCCCCTGGGCTTGAAAGCGTGGATGATTGGCAGGCCTGGAGCCGACAACCGGTCGTGCTCGAGCCCAGCGATGCCGCCCCCGATGTGTCGTTTTTGCCGGCTATGCAGCGTCGGCGACTCAGCCGTCTGGCGCGGATGGCATTCAGCGTTGGCTGGCCGTTGGCTGATGGTCGCCAGGACCTACCGCTGGTCTTTATTTCCCGCCACGGCGAAACCCCGCGCACTTTCGAAATTCTCAGCGATCTGGCGACTGACCAACCGTTGTCGCCCACTCAGTTCAGCTTGTCGGTGCACAACGCGGTCATCGGCCTATGGTCGATCATGCGCGGCGAAACCAGCGAAATGACCGCCCTCGCTGCGGCCGGTGATGGCCTTGAACACGGCATGCTAGAGGCGGCGGCATTGCTTGATGAAGGAGCGCCTGCGGTACTGCTGGTAGTGACGGAAGAGCAACCGCCCACGGCCTACTCGGCCTGGATCGACGACGTGCCATTCCCTTATGCGGTCGGCCTGCTGATTACGCCCGGCAATCAGTGGCAGCTGTCGCTGAACAGCACCTCGCAAGCGTTGTCCAAAGCCCACTGGCCCCATGCCCTGAATCTGTTGCGTACCCTGCTCGGCCAGCAGACCACCTGCCAACATGCCTGGAAAAATCGTCTATGGACCTGGCAACGCAACCTGTAACCGATAAAAACCGCGACGCCTATTACTGGCGCCTGCTGGCCACTGCCGCAAGCTTCACCCTGTTCGGGTTGGGCGGGCTATGCCTGCGACTGGTGGTGTTCCCGCTGTTGAGTTGCTTGCCGGGAAACGCCCAGGCCCATCGTCAGCGGGCACGACAGACGGTGAGCCGCTGTTTCTGGTTTTTCATTCGGTTCATGGCTCGCACTGGCGTGCTGACTTATGACATTCAGGGTGCGGAAAAGCTTGGGCGGCCAGGCCAGATGATCGTCGCCAATCACCCTTCGCTGATCGATGTGGTGTTTTTGATCGGCCTGGTAGGCCACGCCAACTGCGTGGTCAAGAAAAGCCTCTGGGAAAATCCGTTCACCCGCAGCCCACTACGTCGCACCGATTACATCAGCAACGACGGCAGCATGGACATGCTCGACGCCGCTGCCGACGCGCTGAAAAGCGGTCAGACCCTGATCATTTTCCCCGAGGGCACCCGCACTCAACCCGGCAAACCACCGGCATTTCATCGGGGGGGCGCGGCAATCGCTGTGCGCGGTGCGAAAATCCTCACCCCGGTGATCATCAAGGTCAGCCCGAGCACATTAACCAAGGCCGAACCCTGGTATCGGATCCCCAAACGCCGCGTGCACTTCAGTTTTCGTGTCGGGGCCGATATAGACCCACAGGCCTTCGCTACGCAGGGGCCCGCGCCCCAAGCCTCGCGCAAGCTCAATGATTATTTGCACCATTACTTTATTAAGGAGCTCGCCGAAGATGAGCGATCTACACCGTGAAATCAAAGAACTGATCATTGACGCCCTGGGCCTCGAAGACATCAGCGTCGAAGACATTGGCGATGACCAGACACTGTTCGGCGAAGGCTTGGGCCTGGACTCGGTAGACGCCCTGGAACTCGGTCTGGCGATTCAGAAAAAGTACGGTATCAAAATCGATGCCGACGCCAAGGACACCCGTAATCACTTCACCAACGTGGCGAGCCTTGCGGCGTTCGTCACTGCAAAACAGGCAGCTTGAGACCGGACCATGCAAACTCGTGACGATATTTTCAATACCCTGCGCGATGCTCTGGTCGAACTCTTCGAGCTGGAGCCCGAGCGCATCAGCCTGGGGTCCAACCTGTATCAGGATCTGGAAATCGACAGCATCGATGCGGTCGATCTGATCGATCACATCAAACGCCAGACAGGCAAGAAAATCGCCGCCGAAGAATTCAAATCGGTGCGTACCGTCAGCGACGTGGTCGAGGCGGTCTACCGTCTGGTTCAACCCGCCGCATGAGCCGATTGATCGGCCTGGGCCTGCTGCTGGCAGGCCTGTTGTACCCCTTTGCGGTGTATTTCGGCATGGAGCATTTTGCCCCGTGGCAGTTCGGTCTGCTGCTGGGTAGCCTGTGGCTGGCGCGAGCGCTGACCGGCGAGCGGCGCCCCGGAAGCCTGTGGATGGCCACGGTCGCCATCGGGTTTTGCCTGCTGCTGGCGCTATTCGACAGCCCGGTGCTGCTGCGCTGGTACCCGGTGCTGATCAGCGCGTTCATGTTGGTGCTGTTCGGCCTGAGCCTGAAATACGGCCCACCGATGATCGAACGCCTGGCCCGTCTGCGAGAGCCGGAATTACCGGCCAGGGCCATTCGCTACACCCGCCAGGTGACGATTGCCTGGAGCGTGTTTTTTCTCTGCAACGGCTTGTGCGCCGCCGCCCTGACCCTTTGGGCGCCGCTGAGTTGGTGGATGTTGTACACCGGCCTGATCTCCTACGGATTGATCGGCCTGATGTTTGCCATTGAATGGCTGATACGACAACGGGTAAGAGGCCGCCCATGAATTGGATAACACTTGAGCAACTGTTGCTCAAAGCTCAGCCGGACCGAGCCGTGACGGTGCAACCTGCGTTAAATCACGCGCAATTGTGCGAACAGGCCCTGAGCCTGGCTGCCGGCCTGCAAGCGCAAGGCGTACAGCGCATCGCCGTGCACCTTGAGGACGCTGCCGACCTGGCCATTGCCCTGCTCGGCGCCTGGCGTGCCGGGGTCAGCGTGCTGCTGCCCGCCGACCTGCAAGCGCAGACTCGCCAGCGCTGGTCGACCGAGGTCGATCTGTGGCTGACCGATCAGGCCGACGATGCTCATTTGAGCGATTATCAGCATCCACCGCTGCCGGCCAGCCCGCTGGATCTGGATCGCTGTCAGCTGAGCCTGTGCACCTCCGGCTCCAGTGGCGAACCCAAGCGCATCGACAAAACCCTGCGCCAACTGGCCAATGAAGTCAAAGCGCTGGAGCACCTGTGGGGCGCAGATTTGGGCGAGGCCTGCATCATCGGCAGCGTCGCCACCCAGCACATCTACGGGTTGCTGTTTCGGGTGCTGTGGCCGTTGTGCGCCGGGCGCTCGTTCGTGCGTAAACAACTGGCCTTCCCGGAAGACCTGCAACGCGCCAGCCGCGAACACTCGGCCTTCGCCTGGGTCGCCAGCCCGGCACTGCTCAAACGCATGGGCGACAACCTCGACTGGCCAGCGCTGAGCGCGGTGCGCCGAGTGTTTTCCTCCGGTGGCGCGTTGCCCGCCGATGCGGCGCAAAGCCTGCATGAGCGCCTGCAACAATGGCCGACAGAAATCTTCGGCAGCTCGGAAACCGGCGGCATCGCCTGGCGTCAGGGCCAGAATCTCTGGCAGCCCTTCGCCGAGGTTGCGCTGAGCCAGGACAGCGATGGCGCCTTGCTTATCGCCTCACCGTACTTGCCGGCCGGCCATATCGAACACACCGCCGATGCCGCGCGCATCGCCGCCGACGGCCGTTTCGAGCTGTTGGGACGGCTGGACCGAATCGTCAAACTGGAAGAAAAACGTATCTCGCTACCGATGCTCGAACAAGCGCTGATGACCCATGAGTGGGTCGCTGAAGCGCGGCTTGGCGTCGTCCAGGAAAACCGTGCTTCGCTGGGCGCGCTGCTGGTGTTGAGCGAGCAGGGTTTGCATGCCTTGCGCAATCAGGGTCGACGTACGCTTACTCAGGAGTTGCGCCAACACCTGAGCCAGCATTGCGAAGCACTCGCCCTGCCCCGTCGCTGGCGCCTGTTGCGACAATTGCCACTGAACGCTCAAGGTAAACTGCCTCAGGCCGACGTGGAGACCATATTGCTGGCGCCACGCCCAAAGGCGCCGGAAGTGCTGGAGCAGATCGACACCGATGGCGAGTGGAGCCTGCAACTGGCCGTCCCGCCAGACCTGGCGTATTTCAGCGGGCATTTCCCTCAGACACCGGTATTGCCCGGCGTGGTGCAGGTGGATTGGGCGCTGAGCCTGGGTCAGCAATTGATGGATCTGCCGGCAAAATTCGCCGGTATGGAAGTGCTGAAATTCCAGCAACTGGTGCGCCCCGGTGATGAAATCCAGTTGCACCTGCGCTTCGACTCGGCGCGCAGCAAATTGTATTTCGCCTATCGCAATGAAACCGCCACCTGCTCAAGTGGGCGGATTTTGCTGGAGGCTGCCAGCGATGCATAACTTTGGTGAGTGCTACGCACTCAATCGCGAGCAGGCTCGCTCCCACATTGGATCTCTGTTAAACACGATTTCCCTGTGGGAGCGAGCCTGCTCGCGATGCAGACACCTCGATCCTTCAGATGCACGCCATCATGCATAACCCCTGCGCCGTAATCCCGGTCTACAACCACGAAACCGCAATCACTGCCGTGGTCGATGCCCTGCTTGCCAGTGGCCTGCCTTGCATTCTAGTGGACGATGCCAGCAGTCCGGCCTGCGCCAAGGTACTTGATCAACTGGCCCTGCGTGACCGGGTTTACCTGATCAGGCTCACCGTCAATCAAGGCAAGGGCGGCGCGGTGATGACCGGTTTGCGCGAAGCTTCGCGCCTGGGCTTCAGCCACGCCTTGCAGGTGGACGCTGACGGCCAGCACGACCTGCAAGACGTCAAAGTCTTCATCGAGCATTCGCGCGCTAATCCCGAGGCGGTGATCTGCGGCTATCCGCAATACGACGACAGCGTGCCGAAGGGCCGTTTGTACGCCCGCTACCTGACGCACGTCATGGTGTGGATCAACACCCTGTCATTGCAGATTCGCGACTCCATGTGCGGCTTTCGCGTCTACCCATTGCCACCAACACTGGCACTGATCGACTCGGCCAGGATTGGTAAACGCATGGACTTCGACTCCGACATCCTGGTGCGCCTTGCCTGGCGCAATATGCCAATGCAGTGGCTGAAAACCAAGGTCCATTACCCCTTGGATGGCGTCTCGCATTTCCGCCTGTTCCACGACAATGTACTGATTTCGAGCATGCACACCCGGCTGTTCTTCGGCATGTTGCTGCGCGCACCGGTGATCCTCTGGCGACGGTGGCGAGCATGAGCGACAACGCAGACAAACAGCATTGGGCCGACCGCCAGGAGCGCGGCAGTTTCTGGTTGATGAAGTTCACCGCGCTCTGCGCAAAAGTCTTGGGTCGCCGACTGTTGAGCCCGCTGCTGTACGGCATCGTGCTGTATTTTTTCCTGTTCGGACGCAGCGCCCGCCAAAGCGCCTGGCAATACCAGCAGCGGCTTGCCGACTGGAGCGGTCGTAGCGAATTGCGCCCGAGCCATTGGCGGGTGTTCGGCCAGTTCATGGCGTTCGCCGACTCTATGCTCGACAAGCTCGATGTGTGGAACGGCAAGCTGAGCATCGATCAAATCGAAATCATCGACCCGGCGCTGCTGCGCAATAAACTGCGCGGTACACGCGGGCAAATGCTGGTGGGCGCACACCTGGGCAATCTCGAGGTCTGCCGGGCGCTGGCCGAGATCGGTGAGAAAGTCACCATGAACGTGCTGGTGCACACCAAGCACGCCGAACAATTCAACCGTCTGCTGGGCGAAGCCGGGGCGACCAATCTGCGGCTGATCCAGGTCAGCGAGCTGGACCCGGTGATCATGCTGCAACTGCATGAACGCCTGGAGCGCGGCGAATGGCTGGCGATTGCCGGCGACCGCGTGCCGCTGCATGGCGGACGCAGCGTGAGCGTGGATTTCCTCGGCCATCAAGCCGCGTTTCCTCAGGGCCCATGGTTGCTGGCCGGTCTGCTGAAATGCCCGATCAACCTGATGCTGTGCCTGAAGAAACCCACTGGCGACTATCGACTGACCCTCGAACCGTTCGCCGACGCCATCGTGTGGAAACGCAGCGACCGCGAACAGGTCATTCATCAGTGGGCCTCCCGCTACGCCGAACGCCTGAGTCACTATTGCCTTGAAGCGCCCCAACAATGGTTCAACTTTTACCCTTTCTGGAAGACCGATGACGACGCCAACGCTTGAGCCGGTAACCTTCGGCGAACTCCCTTTGTGCATCGAGGACGTGTTAGCCCTGGCCAACCGCCAGGTGCCGACGCAGTTGCAGGGCGACCCCGAGTTTCGCCAGCGCATCGCCAAGGGGCCGCAGTTCCTTGACTCCCTGTTGGACAAGGAAGGCGTGATTTACGGTGTGACCACCGGTTATGGCGATTCCTGTGTGGTGGCGGTGCCGCTGCACCACGTCGAAGCTCTGCCCCGTCACTTGTATACCTTCCACGGCTGCGGCCTGGGCAAACTGCTCGACGCCCAAGCCACCCGCGCGGTGCTGGCGGCGCGTTTGCAATCGCTTTGCTACGGCGTTTCCGGGGTACGCGTGGAACTGCTGGAGCGTCTGCAAGCCTTCCTCGAACACGACATTCTGCCGCTGATTCCGGAAGAAGGTTCGGTGGGCGCCAGTGGTGATCTGACGCCGCTGTCCTACGTCGCCGCGACCTTGTCCGGCGAGCGCGAAGTGATGTTCCGTGGTGAGCGTCGACAAGCCGCCGATGTGCACAGCGAACTGGGCTGGGAACCGCTAGTATTGCGCCCCAAAGAAGCGCTGGCGCTGATGAACGGCACCGCCGTGATGACCGGCCTCGCTTGCCTGGCTTATGCCCGCGCTGATTACCTGCTGCAACTGGCCACGCGCATCACCGCGCTGAACGTGGTCGCTTTGCAGGGCAACCCGGAACACTTCGACGAGCGCCTGTTCGCCGCCAAACCCCATCCAGGGCAGATGCAAGTCGCCGCATGGTTGCGCAAGGACCTGGCGATCGATGCGCCGACCGCGCCGCTGCATCGCCTGCAAGACCGTTATTCCCTGCGTTGTGCGCCGCACGTGCTCGGTGTGCTGGCCGACAGCCTGAACTGGCTGCGCTCGTTCATCGAGATCGAACTCAACAGCGCCAACGACAACCCGATCATCGACGCCGAAGCCGAACGCGTACTGCACGGTGGGCACTTCTACGGCGGCCATATCGCCTTCGCCATGGACAGCCTGAAAACCCTGGTGGCCAACGTCGCCGACTTGCTCGACCGTCAGCTCGCACTGTTGGTGGACGAGCGCTACAACCATGGTTTGCCAAGCAACCTGTCTGGCGCCACCGCCGACCGCGCGATGCTCAACCACGGCTTCAAGGCTGTGCAGATCGGCACCAGTGCCTGGACTGCCGAGGCGCTGAAAAACACCATGCCAGCCAGCGTCTTCTCGCGTTCCACCGAGTGCCACAACCAGGACAAAGTCAGCATGGGCACCATCGCCGCCCGCGACGCCATCCGCGTGCTGGAGCTGACCGAACAAGTCGCCGCTGCCACGCTGCTGGCTGCCAACCAAGGCGTCTGGCTGCGCGGCCAGGCTGAAGACGCGCGCCCACTGCCACCGGCCCTGGCCGCGATGCACGAAGAATTGGCCAAGGACTTCCCGCCGGTCATCGAAGACCGTGCGCTGGAAGGTGAATTGCGCCTGTGCCTGCAACGCATCGCCGAACAACACTGGAGGCTGCATGCGTAGCAAGGGAGTGCTTCACACCGACACGGAAATCCTCGTACCGTTCTTTGACGTCGACACCATGAACGTGGTCTGGCACGGCCATTACGTCAAATACCTGGAAGTCGCCCGCTGTGCGCTGCTGGACAAGATCGGCCACAACTACGACGCCATGGTGGCGTCGGGTTACGCGTGGCCGGTGATCGACTTGCAGCTGCGCTATGTGCGCGGTGCCGTGTTCGGCCAGATGCTGAATGTGCGCGCCAGCCTGGTGGAGTGGGAAAACCGCCTGAAGATCACCTATCTGATCAGCGATCTGGCCACCGGCGAGCGCCTGACCCGCGCCTGTTCCGTGCAGGTCGCCGTCGACATGAGCAGCCGCGAAATGCAGCTGGCCTCACCGAAGGTGTTCACCGACGCGGTTGAAAGGATGCTGCCATGAATTCGCTGCTCAAATGCCTCGGCGCCTTCGCGTTGCTCGGGCTTTCATCATTGGCGCAAGCCTTCGATCTGCAACAGCTCAGCGATCAACTGGCCAAACCCGATGTGATCCACGGCAGCTTCATCCAGGAAAAACACCTGCGCGCCCTGCCCCAGCCGCTGACCAGCAAGGGCACCTTCGTTCTGGCAAAAAACCATGGTCTGCTCTGGCTGCTGAAAACCCCGCTGCAACAGGACTACCGCATCAGCGACAAGGGCATTGCCCGGCGTGATGCCAACGGTTGGCAAATGCTGCCGAACAAGAGCGCCGGCGCCGAGCAGAACCGCTTGTTCCTCGCGGTGCTGCAAGGCGACAGCAGTGGCCTGCAACGGGATTTCGAGCTTTCGCTGAGCGGCGACGCACAAAACTGGAAGCTGACCCTGACCCCGCGTTCGATGCTGCTCAAGCAGGTGTTCAATCAGATCAACATTGACGGTGGCGAACTGGTGCACAGCATCGAGCTGCTCGAAACCCAGGGTGACCGAACCCTGTTGCGCATGCAGGACAGCACCAGCGCACAACCTTTGAGCGATGCGGAGCAACATGACTTTGCCGAGTGAACGGATGCTGCCGCGGCTGTTTCTGATCCTGCTGCTGGCGGTGCTCGCGCTCGCCGGCTGGCAATGGCGCGGCGACGCACCACTGTCGGCCAACCTGATGGAACTGGTGCCAGGCACCGCGCCGGACGCCCTGGAACTGCGCGCCGAACAACGCATGCAAGAACCATTGAATCGGGAAATGCTGGTGCTGGTCGGCCATAAAGACCGCCAGCAAGCCATCGCCATGGCGCAAAAGCTGGGCGAGCAATGGCAGGCCAGCGGCGTGTTCGAAAAGGTCCAGTGGAACCTGCAGGCCGACTTGCCGGCGCTACGCACGCAATTGCTGCAAGGCCGCCTGGCGATGCTGTCCGCGACCGACCGGCAGCAACTCATCGAGCACCCCGACGTCTTTATTCAGCAACGGGTACAAGCCCTGTTCGACCCGTTCACCGGCTTCAGCCTGGTGCCGAGCCAGGACGACTGGCTCGGCCTGACCGGGCGCATCCAGAACAGCCAGCCACAGCACGGCTCTGTGCAACTGGACATCGGCAGCGGTGCGCTGGTTGCCGATGCTGACGGCAAGAGTTGGGTGATGCTGCGGGCGCAAACCGTCGGCAACGCATTCGACATGAACCTGCCGCTGCAAGTGGCTGACCTGCTCCAGCACAGTCGCGAAGAAGCCGCCCGGTCGGATGTGCAACTACTCGCCGCCAGTGGCCTGTTGTATGCCGCCAGCGGTCAACGGCAAGCCGCACGCGAGATGACCTGGGTCGGCGGCGGCGCCACGGTCGGGATTTTGTTGTTGCTGTTGCTGGCCTTCCGGCGCTGGCGGGTGTTGTTGGCATTCGTCCCGGTGCTGGTGGGCATGCTGTTCGGCGCGGTTGCCTGCGTGGCGCTGTTCGGTCACATGCATGTGATGACGCTGGTGTTGGGCTCCAGCCTGATCGGCGTGGCGGTGGATTACCCGCTGCATTACCTGTCCAAAAGCTGGAGCCTGAAACCCTGGCACAGCTGGCCGGCGTTGCGCCTGACCCTGCCGGGGCTGACGCTGAGCCTGATCACCAGTTGCATCGGCTACCTGGCCCTGGCCTGGACGCCGTTCCCGGCCCTGACCCAAATTGCCGTGTTCTCCGCCGCCGGTCTGGTGGGCGCCTATCTGTCGGCAGTGTGCCTGCTGCCAGCGCTGCTCAAGGGCGTGGATCTGCGTCCGGCACAATGGCCGATGCGCATCGCCGAGAAGTTGCTGGAGCTGCGTGAATCGCTGCTGAAATACTTGCGCACGCCGGTACTGCTGGCACTGCTGATCGCCTTCTGTGTCGGCGGTCTGTTGCAGTTGCAGAGCAAAAACGACATTCGCCAATGGGTCGGCACGCCGCAGCAACTGACTGACGAAGCCCAGACCATCGCGCGCATCACCGGCTATCAGCCTACCAGCCAGTTCTTCCTGGTGTGCGCGACCAATCAGCAGGAGTTGCTCGAACGCCTGACGGCACTGAGCGAGCGTCTGGATCAATTGGTCAATCTGGAGAAACTTCAGGGCTATCTGTCGCTCAATCAACTGGTCAGCCAGCCGAGCGAACAGCGCAAAGTGCGTGAAGCACTGAGCAAACTGCCGCAGTTCTGGCAACCGTTGCTCGAACTCGGCGTGCCGGCCGCCGCGTTGCAAGCCGAGTTGGCAACGTTGCAGGCGCTGCCCACCGAAGACATCGACGCAGCGCTGGCCGGCCCATTGGCCGAGCCCTACCGCACCCTGTGGCTGGGACCGACCGATGACGGCGTGGCGGCGATGGTCAGCCTGCAAGGCTTGAACAATCCCACGCTGCTGCGGGTCCAGGCGCTGGACTTGCCGGGTGTGGAACTGGTGGATCGCCTCGGCGAACTGAACCAGGTTTTCGCCGCCACTCAAATCAGCGCCGCTGAACTGAAACTCGCCTCCTGCGTGTTGATCGTGCTGGTGCTGATCCTGCCATTCGGTCTCGGTGGCGCGTTACGCATCGTCTCCCTGCCATTGCTGGCGGCCCTGTGCAGTCTGGCAAGCCTGGGTTGGCTCGGTCAGCCGCTGACATTGTTCAGCCTGTTCGGCCTCTTGCTGGTGACGGCGATCAGCGTCGATTATGCGATCCTCATGCGCGAACAGATCGGTGGTGCTGCGGCGAGCCTGCTGGGCACTTTGCTGGCAGCGGTGACCACTTGGCTGTCGTTCGGCCTGCTGGCGGTGTCCAGCACGCCGGCGGTGAGCAACTTCGGCCTGTCGGTGAGCCTCGGCCTGGCGTTCAGTTTCATTCTGGCGCCGTGGGCCGGACGCCAAGTCCACGCCGCCCCAATCACGGAGCCGGCAGCATGATGGTCGCTGTGTTCTGGTTGATGGCCCTGGTGTTGTTCGCCGTGGCCACCCGTATCGGTCGTCATTTCGGTCTGATTCCGATTGTCAGCCAGTTGCTGCTGGCGACCTTCGGCCTGCCATTGCTGATGTACTTCTGGATCGAACCGGGCTGGCACTTGAGCGGCGCCGACCTGATCTCGCCGGACTGGCTGAAGAACCTCTACAGTCTGAGCTTTGCCTTACTGTTGGGGCACATCCTCAGCGACGTGATTGACCTGCGGCTGGAACGCCAGAGCCTGAAAATCGCCCTGCCGAGTTTCTGCATTCCGTTTGCCTGCGGGCTGGTAACGGCAGTCTGGTTGTTGCCGCCGCAGCCGTGGATCAGCTCGCTGGCGGTCGGTCTGCTGTTCGCCATCACCGCGATTCCCGTGTTGTATCTGTACCTGCGACACATCAACTACCCGCCCGCTGCCACCCGACGCCTGGTGCAGACCGCGATCCTGATCGACCTGACCTGCTGGACCCTGTTCGCGTTCGCCCAAGGCAGCCTGCACCTGAGCAGCCTCTTGCTGCCGCTGGCCGGCGCCTGCCTGCCGTTGTTGCTGCGGCTGCTCGGGTTGCGCCAACCGTTGCTGCACAGCGGCTGCTTCTTCGCGCTGCTGGTGGTCGCCGAACACTTCAAACTCAATGCGCTGATTTTCGGCATCGGCTATCTGCTGTGCATGGCCACGCTCAAGGTGCCATTGGTGCTGCCATTGTCGGCGGCGTGGATGAGCCGTTTGCAAACCTGGATTGCCATCCCGCTGATCCTCACGTTCGGCATCGTGCAGATCAACGTGCACAGCGCCATCGACAGTCTCAGCGGCGTGCAACTGGCCGCGCTCCTGCTGTTGCCGATCGCCAGCAAACTGTTGGGCAACTGGCTGGGCCTCGGCTGGGCTGGCGCCTCGTTTGAAGGTGCCAGCCGCTGGCGGGAAAGCCTGCTGCTGAATATTCGCGGCTTGAGCGAGATCGTCTTTCTCAACCTGCTGCTGCAACAACAGCTCATCAGCCCGGCGCTGTACTTCGCGCTGATGCTGATGGGCCTGATCGCAACCCTGCTGCCGGCACTCGCCGGCATGCACCGAATCCCTTTGAACATCGCCGCCCCGGCAAGGAGCACCCGTGCCAACAGTTGAAATGGAACGTCGTCAGGTACTGGTAATCGGCGCCGGCCCCTCGGGCGCCATCGCCGCCGCGCTGCTCAAGCGTAAAGGTCATGATGTGCTGATGATCGAGCGCCAGCATTTCCCACGGTTTTCCATCGGTGAAAGCCTGCTGTCCCACTGCCTGGATTTCGTCGAAGAAGCCGGCATGCTCGAGGCGGTAAATGCTGCTGGTTTCCAGCGCAAAAACGGTGCAGCGTTCGCTTGGGGCGATCAGTACAGCACCTTCGATTTCGGCGACACCTTCACCAACGGCAAGCCGACCACGTTCCAGGTCACGCGCGCCGACTTCGACAAGCTGCTGGCCGATCAAGCTGAGTTGCAGGGTGTCGATGTCCGTTATGGCGAAGCCATCGTCAGCGCCGATTTCAGCCTGCCGAAACCGCAGCTCGATGTGCTTCGCGAAGACGGCAGTCAATACCGCGTCGAGGCCGACTTCGTGCTCGATGCCAGCGGCTACGGTCGCGTGCTGCCGCGCTTGCTCGATCTTGAAGCACCGTCGAACTTCCCGGTGCGCCAAGCCGTGTTTACCCATGTCGAAGACTGTATCGACAACCCGGCTTTCGACCGGGAGAAAATTCTCATCACTACCCATCCGACCCAGCGGGATATCTGGTTCTGGACCATCCCATTCAGCAACGGCCGTTGCTCGGTGGGCGTAGTGGCGGCCGCCGAACATTTCGCAGGCCGCACCGAGAATCTGGACGATTGCCTGCGCGGCTTTATCGCTGAAACCCCAAGCCTGGCCGGTGTGCTGAACAACGCCGTGTGGGATACGCCCGCGCGGACCATCGGCGGCTATTCTGCCAACGTCAAAACCCTGCACGGCAAAGGTTTCGCTCTGTTGGGCAACGCGGCGGAATTTCTCGACCCGGTGTTCTCTTCCGGTGTGACCATCGCCATGCGTTCGGCGAGCATGGCCGCCGGGGTGCTGCACCGCCAATTGCAAGGTGAAAGCGTCGACTGGCAGACCGAGTTCGCCGAACCGCTCAAGCGCGGCGTCGACACCTTCCGTTGCTACGTCGAAGGCTGGTACGCCGGGACCTTTCAGGATGTGATTTTCTATCAGGGCGGCGCAGCGGAAATCCGCCGCATGATCAGCTCGATCCTCGCGGGTTACGCCTGGGATGAACGCAACCCGTTTGTCAGCGAACCCAAACGTCGACTGCGGATGATTTCGGACCTGTGCGCCCAGGATCCGACATGAGTTACTTGAGCGACAACTATGTCGAAGAAACCCGTTTCGGTTTCTGGTTTCTGCGCAGTCACACCTGGCAGCACCATGTATTGCGAGTGGCGATCAATGATTTGCGCGACCTGTTCAGCGCGCCATTGCCCGACAACCCGGTATTGCTGGATGCCGGTTGCGGCCAGGGCAAATCGTTCCAGTACCTGCGCCAGACCTTCGCGCCTCGGCGCCTGATCGGGCTGGATGCCGACCCTCACAGCCTGAACCTGAGCGGCGAAGAAGCGGCTCGCCAGGGCATGGATGTAGAACTCATCGGCAGTGACTGCGCGAACATCAAAGTGCCGGACGCCAGCGTCGATCTGCTGTTCTGTCACCAGACCTTCCATCACCTTGTCGAGCAGGATCAGGCCCTGGCCGAGTTCTATCGGGTGCTCAAGCCGGGCGGCTATTTGCTGTTCGCCGAGTCCACCGAGGCTTACATTGATACATGGGTAATTCGTTGGCTGTTCCGCCACCCGATGCACGTGCAGAAGAGCGCCGCCGGCTACCTGGAGATGATTCGTCGGCAGGGTTTTGAATTCGGCGTGCAGAACGTGTCTTACCCTTACTTGTGGTGGAGTCGCGCCAAGGATTTCGGCCTGCTCGAACGCTTCGGCCTGCGCCAGCCCAAAACCTTTGGCCAACGGGAAGAAACTCTGGTCAATGTAGTCGCGCGCAAGCCTCTTGAAGGGTGTGCCTGATGATCCGTTTCCTGCTTCTGGGTTGCCTCCTGTTGCTGAGCGCTTGCGCCAGCCAGGCACCGCTGCCCGAGCGAACCCCGAACCTGGCGTTGCCGCTGCAACTGCACATCGAACGGCAGATGGCCGAACAGCGTCAGGACTGGCTACTGGTGATCCAGCGTGAAGGTCCAGGCATTCGCTGGTCGATGATGGACCCTTTGGGGATTCCCGTGGCACGGCAGAAATTGATCGATGGCCAGTGGCAGGCCGACGGCCTGCTGCCGCCTAATCCGGAAGCCCGGGAGCTGTTCGCCGCCTTGTTGTTTGCGTTGACCCCTGCGGGCGAGTTGCATGGCAGCTATCCCGCCGCCCGGCAGGATGGCGGGCAACGGTCATTGTCACCGCGCTGGAACATTCGTTACTCACAACCATTGAGCTTTGAATTGAACGTGTCCCAAGGCCCGCACTATCGCATTACTCCGTTAGGCGAGCACACGCCATGACGGCTTATCTGAACGCCCTCGGGGTGATCTGCGCCTTGGGCCGCGACAAGCAGGAAGTCGCCCGCAACCTGTTTGCCGGCGATTGCTCGGGCATGCGCAGCGAGGCCGGCTGGGTGGTGGAACGCTCGCTGCCGGTCGCGGCGGTGCGCGGTGAGCTGGCGCCGATTCCGGCTGAGCTGGCGCATCAAAGCAGTCGCAACAATCAATTGCTGCTGGAGGCTGCGCTGCAGATCCGCGAAGACATCGAGCAGGCGATCCAGACCTACGGTCGCGACCGTATCGGCGTCATTCTGGGCACCAGCACTTCGGGCATTCACGAGGCCAGCAGCGGTCTGGCCCATTACATCCGAGAGCATCAGTTCCCTGCCGATTATGACTATCAGCAACAGGAACTCGGCGCGCCGGCGACGTTTCTCGCCGACTGGCTGCAATTGAGCGGCCCGGCCTATGTGATTTCCACCGCCTGCACCTCCAGCGCCCGTGCGCTGATGAGTGCTCAACGACTGCTCGATCTGGGCGTGTGCGACGCTGTGTTGTGCGGCGGTGTCGACAGCTTGTGCAAGCTGACCCTCAACGGTTTCTCGGCCCTGGAAGCGGTGTCCGAGCAGCGCTGCAACCCGTTTTCAGCCAACCGCAACGGCATCAATATCGGCGAAGCGGCGGTGCTGTTTCTGATGAGCAAATGCCCCGGCAATAGCCAACCGATTGCCCTGCTCGGCAGTGGCGCCAGTTCCGATGCACACCATATTTCCGCGCCGGAACCGACCGGCCGTGGCGCTCTGCAAGCGATGCGCAAAGCCTTGAGCCGCGCGGGCCTGCAACCGCAGCAGATCGGTTATCTGAACCTGCACGGCACCGCCACGCAACATAACGACGCCATGGAAAGCCTGGCCGTGACGACGCTATTCCCGCAAGGCGTGCCCTGCTCATCGACCAAACCGATGACCGGCCATACCCTCGGCGCTGCCGGTGCCCTGGAGGCGGCGTTCTGCTGGTTGAGCCTGAGCGCGGACAACAGCGAACATGCCTTGCCGCCTCACGTCTGGGACGGCAAGGCCGACCCCGAATTACCGGCCCTGCATTGGGTGACCCCGACCGACCACCTGACGTCCATTGCACCTCGCTACCTGATGAGCAATTCCTTTGCCTTCGGTGGCAATAACGTCAGCCTGATTATCGGAGACGCCCCATGATTGCCTGGCCGCTCGCCGAACTGCTGCCGCATGCTGGCGACATGATCCTCATCGAGCAGATCCTGTCGTTCGATGACGAGCAGATTCACACCCGACTCACCGTCAAACCCGGCGGGCTGTTCAACCGCCCCGACGGCAGCCTGCCGGCCTGGGTCGGCATCGAGCTGATGGCCCAGAGCGTCGCCGCGTACGCCGGCTGCCATGCGCGCAAGAAAGGCAATGCGGTGGAGTTGGGTTTCCTGCTCGGCACCCGAAAATTCGAATGCAACGTGGAACACTTCCCCGCCGGCACCGAGTTGACCATTCATGGGATACGCTCGCTGGAAGACGACAACGGCATGGGTGTGTTCGAATGCCATCTCACCGCCCCCGGCATCCACGCCACCGCCCGGCTGAACGTGTTTCGCCCGCCTCAGGCCGCGCAATATCTTCATGAACCCCAAGGAGTCGAGTGATGACTGAATCCGTACTGGTCACCGGCTCCAGCCGTGGTATCGGCCGCGCCATCGCGTTGCGTCTGGCCCGAGCCGGGCATGACATCGTGCTGCATTGCCGCAGTGGTCTGGCGGACGCCGAAGCCGTCAAGGCCGAAATCGAGGCCCTGGGCCGCAACGCTCGCATTCTGCAATTCGACGTGTCCGACCGTGCCCGTTGCAAAGCTATTCTCGAAGCCGATGTCGAAGCTCATGGCGCCTATTACGGCGTAGTGCTCAACGCTGGCCTGACCCGCGACGGTGCTTTTCCAGCCCTGAGCGAGGAGGATTGGGATCTGGTGATGCGCACCAATCTCGACGGTTTCTACAACGTGCTGCACCCGGTAATGATGCCGATGATCCGTCGTCGCGCCGCCGGACGGATTGTCTGCATTACCTCGGTCTCCGGCCTGATCGGCAATCGCGGGCAAGTCAATTACAGCGCGTCCAAGGCCGGTTTGATCGGCGCAGCCAAGGCGCTGGCGATCGAACTGGGCAAGCGCAAAATCACGGTTAACTGTGTCGCACCCGGCCTGATCGACACGGCGATGCTCGACGAAAACGTGCCGGTGGAAGAACTGATGAAAATGATCCCCGCACAACGCATGGGTACCCCGGAAGAGGTGGCCGGTGCGGTGAATTTCCTGATGTCGGCGGAAGCGTCGTACATCACCCGGCAGGTTCTGGCCGTCAATGGAGGCCTGTGCTGATGAAACGCGTCGTCGTCACCGGCATGGCCGGCATTACCTCACTGGGCAGCGACTGGGACACCATCGCCGGCAACTTCGCCGCCAATCGCAGCGGCATCCGCCGCATGGACGAGTGGGACCGTTTCACTGAACTCAACACGCGCCTGGCCGGGCCGATCGATGACTTCAAGGTGCCAAGCCACTGGACCCGCAAGCAGCTGCGCAGCATGGGCCGCGTCTCGCGCCTGGCCGTGGGCGCGGCTGAACAGGCCTTGACGGACGCCGGTCTGCTGGGTGACGAGTCGATCAAGGACGGACGCATGGGCGTTTCCTGCGGCTCGTCCACCGGCAGCACCGACGAGATCAAGGCGTTCGGCAAAATGCTGCTCAACTCAGTGGCCGAAGGCCTGAACGCCAACTCTTACGTACGAATGATGCCGCACACCACGGCAGCGAATATCAGCATCTTCTTTGGCCTCACCGGCCGACTGATCCCGACCTCCAGCGCCTGCACCAGCGGCAGCCAGGGCATCGGTTATGCCTACGAATCGATCAAGTTCGGCCGCCTGCCGCTGATGCTCGCCGGCGGCGCCGAAGAGCTGTGCCCGACCGAAGCCATGGTGTTCGATGCGCTCTACGCCACCAGCCTGAAAAACGACGCCCCGCAAACCAGCCCTCGCCCTTACGACACCGGCCGCGATGGCCTGGTTATCGGTGAAGGCGGCGGCATGCTGGTGCTTGAAGAACTCGAACACGCCCTGGCGCGCGGTGCACATATCCACGCCGAGATCGTGGGTTTCGGCAGCAACGCCGACGGTCAGCACGCCACCCGTCCGGAGCAGCTCACCATGCGGCGGGCCATGGAACTCGCCCTGGAAGACGCCGGACTGCAACCTTCGGACATCGGCTATGTGAACGGTCATGGCACCGCTACGGAACAGGGCGACATTGCCGAAACACTGGCCACCAGCGCGTTGTTCGGCGAACACATGCCAATCAGTTCGCAGAAGAGTTTCCTCGGTCATACCCTGGGAGCCTGCGGCGCTCTGGAGTCCTGGTTCAGCATCGAAATGATGAACCGCGACCAGTACGTGCATACGTTCAACCTCGATGAGGTCGATCCGCAGTGCGGCAAGCTCGATTACCTGCGCGGTGAATTCCGGCAGATGAGCAACCAGTACGTGATGAACAACAATTTCGCTTTTGGTGGGGTCAACACCTCGTTGATTTTCCGCCGCTGGTCGTAATCGGAATTACTCAGGGTCAAGGAGACCTCCATGCACTTCAAGAAACTCGCTGCCGCCGCCACCCTGCTGATCTGTGCGTTGCCGGGCATCAGCCAGGCCCGTGACACCGCGGTGTATCTGCCTTTTGACAAAGCAGTCGCCGAAGCAACCCGCGCCGGCAAAATCGATGGCAGCGTGAAATTCTACCTGGCGGGCAATACCCCGACTGGCAACGTCACCGTCCTCAGTACGGGTGCCGTGACCAACAAGAAAACCAACGCCTTCAACAAGTCTGACGAAGTGGCCTGCGAGTGGGTCGCGCAATCGGCAATCATCAGCCTGCACCAAGCAGCGAAGAACGCCGGCGCCAACGCCGTGACCAACATCGTCAGTTTCTACAAGAGCAACGAGCGCAAGGATGCCAAGAACTATGAGTGCCATGCTGGGGCGCTCATGGCGGGCGTTGCGTTGAAAGGGGATTTGGCGAAGGTTCAGTAACGCCTGACGCAGACTAGCCGCGACACACTCAGGTATTACCGAGGATCAAAAGATCGCAGCCTTCGGCAGCTCCTACATAGATCGGTGTAGGCGCTGCCGAAGGCTGCGATCTTTTAAACGCTTTACGCGCCAGCAACTTCTCGCCACATCTGAGTCCTCGGCACATACATGAAACATAGGAAAACGGAGTGTATCACTTCGGAAAGCTCCTACAGCCAGCCTTGTGATTTCAATATATAGGCAAACCCAAACAACCAGCACATCTAAAACAAGCGCGACGAAGTATTACTTCGAAAAAACGCCGAACTATTACAATTCATTACCCCGCTATTGCCCCCCTCACTCCCAGCCTATACTTTTCACGCATTGAATCTGGATAATCAATAGCGAGCAACCAACAAAAGCAGATAAGGAGTTATCCGCATGCAAAAGAACAACATTACTTCTACATGCCTACTTCTTGCGGCATTGTTCTGTCCGCTGGGTAGTTTTGCGCAACAAGCCCCCGCCACTGCCGATACTCGGGCTCTGGCATCTTCTCCTCGATGGCTGACAACCAAGGTCTATATAGAGGGCGCACCACAAACGGACGTAAAAGCGAATTATCCTGGCGTGGTAGGAATATCGACGTGGGATCCCGAACGCAATCGCTATGAATTCTTTTACACCGATACGGGAAATTCAAAGTACGACAATGGAGGTGGAGGTTACTTCTTTGTCACTGGTGATCAAAAAAGCCACATTTTAGTGCCCGATATCGGGCCAACCAAAACCGTAGTCAGGCGATTGGAAAAGTTGAATCCAAATGAATTCACCTATTCTCGCGAAGTGCCTCGCGACATGATAGCCAATAACCCTCTGGTGCGTATCTATGTAGTTCATGCCCCCTACACTGGAACAGTGGAAACAAAGTCCACCATTAAGCCAGATACTAATATCACAAACTGAAACCAGTCGCCCATAGCACACTAAATGACTCAGGTAGTTCCGCTGGAGTAGCGTTACCGCTTGAAATCAATCTTGCCGCCTAATAAAACATGGAATTTCAACATGCAGAAATCACTCAAAACACTCCTTGCATCTACGCTTTTGATAACCTCGGCCTTCTGCGGCGCTGTCAATGCGCAGTCCACAACAAATTCCCCTGCAAAAAATGCCGTTGCCACGCCAGATAATGCGGTCATGCTGACCGTATTTTTAAAGCACGATCAATCACGGCCATTGGGCGAATTAAAGGCTCAACTTGCCAAACAAGGATTCTATAAGGCATTTCCACCTGCGGGAGTAGAGGTTGTCAGTTGGAACATAATGATGGGTATCGGACAAGTCGTCACAGTGCGCTTCCCGGCCTCCCGTCTTGCCGAAGTAAACCTTGCACTTGAAAATACAGCGTGGGGAAGTTACAAAACCGAGTTCTATCCGACCTATGATTTCAAAGCTATAGCACAGGCGGAACAAAACAAGGCGCAGCAAACGCAAACTGCCCAGTGATGCTAGTTGGCGCGAGTGTTAGCGAATTCATTGCGCGATGGTTGCGATCTGATGGATGTCATCGGGCGACGATTGCAGGTGCAGGTTTCGGTGTAGTGCCTGGTAAAAAAACGGGTGACCTCACTGGGGTCACCCGTAGTTACGGCTTCAAAGGTTCAACCTTACGCGTCAGCAATTCCACAAACGCCTTGGCCATCGGCGACTTCTGATCCTTGCGCTGTACCAGCCACACCGCCGACACCGCTTCCGGATCGAGCAACGGGCGGTAGACCACGCCATCAATACGCATCCGCTGATACGACGCCGGCAATACCGACACTCCCAGACCTGCCGCCACCAACCCGATAATCGTCATCGCCTCGCCAGCCTCTTGCGCGAAGTGCGGGCTGAACCCGACATCCCGCGCCAGGCTGAGCAGCTGTGCGTACAAACCACTGCCATAGCTACGTGGGAAAAATACGAAGGGTTCGAGGGCCAGCGCCGAGAGGAATAAACCGTCTTCGCTGCCGCTCACCAACGGATGCTTGGAGCTAAGCACCGCCACCAGTGGCTCGCGCATCAGTTCCACCACGCTGAGTGAGTCCGGCAAGCCCAGCGGCCGCATGATGCCGACTTCAATCGACTCATCCACCAATGCATCGGCCACTTGGGTGCTGCTCATTTCCCGCAGATTCAGGTGTACCGCCGGGAAACTCTGGCGAAACGAGAAAATCGCCTGAGGAATGGTCGAGTTGAACGGGGCCGACGAGGTGAAGCCGATCTTCAGTTCACCCAACTCTCCGAGTTGTGCCCGTCGCGCAACGTCCGCCGCTTTGTCGACTTGAGCCAGCACCAACCGCGCCTCTTCCAGAAACAGCCGACCGGCCTCACTGAGTTCGACCCGACGATTGGTCCGTTCGAATAACCGGGCGCCGACCTCCTGTTCCAGCGCCTGAATCTGCTGGCTCAGCGGCGGTTGCGAGATGCCCAGCACTTGGGCTGCGCGGCCGAAATGCAGTTCTTCGGCGACGGCGATGAAGTAGCGCAGGTGGCGCAATTCCATGAAAACTCCATTAGGTCGTAAAACCTATCAAACAGGTCGAACAATATATTGGATTGAATCATTAGCCAGCTATATGATTTTTTCATTGCCTGACCGGCTGCGCCCCTCCGAGGTCCGAAGTGAAAACTGCTGTCGCTCCACTCGCCCATGAAATTCCGCCCGCTCCGCTGGACGACGTCGTCACTGAGCTACGCGAGATCTACATCGAGAAAGGCACACCGATGTTTATGCGCACGGTGCTGGCGCTGTTCTCGGGCGGTTTCGCGACCTTTGCCCTGCTGTATTGCGTGCAGCCGATGATGCCGCTGCTGTCACATGAGTTTTCCATCAACGCAGCCCAGAGCAGCCTGATCCTGTCGGCTGCCACCGGCATGCTTGCCATCGGCTTGCTGATCACCGGCCCCATCTCTGATCGCATCGGGCGTAAACCGGTGATGGTCGCCGCACTGTTCGCCGCAGCTCTCTTCACCATGGTCAGCGCGATGATCCCGAGCTGGCAAGGCGTGCTGGTGATGCGGGCGCTGGTGGGGCTGTCGTTGAGCGGTCTGGCGGCGGTCGCGATGACTTACCTGAGCGAAGAAATCCATCCGCAGCACCTTGGCCTCGCCATGGGGTTATACATCGGTGGCAATGCCATCGGCGGCATGTGTGGACGGTTGATCGTCGGGGTATTGATCGACTTCGTCAGCTGGCACACGGCGATGCTGGTCATCGGCGGCCTGGCGCTGATTGCCGCAGCGGTGTTCTGGAAAATCCTCCCGGAATCGCGCAACTTCCGAGCCCGCTCGCTTCATCCGCGCAGCTTGCTGGACGGCTTCACCATGCACTTTCGCGATGCAGGTCTACCACTGCTGTTCCTTGAGGCGTTCGTGCTGATGGGCGCGTTTGTCACGCTGTTCAACTACATCGGCTATCGCTTGCTGGCCGAGCCGTACCATATGGACCAGGCCTTCGTCGGGCTGCTTTCGGTGGTGTACCTGTCGGGTATCTACAGCTCGGCGAAAATCGGCGCCTTGGCCGACCAGCTCGGCCGGCGCAAAGTGCTCTGGGCAACCATCGTGGTCATGCTCGCGGGCATCGCCCTGACCATGTTCACGCCGTTACCGCTGGTGATTCTCGGCATGCTGATCTTTACCTTCGGCTTCTTTGGTGCGCATTCGGTGGCCAGTAGCTGGATCGGCCGTCGTGCGATAAAGGCCAGAGGACAGGCGTCGTCGCTGTACCTGTTCAGCTATTACGCCGGGTCGAGTATCGCGGGTACGGCGGGCGGTGTGGCCTGGCACTGGGGTGGCTGGAACGGGATCGGGTTATTTATTGGCGGGTTGTTGGTGATTGCGTTGTTGGTGGCGTTGAAGCTGGCGAAGTTGCCGCCGTTGGAAAATGTGAAAGCCTGACGCACAACCTTGTGGGAGCGGGCTTGCTCGCGAAGGTGGCGGATCAGTCGACATCAATGCTGAATGATTAACCGCTTTCGCGAGCAAGCCCGCTCCCACATTGACCGGGTACTACCTGATGTCTCATACAAAAACGCCCGGCATAAGCCGGGCGTTTTTTATTGGGCCACGATTACTCGTGATACTGCGCCGACAGTTCATGTACCGCACGCAGGAACGCACCAGCATGTTCTGGATCGACTTCAGGTGTGATGCCATGGCCGAGGTTGAACACGTGGCCGCTGCCCTTGCCGTAGCTGGCGAGGATCCGGCCGACTTCGGTGCGGATGGCTTCAGGTTTCGCGTAGAGCACGGTTGGGTCCATGTTGCCTTGCAGGGCGACTTTGCTGCCGACGCGTTGGCGGGCTTCGCCAATGTCGCAAGTCCAGTCCAGGCCGAGCGCATCCGCGCCAGCGTCAGCGATGCTTTCCAGCCACAGGCCGCCGTTCTTGGTGAACAGGATGACCGGCACTTTGCGGCCTTCGTGTTCGCGGATCAGGCCGCTGACGATTTTGCGCATGTAGGCCAGGGAGAATTCCTGGTAGGCCGCCGCGGAGAGGTTACCGCCCCAGGTGTCGAAGATCTGCACCGCTTGCGCACCGGCCATGATCTGGCCGTTGAGGTACGAAGTGACCGACTGTGCGAGTTTGTCCAGCAGCAGGTGCATGGCTTGCGGGTTGTCGTAGAGCATGGCTTTGGTCTTGCGGAAGTCTTTCGACGAACCGCCTTCGACCATGTAGGTGGCCAGGGTCCATGGGCTGCCGGAGAAGCCGATCAGCGGCACGCGGCCGTTCAGTTCGCGGCGGATGGTGCTGACCGCGTCCATGACGTAGCCGAGGTCTTTGTGCGGATCAGGAATCGGCAGGGCTTCGATGTCGGCCAGGGTGCTGATGACTTTTTTGAAGCGCGGACCTTCACCGGTTTCGAAGTACAGGCCTTGGCCCATGGCATCGGGGATGGTCAGGATGTCGGAGAAGAGGATCGCCGCGTCCAGTTGCGGATAGCGGTCGAGCGGCTGCATCGTGACTTCGCAAGCGAACGCCGGGTTCATGCACAAGCTCATGAAGTCACCGGCCTTGGCACGGCTGGCGCGGTATTCAGGCAGGTAGCGACCGGCCTGACGCATCATCCACACAGGGGTGACGTCTACGGGTTGCTTGAGCAGGGCGCGAAGGAAACGGTCGTTCTTCAGGGCAGTCATGTCGGCATCCGGAAAAAAAGTGCGGGCATTTTCTCAGAGCGCGACGCAAAAGGCACGGTAAGAGCCGTTCCTTTTGTCTATCGGGTCAATTTGTCGCGGTGGAACACGGTTTTGGCAACACCAAAAAACACTGTGGGAGCGGGCTTGCTCGCGAAGGGGCCGTCATATTCAACAGAGATGTTGACTGACAGACCGCTTTCGCGAGCAAGCCCGCTCCCACATTTGATCGCATTCCAGTTTTGGAAAGTGATCAGACGCCCAGGTAATCCAGGATCCCTTCAGCGGCATTGCGGCCTTCGAAGATCGCCGTCACCACCAGGTCGGAACCGCGCACCATGTCGCCACCGGCGAAGATTTTCGGGTTGCTGGTCTGGTGCTTGTACTGACCTTGTTCCGGCGCCACGACGCGGCCCTGGCTGTCGGTCTGTATGCTGAACTGCTCGAACCACGACGCCGGGCTTGGACGGAAACCGAACGCGATGACCACGGCGTCGGCCGGGATGATCTCTTCGGAACCCGGGATCGGCTCAGGGCTGCGACGGCCACGGGCGTCCGGTTCGCCGAGACGGGTCTCGACCACTTTCACACCTTCGACGCGATCTTCACCCACGATAGCGATCGGCTGGCGGTTGTAGAGGAATTTCACGCCTTCTTCCTTGGCGTTCTTCACCTCTTTGCGCGAGCCCGGCATGTTCGCTTCGTCACGACGATACGCACAGGTCACCGACTTGGCGCCCTGACGGATCGAAGTGCGGTTGCAGTCCATCGCCGTGTCGCCACCACCCAGCACCACGACCTTCTTGCCTTTCATGTCGACGAAATCTTCCGGCGACTTTTCAAAGCCCAGGTTGCGGTTGACGTTGGCGATCAGGAAATCCAGAGCGTCATACACGCCCGGCAGATCTTCACCGGCAAAGCCGCCCTTCATGTAGGTGTAGGTGCCCATGCCCATGAACACGGCATCGTATTCTTCGAGCAGTTGCTCGATGGTCACGTCCTTGCCAATCTCGGTGTTCAGGCGGAACTCGATGCCCATGCCGGTGAAGACTTCGCGGCGATTGCTCAGCACGGTCTTTTCCAGCTTGAACTCGGGAATGCCGAAGGTCAGCAGACCGCCGATTTCCGGGTTCTTGTCGAACACCACCGGTGTCACGCCGCCACGTACCAGCACGTCGGCACAGCCCAGGCCGGCAGGGCCCGCGCCGATTACCGCGACACGCTTGCCGGTCGGTTTGACCTTGGACATGTCCGGGCGCCAGCCCATGGCGAACGCGGTGTCGGTGATGTACTTCTCCACCGAACCGATGGTCACCGCACCGAAACCGTCATTAAGGGTGCAGGCACCCTCGCACAGACGATCCTGGGGACAAACCCGGCCGCAGACTTCCGGCAGGGTGTTGGTTTGGTGCGACAGCTCGGCGGCCTGGAGGATGTTGCCCTCGGCCACCAGCTTGAGCCAGTTCGGAATGAAGTTGTGCACCGGGCACTTCCATTCGCAATACGGGTTACCGCAACCCAGGCAGCGGTGGGCCTGGTCGGCCGACTGCTGGGGTTTGAAGGGTTCGTAGATTTCCACGAACTCTTTCTTGCGTTGACGCAACAGTTTCTTCTTCGGATCTTTGCGCCCGACATCGATGAACTGGAAGTCGTTATTCAGACGTTCAGCCATTGTTAAAACCTCATCAAGCTCTTCAGGCGCATATCACTGCGGGTTGGCACGGGTGCTGGAAAGCAACGATTTCAGGTTGGCAGCCTTGGGCTTGACCAGCCAGAAACGACGCAGATAGTCATCGAGGTTTTCAGCGAGGTTACGACCCCACTCGCTGTCGGTTTCCTCGACGTATTCGTTCAGCACGCGTTGCAGGTGGCTGCGATAGGCTTCCATCGCCTCACCGCTGATCCGCTGGATTTCCACCAGTTCGTGGTTGACCCGGTCAACGAAGGTGTTGTCCTGGTCGAGCACGTAGGCGAAACCGCCGGTCATGCCTGAGCCGAAGTTGTAACCGGTCTTGCCCAACACGCAGACGAAACCACCGGTCATGTACTCGCAGCAGTGATCGCCAGTGCCTTCCACCACGGTGTGAGCACCGGAGTTACGCACCGCGAAACGCTCGCCCGCGGTACCGGCGGCGAACAGCTTGCCCCCGGTGGCGCCATACAGGCAGGTGTTGCCGATAATGGCGCTGTCCTGAGTCTTGTAGATGCTACCCTTCGGCGGAACGATGACCAGCTTGCCGCCGGTCATGCCTTTACCGACGTAGTCGTTGGCATCGCCTTCCAGATACATGTTCAGACCGCCGGCGTTCCACACACCAAAGCTCTGGCCGGCTGTGCCTTTGAAGCGGAAGGTGATCGGCGCGTTGGCCATGCCCTGGTTGCCGTGCTTGCGAGCGATTTCACCGGAGATCCGCGCGCCGATGGAACGGTCGCAGTTGCAGATATCCAGGGCGAAATCGGCGCCGCTCATGTCGTTGATGGCCGAGGTGGCCAAGTCGACCATTTTCTCGGCCAGCAGGCCTTTGTCGAACGGCGGGTTACGCTCGACCTGGCAGAACTGAGGCTTGTCTGCCGGGATGTGATCGCTGCCCAGCAACGGGGTCAGGTCCAGGTGGTTTTGCTTGGCGGTCTGGCCTTCGAGGATTTCCAGCAGATCGGTGCGACCGATCAGCTCTTCGAGGGAGCGCACGCCCAGCTTGGCCAGCCACTCACGGGTTTCTTCGGCGACGTAGGTGAAGAAATTCACCACCATGTCAACGGTACCGATGTAGTGATCCTTGCGCAGCTTCTCGTTCTGAGTCGCGACGCCGGTGGCGCAGTTGTTCAGGTGGCAAATACGCAGGTATTTGCAGCCCAGGGCGATCATTGGCGCAGTGCCGAAGCCGAAGCTTTCAGCGCCAAGGATCGCTGCCTTGATCACGTCGAGGCCGGTTTTCAAGCCGCCGTCAGTCTGCACACGGACCTTGCCGCGCAGGTCGTTGCCGCGCAGGGTCTGATGGGTTTCGGCCAAACCGAGTTCCCACGGTGCGCCCGCGTATTTGATCGAGGTCAGTGGCGATGCACCGGTGCCGCCGTCGTAGCCGGAAATGGTGATCAAGTCCGCGTAAGCCTTGGCCACACCGGCAGCGATGGTGCCGACGCCCGCTTCTGCTACCAGCTTCACCGAGACCAGCGCCTTCGGGTTGACTTGTTTCAGGTCGAAAATCAGCTGCGACAAGTCTTCGATCGAATAGATGTCGTGGTGCGGCGGAGGCGAAATCAGGGTCACACCCGGCACTGCGTAACGCAGCTTGGCGATCAGACCGTTGACCTTGCCGCCCGGCAGCTGACCACCTTCGCCGGGCTTGGCGCCCTGAGCGACTTTGATCTGCAGCACTTCAGCGTTAACCAGGTATTCCGGGGTCACACCGAAACGGCCAGTGGCGACCTGCTTGATTTTCGAGCTCTTGATGGTGCCGTAGCGCGCCGGGTCTTCGCCGCCTTCGCCGGAGTTTGAACGCGCGCCGAGGCGGTTCATGGCTTCGGCCAGGGCTTCGTGAGCTTCCGGCGACAGTGCGCCCAAAGAGATGCCCGCGGAGTCGAAGCGCTTGAGCACCGATTCCAGCGGTTCGATCTCGCTGATGTCCAGCGGCGTATCCAGGGTCTTGACCTTGAACAGGTCGCGGATCATCGACACCGGACGGTTGTCCACCAGCGCCGTGTATTCCTTGAACTTGCTGTAGTCGCCCTGCTGCACAGCGGCTTGCAGAGTGCTGACTACGTCCGGGTTGTAGGCGTGATATTCGCCACCGTGGACGAACTTCAGCAGGCCGCCTTGCTGGATCGGCTTGCGCGGGCTCCAGGCTTCGGCCGCCAAGGCTTTCTGCTCGGCTTCGATGTCGACGAAACGCGCGCCCTTGATGCGGCTTGGCACACCACGGAAGCTCAGGTCGCAGACTTCTTCGGACAGGCCGATAGCCTCGAACAGTTGCGCACCGCGATAAGAGGTGATGGTGGAGATACCCATCTTCGACAGGATCTTCAGCAGGCCTTTGGTGATGCCTTTACGGTAGTTCTTGAACACCTCATAGAGGTCGCCCAGCACTTCACCGGTGCGGATCAGGTCGCCCAGCACTTCGTAGGCCAGGAACGGATAAACGGCAGAAGCGCCGAAACCGATCAACACTGCAAAGTGGTGCGGATCGCGCGCAGTGGCGGTCTCGACCAGAATGTTGGAGTCGCAACGCAGGCCTTTTTCGGTCAGGCGATGATGCACTGCGCCGGTAGCGAGCGAAGCGTGGATCGGCAACTTGCCCGGGGCGATGTGACGGTCACTCAGTACAATCTGGGTGCGACCGGCGCGAACGGCTTCTTCAGCCTGATCGGCAACATTGCGCACCGCCGCTTCGAGGCCAACGCTCTCGTCGTAGTTGAGGTCAATGATCTGACGCTCGAAGCCTGGGCGATCGAGGTTCATCAGCGAACGCCACTTGGCCGGGGAAATGACCGGCGAGCTGAGGATTACGCGCGAGGCGTGTTCCGGCGACTCCTGGAAGATATTGCGCTCGGCGCCGAGGCAGACTTCCAGCGACATGACGATGGCTTCGCGCAGCGGGTCGATCGGCGGGTTGGTCACCTGCGCGAACTGCTGGCGGAAATAGTCGTACGGCGTACGCACACGCTGGGACAGCACAGCCATCGGCGTATCGTCGCCCATCGAGCCGACGGCTTCGTAGCCTTGCTCGCCGAGCGGACGCAGCACCTGGTCGCGCTCTTCGAACGTGACCTGATACATCTTCATGTACTGCTTGAGCTGGTCGACGTCGTAGAACGCCGAACCATGGTCGTTGTCTTCCATGGTCGCCTGGATGCGCAGGGCATTCTTGCGCAGCCATTGCTTGTACGGATGACGGGACTTCAAGCGGTTGTCAATGGCATCGGTGTCGAGGATCTGACCGGTTTCGGTGTCCACGGCAAAGATCTGGCCCGGACCGACACGGCCCTTGGCGATCACGTCTTCAGGCTGGTAGTTCCAGACACCGATTTCCGAGGCCAGGGTAATGAAGCCGTTCTTGGTGGTGACCCAACGCGCCGGACGCAGACCGTTACGGTCGAGCAGGCACACCGCGTAACGACCGTCAGTCATTACTACGCCGGCCGGGCCGTCCCACGGCTCCATGTGCATCGAGTTGTATTCGTAGAACGCGCGCAGATCCGGGTCCATGGTTTCGACGTTCTGCCACGCAGGCGGAATGATCATCCGCACGCCACGGAACAGGTCGATGCCACCGGTGACCATCAACTCGAGCATGTTGTCCATGCTGGAGGAGTCGGAACCTACACGGTTCACCAGCGGGCCGAGTTCTTCCAGATCCATCAGATCGTTGGTGAACTTGGTGCGACGGGCCTGAGCCCAGTTGCGGTTGCCGGTGATGGTGTTGATCTCGCCGTTGTGGGCGAGGAAGCGGAACGGCTGAGCCAGCGGCCATTTCGGCAAGGTGTTGGTGGAGAAGCGCTGGTGGAACACGCAGATTGCGGTTTGCAGGCGCTGGTCGCTCAGGTCTGGATAGAAGGCGGTCAGATCCGCCGGCATCATCAGGCCTTTATAAATAATGGTCTTGTGGGAAAAGCTGCAGATATAGTGATCGACGTCGGCGGCGTTGGCCACGGACGAACGACGACGGGCGCTGAACAGCTTGATCGCCATGTCCTGATCACTCAGGCCTTCACCACCGATGAACACTTGTTCGATCTGCGGCAGGCGCTCGAGGGCCAGGCGGCCGAGGACGCTGGTGTCGATCGGCACTTTGCGCCAGCCAACCAGGGTCAGGCCTTCGGCCAAAATCTCGCGGTTCATGTTCTCGCGAGCGGCTTCGGCTTTGACCGGGTCCTGGTTGAAGAAGACCATGCCCACAGCGTATTGCTTGGGCAGTTCGACGCCGAAGGTTTCCTGGGCAATCGCACGCAGGAATACATCCGGCTTTTGAATCAGCAGACCGCAACCGTCACCGGTCTTGCCGTCGGCGTTGATCCCACCGCGGTGGGTCATGCAGGTCAGGGCCTCAATGGCCGTTTGCAAAAGGGTATGACTGGGCTCGCCCTGCATATGGGCTATCAGGCCGAAACCGCAGTTATCCTTGAATTCATCTGGTTGGTACAGACCTGCTTTCATAGACACTTTCTCACCAGGCTGCCTCTTATCGAGGCAAATTTCTTTTCAATTCAGCCAGTTACCATCCACGCCGAACGTACGCCAGCTTTGCGGGGGCAAAAGGGAGGTCATTGTACACACCGACACTGAGGCTCACAAATTTGACGACGAAATGTCGCAAATCTATGTCGCATTTGTGAAAGGTTTAAAGCGATATGCTGTGCTAGTCAAAACTTTTTTTAATTTTGACCGCAACGACTCAAAGACCACTGTGACGCAGACACCACAAGGCACGCGGCCTGGAGAGGCGGCATGCACTTGCAGAAATTTTGAGGTGCCGGGAGAGGCGGCCTGGGTAAGGCCGCCGAATCTTCAGCGAGTTGTTGCCAGTTCCTGTTGGACGCTGGCGACAGTGCGAGGCCAAGGTTTACCAGCCTGAACCTTCGCTGGCAAGGCCTTGATGGCGGTAACGGCTGCATCGCGGTTGGCGAAGCTACCGTAGGTAATGACGTAAAGCGGCTTGCCGTTGAGTACTTTCTTGAAATAACGGTACTCGCCGCCCTGCTCTTTGACGAAGCTTTGCGCGGCCGATTCGGAGCTGGTGCCGAGGATTTGCACCACATAGTTACCCGGCGCCTGGCCTGCGTACCAGCTGCCACCGGCGGCTTTGGCCACGGTGACTGGCTTCTCGACCGGTTTGACGGCGGTGGCCGGCTTGGCGGGCGCTGGAGCCGGTTTGGCAACTGGTGCAGGCGCTGGCTTGGCGGTCGCGACCTGAGTCGGCGCTGGAACCGGTTTGGCGGCAGGTGTTGGCGCCGGGCCCGGCTGGATGCCGGCAGGCGGCGCAGTGGTGATCACGGTTGGCGGTGTAGCGCTGGAACCTTCGACCGGCACGCCGTCGTCGCCTTCGGTGATACCACCAGCCGCTTCGGCCAATGGGCCACGCATCACCGGCTGCGAGTTGCCGACCAACGGCAACGGCATCGGTTGCGAATTACCGGCGAACTCGACGGATGGAGCGCCGCCACTGTCAGGTTGTGGCGTGCCCTGGCCCAGCGGCAGTTGCGCCTGTTCGTTGGCAGGTGCGCCGGTGGTCGGCGCTTTGCTGCGACCCGGCATCAACCAGGCGGCGGCTACCGCGACCACGACAACGGCGGAAATCGCCAATACGTGTTTCTTCGGCATGTTGAACCCCATACTTGGACGCTTCACCGCTGAGCGGCTGGCAATCATGGCTTCGATCATTGCATCGCGGGCGACCTGGTTGATGGTGCCAGGCCAGCCGTCGGAGCTTTCGTGAATATCAGAGATCTGATCCGCGGTAAAAAGTTCGATACCCCGGCCGGCACCTTCAAGACGCTGGTCCAGATACTCGCGAGTTTCTTCCTCGGTGTAGGGCTGCAATTCGATGACGTGGAAGCGCTCTTCCTCAAGGCTCAGCGCTTCAAGTTGGGCAATCAGCGAGGACTCCCCGAACAGAAACACGTGCGGGCGACCTTCCGGTGCACCAGCGGCCAACGCCAGCAAGGCTTCCAAGGCAGATTCATCGAGTTGCTCGGCATCATCCAACAGCAAATAGACTTCCTGCCCCGTAAGGGCAAGCTGTACCACTTGGGCCAGGATCGCGCCGATTTCGACCTGCTCGACGTTCAACGCCTGAGCCACCTGACGCAGAACGCCAGCGGCATCGCCAGCGCCACGGGCGGAAACCACCACGCTCTGCACTGACTGTTTGTTGGTGCTGGCCACCAGGGCCTGACGCAACAGGGTTTTGCCACTGCCTTGAGGGCCAGTGACCACCAGCAACAACTGACTGTAACGGGCCAGATGATGCAGCTGCCCCAGCACCGGTTTGCGCTGGGCCGGGAAAAATTTGAAGCCAGGCACCCGTGGAGCGAAAGGGTCATGACTTAACTGGTAATGGCCGAGGAAAGCCTCGTCGGCATGCAAACTAGTCATCGGGATCTTATTAACCTTTAAGCTGAGCCAGGGCGCGGTAATCCGCTCCCAGCGTGGCCTGTAAAACCTCTTTCGGATAATCGTCGGTCACTACTGCTTCGCCCATGTGGCGCAGCAGCACCAGGCGCAAACGACCGTCGATCACTTTCTTGTCAACTGCCATGTGTTCGAGAAAATCGGCTTCGGTCATCTCTTCCGGCGGAATGACCGGCAGACCGGCACGCTGGAATAGACGAATACCGCGATCACGTTCCTGTTCGCTGATCCAGCCCAGGCGCGCGGACATCTCCAAAGCCATTACGGTGCCAGCAGCCACTGCTTCACCATGAAGCCAGACACCATAGCCCATATGAGTTTCGATCGCGTGGCCGAAGGTGTGGCCCAGATTCAACGTGGCACGTACGCCCGTCTCTTTCTCGTCGGCACCGACCACCGCAGCCTTGGCCGCGCAAGAGCATTCGATGGCGTAAGTCAGGGCGACCTGATCCAGGGCGCGCAGGCGATCGACGTTTTCTTCGAGCCAGGTCAGGAATGGCTCGTCGCAGATCAGCCCGTATTTGATGACTTCCGCCAATCCGGCGGACAGCTCGCGGGGCGGCAAGGTGTTGAGGGTGGCGGTATCGATCAGCACCACGTTGGGCTGATAGAAGGCGCCGACCATGTTCTTGCCCAACGGGTGATTGATCCCGGTTTTGCCGCCCACCGAGGAGTCGACTTGAGACAACAATGTGGTCGGTATCTGGATGAAATCGACGCCACGCTGGTAGCAGGCGGCCGCAAAACCGGCCATGTCGCCGATCACACCGCCACCCAGGGCGATTACCGTGGTGCGGCGATCATGCCGTGCAGTCAGCAGTCCGTCGAAAATCAGTTGCAGGGTTTCCCAGGTCTTGAAGGCCTCGCCATCGGGCAGCACCACGGAAATCACCGAGAACTGCGCAAGACTGCTGGTCAGACGCTCCAGGTAGAGCGGCGCGACGGTCTCGTTGGAGATGATCGCCACCTGCCGCCCGCGGATATGCGGGGCCAGCAGCTCAGGCTGATCCAACAAACCTTCGCCAATATGAATCGGGTAGCTGCGCTCGCCTAGGTCGACTTTGAGTGTCTGCATGTGTCCCCACAGTGAAGATGGAATCAGGCGTCCTGCCTTGAGTTAACGAATTCCATGGCGTCTGCTGGTGTGACGCCGTTTGGTAGCCAGCCACCACAACCTTCAGCGGCTGCGACAGGACGCCGAGGATAGCGCATTTCGCGCCGCGCATTAACGGGGAGGTAGCTGCTGCAAGCGTTCGAGGATGTCGAGCACCACCATCCGCGGCGGCCGCTCATCGGTTTCCACCACTAGGTCGGCGATTTCCCGATACAGCGGATCACGGATCGCCAGCAAGTCCCGCAGGGTCTTGGCGGGATCGGCGGTGCGCAGCAATGGCCGATTGCGGTCGCGGGCTGTTCGGCCGACCTGCTGCTCAACAGACGCATGCAGATAGACCACCCGACCACCGGCGTGCAGCGCTCGACGGTTGGCTTCGCGCATCACCGCGCCACCACCGGTCGCCAATACCACGCCGTCGAACGCGCACAGCTCGGCAATCATCGCCTGCTCGCGGTCACGAAAACCCGGTTCGCCTTCCTTATCGAAAATCCACGGGATATTGGCGCCCGTGCGCAATTCAATTTCCTTATCGGAATCTTTGAATGGCAGGCGCAGCTCTTTGGCCAGCAAACGGCCGATGGTGCTTTTACCAGCCCCCATCGGTCCAACAAGAATCAAATTTCGCACAGAATCAATGACTCACAGCAATCGCCTGATTGTTCATGATACGCGGAGTGAGAAATACCAGCAGCTCGGATTTTTTCTCCGAAACCACGTCACGCCGGAAAAGGCGGCCAAGATACGGCACATCACCGAGAAATGGCACCTTATCTACAACCTTGCTCTGAGTATTTGAGAAAACCCCACCAATGACGATGGTCTCGCCGTCGTTAACCAACACCTTGGCGTTGACCTCGTTTTTCTTGATCGGCGGCACATCCTGCACTTTGTTCAGGTAGTCCGGTTCGTCCTTGGTGACTTTGACCTCCATGATGATGCGATTGTCTGGAGTGATCTGCGGGGTCACTTCCAGGGACAGCGAAGCTTCCTTGAACGACACCGAGGTGGCGCCGCTGGAGCTGGCTTCCTGATAGGGAATCTCGGTGCCCTTGAGGATTTTCGCGGTTTCCTTGTCGGACGTGACCACCTTGGGCTGCGAGACGATTTCCCCGTTGCCGGTTTTCTCCATGGCCGAAAGCTCAAGGTCCAGCAGCACATTGTCGGTAATGAAGGCGATGCCGATCCCAGAAGTATTGGCAGAGGTCCCCAAGTCGACGAACGGCGAGTTGGTACTGGTGCTGCCCGGCGTACCAATGGTGGTCGAAGAGCCGTTGACCCCGGATGTGTTCCAGTTGCCCTTCTGCACCGAACCACCCCAGCGTACGCCAAGACTTTTGTCGTAATCGACGTTGGCCTCAACGATGCGCGCCTCGATCATCACCTGACGCACCGGAATATCCAGTTGCGCAACGATACGACGCAGTTCGTCGAGGCGATCCTGGGTCTGGTAGGCAATGATGTTGTTGGTTCGCTCATCAACCGTGATTGAACCTCGCTCGTCAACTTTCGCTTCGGCGCTGGTTACTGACTGGAACAGCTTGGCGATATCGGCGGCCTTGGCGTAGTTGACCTGTAGCAGCTCGCGACGCAGCGGCGCCAGTTCGGAGATCTGCTTCTGCGACTCCAGCTCCTGACGCTCTCGGGCAGCGATTTCATCGGCCGGCGCCACCAGCAGCACGTTACCAATCTTGCGTTTATCCAGACCTTTGGTTTTCAACACCAGGTCCAGCGCCTGATCCCACGGCACATTCTGCAGGCGCAACGTGATGCCGCCCTGCACCGTGTCGCTGGCCACCAGATTGAGGTTGGTGAAATCGGCGATCAGTTGCAGCACCGAGCGCACATCGATGTCCTGAAAATTCAGCGAGAGTTTTTCGCCGGTGTAGGCAAAGCGTTCGGTGTTGCGCTTCTGCAAGTCATCGACAGTCATCGGCCGGATGCTGACGGTCAGTTTGTTGTCGGTCTGATAGGTCGAATAATCGAAGGCGCCACTGGGCTCGATACTGATAATGGCCCGGTCGCCCGTGGCGCTGGCGTTGACGAACTGCACCGGCGTGGCGAAATCCTTGACGTCGAGGCGTACACGCAACCGTTCAGGCAGTTGTGTCTTGGTGAAACCGACGATGATTTTGCCATCGCGCTCCTGGATGTCCGGGGCGATGGACGGATCCGACAGATCAATGACCACATTGCCCTCACCCTGGGTACCGCGCTGGAAATCCACGCCCCGAATGGCTTTGCCAACGGGTGCATTGACCCTGGCAGGTGCTGGCGTCGCTGTGGCTGCGCGCGGTGCGGCGGGGATCGGTTTGGATGCCTTGTTACCGGCCCCTTGCCCGACGACAACGAACAGATTGTTGCCTTCGACGCGGGCATTGTACGGGGCTAATTGAGTCAGGCTGATGATCAGCCGTGTACGGTCCTTGGCCTCCACGACCGTGGCGCTGCGGGCATTGCCGCCGCCCAGGTCCCGATTCTTGTTCGCCAGCTGACTGGTGACCCCCGGCAGGTCCAGCGCAATCCGCGCAGGCTGCTCTGTCGTGTAACCGTGAGGCTGCGGTGGTGGCCCATCGAACGACAACTTCAACTCGACACGGTCACCGGGCAACGCGGCGACATCCAGCGCTTTGAGGTTCGCCGCCACTACCATCGGCGACAAAAACGCTATCCATAGCGAAATACCGAAGGTTGAGAAAATCCTGTTCATTATTCGAGTTCCACTATGAGTGCTCTTTCAAAGGGATGGTTCGCGGCCGTTCCAGCCAGGCACCTTCGCCATCGGGAACGATTTCAACCACGTCAACTTGCGAACCGCTGATGGCGACGATCCGCCCATCGTTACGCCCCAGGTAATCGCCGACTTTCAGCCGATGCACGCCGCCCGCCCCGCGCAATAGCGCAAAGGAGCCAGCTGCATTGGAGATGGTGCCGACCATTTCAAATTGCTCGATGTTGAAACCTTCGAGGTACTGCTTGACCCGGTTGGGGTCGGGTTTGACGTTACGCGAGCCGTGCTTCTGGCCGGCCAGATCGACTCTGACCTGCCGGGAGAACGGGCTACGCAGATTGGCAGCGTTGTAGGTGAATGTCGGGTAAGACCGGAATGTCGGCGTTGGTTCAATCTTGCCGGGGGCACGCAGGCGCACTTCGTTCAAATAGGCGTCCAGGTCGCTGAAATCAGTGTCGCCGCCACAACCGGCCAGGATGACCAGACACATAACCATCGACAGGCAACGAATCGGGCTCATTTCTGCAACCCCTTATCGTTGTAGCGATAGGTCTTGGCCAGGATGCTCATGCGTAACTTCGGACCGCCATCAGGATTGGCCGGCGCCAGGTCGAAGTCATGCAGGGTGACGATCCGCGGCAGCCCGGCCACGCCGCTGACGAAAGTGGCCAGGTCGTGATAGGCGCCGGTGACGGTGATCCGGATAGGGAGCTCAATGTAGAACTGCTGGGTGGCCTCCGGAAGCAGCTTGATTTCTTCGAACTCCAGGCCGCTGCCCAGGCCGGTGCGGGTGATGTCCTCCAGCAGGCCGGGTACTTCGGTGTCGCTGGGCAATTGCCGTAATAGCATGCCGAAGGAGTTCTCCATTTCCTTCATCTGCTGGGTATACAGCTCCAGATTCGCCGCCATATGGGCCTTGGTCGCGAATTGCTCCCTGAGCGTCGACTCTTCCTCGCGCCTGAGTTCCAGGTGGTTTTGCAGATCGCTGATCAAGAAGCTGTAGCCCAGGCCCAGCACCAGCACCATCAGCAGGACACTCGCCAGGACCTTGATCGCCGGTGGCCAGGACCCCATGTTGTTGGTATCCAGATCGTTGATGTCGATCTGGCGTAACCCTTCGAACCATTCGGACAGCCTCATTTCACGCCCCCCACAACTGCGGGCTGAGTCTGACGGACGGTCAACTGAAAAACATTGGCCTGATCCAGCTGACCGGCGGTGGTCGCTTTGACTTCCGTGAGGTTGGGCGCATCGAACCAGTCGGAAGCATCAAGATTGCGCATCAGATCCGAAACACGATTGTTGGACTCCGCCGCGCCGGTGATGGACAACGTCTTGCCGACCATTTTCACTTCGGTGAAATAAACTCCGTCCGGCAAAGTACGCGCCAATTGATCGAAAATCCTCCCACTGATCGGCCGGTTGCCTTGCAGGTCCTGAATAATGCGCATGCGCTCGACGAGTTGCTGTCGACGGGCCTTCAGGTCGCTGATCTGTTTAATCCGCTCGTCGACCACGGCAATCTGCTTGCTGATGTAATCGTTACGGGCGACTTGCCGATTAATGGCACTGTTAATGACCTGATCCGCGATCAACAGCGCGCCCACCGACCCCACCAGCACACCGACCAACGCCAGTAAAAAGCGTTTGCGACGCCCTTCGCGCAACTCTTCACGCCAGGGTAAAAGATTGATCCGCGCCATCAGTCGAAACTCCTGAGGGCCAGCCCGCAGGCGATCATCAGCGCCGGAGCATCGCTCGCCAGGGCACCGGCGTTGACCTTGCTGCTCAGGGTCATGTTGGAGAATGGATTGGCAACCTGGGTCGGCGTACCCAGTCGCTGCTCGATCAATCGCTCCAGCCCGGGGACCGAGGCGGTGCCGCCGGCCAGGAGGATGTGATCGACCGAGTTGTACTGGCCGGAGGCAAAGAAGAACTGCAATGAACGCGACACCTGCTGCACCAACGCATCACGAAATGGCTGCAAGACCTCGCTAACGTAATCGTCCGGCAAACCGCCCTGCTTCTTCGCCAGCCCCGCCTGCTCGACGGTCAGACCATAACGACGCTGGATCTCTTCCGTCAGTTGACGGCCGCCGAACAATTGTTCGCGGGTGTAGATAATCCGCCCGTTGTGCAGCACGCTCAGGGTGGTCATGGTGGCGCCGATATCGACCACCGCCACGGTCAGACGCTCCTGAGAAGCGGCCAACTGGGTTGCCAGCAGGCCGAACGATCGCTCCAGGGCATAGGCTTCGACATCGACCACTCGCGCGGTCAGCCCGGCCAGAGCAAGGGCCGCTTCACGGACCTCGACGTTTTCCTTGCGACAGGCCGCCAGCAGCACATTGACCCGTTCGGGGTTACGCGCCGACACACCCTGCACTTCGAAATCGATCGCCACTTCGTCCAGCGGATAAGGGATGTACTGATCGGCCTCGATCTTCAGCTGGTTTTCCATCTCGTCGTCGGAAAGACCGGCATCCATCTCGATGGTCTTGGTGATCACCGCCGAACCGGCCACCGCCACGGCAACGTTCCTGAGGCTGGTTTTAGCCTTGGATAGCACCCGCGCAAGAGCCTGCCCCACGCCTTCGAGCTCGGCGATATTTTTCTCGACCACAGCACTGGCGGGCAGCGGTTCGACCGCATAGGCCTCGACCCGATAGCGGTCGCCCTGGCGACTTAGCTCCAGTAGCTTCACCGACGTGGAGCTGATGTCGATCCCCAAAAGCGTATTGGCTTTTTTATTGAAGAGTCCTAGCACTACCAATTCCCTATGACTATCCGTGAGTTACGGACTCTGTAATATCCATTGCGTTCAATACCCCCCGTCTTGACAGAAGCGCAAATGACGCCCCCGGCGGAAAAATGCTTATAATGCCGAGCGTTTTTTCCGCTTTCACTGCAAGCGCGGGTCATTCTCTGTATAGCCTGAACCCTGATGCCTAATTCATTCTTTGCCCTGGATATCCAAAAGCCTTGATTCGTCTGCTGAAATTTTTCGGTTGGTCCATCGTCGCCGTTTTCTGCGGACTGCTCCTGGGTCTGAGCGGCGCTTTTCTTTACCTTAGCCCCGGATTGCCATCCGTGGAGGCGCTGAGAAGTATTCAGTTGCAGATTCCTTTGCGGGTGTACAGCAGCGACAACAAATTGATCGCAGAATTTGGCGAAATGCGCCGTACGCCAATCCGTTTCGCCGACATTCCCCCCAATTTCATTAATGCGTTACTAAGTGCTGAAGACGACAATTTCGCCAACCACTACGGCGTCGATCCCAGCAGCCTGATGCGTGCCGCTACCCAGCTGGTAAAGAGCGGACACATTCAGTCCGGCGGCAGCACCATCACCATGCAGGTGGCGAAGAATTTCTTCCTGACCAGCGAACGCAGCTTCTCGCGCAAAACCACCGAAATCCTCCTGGCCCTGCAGATCGAACGGCAGTTGACCAAGGACGAGATCCTTGAGCTGTACGTCAACAAGATCTATCTGGGCAACCGCGCCTATGGCATCGAGGCGGCGGCGCAGGTCTATTACGGCAAGTCGATTCGTGACGTCAGCCTGGCGCAGATGGCGATGATCGCCGGCCTGCCAAAAGCCCCTTCACGCTTCAACCCGCTGGCCAACCCGGCCCGCAGCAAGGAGCGTCGCGACTGGATCCTGGGGCGCATGTACAAGCTCGGCAAGATCACCGAAGCCGACTACACCACTGCGATCAATGAACCGCTGAACGCCAGCTACCATGTGCCGACCCCGGAAGTGAACGCACCGTACATCGCCGAAATGGCCCGTGCCGAAATGGTCGGCCGCTATGGCAGCGATGCGTACACCGAAGGTTTCCGTGTCACCACCACCGTGCCGAGCAATCTGCAGGAGATGGCCAACACCGCGGTTCACGAAGGTTTGATGACCTACGATCAACGGCACGGTTATCGCGGCCCCGAGTCACGCCTGCCAGGTAAAACCCGAGAGGCCTGGGCCCTGGAGCTGACCAAGCAGCGGACCATCAGCAGCCTGGAACCGGCGATCGTGACCCAGGTCGACAAGAACGGCGTGCAGGTGCTGACCCGCACCGGCGAAGAACACGTTGCCTGGGACACCATGAAGTGGGCACGCCCCTTCCTGAACACCAACAGCATGGGCGCCAATCCGAAGCAGCCGTCGGATGTTGCGCAGGTCGGTGATCTGATTCGCGTGCAGCGTCAGCCAGACGGTTCGCTCAAATTCAGCCAGATTCCGCAGGCCCAGGGCGCACTGGTTTCCCTCGACCCGCAGAACGGCGCCATTCGTTCGCTGGTCGGCGGTTTCGCCTTCGAGCAGAGCAACTACAACCGCGCCATGCAGGCCAAGCGTCAGCCGGGTTCGAGCTTCAAGCCATTCGTCTACAGCGCCGCCCTGGACAACGGCTATACCGCCGCCAGCCTGGTAAACGACGCACCGATCGTGTTCGTCGACGAGTACCTGGACAAGGTCTGGCGTCCGAAGAACGACACCAATACCTTCCTCGGTCCGATCCGCATGCGTGAAGCGCTCTACAAGTCGCGTAACCTGGTATCGATCCGATTGCTGCAAGCGCTGGGTGTCGACCGCACCATCGACTACATCAGCAAATTCGGCTTCAACAAGCAGGACCTGCCGCGCAACCTGTCGCTGGCCCTGGGGACCGCGACCCTGACGCCAATGGAAATCGCCACCGGCTGGAGCACCTTCGCCAACGGCGGCTACAAGATCACTCCGTACATCATCGACAAGATTGAAAGCCGCAACGGCGACACGCTATTCGTCGCCAACCCGCCGAGCGTTCCGAAAGGCGTCGTAGCAAGCGATGGCATCGCCATGCCGGCCTCCGACACCTTCACGGTCAACGCCACTCCAGGCGCAGCGCCGAGCGCCCAGCCAGCGCCACAAACGCCAGCCGTGGCCGAGCGCATCGTCGATGGCCGTACCACCTACATCCTCAACAGCATGCTTGAGGACGTGATCAAACTCGGTACCGGCCGCCGTGCACTGGCCTTGGGTCGCAGCGACATCGCGGGCAAGACCGGCACCACCAACGAATCCAAGGACGCCTGGTTCTCCGGCTACAATGCCGATTACGTGACCACCGTCTGGACCGGCTTCGACCAACCGGAAAGCCTGGGCAGACGCGAGTTCGGCGGTACCGTTGCCTTGCCGATCTGGATGAACTACATGGCGGCGGCCCTCAAAGACAAACCGCCCCACACCCAAGCGGAACCCGAAGGCATTCTCAGCCTGCGCGTCGACCCGATCAGCGGCCGTGCAGCCACCCCAAGTACGCCAGGCGCCTACTTCGAACTGTTCAAGGCCGAAGACACACCACCGTCGGTGAACGAGCTGGGTAACGGCAATGTGCCGGGCAGCCCGCTGCCAGCGGACGAGGCAGCGCCGATCGATTTGTTCTGATCCCGTAGCGCAACGCAAAAGCCCCGTTCTTCTCTAGAAGACGGGGCTTTTTGTTGCGCCTGGAATTTGTGCACCGACTGAAACCAGGGTTGCCTGTCAGGCCGCCTTCGCGAGCAAGCCCACATTGGAATGCATACCCCTGTGGGAGCGGGCTTGCTCGCGAAGAGGCCCTCAAAGACACCACAAAAACCGCAGACAATAAAAAGCCCCGACTCGCGAGAGCCGGGGCTTTTGGTTGAAGCGTTACAACGGCTTAGCCGTTGAACACGTCATCCACGCTTTTCAGCGGGTAGTTCTTCGGATACGGCAGGGTCGCCACACCGGTCTCGATCGCAGCCTTGGCCACGGCATCGGAGATCAGGGTGATCAGACGGGCATCCATTGGTTTCGGAATGATGTACTCACGACCGAATTCCAGCTTGATGCCGCCGTAGGCGTCGCACACTTCCTGAGGCACTGGCAGCTTGGCCAGTTCACGCAGGGCGTTGGCGGCAGCCACTTTCATTTCTTCGTTGATGCGCTTGGCGCGAACGTCCAGGGCACCACGGAAGATAAACGGGAAGCCCAGTACGTTGTTGACCTGGTTCGGGTAGTCCGAACGGCCGGTGGCCATGATCACGTCGTTACGGGTGGCGTGAGCCAGTTCCGGGGAGATTTCCGGATCCGGGTTCGAGCACGCGAACACGATCGGGTTGGCCGCCATGGATTTCAGGCCTTCAGCGCTCAGCAGGTTCGGACCGGACAGGCCAACGAACACGTCAGCGCCTTCCAGCGCGTCAGCCAGGGTGCGCTTCTCGGTCGCGTGAGCGAACACAGCCTTGTACTGGTTCAGGTCGTCACGGCCGGAGTGGATCACACCGGTACGGTCAACCATGTAGATGTTTTCGATGTTGGCGCCCATGCTCACCAGCAATTTCATGCAGGAGATGGCGGCCGCACCGGCGCCCAGGCAGACGATTTTGGCGTCAGCCAGGGTTTTGCCAGCGATTTCCAAGGCGTTGATCATGCCGGCCGCAGTAACGATCGCGGTGCCGTGCTGGTCATCGTGGAATACCGGAATATCGCACTGCTCGATCAGAGCGCGTTCGATCTCAAAGCACTCAGGTGCCTTGATGTCTTCCAGGTTGATGCCACCGAAGGTAATGGAGATACGCTTGACGGTGTCGATGAAGGCTTGCGGGCTTTCGGAGTCGACTTCGATGTCGAATACGTCGATGCCGGCAAAGCGCTTGAACAGCACGCCCTTACCTTCCATAACCGGCTTGGAAGCCAATGGGCCAAGGTTACCCAGGCCGAGAATCGCGGTGCCATCGGAAATGACTGCAACCAGGTTGCCCTTGCCGGTGTATTTGTAGGCCAGTTCAGGATCGCGGGCGATTTCGCGTACTGGTTCGGCTACGCCGGGGCTGTAGGCCAGCGACAGATCGCGGGCGGTAGCGGTGGCCTTGGTGAGCTCGACACTCAGCTTCCCTGGACGGGGATGGGCGTGATATTCGAGAGCGGCAGTTTTCAGATCAGACATAGGGGCGTTCCGCTTTTTACTGTTGGACAGACGGACCGCCGAGGATACTCGCCTCGCAAAGTCCTCACAAGACTGACCAGTCACCCCTGTCAAGCGCCCGGCCCTACGACTTTGGGCCAAGAGCCACGGAAAACAAGGGATAGACTGTTCACAATCGATAGAAAAAATGTCTACAACTTTTTCTTACGGCGCTACCAGCAACATCGACGGATCGGTCAGCGGCAGAAGCCAGCGCGCCTGCCCCGGTTTCAACCCACCACGGCGCGAACGATCCACCACCCAGCCACGAGCCTCGATTTGCCTGCCTTTGAGCTTTTCAAGCGATGCGACATCGAATTGGTCCAGCATATTGGGTGCAACCCGCAATACAACCGAATCCTGTAACTCGATCCAAACCCCGCCGCGATTGCGCTGAACCTTGCTCACACGACCGCTGAGCATGGCGAAACCGGACGCGCTGATCTGCTCCGCTTTCAGTACAGGTGATTGTCGCCACAGCCCGAGACCGGCCCGACGAGCACTGCGTTCCGCGGCTTGCTGACAGGCGACCAAATCGACATTCGGTGCCACCGCCACCTGAAAGCCGAGCCCCTCGGCGAGCATCTGCGCTTCGAGGTTGGCACCATCGACGCCATAGACATGGGCCAGAGTCCGGCCGTAATGGTCCTTGCTTTCTTTACCCGGCAGCAAACCGACCTGCCCGTCGCTGGCGGCCACCAGTGCTTCAAGGCGTTTGCGCGCGGCCACGGCGAAAGGCTCGTCTGAACGCCCCTGCTTGCCCAACTCCGGCGTATTCAAACCGATCATGCGCACGCTGCGGCCATCGCGCAGACGCAAGGTGTCGCCATCCACCACCCGCTGCACCGCGGTCGACGTCAGCCCGCTCGGCGCCGGGCAGAAGGCCTGGGCAGCGGAAAGCCAAATCGCGGACACAAAAAAGGCGCCCGCGAGGGACGCCTTTTTCATCAGCAAGGAAAAGCCCATCGGGCCCTTCAACCTTACTCTGCAGCAGCTGGAGCTTTCTTGCCGAAAGCGCCGAAACGGTCTGCGAAGCGCTGTACACGACCGCCAGTATCCAGAGTCTTCTGCTTACCGGTGTAGAACGGGTGGCATTCGTTGCATACGTCGATCGCCAGAGGCTTGGCCAGGTTCGAACGAGTTTCGAACTTGTTGCCACAGCTGCAGGTAACTGCGGTGATTTCGTATGTTGGATGGATATCGGCTTTCATGATGTATTCCTCAGGCTAGCGTGCCGCCACTCAACACCATTGTTGAATACCGCACGTAATTAGGCCGCGGATTCTACCAGACCTTTGCAATCACGCAAGCTGTCGCTTAAACCAGTCGTCTGCTAGGCTCCCGGCCTTCTTCATCGCCCTCTCATCGAGAAAACAATCGCGTGCCCAACGCCATTTTGCGCCTCGCCCTGCCTTCGCCCCTGCGCCGCCTGTTCGATTACCGCGCCCCGGCCGGAGTCCTGCGCGTCCAGTTGCACCCGGGTATGCGCTTGCGGGTGCCTTTCGGTCGGCGAGAGATGATCGGGATTCTGGTAGAGGTCTCCGACACCAGCGAAGTACCGCCGGAAAAACTCAAACCGGCCCTGGCGCTGCTCGACGCCACGCCGCCGCTGCCGCCAGCGCTGTTCAAACTGTGCCTGTGGACTTCCCAGTATTACCAGCACAGCCTCGGCGACACCTTGAGCTGGGCTCTGCCGGTACTGTTGCGACAAGGTGAACTGGCCGAAGCACGCCAGGAACGCTTCTGGTCCGCCGCGCCCGGCGCCAGCCTTGATGACCCGCGCATCGCCCGCGCACCGCGACAGCGCGAAGCCCTGGCGACCTTGGCCCAGCATCCACACGGCGTCGCTCATCAGCTGCTGAGCAAATTGATGCTGAGCAAGGACAGCCTCGATCTGTTGCTGGCCAAGGATCTGGTGCAAGTCGAAATCCGCAAGCACGCGCCCGGTGTGCGCCACGAACACTGGCTGGCGCAACCGGAACTGCCGCTTAACCCTGAGCAGCGCGCCGCTTATGAAGCGATTCGCGCCGGATTCGACAGTTATCACGCGTTCCTGCTGGCCGGCGTTACCGGCAGCGGCAAGACCGAAGTCTATTTGCAGCTGATCCGCGAAACCCTCGAAGCTGGCAAGCAAGCTCTGGTGCTGATCCCGGAGATCAACCTCGGCCCGCAAACCCTGGCGCGCTTCGAGCAGCGCTTCAATGCGCGCATCGCGCTGATCCACTCCGCAGTCAATGACCGCGAACGCCTGGAAGCCTGGCTGGCGGCGCGGGATGGCGAGGCCGACATTATTATCGGTACCCGTTCGGCACTGTTCACGCCGATGAAGAACCCGGGCCTGATCATCATCGATGAAGAACACGACGGCTCTTATAAACAGCAGGAAGGTCTTCGTTACCACGCCCGCGATCTGGCACTGGTCCGCGCCCGGCAGGAAAACATCCCGATTGTCCTCGGATCCGCCACCCCTTCGCTAGAAAGCCTGCAAAATGCCTACACAGGTCGTTACGGCCTCTTACGCCTGAATGAGCGGGCCGGTGGTGCCAAGCAGCCGCGTTTCCTGCGTCTGGACGTGAAAAGTCGCCCGCTGGACAGCGGCATTTCCGGGCCGATGCAGCAAGCCATTGGTCAGACCCTGGCCGCCGGCCAGCAGGTGCTGGTGTTCCTCAACCGACGAGGGTTCGCCCCGACGCTGCTCTGCCACGACTGCGGCTGGATGTCTGAATGCCAGCGCTGCGACGCGCGAATGACCGTGCACCAGCGCTCTGGCGAACTGCGTTGCCACCACTGTGGCTACGTCGAACGCGTGCCTCGGCATTGCCCGAAGTGCGGCAAGGTCGATTTGCGGCCCGTGGGCGCCGGTACCGAGCGCGCCGAAGAACGCTTGGGGATTCTGTTTCCGGACGTGCCGGTGCTGCGGGTCGACCGCGACAGCACTTCACGCAAAGACGCGATGAATCAACTGTTCGCCACCATCCAGAAAGGCCAGCCATGCATTCTGGTCGGCACACAAATGCTTGCCAAAGGTCACCACTTTCCTCGGGTAACGCTGGTGTCGATTCTGGATGCCGACGGCGGACTGTTCTCCGGCGACTTCCGCGCCAGCGAACGCATGGCGCAGCTGATCGTCCAGGTCGCCGGGCGCGCGGGGCGGGCCGAAGAGCCGGGCAAAGTGATCATCCAGACGCATTTGGCAGACCATCCACTGCTGGTGCAACTGACTGAGCAAGGCTATTTCGCCTTTGCCGAACAGGCGTTGAGCGAACGCCGCTCCGCAGGGCTTCCGCCGTTTGCGCATCTCGCGCTGCTGCGGGCCGAAGCACATAAACCGGGGCAAGCCGAAGGCTTCCTTGATGAGGCGTGCAGCGAGGCCGAGCGTTTGCTGGCCGAGCAGAATCTGACCGGTATCGAGTTGCTGGGGCCAGTGCCGGCGCCGATGGAGCGCCGAGCCGGGCGATATCGTGCACAGTTGTTGCTGCAAGCGACGGCCCGGGCACCGCTGCATCGATTGCTGAGCAGTTGGTTGCTGGTTTTGGAGCAGATGCCGAGTGGGCGGGCGGTGCGCTGGTCGCTGGATGTCGATCCGGTCGATTTGTATTGAATTCAAGATCGCTATCGCGGGCAAGCCCGGCTCCCACAGGGATCTGCGTTGTTCACATGCTCTACGTCCTACCACTTACCCTGTGGGAGCGGGCTTGCCCGCGATAGCGGCCGAATTGTCACCACATATCCATAACCTGCCCGCTATAGTTGGCAAGCCCGTCTTCGCCACGGATAATACCCAGTTTTTCCACTAGCGCATCGAAGCGCCGCCGCGTTTGCGGTCGACAGAGAACACCATGAAAGACACCATTCGCCAGCTGATCCAACAAGCCATCACCCAACTCGTCAACGAAGGTGTGTTGCCTGAAGGCCTGTCGCCGGCGATCCAGGTGGAAAACTCCCGTGACAAGAAAAACGGCGACTTCGCCAGCAACATCGCCATGATGCTGGCCAAGCCTGCGGGCATGAAACCCCGTGACCTGGCCGAGAAAATCATCGCCGCGCTGCCGGCTGACGAGAACGTCTCCAAAGCTGAAATCGCCGGCCCTGGCTTCCTGAACTTCTTCCAGAACACTCAAGCCCTGGCGACCCGTCTGGACGCCGCGCTGGCCGACGACCACATCGGCGTGCGCAAGGCCGGCCCGGTGCAGCGCACCGTGGTAGACCTGTCGGCCCCGAACCTGGCCAAAGAAATGCACGTCGGCCATTTGCGTTCGACCATCATCGGCGACGGCGTGGCCCGGGTTCTGGAATTCCTCGGCGACGAAGTGATCCGCCAGAACCACGTTGGCGACTGGGGCACCCAGTTCGGCATGCTGATGGCTTATCTGCAGGAAAACCCGATCACCAGCGATGAGCTGTCGGACCTGGAAAACTTCTACCGCGCCGCCAAGCAACGCTTCGATGAATCCGAAGAATTCGCCGACCGCGCCCGCGGCCTGGTGGTCAAGCTGCAAGCCGGCGACCCGGACTGCCTGGCGCTGTGGACCAAGTTCAAAGACATCTCGCTGTCGCACTGCCAGAAAATCTACGAACTGCTGAACGTCAAACTGACCATGGCCGACGTAATGGGTGAAAGCGCCTATAACGACGACCTGATCAACGTGGTCAACGACCTCAAGGCCGCCGGCCTGCTGGTCGAAAGCAACGGCGCCCAGTGCGTGTTCCTCGACGAATTCAAAAACGCCGACGGCGACCCGCTGCCGGTGATCATCGTCAAGGCCGACGGCGGCTACCTCTACGCCACCACCGACCTGGCGGCTGTACGCTACCGCAGCGGCGTGCTGAAGGCCGATCGTGCGCTGTACTTCGTCGACCAGCGTCAGGCCCTGCACTTCCAGCAAGTGTTCCAGGTCGCGCGCCTGGCCGGCTTCGTGACCCATCCGATGGAAATGGAACACATGGGCTTCGGCACCATGAACGGCGCCGACGGCCGTCCGTTCAAGACCCGTGACGGCGGCACCGTGAAGCTGATCGACTTGCTGACCGAAGCCCAGGAACGCGCCTACACCCTGGTGAAGGAGAAGAACCCGACGCTTGCCGAAGACGAGTTGCGCAACATCGCCAAGGTCGTGGGCATCGGCGCCGTGAAATACGCCGACCTGTCCAAGCACCGCACCAGCGACTACAGCTTCAACTTCGACCTGATGCTGAACTTCGAAGGCAACACCGCGCCATACCTGCTGTACGCCTACACCCGCGTGGCCGGTGTGTTCCGCAAGCTCGGCAAAGACTTCAGCGAAGTCGAAGGGCAGATAGTCCTCGAAGCCGCCCACGAACATGAACTGGCGGCGAAACTGGCGCAGTTCGGTGAAATCCTGAATAACGTGTCCGACAAAGGCACGCCGCACATCCTCTGCACCTACCTGTACGATGTCGCCGGCCTGTTCTCCAGCTTCTATGAGAACTGCCCGATCCTCGGCGCCGACACCCCGGCGCAAATGCAGAGCCGCCTGCGCCTCGCCGCGCTGACCGGTCGCACTCTCAAGCAAGGCCTGGAACTCTTGGGTCTGGAAACTCTGGAGCGTATGTAAGTTGGCTGCCAAGAAAAAACCTGCACCCAAGCGTGGCGCCAGCCGTTACCAAGCTCCTGCAAAGCAACCGATCCCGGGCTGGCTGTGGATGGCCATTGGCCTGACGGTCGGCGCGTTCATTGTGTTCCTGATGAAGCTGGAGCCGGGCAAGGGCAGCGATACCGTCAAGCGCGAGAAGATCGAACAGCAGAAAGCCAGCAAGATCGCCGAGGCCAACAAGACCCCGCCGAGCCCGACGCAACCGGTGAAGCCGAAGTACGACTTCTACACCTTGCTGCCGGAATCGGAAGTCATCGTGCCGCCGGACGCGGTGCCGGAGAAAACCCTGCCGACGCCACAAGTGCCGGCCATCCCGACCACGCCGGTGACGCCAGCGGAAGCGGCGAAGATCGACACGGCCCGGGCTCAAGCGGCATTGGCCGGCATCACCCCGCCGCCAGCGCCACCCGTGGCGAAAGCTGCGCCGGTGACCAAGTTCTTCCTGCAGGCCGGTTCGTTCCGCAAGGAAGCCGATGCCGACAAGGTGCGTGCGCAGATCATTCTGTTGGGTCAGGCCGTGGCGGTTGAATCCGGCACTGTGAAGGACGAGACCTGGTATCGGGTTCTGGTCGGCCCGTTCAGCAACCGCGAACAGCTGACCACCGCTCAGAAACAACTGGCTGGCAGCGGTTTCAGCAACCTGTTGTTACAACAACGTCAGAGTCGCTGATTTCCCGACAGGGTAGCCGCGTCATCGTTCATCGCGGGCAAGCCCGCTCCCACAGGGTTGGCGCATATCCTGTGGGAGCGGGCTTGCCCGCGATGGCGTCATCAGCGACACCGCCTCCTCCACCTGCCCTACACCGCTCGTCCCCCGCCGCGTCCTACAGTTGAAAAACGCTCCACCACCCCCATATGAGTTGGCATAGGCATTTTCGCCCCGCTGCGTGGAGACTCTCCCTTGACCACCATCGTTTCAGTTCGCCGCCACGGCAAAGTCGTCATGGGCGGCGACGGCCAGGTTTCACTCGGCAATACCGTGATGAAAGGCAACGCGAAGAAAGTTCGTCGCCTCTACCACGGCCAGGTTATCGCCGGTTTTGCCGGGGCCACCGCTGACGCCTTCACCCTCTTCGAGCGTTTTGAAGGCCAGCTTGAGAAACATCAAGGTCACCTGGTTCGCGCCGCCGTCGAACTCGCCAAAGAATGGCGCACCGACCGCTCCCTGAGCCGCCTCGAAGCCATGCTCGCGGTCGCCAACAAAGATGCCTCTCTGATCATCACTGGCAACGGTGACGTGGTTGAGCCCGAAGAAGGCCTGATCGCCATGGGTTCCGGCGGCGGCTACGCCCAGGCTGCCGCGAGTGCCCTGTTGAAGAAAACCGATTTGTCGGCGCGGGAAATTGTCGAAACAGCGCTCGGCATCGCCGGCGACATCTGCGTATTCACCAACCACACCTTCACCATTGAGGAGCAGGACCTCGCCGAGTAAGCCTGTTTCGGCCTAGCGCCACGGCTCACTTTTGCTTGAGGACCGCCAATTATTATGCCCATGACCCCCCGTGAAATCGTCCACGAACTCAATCGCCATATCATCGGCCAGGACGATGCCAAACGCGCCGTCGCCATCGCCTTGCGCAACCGCTGGCGCCGGATGCAGCTGCCCGAAGAGCTGCGCGTCGAAGTCACCCCCAAGAACATCCTGATGATCGGCCCGACCGGTGTCGGTAAAACCGAGATCGCCCGTCGCTTGGCCAAGCTCGCCAACGCGCCGTTCATCAAAGTCGAAGCGACCAAGTTCACCGAAGTGGGCTATGTCGGCCGTGACGTCGAATCGATCATTCGTGATCTGGCCGACGCCGCGATCAAGCTGCTGCGCGAACAGGAAATGACCAAGGTTCGTCACCGCGCCGAAGACGCCGCCGAAGAGCGCATCCTCGACGCTTTGCTGCCACCGGCACGCATGGGCTTCAGCAACGAGGACGCCGCACCGTCCCAGGATTCCAACACCCGTCAGCTGTTCCGCAAACGCCTGCGTGAAGGTCAGCTGGATGACAAGGAGATCGAAATCGAAGTGGCCGAAGCGACCGGCGTCGATATCTCCGCGCCACCGGGCATGGAAGAAATGACCAACCAGCTGCAGAGCCTGTTCGCCAACATGGGCAAGGGCAAGCGCAAAAACCGCAAGCTCAAGGTCAAGGAAGCGCTGAAACTGGTTCGCGACGAAGAAGCCGGTCGCCTGGTCAACGAAGAAGAATTGAAGGCCAAGGCCCTGGAAGCCGTTGAGCAGCACGGTATCGTGTTCATCGATGAAATCGACAAGGTCGCCAAGCGCGGCAATTCCGGTGGCATCGACGTGTCCCGCGAAGGCGTACAGCGCGACTTGCTGCCGCTGATCGAAGGCTGCACCGTCAACACCAAACTGGGCATGGTCAAGACTGACCACATCTTGTTCATCGCTTCTGGTGCGTTCCACCTGAGCAAACCGAGCGATCTGGTGCCAGAGCTGCAAGGTCGTCTGCCGATTCGGGTCGAACTCAAGGCCCTGAGCCCGGAAGATTTCGAGCGCATCCTCAGCGAGCCGCATGCATCGCTCACCGAGCAGTACTGTGCACTGCTGAAAACCGAAGGTCTGCTCATCGAATTCCTGCCGGACGGCATCAAGCGTCTCGCCGAGATCGCCTGGCAGGTCAACGAGAAAACCGAAAACATCGGTGCCCGTCGCCTGCACACCCTGCTCGAGCGCCTGCTCGAAGAGGTGTCGTTCAGCGCCGGCGATCTGGCCAGCACCCACGAGGACAAGCCGATCCTGATCGATGCCGACTACGTCAACAGTCACTTGGGCGAATTGGCGCAGAACGAAGACCTGTCCCGTTATATCCTGTAAGCCATACTTACAGTGTCAGCGAACCTGTGGGAGCGGGCTTGCTCGCGAAGAGGCCGTAACATTCAACATCTGAGTTGACTGTTACACCGCCTTCGCGAGCAAGCCCGCTCCCACATTTGAACTGTGGTGTTTTGCAGATCAGGTTCCAACAGGTCTCCCACAAAGACGGACTGCCGGCCATGACCCAACTCCCCACCGACATCAAACTCCACAAAGCCTCAAAAACCCTGACGCTCAAATACGCGTCCGGCGAGGAATATCACCTGCCCGCCGAATTTCTCCGCGTGCACTCCCCCTCCGCCGAGGTCCAGGGCCACGGCAAACCTATCCTGCAATTTGGCAAGATCGGCGTCGGCCTGAGCAAGGTCGAACCGGCCGGTCAGTACGCACTGAAATTGACCTTCGACGACGGCCACGACAGCGGCCTGTTCACTTGGGAATATCTGTACCAGCTGGCAGTGCGCCAGGAAGATCTCTGGAACGATTATCTTGCGGAACTCAAAGCGGCTGGAAAGACCCGTGATCCGAATGAGTCGGTCGTCAAGCTGATGCTCTAAATCAGGCCTCTGGCTATTTAGAGGGCATTTTCTAATTCCATCTGTTTGAATGCTTGGCTGCCGGGTCAACGATTGGCCCGCTTGCGAAAAAAATTAAACTCGGGTAACCAATGGAGCTGGCAAGTTCCGTGCATTTGTAGCTATGCGCAATTAACGGTCACCCGAGCAGTAGTACCTGGCGTTTGTTGTGTGACTACACAGCTGGGCTCCGGTACTCGCCTCAGGACAATGGAGCGTCGTAGATGAGTAACAAGCAAAACGATGACCTGAAATTCCAGGCTTCAGAAAATACCTTGGGACTGAATCCTGTTGTTGGGCTGCGTAGAAAGGATCTACTGGGTTCTGCCCGCATGGTGCTGAGCCAGGCCATCAGACAACCCATCCACAGTGCCAGGCATGTCGCCCATTTCGGCATCGAACTCAAGAACGTGCTGCTCGGAAAATCCGAGCTTCAACCGCAAAGTGATGACCGTCGCTTCCTTGACCCGGCGTGGAGTCAGAACCCGCTCTACAAACGTTATTTGCAAACTTATCTGGCGTGGCGCAAGGAGCTTCACGCGTGGATCGATGACAGCAACCTCTCGCCCAAGGACGTCGCTCGCGGTCATTTCGTGATCAACCTCATGACCGAAGCCATGGCCCCGACCAACACGGCGGCCAACCCGGCGGCAGTCAAACGCTTCTTCGAAACCGGTGGCAAGAGCCTGCTCGACGGCCTCTCCCATCTGGCCAAGGATCTGGTGCACAACGGCGGTATGCCGAGCCAGGTCAACATGGGTGCATTCGAAGTCGGCAAGAGCCTCGGCGTGACCGAAGGCGCAGTGGTGTTTCGCAACGATGTGCTGGAGTTGATCCAGTACCGACCGATCACCGAGCAGGTGCATGAACGCCCGCTGCTGGTGGTGCCGCCACAGATCAACAAGTTCTACGTTTTCGACCTGAGCCCGGACAAGAGCCTGGCGCGCTTCTGCCTGCGTAACAACGTGCAGACGTTCATCGTCAGCTGGCGCAACCCGACCAAGGAGCAGCGCGAGTGGGGTCTGTCGACCTACATCGAAGCGCTCAAGGAAGCGGTCGATGTCGTCACCGCGATTACCGGCAGCAAAGACGTGAACATGCTCGGTGCCTGCTCCGGCGGCATCACCTGCACCGCCCTGCTGGGTCACTACGCAGCGATCGGCGAGAAGAAGGTCAACGCCCTCACCCTGCTGGTCAGCGTGCTGGACACCACCCTGGACAGCGACGTAGCCCTGTTCGTCGACGAGCAGACCCTCGAAGCCGCCAAGCGCCATTCCTACCAGGCCGGTGTGCTGGAAGGTCGCGACATGGCGAAAGTTTTCGCCTGGATGCGCCCCAACGACCTGATCTGGAACTACTGGGTCAACAACTACCTGCTGGGTAATGAGCCGCCGGTTTTCGACATCCTGTTCTGGAACAACGACACCACCCGGTTGCCCGCGGCGTTCCACGGCGACCTGATCGAGATGTTCAAAAACAACCCACTGATCCGCTCCGATGCCCTGGAAGTGTGCGGCACGCCGATTGACCTCAAGCAGGTGACCGCCGACATCTTTTCCCTGGCCGGTACCAACGATCACATCACTCCGTGGAAGTCCTGCTACAAATCCGCGCAGCTGTTCGGCGGCAAGGTCGAGTTCGTGCTGTCCAGCAGCGGGCACATCCAAAGCATTCTGAACCCTCCGGGCAATCCGAAAGCACGCTACATGACCAGTATCGAAATGCCGGTCAAAGCCGAAGAGTGGTTGGAAAACTCCACCAAGCACACCGATTCCTGGTGGTTGCATTGGCAGGCGTGGCAGGCCGAGCGTTCGGGCAAACTGAAAAAATCCCCCGCCCACCTTGGCAACAAGGCCTATCCCGCAGGTGAAGCTTCGCCGGGTACTTATGTGCATGAACGTTGAGCTTCAACTAACTCGCAGTCCGCGGCACTGGGAGGTGCCGCGATCTCTATCTATTACTCTCGAGGCCAGCCTCGAACATTCTGCGACGGCCCGGGACGGCTCGATCAGCGTTTAAAACCTACAGGGCTCTGTGCATGCCGCAACCGTTCGTCTTTCGTACCGTCAACCTGGATGGCCAGACCCTCCGCACAGCGGTACGCCCCGGCAAGCCTCACTTGACGCCCTTGCTGATTTTCAACGGCATCGGCGCCAACCTGGAGCTGATATTCCCGTTCGTCCAGGCTCTGGATCCGGACCTGGAAGTCATTGCCTTCGACGTACCCGGCGTCGGCGGTTCATCGACGCCCAACCGCCCGTATCGTTTTTCGGGCCTGGCGAAACTCACGGCGCGAATGCTCGACTATCTCGATTACGGGCAAGTCAATGTGATTGGTGTGTCGTGGGGTGGCGCCCTGGCGCAGCAATTCGCCCATGACTATCCCGAGCGCTGCAAGAAGCTGGTGCTGGCGGCTACAGCGGCCGGTACCGTGATGGTGCCGGGCAAGCCTAAAGTGCTGTGGATGATGGCCAGCCCACGGCGCTACATCCAGCCATCCCATGTGATCCGCATCGCACCGATGATCTATGGCGGTTCGTTCCGTCGCGATCCGACCCTGGCAGCCAGTCACGCCGCCAGGGTCCGCTCGGCAGGCAAACTCGGTTATTACTGGCAACTGTTCGCCGGCTTCGGCTGGACCAGCATTCACTGGCTGCACAAGATTAACCAGCCAACGTTGGTGTTGGCCGGCGACGACGATCCACTGATCCCGCTGATCAACATGCGCATGTTGGCTTGGCGAATCCCAAACGCCCAATTGCACATCATCGACGATGGGCATCTGTTTTTGATTACCCGTGCCGAAGCGGTGGCGCCCATCATCATGAAGTTTCTTGAGGAAGAACGTCAGCGTGCCGTGATGCATCCGCATCCGGCGCCATCGGGCAGTTAACCGACGCAGTATTGCTCGGCAGGACGCCGTGCCGCGCAACAATCCGCAACAACGTCTATGGTGTTTTGTTCGGGTGTGTTTGTTTTTGGCCTGATGACGAAGGAGTGTTAACTCATGCGCGACAAACCAGCGAAGGGCTCTCTGCCCACTCCCGCTGCATTCATCAATGCACAGAGTGCGGTTACCGGTCTGCGCGGCCGGGACCTGCTTTCGACCTTGCGCAGCCTGGCCACCCACGGCCTGCGCAATCCGGTGTATACGGCCCGGCATGCCTTGAAGCTGGGTGGCCAGTTGGGCCGCGTACTGTTGGGTGAAACCCTACACCCGACCAACCCCCAAGACAGTCGCTTTGCCGACCCGACGTGGAGCCTCAATCCTTTTTATCGCCGCAGCTTGCAGGCCTATCTGAGCTGGCAGAAAGAAGTCAAAAGCTGGATCGACGAAAGCAACATGAGCCCGGAGGATCGTGCCCGCGCCCACTTCGCCTTTGCCTTGATCAACGACGCCGTGGCGCCATCCAACACCCTGCTCAATCCGCTGGCGATCAAGGAACTCTTCAACTCCGGTGGCAGCAGCCTGGTCCGGGGCATTGGCCATTTGCTCGACGACCTCCTCCACAACGACGGCCTTCCAAGACAAGTCACCAAACAAGCATTCGAGGTGGGCAAAACGGTCGCCACCACCACCGGCTCTGTGGTGTTTCGCAATGAGCTGCTGGAACTGATCCAATACAAACCGATGAGCGAAAAGCAGTATGCCAAGCCCTTGCTGATCGTGCCGCCACAGATCAACAAGTACTACATTTTTGACTTGAGCCCCGCTAACAGCTTCGTCCAGTTCGCCCTTAAAAACGGTTTGCAGACCTTCGTTATCAGCTGGCGCAACCCTGATGTACGTCATCGCGAATGGGGGCTGTCGTCTTACGTCGAAGCCGCCGAAGAAGCGATGAATGTATGCCGGGCGATCACCGGCGCTCGCGAGGTCAACCTGATGGGTGCCTGCGCCGGCGGGCTGACCATTGCCGCGCTGCAAGGGCACTTGCAGGCCAAGCGGCAGCTACGACGGGTGTCCAGCGCGACCTACCTGGTCAGCATGCTCGACAGTCAGATAGACAGCCCGGCCACCCTCTTCGCCGACGAACAGACACTGGAAGCGGCCAAGCGCCGCTCGTACCAGAAGGGTGTTCTGGAAGGTCGTGACATGGCCAGGGTGTTTGCCTGGATGCGCCCCAACGACTTGATCTGGAATTACTTCGTCAACAACTACCTGCTGGGCAAGGAGCCGCCGGCGTTCGATATCCTCTATTGGAACAATGACAACACCCGGCTGCCGGCAGCGTTTCATGGCGACCTGCTGGACTTCTTCAAGCACAACCCACTGAGTCATCCGGGCGGGCTGGAAGTGTGCGGCACGCCGATCGACCTGCAGAAAGTCACTGTCGACAGCTTCAGCGTGGCGGGCATGAATGATCACATCACCCCATGGGATGCGGTGTATCGCTCGACATTGCTGCTGGGTGGCGAGCGGCGCTTTGTGCTGTCCAATAGCGGTCATGTGCAGAGCATTCTCAACCCGCCCCACAATCCGAAAGCCAACTACGTCGAGAATCCGAAACTGAGCAGCGACCCACGGGCCTGGTATTACGACGCCAAGCGCGTCGACGGTAGTTGGTGGACGCCATGGCTGGGCTGGATTCAGGAACGCTCCGGCGCGCAACGCGAAACCCAGATGACCCTCGGCAACCAGAACTATCCACCGATGGAGGCGGCACCCGGTACTTACGTGCGCGTGCGCTGACGTTCAACGAACCGCGGCCGCCAATGGCCGTGGCATGACTCGACCATTAAGAAGACTGGATGAAAACCCGCGACCGGATTCTCGAATGTGCCCTGCAGTTGTTCAATCAGAAGGGCGAACCGAATGTGTCCACCATGGAAGTGGCCAACGAAATGGGCATCAGCCCGGGCAACCTTTACTACCACTTCCACGGCAAGGAACCGCTGATCCTCGGGCTGTTCGAGCGTTTCCAGGCCGAGCTGACGCCCTTGCTCGATCCACCGTCCGATGTGGAATTGGCGCCCGAAGATTACTGGCTGTTCCTGCACCTGATCATCGAACGCCTGGCCCATTACCGGTTTCTGTTCCAGGACCTGTCGAACCTTGCTGGCCGCCTGCCGAAACTGGCCAAGGGGATACGCAACCTGCTCAATGCGTTGAAGCGCACACTGGCGTCATTGCTGGCACAGTTGAAAGCTCAAGGTCAGTTGGTCAGTGACACCCAGGCGCTGGGGCAGCTGGTGGAACAAATCACCATGACCTTGCTGTTTTCACTGGACTATCAACGGATTCTCGACCGTGAAGGTGAAGTGCGACTGGTGGTGTATCAGATCATGATGCTCGTGGCGCCGCACTTGCTGCCGCCGATCAAGATTGCGACCGAGCGGTTGGCGTTGCAGTATCTGGAAGAGCATTAAGATCAAAAGATCGCAGCCTTCGGCAGCTCCTACAGGTATACGCAATCCCCTGTAGGAGTTGCCGAAGGCTGCGATCTTTTTTCGACAAGCGACCCAAATCTTGAATCTTCAAAACAAAAACGCCCGACCTTTGCAGGCCGGGCGTTTTTTTAGTCCTGAACTCAGGACTGACTGGTTGGCGTCGATGGAGCCGGCGCGGCAGTCGGGGTTACAGCAGGGGTCGGTGCAGTGGCGGAGTTCGCCGTGCTGACCGGGGTTACCGGCTTGGCGGCAGCCGCTGCTGGTTTTGGTGCAGCCGCTTTCGGGGCTGCCGGTTTTTTCACTGCTGGCTTCTTGGCTGCTGGCTTCTTCGCTGCAACGGGTTTGGCCGCTGCGGTTTTAGCTGCAGGTTTTGCGGCCGCTTTGGCTGCAGGTTTCGCTGCAGGTTTCGCTGCGGCAGTTTTGGTTGCCGGTTTAGCGGCAGCCTTGGCCAATGGTTTGGCTACGCTTTTGGCCGCTGGTTTGGCCGCCGCGGTTTTCGCCGCAACAGGCGCAACCTTGGCACCGGTGAGTTTTTCGATTTGCTTGGTCAGAGTATCGACCTTGCTGTGCAGTGCCTTGACCTCATTGCGGCTCGGTACACCCAGGCGCGAAATGGCGCTGTTCAGACGCTTGTCGAAAGCCCCTTCCAGCTCATCCCATTTGCCCAGTGCACGATCTTTCACGCCGCTGATGCGCGACTTGGCCGACGAAGCGGAGTCCTTGGCGGCATCGACTTTTTTGCCGACAGCGCTCTTGGTGAGCTTCTCGGCTTTCTCGCCGTCCTTAACCAATGTATCGAAGAGCTTGCTGCCGTCAGTGTCGATCTTCGAGTACACGCCTAAACCAGCCAGCCAGATCTTGCGGGAGTAGTCTTCGACCTTCCCGATCCACGAGCTGCCTTCTTTTTCAGTATTCTTTTTACCAGCCATCCCGTTCTCCTTAAGATTTACGCGCGACACGTTCGAGCAATGCCGTCAGCTCATCGAGCTTAGCAGAGAGTGTCTCAACGTCATGTTTAGACGGAATGCCGATACGATTCAAGGCACTTGCGATACGTGTATCGAAAGCCCGCTCGACCTTATCGAGTTGAAGTTCGACTTTGCCTTTGAAAGTGCTCACTTCACTCTTGGCTTCATCGATCTCGGCATTGGCCGCTTCAAGTTTTTCAGTGACGACCTTTTTGCCTTTCTTTTCAACAGCTTGACCAGCCTTGATCAGCTCTTGAACGTACTCGCTACCCTCTTGGCCGACCTTGGTGTAAGCACCCAGACCAGCGAGCCAGATCTTGCGGGCATACGATTTGACGTCGCCCAAGGCGTTAGTTTCAACGTCGACTTTTTTCTTCAAAATAACTTTGGCCATGGTGCACCTCACGCGCAGAAGGGTCGAGGAACTGCCCGCAGAGAGTCGGGCTCAGGCACAAAGTAGTGAGAATAATTAGAAACGGCACCCTAACAAGTGACACAAAACCTGTAGACGCAGAACAAATGTGGGAGCGAGCAAGCCCGCTCCCACATTAATCGCATTCCACACAACGACCGGATTATGCCAACGCTTTATCGAGCGCCCTTTCGATTTCCGATTTGATGGTGCCGCTCATGGCGGACATCAACAGGCCCAGTTCGACATCGACCTTGATCGAGTCCTCGCCCACATACACCGCCCCTTTTACACCCGAGCGTCTGAGATTCAGGGTGTCGCCTGACCACTGCGGCTCCAGGCCATATTGTTCGGACAGTTTCTGCGCCAACTTGTCGGCCTTCTCGCGGGCCGCTTCCTTACCCAGGCCGTGGGCACGCTCAACACTAATACGGGCCATCGAATGACTCCTGCTTTATCGTGACTTGCTCAAGACATCTTGACCCTGCATGCGTCAAAACGTCCCGGTAGTTGCCTATCTTACCTTCAGCCTTGCCAAGACAAAGCAGGCCACCGGGATTAGAATGTCCCGCATTCTCTTTTGGTGACAGCGATATGACTGATCAGCGCAAAGGCAGCGATGCCGAACCCACCACTCACTTCGGCTTCAAAAACGTTCCGGAAAGCCAGAAAGCGGAAAAAGTCGCTGAGGTTTTCCACTCGGTAGCCGCCAAGTATGACCTGATGAACGACCTCCTGTCGGGCGGCATGCACCGCCTGTGGAAGCGCTTCGCGATCGAACTGTCGGGCGTGCGCACCGGTAACCGCGTGCTGGACATCGCCGGTGGTACTGGCGACCTGACCCGCAAGTTCTCGCATCTTGTGGGACCGACGGGTCAGGTAGTGTTGGCGGACATCAACGAATCCATGCTCAAGGTCGGTCGTGACCGCCTGCTGGATCTGGGTGTGTCCGGCAACGTCGAATTCGTCCAGGCCGATGCTGAAAAGCTGCCGTTCCCGGACAACCATTTCGATTGCGTGACCATCGCCTTCGGCCTGCGCAACGTGACGCATAAAGAAGACGCCCTGCGCTCGATGCTGCGCGTGCTGAAACCGGGCGGCCGTTTGCTGGTACTGGAATTCTCCAAGCCGACCAACGCGCTGATGTCCAAGGCCTACGACGCCTATTCGTTCGCCTTCATGCCGTTGATGGGCAAGCTGATCACCAATGATTCGGAAAGCTATCGCTACCTGGCCGAATCGATCCGCATGCACCCGAACCAGGAAACCCTGAAGTCGATGATGGTCGAGGCCGGTTTCGACCGCGTGACCTATCACAACATGACCGCAGGCATCGTCGCCCTGCACCGCGGCATCAAGCCCTGATGCTGCTGGCCGGCCTGCTTGCCAGCGTTGAGCTCGGCCTGAACCGGGTGCTGCGTCTCGACAGCACGGCGCTGCCGCGGCTGGCGCATTTGAGTGGCAAGGTGGTTGCCGTCGACTGCCGCAACCCGGCGTTGCAACTGTTCATCCTGCCCAGCGATGAAGGCCTGATGCTCGCCTCCCAGTGGGAAACCGGTGCCGACTGCACCTTGCGCGCACCGGCCTCAAGCCTGCTGAAACTGGCGACGAGCAAGGACAAGACCTCGGTTCTGCATGCCCCGGAAGTCGAACTCGACGGCGACAGTGGCGTGCTGCTGGAACTGGCGGCGATCCTTCAGGACCTCGAACTGGACTGGGAGTACGAACTCTCGCGCTGGCTCGGCCCGGTGGCCACGCAACTGGTCGGCGGTCACCTGCGCAGTCGCGCACGCTGGTATCAGCAAGGGTTCGCCAGCCTGAATCAGAACCTGGGCGAATACCTGGCCGAAGAATCGCGCGCCCTCGTCGGTCAGCGCGAAGCTGACGCCCGTTTTAATGAACTGGACCAGATCAAGCTCGATCTGGAACGTCTCGAGGCGCGTTTCGAGCGCCTTTTCCGATCCCTCGACCCAAGCGATAACGCATGAAGCTGCTTGCCGTCCGCCGTTTGTTGCGCATCCAGCGCGTTGTGATTCGCTACCGCCTCGATGACTTGCTGTTCGCCCTGCCACTGCCCTGGTTTCTGCTGGCACTGCGCTTTGCCTTGCCGTGGCGCTGGTTTCCGCGCAAGACGCTGGACCTGAGCCGTGGTGCGCGACTGCGCCTGGCGCTGCAGGACCTGGGGCCGATTTTCATCAAGTTTGGCCAGATTCTTTCGACGCGCCGCGACCTGCTGCCCGAAGACATCGCCGATGAACTGATGAAACTGCAGGACCGCGTGCCGCCATTCGACTCGCAAGTGTCGATCCGGCTGATCGAAGAGCAGCTTGGCAAAAAAATCAGTGAAGTCTTCAGCCGTTTCGACGTCGAACCGCTAGCCTCGGCCTCGGTGGCGCAGGTGCACGCCGCGCAGCTGAAAACCGGCGAAGAAGTCGTCGTCAAAGTGATCCGCCCGGGCCTGAAACCGATCATTGCCCAGGACCTGGCATGGCTGTTCATTCTTGCCCGTGCGGCGGAAAAGCTCTCGGCCGACGCTCGCTTGCTGCACCCGGTGGACGTGGTCAGCGACTACGAAAAAACCATCTACGACGAACTCGACCTGCTGCGCGAGGCGGCTAACGCCAGCCAGCTGAAGCGCAATTTCGAAGGTTCGCCGCTGCTCTATGTGCCGCAAGTCTATTGGGACTGGTGCCGGCCAAAAGTGCTGGTGATGGAGCGCATCTACGGGATTCAGGTCACCGACCTCGCGACCCTGGCCGACCAGCGTACCGACATGAAAATGCTCGCCGAGCGTGGTGTGGAGATTTTCTTCACCCAGGTGTTCCGCGACAGCTTCTTCCACGCCGACATGCACCCCGGCAACATCTTCGTCAGCACCGTGCAACCGTGGAGCCCGCAGTACATTGCGATCGACTGCGGCATCGTCGGCAGCCTGACCCCGGAAGACCAGGACTATCTGGCGCGCAACCTGTTCGCGTTCTTCAAGCGTGATTACCGCCGTGTCGCACAGTTGCACATCGATTCGGGCTGGGTGCCGGCGGAAACCAAACTCAACGAATTCGAAGCAGCGATCCGCACCGTGTGCGAGCCGATCTTCGAAAAACCGTTAAAAGATATTTCCTTCGGCCAGGTGCTGATGCGCCTGTTCCAGACCGCTCGACGCTTCAATATGGAAGTGCAGCCGCAATTGGTCTTGCTGCAAAAAACCCTACTGAACATCGAAGGCCTGGGCCGTCAGCTGTACCCGGACCTCGATTTGTGGAACACCGCCCAGCCGTTCCTCGAACGCTGGATGCGCGAGCGCGTCAGCCCCAAAGCCTTGTTAGGCAACGTGCAGAGCCAGTTCGAGCAAATCCCGCATCTGGCCAACATGGCCCGCGACCTGCTCGAACGTATGTCCCAGCCCCACGCCAACGACCCGCCCCCCCCTTGGCACAAGCGTAAGGACGACTGGTTCCTGCGGTTGCTCGGTACCGCTCACCTGGCGGGTGGCACGATACTCGCTGCCGGGGGCCCACTGAACGAATTGGGGCATTGGCCCGCCGGAATCATGGTGGCGGTCGGCTTGTATCTGGTCGTTCGCCGATAGCCAGTCGAGTGATCGGCTGGCACACTGTTTGAACGCTGAATTGAACGTCGGCCTCAACTATTGAAGTAGAGCCCGCTGTCGGAGTCGAAGATGAAAAACTGGCTGGACGAGATCAAGTGGGACGCCGATGGCCTGGTGCCCGCGATTGCCCAGGATCACAAGACCGGACGCGTCCTGATGATGGCCTGGATGAACCGCGAAGCGCTGGAATTGACCGCTGCCGAGAACCGTGCCATTTACTGGTCACGTTCCCGTGGCAAGCTCTGGCGCAAGGGCGAAGAGTCCGGCCACGTGCAAACCCTGCATGAGATGCGCCTGGACTGTGACGCTGACGTGATCATCCTGATGGTTGAGCAGATCGGCGACATCGCCTGCCATACCGGCCGTCAGAGCTGCTTCTACCGCGTCTTCGAGAACGGCGACTGGAAAACCGTCGACCCGGTGCTGAAAGACCCGCACGCTATCTATTCCGCAGGACACAAACATGAGTGACACTTTGACCCGTCTGGCTCAGGTGCTGGAAGAGCGCAAAGGCGCCGCCGCCGATAGCTCGTATGTCGCCAGCCTGTACCACAAGGGCTTGAACAAGATTCTGGAAAAAGTCGGCGAAGAGTCGGTCGAAACCATCATTGCCGCCAAGGATGCCGCCATCAGCGGTGACTGTAGCGATGTGATCTACGAGACCGCCGATTTGTGGTTCCACAGCATGGTCATGCTCGCCCAACTGGGGCAGCATCCACAGGCTGTGCTCGATGAACTGGACCGTCGCTTCGGTCTGTCCGGACACGCCGAGAAAGCCTCTCGCCCGTCCGCCTGAACAACTATTTAGAGAGGAACGCAACATGGGCATTTTTGACTGGAAACACTGGGTCGTCATCCTGGTTGTCGTGGTGCTGGTGTTCGGCACCAAGAAACTGAAAAACCTCGGCACTGACGTGGGCGAGTCGATCAAGGGCTTTCGTAAAGCCATGAACGACGACGAGAAACCGGCTGACCCGACAGCGACCCCGGCCCAACCGGTTCCACCTGTTCAGCCACAGACCACACAGTCCGTGAACCCGCCGCACACCATCGACGTGCAGGCGCAAAAAGTCGAAGAGCCGATCCGCAAAGACTCGTGAGCACTGACTAATGTTTGGTATCAGCTTCTCTGAACTGCTGCTTGTCGGCCTTGTCGCCCTGCTGGTGCTGGGCCCCGAGCGTCTGCCGGGCGCTGCGCGCACCGCCGGTCTGTGGGTTGGGCGGCTGAAGCGCAGCTTCAACGCGATCAAACAAGAAGTTGAACGTGAAATCGGTGCCGACGAGATTCGCCGGCAACTGCACAACGAGCACATTCTGTCCCTGGAGCAGGAGGCGCGGAAGATCTTCACGCCAACTCAGCAGGAGCCGACGCCGGTTCAGCCGGTTGAGCCCGCGGCGGAGCAGACGATTCATGCTCCGATTGTAGAAGCTGCACCTGCCGCTGCACCAACGGAAACGGTGAAAGCTGTTGAGTCGGCGCCGGTGGTCGCGTCCGTTGAACCTGTTGCTCCAGCCGCCGCGCCGACAACACCGGCGCCTCACGACACCACTTTGCCGCCGCGAGCCTCATGAGCGATCTCCCCGAAAACGACCAGCACATGCCGCTGGTTTCGCACCTCACCGAGTTGCGCACTCGCCTGCTGCGTTGCGTAGCGGCGATCTTCATCATCTTCGCCGGGTTGTTCGCCTTCACCCAGCAGATCTATACCTTCGTCTCCACGCCGCTACGGCAGTACCTGCCGGCCGGCGCGACGATGATCGCCACCGACGTGTCGTCGCCATTCCTGACGCCGCTGAAACTGACCATGATGGTTTCGCTGTTCCTGGCGATCCCGGTGATTCTGCATCAGATCTGGGGCTTCATCGCACCGGGCCTGTACAAGCATGAGAAGCGCATTGCCGTGCCCTTGCTGGTATCGAGCATCATGCTGTTCTATACCGGCATGGCGTTCGCCTATTACCTGGTGTTCCCGCTGATCTTCAAGTTCTTCGCCGCCGCCACCCCGGCCGGCGTGGAGATGATGACCGACATCAGCAGCTACCTCGATTTCGTCATGACGCTGTTCTTCGCCTTCGGCGTGGCGTTCGAGATTCCGGTAGCCGTGGTGCTGCTGGTATGGATCGGTGTGGTCAACGTCGCCTACCTGAAGAAAATACGTCCGTACGTGATCATCGGCTGCTTCGTGGTCGGCATGATCCTGACGCCGCCGGACATCTTCTCGCAGACGTTGCTGGCCGTTCCGATGTGGTTGCTGTTCGAGATCGGCATCCTGTTCGGTAGCCTGATCAGCAAGCGCGGCGAGCACCCGGACGATCAGCCGGCTGACGATCACAACGACCAGCCGCCAGCGACCCAAGCGTGAACCTGCTGCTCCTCGAAGAGGCCGACTTCATTGCGGCCGACCGGGCGATCCTGCGCGATCGCCGGTTGACTCATATGCAGGAAGTCCATCGCTCGGCGGTTGGCGACAGCCTGCGGGTCGGGCGTATCGGCGGTTTGATGGGCTCGGCCGAGTTGCTGCGCCTGGACGCCGATGAAGCCGAGTTGCGTGTCACCCTCGACCAGCCGCCACCGGCCAAGCTGCCACTGACTTTGGTGCTGGCCCTGCCGCGACCGAAAATGCTCCGTCGGGTGTTTCAGACCGTGGCCGCCATGGGTGTGCCGCGCATCGTGCTGGTGAACAGCTATCGCGTCGAGAAGAGCTTCTGGCAAACCCCGTTCCTGGAACCCGAGGCGATTCGCGAGCAGTTGATCCTGGGTCTTGAACAGGCCCGGGACAGCGTGCTGCCGGAAGTCGTCATCGAGAAGCGCTTCAAGCCCTTTGTCGAAGATCGTTTGCCGGCCATTACCGAAGGCACCCTCGGTCTGGTCGGTCATCCCGGTAACTACCCGCCCTGCCCTCGTGGCCTGGACGAACCCGTGACCCTGGCCATCGGCCCCGAAGGCGGCTGGATTCCCTACGAAATCGACTTGCTGGGCAAGGCCGGCCTGCAACCGGTGCAACTTGGCGAGCGCATCCTGCGGGTTGAAACCGCCGTCACTGCGCTGCTTTCGCGACTGTTTTAACGTCAAACACCCTACTTGTGGCGAGGGAGCTTGCGCCCTCGCCACAAGTGTTTACTCCCCTACAGATCCCTGCCAGCCGGCCGATACAGTTCCCATAAAACCGATTAGGTCCTAGGGGAGTTGCAGCATGTACCGTTGGCTAGCCGAGAAACTGGGAAACGTAAGCGTCAATCGCAAACTGGGTATCGGCTTCGGTCTGGTGCTACTTCTGACCTTGTTGATCACCTTCACCGGCTGGACCGGTCTGAGCGGTGTGATCAGCCGTGGCGATACGCTTGGGTTTATTTCCAGCCTCAATGAGCTGACCAAAGACCTGCGCCTCGCCCGCCTGGATTACGACATGCGCCGTGGCGAACAAGGCCCGGGCGCTGTCAACGAGCTGATCGGCCAACTCGATACCGGCCTGAAAACCGCCCGCTCGCTGATCGAACAGCCTGCCGACGTGGCAATGATCGATCAACAATTGGCCGCGGTCAGCGAATACAAACGCGCCTTCGCTGATATGACTCAGGCCACCGCTACCCGCGAAGATGCTCGCAGCAAACTGGGCGCCACCGCCGATAACGCCGTGGCCCGTGTCGCCGAAGTCGAAAAATCCTTGTTGCAAGGCGACAGCGTCGCTCAGTTCAACAACGTGATCGACCTGAGCAAGCTGATCCAACAAGCGCGTTTCCAGGTCCGCGGCTATACCTACAGCGGTAAACCCGAGGCCGAGCAGCCTGCGCTGGACGCCATTGGCAACGCTCTGAAAAACCTCGAAAGCCTGCCGTCTCAACTGCCGGAACAACACATCGCCAACCTGCAACAAGCGACCGACTCACTCAAAGCCTATCGCGCGGCCGTCAGCCAGTTCCGCGACTCCCAGGTCGCCAGCGCTGCCGCCCTCAAACGCATGAGCACGCAAGGCGACATTCTGCTCGACCTCAGCAAAAAGCTCACTGTCTCGCAAACCGTCGTGCGTGACTCCGATGCAGCGCACGCCAAAAACCTGCTGCTGATGGCCACCGTCCTCGCGTCGGCCTTTGGCTTGTTCGCAGCTTGGGCCATCACTCGCCAGATCGTCATTCCTCTGAGCCAGACCCTCAAAGTGGCCGAGCGTGTCGCCGCGGGCGACCTGACTCACAACCTGACGTCCGAACGCCGGGACGAACTGGGTCAGTTACAGCGCGCCATGCAGAGCATGACCCTGGGCCTGCGAGATCTGATCGGTGGCATCAGCGATGGCGTGACCCAAATCGCCAGCGCCGCTGAAGAGCTGTCTGCCGTCACTGAGCAGACCAGCGCCGGAGTCAACAGCCAGAAGGTCGAAACCGATCAAGTGGCCACCGCCATGCACGAAATGACGGCCACCGTGCAGGAAGTCGCGCGCAACGCCGAGGAAGCGTCCGAAGCCGCCGTCGCCGCCGACCAACAAGCCCGCGAGGGTGACAGAGTGGTCGGCGAAGCCATCGCCCAGATCGAACGCCTGGCCGTCGAAGTCGGCAACTCCACCGCCGCCATGGGCGATCTGAAGCGCGAAAGCGACAAGATCGGCAGCGTGCTCGACGTGATCAAGTCCGTGGCCCAGCAAACCAACCTGTTGGCGCTCAACGCCGCCATCGAAGCCGCCCGCGCCGGTGAAGCCGGGCGCGGTTTTGCGGTGGTCGCAGACGAAGTCCGCAGCCTGGCCCAGCGCACCCAGAAGTCCACCGAAGAAATCGAAGAGTTGATCGTCGGCCTGCAAACCGGCACTCAGCAAGTCGCAACCATCATGGACAACAGCCGCAGCCTGACCGACAGCAGCGTCGAACTGACCCGCCGCGCCGGTGGTTCGCTGGAAAGCATCACCCGCACTGTGTCGGCGATCCAGTCGATGAACCAGCAGATCGCTGCTGCTGCCGAGCAACAGAGCGCAGTGGCCGAAGAGATCAACCGCAGCGTGCTGAACGTGCGCGATGTGTCCGAGCAGACCTCGGCCGCCAGTGAAGAGACCGCGGCCTCCAGCGTCGAGCTGGCGCGGTTGGGGACGCATTTGCAGATGCTGGTGGGGCGGTTCAAGGTTTGAGCTGATGCGGGTATCCCGGTTCGCTTGAAACCGGGTGATGCATTCGCGAGCAAGCCCGCTCCCACAGGATTCGCGCCGCTCAGTCAGATCAGCAGCACAAAAAAAACCCCGCTTTCGCGGGGTTTTTCATTAGGCCAACTGAGGCTGTACGCTCACAGGCTTGAGCGGCAACAGCGGCGCATGGGGATCGGCATCCACCGATGTGCGCCAGGCTTGTAGCCACTCGGCGTGGCCTTCGTTCCAGACTTGCTCATGCAAGCGACCCAGTGCCACCGGATCACTCAGCAGGGCCACACGCTCGTCGTTGGTCAGCCCGGCAGGTCCGACCTTCATCGCATGGCGAACCCGCTCGATACGCAGCCATTCGATCGGTTCTGCCTGACGGTGACGGGACGTCGCCAGCGCGCACGCCAAGGCGTTCTGTTGTGGATCGACCACTGCCCGGACGAAGCCGTCGTTCAGCGCATGCCAACGGTTTTCGTGGGTGTACTGATCGGTCGCCAGCAACGCCTGTGGCGGATTGTATTCCTCAGGGATCAGGAACAGGCTTTCGTCACGGGACTTGAGGCCCAGGCCGACACGGCTGGAGATCACCGATACCGGGATCGACAGCATCAGCGAACCGACAATCGGCACCAGCCACCAGAGGAAGCTCGGGTTCAGCCAGATCACCAACAGCGCCCAGAAGAAGCCCAGCAAGGTTTGCGGACCGTGGCGTTTGACCGCTTCGCTCCATGGCGTGGAGTCATCGTCACGTTGTGGCGAGTTCCAGGTCGCGGCCCAGCCGAGGAACGCTGCGAGTACGAAACGGGTGTGGAAAATCATCCGCACCGGCGCCAGCAACATGGAGAACAACATCTCCAGCAGCATCGACAGCGTCACCTTGAACTTGCCACCGAACTCTTTCGCGCCCTTGGCCCAGATCAGGATGATGCTCAGCAATTTCGGCAGGAACAGCAGCACGATGGTCGTCGAGAACAGCGCAATCGCCTTGTCCGGCTGCCATTGTGGCCACAGTGGATAGAGCTGACGCGGTTCCAGGAAGTATTGCGGCTCCATCAACGTGTTGACCGCCAGCAAGGCCGTCGACAACACCAGGAACAAGAACCACAACGGCGCAGACAGGTACGACATGACGCCGGTCAGGAACACCGCACGGTGCACCGGGTGCATGCCCTTGACCAGGAACAGCCGGAAGTTCATCAGGTTGCCGTGGCACCAGCGACGGTCACGCTTGAGTTCGTCCAACAGGTTCGGTGGCAGTTCTTCGTAGCTGCCCGGCAAGTCGTAGGCAATCCATACGCCCCAGCCGGCACGGCGCATCAGCGCAGCTTCGACGAAGTCGTGGGACAGAATCGCACCGGCAAACGCGCCTTTACCGGGCAACGGCGCCAGGGCGCAGTGCTCGATGAACGGCTTCATGCGGATAATCGCGTTGTGACCCCAGTAGTGGGATTCGCCCAACTGCCAGAAGTGCAGACCGGCAGTGAACAGCGGACCGTACACACGCGTGGCGAACTGCTGCATACGCGCATAAAGGGTGTCCATGCCCGACGCACGCGGCGCGGTCTGGATGATCCCGGCGTCCGGCGTGGCTTCCATCAGGCGCACCAGACTGCTCAGGCATTCGCCGCTCATTACGCTGTCGGCGTCGAGCACGACCATGTACTTGTAGTCACCGCCCCAACGACGGCAGAAGTCGTCGAGGTTGCCGCTTTTACGTTTTACGCGGCGGCGGCGGCGGCGATAGAAGATCTTGCCGAAGCCTTTGCCTTCACGGCAGACGTCCAGCCAGGCCTGCTGCTCGGCAACGCAGATGTCGGCGTCGTTACTGTCGCTGAGCACGAAAAAGTCGAAGCGATCCAGATTACCCGAGGCCGCAACCGACTCGAAGGTCGCCCGCAAACCGGCGAACACCCGCGGCACGTCTTCGTTGCAGATCGGCATCACCAGTGCGGTGCGTGCGTCCTTGGCGATCGGCTCGTTGCCGGCGCTGGCGCCGGAAATGCGGTACTTGTCACGGCCGGTGATCAACTCGAGGAAGCCCATCAGCGCGGTCCAGAACCCCGCCGAGACCCAGCAGAACAGAATCCCGAACATAATCAGAATGCTGGTTTGCAAGGCATATGGCAGCACTTGCGTGGCGGTTTGGGTCAGAGGTTGATGCAGAACTTCTTCAAGATCGACGAACGACCAGCCCTGGTACGGCATGATGCCTTTCATGTACCAGCCGGCGACGATCGTCTGACCGAGCATCAGCACCAGCAGAATGTAACGGCGGATCGAACCGACGGTGCGCCAGCGAGCTGCCGGCAGCACGTTCTCATCCTTCGGCGGAGCCGGCGGATTGGTGCGACCGGTCAGCCGACGCCAGCCACGCACCAGAATGTTGGTGCGCCACGGCTCCGGCACGACTTTGGTCCGACGGATCGGCGGGGTTGCCTTCAGGCAAACCCGGCCACTGGCGTCGAGCACCAGCATTTCCGAGTCCGCCAGTTCTTCGGCGGTGTTCAGGGTCAGGCGCCGGCCAACCGAGGCTTGAGCAGCCTCGGTCGGCGCGTCGAACGTCGAGGACGACAGACGTTCATGCAGTTCACTGAAAGACTTGCAGCCCGCGAGTTCCGCGCGCTGCTCGTCGCTCATCGGCAAATGCGCCAGATATTCGGCAAGCGTTTGTGGCTGTACTTGTGAATTACTCATCGGCGGGCAACTGATAGCTCCAGGTCTCGGTCAGGACTTGTTCAGTCGGTGCCGATTCCGTTGTGGCTGGGGCCGCTTCAGCAGCAACAGGCTGCTTGGCGTCTTTGTTGTCCTTGTCCTTGGTGTCCTTGACTTGCTGGGCTTGCGCTTCAGTCTGCTTGGCTTCCTTGTCCTTCTTCTCTTGCTGTCGGGCGGCGATCTTGTCGGCCTTGGCAACGGAAGAACTGGACGCTGGCGCCGCGGTCTTGAGCGCCTCGGCAGGCGAGATGTTCTTGACCAGCGCTGCGCGCATTTCGGTGGCTTTGCTTGGATCCTTGATCTTCATCCGCAATGTCAGGCGCCAGCCCTTGGTTTCAGGGTTGTAACGGACGCTGTTCTCGACCAGTTCTGCGTTGTCGCCAACACTCACCTGGCTGCGTACTTCAGCATCTTCCGGCAGGACTTGCAGGGACGGGCCTTCGAAATCCACCAGATAGGCCACGCTGCCGTCCGGCTGACGAATCAGGTTCGACTGCTTGACGTCACCCGTGGAACGCAGGGTCTGTTGAACCCAGGCGCTGTCCGGCGAATGCAGGGAGGCTTCGTCGATGGTCCAGTGCATGCGGTATGCAACGTCCAGGGACTGGCCAGGCTCAGGCAGTTTTTCCGGGCTCCAGAAAGCGACAATATTGTCGTTGGTTTCGTCAGCCGTAGGAATCTCTACCAGATCGACGGAGCCTTTGCCCCAATCGCCTTTCGGTTCGATCCAGGCACTTGGGCGCTTGTCGTAGCGGTCATCGAGGTCTTCGTAGTGACTGAAGTCACGGCCACGTTGCAGCAAGCCGAAACCGCGCGGGTTCTCGATCGAGAAGTTACTCACGGACAGGTGTTTCGGATTGTTCAGTGGACGCCAGATCCATTCGCCGTTACCAGCATGAATCGACAGGCCGCTGGAATCGTGCAGTTCGCGACGGTAGTTCAGCACTTTCGACGGCTGGTTGGCGCCGAACAGGAACATGCTGGTGAGCGGCGCAACGCCGAGTTTGGCGACCTTGTCACGCAGGAACATCCTGGCCTTGACGTCGACGACCGTGTCGCTGCCCGGACGCAGGGTCAGGCGATAGGCACCGGTGGCACGCGGCGAATCCAGCAGGGCGAAGATCACCAGGTGCTTGTCGCCCGGCTTCGGCTGTTGAATCCAGAACTCGGTGAAGCGCGGGAACTCTTCGCCGGATGGCAACGCGGTATCAATGGCCATGCCGCGAGCGGACAGACCGTAGGTTTGCCCCTTGCCGATGACGCGGAAATAACTCGCGCCAAGCATCGTCATGATTTCGTCTTGCTTGTCGGCCTTGTTGATCGGGTACAGCACACGGAAACCGGCATAACCCAGCTGTTCGGTGGCTTTAGGATCGAACTTCACGTCGCCGAAATCGAAACGACTTGGGTCGTATTTGATCTCTTCGACGGTGTTGGCCGTGATTTCGTTGATTTTCACCGGCGTATCGAAGTGCATACCCTGATGATAGAACGATAGCTTGAATGGAGTTTTCTGGTTCGCCCATTCGGCTTTTTCCGTGAGGAACCGAATTTTTTGATAGTCCGCGAATTTCATCTCGCGAAATTCATTCGGCAGGTTACTGCGCGGGGCTTCGTATTTTTGCCCGGCCAGCTCTTTTGCCTTGACCGATACGTCATCCAGATTGAATGCCCAAAGTTGGCCGGCGCTGAACAGGCAGAGCAGTGCAGAGCCTGCTACCAGAGCGCTTCGAAACCGTTTGGCAGACAATTTTGGTGCATTACAGGGACTAACAATCACGAGCAACCCTCGCCGAAAACAGATCAAAAAACCAACGGCCAGTTAAAGTGCCAGCACGGTGTGCGGTGGAAAAAAACCGACCCTGCGAACGACTCTTGCCAAGTTGGCGAGCATTGTTCCGACTCCTATGGGGCAAAATGATTCCCCAACAGGCCTCGGACAAGTCTCTACCTAAGTCAAAACGGACCAACGAACGCCGATCCCCGTAGCGCGCGATTATCTAGCAGGCCGCGTTACAACGCATCAGGGGGAACCAAGTATTTATCGGGAAAAGCCTCTGTTTACAGTCGAAATGCACCTAAAAAGATATTTCAAGCGCTTTCACGTCTGTAACAGGAAGGTTACCGGGCCATCATTGACCAGATGCACCTGCATATCCGCGCCGAATCTACCTGATGCCACAGTGCCATGCACCTGTTTCGCTTTACCCAATAGATAGTCGAACAGCTCCTCGCCCAAAGCAGGAGGAGCCGCAGTCGAAAAACTGGGGCGCAACCCGTTTTTGGTGTCGGCGGCCAGGGTGAACTGCGAGACCAGCAGCAACCCACCGCCTACGTCCGCCAGGGACAGATTCATCTTGCCCTCGGCGTCACTGAATACTCGATAGTTAAGCAGTTTATGCAGAAGTTTGTCGGCACTGGCCGGAGTATCGTCGGGCTCGACCGCCACCAGCACCAGCAACCCCTGATCTATCGCGCCAACCACCTCTCCCGCAACCTCGACTCGCGCGCCACGCACGCGTTGCAGCAGGCCCTTCATGCTTCGTCAGGCGACAGATTGAGCATACGGCGGGCCATCAGATCAGCGGCGCGTACCAAGGCATCGGTGATACCCGATTCGGACGCTGCATGACCGGCGTCGCGAATCACCTGCAACTCGCTGTTCGGCCAGGCCTGATGCAATTCCCAGGCGTTGTCCAACGGACAGATCACGTCGTAACGACCATGGACGATAACGCCAGGCAGGTGGGCGATCTTGGCCATGTCACGAATCAGTTGGTTCGGCTCGAGGAAAGCATTGTTGGTGAAGTAGTGACACTCGATACGGGCGATGGACAACGCACGCTGAGGCTCGGAGAAGCGGTCGACCACCAGCGGATTCGGCCGCAGGGTGGCGGTGCGGCCTTCCCACATGGACCAGGCCTTGGCCGCGTGCATCTGGGCAATCTGATCGTTGCCGACCAGGCGTTTGTGGAACGCCGAGAGCAAGTCGTGGCGTTCGTCCTGCGGGATCGGCGCGATGTAGTCCTGCCAGTAATCGGGAAACAGGCGACTGGCGCCACACTGGTAGAACCACTCGATTTCCTGGGGACGACAGAGAAAAATCCCGCGCAGAATCAAACCGTGTACGCGCTCCGGATGGGTTTGCGCGTAGGCCAGGGCCAGGGTCGAACCCCAGGAGCCGCCGAACAGCACCCACTTGTCGATGCCCAGGTGTTTGCGAATGCGCTCAAGGTCGGCGACCAGATCCCAGGTGGTGTTGTTTTCCAGGCTGGCGTGGGGCGTGGAGCGACCGCAACCACGCTGGTCGAAGGTGACAATGCGATACAGGTTCGGATCGAAATACCGGCGGCTCTGGGCATCACATCCGGCGCCAGGGCCGCCGTGGATGAACACCACCGGCAAACCTTCCGGCGAACCGCTTTCGTCGACATACAGCGTGTGGGTTTTATCGACAGCCAGATCGTGCCGGGCGTGGGGTTTGATCTGCGGGTACAAAGTCTGCATTGCGCGCTCCGTAAGGGGTCGAGGTCATCCCTGGGGGGACTTCTATTATTCTGCCGTCCGGCATCATAAACCCGAATTACTTCAATGAGCATGCCCCTTGGCACGTCAGAGTTTGTCAGCCCGTTTTCTCAGCCAAATAGCCGAGCAGGGTTTCATAGAGTCGGTCGACCTCGGCGACCTGCCCCCGCGCCCGCAAACAGCCGTGAACCAGCCCCTCCCCGTAATAAAGCGTTGCGCTTACGCCTGCGGCGTTGAGTCGCTCAGCGTAAAGCACGCCGTCATCGCGCAGCGGGTCGAACTGCGCTACGGCGATCAATGCCGGTGGCAGACCGCTGAAATCGTCGGCGAGCAAGGGCATCGCATAGGCACCCGGTTGTCGGGGTCCGCCTAAATACAACGCGTGATAACAATCCAGATCGCTGCTGCTGAGCAATGGCGCATCGGCGCATTCGTTGCGCGACGGCAATCGGTGGTCGCCGCCCAGTCCCGGATAGATCAGAACTTGTGCGCATGGCATTGGCTCACCGGCATCGCGCAACGCGAGGCACAACGCAGCGGCGAGATTGCCGCCAGCGCTGTCGCCCGCCACCAGGGTGCGCACAGGGTCGAGCTGAAACGGTCCCGCGTGCAGCGCGCGCCAGATACTCAGGCAGTCATCGAACGCCGCCGGGAACGGATGCTCCGGTGCCAGCCGATAATCGACGGCGATCACCATCACCCCGAGCACCGACGCCAGTTCGGCGCAGATGAAGGCGTGGGAATCCAGATCCCCCACCACCCAACCGCCACCGTGCAGATACACAATGCACGGCCAACCGTTGGTCGGCGGCGTGACCGGCGGTTGCCAGGAGCGTACGGCTACGCCTGCCAATTGAAAGTCGACCACCTCAAGCCCCGCGGGACGCGGTGGGGTAAACTCCCGGCACATCTCGCTGTAGACCTGACGCAAACCGGTGAGGCTGCTGTCGGTGCTGTTGAAGCTGAGGGTTTTCTCGACGAAAGCCGCCATGTGTTCAGAGAGTGGATAAGGAGCCATGAGCCTGCAGCCAGCCAAATAGAGGAAGTCAAAAAATTTGAACGACGCAAATCCTGTGGGAGCGTGGCTTGCCCGCGAAGAATGCGCCGCGGTTTTTCAGGTATTACGCGTCATCGTTCTTCGCGGGCAAGCCACGCTCCCACAGGTTCTGCGCTCCCCCTCGCCACAGTGATCCCCGTTCGACTAGTCAGTTTTTCAAACTGGCCTGAACGGTTGCCACACCCTCCTTGCCATCAAAACTGCTGACACCTGCCAGCCAGCGTTGAAGATCTTCGGGATGATCACGCAGCCATTGCCTGGCGACCTCCTGCGGCGTCTTGCGCTCCATGATCGGCACCATCAACTGGCTTTCCTGAGCGGCGGTAAAAGTGAGGTTTTCCAACAGGCGGTTCACGTTCGGGCAGCGTTCGGCATAGTCCGGCGCGGTCACGGTGGAAACGGTCGCCGCGCCTTCGTTCGGCCCGTAGACGTCTTCGCTGCCGGTCAGGTAGGCGATGTTCATGTTGATGTTCATCGGATGCGGGGTCCAGCCGACAAACACCACGAACTCCTTGCGATTGACCGCCCGCTGAACGGCGGCAAGCATGCCGGCCTCACCGGACTCGATCAGCTTGAAATCCTTCAAGCCAAATTGATTGGTCTCGATCATGGTTTTGATCGTGGTGTTAGCACCGCTGCCCGGCTCGATGCCATAGATCTTGCCGCCAAGCTGTTCCTTGAATCTGGCGATGTCGGCGAAGGTTTTAAGGCCCGCCGCCGCAACGTAGTCAGGCACGGCAAGGGTCGCCTGGGCATCCGAGAGGCTCGGTTTGTCCATGACCTTCACTTGATTGGCGGCCACGAACGGCGCGATGTTTTTGTCCATCGCTGGTTTCCAGTAACCGAGGAAGATATCGAGGCGTTTGTCGCGGATGCCGGCGAAGATGATTTGCTGCACGGCGCTGGTTTGCTTGCTTTCGTAGCCGAGGCCGTTGAGCAATACGTCAGCCATGCCGCTGGTGGCGATCACATCGGTCCAGTTGACCACGCCCATGCGTACGGTCTTGCAGGAAGGGGGGTCGTTGGCGAAAACGCTGGTGCTCAGAAGAGCAGTGCCGGTGAGGATTAACAGACAGCGGTTGAACAGTCGTTTCATCGGGAAGGCTCGCTCGGCAGCAGATTATTATGGGCCCGGTGTCTTCATGCACCGTGCCCAGAACATTACGCAGCGTCGAGAGGGTAAAAGCGAACTGTAGCGACCGAGATTTGCACAGTGGCGACAGTTCCAGTCAGGTATCGAGGCGACCTGTGGCGAAGGGGTTAATCGCAATCCATGTGGGAGCGGGCTTGCTCGCGAAGGCGGTGTACCAGGCAACATAGATGTCGACTGACACTCCCTCTTCGCGAGCAAGCCCGCTTGTATGGTAGGACTTGAAGGGAGGAGGAGGGACAAAGCCCGATTCTGACTGTTGACGCAGTACAGATCCGTGGGAGATTTCGCCCCTCCTCCTTTCACCCAAGCGCCGATAAAGAATGCATCTGGCTAGGACCGACGATAGGAACAGGCCTGCGCCTCTGGGTGAGCCCTTCAAGTGCTCAAAACATATCCCGGAGGAAATCCAATGGCAATGCCGGTTTCTGTCACAAAGCCAATCGTAGGCGTGGATGTCGCCAAGAACGAACTGGTGATCTATCACGCCGAACTTGACCTGCTTGAAGAGATTCCCAACAACAAGGCTGCCATCAAGCAGTGGTTGAAAGCCTTGTCGGGGACAGTCGCGGTAGCCATTGAGTCGACCAATATCTATCACCTGGAGTTCGCCGATCTGGCCTATGAGGCTGGCTGCGTGATTTACATGGTGGGTGGCTATGAACTCAGCCATTACCGAAAAGGGGTGAATATCCGCGCCAAAACCGATGCGTTGGATGCCAGACTGCTCGCCCGCTATCTGAAGAACGAAGGTGATGATCTTCATCCTTGGACCCCGCCATCACCGCTGTACCGCCAGCTCTTGAGCCTTTTTCGTCGTCGCGCAGCCTTGGTTCAGGCGCGGGTCGGCCTAGTGCAAAGTTGGGCGAATGAACCGCTGCTGAAATCTGCTTTCGCCGCGCAAGTGAAAGCCATGCAGCAGCTTGAAACGCTGGTCGAAAAGACGATTAATGATCATCTGAAAGAAGCCGGTTTGCTCGGTCAGTTGAAGCGTTGCCTGAAAGTTGAAGGCATTGGATTTCTGACCGGAGCCCGCTTGCTCACGGCGTTTCAGCGGGGCGACTTCAGAAACGCAGATGCCTTTATTGCCTTTCTGGGAATGGATTTGCGGGTGGCGAAGTCAGGGCAAAAAGACGGGCGCCGGAGCTTGACCAAGCGAGGTGACCCGGAAGCTCGCCGGCTTCTGCACAATGCAGCTATGTCGGCCAGCCGTACGCCAGCCTGGAAAGGCTTTTATGAAGAGCAAAGAGCTCGAGGTTTCAGCACCACTCAGGCGCTGGTGATACTGGCTCGCAAGCTTGCTCGGATCGTATTCGCTCTACTGAAAGGACAGAGCGAATATCAACCCAAAGCTGGTTGAGGGCTTCCCTTCAACCATAGAATCTCCCACAGGTGAATGGTTATGCCTGATATCGCTGTTGACCCCACGCCAGCAGCCCTTGCAGCAATTCCCTGAGCACCACTTGCGTCGGTGCCGCCAGGTCCGGGCGATAGCGGAATGGCTCGAACTCTTCCATGTACGTGCACTGACCCAACTCCAGTTGCACGGCATGGATGTTCTCGGCCGGGTTACCGTAATGCCGGGTAATGTGCCCGCCCTTGAAGCGACCGTTCAGCACATGGCTGTAATCGCCATGCCGTGCGCAGATAGCTTCCAGTTGGCTGGCCAATTGTGGATCGCAACTGGCGCCGTTGAAGGTGCCGAGGTTGAAGTCCGGTAGCTTGCCGTCGAACAGGTGCGGGATGATTGAGCGGATCGAGTGCGCATCGAACAGCAGCGCGTAGCCGAACTCGGCTTTCAGTCGCGCCAACTCCTCCTGCAAGGTCCGGTGGTACGGCGTCCAGATCTGCTCCAGATAAGTCGCCCGCTCTGCGGCCGATGGCTCCAGCCCTTCGCGGAACAACGGAATGCCGTCGAACAACGTCGCCGGGTACAGACCAGTGGTCGCACCGACATACAAAGGCTTGTCGTCGGACGGCCGGTTCAGGTCGATGACAAACCGCGAGTACTCGGCCGCCAGGGTGCTGGCGCCCAGCTCGGCGGCGAATTCGTAAAGCCGGGGGATGTGCCAATCAGTGTCCGGCAGGCTTTTCGCGTCGGGAATCAATCCCGCTTCGACCACTGGGGTCAGGCGCAGGCCGGCGTGGGGCATGCTGATCAGCAGCGGCACGCGGCCTTGTTTGAAGTTCAGAACCTTATCCACAACTGCTCTCCTAAACGCTTGTTTCGACGCCGTGACGCACGACGCGTTTTTCCAGGTCGCCGCCCAGCCAGTACGACAGGTCCGCCGGTCGATCAATCTGCCAGGCGACGAAGTCTGCGACTTTTCCGGCTTCCAGCGAACCGTGAGTCTCGGCCATGCCCAGCGCGGTGGCGGCATGAATCGTTGCGCCAGCAAGAGCCTCTTCCGGGGTCATGCGCAAACAGGTGCAGGCCATGTTCAGCATCAAGCGCAACGACAGCGCCGGCGAAGTGCCCGGGTTGAGGTCGCTGGCGATGGCGATTTTTACACCGTGTTTGCGCAGGGCTTCCATCGGCGGCAATTGGGTTTCCCGCAGGAAGTAGAACGCGCCGGGCAGCAATACCGCGACCGTGCCGGACTTGGCCATGGCGATGGCGTCGTCTTCGGTCATGAATTCCAGATGGTCGGCGGACAACGCGTGGTAACGCGCCGCCAGGCTCGAACCGTGCAACGACGACAATTGCTCGGCATGCAGCTTCACTGGCAAGCCGAGGTTCTGCGCAGCGACGAAAACCCGTTCGACCTGTTCCGGCGAAAACGCCAGGTACTCGCAGAAAGCGTCCACTGCATCCACCAGCCCTTCGGCGGCCAGGGCCGGGAGCATCTCGGCGCAGATGTGATCGATGTAGTCGTCGGCGCGATCAACGTATTCCGGCGGCAAGGCATGGGCGGCAAGGCAAGTGCTGCGCACGCTGACCGGCAGCTCGGCGCCAAGACGGCGGATCACCCGCAGGATCTTGCGTTCGCTGGCCAGGTCCAGGCCGTAGCCGGACTTCATCTCGACCGTGGTCACGCCGTCGCGCATCAGGCTCTTCAGGCGCTTGGCGGCGCTGGCGAACAGCTCGTCTTCGGTCGCCGCGCGAGTAGCGCGCACGGTGCTGGCGATGCCACCACCGGCCGCAGCAATTTCTGCATAGCTGACGCCTTGCAGGCGCTGTTCGAATTCACCGCTGCGGTTACCGCCGAACACCGTGTGGGTGTGGCAGTCGATCAGGCCCGGAGTCACCCAGGCCCCTTTAAGATCATTGACGGCCGGGTACTCGCCCGACGGCAGTTCGCCGCGCGGACCAATCCACTCAATGTGCGCACCTGACGTCACGATGGCCGCATCCTCGATGCTCGAGTAGACGCCTTGCGCCATGGTTGCGACGTGGCAGTGTTGCCAGAGAGTTTTCATCCCTTAGTCTCCACAATGTTCAAAATCGTATCGCGGGCAAGCCTGCTCCCACAGGTTCAGCGAGTTCCTTGTGGGAGCGGGCTTGCCCGCGAAGGGGCCCTTACAGGCTAGGAAGTAATTTCACCGACACCAATTCATTCAGGCAACGCGTGGCCAACAACTCACTGGCCGCATTGATGTCTGGCGCAAAGAAACGGTCCTTCTCATAAAACGGCACTTCAGCCCGCAAAATCGCCCGGACCTTTTCCAGTTTGGCCGAGGTTTTCAGACCTTCACGCAGGTCGAGGCCCTGAGCCGCCGCCAGCCACTCCACTGCCAGAACCCCACGCGTGTTTTCCGCCATTTCCCACAGACGCTTGCCCGCTGCCGGGGCCATGGACACATGGTCTTCCTGGTTGGCCGACGTCGGCAGACTGTCCACCGAGTGCGGATGAGACAGCGCCTTGTTCTCGCTGGCCAATGCTGCTGCAGTCACCTGAGCGATCATGAAGCCGGAGTTCACGCCGCCATTGGCCACCAGGAATGGCGGCAGTTGTGACATGTGCTTATCCATCATCAGCGAGATGCGGCGTTCGCTCAGCGAACCGATTTCGGCGATGGCCAAGGCCATGTTGTCGGCAGCCATGGCCACCGGTTCGGCGTGGAAGTTACCGCCGGAGATCACGTCGCCTTCAGCGGCGAACACCAGCGGGTTGTCGGAGACGGCGTTGGCTTCGATGACGAGCACTTCGGCGGCCTGACGGAACTGGGTCAGGCAGGCGCCCATGACTTGCGGCTGGCAGCGCAGGGAGTACGGGTCCTGGACCTTTTCGCAGTTCTGGTGCGAGTCGGACACTTCGCTGCGCTCACCCAGCAGATCGCGGTAAGCGGCCGCAGCGTCGATCTGGCCTTTCTGACCGCGCGCGGCATGAATGCGTGCGTCGAACGGCGAGCGCGAGCCCAGCACGGCTTCGACGGTCAGGGCACCCAGCGCTACGGCACCGGCGAACAGATCTTCGCCTTCAAACAAGCCACGAAGAGCGTAAGCGGTGGAAACCTGGGTACCGTTGAGCAGCGCCAGACCTTCTTTGGCAGCCAGGGTCAGCGGAGTCAGACCAGCAACTTTCAGCGCTTCGGTGGCGGGTAGCCACTCGCCTTTGTAACGCGCCTTGCCTTCACCCAGCAGCACCAGCGACATGTGCGCCAATGGTGCCAAATCGCCGGAGGCGCCGACCGAACCTTTCAATGGAATGTGCGGATACACCTCGGCATTGATTAGCGCGATCAGTGCATCGATCACCACGCGGCGAATGCCGGAAAAACCACGGCTCAGGCTGTTGACCTTGAGCACCATGACCAGCCGCACCAAGGCGTCGCTGATCGGCTCGCCAACACCGGCGGCGTGGGACAGCACCAGCGAGCGCTGGAGGTTTTCCAGGTCTTCACTGGCGATGCGGGTCGAGGCCAGCAGGCCGAAACCGGTGTTGATGCCATAAGCGGTGCGGTTCTCGGCGAGGATCTGTTCCACACAGGCAACGCTGGCTTCGATTTGCGCCGAAGCACTTTCGTCGAGGGTGATGTTGACCGGTTGCTGATAGACATCACGCAGCTGGGCAAGGCTCAGTTGGCCGGGAATCAGGTTAAGCGCAGTCATTTTGTGCTCCTTTTGAGAGTTTGTTATTAACTCACCAGACGCTCCGGAGATGTCCGTTGTCCGTCGCGTCAACCCTTTTGGGGAGCCGCGCCTTGGCACGCTGGTGTTGGTAGAAATCAGTTCAGGTTCGGTAAAGCCTTGTGCAACAAAATCGGGTCTTTCAAAACACCGGCAGCGGCAGCGATGTCCGGTGCCAGCCAGCGGTCCTGGTCGTAGGCCGGAACCCGCTCACGCAGTAGACGCCACGCGGAATCGGTGCCAGCGCCAAAGCGTTGCTCCTTGAGGAATTCAAACGCCTGGGATGCCAGCAAATATTCAATGGCGAGGATCTGCGTGCAGTTTTCCAGCGCGCGATGCAGCTTCAGCGCCGCGTTGGTGCCCATGCTCAAGTGATCTTCCTGCAAGCCCGAGGTGACGTAGTTGTCGAGCACCGCCGGTTGCGCCAGTTGACGATTTTCCGCACACAGGGACGCGGCAACGTACTGGACGATCATCATCCCGGAATTCACCCCGGGATTGGCCACCAGAAACGCCGGCAGACCGCTGACGTGCGGGTTGATCAAACGGTCCAGGCGACGCTCGGCGATGGAGCCGATTTCGGCCATGGCGATCGCCAGCAAATCCGCCGCCAATGCCACCGACTGACCGTGCGGGTTGGCCTGGGACACCACCCGGAAGTTGTCCGGCGTGCCCAGCAGCATCGGGTTGTCGGTGACCGAGTTGAGTTCGGTTTCGATCTGCTTTTTCGCGTGCTCAAGTTGATCGCGAGCGGCGCCGTGGACTTGCGGGATCGAGCGGATGCTCAATGCATCCTGAGTACGAATGCCCTTGCTGCTGGCAATCACTTCACTGCCATCGAGCAACGCCCGCAGGTTGATGCCGACTTGCTGCATGCCCGGGTGAGGCTTGAGCGCGATGATCTCGGCGTCGAACGCGGCGATCTGGCCACGCTGAGCTTCGAAGCTCATGGCACCGATCACATCGGCCCACTGCACCAGACGCGTCGCATCGGCAATTGCCAGACAGCTGAGACCGGTCATGCACGGCGTGCCGTTGACCAGGCACAAGCCATCTTTGGCGCCCAGTTGTACCGGCTGCAGACCTTCTTCGCTCAACGCCTGCTGCGCGGAAACGATCTGCCCGCGATAGCTGACATTGCCGACACCCAGCAGCGTGATTCCGATGTGGGCCATGTGGGTCAGGTAGCCCACCGAACCCTGGGACGGCACTTGCGGGGTGATGCCGCGATTGAGCAGTGCCAACAGGGCTTCGACCACCTGGCGATGAATGCCGGATTTGCCATGGCTATAGTTGCGAATAGCGGCGCAGATGATTGCGCGGGTCTGCTCGTCGGCCAAAGGCGCGCCGACGCCACAAGCGTGGCTAAGCAAGGTGTTGCGCGATAACTGGCTGAGTTGTTCGTCTTTGAGCGAGACGTTGCACAGCGCGCCGAGTCCGGTGTTGACGCCATAGGCACGCTCGCCACTGACGACGATGCGCTGGACGATCGCCTGGGCATTCTCGATCCGCGCCCAGATCTGGGGCGATAGCTCGAGCTGTGCGCCGTGACGGGCTACGGCAACCACATCCTGCCAGCGCAACGGGGCGTCGGCGATAACGATTTTTTCAGCCTGGGACATCTTCAACCTCGTGCGTACAACCTGAATATTGATGCAGCTTCACCGCCGCCTTCGCGAGCAAGCCCGCTCCCACATTGGATCTGTGTCGAACACAAATTTTTAATACACCAACAATCTAATGTGGGAGCGGGCTTGCTCGCGAAGAGGCCAGCACAAACACCGCAAATCTCTTTAAACCACCGCAGCCCGCCGCTGTACAAACCGGTCCACATACTCATCCGCCGGCGAATGCAGGATCTCTCGTGGTGTGCCGACCTGAATCAGGCGGCCATCCTTGAGGATCGCGATGCGGTTGCCGATGCGCACGGCCTCGTCGAGGTCGTGGGTGATGAAGACAATGGTCTTGTGCAGGGTCTTTTGCAGTTCCAGCAACTGGTCCTGCATCTCGGCGCGGATCAGCGGGTCGAGGGCGCTGAACGCCTCGTCCATCAGGATGATGTCGGTGTCCGCCGCCAGAGCGCGAGCCAGGCCCACACGCTGGCGCATACCGCCGGAAAGCTGATGCGGGTATTTGTTTTCGTAGCCCTTGAGGCCCACGGTGTTGATCCAGTGCAGCGCGCGCTCGGCGCACATCTGCTTGCTCTCGCCACGCACTTTCAGGCCGTAGGCGACGTTATCCAGCACGGTCTTGTGCGGCAGCAGGCCGAAGCTCTGGAACACCATGCTGATCTTGTGCCGGCGAAATTCGCGCAGAGCTTCCATGTCGTATTGCAGGATGTCCACGCCGTCCACCAGGATCGCGCCGCTGGTGGGGTCGATCAGGCGATTGAAGTGGCGCACCAGGGTCGACTTGCCGGAACCCGACAGGCCCATGATCACGAAGATCTCGCCAGTGCCAATGCTCAGCGACAGGTCGTTCACGCCGACCACGCAGCCGGTTTCGGCCAATACCTGATCTTTGGTCTTGCCCTGGCCAATCATGCCCAGCGCATCCTTGGAGCGGCTGCCGAAAATCTTGAAGACGTTTTTGACTTCGATCTTGCTGATGGCTTCGTTGCTCATTTGCTCACCTCATGCCGTGGCCGACCATACGCCTGAGTAATGCGGTCGATGACCACTGCCAGAATCACGATCGCCAGACCGGCTTCAAGGCCGCGTCCGACGTTGAGGGTCTGAATCCCCACCAACACATCTTCACCCAAGCCACGGGCACCGATCATCGAGGCGATGACCACCATCGACAGGGCCATCATGGTGGTCTGGTTGATCCCGGCCATGATGCTTGGCAGGGCCAGCGGCAGTTGCACGCCAAACAATTGTTGCCAGCGATTGGCGCCGAAAGCGTTGATCGCTTCCATCACTTCACCGTCGACTTGGCGAATACCCAGATCGGTCAGGCGGATCAGCGGCGGCGCAGCGTAGATCACCGTGGCGAAAATCGCCGGGACCTTGCCCAGGCCGAACAGCATCAGCACCGGGATCAGGTACACGAAACTCGGCATGGTCTGCATGATGTCCAGCAGCGGCATCAGCACCGAACGCAGGCGATTGCTGCGCGCCGAGAGGATGCCCAGCGGAATGCCGATCAGCACCGAGATGACCGTCGCCACCATCATCAGCGCCAGGGTCTGCATCAGCTTGTCCCAGAGGCCGACCGCACCCACCAGGAACAGCAGACCGACGATGACCGACGTGGTCACGACTTTGCGGGTCGCGTGCCAGGCAACGCCCGCCACGATCGCCAGCATCAGCCACCAGGGCGCCGCACGCAGCAGCCCTTCAAGATTGACGATGGCCCACAGCAGGGTGTCGGAGATGCTGCGGAATACGTCGCCGTAGTTGGTGACCAGCGAATCGACCCAACTGTTGACCCAGTCGGCGATGGAAAAGGTAAAGCTTTCGGGAAACATAAAAAGACTCTCAATCAAGGGGTTGCGATCAAGCATCCGACTGCCGTTGCCGACAGTCGGAGAAACTCAACCTACAAGGCCGCGTCGATCTTTTTGGCTGCGTCTTCGCTCACCCATGCGTGCCAGACTTCAGGATGTTCCTTCAAGAAGATCTTGGCCAGTTTTGGCGATTCGATCCGCTCTTTGGCCATGCGCCCGAGGTTCTGATTAAGCAAGTCGATTGGCAGGTTGACCTTTTCCAGCACAGCCACCAGTTCCGGGGCTTGCTCGTGGAAGGTCTTGGACAGGCCGACCTTGATGGTCACTTCCTTGTTCACGCCTGGTTTCTCTTCGAGTTTCACCAGGTCAACCTGGCCCATCAGCGGGGTTGGCGACCAGTAGTAGAACAGGATCGGCTCGCCACGCTTGTAGCTCGACAGCACCGCGGCATCCAGCGCCGGACCGGTGCCCGGACGGAAGTTGGTGTAGGTGCTTTCCAGGCCGTAGCTTTTCAGCATTTCGCTGTTGTCCAGCTCACAGGTCCAGCCGGCCGGGCAGTTGTAGAAACGGCCCTTGGATGGCTCTTCCTGATCCTTGAACACTGCAGCGTATTTACCCAGATCGGCGATCGCTTTCAGGTCTGGTGCTTTAGGCTCCAGCTTGCGCTTGGCGTCGCCTTCGATCACGTAACGCGGCACGTACCAACCTTCGACAGCACCCACGACAGGCGCGCCGACACCGACAACTTTGCCGGCCTTCTCGGCCTTGTTCCAGACTTCGCTACGACCAACCCACTCTTCGGCGAAGATTTGAATATCGTTGCTGCTCAGGGCGTTTTCCATGGTGATGGAGTTGCCCGGCAGGCTGTCGGTCTTGCAGTCGTAGCCTTTCTCCAACACGACTTGCAGCACGTCGGTCAGCAGCATGGCGCTTTCCCAGTTCAGGCCAGCAAATTTCACCGGTTTGCCCGACTCGCACCAACCAGCCGCCTGAGTGGCGCCGGCGCTGGCCAACAGGCCCATGGAAAGCAATGTGGTCAGCAGGGTCTTGTTCGATTTCATTGTTTGACGCTCCTAATCATGAGTTGGCTTACGGCAGTCAAGAGGCATCCAGCCCTGTCCACGTCCAGTCAGGCCTGCGCCGCAGCGCGACCGGCCCCGCTTGTTATAGGTGCTGCATCGCTGTCCTGCTCGACTGGCAGAATCAGGTGATCGGGTACTGCGCTGTGCCATTTTTTTGCGCACACGTAATACAGGCCTGCGGGAAACACCAGACCGATGATCCAGGAAATATCCACACCACCCAGAGCGTGCACCAGCGGACCGGTGTAGAACTTGGTAGAGATGAACGGCAGTTGCACCAGCACACCGAAGACATAGACGCTGATACCGAGGGGGTTCCAACGGCCGTAGCGACCGTTCGGATCGGCCAGTGCCGGCACGTCATAGCGCTCGCGGGTGATGCAGTAGTAGTCCACCAGGTTGATCGCGCTCCATGGCGTGAAAAAAGCCAGCAAAAACAGGATGAAGGACTTGAACGCACCGAGGAACGAGTGCTGACCGAGCAACGCGATCAGGGTCGCAGTGCCGACGATGACCAGCACGAAGACCAGACGCTGCAAACGCGTTACTTTCAGGTCACCACGGAAACCGCTGATGACCGTCGCAATGCACATGAAGCTGCCGTAGGAGTTCAGTGTTGAGATGGTGACCTTGCCGAACGCGATGCTGAAGTACAGCAGCGCCGCGGTGGCACCGGTACCGCCCAGACCCACGATGTAGGCCACTTCGTGGCCGGCGAACTGCCCGTTGGCCGAGGCGGCCGCAAGCACGCCGAGGATCATCGCCACCTGTGCACCGATAACCGAACCGGCGCCAGCGGCGAAAAAGGTTTTCACCGAGGACGTGCTGCTCGGCAGGTAGCGTGAGTAGTCAGCCACGTAGGGGCCGAAGGCGATCTGCCAGGACGCCGCGAGCGACACCGCGAGCAGAAAGCTGGTCCAGCTGAAGTGGCGGATTTGCAGGAGTGCGCCAACGTCAGTCTGGCTCATCAGGCGACTGAACAGGTAAACAAAGGCAATCACGCCAATGACGCTGGCGACACGGCCGATCCAATGGATCACCCGATAACCGAGCACCGTGACCAGCACGATGACGCTGGCGAAGATGAGGATCCCGACGCTGTCGCTGACGCCAAACAACTGGCCCAGCGCCTGGCCGGAAAGCACGGTGCCCGTTGCGGTGAAGCCCAGGTACATCAGGCACACCAGCACGATCGGGATGGCCGCGCCGTAAACACCGAACTGCACCCGGCTAGAGATCATCTGCGGCAGGCCAAGCTTGGGCCCTTGCGCCGCATGCAGCGCCATTACGCCACCGCCGAGCAGCTGACCGATCAACAGACCGATCAACGACCAGAACACGTCACCGCCCAGCACCACGGCCAGGGCCCCGGTGACAATCGCGGTGATTTGCAGGTTGGCACCCATCCACAGGGTGAACTGGCTCAACAGACGACCGTGTCTCTCCGCTTCCGGGATGTAGTCGATCGAACGTTTCTCGATCAACGGTTTACTGCCTGCACGATCGTCATTAACAGCCATTGTTCAACCTCTGTGGATTGTTATGGGAAGCCATTGTGGAACTGCTTTTTTGTGGGAGCGGGCTTGCTCGCGAAAGCGGTGGATCAGCCAGCACAGATGTTGAATGTGCCGGCCTCTTCGCGAGCAAGCCCGCTCCCACAGGTAAAGCAATCTGCGTTACTTGCCGGTAATCATCGGCAGGTTCAGGCCCTGCTCCTTGGCGCAGTCGATTGCGATCTGGTAACCCGCATCGGCATGACGCATGACACCGGTAGCCGGGTCGTTGTGCAGCACGCGAGCGATACGCTCGGCCGCTTCGTCAGTACCGTCGCAGACAATCACCATGCCCGAGTGCTGGGAGAAGCCCATGCCGACGCCGCCGCCGTGGTGCAGGGAAACCCAGGTCGCGCCGCTCGCGGTGTTGAGCAGAGCGTTGAGCAGTGGCCAGTCGGACACGGCGTCGGAACCGTCCTGCATCGATTCGGTTTCGCGGTTCGGGCTGGATACCGAGCCGGAGTCCAGGTGATCGCGACCGATCACGATCGGTGCGGACAATTCCCCGCTGCGGACCATCTCGTTGAAAGCCAGACCGAGCTTGGCGCGCAGGCCCAGGCCAACCCAGCAGATACGTGCCGGCAGACCTTGGAAACTGATGCGCTCACGGGCCATGTCCAGCCAGTTGTGCAGGTGGGCGTCGTCCGGAATCAGTTCTTTTACTTTGGCGTCAGTCTTGTAGATGTCCTGCGGATCGCCCGACAGCGCCGCCCAACGGAACGGGCCGATGCCACGGCAGAACAGCGGACGGATGTAAGCCGGTACGAAGCCTGGGAAGTCGAACGCGTTCTCGACGCCTTCTTCCTGAGCCATCTGACGGATGTTGTTGCCGTAGTCGAAGGTCGGAATACCCATTTTCTGGAAGTCGAGCATCGCTTTAACGTGCACGGCCATGGACTGCTTGGCGGCTTTGACCACGGCAGCAGGCTCGGTCTTGGCGCGAGCGCGGTACTCTTCCCAGGTCCAGCCGGCCGGCAGGTAACCGTTGAGTGGGTCGTGGGCGCTGGTCTGATCGGTGACCATGTCCGGGCGCACGCCGCGCTTGACCAGTTCAGGCAGGATTTCAGCCGCGTTGCCCAGCAGGGCGATGGAAATCGCTTTGCCTTCTTTGGTGTATTTGGCGATGCGGGCCAGCGCGTCGTCGAGGTCGGTGGCTTGCTCATCGACATAGCGGCTGTTCAGGCGGAAATCGATGCTGATCTGCTGGCATTCGATGTTCAGCGAGCAAGCGCCGGCCAGGGTTGCGGCCAATGGTTGAGCGCCGCCCATGCCGCCGAGGCCTGCGGTCAGGACCCAACGACCTTTCAGGTCATCGTTATAGTGTTGGCGACCGGCTTCGACGAAGGTTTCGTAGGTGCCCTGAACGATGCCCTGGCTGCCGATGTAGATCCAGCTGCCAGCGGTCATCTGGCCGTACATGGCCAGGCCTTTGGCGTCGAGTTCGTTGAAGTGTTCCCAGCTCGCCCAGTGTGGCACCAGGTTGGAGTTGGCGATCAGCACGCGTGGGGCGTTGCTGTGGGTCTTGAACACGCCGACCGGCTTGCCGGATTGCACCAGCAGGGTCTCGTCGTCGTTCAGGTTGGTCAGGCTTTCGACGATCTTGTCGTAGCATTCCCAGTTACGTGCCGCACGACCGATACCACCGTAAACCACCAGTTCTTTAGGGTTCTCGGCGACTTCCGGGTCGAGGTTGTTCATCAGCATGCGCAGCGGCGCTTCAGTCAGCCAGCTCTTGGCGGTCAGCTTGTTACCGCGCTGCGCACGTATTTCAACATCACGGTACTTTGTAAAAGAGGCGGTAGTAGGTTTCTGGGTATTGTCAGTCACGAAAAAGACTCCTCAGCGATCAATCCAAACCAACCCTGGCGGTGGGCAAGCGAGCTTGTGCGCGTCAGAGCGCCACAAGCGAATCAGTGGACGTTGCGAGGAGTCTCGATCGACTCATACGCATACGTCTTTACTTGTACATACAAGCATATGCAATCAAGCGGCCAACTTGCTGGATGAGTGTTCAAGAAAAGTTTTGAAAGGGCTGGAAAGGCTGTAGATCAAGGGCCTTGAGGAAGATGAAATTTTTGGGGGGGGGGATTTTGCGCGAGGACGATGGCTGTTACTTGAGCGTGGTTTTGCGCCACGCTGGGGCGTTCGGTAACAAAGTGGTGCGCAATGGGAAACGGGGTTTCGAGCTCTGAAAAGCATCGCGGGCAAGCCCGCTTCCACAAGTACGACGGTGTCCTGTGGGAGCGAGCTTGCCCGCGATAGAGGCGACTCTCGGTGTTGGATCAGCGCGCGATCAGCTCGATCACACAGCACTGCCCCTTGATAGAGATATCCAGCAGGCCAACGTTACCGTCCAGTTGCAGACAATCATGGCGTCCTAGCTGAGAGGCGTTGTTACCCACCGTCACTTCAAGCTGTTCAGCGACGCTGAACACCAGCACGGTGCCGGCCGAACTGAAAAACCGCTGCTCACCCTCCAGCCACTGCAACCGCGCGCGGTAACGGTCCGGCGCATAAATCAGGTTGAAATCGCGAATCGGGCCGCCGAGCAATGTGCAAGACACATGACTCTCGCCACTGAAAGCAAACGGGTCCAGCGGTAACAACGACCGTGTGTCCTGACCGTCGACACGCAAGGTCATGCCCTCGCCTTGCAGCACAGTGATCACCCGCTCATAGCCGGCAAAGGTGGAAAACCCGCCCGACTCGCCGATGTCGGCAATCGACAGGCGCCAGCCAAAACCATCAAGGCCCACACCGGTATCGCGGGTGATTTCTTCAGTGCTGCCACCGCCGTTTTTCCACGGCATGCGCGGGTAATCGGCCGCGCGTAAAACTTTCAACTGGCTCATTTATGGCTCTTTATTTATGGAACCGTCCTTCCAGACGATGACGGGAACCGGGGTGAATCAAACGGGCGGCGGTCACGGGCTGACGGCCGGACCAGGTACGGCGACGAATCAGCAGGCAAGGTTCGCCCTTCTCAATCTGCAGCAATTTGCATTCGGACGGCTCGGCGAGAATCGCTTCGACCACGTGCTCGCCTTCAGTCAATGGCGCGACCTGATTCAGATAGGCGTAAGGCGTTTGCAAGGTGAAGTCTTGCTTGAGGTAGTCCGGCGCCACCAGCGCGTTGACGAAACGGTCTTCGATTTGCACCGGAATGTCGTTTTCGAAATGCACGATCAGCGAGTGGAAAACCCTCTGGCCTTCGCGCATGTCCAGGGCCAGGGCGCGCTCGGAACCGGCAGCCTCTTCTTCAAGGGTGATTACCTTGCAGGTGTGGCGATGGCCACGGGAGGCGATCTCGTCGGCGATGTTGTGCACTTCAAACAAGGCAGACTGACTTTTCGGCTCGGCGACGAACGTACCGACACCCTGCATGCGCACCAGCAAGCCGTCGGCAGTCATCTCGCGCAGGGCGCGGTTGATGGTCATGCGGCTGAAACCCAGCTGATTGACCAACTCGCTTTCCGACGGAACGCGGTAGTGCGGCGGCCAGTTTCCACTGTCGATTTGCTGGGTGATCATCTGTTTGACGCGGGCGTACAAGGGCGCCGGACTGTCGCCCATGTGTGCGGCCAACGGGGAGACTGCAGGCGGAGTCGGCACGTTTAATCCTTGTTGGTTGAATAGAGGTAATGTGGCTCGTGTTGTTAGTTCTGTCAGTCAATTTCGGCGCCAGAAAATCCAGATCCTGCGTTGCTGCTCCTCGCCATAGCCAGCTATGACTCGTCGCAGCGCCTTGGCTCTGAATTTCTGGCATCCGAACTTGAGCTGACGAACTAACCACACGAGCCACATAGCTTGCCGGAGTTTACCGAGCAGGCAAACGTCTGTATATGTATATACAAATAACACACGATGGGGTGCTGAACCATGTCCGCCTTCTTTGCCGAACGCGCGCTACTGCCTAGTGGATGGGCCAACAATGTACGTCTTGAGGTCAGTGCCGATGGCGTGCTGACCCATATCCAGGCCGATTCCCACGCAGATGACGCCGAACGGCTGAGCGGTCCGCTGCTGCCGGGAATGCCGAATTTACACTCCCACGCCTTCCAGCGGGCCATGGCCGGGTTGGCAGAAGTGGCGGGTAATCCGAACGACAGTTTCTGGACCTGGCGCGATTTGATGTATCGGCTCGTCGGAAAAATCAGCCCGGATCAACTCGGCGTCATCGCCCGTCAGCTGTACATCGAAATGCTTAAGGCCGGTTACACCTCAGTCGCGGAGTTTCATTACGTACACCACGATACGAGCGGCCAACCGTACGCAGACCCGGCCGAACTGGCGCTGCGCATCAGCCAGGCGGCCAGCTCCGCCGGTATTGGTTTGACCCTGCTGCCAGTGCTCTACAGCCATTCCGGGTTCGGTGGCCAGACCCCGAACGAAGGTCAGCGCCGCTTTATCAACAGCACCGAAAACTATCTGAAACTTCAGTCGCGCTTGCAGCCGATCCTGGCGCAGCAACCGGCCCAGGCCCTGGGTTTGTGTTTCCACTCGTTGCGTGCGGTCACCCCGCAGCAGATCAGTGAAGTGCTGGCGGCCAGCGACAAGCAGTGCCCGGTACACATTCACATTGCCGAGCAGCAGAAGGAAGTCGATGACTGCCTTAGCTGGAGCGGTCGCCGGCCGTTGCAATGGCTGTACGAAAACACCGACGTCGATCAGCGCTGGTGCCTGGTCCACGCGACCCACGCCAATCCCGAAGAAGTCACGCTCATGGCCAAGAGCCGCGCCATCGCAGGCCTGTGCCTGACCACCGAAGCCAACCTCGGCGACGGGATTTTTCCGGCGGTGGATTTCCTGGCGCAGGGCGGGCGCATGGGCATCGGTTCCGACAGCCATGTCTCGTTAAGCGTGGTGGAAGAATTGCGCTGGCTGGAATACGGCCAGCGTCTGCGCGATCAGCGGCGTAATCGTTTGTATGGCGCGGATCAGCCGATGGTAGGCCGCACACTGTACGACGCCGCGCTGGATGGCGGCGCCCAGGCGCTGGGGCAGCCGATCGGCGCCCTGGAGGTCGGCAAGCGTGCGGATTGGTTGGTGCTCGATGGCAACGATCCGTACCTGGCGACGGCCAGTGGTGACGGGATTCTCAATCGCTGGTTGTTTGCCGGTGGTGATCGTCAGGTGCGGGACGTGCTGGTCAACGGCCAGTGGGTCGTGCGTGATGGGCGGCATGCCGGGGAAGAAGAGAGTAACCGCGCCTTCACCCAGGTTCTGCGCGATCTCTTAGGCTGACACAAAAAAATGTGGGAGCGGGCTTGCTCGCGAAGGGACCGTCATCTTCAACACAATTGTTGACTGACAGACCGCTTTCGCGAGCAAGCCCGCTCCCACATTTAATCTTCGTTGGCAATCAGTTCGAAGTCTTGGCCATCTTGGTATCCGACGCGCGCCAGATCAGTCGCGTCGTGTCATAACCCTGCTGACGCGCCTTGCTCAGCAGTTCTTCTCGCACCACACCATTGACCGTCGGGGTGCGTGACAGCAGCCAGAGGTGACGGCGGCTCGGGTCGCCGACAATCGCGGTCTTGTAATCATCGCTGACGTACAACACCCAGTATTCTCCCTTCGCCACACCGGGTATCAATCGCGAGAACCAGGTATCGAACTCGACCCACAGCTTGTCGGCCTTGCCGGGCACCTGTGGATAAGCCGTGCCTTTGGCCTCTTCCCATTGCCAGTCCGACGTCAGACAGCGGTTCAGCACCGCCATGTCACCTTCAGGCTTGAGGCTGTAATGGGCTTCGGATTGCGCGCAGTTGCGCTGAAAATACACCGGCAGACGCGCCAGTTCGTACCAGGTTCCCTGGTAGCGCTTGAGGTTGACCGAGTTGACGGTCTTGGGTGCCAACGGATCTACGCCAGAAGTGGCGCAGCCAGCCAATACCAGGCCGGCAAAAAGAACGATCAGTAACCGCTTCATTATTTTTTCTCCCGTGGGCGAATAGCCCCGGTTTACTTCAGGCCTTGGCCAGAAAACATCAGCACTTTGTCACCGGCATACTGCACGCTGATAAAGCTGTTTTGGTCGCCCCAGGTGCAACTGGACATGCCGAGCGCGCCCGAGCAATCGGTAGGTTTGCCCAGCAAGGTTTCAACCTCGGCCTTGGGCATGCCAGTCGACAGCTTCGAGTAATTTTCCTGATTGATCTTGCCGCACGCTGCCAACAACACGCAGAACGAGAGCAAGGCGATAGATCGCAGCGACATGGTGTAACTCCTGGGGCGAAGGGAATGGCATGGCTGCCAAGCTGAAGCTTAGAAGAGAAAACTCCTGTCTGGTTCCCTGAGCATTCGGCTATTTGTTTGGTCGCCGTCAGCCTTTTGACGATAAATCAGCCCACTTTTTCGCGCCGTTGAGTATTTCGTCGGTTTTCCCCCAGGCCGCCTAATCTTTGGCGCTTGCCAGTCGACATAGAAGCAGCGCAAAGCCTTCCACTGTGGCAAATCGACACCCCTTGTTGACCAGCCCTTCGCGGTAGCTCATTTAATGACCAGAAATATGAAGTTCAGCCACAAAATCCTGTTGGCCGCCGCCCTCGTGGTGGCCGTTGCATTCGCCTGCTTCATCCTGTTCAACGATTACCGCCAGCGGCAGACCTTACTCAGCAGTACCGAGTCCTCGATGCAGGAACTTGGCAGCCTGACCACCAGCAACATCCAGACCTGGCTGGAAAGCCGTATCCAGCTGCTGCAATCGCTGTCCCAGCAGATTGCCGTGGACGGCAGCGCACAGGCCAACCTCAAGCGCGCCATCGACCTGCCGGCTTACACCAGCAACTTCCAGCTGAGCTACTTTGGCGGCACCGATGGCGTGATGTTCTCGGTCCCGGCCGGCAACCGCGCGGCAGACTACGACCCGCGCGCCCGTGGCTGGTACAAGGCGGCCAACAACGCGCAACAGACCATCGTCACTGAACCCTACATTGCGGCATCGTCGGGCAAACTGGTGATTACCGTTGCCACGCCAGTGAAGCATCAGAATCAAATGATTGGCGTCGCCGGCGCAGACATTGATCTGTCCAGCGTCAGCGCGATCATCAACTTGCTGAATTTCGGCGGCCACGGCCATGCGTTTATCGTCAGCGCCGACGGCAAGATCCTGATCCACCCGGACAGCAAACTGGTGCTCAAGAATCTGGCCGACGCCTATCCCAACGGCGCGCCGAAAATCAGCCCGGGCCTGAAGGAAGTCGAACTGGACGGCAAAACCCAATTCATCTCCTTCACTCACGTCAATGGTGTGCCGTCTGCCGACTGGTATGTGGCGCTGGTGCTGGATAAAGACACCGCGTTCTCGATGCTCAGCGAATTCCGCACCTCGGCAATCATTGCCATGGTCATCGCCGTGGTGATCATCATCGCACTGCTGAGCATGTTGATCCGCGTGCTGATGCAACCACTGCTGACCATGGGCCGCGCCATGCATGACATCGCCGAGGGCGAAGGTGACCTGACCAAGCGCCTGACCATTCACGGCCAGGATGAATTCGGCGCACTAGGCACCTCGTTCAACCGTTTCGTGGAACGCATTCATACCTCGATCCGCGAAGTGTCCTCGGCCACCGGCCAAGTCAACGAAGTGGCCTTGCGGGTCGTCGCGGCCTCCAACTCGTCGATGTTCAACTCCGATCAGCAAGCCTCACGCACCAGCAGCGTGGCTGCAGCGATTAACGAACTGGGCGCCGCCGCCCAGGAAATCGCCCAGAACGCCGCCCTCGCCTCGCAGCATTCGAGCGACGCCCGTGCCCTGGCCGAAGACGGTCAGCAAGTGGTGGATAAAACCATCGCCGCGATGCAGCAGCTGTCGGCAAAAATCAGCGATTCGTGCGGCAACATCGAAACCCTGAACAGCAACACGGTGAACATCGGCCAGATTCTGGAAGTGATCACCAGCATTTCGCAGCAAACCAACCTGCTGGCGCTCAACGCCGCCATCGAAGCGGCCCGTGCCGGTGAAGCCGGCCGTGGTTTTGCCGTGGTCGCGGATGAGGTACGCAACCTCGCTCACCGCACTCAGGATTCGGCCCAGCAAGTGCAGAAGATGATCGAAGAGTTGCAAGTCGGCGCCCGGGAAGCGGTCAGCACCATGACCGACAGCCAGCGCCAGAGCGAAAGCAGCGTCGGCATCGCCAACCAGGCCGGCGAACGCCTGGGCAGCGTGACGCAGCGCATCGGAGAGATCGACGGGATGAACCAGTCCGTGGCGACCGCGACCGAAGAACAGACCGCCGTGGTCGAGTCGATTAACGTCGATATCACCGAGATCAACACGCTGAACCAGGAAGGTGTGGAGAACTTGCAGTCGACATTGCGTGCGTGTGCTGATCTTGAGCAGCAGGCGGCGCGGTTGAAGCAGTTGGTGGGTAGTTTCCGGATCTAGTGCTTTTGCAGACCCCTTCGCGAGCAAGCCCGCTCCCACATATGATCTTCAGCGAACGCAGATTTTGTGTCCGACCGAGATCCAATGTGGGAGCGGGCTTGCTCGCGAAGGCGGCTTCTGCCGCAATGAAAATCTAAAACCGAGACCCGGGACCTGAAAGAAACTCCAGCTCCTCAGCCGTAGATTCACGCCCCAACACCGCATTGCGATGGGGAAACCGTCCAAACCGCGCAATGATCTTCTGATGCCGCTCGGCATAATCCAGGTTGTCGGCAAACACCGCCCGATCCGCCTCCGGTTGCTGTTCAACCAGATCAAGAAACCGCGAAACCGCTTCGTTCTGTACTGCCAGATTTTCGCAGTGCTCGAACACCAGATAGATAAACACCCGCTGGATCGGTCGCAGTTGCCGATCGAAATCCGCAGCAATGCCTTGCGCTACCAGTGCCTGAGCCCTGAGGTCGCCTGAAAAGGATTTGGGAGTGTCGCGAAAGATCATTCGCGGAAGTTGATCGAGTAGCAGCACCAGGGCCAGCCAACCTTCAGGATGTTGCACCCATTCGGTCAATCCGCCGGCCAGTGCCTGCTCGACCTGGTCCCCGAAACGCATCCGCGCTTCGAGGTCCTGGCTGTCGCGCTTGCCGAACCATAACTTGCCCTTGTCAGCCGATATCTCGTTGGGTGATTCGAAAGATCCGAACCACCATTCGAGCAACGGCTGCCAGGGCGCGGTCATGGTTTATTCCTTGTGGTAAGCCGTGACGCGGGCAACTTCTTCTTTCGAACCGAGGAACACCGCAACACGCTGGTGCAGGCCTTCCGGCTGGATGTCGAGGATGCGCTGGTGGCCGTCGGTGGACGCGCCGCCCGCTTGCTCCACCAGGAACGACATCGGGTTGGCTTCGTACATCAGGCGCAGTTTGCCCGGTTTCGACGGCTCGCGGCTGTCGCGTGGGTACATGAACAGGCCACCACGGTTCAGGATGCGGTGCACGTCGGCGACCATTGCGGCAACCCAACGCATGTTGTAGTTCTTTTTCAGCGGGCCTTCATCACCTGCCAGCAATTCGCCCACGTAGCGCTGTACCGGAGCTTCCCAGTGACGCTGGTTGGACGCGTTGATGGCGAATTCCTGGGTGGTTTCAGGAATGGTGATGTTTTCGTGGGTCAATACGAAACTGCCCATTTCACGGTCCAGGGTGAAGCCTTTCACGCCGTCGCCCAAGGTCAGGATCAGCATGGTCTGCGGACCGTAGATCGCGTAGCCGGCGGCCACTTGCTGGGTACCTGGCTGCAGGAAGGCCTTTTCATTCAAGGGCTCGTTCTGGGTCAGGTATTCGTTCGGGCAACGCAGTACCGAGAAGATCGTGCCGACCGGCGCGTTGATGTCGATGTTCGACGAACCGTCCAGCGGGTCGAATACCAGCAGGTACGCGCCTTTCGGGTATTTGCCCGGGATCTGGTAGGCATTGTCCATTTCTTCGGACGCCATGCCGGCCAAGTGACCGCCCCATTCGTTGGCTTCGAGCAGGATCTCGTTGGAGATCACATCGAGCTTCTTCTGCACTTCGCCCTGGACGTTTTCAGTGCCCATGCTGCCCAGAACGCCACCCAGGGCGCCTTTGGACACGGCGTGGTTGATCTCCTTGCAGGCACGCGCCACCACTTCGATCAGGAAGCGCAGATCGGCAGGAGTGTTGTTGCTGCGGGTCTGCTCAATCAAATAGCGACTCAAGGTAACGCGGGACATGGAAGGCTCCGGTGGAATGGGGGGGCTAAAAACCCGCGCAGTTTAGCGCGAGTCGGGGCGCATTTCCTCCTATCAGACGTGATACACCCAATAGAGTTCATGTGCGGGGTTGAGCGTAGTTCGAAATGGGGCCGATGTGGCTTGTGGATCAGTGGCAGATTGAGTTTTTTTGTGGCGGATAGACCGCTTTCGCGAGCAAGCTCGCTCCCACAGTAGATCTTCAGCGTACACAACATTTGTGTACGACCGAGATCCAGTGTGGGAGCGGGCTTGCTCGCGAATGGCGCGTAGCGCCAGCCATCCTCAGGACTTAACAACCGGCTTGCGCAGCAAGCTGAACGCCATGGCCCCCAAAAACAGCACACTGAGCAACAGCACCGCCCACAACCCGAATTTCTTCCAGTTTGTGTCCGCCACCGTTGGCACGGTCGCCGCCGGAGTCACCACGACCCCACCCTCCACCGTCGCCTTGCCCAACGCCGCCAGCTTCGCAGCGCTGTAATCCGGAATCAGCGTCGACAACGGCAAGCTCGCCGCCTTCACCGTCGCACTCCCCAGCGCCAGCGTATAAGGCCCGGCGCCGCGCGCCAGGAACACCAGTTGCGTGGAGCGCACCGCAAATCGGACGGTCGGCGCTTCGGCGCCCAGGCCACCGCCGCGCTCATCCACCGTCAGCTTCAATTGCTGTACGGTCTGGCCCGACAGCTGCAATTCGTTCTGCACCACGTCCTGGCCATTCTGGGTCAAGCGGTAGAGCAAACCGCTGGTCAACGTTTGCCACGGCAGGCTGGTTTCCCGGCGACCCGACAACGTCACCGGTGCCAGGCTGTTGGGTTGATTCAGCTCGATCTGCAAGCGCTGGACGTTCAGCCCCATCGGCAATTGCCAGATGTACTCACCGGCCTTCACGCTGGTGCCAACCAATGGTTGCGACCAGACCAACGGCAGCGGCAAGGTGCGAGGGTTAGTGCTTTCCAGTTGCGCCGACGTCAGCACTGGCGCCGATTGCGGTGAGCTCCACAGCAAGCGCAAGTAGCGCGCCGATTGCCCCGGCAGGCCGACTTCATGTTGCTCGACCCGTTCGTCGGCAAACGTCAGACGCGCCACCTGCCCTTCGCCCCACGACTGCCAATGCTGCAAGTCGTCGCTGGCTTCAATGCTGAAACGCTGGAAACCGTCACGATCACTGGTCCAGTCGAGGATCAATTGCTGTAACGGCGCCTTGATTCGACTGGCATCGAGTAACCAGCCGCGCAGCTCTTCTTCGCCCGCCTCCAACTGGCTGGACGGCTGCACTTCGATCAACGTGCCATTGGTGTTCGATTGCACGCGCACACTCGGCGCGCGCTCGGTGGCATCCGCCGAGTTGTACAACGGGAACCACTTTACGTCGTTCAGCGTGCGGTTTTCGCGGGTCTGCGCCGGTTCTCGGGCCAGAGCATAAGCCTGAGGCTCACCGGCGGCGTTGAACACGCGCAGATCGCTGAGATCGGTTTGTCGCGCTTTCAGTTGCACGCCCAAGGGCAACTCCAGGCGATACCACGGGCCCTCGCCACTCAACGACAACGGCACCTGCGTGGCAAAGTCCGCCGGTTTTTCCTGCGCGCCGGCCGATAGCGTCACACCCAGCACCACAGCCCCCCACCAGCCAAGGTTCAGTTTCTGACTCAAGACGACACTCCTTCGGTTTCAGGGGCCGGTTTTTCAACATCCGGCACAGCTTCGGCACGTTTGGGCGGCAACGGAGCGAAATAGCCCACCACCAACAGCAACACGCCAACGCCGATAAACGACACGATCCGCGCCAGCCCGCCGCGGTTACTCAATTCAACGAAGAACAACTTGGCGACCACCAGCCCTATCAGCGCTGCGCCGATCAGCCAGACTTCGCGGCGATGGCGCAGATGCCCACCGATCATCAGACTCAGGGCCATCAGGGTCCAGACGATGGACAAGCCGGCCTGCACCAACATAGACCCAAGCAGCAGATCCAGCGCGTACGGCACGCCACCCCAATGGTGAGCCGCGCGCATCACCAACGCGGTGAAGAAGACGAACAGCGAAACCCCGGCGATCACTTGCGTGGCGTTATCGGCGTACTCCCTGCGAATTGCCAGTTGCGTCACGGCGGTCCGAGACCAGACGTAAACGCCGAACAGAGCAAACAGCAGGCCCAGCTCCAGCGGGTTGATCAGTGGCACATATGGCAACGGCTCGGCGGTGCCGTCACTGGCGATGTTCGCCAGCCAGAACCAGCCGAGCATCAACAACGCCAACGGCGCAGCGGCATAGACCCGGTACTCGCGGGAATACTCCGATACCGGCCATGGCCACGCACGCGGTGCAGCCATCAGCACCAGATACAGGCTCGGCAGAATCGCCCAGCCCAACCAGCGCCAGGCGTTGTACTGCTCCGACAACAGCAACAAACCGTAACGCAGCTCCAGGGCCAACACGCCGATCAACAGCCAGCAGCCGAGTACATGGGCGGTGCTCAGGGCTGTTGCAGGCAGCGTCGGCGCCAGGCGCCGCAGGGAGAAGAAATGCACGACAAACACCGCAACCCAAACCAGCCAGCCGAAGTTGGCGCCAGGGTGATAACGCGAATGCCAGGCCGCGAGCAGCACCAGACCGGCTGCGGGAATCAGCAAGGTGCAGAGCAAGCCCAGCGACGACCACTTCAGGCGCAGCGCCAACACCGCCCACAGCGCGACACTCACGGCGGCAACGGCCAGCAACAAGGTGGCTTGCAGATTCAACGGCGCAAAGCGCAGCACTTCGCTGACCCACGCCAACGCCCACCAACCCGCGCCCCACACCAGCAACACTTCCGATAAGCGCTGCAGGCTCAACCCATCGAAGGACGAAGCATGGTTGCCGAGCTGCAGACGCCAGGCCCCGACGAATGCGGCCAGCCCCAGCACCAGCGGTGTCCAGAAACCGCTATGCGCCAGCGGTCGCAACCCTTCGCTAAGCAGTGGGCCAAGCAGATCCGGCCCGGCGAACAGGAACGCAGCGCCACCGATCACCTGCAACAGCAGACCAAAGACAAAACTCACGCGCTGCTTCAGGTACAGGCTCAGCCAGATGATGAACAAACCACTGGCGGCCCATACCGCGCTCGCGGTTTGCCATGGCAACACGAACAGCACCGCGAGGTTGATCAGCACCAGACCGGCCAGCAACACCACTGACAAGCCGCGCAGCAAACGCACGTCACTGCGCACCATTTCGTCGCGGGCCGCCAGCAACATCCCGGCGATCAATGCCAGCCCGATCAGGGACGCGCTGAGCAAACCGCTCCAACCGGCGCTGAACACCGCAGCCGACTCACCGCCCGCCCCTTGCAGCCGCAGCAGGAACAATGCACCGCCGAGCAGTTGCACGGCGAACGCGGTGAACAGGAACGTCCTCGATTGCAGGCGCAGGCCGACGAACAGCGTCGCCAACCCGGCCAGCGCCCAACTGATCGCCGTGCCATGAGTGAAGAAGAACAGCGGTGCCAGCAGATAAAGGAACGTCAGCCCCAGACAGGCCAATACCGGCAGTGCTTGGCGCTCCCACTGCGACGCCTGTTCAGGCAACGCTTTGCGCAATTGGTAGAAACTGAACAGCAGCGCCACGCCGAGCATCAACGCCCCCAGCGGCGCGCCATCGAGCAGGCTGCTCTCGCCGATCCGCAGCTCACTGAGAAACGCCAGTGCCGAGCCCAGTTGCAGCAGCAAGGCAAAGGCTCGCGCCAGCGGTCGTTGTTGGCGCAGGCCGAGCCAGAAAATCCCCGCGCCTTCCACCGCCCAGGCTGCTGCAGTCCAACGCGCGTCGAGCCCCAAGGGAATCGCCAGGCTGGCGAAGATCACCCCGAGCGCCAGACAGGTTTCCGCCAACAACAATGCTCTACCGCCCATCAGCAACCGGGCCAGCCCCATGTAAATCATGCCCAGCGCCAAGGCGCTGAAAGCCGCGGCAAATTCCAGATGCTCCACCAGCGCGAACTGCAAACCGAAACCCACCAGCGGTGGCGCGAACAACATGGTGCCGTCGACGTAATCGCCCTTGCGCGCGGACCAGTGCAGCAGTGCCTCGCGGCTGTCGTCCTCGGGTGCATCGCTCATCTCCAGCAGCTTGCGCCGGGCGAACAACAGGCCGATGGCCAGGTACATCAGGAAAAACAGAATCAGGAACGGCTCGGTGCTCCACAGCAATTCCGGTGTATAGGAACGCAGCCCCCAGGCCAACCCGATGCCGAAGGTGCCGACAAAACCGATCAGGTTGAGCAGCCGCCAGGCCTTGAACCACGCGATGGCGAGGATGCCGGCATTGAGCAAGGCGAAGTAGCTGAACAGCGCGACATGGTTGCCGGCGCCGGTGGAGGTCAGGATTGGCGCGGCGAAACCACCCAGCGCGGCAGCGGCAGCCAGGCCCAACGCGTTTTGGGTAATGGCGAGAATCGCCGAGAACACCGTCACCACCACCAGCAGCCCCAGTGCAGCCGTAGGGTCGAGCAATGGATGCAGGCGCATCGCGGCAAATACTGTCAGGTACAACACCGCAATCCCAGTGCCTTGCAGCATCAGCGCGTAGTTGCTGTTGCGCAGTCGCAGCAACCAGCCCAGCGCGAGCAAACCCAAGGCCGCCGCCGCAACACCGGCGTAACGCAACTCGACCGGCACCACCATGCCTTCAGTGGCGTAGCGCAACAGGAAGGCCAGACCGAGGAACAACAGCACCACGCCGACCCGCAGCACGGTATTGCCGCCGAACAACCAACTGCGCGCGCCGCTGATGGCGCGCTCGATGAAGTTCGGGCCGCGAGGCGCCGCCGGTTGCTGGGGTTCACGAGCAACCGGATCGGGTTTCCAGGCATCAGCGGACGGCGGACGACTGGCTTCGGTGGCAGCAGCTGTGATGGGTTCGAGTTCAGGCGGCAGCTCCCAGATCAATTCCGGGGTGGCGACAGGGGCTTGCTCAAGAATGATTTCAGGGGATGGAACCGGTTCGCTGGCCGCAGGTTCACTGGCTTCAGGTGTTTTGAAGCCCGACACTTCCAGCAATGCCAGTCGCTGCTCGACCGCATGCAGCGCCACCTGCGCCTGATCGAGCAAGCGCCGCTGTTCGGCGGTTTGAGTATTCAAGCGGCTGATGCGGATTGCCTGACCGATGCCCAGCCCGAGTAAAGCGCCCAACAACGCATCGCTGAACGACTCGTCAAGCATCCAGCCCAGCAGCAGCCCAATCAGCATGAACATCCATTGCATGGTCGATATCCCTAAGCAGCCCCGCGGTGGGGCAAATCCGGGCGATATAGCGTCAATGCTCAGTCTAGTGAGCAGACACCCGGAGTCCAGTGTGAGAGCCAGATTGCATCTGCACCACAAACCCAATGTGGGAGCGGGCTTGCTCGCGAAGAGGGCCTGACATTCGACATTGATGTTGAATGTCGGTCCACTTTCGCGAGCAAGCCCGCTCCCACAAGGGTCAAGTTGGTGCTTAGTATATCGATCAGGCCCAACGGACGTTGGGCCTTACGCACATTTGTCGCTAAAAGTTACTCCAACGCTTTCCAGATATCCGTGGCGTACTCGCGAATGGTCCGGTCGGACGAGAACCAGCCCATCCGCGCGCTGCTCAATACCGCCGAGCGCCACCATTCTTTCGAGTCGTGCCAGTGAGCCTCGACGCGCATCTGAGCGTTCCAGTAAGAGTCGAAATCGGCGCAGACCAGGAAGCGGTCATAGTCCACCAGCGAATCGATCAGTGTGGTGTAGCGGGACGGATCGTCCGGTGAGAACACCCCGCCGCGAATCGCTTGCAGCACGTCGTTGAGTCGATGGGAGGCGGCAATGTCCGGCGCCGCACTGTATTCATGGTTGAGCTTGCGCGCTTCCACTTGCTCGGCGCTCAGGCCGAAGATGAACATGTGTTCGGCACCGATGCGCTCGCACATCTCCACATTGGCCCCGTCCAGGGTGCCGATGGTCAGCGCGCCGTTGAGGCCGAACTTCATGTTGCTGGTGCCTGAGGCTTCGAAGCCGGCGGTGGAAATCTGCTCCGACAAGTCCGCCGCCGGAATGATGCTTTCGGCCAGGCTGACGTTGTAGTTAGGCAAGAAGACCACTTTGAGCAAACCACGCACGGTCGGGTCGTTGTTGACCACCCGGGCGATGTCGTTGGTCAGTTTGATGATCAACTTGGCCTGGTGATAACTGGCCGCCGCCTTACCGGCGAAGATTTTCACCCTCGGCACCCAGTCGATTTCCGGTTCGGCACGAATCGCCTGATACAGCGCGACGGTGTGCAGCAGGTTGAGCAACTGACGTTTGTATTCGTGGATCCGCTTGACCTGCACGTCGAACATCGCCGCCGGGTTGATCGCGATCCCCAACCGTTCATGAATCAGGTACGCCAGGGCTTTTTTACTGTGCAGCCGCTGCTCGGCGAACTGTTTACGGAATGCCGTCTTTTCGGCAAACGGTTCCAGCCCTATCAGGCTTTCTTCGGGGTTATCCAGCATATCCGGGCCGAGGGCGTCGACCATCATCGAGGTCAACTCGGGGTTGGCCTGATAGAGCCAGCGGCGGAAGGTAATGCCGTTGGTCTTGTTGTTGATCCGCTCCGGATAAAGTTTATGCAGTTCGGAGAACACCGTGCTGCGCATCAGCTGCGTATGCAGGCCGGACACGCCGTTTACGCTGTGAGAACCAAGGAATGCCAGGTTGCCCATGCGCACGCGACGACCGTTGTCTTCCTCGATCAGCGACACCGCACGCAACACGTCGAAATCGTGAACGCCCTTGGCCCGCAACGAATCGATGTGCTGGGCGTTGATCAAATAAATGATCTGCATGTGCCGCGGCAGCATCCGCTCCATCAAACCGACCGGCCAGGTTTCCAGCGCTTCCGGCAACAACGTATGGTTGGTATACGACAGCGTGTCGACAGTGACCTGCCACGCCGCATCCCACGCCACGTCATAAACGTCGACCAACTGACGCATCAACTCGGCCACAGCGATCGAGGGGTGAGTGTCATTGAGTTGAATGGCCGCGTGATCGCCCAGGGTCAGCACCGAGGTGTGCATGTTGCGATGGCGGCGCAGCAGATCCTGCAGGGATGCGGCGACGAAGAAGTACTCCTGACGCAGACGCAGTTCCTGGCCAGCATCGGTGCTGTCCGCCGGATAGAGTACGCGGGAGATACTTTCGGCCCGGGCCACTTCAGCTACCGCGCCCAAGTGGTCGCCAGCGTTAAAGCGCTCCAGGTGCAAATCTTCCATGGCCCGGGCACGCCACAGTCGCAGCGTGTTGACACTCGCGCCGCGCCAACCGACTACCGGGGTGTCATAAGCGATGGCCCGCACGGTTTCCGCCGGGGACCAGACTTGCCTGGATTTGCCGTTTTCATCGGTCACGGTTTCGACACTGCCGCCGAAGCCGATCGGGTAGGCGACCTCCGGCCGCTCGAACTCCCATGGGTTGCCGAAATCCAGCCAGTGTTCGGTCTGCTCCTGCTGCCAACCGTCGACGATGGCCTGGCGGAACAAACCGTGTTCGTAACGAATGCCGTAACCGTGGCCGGCGATACCCAGGGTCGACATGCTTTCCATGAAGCACGCCGCCAGACGCCCGAGGCCTCCGTTGCCTAGCGCCGCATCGGGCTCCAGCAGACGGATGCGTTCGATGTCGACGCCAAGTTCAGTCATGGCCTCGCGGGCCACATCGAGCAGGCCGAGGTTGCTCAAGCTGTCGTAGAGCAAGCGGCCAATGAGAAATTCAAGGGAAAGGTAATAGACCCGCTTCTGACCTTTACGGTAGATCTGCCGGGTGTGGTCCATCCAGTGCTCGACCATGTGATCGCGCGCCGCCAGGGCGATGGCTTCGAACCAGTCGTGGTCGAAGGCATGATCAGGGTCTTTGCCCACCGCGTAGGTAAGCTTGGTCAAGACGGCGTCGCGGAATGCGGCCACCTCTGCTTCGCGAACAAGTGGTTCTTGAGTCATCGATAAGACCTCGAGCGAGCGTGAAGTTGTCTGAGCCTAGTCGGTCTGACAGACCATTGAGACTCTGGTTCGGCAGTTTTCCCTGTTAGTGCGAGATAGATCGACATTACATTGTCGCGTGCCAGAAACAATGCAGGGGCCGTGCCGGACACAGGGATTATTTTGCGCCAAGTGAAAAAATCTGGCGAAAGGTTGTTCAAAAATCCACCAGTCCCGGTATGATCGCGCGCCCTGATGCACACGCTGGTAACAACCGATGATGAAGCCCAACCTGATCGCCGCCGCGGAGATCGATCGCCTCGATACCTGGGCCAAGTACTCTGCCCCGATGTGCGGTTCCTGCGTGTCCAGCTGCTGCACCTTGCCGGTCGAGGTCAAGATCAAGGATCTGATCCGTATCGGCATCGTTGACGAATTCGAGCGTGGCGATCCGCCCAAGAACATCGCCAAGCGTTTGCAGAAGGAAGGGATCGTCGAGCGCTATAACCAGAAGTCCGAGATCTTCACCCTTCAGCGCATGAGCAACAACGATTGCCTGTACCTGGATCGTAAGAGCCGTCTGTGCACTATTTATGATAAGCGCCCGGACACCTGCCGCAACCACCCGAAGATCGGGCCGCGGCCGGGGTATTGCGCGTACAAGCCCAAAGAAGTGGTGCGCGAGAGCAGCAGCCGTCGCACGCTCGAGAAGTTTTAATCCGCCACCGAGTTCTTCGGCGCCTGACAGCCCGCCTTCGCGAGCAAGCCCGCTCCCACATTTGATTTGTGTACGCCGCAAATCAAATGTGGGAGCGGGCTTGCTCGCGAAGGGGCCAGATCAAACACCATACAAACCCCAGACGTACAAAAACGCCCCCGACCTTGCGGTCGGGGGCGTTTTTTTTAAGCGCTAACTAAGTCGAAACTCAGTTACCGGCTTTCTTGGCAGCGCGGGTACGCTCGCTTTCGCCCAGGATCTTCTTACGAAGACGGATGGACTTAGGAGTGACTTCGCACAATTCGTCTTCTTGAACGAATTCCAGAGCCTGCTCCAGAGTGAAGCGGATAGGCGGAACCAGAGCGATGGTTTCGTCTTTACCCGAAGCACGCATGTTGTCGAGCTTCTTGCCTTTGGTTGGGTTGACACCCAGGTCGTTGTCGCGGCTGTTGATGCCGACGATTTGACCTTCGTACACGTCTTCACCGTGACCCAGGAACAGTTTGCCGCGAGCTTGCAGGGTTTCCAGCGAGTAAGTCAGCGCCTTACCGGTAGCAACCGAAACCAGCACGCCGTTCTGACGGCCGGACATGTCGCCGGACTTCATCACGTCGTAACGGTCGAAGATCGAGGTCAGGATGCCTGCACCGGAGGTCAGGGTCAGGAACTCGTTACGGAAACCGATCAAGCCACGAGCCGGGATGTTGTACTCAAGGCGCACACGGCCCTTGCCATCCGGAACCATGTTGGTCAGGTCGCCTTTACGGATACCGATCTGTTCCATGATCGAACCTTGCGATTCTTCCGGCAGGTCGATGGTCACGTTTTCGTACGGTTCGTGCTTGACGCCGTCAACCATGCGGATGATTACTTCCGGACGACCAACACCCATTTCGAAGCCTTCGCGACGCATGGTTTCGATCAGTACCGAGAGGTGCAGCTCACCACGGCCGGAGACTTTGAACTTGTCGGCGGTGTCGCCTTCTTCAACGCGCAGAGCAACGTTGTAGAGCAGTTCTTTGTCCAGACGTTCCTTGATGTTACGGCTGGTGACGAACTTGCCTTCTTTACCGCAGAAAGGCGAGTCGTTTACCTGGAATGTCATGGAAACGGTTGGCTCGTCAACGGTCAGCGGCTTCATCGCTTCGACGTTCAGTGGGTCGCACAGAGTGTCGGAGATGAACAGCTGGTCGAAGCCGCTGATGCAGACGATGTCGCCGGCAGCTGCTTCTTCAACGTCGATGCGGTGCAGGCCGTGGTGACCCATCAGCTTCAGGATACGACCGTTACGCTTCTTGCCGTCGGCGTCGATAGCGACAACCGGAGTGTTCGGCTTGATGCGACCACGAGCGATACGGCCAACGCCGATAACACCCAGGAAGCTGTTGTAGTCCAGAGCGGAGATTTGCATCTGGAACGGACCGTCACGGTCGACTTTCGGCGCAGGTACGTTGTCGACGATCGACTGGTACAGCGGAGTCATGTCTTCAGCCATGTCGGTGTGTTCCAGACCGGCAATGCCGTTCAGGGCCGAGGCGTAGACGACTTTGAAGTCCAGCTGTTCTTCGGTAGCACCGAGGTTGTCGAACAGGTCGAAGATCTGGTCCAGAACCCAGTCCGGACGCGCGCCTGGACGGTCAACCTTGTTGATAACCACGATTGGACGCAGGCCGGCTTCGAAAGCCTTCTTGGTCACGAAACGGGTTTGCGGCATAGGGCCGTCTTGAGCGTCAACCAGCAGCAGAACGGAGTCAACCATCGACATTACGCGTTCAACTTCGCCGCCGAAGTCGGCGTGGCCCGGGGTGTCCACGATGTTGATGTGGTAGCCGTTCCAGTTGATGGCGGTGTTTTTCGCCAGAATGGTAATACCGCGCTCTTTCTCCTGGTCGTTGGAGTCCATCACGCGCTCGTCGTTGAGCTCGTTGCGCTCCAGGGTGCCGGATTGACGCAAGAGTTTGTCTACCAGGGTGGTTTTACCATGGTCAACGTGAGCAATGATGGCGATGTTGCGTAGATTTTCGATCACTTGTGTATCTCGATCAGAGGATTCGGTGTGCTGACAGGTCGTGGCAGCGATTAACTTTAGAGTCCGTCAAAGCCGTTACAGCTTGACGGCGGCGTCGGGGGGCCGGTGACGCAGGCCACAGGCAAACAGCCCCGGGCACTTAGCTCGGTCGATAAACGCGCACATTGGCATGCCCCTCACTGAGCAAATGGTGGGCATGCAGGCGACTCATCACGCCTTTGTCGCAATACAACAGGTACTGGCGAGTAGGGTCCAGTTCCTTGAAACGAGCGTTCAATGCATAAAACGGCATCGTCTGCACCTCAATGCCAGCCAGTTCCAGCGGCTCGTCTTCAGCGGCATCCGGGTGACGGATGTCGATAATGATCTGGCCCGCCAGTGCTTCGCTGACTTCTTCGATCTGCAAATCCTGGCCCAATTCGTCGATCACGCGATCGATCGGCACCAGTTTGGCGTTCTCGAGCGCACGCTCGAGCACTGCCATGTCGAATTCTTTCTCTTCATGCTCCACGCGCGGACGCTTGGCGTGGGTCTTTGGGTTCACCGAGATGACCCCGCAGTATTCCGGCATGTGCTTGGCGAAATCGGCAGTGCCGATTTCGTTGGCCAGGTCGATAATGTCCTGCTTGTGACTGGCGATCAGCGGTCGCAAGACCAGCTTGTCGGTCACGCAGTCGATCACGGACAGGTTCGGCAACGTCTGGCTCGACACCTGGGAAATCGCTTCGCCGGTGACCAGCGCTTCGATCTCCAGTCGATCGGCAATACGGGAAGCAGCGCGCAACATCATACGCTTCAAAACTACACCCATATGACTGTTATCGACTTTCCCGAGAATTTCTCCCAGTACTTCCTCGAACGGCACACTGACAAATAACACGCGTTGGGAGCTGCCGTACTTCTTCCAGATGAAGTGCGCGACTTCCATGACGCCCAGTTCGTGGGCACGTCCGCCCAGATTGAAGAAGCAGAAATGGCTCATCAGCCCGCGGCGCATGATCTGGTAGGCGGCGACGGTGGAATCGAAGCCACCGGACATCAATACAAGCGTCTGTTCCAGGGCACCCAGCGGATAACCGCCGATGCTGTTGTGCTGGCTGTGGATCACGAACAACCGTTTGTCGCGAATTTCGATGCGAACTTCAATTTCCGGCTCTTTGAGCGAGATTCCGGCGGCGCCGCACTGACGACGCAGTTGGCTGCCGACATATTTCTCGACGTCCATGGAGCTGAATTCGTGCTTGCCGGCACGCTTGCAGCGCACCGAAAAGATCTTCCCGGCCAGGGCGTCACCGAAATGCGGCTTGCACTTGGCGACGATGTCATCGAAGTCGCCCAACGGGTATTCATCGACCTGCAGGAAATGCGCGATGCCCGGCATGCAGCTCAGGCGCTCGGTCATCTCCTTCAGGGCTTTCGGCTCGCTGACGCGGGTTTCCAGCTCGAGATTGTCCCACACACCGTTCACCACCACAGCCGGGTCCAGATCGCGGAGCACGGTACGGATGTTTTTGGCCAACTGGCGGATGAAACGCATCCGTACCGGGCGGCTCTTGATGGTGATCTCGGGGAAGACTTTTACGATTAGTTTCATGAAAACAGCGCGCGCTGGGCCAGCCGAAAAAGGGGGGCGCGGATTATAGCGGAAATTGCTCAAGGTTTAACCAGTTAATGTGCAGAAGGTTTTGCGCGCACCAAAACAGGTCATTTATGGATTTCAACGCTACATTACAGGGCGAGGTTTGGCGCTTTTCGAGGCTTTGCACCTTTATAAGCGTGATATTGGGGCAAAAAACCCATGGTGGGGCACTGGCATGCAATTTGCTCCCTTGTGAGGCAGGTTGCCTTGGCAGAGTATTCGCGCCGGCATCACCCACATTCTAAGGGCATCCACTACTAAGCCCGAAGCCACCCGGAGGACACTATGTCGAAGTCGGTTCAACTCATCAAAGATCATGACGTCAAGTGGATTGATCTGCGCTTCACGGACACCAAAGGCACTCAGCACCACGTGACCATGCCGGCTCGCGATGGGCTGGATGAAGCTTTCTTCGAAGAAGGCAAAATGTTCGACGGTTCCTCCATTGCTGGCTGGAAAGGCATCGAAGCTTCCGACATGATCCTGATGCCGGACGACAGCACTGCCGTTCTCGACCCGTTCACCGAAGAGCCGACCCTGATCCTGGTTTGCGACGTGATCGAGCCTTCGACCATGCAAGGCTACGACCGTGACCCACGTGCGATCGCCAAGCGTGCCGAGGAATACCTGAAGTCGACCGGTATCGGCGACACCGTATTCGTGGGTCCAGAGCCTGAATTCTTCATCTTCGACGAAGTGAAGTTCAAGTCCGACATCTCCGGCTCCATGTTCAAAATCTTCTCCGAACAAGGTTCGTGGATGTCCGACCAGGACGTGGAAGGCGGCAACAAAGGCCACCGTCCAGGCGTCAAAGGCGGCTACTTCCCTGTTCCGCCGTTCGACCACGACCACGAAATCCGTACCTCCATGTGCAACGCCATGGAAGAAATGGGCCTGGTCATCGAAGTTCACCACCACGAAGTGGCGACTGCCGGTCAGAACGAAATCGGCGTGAAGTTCAACACCCTGGTTGCCAAGGCTGACGAAGTTCAAACCCTGAAGTACTGCGTACACAACGTTGCTGACGCATATGGCCGCACCGCGACCTTCATGCCTAAGCCTCTGTACGGCGACAACGGTTCGGGTATGCACGTTCACCTGTCCATCGCCAAAGATGGCAAGAACACCTTCGCTGGCGAAGGCTATGCCGGCCTGTCCGATACCGCTCTGTACTTCATCGGCGGCATCATCAAGCACGGTAAGGCTCTGAACGGCTTCACCAACCCGTCGACCAACTCCTACAAGCGTCTGGTCCCAGGTTTCGAAGCTCCAGTGATGCTGGCCTACTCGGCTCGTAACCGTTCGGCTTCGATCCGTATTCCTTACGTGTCCAGCCCTCGCGCTCGTCGTATCGAAGCTCGCTTCCCGGATCCAGCAGCTAACCCGTACCTGGGCTTCGCTGCACTGTTGATGGCTGGCCTGGATGGCATCCAGAACAAGATCCACCCTGGCGACGCAGCTGACAAAAACCTGTACGACCTGCCGCCTGAAGAGGCGAAAGAGATCCCACAAGTTTGCGGCAGCCTGAAGGAAGCCCTGGAAGAGCTGGACAAAGGTCGTGCGTTCCTGACCAAAGGCGGCGTTTTCAGCGACGACTTCATCGACGCTTACATCGCTCTGAAAAGCGAAGAAGAAATCAAGGTTCGTACCTTCGTACACCCACTGGAATATGAGCTGTACTACAGCTGCTGATCCGGTAGCGCCGTGCTACGCGGCGTGACAAAAGAGAGGCCTCCTTCGGGAGGCCTTTTTTATGGGCGACCGTCTGTCATCGAATGCCCGGTTGCGTGCATCATGGCCTTCATCCGATAAAGCCGAGATGCCCCATGCGCCTACGCCCGTGCCTTGCCCTGCTCACCACCCTGCTGGCCAACAGCGCTTTTGCCAGCCCAGCCCCCGCCACCCTCGTCCCGTTGCTTGGCACCATCGAAGAACGCCTGGCGATTGCCGATCAGGTCGCGCTGAGCAAATGGGACAGCGGCAAACCTGTTGAAGACCGGCAGCGCGAGCGCGAAGTCATTGCCGGCGCCGTCGCTCTGGCACCTGCCTATAAATTGAGCAACGAAGCCGTCGAACAATTCTTCTCGGCGCAGATCGAGGCCAACAAACTGGTGCAATACGCGCACCTGTCTGACTGGCATGCACAAGGCAAGGCGCCCAACGATCCCCGCCCCGATCTCGTCGGGCAGATCCGCCCACAACTTGATCAGTTACAAAAACGCCTGCTGCAACAACTGGCCGATTTCAGCCCTTACCGCAACGACCCGCAGTGCCCGTCCTGGCTGGCCAAGGCCAATAAAACCGGCACCCACGCGCCATTGCGTCAGCTTGCCCAGGTACGCGCCACCGCTGAGTTGTGCAGCGCCAGCCGTTGAGCCGACCTGCCGACGTGCGCTGAAGTGCTCTATGCTCAGCGCTTAGTCGCCATGAACGGAACAGGGCCGGACACTTGCCCAACGGCCAATGGAAGCCTGCAATGCGCTCATTGTTGTTATACCTGCTTGTGCTGATTGCCCTGCCCGCCGCCGCGCAGATCTACAAGTACACCGATGCCAACGGCAACACCGCCTACAGCAATCAACCGCCTGATGGCGTAAAGGCTCAACCCGTGGAGTTGCCACCGCTCAACAGCGTCGAGATTCAACCGCCGAGCGAGCCTGTAGCGCCTGCGCAAGCCAGTAGCCGTGAACAGCCCGGCAGCGCCTATCAAGTGCTGGAGCTGACCGGTTTGCCTACCGAAGAAGCCCTGCGCGCCAACAATGGCACGTTCACGGTCAGCGTATTGATCCAGCCGCGGCTGCAAGGCTCTCATCGATTGAGGTTGTTACTGGACGATCAACCCTACGGCCAACCGAGCAACGTCCCGATTCTGCAACTGGTGAACATCGACCGTGGCGAACACCGCCTCGCGGTTCAGGTGATCGATGGGCAAAACGTCGTGCAGCAGAGCCCTACCGTGACTCTCACCGTACAACGGGTGCATAAGCCTTGAGGTTCTGGCTGTTGGTCGCATGGCTGATCTGCCTGCCGGTAATGGCCGAGGTTTTTACCTACATAGACGCCCAGGGCAATCGGGTCTTCACCGATCAGCCGGGCACCCGTAATGCCAAGCGTGTACCACTGGCGACCAGCAATCGAATGTCGGCCAACCCGAGCGGCGCCGGGCCAATGACGGCCGCGAAAAACCAGGCCAAACTCCTGTTTCATTACGACATGCTTCGTGTGCTGGTGCCGGACCCGGATGCCACGATCCGTAGCACTGCCGGTGAATTGATTGTCAGCGTTACCAGCGAACCCGGCTTGCAACAGGGCCATCGCTATCGTCTGCTGCTGGACGGCCAACCCACCGCCGAGCCCGGCCCGAGCCCGGTGTTCGCCCTGAGCAACATCGACCGCGGCACCCATCGCCTGTCGGTGGAAATCCTCGACGAACAGGGCCGTACCGTCGAACGCACGGCGAATCAACCCTTCCACATGCAGCGCATTTCCCTCGCGCAGAAACGTCAGGTCAAACCCTGCGTCCTTACCGACTACGGCCAACGGCCGGAATGTCCTCTCAAAGACAAACCCGAAGAAGAAAAAAGCTTCTTCTGACGCTAATGCCAGTCAGCTAAGGCGCGGAACCTGTGTGAGCGTGGCTTGCCCGCGAAGAATAATGACGCGTAGTACCTGAAAAACCGCGGTGCATTCTTCGCGGGCAAGCCACGCTCCCACAGGATTCTCGTCGCTCAAATTTCTTCACCACAGGCTCTGCACCGGCCTGGCCCTTTCACCTTCCTGCCCCTCTTCTAACTTCGCTCAGGTTTGCGCACTATATTGGTGCAATAGAGTGCACAGTACTCACATCGCAACCCATTTTGGTTCGAAAGTACCCGCGAAAGCTGGCAGAACGCCACGCAAATGAGCGTCAAACGCCTGTTTCAGGCTCTAAACGCTTCTTTTCGGAGCCTTGGTTTGGTTTTTGCATTTTCCCCGTATCGGCGCGTTATTCATGCGCATGCCCCGCTCCAAAAGAGGTCCTGATGACCATTAGCGACGCACTACACCGCTTGCTACTCGACAACCTGACCACCGCCACCATTCTGCTCGACGCCGAACTGCGCCTTGAGTACATGAACCCGGCGGCGGAGATGCTGCTGGCCATCAGTGGTCAGCGTAGCCATGGGCAGTTCATCAGTGAGTTGTTCACCGAATCAACCGAGGCGCTGAACTCCCTGCGCCAGGCAGTCGAGCAGGCGCACCCGTTTACCAAGCGCGAAGCGATGCTCACCGCCCTCACCGGCCAGACCCTGACCGTCGACTACGCCGTGACACCGATCCTGAGCAATGGCGCCACACTGCTGTTGCTGGAGGTTCACCCGCGTGATCGCTTGCTGCGAATCACCAAGGAAGAGGCGCAGCTGTCGAAGCAGGAGACCAGCAAGATGCTGGTACGCGGCCTCGCCCACGAAATCAAAAACCCTCTCGGCGGGATTCGCGGCGCGGCTCAGTTACTCGCCCGTGAATTGCCGGAAGAAAGCCTGCGCGATTACACCAACGTCATCATTGAAGAAGCCGATCGCCTGCGCAATCTGGTGGATCGCATGCTCGGCTCCAACAAACTGCCGTCACTGGCCATGTGCAACGTCCATGAAGTGCTGGAGCGCGTGGGTCAGTTGGTGGAGGCCGAAAGTCAGGGCTGCATCACTTTGGTGCGCGACTACGACCCAAGCATTCCGGATGTGTTGATTGATCGCGAACAGATGATTCAGGCCGTCCTGAACATCGTGCGCAACGCAATGCAGGCCATCAGCAGCCAGAACGAGCTGCGCCTTGGCCGCATCAGCTTGCGCACCCGCGCCATGCGCCAGTTCACCATCGGCCACGTGCGCCATCGCCTGGTGACCAAGATCGAAATCATCGACAACGGCCCGGGGATCCCCGCCGAGCTGCAAGAAACCATCTTCTTCCCCATGGTCAGCGGCCGCCCGGACGGTACCGGGCTCGGCTTGGCCATTACCCAGAACATCATCAGCCAGCACCAGGGCCTGATCGAATGTGACAGCCATCCAGGCCACACCACGTTCTCGATCTTTCTGCCACTGGAACAAGGAGCCACATCGACATGAGCCGTAGTGAAACCGTGTGGATCGTCGATGACGACCGTTCTATCCGTTGGGTCCTGGAAAAAGCCTTGCAGCAGGAAGGCATGACCACGCAAAGCTTCGACAGCGCCGATGGCGTGATGAGCCGCCTGGCGCGCCAGCAGCCGGACGTGATCATCTCCGACATCCGCATGCCGGGCGCCAGCGGTCTGGACCTTCTGGCACGGATTCGCGAACAACACCCACGACTGCCGGTGATCATCATGACCGCGCACTCCGACCTGGACAGCGCTGTCGCATCCTATCAGGGCGGCGCATTTGAATACCTGCCCAAGCCGTTCGATGTCGACGAAGCCGTCTCTCTGGTCAAGCGCGCCAATCAGCACGCTCAGGAACAGCAAGGCCTGGAAGTCCCGGTCGCCTTGACCCGCACCCCGGAAATCATCGGCGAAGCGCCGGCGATGCAGGAAGTGTTTCGCGCCATCGGGCGCTTGAGCCACTCCAACATCACCGTGTTGATCAATGGCGAATCGGGTACCGGTAAAGAACTGGTGGCCCACGCCCTGCACCGTCACAGCCCACGGGCGGCCTCGCCGTTCATTGCGCTGAACATGGCGGCGATCCCCAAGGATCTGATGGAGTCCGAACTGTTCGGCCATGAAAAAGGCGCATTCACCGGCGCGGCCAACCTGCGTCGCGGGCGTTTTGAGCAGGCGGACGGTGGCACACTGTTCCTCGATGAAATCGGCGACATGCCGGCGGATACCCAGACTCGCTTGCTGCGAGTATTGGCGGACGGTGAGTTCTACCGCGTAGGCGGCCATGTGCCAGTGAAGGTCGATGTGCGAATCATCGCCGCGACTCACCAGAATCTGGAAACCCTGGTGCATGCCGGAAAATTCCGTGAGGACTTGTTCCACCGCCTCAACGTGATCCGCATCCACATTCCACGGCTGTCGGACCGTCGCGAAGACATCCCGACCCTGGCCAAGCACTTCCTCAGCCGCGCCGCGCAAGAACTGGCGGTGGAACCGAAGCTGCTGAAAAGCGAAACCGAGGAATACCTGAAAAACCTGCCGTGGCCAGGCAACGTGCGTCAGCTGGAAAACACCTGCCGCTGGATCACTGTGATGGCTTCGGGTCGCGAAGTGCACATCAGCGATCTGCCGCCAGAACTGCTGAGCCTGCCGCAGGACTCGGCGCCGGTGACCAACTGGGAGCAAGCGTTGCGTCAGTGGGCTGATCAGGCGCTGGCTCGCGGTCAGTCGAGCCTTCTGGATAGCGCCGTGCCGGCCTTCGAGCGGATCATGATCGAAACCGCCCTCAAACACACCGCCGGCCGCCGCCGCGACGCCGCCGTGCTACTGGGTTGGGGCCGCAATACCTTGACCCGCAAGATCAAGGAATTGGGGATGAAGGTTGATGGTGGGGATGATGATGAGGGGGATGAGGGTTAAACACCCTTTAGCTCTTCGTTGACCGCAAGATCCAATCGCGGGCAAGCCCGCTCCCACAGGATTTGTGCCAAGCCCGTCTATTTGTGGCTGACATCAACTCCATGTGGGAGCAGGCTTGCCCGCAAAGAGGCCATCACATTCAACATTGATGTTGAATGACACACCGCTTTCGCGAGCAAGCCCGCTCCCACATTTAGGGCTCAATGCACCGCACCAATGCACCATGACCCGCAATCGCGCACGACAACCGATCCAAAATCCGACCTCCATCTAAAAAAAACCATATCGAAGAAACACAAAAGCCCCGAATTACGGGGCCTTCAGCGCTGCCCAGCGGCTTTCTGTTGCAACTTGTTAAAAACTGGCACGCCCCCTGCAATAGTCCAATCAGTGATTCGATTCACTACCCAGTTTCGGGGACCTTGGTACAGGCAGGCCGGGGATTCCCCTCTTTACACCGGGCTCATACCGCAACTGCGACGAGCCCATCCCGTTTTGGGGTCCTTGGTACAGGCAGGCCGGGGATTCCCTCTTTACACCGGGCTCACGCCGCAATGCGCGAGCCCTCCCGTTTTGGGGACCTTGGTACAGGCAGGCCGGGGATTCCCTCTTTTATTGCTCTCGGAGATGGATCTCCAGCCGCCAGCGGTCATCGACCTCGCTACCGGCCCACTCGCCCTGCAGCGGCCGGGCCGCCACCACCGTCAGCAACAATCCCCCATCACTCAATCGCGTTCGCCAGTTCACGTCTCTGCCGTTGAGCTTGAGCTGACCTTTCTGTGCACGGCCTTCAGCCTCGAACAACAGCGCCACGCTGCCGTCGACTATCTCGCCGTGGGTTTTGGGTTCGTTGTTGAACCACACCACCAGCCCATCGTCCGTCACCTCGACCTGCTGTAAAACGCTGGGGTCGGGCGCGGTCAGTCGACCGATCATCAGGCCCACCATCATCCCGACAATCGCCAGCGAAGCCATCACTCGCGGGAATAGTTTCGAACGAGGGTCCTTTGGCGGCGTAGAATGCCCGTCATCTTTACCTTCGGAGCCGTGCATGTTTCACGTCATCCTTTTCCAACCAGAAATTCCGCCGAATACCGGCAACGTTATCAGGCTGTGCGCCAACAGTGGCTGCCACCTGCATTTGATCGAACCGCTGGGCTTCGAGATGGACGACAAGCGCCTGCGCCGGGCCGGCCTCGATTACCATGAGTATGCCACCCTGCAACGCCACGCAGACCTCGCCAGCTGCCTGGAAAGCCTCGGCCATCCACGGCTGTTCGCCTTTACCACCAAGGGCTCGCGGCCATTTCACGACGCCAGCTTCGCCGAGGGCGATGCCTTCCTGTTCGGCCCGGAAAGCCGTGGCTTGCCGGCCGAAGTGCTCGACGCCTTGCCCGGCGAACAACGCCTGCGTTTGCCGATGCGCGAAGGCTGTCGCAGCCTGAACCTGTCCAACACCGTGGCCGTCGCCGTATATGAAGGCTGGCGCCAGCTCGGGTTCAAGTAACACCACATAACAAATGTGGGAGCGGGCTTGCTCGCGAAGGGGTCATCAGCTGCAACATTAATGCTGACCGATATACCGCTTTCGCGAGCAAGCCCGCTCCCACATTGGACTTGCTTTGACTTCAGGACCGCTTACTGAACGGTTGGAGTCTCGCCAGCCGCCTGCATGCGTTGCAGCTCTTGTGCGTACAGCGCGTCGAAGTTCACCGGGGCCAGCATCAGGGCCGGGAACGAACCGCGGGTCACCAGGCTGTCCAGGGTTTCGCGAGCGTACGGGAACAGGATGTTCGGGCAGAAGGCGCCGAGGGTGTGGCTCATCGAAGCATCGTCCAGGTTCTTGATCAGGAAGATCCCGGCCTGTTGCACTTCAGCAATGAACGCCACTTCTTCACCGTTTTTCACGGTGACCGACAGGGTCAGTACGACTTCGTGGAAGTCGCCTTCCAGAGCCTTCTGGCGAGTGTTCAGATCCAGACCGACGCTCGGCTCCCACTGCTGGCGAAAAATCGCCGGGCTTTTCGGGGCTTCGAAGGACAAGTCACGTACGTAGATGCGCTGCAAGGAGAATTGCGGTGCGGTTTCTTCTTCGCTAGCTGCAGTGTTCTGTTGGTCAGTCATCTCAGATCCTTTCTGATCTCGGGTCTTGTAGGGTTGGCTATTTCAAGTAAGGCAGTCAGGCCTTGAGCATGGCGTCGAGCTTGCCGGCGCGCTCCAGGGCAAACAAATCATCACAGCCGCCAACGTGGGTGTTGCCGATCCAGATCTGTGGCACGGACGTTCGTCCGGCCTTCTGAGCCATCGCGGCACGTACCTGCGGCTTGCCATCGACCTTGATCTCTTCGAAGGCTACGCCTTTGTTCTCGAGCAGGTACTTGGCTCGCGAGCAATAAGGGCAGTAATCGCTGGAATAGACGACGACGTTGTTCATATCACTTCACCAGCGGCAGATTGTCGGCTTTCCAGCTGGAAATACCGCCGGACAGCTTGGCGGCGGTGAAGCCGGCTTTCATCAGTTCGCGGGCATGAGTGCCGGCAGTCTGGCCCATGGCGTCGACCAGGATAATGGTCTTGGCCTTGTGCTTTTCCAGTTCACCAACGCGAGCGGTCAGTTTGTCGTGAGGAATGTTCAACGCGCCAACAATGTGACCGGCGGTGAAATCCTTGATCGGACGGATGTCGATCACCACGCCTGCGTCCTTGTTAACCAGCCCGGTCAGTTCACCGGTGCTCAGGCTGCGGCCGCCGCCCTGCATCTGATAAGCGATCAGCAACGCCAGCAGTACGACGAAGATACCGACGAGCAAATAGTGGTTAGTGGCAAATTCAATCAGGTGAGCAACCATCGAAGGAGGTTCCAGGGCGTTAAAATGTCGGCCAGTATACACAGCCACTATGGTGGGCCAAACCCCGTCCGGCGGTGACGGCGCCGGAACTTCGCTTTAAACTGCCACTCCCTTTTCCATCGCCCTCTTTATAACTCAGCCACGAGTGGAATCCATGACTACCACGCCTAAACCTTTGGTCCTGATTATTCTCGACGGCTTCGGTCACAGCGAGAGCCCTGAATCCAACGCCATCTTTGCAGCGAAGAAGCCCGTACTGGACCGTCTGTGGGCCACCGTGCCGAACGGCCTGATCTCGGGCAGCGGCATGGACGTCGGCTTGCCGGACGGCCAGATGGGCAACTCCGAAGTCGGTCACATGAACCTCGGCGCCGGCCGCGTTGTGTACCAGGACTTCACGCGTGTGACCAAAGCGATCCGCGACGGCGAGTTCTTCGAGAACCCGACCATCTGCGCCGCGGTGGATAAAGCCGTTGCTGCCGGCAAAGCCGTGCACTTCATGGGCCTGCTGTCCGATGGCGGCGTTCACAGCCACCAGGATCACCTGGTCGCCATGGCTGAACTGGCCTACAAGCGCGGCGCCGAAAAAATTTACCTGCACGCCTTCCTTGATGGCCGCGATACGCCACCGAAAAGCGCCCAGTCGTCGATCGAGTTGCTGGACGCGACCTTCGAAGCCCTCGGCAAAGGCCGGATCGCCAGCATCATTGGCCGTTACTACGCCATGGACCGCGACAACCGTTGGGATCGCGTGTCCCAGGCCTACAACCTGATTGTCGATGGCAGCAGCGAATTCAATGCCGCCACCGCGCAGGAAGGCCTGCAAGCGGCTTACGAGCGTGGCGAAAGCGATGAATTCGTCAAAGCCACCTCCATCGGCGAACCGGTGAAAGTCGAAGACGGCGACGCCGTAGTCTTCATGAACTTCCGCGCCGACCGTGCCCGCGAACTGACCCGCGTGTTCGTCGAAGACGATTTCAAGGAATTCGAACGTGCTCGCCAGCCAAAACTGGCCGGTTTCGTCATGCTGACCCAATACGCCGCCAGCATCCCCGCGCCGTCGGCCTTCGCCGCGAGCAGCCTGGACAACGTGTTGGGCGATTACCTGGCGAAAAACGGCAAGACGCAGCTGCGCATCGCCGAAACCGAGAAGTACGCCCACGTGACTTTCTTCTTCTCTGGCGGTCGCGAAGAACCGTTCCCGGGCGAAGAACGCATCCTGATCCCGTCGCCGAAAGTCGCCACCTATGACTTGCAGCCCGAGATGAGCGCCCCGGAAGTCACCGACCGTATCGTCGATGCCATCGAAAACCAGCGTTACGACGTGATCGTGGTCAACTACGCCAACGGCGACATGGTCGGCCACAGCGGTGTGTTCGACGCGGCAGTTAAAGCGGTCGAGTGCCTGGACCTGTGCGTCGGCCGTATTGTCGATGCCCTGGAAAAAGTCGGCGGTGAAGCCCTGATTACTGCTGACCACGGCAACGTCGAGCAAATGTCCGATGCATCCACTGGCCAGGCGCACACCGCGCATACCACCGAGCCGGTGCCGTTCATCTATGTCGGCAAGCGTGACTTCAAGGTTCGCGGCGGCGGCGTGCTGGCGGATGTCGCGCCGACCATGCTGATGTTGCTGGGGCTGGAGAAACCGGCGGAGATGACGGGTACTTCGATTCTGGTGTAATCAAAGGGGAATTGCTCAAATCCCTTGAAACAGCACCAATCAACTGTGGGAGCGGGCTTGCTCGCGAAAGCGGTCTGACAGTCAACATTGATGTTGAATGTGATGTCCCCTTCGCGAGCAAGCCCGCTCCCACATTGGTTTTGTGGTGTTTTTGGAGAACGTAACGCCCTGAACCCCACTCCAGTTATCACACAACCCCAATTGGGCATTTTTTTTGCTGCGCTTGGCGGGCATACTAGGCCGTCCCTTTCCCTGGTGTCGCCCGCCTCTATGCTTCGCGTCCTGATAGCCCTTGCCCTGACTTGCCTGCTTCAACCGGCCTTTGCCGACGAGCGCACGCAAACCCAACAACAGTTGGACGCCACGCGTCAGGACATTGCCGAGCTGAAGAAACTGCTGGGCAAACTCCAGGAAGAAAAATCCGGGGTGCAGAAAGACCTCAAGGGCACCGAAACCGAGATGGGCAAGCTCGAGAAGCAGGTCGAAGCCCTGCAAAAAGAGTTGAAGAAAAGCGAATCCGAGCTGCAGCGACTCGATGGTGAGAAAAAAAAACTCCAGAGCGCGCGCATTGAACAGCAACGACTGATCGCCATCCAGGCCCGCGCGGCCTATCAGAATGGCCGTCAGGAGTACCTGAAGCTGCTGCTCAACCAGCAGAACCCGGAAAAATTCGCCCGCACCCTCACCTATTACGACTACCTGAGCCAGGCCCGCCTGGAGCAGCTGAAGAATTTCAACGAAACCCTGCGCCAACTGGCCAATGTCGAAAAAGACATCGCCATGCAGCAGGCGCAATTGTTGGTGCAGAAAAGCAGCCTCGACAGCCAGCGCGACGAACTCGACAAGGTCCGCAAGGAACGCCAGCAAGTCCTGGCCAAACTCAGCGACGACGTGAAGGCCCGCGATCAGAAACTGGCGGCGCGCGAGCAGGATCAGGCGGACCTGTCTAAAGTCCTTAAAACCATTGAAGAAACCTTGGCCCGTCAGGCCCGAGAGGCAGAAGAGGCGCGGCAAAAAGCGCTGATCGCCCAGCAGGAAGCCGAAAAAAAGCGTTTACGTGAGGCTCAGGCTGAAGCAGATGCCACCGATGCCCCACGCAAACCCGCTAAATCGACACCCGGCGCACTGGTTTCAAGTTCAGGCGAAACCTTTGGCGGCCCCTTTGCTTCCACCCGCGGCAAACTTCCATGGCCGGTTGATGGTCGACTGCTGGCGCGCTTCGGTGAAAGCCGTGGCGACGATGCCCGCACCAAATGGGACGGCGTGATGATCAGCGCCTCCGCCGGCAGCCAAGTGCATGCCGTTCACGGCGGCCGCGTGGTGTTTGCCGATTGGTTGCGAGGCGCCGGGTTGCTGGTGATCCTCGACCACGGTAACGGTTTTTTGAGTCTTTACGGTCACAACCAGACGTTGCTCAAGTCTGCGGGTGACGTGGTAAAAGCCGGTGAGTCCATCTCCACTGTCGGCAACAGTGGCGGGCAGGACACACCAGCGCTGTATTTCGCTATTCGTCAGCAGGGTCACCCGAGTGATCCGGCGCAATGGTGTCGTGCGCAAGGATAAGTACGCCATCTACTTCAGGAGTTCGTTCGACATGCTGTATTTGTCCCGCCTTACCTCGCTGGCCCTGACGATTGCCCTGGTGATCAGCGCGCCGTTGGCGTTTGCCGCTGAGCCTGCCCCGGCGGTCGCACCTGCAGGCACTGCTGCGACCACCAAGGCGCCATTGCCGCTGGACGAGTTACGCACCTTTGCCGAAGTCATGGACCGGATCAAGGCAGCCTACGTAGAACCGGTGGACGACAAGACCCTGCTGGAAAACGCCATCAAAGGCATGCTCAGCAACCTCGACCCACACTCCGCGTACCTGGGCCCGGAAGACTTCGCTGAATTGCAGGAAAGCACCAGCGGCGAATTCGGCGGCCTGGGCATCGAAGTCGGCGCCGAAGACGGTTTCATCAAAGTGGTTTCGCCCATCGATGACACCCCGGCCTCCAAGGCCGGCATTCAGGCTGGCGACTTCATCGTCAAGATCAACGGCCAGCCGACTCGCGGCCAGAGCATGACCGAAGCCATCGACAAGATGCGCGGCAAGATCGGCCAGAAGATCACCCTGACCCTGGTACGCGACGGTGGTGCGCCGTTCGATGTGACCCTGGTCCGCGCCATCATTCAAGTGAAAAGCGTGAAGAGCCAGCTGCTGGAGTCCGGCTACGGCTACATCCGCATCACCCAGTTCCAGGTCAAGACCGGCGAAGAGGTCTCCAAGGCCCTGGCCAAGCTGCGCAAGGACAACGGCAAGAAGCTCAGCGGTATCGTCCTCGACCTGCGTAACAACCCGGGCGGCGTGCTGCAATCGGCGGTAGAAGTGGTCGACCACTTCATCACCAAGGGCCTGATCGTCTACACCAAGGGCCGCATCGCCAACTCCGAACTGCGCTTCTCCGCCACCGGCAAGGACGAAAGCGAAGCCGTGCCAATGGTCGTACTGATCAACGGCGGCAGCGCCTCGGCCTCGGAAATTGTCGCCGGCGCCCTGCAGGATCAGAAACGCGCAGTCGTCATGGGCACCACCAGTTTCGGCAAAGGCTCGGTCCAGACCGTGTTGCCGCTGAACAACGAACGCGCACTGAAAATCACCACGGCGCTGTACTACACACCGAATGGTCGCTCGATTCAGGCGCAGGGCATCGTCCCGGATATCGAAGTACGCAGGGCCAAGATCACCAACGAGCAGGACGGCGAATACTTCAAGGAAGCCGATCTGCAAGGTCACCTGGGCAATGGCAACGGCGGCGCCGACAAACCGACCGGTTCCAGTGGCAAAGCCAAGGCCATGCCACAGGATGACGATTATCAGTTGGCCCAGGCCCTGAGCCTGCTCAAAGGGCTGAGCATCACCTCCGGCCGCTGAGATGCGCCTGCGGTTGCTCCTTGGTCTGCTGTGCTGTCTGGCGGGTGTCGCTCACGCGGCGCCTGCCACAACAGCGGCCACACCTCACAAGGCTTATCTGAGCCTGATCATCGATGACCTGGGGCAGAACCTGCTCCAGGATCGCCGTGTGCTGGCGCTGCCCGGCCCGGTCACCGCGGCAATCATGCCCGACACTCCCCACGCCACCGAGTTCGCCCGCGAAGCCCATCGCGCCGGCAAGATCGTCATCCTGCACATGCCCATGGCCCCGGCCACCGGGCCGTTTGCCTGGCATCCCGAATTACCTATCGAAGAACTCGAGAAGCGCTTGAACGCAGCGTTCAAGGCTGTGCCGTATACCGCTGGCATCAACAACCACATGGGCAGCCGCATGACCGCGCAGCAACCGGCCATGGCCTGGCTGATGGCGGACTTGCAGCGTCGGCACAAGTTCTTCGTCGACAGCCGCACCAGCGCGCAAACCGTGGCGGCCGCGGAGGCGCAGAAGATTGGTCTGGCGAGCGTTTCGCGGGATGTGTTCCTGGATGACGAGCCTACTGAAGCCGCGATTTTTACTCAGCTACAGACAGCTATCAGCCTGGCGCGAAAGCAAGGTTCTGCGGTGATGATCGGGCATCCGTATCCGCAGACATTGGCGGTGCTTGAACGTGAATTACCCAAGCTCAAGGCTCAGGGCATTGACTGGATCGATATCAAACAGATGATCAGTGCGCGCGGCAATCGTGCAACGGCAGCGCACGGCAAGGATGGTCAGTACCACCTCCCGACCGCCCGGTAATTCCTCGCGGCCCACTCCATTTCGCGATAACTATTTATACCTGTCGGCACACAGACGCGTGCCACGATAGCGCTCACCCCGAATTTCATCACCAAGGAATGGACATGAAATATCTCAGCTTCTTTTGCTTCGCCGGCCTGATTGGCCTGCTGGCTATTTCCGCCGTGCAGGCTCGCGATTTGGGCGAAGGCGCCATCAACGATTCTCCTTCAAGAGCCCTGCAAAACAGTGAGCATTTTTATGAAATCTGGAGCGGCGTGGGACGACTCAGTCTCCAATCGGGCGAGACCTGCAGCGCCGTTCTACTGGATACGCGAAACAGGCAAGGCCGAGCGACCGGCCCTGCCTACCTGCTCACCAGTGGTCATTGCGTGTTCTTTGAGTACGGTTCGGCGCGGACCAACCTGCCTTTGAAAGCCAGCGTCACCTTCCACTACTTTCATGACGTGCCACAGCGTAAGCGCCAGTACGCCATCCGAACTGCCCGATGGAGCAGCCTGGTCGGGACCGATCTTGCAGTACTCGAAGTCGACGCGACATTGGCGTCGCTGATACAGGCAGGGGTCAACCCGCTCAAGCTGGCGTCCCATCAAACCTACGAGAGTCAGGATGCGCTTAACATTGGCGCGCCGGGCGGCTTTACCGAACAGGGGCTTCGATTGAGCGCCTGCGCTGAACAAACCGCCGGAACATTCATCGATCATCCCGGGGTGTTCCCTTTAGCCATGAAAAACAGCTGCGACCTTTACGCTGGTAGCTCCGGTAGCCCGATGCTGAACCGCCGCACCAACGAAATCACCGGCATCGTCAGTAAAGTCGGAGCCTACCGCAACCTGTCAGCTCCCCCCGGCTGCGAACATTCGTCGTCCTGCCAGGCAACGCGTTTCAACTACAGCTATTCCGCCAACTTCCTGTACTACTGCTTTATCGACGGCATCTTTACCAGTAATGGGCAGGACTGCTCCCTGGAACCGGTCGAACTGACTGTCTCGGAGCCTTGGAAGCTCAAGTCCTACGTTCATAGAGTGCAAAACGCGGAGGGGCATACCGTATTGCCTACGTGGGATTTCAGGTTTTCCCTCGAGGCACCCTTCTATCGCTATAAAACGGTCCATAACGCCAGGGACTGCAAGGACCTCGACAATTACAGCGCCGCCACCAGCACTGAAGATGCTTACATCAATACTGAAATCGGGCCACAAAGCGGCGCACATGCACTGTGCATTATCGGCGTCGCCTCAGGGGAACAGCAGCTGACAAGGGCGACGTTGAATAACGTGTTTACAAGTGCCGTGTACTTGAGCGCGACACCGGCCATACGCTTCAGACAACATCAAGGTAATTGCTACAGATAGCGCCCCATGATCTCGTCAACCACGCCTTCCTTGCGCAGTTGATCCAGCGCGGCTTGCAGCTTGGCGACGGTTTCGTCCGGTACGTCTTTATTCAACGCCAGGTACAACTCGGCGCTGTTGAAGCGCAGCACGGTCTTGAGCCCGTTCACGCCTTCCTGGCGCGCCAGATAGCGGCCTGCCGGGTCACCGGTAGCCCACAGGTCAATCTGGCCATTGACCAGTTTTTTGGCGTTGTCCTGATCCCGCAGCACAACAATCGGTTTCAATCCTTGCTTGGCCAGTGTCTCGGCAATCGCATCGCCCTTGTAGGCGCCGATCTTGTATTTGCGCGCCTGCTCCAGCGACTCGAGGGTGATCTTGCTATCGGCCTTGGCCAGCAGAATCCAGTCGTCCGGGCCGATAGGGCCGACCCACTTGAAGAGTTTCTCGCGGTCCGGCAACCGCGCCATCACGAACACGCCATAGCCAGGCTTCTCCAGGGCGAGTTTGTAGATTCGCTCCCAAGGGAAACGTAGCGTCAGGCTGTAAGTGATGTCGGCGCGTTTGAACATCTCACGGACAATGTCCACGGCAATGCCGTTGATGTTCTCGTCCTGAGCGAAATTTTTGCCGTTCTTCGCCATGTTGTACGGCGGGAAGTTTTCCGTCAGCAACACCAGACCGGTGCCGGGATTTTCTTCGGCGTGAGCTCCGTTGATGAGCAACAGAGAAGCGCTGGCGAGGACAAGAAGGAGACGTTTAAGCATGTCGGGCTACCGGAATCCATGGCGTGCCCAAGAGTGCCTTGAGCCCGCCATGCTGTCCACTGGCCTGTACTGTTTAGCGCATCACGATGCCGCGATGAGCCATGTAAGCCTTGGCTTCCTGCACGGTATATTCGCCGAAGTGGAAAATACTCGCCGCCAGCACCGCGCTGGCGTGGCCTTCGAGGATGCCATCGGCCAAGTGCTGCAAGTTGCCGACACCGCCGGACGCGATCACCGGAATCCCCAGCGCATCGCTGATGGCGCGGGTGACGCCCAAGTCGAAGCCGTTTTTCATGCCGTCCTGGTCCATGCTGGTCAGCAGGATTTCGCCGGCACCGAGGCCTTCCATCTTCTTCGCCCACTCAACGGCGTCGAGGCCGGTTGGCTTGCGACCACCGTGGGTGAAGATTTCCCAGCGCGGGGTTTCGCCCGGACCGGAAACCTTCTTCGCGTCGATGGCGACGACGATGCATTGCGAGCCGAAATGCTGCGCCGCTTCGCCGACGAATTCCGGGTTGAACACCGCAGCGGTGTTGATAGAGACCTTGTCCGCACCGGCATTGAGCAAGTTGCGAATATCCTGCACGGTACGCACGCCGCCACCCACGGTCAGCGGGATGAACACCTGGCTGGCCATGCGTTCGACGGTATGCAGCGTGGTGTCGCGACCGTCGACACTGGCGGTGATGTCGAGAAAGGTAATCTCGTCGGCACCTTGCTCGTCGTAGCGACGGGCGATTTCCACCGGGTCGCCGGCGTCGCGAATGTTCTCGAACTTGACGCCCTTGACCACCCGGCCGTTATCCACGTCCAGGCAAGGGATGATGCGTTTGGCCAGCGCCATGGTGAGTCCTCAGCCTTTGTACGAATCGCAGAAAGCTTGCGCTTCAGCGACATCGAGGGTGCCTTCGTAAATCGCCCGGCCGGTGATGGCGCCGATGATGCCTGGCGCCTTGGCGTCGAGCAGCGACTTGATGTCACCCAGATTGTGGATACCGCCGGAAGCGATCACCGGAATCTTCGTCGCAGCGGCCAGGGCGGCGGTGTACGAAACGTTGCAGCCCTGCATCATGCCGTCTTTGGCGATGTCGGTATAAACGATCGCGGACACGCCGTCAGCCTCGAATTGCTTGGCCAGGTCGATCACCTGGATGGTGCTGATTTCAGCCCAGCCGTCGGTGGCGACAAAACCGTCTTTGGCATCCAGACCAACGATCACTTTGCCCGGGAACGCGCGGCAGGCCTCGGCAACGAAAGCCGGATCTTTCACGGCTTTGGTGCCGATGATCACGTAGCTCACGCCTGCTTTGACGTAGTGTTCAATGGTTTCCAGCGAGCGGATACCGCCGCCGATCTGAATCGGCAGGTTCGGGTAGCGCTTGGCGATGGCGGTAACTACTTCGCCGTTGACCGGCTGACCTTCGAAAGCACCGTTCAGGTCGACCAGATGCAGACGGCGGCAACCGCCTTCCACCCACTTGGCAGCCATGCTCACCGGGTCATCGGAGAACACCGTGGAATCTTCCATGCGGCCCTGGCGCAGACGAACACAGGCACCGTCTTTGAGATCGATAGCGGGAATAATCAGCATCTGGCAAACCTTCAAATTCGAGTATTCAGCTTCGCTCGGAAATCAGTTTTTCTCGAGCGCCCACAGGTCGCTTTCGATGCTTTCGAACCTCTCTTTGAGGTGCGTCTGCACATCGAAAATCGCCCTGTTGTAATAGTGCGGAGCAATTTCGCGGGTAAACAGCTCAAGGATTTCAGCCGCTTCGAACGAACCCAGGTCCAGCTCGAAGCGATCCTCCATGAAGCGTTTGATCTTGTGATTGGCCTCGTTCTCCTGCTCGGGAGTGAGGGTCAGGATCGGCGGCTTCTTTTTGGCAGCCATTTACCAGCGACCATCCCACGCAGCGAAGTTCTGCAGCAATTGCAGGCCATGGGTATGGCTCTTCTCCGGGTGGAACTGCACGGCGAAACGCGAGCCGTCGGCCAGCGCTGCGGCGAAATCGACCCCGTAGTGACCGCTGCCCACCACCTGCCGCGCATTGCCGGCAGCGATGTAGTAGCTGTGCACGAAGTAAAAACGCGCCAGGTCCGGAATGTTGTGCCACAGCGGGTGTTCTACCGTCTGCTTCACTTCGTTCCAGCCCATGTGCGGCACTTTCAAGTGTTCGCCGTCTTCGTGCAAATCCTTGCCGAAGAACTTCACCTGACCCGGGAACAGGCCAATGCAGTCCACGCCATTGTTCTCTTCACTGCTGTCGAGCAAGGCTTGCATGCCCACGCAGATGCCGAGGAACGGACGGTCCTGGCTGACTTCACGCACCAGCGAGTCGAAGCCCAGGCGACGGATCTCCGCCATGCAATCGCGAATCGCGCCGACGCCGGGAAATACCACGCGATCGGCTTCGCGAATCACATCGGCATCGCTGGTGATAAGGACCTTGCCGGCACCGACGTGCTCGAGAGCCTTGGCCACCGAGTGCAGGTTGCCCATGCCGTAATCGATAACCGCGACCGTCTGCATTACAGAACGCCTTTGGTCGACGGCATCTGACCGGCCATGCGGTCATCCAGCTCCACGGCCATGCGCAGGGCGCGGCCGAAAGCCTTGAACACGGTCTCGATCTGGTGGTGGGTGTTGTGCCCACGCAGATTGTCGATGTGCAGGGTGACGTTGGCGTGGTTGACGAAGCCCTGGAAAAATTCCTGGAACAGGTCAACGTCAAAACCGCCGACGGTAGCGCGGGTATAAGGAACATGCATCTGCAGGCCAGGACGGCCGGAGAAGTCGATCACCACACGCGACAGCGCTTCATCGAGCGGCACGTAGGCGTGGCCGTAGCGACGGATGCCTTTCTTGTCGCCGATGGCTTTGGTGAAGGCTTGACCCAACGTGATACCGACGTCTTCCACCGTGTGGTGGTCGTCGATATGCAGGTCGCCCTTGCTGACAATATCCAGGTCGATCAGCCCGTGACGGGCGATCTGGTCCAGCATGTGCTCAAGAAAAGGTACACCGATATCAAATCGGGCCTTTCCGGTGCCATCCAGGTTGATCGAGGCTTTGATCTGGGTTTCCAGAGTGTCGCGCTCGACAGACGCCATACGTTCGGCCATCACCAGCTCCGCAAAAATCATTGGGGCGAAAAAGGCAGCCATTATAGGGTCGCGGGCGCTAAACAGAAACACGAGAGGTGATATCACTGACGGAGTGAATCCCCTGCCGTCGGGGATAGACATGTCAGTACAAGCCGGCAAACACAAAATCTGTGTCCACGGAGAGCAAATGTGGGAGCGGGCTTGCTCGCGAAAGCAGCGTACCAGGCAACATTGAAGTCGACTGACACGCCCTTTTCGCGAGCAAGCCCGCTCCCACAGGGTTTTGCGTTAGTGGAAGAGAACCGCAGTCTTCTGCAGCGTCACCCAAACACCCCACGCCAACGGTATGCCCACCACCAACCACGCAGCCACCGCCAACGGTTTGGTGCCCGCATCCGCTTTCCACTCCAGCACGGTGCTGGCGTCAGCCCCCTTGTCGTGGCCCAGCGCCTGTTCGGCGGCCAGTTCAGCGTCGGTCATAAAGTACTTGTCGGCCACTGGGCGAACCATCAGGTTGCACAGGAAACCCAGCACCAGCAGGCCCGCGAGGATGTACAGGGTGATGTCGTAAGCCGCGGCACGTTCAACGCCAATGCTCAGCTGATATTCACGCAGGTAGTTCACCAACACCGGCCCCAACACACCCGCCGCCGCCCACGCGGTCAGCAGACGACCGTGGATCGCGCCGACCATTTGCGTACCGAACAAGTCAGCCAGGTAAGCCGGCACCGTCGCAAAACCACCGCCGTACATCGACAGAATGATGCAGAACGCCGCCACGAACAGCGCGACGCTGCCCAGATGACCGAGGTTCGGGATCAGCGCGTACAGTGCGAAACCGAGGGCGAAGAACACGAAATAAGTGTTTTTGCGACCCAGGTAGTCTGAGAACGAAGCCCAGAAGAACCGGCCACCAATGTTGAACAGGCTCAGCAAACCGGTGAAGCCAGCAGCAATGGCAGCGATCGAGGCCAGTTGCCCGGCATCCAGCTGACCAAATGTCTGGTCGGTGCCCAGCAATTTACCGGCGAAGACTTCCTGCAGCAGCGGCGAAGCCATGCCGAGGATGCCGATGCCCGCCGAAACGTTCAGGCACAGCACCAGCCACACCAGACGGAATTGCGGAGTCTTCCACGCCACATTCACGTGGACGTGACGGTGAGTGATCATCGAGTTCGACGCTTTTTTCGCCGGAGCAGTCCAGCCTTCAGGCTTCCAGCCGGTTGGCGGAACGCGGTAGGACAGTGCGCCACCGATCATGAACACGAAATAGATCGCAGCCATTACCAGGAAGCTCTGCCATACGCCCACGCTGGTTGGCGAAGCGAAGTGACCCATCAGCGCTGCAGCCAGTGGAGCACCTACCATCGCGCCACCGCCGAAGCCCATGATCGCCATGCCTGTGGCCATGCCGCGCTTGTCCGGGAACCACTTGATCAGGGTCGAGACCGGCGAGATGTAACCCAGGCCCAGGCCAATACCGCCAATGACTCCGGAGCCGATCCACATCAGCCAGATCTGGTGGGTATAGACCCCGAGCGCCGAAATCAGCAGACCGCCACACCAGCACAGTGCCGACACAACACCGGCCTTGCGAGGGCCTGCGTGCTCAAGCCAGCCGCCCCAGATCGCTGCCGAGCAGCCAAGGAAGATGAAGAACAGGGTGTAGATCCAGCCGAGCATCGAGATCGGCCAGTCGCATTGAGACGAAAAGACCTGAGCGATGAAGCTCATGTCCGGCGCGCAAGTCACGGCCTTGGTGACGCCCAGGGCTTTGGACAACGGCAACCAGAACACCGAAAAGCCGTAGGCCATGCCGATGCACAGGTGGATGGCCAGAGCGGCCGGTGGTACCAGCCAACGGTTAAAACCGGGCTTGGCGATGATGCGTTCCTTGGACAGGAACGCGGGCTGGTCGGCAAAGCCGTCCGCCGTGATGCTCGTAGTCATGGTGTTTCCCCCAATTATTAGTATTGTTCGCCAGCCGTTCTTCACCCCCAGCCTTAATGCACGCAGGCATGACTGTTTTTTAGGTGAAGCTCCATTTTGGTGCGACATCACGCCGCAGAAGGGACGGACGAACGGGCAGAGGTTACCATTTGCACGTGACAGAAAAACCAAACTGATATCACCTTTTGTATGTCATCTGTTCTCGTACAACCGCAAGAACATGTTTTCACACGTAGAGGCCGGATTAACTTTTCAAAGGAAGCGCCATGCCGATCATTGTCGAACTGCTGAACCAAGCCACTTATCAGGATCAGCAAGATCTGCAGAAGATTTACCGCGATGCCCCGGACTGGCTGTTTGCGCCATTCACTGGGGAGATGCAGCTGATCGAAGGCTGCCTGCAGGACGGTTCGCTGATCGCCGGACGCTTCAACGATCGGCTGTTGGGTGCGGCACGTTTGCAACGGCACCAGGACGTCTGGCATTTGTCCCATTTATGCGTACGAAAAATCACCCGTCGTCGTGGGGTTGCCGAGCGTCTGGTGAACGAAGCGCAGAAAATGGCGTCGCAATCAGGCGCGACATTGCGGCTGTTGGCGCCTGCCGGGCACCTCGAAGCTCAAGCGCTGGCGGCTAAGCTGAAGGTACCGCTGGATGAGCTCCCGATGTGATCGCTGACCGGTCAGCCACTTCGGAGCGCTATACTCCCCGGCTAAATTTCGAATTCGACTAATACAAGGACTCGCCCATGAAAGCGTTCGGCAAAATCCTGGGTCTGGTACTTCTCGGGCTGTTGCTGATCATTGTGGCGCTGGGCTTTGCCCTGACCCACCTCTTCGATCCCAACGACTATAAAGACGAGATTCGCCAGATTGCCCGCGACAAGGCCCACATCGAGCTGACGCTCAATGGCGATATCGGCTGGAGCCTGTTTCCCTGGCTGGGCCTGGAATTGCACGAAGCCAGTGTTGCAACCCTGGCCAAGCCTACCGAACCGTTCGCAGACTTGCAGATGCTCGGCCTGTCGGTCCGCGTGATTCCGCTGCTGCGCCGCGAAGTGCAGATGAGCGATGTGCGCGTCGAAGGCCTGAACCTGCGCCTGAATCGTGACAAGGACGGCCATGGCAACTGGGAAGACATAGGCAAGGCACCTGCCACCCCGACGACGTCGGCCACGCCGCCCGCCGCCACCGGCGAACCTGCACCAACCACTACCGTTCAGGCAGAAAAACCGGCCCAGCCGATCCGCCTGGACATCGACAGCCTGACCGTCAACAACGCCCGCGTTGAGTACAGCGACGAGAAAACCGGCAAGCAGTTCAGCGCCGAAAGCATCCAGCTGAGCACTGGCCCCGTGCACGACTCGACCAACATCCCGGTCAAACTCACCGCGTTCCTCGGTACCAACCAACCGGTTCTGCGGGTGCGCACCGAGCTGGCCGGCGAGTTGCGTTTCGAGCGTGCGCTGCAGCGCTACAAATTCGAAGACATGAAACTCTCCGGTGAAGTCGCTGGCGATCCGCTGCAAGGCAAAACCATGACCTTCGCCGCTCAAGGCCAGCTGCTGCTGGACAAGGCCGCCAACGTCGCCGAATGGACCGGCATCAAGATCTCCGCCAATCAGCTGCGCGCCTTGGGCGAACTGAAGGCCAACGACCTCGACAAGACCCCGCAAATCAGCGGCGGCCTGTCGATTGCCCAGTTCGATCTGGCGAAATTCGTCGACAGCATCGGCCAGAAACTCCCGGCGATGGCCGAAGGCAGCCTGAGCAAAGTCGAACTGGCCAGCCAGGTTGCCGGCACGCCGACCAGTTTGACCCTCGACAACCTCAACCTGAAGCTCGATGACAGCACTTTCAGCGGCCGCATCGCTGTCGAGGACTTCGCCAAGCAATCGCTGCGACTGAACCTCAAGGCTGACACCTTCAACGTCGATCGTTACTTGCCGCCAAAATCCGCCGAAGCCAACAGCGCGAAGCAGGTGCGTCAGGCCGAAGTGGCCAGCACCGAGAGCGAGGCGATGGCTGGTGCAGGCAGTTCACCGCTGCCGCCCTCACCGACCAAAGGCCCGTGGAGCACCGAGCGTCTGTTGCCGGTGGAACGCCTGAGCAAACTCGACGTGAACGCCGACCTGACTTTCGGCCAGCTGACCCTCGACAAACTGCCGATTCAGAATGCGGCACTCAAGGCCACAGGCCAAGGCGGCCTGCTGACGCTGGAGAACCTGCGCGGCGACCTGTACGACGGCAACTTCGAAGCCAAAGGTACCCTGGACGTGCGCCAGCAAGTGCCGGCGCTGAACATGCAGACGCGCATCAGCAAAGTGCCTGTAGAAAAAATCCTCGAAAGCCAAGGGAAAAATCCACCGCTCCAAGGCCTGGTTACGCTCGATAGCGCGCTGACCAGCAGCGGCAATAGCCAGAGCGTGCTGATCGATAACCTCAACGGCAATGCCAGTTTCGTCATCAACAACGGCGTGCTGCTCAATGCCAACCTTGAGCAGCAACTGTGCAAAGGCATCGCCACCCTGAATCGCAAAACCCTCACCGGCGAGCCACGGGGCAAGGACACACCGTTCGAAGAGCTCAAGGGCAACCTGACCTTCCGCAATGGCGTGGCCAATAACCCCGATCTGAAAGTGCGCATTCCGGGCATGACCGTCAACGGTAACGGCGACATCGACCTGCGGGTGCTGGGCATGGATTACCGCGTCGGCGTGATCGTCGAAGGCGACAAGAGCGACATGCCGGACCCGGCCTGCCAAGTCAGCGAGCGCTTCGTCGGCATCGAGTGGCCACTGCGCTGCCGTGGTCCGCTGGAACTGGGTGCCAAGGCTTGCCGCGTCGACAATGAACGCATGGGACAAGTCGCGAGCAAACTGGCTGGCGAGCGAATCAGCGAAAAAATCGACGAGAAGCTTGGCGATAAAGTCAGCCCGGAACTGAAAAACGCGCTCAAGGGGCTGTTCAAGCGATGAGAGCCGAGCAGTTTTCAACGGCGGTGCTGGATTGGTACGACCGCCACGGCCGCCACGATTTGCCTTGGCAACAGGGCATCACCCCTTACCGGGTGTGGGTCTCGGAAATCATGCTGCAGCAGACCCAGGTCAGCACTGTGCTGAATTACTTCGACCGTTTCATGGCTTCGCTGCCAACGGTCGAAGCTCTGGCCGCCGCGCCGGAAGACGAAGTGCTGCACCTGTGGACCGGTCTCGGTTATTACACCCGCGCGCGCAACTTGCAGAAGACTGCGAAGATTGTCGTTGCCGAATATGGCGGCGAGTTTCCCCGTGATGTGGAAAAGCTCACAGATCTGCCGGGTATCGGCCTGTCCACGGCCGGCGCGATTGCCAGCCTGAGCATGGGCCTGCGGGCGCCGATCCTCGATGGCAACGTCAAACGGGTGCTGGCGCGCTTTACCGCGCAAGAGGGTTATCCGGGCGAGCCCAAGGTTGCCAAACAGCTGTGGGCCAACGCTGAGCGCTTCACGCCACATGATCGGGTCAACGCCTACACCCAGGCGATGATGGATCTGGGCGCCACGCTCTGCACCCGCAGCAAACCGAGCTGTCTGCTTTGTCCGCTGGAAAAGGGCTGCGAGGCGCACATGCTTGGCCTGGAAACCCGCTACCCGATCCCCAAGCCACGCAAAGCCGTGCCACAGAAGCGCACGCTGATGCCGATGCTCGCCAATGGCGAAGGGGCGATTCTGCTTTACCGTCGCCCTTCCATGGGCCTGTGGGGCGGTCTCTGGAGCCTGCCGGAACTCGACGACCTCGATGACCTTCAGCATCTGGCTTCGCAGCATTCGCTGGAGTTGGGCAGCCAACAGGCCCTGCCGAGCCTGGTACACACCTTTAGCCACTTTCAGTTATCCATCGAACCCTGGCTGGTTCAGGTCCAAGAGGCTGGCCATCACGTGGCCGAGGCCGACTGGCTCTGGTATAACCTCGCCACCCCGCCGCGCCTGGGCCTTGCCGCCCCGGTCAAAACCTTGCTCGAACGCGCGGCCGCCGTATTGAACGCAGGAGAGTCGTCATGACCCGCACCATCATGTGCCGCAAGTACAAAGAAGAATTACCCGCCCTGGAGCGCGCTCCATTTCCGGGTGCAAAAGGTCAGGACATTTTTGACCACGTCTCGGCCAAGGCCTGGGCCGACTGGCAGAAACACCAGACCCTGCTGATCAACGAAAAACGCCTGAACATGATGAACGCCGAAGACCGCAAATATCTTCAAGGCGAGATGGACAAGTTCTTTTCCGGCGAGGAATACGCCAAGGCCGAAGGCTACGTTCCGCCAGCTGAATAATCCCGTTTTTTCGGGGGGCGGATCGTAAGCGACGGTAATAATTAAAATTTTTTTGAAAACTTTCTTGACGACCCCCTGAAAAACCAGTTTAATGCGCCCCGTTGCCCAGATAGCTCAGTCGGTAGAGCAGGGGATTGAAAATCCCCGTGTCGGCGGTTCGATTCCGTCTCTGGGCACCAAATACCGAAAACCCTGAATCGCAAGATTCAGGGTTTTTTTATGCCCGCGATTTGATCAGGCATCGTGCAAGCGTCTCTCTTGGGCTAGTTTTCAGTATTCCAGTGGAAGACAAGATTGCGAGCGGCGCCACTTCCTACATCCGCCGTATCACGCCGTTCCTCACCATTGCGTGTCGCGACGACGGTGTACTTGCCAGGTGGCAGCTGAACATAAACCAACGGGCCGGCTTCGCTCAGCGTCAGCACGGGTTGCCCCGGGTCTTTCTGAATGACCAGATTCACATCCGGAACATATTTGCCCTCCGCCCCGATGGAGAAAGTCATGTGCAGGTTGTAGCCCTGCGCTTGTTGAATGGCTCGAGCCTCATCCTCTCCGATCCCCCCGGACAGGTAAGTAATCCCGTTTTGCTGTTGCTGCTGGACTTGCACGCCTGTGCTGTCGATCGGTTCAAGACTGGCGGCGTTAAGCACGACTGGAAACATCAGTACGCCGACGGCGGCGATGGGCAGCATGAATGAATGGATTTTCTTCATGATGGCGACTCCCGGGTTACGCAGAACCCAATCGTTACGCTTTTTAGATTTGTTGCTGAATGTTCAAGTTTTAGATCGATTAGCACTTGGGCTCACTGCGAATCGGACTACGTGATGTGCTCCTCATGCATGGGCTGCCGCCGGCCCGGTCCTGCAAAGCAAATTCGCCTTTCCTTCCGACTTACCAGTAACGCCCGGCATCGCGGACTATCACTCTCTTGCCATCCTCTTCCGCCTGTTTCCTTAGCCGCGGAAAATGTCATGAGCTCCCTCAAACCCGGTAACACTCAAGATCCACAGATCACTTCACTGCTCGGCAGTCTTGGCGAATTGATCAAGGAAGCGCGCCAGAAAGTGCTGCGAGCGGTCGATACCGTTCAGGTGCAAACCTGTTGGCAGATCGGACGGCATATTGTGGAGTTCGAGCAGGAAGGCGCTCGGCGGGCGGTGTATGGCAAACAGTTGCTATCGACGCTGGCGAAAGTACTGACGGAGCAGTTTGGGAAAGGTTTCGACGCTTCCAACCTTCGCTACATGCGCCTGTTCTATCAAGCATTCCCAATTCGTGACGCACTGCGTCACGAATTGAGCTGGACCCACTACCGCAGACTGCTACGAGTCGACAACGACAACGCTCGCCACTGGTACATGAACGAATCTGCCCTGCAGAACTGGTCAAGTCGCGCCCTCGAGCGCCAGATCAATACCCTCTATTACGAACGCCTGCTGGCGAGCCGCGACCGGGCTGCCGTCAAACAGGAAGCCGCCACCAATATCCAGCAAATGAACGCCAGCCCTCGGGATTTCATCCGCGATCCAGTGCTGCTGGAATTTCTCGGCCTGCCCAATGCGGGCTTGATCCAGGAAAGCGAACTTGAACAAGCATTGATCAATCAACTCCAGGGCTTCCTGCTCGAACTGGGCAAAGGCTTCGCCTTCATCGCTCGCCAGCAACGTATCAGTACCGAGAGCAAAGACTTCTACATCGACCTGGTGTTCTACAACTACCTGCTCAAGTGCTTCGTCATCTTCGACCTCAAGCGCGGCGTACTGACCCACCAGGATGTCGGCCAGATGGACATGTACGTGCGCATGTACGACGACCTCAAGCGCGGCCCGGAGGATAGCCCCACTGTCGGCCTTATTCTTTGCGCGCAAAAAGATGAATCAGTGGTGCGCTATTCAGTACTGCAAGGCAACGAACAACTGTTCGCCAGTACCTACAGACTGGTGCTGCCGAGCGAGGAGGAACTTCGCACAGAACTGGATCGGGAATGGGCGGTGATTGAGGAGCGGTTGTGTGGCCGGGTAATCCGGTGAACGAGTTGACCCTTCATTTTCTGCCAACCCTGGCACAAATCACCTGGAAACTCGCAGGTGAAGAACAGGCATACGAACACTTTGGCCTACCGTTTTTACTGACGACGACTCAGGTGCTGCATCGCATACGTAATATTGACTACAAGCTTTTTCCACAAAACCAATTGCTGGCCACCGAAGTCAGCAAATATGACACTCGCGTCATCCTGGAAGCCTTGCACAACTGCATTGCCCATCAGGACTATCAACTGCGCTCACGCATCATCGTCATAGAGCGCGTTGACAGATTGGTATTCGAAAATGCTGGCCGCTTCTATGAGGGTGAACCTGAGGATTACTTCAGCGGCGAGCATACGCCAAGCCGCTACCGTAACCCTTGGCTCACCCAAGCGATGGTCGGCTTGAACATGATCGACACCATGGGTTTCGGTATTTCCACAATGACCCTGTCCCAACGTAGCCGATACTTCCCGCTGCCGGACTACAACAAGTCCAAGGAAAACAAAGTTGTGCTGGAGATTTACGGGAACGTGATCGACGAAAACTACACCCGTCTACTGTTGGAAAATCAAGATCTGCCATTGAATACAGTCATGCTGCTCGACAGGGTGCAGAAAAGACAACCCATCACAGAAAATGCCGCGGTCTTGCTGCGCAAGCAAGGGCTTATCGAGGGGCGAAAACCGAATTATTACGCGGCCGCCCAAGTGGCGCGCAGCACGGGCAACCAAAGCGACTATATTCGCAACCGGGCTTTCAATGATGGCTACTATAAAGATCTGATTCTCGACTATTTGAGGCAATACGGGTCAGCATCACGCCTTGAGCTAGTCGCGCTAATCCTAGACAAACTGTCAGATGCTTTAGACGAAAAACAAAAGCAAAACAAATTTCGCAATTTGCTGCACTCGATGTCGACACGTGACCAAAGCATTGAAAAATCAGGTAGCTTGCACAAAGGCCGCTGGATTCTCAGGCGTTTTACTGACGCCATACCGTAGACAAACTCTAGACAAACTTTCTCGCTCTAAATGGGCCCGGTTAGCAACGGAGCACCAATGAGACAACAAGTCCTGCTCACGCAATTTCCAATGCTCCAACCAGGAAAATCGCCCTCCCGTGCCGCCGGAGAGCCGTTCAGCGAACCCGCCGCCGACGGCTTCATCCTTGGCGGCTTCACCTGGCGGCATGCGAATCAAGACCCAACCCGTCCAGTGGTGATCATCAACGCCGCTACTTCAGTTCGTTGCCGACACTACTCGCGCTTCGCCGATTACCTGTTCACCAACGGCTTCGACGTAATCACCTATGACTACCGCGGCATCGGCGAGTCGCGCCCTGCGTCGCTGAAGGGGCTTGAGGCCTCATGGTCCGACTGGGGCGCGCTGGATTTCGAGGCGATGCTGCAAAGGGCGCAACGCGAGTTTGCGGAACAACCCATCAATGTCGTCGGCCACAGCTTCGGCGGTTGCGCGGCCGGACTGGGAACCTCCGGGCATGTGATCCGACGCCTGGTGACAGTGGGTGCGCAGTTCGCTTACTGGCGCGACTACGCCCCTGCTCATCGCTGGCGAATGTTTGGCAAGTGGCATGTGGTGATGCCATTGATGACCATGCTGTACGGCTACTTTCCCGGCAAACGCCTCGGCTGGCTCGAAGACACCCCGGCTGGCGTAGTTCGCGACTGGAGCAAGCCCACCGCCCGATACGAGAAACGCCCCAGCGGTCGTGTGATCCACGTCAAAAACGGCCAGCTTCCCTTCGCTAACGTCACCGCCCAGACCCTGGCGATCAGCCTCAGCGACGATCCCTATGGCACGATTCCGGCCATCGAACGCCTGCTCGGCTACTTCACTGGCAGTACAAACACCCACCTGCGAATCACCCCTGAAGATATCGGCGAAGAAGAAGTCGGACATTTCGCCTTTTTTCGCAGCGCATACCAAGCCACACTATGGCCCATTGCATTGTCCTGGCTGCAGACCGGCGAGCTGGCCCCCGATACACCCGGGCGGCGAGTGCCACGCAGTTGATGGATGCGCCCCCTCAATGAATTACGGAACGACGCCCATGGCCTCCGCCAACAAGCAGAACAAACGCGCCTCCCGCGCCAAAGCCAAGGCCAAGCAAAACCGCACCCAGCGGGCTGCCGCGCCGGTCGAGCTGGACCCGAACGACGATCGCATCGACTTCGAATCGGTAGACCTGACTGAACTGTTCAAGAAAATGATCGATGCTGAAAAAATCAGTCAGCAAGCGATGTGCGCAGCCTTCCTCGAAGACCCGCTGCTGGAACTGGTGTACGAGCAGGAAGGCGAAGAAGGCGCAATGGACTTCATCCTCGCGGCACTGATCGAATACCGCCAATGGTCCACCGAGACCGACGAAGCCGGCGCTCTGGCGTGGATCGAATCCCCGGCCTTCCAGGCTGACTACGTGGCGGCGTCCGACGCCATCGCGGCCCAAACCCAACAGAAACCAAACTGAGTTCCCATGGCATCCCTGAACAAGCAACAGAAACGCGCCAAACGCGCAAAGGCCAAAGCCAAGCAAATCCGCATGGTCGGCAGAAAACCCGCGGAACTGGACGACGACCTGGGCGAACTCGGCGAGCCAATCCCGGAATACACCCTGGCGATGTTCAGCAAAATGCGCGACGCCGAGGCTACCAGCCGCAACGACATGCTGCTGACCCTGCTGTCGAACCTCGCCGAAATCATCAGCGACCATCCAGAATTGCTGGACATGGAAAACGCCGACAACGAAGCCATGGCCGCCACGCACCTGGCCGCCGACATGCTGATCGACTACCGCATGTGGGCCGATGGCATGGACCGCGACGCCGCCCAGGCCTGGCTGACCGACCCGCAATTCATCACTGACTTTGGCGATGCGCTGGACAGCTATCGTCAGTCGCTGGACTTGCCGGTGGAAAAGGCTAAGTAAGGCCACTCTGGAAGTAAAAACGGCTGCTTGTCATCTCTGACAGCAGCCGTTTTTTGTAACCATTGAAACTGTCGTGACTATCACAACCTTTCATCAGTCATCGCGTATATCCCATTGACATATCCCAACAAAATTCTATCCTTCTGACTTCAAGCGTTAGCAAAGCGCAGGAGGCCTGCCATGGAACAAACCACCCTTTTTATGAGCAATCGAAGCCAGGCCGTCCGCCTGCCCAAAGCTGTCGCAATGCCCAGTGATGTGAAGCGTGTCGATGTTATCGCTATCGGCAGGACTCGCCTCATCACCCCGGCAGGAGAAGCCTGGGATAGCTGGTTCGACGGCGAAGGCGTGAGCGCAGACTTTATGGCTGACCGTGAGCAACCAACCGATCAGGAGCGTGAGTCGTTTTAATGATCAAATTCATGCTCGATACCAACATCTGCATCTTCACCATCAAGAACAAGCCACAGATTGTACGCGAAGCCTTCAATCGTCATCACGGCCAGCTATGCATAAGCGCTGTCACCTTGATGGAGTTGATTTACGGTGCAGAAAAATCTGCTGCACCGGAAAAAAACCTCGCTGTCATCGAGGGCTTTGTTGCCCGTCTTGAGATCTTGCCTTTTGACTATGAAGCAGCAGCACACACCGGAATGATTCGCTCGGAATTGGCTAAAGCAGGGACACCAATAGGCCCTTATGACCACATGATTGCCGGCCACGCACGCTCACGAGGGTTCACCATCGTGACGAATAATCTACGGGAATTTGAGCGTGTATCCGGTTTACGAGTTGAAGACTGGGTGCACCCCGCTTGAATCGAGCACAACAGACAAAACAAAAACGGCCGCTTGTCATCACTGACAGCGGCCGTTTTGCATTACGCGGTACGAATCAGTTCAGCACCACCGCGCCCACTTTCTGCAGCTTGCGACGACGAGCCACAAACAACCCGGCAGCCACTACCAACAAGCTCAACAGGCCGGTCGCGAGGATCTCCACGCGGTGGGCTTCCTGGAACAGCATGATGGTCAGGGCCGCAACGATGAATATGATCACCGCGTAGGTCAGGCCCGGGAACAGCCACATGCTGAAGGCGATTTTTTCACCGCGAGCCATACGCTGCTTGCGCATACGCAGTTGCGAAATCGCGATCACCAGGTACACCAGCAACGCGATGGCGCCAGAGCTGGCCAGCAGGAATTCAAATACAGCGGCCGGGGCCACGTAGTTGGCGAAAACCGCGATGAACGCAGCACCGGTGGACAACATGACGGCCCAGTACGGCGTGCCGCTCTTGTTGGTGCGCTGGGAAACGGCAGGCGCATCACCGCGTTTGCCCAGAGAGAACATCATGCGCGAGGCGGTGTACAGCGCCGAGTTCAGGCAGCTGGTTACCGCAACCAGAACCACGATATCGACGATCAGCTTGGCATTCGGGATACCCATGCGCTCCAGCACGGTCTGGTAGGAACCGACGCTGGCCAGGATCGGGTCGTTCCATGGCACTAAGGCCACAACGATGAAGATGGATACAAGGTAGAACAAGCCAATCCGCCAAATGACCGAGTTGGTAGCCTTGGAAATCTGCTGGCCAGGGTTCTTCGACTCCGCGGCCGCGATGGTCACGATCTCGGTGCCCATGAAGGAAAACATGGTGGTCAGGATGGCACCCAGCACCGCGCCCATGCCGTTTGGCAGGAAGCCTTGAGTGTCAAACAGGTGCGACACGCCGCTGACCTGACTGGTAGGCAGGAAGCCGAAGATTGCCAGAATGCCAAGACCGATAAAGCCGATGATCGCCACGACTTTGACCAGGGCGAACCAGAACTCGAACTCACCATAGTTCTTCACACTGAACAGGTTGGTCACCGTTAGCAGCAACGTGATAACCAGCGTGAAGGCCCAGATCGCCACATTCGGGAACCAGGCATGCAGAATGGTCGCGGCAGCGTTAGCCTCCAGCGGGATGACCAACACCCAGAACCACCAGTAGAGCCAGCCGATGGTGAAACCGGCCCAATGACCGATCGCGCGATCGGCGTACGTGGAGAAGGAGCCTGTATCTGGCGATGCAACGGCCATCTCACCGAGCATTCGCATGACCAGAACCACCAGAGCACCGGCGGCCGCGTAGGCCAACAGTACAGCCGGGCCGGCAGCAGCAATGGCGTGGCCGGAGCCGACGAACAGCCCGGCGCCAATAACCCCGGCGATCGACAGCATGGTCACATGACGCGGTTTTAGCCCCTGCTCGAGGCCATTGGAGGAGCTTTGGCTACTACTCATTAAGACTACCTTTGCAAGTAAAGCGATGACGTCGGCCCGGTCTGACATTCCTTCTCGTAAAAAGAATCCAACAGGGCGTTTCTTATTCTGCACGCAATAATTGCGCCAAAATGTTTCATAAGCCCGCTATACGGGGCCTGCGCTTGAATCGAGCAATCATCGCAAGTCATTGAGATTAATGGCATTTCGCCAGAACGTTACCCTGCCACCCACTTCAAGAACGAATCAGCGCACCGGAAACACACCAAAAAATTCGGGCATGCACAATAAAAGTGCAGATCAGGAACGTTTGTCCGGTTAGCGCTTCCAACACCCCGCCAAAGCTGGCAACATCGCGCCTTTTTTTGGAACAGCCGCCCCGTCTCTTTATTCAAAGGCAGGGTTCAAACGGCTGTTCGGTTGATAGCAGCGCGACAGTCTGCTGCGCCGATGCGACAACCTGCCACATGCCACCCGTTTACCGTCCGTAGCGCTGTTGGCTGCCATTCGAACGCTATGCTAGCTTGGCCGCCTCGCCAGGAAGGCCGCCAACAGCAGGAGCGAAAACACTATGAGGAACGCACATGGCTGAGGCCACGCCCGCGCTTGAAATCCGCAACTTGCACAAACGCTACGGACAGCTTGAGGTGCTCAAAGGCATCTCGCTGACCGCCCGCGACGGCGACGTGATCTCGATCCTGGGTTCCTCCGGTTCCGGCAAGTCCACGTTCCTGCGTTGCATCAACCTGCTGGAAAACCCGCATCAGGGCCAGATCCTGGTGGCCGGCGAAGAACTCAAGCTCAAAGCCGCCAAGAACGGCGAACTGGTCGCTGCCGACGGCAAGCAGATCAATCGCCTGCGCAGCGAGATCGGTTTTGTATTTCAAAACTTTAATCTCTGGCCGCACATGAGCGTGCTCGACAACATCATCGAGGCCCCGCGCCGCGTGCTCGGCCAAAGCAAACGCGACGCCATTGAAGTCGCCGAAGCCTTGCTGGCCAAGGTCGGCATCGCTGACAAGCGTCATGCCTACCCGGCGCAACTCTCCGGCGGCCAGCAGCAACGCGCGGCCATCGCCCGCACCCTGGCGATGCAGCCCAAGGTCATTCTGTTCGACGAACCCACCTCCGCCCTTGACCCGGAAATGGTCCAGGAAGTACTTAATGTCATCCGCGCATTGGCCGAAGAAGGCCGCACCATGCTGCTCGTGACCCATGAAATGGGCTTCGCCCGTCAGGTGTCCAGCGAAGTGGTGTTCCTCCACCAGGGCTTGGTAGAAGAACAAGGATCGCCGCAGCAGGTGTTCGAAAACCCGCTTTCGGCGCGCTGCAAACAATTCATGTCCAGCAACCGCTAACGGAGCTACCCGCATGCAGAACTACAAAAAAATCTTCCTGGCCGCTGCTGTCACCCTCGCCTTTAGCGCCGGTGCCGCCGCCGAGACCTTGAAGATGGGCATCGAAGCGGCCTACCCGCCGTTCAACAACAAAGATGCCAGTGGCAATGTCGTCGGCTTCGACAGAGAAATCGGTGATGCCCTGTGCGCCAAGATGAAAGTCGAGTGCACCGTGGTCACGTCCGACTGGGACGGCATCATCCCGGCCCTGAACGCCAAGAAGTTCGACTTCCTGATCTCCTCGATGTCGATCACTGACGAACGCAAGCAAGCGGTGGACTTCACCGAACCGTACTACTCCAACAAACTGCAGTTCATCGCGCCGAAAGACAAAGAGTTCAAAACCGACAAGGATTCCCTGCAGGGGAAAGTGATCGGCGCACAACGTGCGACCCTCGCCGGCACCTGGATGGAAGACAACATGCCCGGCGTTGAAGTCAAACTCTATGACACCCAGGAAAACGCTTATCTGGATCTGACTTCCGGACGTCTGGACGGCATCCTGGCCGACAAATACGTCAACTATGAGTGGCTGAAAAGCGACGCTGGCCGTGCTTACGAATTCAAGGGCGACCCGGTGGAAGAAAGTGACAAGATTGGTATCGCCGTGCGTAAAGACGACACCCTGCGCGCGAGGCTGAACCTTGCCCTGAAAGAAATCGTCGAAGACGGCACTTACAAGAAGATCAACGACAAGTACTTCCCGTTCAGCATCTATTGATTCTGACCTGCCTGACCGGCGCCGTTCGCTGACGGCGCCGGTCCTTGGCGTTGCCTGCCGCGATTTGAAAAGAATTCCATGATTATCGACCTCTACGGATTCGGCCCGGCGCTCGCCGCTGGTGCGCTGATGACTGTGAAACTGGCACTCTCGGCCTTGTGCCTGGGGCTGGTGCTCGGTCTGCTCGGCGCCTTGGCCAAGACTTCCCCGTACAAGCCGCTGCAATGGCTTGGCGGCACTTATTCGACGCTGGTTCGCGGTATCCCGGAATTGCTTTGGGTGCTGTTGATCTACTTCGGCACGGTCAACCTGATGCGTGCCCTGGGCGAGTTCTTCGGCAACCCCGACCTCGAACTCAACGCCTTCGCCGCCGGCGTGATTGCGCTGGGGCTGTGCTTTGGCGCCTACGCCACGGAAGTGTTTCGCGGTGCGATTCTGGCGATCCCAAAGGGTCACCGTGAAGCCGGCGTGGCCCTGGGCCTGTCGAAATTCCGCATCTTTACCCGGCTGATCATGCCGCAGATGTGGCGCATCGCACTTCCCGGCCTGGGCAACCTGTTCATGATCCTGATGAAAGACACCGCACTGGTCTCCGTCATCGGCCTGGAAGAAATCATGCGTCACACACAAATCGGCGTGACCATATCCAAGCAACCGTTCACCTTCTATATGGTGGCCGCCTTCATGTATCTGGGCCTGACCATTCTGGCCATGACCGGCATGCACTTTATGGAACGACGCGCCGCTCGCGGCTTCGCGAGGAGCACCCAATGAACTGGGAAGTCATCATCAAGTGGCTGCCGAAACTGGCTCAGGGCGCGACACTGACTCTGGAACTGGTGGCTATCGCCGTGATTGCCGGGTTGTTGCTGGCGATTCCGCTGGGCATCGCTCGCTCGTCGCGACTCTGGTACGTGCGGGCATTCCCCTACGGCTACATCTTCTTTTTCCGTGGTACGCCGTTGCTGGTTCAGCTGTTTCTGGTCTATTACGGCTTGGCGCAGTTCGACGCGGTGCGTAACAGTTCGATGTGGCCCTATCTGCGCAGTCCATTCTGGTGCGCTACCGCGACCATGACCCTACACACCGCGGCCTATATCGCCGAGATCCTGCGTGGCGCGATCCAGGCGATTCCGCCGGGCGAAATTGAAGCGGCGCGGGCGCTGGGCATGTCCCGGGCCAAAGCGCTGTTCTACATTATGCTACCGCGTGCTGCGCGCATCGGCCTGCCGGCCTACAGTAACGAAGTGATCCTGATGCTCAAAGCCAGCGCCCTGGCCAGCACCGTGACCTTGCTGGAACTGACCGGCATGGCCCGCACCATCATTGCCCGCACCTACCTGCCGGTGGAGATCTTCTTCGCAGCAGGCATGTTCTATCTGCTGATGGCTTACGTGCTGGTTCGTGGCTTCAAGCTGCTGGAGCGCTGGTTGCGCGTCGATGCCTGCCAAGGGCGTTGATTCCTGCGCGCTGACGGGCGAGGCCCTGCTCGCCCGTTTCACCGCGCTGGATGCTTTTCTGATCGAGCATCAGGCGCTGTGGAAACCTCGACCGTTTACCCATTTGCAACTGCCTTGGGAAGCGTCCTACCCGGAGTTGGCGTTTTGGCTACGCGGGCGGTCGCTGGAGGATGCGGAAAGCAGTCATAACCAACCTTGTTTGCTTGATGCGCCGGAGCCGTTTGCTTCATTGGCGGCGATGTCTGCTGAACTGAGCGCGGTGGGTGAGTTGCCGGCTCGTGCGCTTGAAGCGGCAGGCCATCGCTTGAATGTGGATGTGCCAGGGCGCAAGTGGCAGCAGATCGAAGCCTTCGCCAGTCGGTTGGAGTTCGCTTCGGCACCGAAGCATTGGCTGGATTGGTGCTCGGGCAAAGGCCATTTGGGGCGACGCCTGCTGCAAACCGGGCAACAATTGACGTGCCTGGAGTTCGATCCGGCACTGGTTGCCAGCGGCCAGGCACTCAGTCAGCGTCATCAATTGCATGCGCTGCATGTCGAGCAGGATGTACTCGCGCCTGGCGCAGCCTCATTATTGAACGCCGATCACACGCCGGTCGCATTGCACGCCTGCGGTGATCTGCATGTACGGCTGATCCAACTCGCCAGCGTCGCCGGTTGCAAACAACTGGCCATCGCACCCTGCTGCTACAACCGGATCAGTCTGAACACCTATCAGCCGCTTTCCTGTGCAGCTGAGCGCTCCGACCTACACCTTTCCCTCGATGATCTTGCGCTGCCGATGAACGAAACCGTCACCGCCGGCGCTCGCGTTCGACGTCAGCGCGACACCTCCATGGCCCGGCGCTTGGCGTTCGACCTTCTGCAACGACAACTGCGCGGCATCGATGAATACCTGCCAACCCCTTCCCTTCCCAGCGCCTGGCTGGACAAACCTTTCGCCGATTACTGCCGCGATCTGGCTGCACTCAAAGACTTATCCACAGTCGGCGCGCCGGATTGGACTACACTGGAAGCCGCCGGTTGGCAGCGATTGGCCGAAGTGCGCAACCTGGAGCTGCTGCGAGGCCTTTTCCGACGGCCGCTGGAACTGTGGCTGGTACTTGATCGGGCACTTTTCCTCATTCAGCAGGGTTATACCGTTCGCCTCGGCACCTTCTGTGAAACTCCACTCACGCCGCGCAATTTCCTACTCCTTGCAGAACGCCCTTAAACAGCCACATCCTGTGGATAACTCTGTTGATAGATTTATCATGGATCCAATATCCACGCTGTTTTACGCCCAAAACACTGCTGGTCATTTTTTGTTCACACAAATAAAAAACCCGCAAAACAGGCATTTGCGGACAAATGAGAACGAGTCTACAAAATCGTAATGAACAGGTAGTCGCCCCTAGTCCATTGTGCATAAGCATTTCATCAAAACGTCATAACCGCCGAATACCGGACACCCATTGCGGAAAATTGCGCCCTGCAATACACGTTCACAAGAACGCCGACAATACGGTCATGAACAAGAAAAAACTGACCGACAGGATGCGACCGTGACGTTCATTTCTTATGCACAGAATTTCGAAGACATCCGCCTGCGGCGCACTCAAACCCGCCTTCGACATCCCGCCGCGCAACCTGGAGGACTTCCATTTCCACAAAGCCCACAACTTCAGACCTCCATCCCCGACACCGAAAACCACCTCGCCGCTGCCCTGTAACGCGCCGGACACGCTGAAGCGCAGCTATGGACGATGAAAAACAGCCGAGCCTGGCGCACCCTTCAGAAACTCAAGAACGTGCTGGTTCACGCCAGATCAAACGCCTGCATAAAAATAGTCTGAATTCAGGGGTTTACAGAACCAACCCAATCGCTATAATCGTCGCCCTAACACGCCGGTATAGCTCAGTTGGTAGAGCAACTGACTTGTAATCAGTAGGTCCCGGGTTCGACTCCTGGTGCCGGCACCATACAAGGTTCCAGAGAAGGCTTTCAAAATCTCTGGAACCCCCGAAAAACCCGCCTTCTGGCGGGTTTTTTCGTTTTGGCGTTCCATCGGATTCCGTCAGAAACCGGTGGATTCCAACCGTTTTAGGGGTAGTGTTAGGGGTAAGGTAATTCGATAAAGGGGGAGTACCCTTATGTCGCGCACCACTGCTCCACTCTCCGATTCGGCTTGCCGCTCAGCCAAGCCCACCGACCGCGCTTACAAGCTTTTCGACGGCGACGGCCTCTACCTTCTAGTCCAACCCAATGGCCGTAAAGGCTGGCGTCTCAGGTATGTAAAACCTGATGGCCGCGAAGGACTGACCTCGTTCGGCAGCTACCCCGTGGTCGGCCTCGCCGATGCTCGCAACAAGCGCCTGGAGGTCAAGCGGATGCTGGCGAAAGGCATCGACCCCATAGAGACCAAACACCAAGCCAAGACGCAGGCCGCAATCAAAGGCCGATCCTTTGAAAGCGCCGCACTGGACTGGCACAAAGCGATGTCTGCCAAATGGGCTCCGGGCCATGCCAAGACCGTCCTGAGCCGCCTCAAAACCCATGTCTTCCCGCTGATCGGCGCTCGCTCTATTGTCGATCTGGACACCCATGACCTGATGCAGCCTTTGGAAGCGATCCAGAAACGCGGCACGATTGACGTCGCTTTAAGGGTACAAAACTATCTACAAAGCATCATGCGCGAGGCGAAACGTGCTCGACAGATCGCGGCAAACCCTGCCTCCGACCTTGAAGGCTTGATCAAAGCCCCGAGGGTGATTCACCGCCCTGCTTTACCCTTATCGCGTCTGCCTGAATTGCAGGAGCATATCGACACCTACAGAGGCCGAGCACTTACTCGGCTGACGGTCATGCTCTCGCTGCATGTGTTCGTCCGCTCCAGCGAACTGCGCTTCGCCCGCTGGAGCGAGTTCGACCTCAAGCGCGGCACCTGGGAGATACCGGACACTCGACCCGCGTTGGACGGAGTACCCTTTTCAACAAGAGGTACGAAGATGGCCGGGGACATCCACCTTGTACCCTTATCGCCGCAAGCCGTGGCCCTGCTTGAACAGATCCACGCCCTCACCGGCGAATTCGACCTGGTGTTTGCAGGCGATGCCAAGCCCTGGAAACCCATGTCTGAAAACACGGTGAATAGCGCACTCAGAAAGATGGGCTACGACACCAAAACGGAAATCTGCGGTCATGGCTTTCGCTCAATGGCCTGTAGCTCACTGATTGAATCAGGACTGTGGTCCGAGACCGCTATTGAAAGGCAGATGAGTCACAAGGAACGCAACAACGTCCGCGCCGCATACATCCACAAGGCCGAGTTCATTGAGGAGCGCAGGCTGATCATGAACTGGTGGAGCCGGTATCTGGAGGCCAACCGGCAGGAACATGTCACTCCACACGAATTCGCGAACCAGACGGGGGCGAACGTCACTCGCCTAAAAGCAAAACGTGGCGCAACCGAGTAAGCGCTCGGTCTTCATATCTCAGTGATCCGCTTGTCCACGCGGGTCCATCCAAACAGGGCTGCAAAGCCGCCCTGTTTGGATGGACCTCACTTAAAAAATCTAAAGCCCACGCAACTGTCTGTGGAAAACCACTGATTTCCACCGGTGGATAATTTCATCCACAGCCGCAGCACTCCCGAAAATTCGAGTCTTGACCCGAATTATCCACAGGCGTAGAAAAGATCGGGCAAAGCGCTGTCGTTGACAGCAACCCAAGTAGCCAGAACCTTTGAGGCTACGCCACACCGTGGTGGTTCTCCCAAAGTGCGATTAGCGTCCGGCGGCTCGCACGGTCACAGCGATGTGATGGATGCCTACTTTTACCAGTGTGCCCACTGTGGCAACTCATCCCCTTTTCATAGCTGCCCTGCAGCAACCTATCCGCTTGGCCATTTCCTTGCTCCAACCTGCGCCCGTCTCTTTCTACCGGAAAGAGACGGGCGCTCCTACCGCTGCTGCAGCCCAACTCGTACAAGGCTTTGCGGCATTCCCCCTTGTGACAATCGGCGTGACAAACACCGAAGCCACCAGCAACAGCGATGCAGATGATGGTGCCGCAGCCCACGGAATGGACTGCACCTGACTGACAGTCAGGTATGCCCCGGTCATCGCTTCACTGCCTTCACCCGACTCAGGATCTCGCGGCATTGGTCTCGTCAACCGGCGCAGCCTCCACCCGCCCACTTCTTCGGAAGTGCTCAGGAGGCCAGATCATGAGGTGCCCAAGCTCTCGGTCGTAAAGAGCCGCCAGTCCCGCGTTAGTGGACAACCCTCACAGGTCGCAGGGGCCTTGATCCCTGATAACACTCAACATTCGTGGCGGGATGACGTGGGGGAGGGTTTTAAAAGTTTTTGCTTCGAGAGGAGTTTGATCATGGCCTTGGTCGGTAGACGGGATGGGCGAAATTTTGGGTATGGTCGGCAGTTGAGTTATGCCGGGGTGCAGGCATTGAAAGACATGTTCGGCGGTGGCCACTACGGCACGGTCAAGGCGCATTCTGATCGGTGGCAGGCATTTGTGAAGTGGTGCCGATCCGAACAGGGGCCCGGTATCAATGATGCGCGGCAGGTTGATCGGAAGGTGTTGGCCGACTATGCGGCGTATCTCCGTGACCTGGTTGGGCGCGGCGACCTCGCCATCAGCACCGCGCAAAATCGGCTATCCAGCGTTAACAGGACCATAGCGGCGCTTCGCGGTGATCAGTGCGTGAAATTGCCAAGTCCGAGCAAGGCGTTGGGTATGCAGCGCACCGGGGTTCGACACTCGGTGCCGCAGGGCCAGGACCGCGAACAGGTTAAGCAGATCGTCGATGCGCTTTGCAGCCATCATCAGCTAAGGGCCGCCGCTATCGTTCTATTGGCGCGAGCCACCGGCATGCGCTTGCGTGAGGCCATCTTGGCGGATCTGCCACGGTTAAGTCGGGAGGCTAGAGAATTCGGCAAGATCAACATCCAAGACGGCACCAAAGGCGGCCGCGCCGGTGCATCCGCTCCCCGCTGGATTACGGTGGATGAGAAAGTTCGAATAACACTGGGATTTGCGGAGCAGGTATCGCCTGCGGGTAGCCACAACCTGATTGCGCCAAGCGAAAGTTACTTGAGTGTTCTGCAGAAAGTCGTCCGCCCGGCACGGGACGTCCTACATGCACAAAACCTCAAAGGCTTCCATGAGCTACGAGCGGCCTATGCATGTGAGCGCTATGAGCAAATCACCCAACACCGCGCGCCTATTAACGGTGGCCAATGCTGCCAGTTAGATCAGCGTCTTGATCATGAAGCCCGACGGCAAATCAGCTATGAACTGGGGCACGGTCGGATTGACGTGGTTGCTGCCTACATTGGGGGGCGCGCATGAGCAAGCCATTCGATATGGAGCTGTTCTTGGCTGGAGTGCTGACCGGATCGCACGCGACGCGGCAACGTCACTTACGGCAGGCACAAACCATACAGAATAAAATTGCACTGCGCTGGCAGCGAGCGACTCCCTGGGCTTGGCAGCGAAAGCATTTGACTTGGTTCATAGAGCATTGTCTCGCCAGCCATGACGAGACGACACAATACTACTATCTGCTTACTATCCGACTGCTCGCTCGGCGCCTAGAAACGTCATGGGCTTTCAATCTCAAACTGGGATGTGATTCAGATAGTCACGACCGACAGCAACCGGCTCAAAGCAGACGTCAACATGAGTAGGAAATGCCTGCTCTGCGTCAAAGTGAATAAATCTTCTCGTGCACGCCACTCTTCTTGACTTTCGACGTTTCGAACGCATAGTCATGTTCATCAAAATTACACTCCGAAATAAAATGAGTGTATTTCAAACTCTTCACGCGAGCCATGGTCTTGCTTTTGCGCAACTCCGTTGTTTTATTCTGAACATTCATTTCAGGTTTGAAGTAGTTGATCAAACCGGCCTCGGCGGCGAGCACAAGATTTTCTTCCCCTAAGGTCATATAGTCGTTAGGTTGTTTGATGACCATGCCGTCGCGAGACGCCATCGCCTCGAACTGTGGCGTGAAGAAGTACAGATAGATTTCCGCATTGTCCTCGCATTCTGCTTGGGCTTGCTGCACACGCTTGTGCCCATCCATTCGGTCAGACAGCTCCATGGCCTTGCCGATGTACATAACTTCGTACTTTTCCGGAAGGTCATCGGTAACACGCAGCAGTTGATGAGCAAAGATGATATGCCTATTTTCATCCTTGGGCGTCGGGTCCACAGGTGTCAGAAAATGGTAGGCGATTGCCCGATCCGCACGCTCCTTCTCCCCGCTCCCCGGCATGACGGCTGCAACCATGGGCTCTCGCTTCAACAGGCGCTCATACTCATCTGCGGACTCGACATATTGAATCATTGATTGCAGATGGACCGGTGTCGGAAAGAATTCTTTATTGATAGCAGGCGCGCCGTGCATCAGTTGAGCAATGTCGACCTTGTGAGGGCGCGACAGCATGCCCTGTGAGGCATACTTAAACACAATCTGGCACTTTTTGCTCAGCGAGGCACTGGAAAATCGCACTTTACGTCGTTTGACGAGAAAATAGATTCGCCCGCTTCTGAATCTATCCACCGTCTCTAGAGGCACTTCGAATTCGCGATACAACTTATCAGGCGTAATAAAGAATGCGTCTACCAGATGAGACTTAAGAATTTTGAACGGTGGCTTTATCATAACTAATCCTTAGGCGATATAATCCCACGACACCGGGCCAATTATATCGATTCACCTAACACTCTATAGATATTCAATGACAACCTGCGGCCAATTACCAATGGCAATTATCGAGCCAAAGCTGCTACACCCGAGCCCTACGCTGCCAACCGCCCCTTAGCTGCTCTTTACAGAGAGCAGATAGGGATCGGAAACAGGCTCCAACTCTTGCGCTAACAGTTTCTCCAGCGATCAGTCCATTCGAATAAAGCGGAGAACTTTTTCACGCAAGCGCAGCAGGATAACGAACCAACTGATTGCCAAATCTAGAACGCGACCAACTCGGCAATCTTTTCAGCTATCACCGACATCGAATCTTCAGCGGTGTCCAGACCGCTTCGGGAAGCGAGCAAGGGGCTGACATTGCGGAGAGCTTCATACGTCGTGTTGTGCACGATGGGAACGAGCTGATTACCTGCCAGGAGTGCCGAAAGCTCTTTGTCGGCGACGCTCTCTTTGGGGAGGCGAGCCAACAGCGCAGGGGTCACCAGCACAAGCCCAATTCGCGAATTCGCTAAGCCCTTGTCGATGGCGCGCATCATCGGAACGCCGAGGCCAAGGTCCTTCTCGCTAAACCAAACCTTGACACCAGCAGCTACTAGAAGCTCGTGCAGCTCTTTGGCCGCCCCTTGCCGATCGTCCCACGCGTGGCACAGAAATACGTCACGCAGGTCAGGTTGCGCCGCTGCTCGCGTCTCAACGGTCTGGCGAATTGGTTGAAGTGATTGCACTTGATCCAATGTATATGACACGGACGAACCAGCTTTGGACCAGCGTGGCCTTGAACTACCGCCCGATCTACCAGCCCCACCATTATTGCTATAGCTGCTATAGCTACTCCCGCTGCTACCAAATGATGGGGTGTAGGAGCGAGAGCTGCTGCGGTAGCGGCACGCAGGGCAGGCTGCTGCCGCTGCCGCTGAGCTATGTCCGCGTATCGGTGCTGTACATCTAGACATTTCTTAACCCTTTCATGTACGGAGCGAGTGGCCTTCAGGACACAAAAATGTGTCCTGGGCTCTGTTTAAGCGATTATCAACTGGTCGCTTTTGGGCGAATGACGATACGGAACGGTTGCCCGTTAGCACGTCGAATCACCTTCCCCGACTTGGTGGTGATGGTCATCCGGTAGATAACCTCGCCTTCCCCATCGGGTTTTTCGAACATCTCAAGCTGGGACATGGAATGCCTCCTTCGAGATGGCTCAAACACAGAACTCGCTCCCTTGCGAAAGGACCCCATAGGGGCTACCATCCACAAGCTTTTTCCACAAAGCGCGAGAGACACCTGGAGCCGATTCAGACGTCTTTTTCCGAAGGCCGGTCAAGTTCGTACCTTGACCGGCTTTTGTGTTTCTGGCGTTCTGACATTTCATCCGAGCCGCCACTTTGAAGCTCATAATGTACTACAGATAGACACAACAGGAAACCACAACAGGAATGTATCATCGGCATTTTGATTACGTCAAGTGCTCTCATGTGCTATCGTGGGATCTCAGATGCGCCCGACCAGACGTTGGGGGCATTCCGCAAGGCAGGTAAGAAGGCAAGACCGTAAGAAGGCAAGACGGAGAGCAAATGATTGATTTGAGCGAATATAGCCAGGCGCAACGGGAGCGTCTGGTGTACATAGATTTCCGACTGTATTTCACGGGGACCGCTTCACGCACTGACCTCATGGATAGATTCGGGGTGGGCGCGGCTGCTGCCACTCGTGATTTCGCGCAGTATCGAGAGATTGCTCCTCAGAACACTGAGCTCGACACTGTGACCAAGCACTATGTGATGCGCGAGACGTTCTCGCCTCTAGTCGCGCATTCGCCGGAGCGCGTGCTCACAGCTCTCTCCCATGGGTACGGATACAGTCTGGATGGAGACAAGCCATTCATCCTAAATGAATCGGTTTCGCTGCTCAGCAAGCCGAAAGTAGAAGTTTTGGCGCCAATCTCGCGCGCAATCAGCCTCAACCAAGTGGTGAAAATCAGCTACACCTCGGGCTCGGGAAAATCTGAACGGGAGATTGTGCCGTTCGCTTTCAGTTGCGACGGCTTGCGCTGGCACGTCCGCGCGTACGATCGTAAGCGCGGAGAGTTTGTGGACTTTGTTCTAGCTCGAATCGGATCTGCTCAAGTTCAACTGGGAGAAAAGCCACTCGCCAAAGAGAACCAGAAGAACGATGACCAGTGGAATCGAATGCTCGACCTCCCTCTTGTCCCTCATCCTGATAAGGATTGTGCACAGATCATGATGTGCGACTACGACATGCCTGACGGTGTCCTAAGGCTTCGAGTTCGTGCGGCAATGGCTGGGTACGTCTTGCAGCAGTACCACGTGGACTGCTCGCCTGACCACAGCATCAAAGACAAGGCCTACCGCCTATGGCTTAGCGATCCCTTGGCTCTGTACGGGGTGGGGAGCTCAATGTTTGCGCCCGGATACAGAAGTCCAAATTTTGACGAGGCGGAAAGCGATAAAGTTGAAGGCAGCTAAACGAGCTGCGTTATACGTAAAATCGCGTCCAGGTATTTTCACTTTGCGAGGCAGAGTTTTCTTCGGGCTCACGATCATCTCCGCGATCATTTGGTGGTTTGGCTCTGATGCAGAACCTACTACGTTCATAGTGGAAGACAATCGGGCCAGTGCCTGAGGATAGTTTTAGAGATAGAAGCGCATAAACCTAACAATAAATAAATTATAAATCATATAGATATAAAGTCTTTCGACTCCTGGTGCCGCACCATACAAAACGAAGCCCTCGCAGAAATGCGAGGGCTTTGTTGTTTCTGGCGTACGTGAAATCCGAAACCCGTTCACGCGTCGCAAGCACTAAGCATTTAGCTGCTTTATCCAGTCAAGGCTCGCAACGGTAGAACCGGAAGGACGGTATTCACAACCGATCCATCCTGGATAGCCACGCTGCTCCAGCGCCGCGAACAAGGCAGCAAAGTCGATGCTCCCCGTTCCCGGTTCGTGACGACCCGGGCAGTCGGCAATCTGCACATGGACGGTTCTGTCATAAAACCGGTCCAGAACATCTGCTGCATCTGCGGTCAGAATCTGGGCATGGTAAAGATCGAGAATCAGCCCAACACTTGGAAAGGTCTCCAGCACCTGTTGTGCCTTGCTGAAGTCAGACATGTAGTAGCCCGGCATCGCCTGCGAACTGATCACTTCGATAAGCGGCCGCAAACCCTGATCTTCGAAGTACTTGACCGCATACTCCAGGTTACCCCCGAAAATAAGCGCCGCCTCATCCTGCGTCGTAACGCCAGACATGATGTGGACATCCGAACACGCCAGCGCCTTTGCATAGCTGGCGGCCTGGAGCAACCCGCTGCGAAATTCCTCTTCCTTGCCCTGCAAGGCAGCGATGCCTTTGGTAACGCCAGCCGGTGCAGCAAACTGAATCAGCGGCAGACTGTATTGAGCCAGGTGGTCGGCCAGGAGACTTGCGTCGAATTCGTATGGCGACGGGAACTCCACCGCCCGAAAACCAGCTGCTGCGGCAGCTTCGATGCGTTGTAGAAAAGGCAACTCATTGAATTGGAAACCGAGATGAGCATTGAACTTGAGCATTGGGTGAACATCCATCCTGGGAAGAAACGAAATCATCAGCCTGGAGCATCCTTCGCAGCTCCAGCACTGCACTATCGGGAGTGGTCAATACAGGCAGACCAGAGCAGGCCTGTGCTTGCCCTGCGGCGCTCGTCATCGAAAACTGGGCGAAACAAATCAGATCGCAGGCTCCGACCTGACTGGCCATATCCGCGATGGCAGTATCGTGATCTTCTTTGTTCCCTTCGCTCAGTGCCTGCATTGCGCCGGGGACAAAATAGGGCACCACCTCCAACGCTCGACCACTACGCTCAGCCACTTGTTTGAACTCGGCCATTATCGAGGTGATAGTTGGCTCGAATGTCGCCAGCACGGCAACACGCGATGCCTGCGTTAGAGCCAGGTTGATCATGGCTTCGTTCGGCTTGAGTACTGGAATGGCAATGTCCGGCTTGCATAGGTCGATGGCATCGCCGAAAGCCGAGCAGGTAAAAAGAATGGCGTCCGCTGCGCTTTGTACTGCGTAATGGGAAAGCGTCAGAAAGCGCGCCTTCATACTCGTGGTTAATCCGCCCTCCTCCACTCGGTCTCGGGACAACGAGTCTTCGAGCAGATTGATGATCTGCGCCTCCGGCCATAGCCGGGCAAAGGCCACCGTGATGGGATCGATCGCCAGTGCGGTCGCGTGGACCAGAAAAATGCGTGGAGCCTTCATCCTTAAGTGCCTCGACAAGGTTATTCGACAAGTCCGCCAGCGCTCTTTGTGCAGATACCCACATCCTCTTCGTATGGTATTTTCCAACCCCAGTCCGATGGGGGCATTTGCCCAGACGGGAACGGACTGAAGCTAACCATTCGAGATAGAGCCTGTGATCAAGAAAGACCTCGCCTTGCAGTTGGCCCCACGCGTTATCGACCTGGTTCGCGCCCGGTCGATGAAAGCCGGTGAGCCGTTGCGCGAGCAGACGTTCGCGCAAGCGCTGGGTGTTTCGCGCTCGCCTATTCGGCGTGTGTTTGCCTTGCTCGCTGAGTGGGATCTCGCCATTCAGGAGCCCAATCGTGGCTACTTTCTGAAGCAGGACGCAGGGCAGATTCAGGAAGCAACATTCCCTCTCGCCAGTGATCCTTTCGAAGACTTTTACCTTCGCGTAGTCGACGACATTCTTGGCGGCGAAATACCTGCCCACTTTTTCGAAGCGCAGCTGTTGCGCCGTTACGAAGTGCCCCGCGGACAATTGCTCAAGGTATTGAACAGGCTGGCCAGCGAAGCCATGGTGGAGCGCAAGCCGGGGCAAGGATGGAGCCTTAAAGACTTCGTGCATAACGCCCAGACACACATCCAAAGCTACCGCTTCCGTATGGCCATCGAGCCGGCCGCCCTGCTTGAGCCCGGTTATCAGATCAATCACGCCGCATTTGCCAAGGCCAGGCAGCAACAGCAGGCGATGCTCGATGGGGATATCCACACCTTGTCCCGCGCTCAACTGTTCCAAGTGGGCGCCCAGTTTCACGAACTGATCGTGCAGTGCTCCGGAAATGTCTTTTTCATTGATGCCATACGCCAGCAAAATCAACTCAGGCGTTTCATGGGCTACAAAGCCAACGTCGATCGCACTCGTCTTATGGCGCAATGCCAGGAACACATCCATTTGCTCGACCTCATCGAGTCTGATCGGCGTGAAGAAGCCGCGCAATTTCTCTGGAGGCATCTGGACGAAGTGGGCCGACTCAAGACTTCGCAGGACGTCATGCCAAAAGATGATGGGAATAGAGCGCACCACTAACACCCTATTTACTGATCGAAGCTTCGTCAGAGCGCTGTCCAAGAACTCGCTAATCAGCTTAGCACGATTGTTTCTACTCAATACAAAATACAAAAATACCGCTTCATCCGCACGGGGTGCGTTAATTTTATCGCCTGACATTGTATTTCATTACAATAATGAGCAATTATGCGCGCCGCTCGGACGGAACCGCATCGAATCACACAGGGATGATCGCAATGAACCAAAGGACGTTGGCTAGAGGAGCGGGAGTCTCGAACCTTCTGTTCGGGGTGTACACCATATTTGTTGCCCTGCTTGGATTGGCACTTGCCTATAGAGGGGGCGTTTTAGTTACCGCTGGCGGATCCCCCTATTACGCCATGATGGGCACCGCCCTGCTGCTATCGGCCATTCTCATCGGCCTGAAACAGTCCCTCGGCATCTACCTCTACGGCACAACTTCTCTGGCCACCTATGCCTGGGCGATCTGGGAGTCCGGGTACGACGGGTGGGACTTCATTCCGCGCTTAGCCTGGCTGGCCGTTCTCAGCGTTCTGTTTCTGGCTTTTTGGCCCTTGGTACGTCGTGACTTTGCCAACGCCAGAAGAAGTCATTACTTCACAATCATGGGTCTACTGCCGATTCTGATGGGGGGCACAATCCTGGTGTCCCTGTTCTTCCCGACAACCGTTCACCTTGCCGACTCGACGTGCGCAACGACGCGCCCCGAACAAAATATTGTGGGTTTAGTGGCGCGGACAACATTGGCCTGAACAGTCAGCACAAGAAGTCTCTCAGCCACCAATGAGCGGATTTCCCTCTGCTACGCTTCACAAGCCACTGCTTTCCTCAGTTGTGATTTCCGGTCAGTACGTGGCACCACACGACAAGAAACACAAACGAGTAAGGAACACTCCCATGACTCTCCACAAAATAACCCTGGCTGGTGCGCTGTTATTCACTCTGGCCGGCTGCAACTCCATCGCCAGCAGTACCAACACGCTAACCGATGAGCAGATCAAATCTCAGAGTGCCGGTGCGTTGGGCTATTCACCTTCTGACTTGAGTATTGTCAGCCGTCGTACCGAAGGCACGAATACTTATGTCGCGCTGAAAACCAACGATAACCAGCAGTTCAACTGCATCATTAACGGCGGCAACCTGCTGACACTGGGTATGACCAATCCGCCGTCATGCGCGAAGAAAGGTGAACCGATCAAGGTAGCGCCGTTCGGAGGTTAATGACTCAAGGATGAGAGCGCTGGTCGTCGTCCTTGCTGTGAACAGCGCCCTACTCCTGAACCGCTCTTAGTGTCCCGCACTCTGCCCACCATCGACATGCAAGATCTCGCCGGTGACAAAGTTGGCACTGTCCAGATAAACAACAGCTTGCGCAATGTCGCTGATCTCACCCATATGCCCAACCGGGTGCAAATTCCCCAAGGCTTCGTGAGTTTCCTCACCATGCATCGGCGTCTTGATGATGCCCGGGGAAACCGCGTTCACCCGAATCCCACGTTTGGCGTACTCGATGGCCAGGGATTTGGTCGCAGCGTTCAAGCCACCCTTGGTCAACGACGCCAATACTGACGGCACACCGTCGATGGCATGGTCCACCAGGCTGGTGGTGATGTTGACGACGTGACCGCTGCCCTGTTTTTCCATCTCGGTGATCGCGAGTTGGGTGATGTAGAAGAAACCATTCAGGTTCACCGACAACACCGCTGCGTAATCTTCGTGGGTGTAGGCGGTGAACGGCTTGGCGACGAAGATCCCGGCGTTATTGACCAGCGTATCGATACGGCCGAAACGTTCGATCGCTTCACGGATGACTCGCTGTGCGACCGCGGGGTCGCCGATGTCGCCGGCAACGGTGAGGATGTCTGGGTCGGTGGACGGCTGGATCGAACGCGAAGTGGCGACTACCCGGTAATCGAGATCACGGAAGGCCTTGACCATGCCTGCGCCGAGACCTTGGGAGGCGCCAGTAATAACGATGACTTTTTTCGAATTGCTCATGATGAACCTCGACTAATAAATGATGGTTTGAAAAGTGATCAATCACGCTTCGGCCGCGGCCTGCGCCATTTGCCTAAACATCTGTTCGTAGTACTCGACCGATTGCGACCCGGACACCAGGTGACGACCGTTAAGCACCATGGCCGGTACCGAATTGATGCCGCGCTCGCGGTAAAACGCCTCAAGCTCACGCACCTCATTGGCAAACGCTCCGGACGCCAACACCTCGCCTGCACGCTCTGCATCCAGTCCCGCCTGAGCCGCCAGACGCACCAGCGTCTGGTGATCGCTCGGGTTCTGGCCGGCGGCGAAGTAAGCGCGTAGCAACGCTTGCTTGAGTGCGATCTGCCGCCCTTTCTGCGACGCCCAGAACAACAAACGATGAGCATCAAAGGTGTTGTAGAAATGGCTGCACTTCTCCAGATCGAACTTGAACCCGATGGCCTCACCGCGGGCGATCTGCATCGCTTTGCCGGCGGCGACTTCCTCGGCGGTGCGCCCGTACTTGCGCATCAAATGCTCGACCGCGTTCTCGCCTTCCGCTGGCATGTCCGGGTTTAACTCAAAGGGCTTGAAGGTCAGCTCGACGGAGACTTCACCGGCCACGTTCTCGATCGCTTGCTCCAGCGCCGTCGCGCCCAAGGCGCACCATGGGCACACCACGTCGGAGACGAAATCGATGGTGACGGACGCGGTCATGACTGCCCCTGCTCCTCAGCGAGTTGTTTTCGGTACTGGGTGGTGGTGATCCCGGCATAGCCCCAGTTATCGGTGTCGACTTCTTCGATCACGATGTGGGTCAGGTCCGGGCGCTTGTTGAGGACGCGTTCCAGGGTTTCAGTGATTTCAGCGATCACCTGAGCTTTCTGCTCTGAGGTAACGCCATCGCGGGTGATGCGTACGCTTACGAAAGGCATGGGGGAAATCTCCAGTGACCTTCTCATCGGAATGATGGGGAGGCGTTGGAGAGGACTGTATGAGGTTGGGTCAGGGGGATAAAGGTGGGGGCAGGAACATCATTAGTTACTTGGTGTAATGACTACGTCGATATCGATTGGAGACGTGCGCCACGCAGAAAACCCCGAATCCAACGGGTTTTTTTGCGTTTCGCTGGGCTTCACATCTCGCTGACTTCAAACACAAACGAGATCTTGCGACTGCTCGCACTCCACACATAACGAATGTGCTTCCCTTGCTTCGGAATGGACACAGCGGGCGGTCGAAACGCGGCAACACATTCATGGCCCGGCAAACGAACGCTGTTGTAGAGCAATCCCCACGACAATGTTTCGCGCAATTGGCGGGCGAAGACCTGGGATGGGCCGTACGCGGTGGGGTCCGGATCATAAAGGTGAGGATAGTTTTGCCGGATGTCGTGCAGGGGTTTGACGACCTTGTTGACGTAGGTGCGCATGGTCAACTCAAGGTCCGGTTCGTTCGTCGCGGCGAGGAAGCGTTCCTGGTGATAGCTCGTCTCGGCGATGGCGGCGGCCTGGCTGCTGGCGGCGTAGTAGACGCCGAAGGTGCCGTCGGTGAAGCGGCTGGTTTTGCCGATGTGGGTGAACGCGGCCATGACCGGTGTGGAGCCGGGGCCGGAGACGCGGTCTTCGGGGCGCACGCGGGCGAGAACGCCGGCTTCTTCCATCAGCCGATCGTTGGTCAGGGCTTCCAGCGCGTAGGCGGTGGGCAGGTCTTCGGGGTCGAGCACGTCTTCGAACAACGAGATCGGCGGGAAGCAGCTGTTGACGATCCGGTAAGCCCGCGGCCATTGCGGGTCGGCCAGCTCCGGCGCCATCAACCGCGCACTCCGTCGAGGTAGCGGCGCACGTCAGCGATGTCGACCACGCGGCCGGCCAGCATGTAGGACAGCGCCGACTGGCCATTGAACGGCGCGGCGGTGTTGGGGCTGCTGACCCAGGTGTAGGCGCGCTCGCGGCTGTTGCTGAAGATGATGCTCAAGGCTTTGTGGATGCCCATCAAATACGAGATGCGCTCCAAGGTGTCGTGGGGCAGGCGCACGTTGGGCGGCAGGTGTTTGTACTTGTAGAAAGTGGTGTTGCCGACTTTGCCCAAAAGGGTGCGTTGTTGCTCGGCGGTGCAGCCCCAGCGTTCCATGAGGTTGAAGAAGAACTTCAGCGCGACTCGACCGGCTTCGGGAGTCTCGAGTTGTTGCTGTGGGCTGAGGACGATGGTTGAGGCAGGCATGGGGATGGCCTCCTTGAATGTGCGATATCTTGATTTCAGACTAGTACAGATACGAACAAATATGAAATTTTAATTCGTAAACGTATTACTCTCGAAAAGAGACTTCGCGCAGATTTTCCGCCCCTGAAAAGACTCCGACACACGGTCAAAGACACTCGTTGACACCCGCCATACAGGGGCAGACAATTTAATCGAGAGCGCGAAACCGACTGCCTTCAGGTGGCGATAGTCGATGTAGGAGCCCCGTTGATGACCTGAAAATCAGCGCTCGGGTAAACCTCTCCTCCCCTGCTTGAGGGAGCACAATATCAAGCACCTATTCATGAAAGCAGCCTGATCAGGCTGCTTTTTTTTGCCTTGGAAAAAGGTTTCGCTGATATCCAGAAAACGCCCCACACATCCCCCATCCGGGCCATTTTCTGACCCCGATCACCTACGCCCCACCAAAAACCCCAATCCTGTGTAAGCCTCCAACCATCGGACGCAGAACCATTTCGCTACTAAACTCGGGACAAGCATGCTCAGGTGCAGGATCATAGCCAGCACGCGACCGACGCCCACCGGGGCGATCAGGTACACAACAATAGCCAGCCCACTTTAGAGGGCATTACCCAAATGGATAGCAGAACCTTACGTAATCTCATGCGCATTGTGCAGACCGGCTCATTGTCGGCGGCGGCAGAGCATTCCTGTTTGACCGTGCAGGCATTGGCCGCGCAGTTGAACAAGGTCGAAGAGCAGTTCGGTTTTCGGTTGTTTCGTCGCTCCAACAAGGGGCTGACTCTGACAACACAGGGCACGGAGCTCACGCCCTACATGGACAAAGTGTTGGTCGCTACGCGGCAACTGGAAGAAAAAGTCGCCGCGCTCAAGGTGCCTGGACAGCGCACGCTCAAGGTTGCACTTAACACCACGCTCTCGGCCGACTTCAATCGGCGAATGATCGGGCGCCTCATTGAGGTGTTTCCTGATTATCAGCTGGAATTCAGCTACGCCGAGTCGATGGAAAACCTCAGCAAGTTGAAGAATGAGGACTTCGACCTGGCCGTGCTGATCGGGCCGCAGCAGCCGGGATTACCCAGCATTGCTCTGCCCCATGTACAGGTGCAGGTGGTCGGTGCTCATTGCGGTGAGGAAAACGATCCGCTGATGCTGCTCGGCAATAAGTTTCAGGTTCGTCCTGCCGACGATTGTCCGTATTCCCACAGCTTCTTGCGCTTTCTCGACGCAGGCCTTGGTAATTACGAGTCAGGCAAGCGGATGATCTATTCCTGCAGCGAGACCCTGACCCTGTCATTGATCACGCAAATGGACGGTCTCGGCATGGTTTCCCGTGAGGCGGCCCTGCGTAATGGCTTGACCATTTTCCCGGGTTTCGAGGATTCCCTCGAAGTGCGGCTGGCGGTCAATAACTCCGAGTTGTCGGGCCAGGCCTTAAACGACGTGGTCACTCTGTCGCTACATGAACGACCCGAGCGCGATGTACGCAGCCGTTCCCACCGCTACGCTGAGAAAGAGGTTTTTGCTGAAATACGCACATAACAACGTCGGAATGGCTGCATAAAATTCCGGGCGATCGAGCTGCACCTGCTGATCCTTGATCAACAGCGGCGTGAGGCTGATTGCAGCGACGATCGCCACCGGCAGGTATTCCAGCGCCCGGGCGACCAGGGGTGGCCAATGATCGGTGCTCACCTGCAGCGGCAACGCGCGCGGCAGGAACGTCACGGCCATCATCAGCACGACGACCAGGATCAGGAACGTTTGGTCAGGCATACACCCACCCCGCAGCCCACGAATGTGGCGATGAATACGTTAAAGGGTGAGCTGCCGATCAGGCTCAGGGCACCCATGCAGGCAACCGCGGCCAGTGCGGCGATCAGTTTATTGCGGGTGTTGCACAACGATACCAGCACGTAGAGCATCATCGCGGTCAGCGCATAGTCGAGCTGATATTTGATCAGGTGCGCCGCGTACTGCGCGCAAATTGCTCCCAGCAAACCGCCCAGCACCCATGACGTGTGGCAATACAGATTGAAGCCGATCAGGTAACGCACATTGACCGGCGTGCCCTTGCCCAGCTTGACGCTGTGGAAGGCGAACGATTCATCGGTCAGCCCACCGGCATAACACCAACGCTCGAGACGACTGAGCCCCATCGCCTGCAAGGCCTTGGCCATGTAGACCGACATCAGCATGTGCCGCGCATTGATCAGAAATGTGGTGAGGATGATAGTGGTCAGCGATGCGCCGCTGGAGATCAGCGCCAGGGCGGCAAACTGCGAGGCACCGGCGTAGACGAACAAGCACATCGCGACCGGTAGCCACACGGGCAATCCGGCATTGACGGCCATCAAACCGAACACAAACGACACCGTGAAGTAGCCCGCAATAACCGGGCTGGCTTCAGCGAACGTGCGCGAGGGCTGGGGCTCGACCATCAGCGGCTGGCTGCTGGACGTCTCATTCATAGGTCCCTCTCAAAGGTAGTTTCGCCGCTCGGCTCGCAAAAGCCCTGGGCGCTCCAAAAACGTTTGCCGGCAAGGTTAGCATCGTCGACGAACAGGAACATCCGCAGCACACCGACACGTTTCATGTCTGCCGAAGCCGCTTCCACCAGGCGCTGACCAACGCCCTGGCTGCGATACACCGGGCTCACCGCCAGGTGATTGATGGTGCCGCGGCTGCCGAGCATGCCACCCAACACCGCGCCGACCACTTCGCCGCAGACATCGAGCGCGAGGAACGCGGTGGTGGTTTTCTGCTCCAACACACCGCGCAGGCATTTGGCGTCCTGCCATTCACAGAATGACACTTCTTCGAATTGCCGAAAGAAGCGTTCCAGACGTTGGGCATCCTTGGCCATCGCGCGCTGCAACATCACCGGTGCAGCGCACTCGGCGATGTGCATCATGGGATCTAGCTGTTCAGCGAACAATGTCGAAAGCGGTCCCGGGCCGCGAGAAGGAAATGGCCAGAATCTGCCGATAGGCCATTTCGTGAGCGTGGGTGTTGCGTGCCGGTGTCACGTAGTGACGCATGTCGCGATCGAGGAAGTAGGTGGTGTCGAGGATTTCCAGATAGGTCGTCGCCGCCAATTGTTCCTCTTGGGCCGAATACAAACGGCTCTCCGCCCCATCCACGTTATTACGACCCCAGAAATGCACACCGCTGAATGGATAACCGTCGCAGTGAATGCCCTCAGGGGTGATTTCCAGTTGCTTGCCTGGCTTGATCTCAATGCGGATCTGATGGATCTGGCATTGCCAGATCTCATCATGCAACTCCGGCGGTAATACGTTTTTGTACACCTCGAAATCCACATCGATGAGGCTGCGCATCACCGGCGAATTGATGACTTCATTGGAGAAGTCCTGGAAGTGCCGCTCCAGTCCGCCGACATAGCTGTTGTTGGCCTTCGATTGCACGTAGGCGCGGTGTTCCAGCTGCTTCAAGTCACGAGTTACGGGGTTGTATTCGAAATCGCTGTAACGACGAAAACGCATGCCCGCATCGGCTTGGCCGTAATAACTGTCCGGCTCCATGCTTTCCCAACTTTTGGTCAATCTGACGAAGTCGGAAAAATGACCGAAGAGATTGAAGTCGGCTCCCTGGACGTTGACATATTTGTCGCGCCGTAGCGATTCGCCAACTTCTCTGTTCAAAACGATCATTACTAGGTCTCCACTGCATTTAGCGGCTTAATCTAGTAGGTGCAGGATTTGCGGCCCATGAGAAAGAATTTCAGGCATATCAAGCGTTGATTGAAACGCAGTATGAAGTTGCTTTAATTCGACTTTTTGCGATCGAAAACAGCAGTTTTCAGTATTTTTCCAAAGTTACGAGGCGAAAAAAAACCCCGAACCAGTCGGGGCTTTTATCCAACTCAAGCGATCATTAGAAGATGTTGATCGGGTAATCCACGAAGACACGCAGTTCGTTGCCGCTGACGTTGTACTCGCTGGACTTCTGCGATACGCGCAGGATCGAGCTGCGCACCTTCACGCTCAAATCTTTGGCCGGGCCACTTTGCACAACGTACTTGAACTGGTTGAAGATCTCGCGCTCGGTGCCGCCTTCGCTGGTGGAGGTGGTGATGTTGTCACCGCGCACGTAGGCAACGTTGTAGCTCAGGCCAGGAACGCCGAAAGCGCGGAAGTCCAGACCGTAGCCCAGCTGCCAGCTGCGTTCGTCTTCGGCGTTGAAGTCGGACCAGTAGGAGTTCGCCAGATAGATGGTGTTGCCGCCGTCGCCGACGCGACCTTGATCCTTCTGATAGCCGCCGTAGGCGTAGCCCAGGTTGCTGTCGCCGGTGCTGCGTTGGTGAGCGAGAGTGAACGAGTGCGGACCGGTGGCGAAGGTCGCTGCCAGGCTCCAGATCTTGTTGTCGTCGCCGGTAGCACCGCTTTCGCGGACGTAGGAATCGTCCAGCTTGGTGCGGTAACCGTTGAAGTCCAGGGTCAGGGACTGATCCTTGTCGAAAAGGAACACGTAGTTAGCGTTCACGTACTGTTTCTTCAGCACGTCTTCGACGTCGGACGCGTACAGCGCAGCCTTGAACTGTTCGGTGAATTGGTAGCTACCGCCCAACACGTTGATCGACTTCAAGCCACCGCTGTCACGGCCTTCAGCACTTTTGCGCGATTCGGCGGTGAAGCGACCTGCGTTCAGCTCCAGGCCTTTGATCTCCTTGGAGGTGATCAGGGTGCCGGTGTAGCTTTCCGGCAGCAGGCGCGAGTTGTCGTAGTTCAGCACCGGCAGGGCCGGCATCTGGTCGCCATAGGTCAGCGTGGTGCTGGAAAGACGGAACTTGACTGCCGCGCCACCCTTCGACAGGTCGTCAGCTGCGTTGCCGCTATCGCCCTGTTTGAAGAAGTCGATACCACCGGCGCCGCTGCGGCCTTTGCCGCCGTCCAGACGCAGTGCGTACAGACCGAAGGCGTCCACACCCACACCGACGGTGCCTTGGGTGAAACCAGACGAGAAAGCACCGATGGCCGCTTGGCCCCACTCGGCTTTGTCCTCGTTGCCGTCTTTATAGTCACGATTGATGTAGGCATTGCGCAGCAGCACTTTGAGGCTGCTATCTTCAACAAAACCCTTGGATTCGGCCTGGTCGTTAGCCATGGCCTGAGTGGCACTCAACATCCCCAATGCGATCAGGCTGATCCGCTTGTTCAACATGTTATTTTCCTTATTACGGGTTGATACGCGCTGTGTCGAACCGCTGAAACGGCGCTATCGCGCTCTTTTTTCACCGCAAAAACAAAAAGGCCCGCCCACGAAAATTCGCGGCGGGCCTTTTATTGTTTTGTAAGTCATGGCGGTTAGCCACAGGCGTTGGGCGCATCCTATCTGCGCGCTAAATAAGGTGTCAATTTCAGGAATCGTCTGTAAATAGGCGAAAATCGTCTAAGAAATCACTTGTCAGCGATAGCCAATTGCACGGTATGGCTGTCGACGAATTGTTCGAAATGCGTGACTTGGCCGTTGGCCAAGGTCCACAAGTGAGCGACCCGAGCATTCATCGGGCGGCCGGTGGCTTTGTAGATGCCGCTGTAATTACCGTAGGCAAACACCTTGTCGCCCTGTGCGACATAGTTCTCGACCTTGAACTGAAAATCTTCCCACTCGGTGGCCAGGCGCTTGAAGACATTTTCGACGATAGCGTCGAAACCGACATAGGTCCCGGCGTAGGGAAAACCCGCCGCTTCGGTCCAGCGGGCGTCATCGGCCAGCGCCGCGGCGGTATTGCGAGCGTTCTCCTGGGAGTTGGCGCCTTCGTAGGTGCTTTTGATCAGGCTCAGGTTATCCATGGTGACTCCAGGTGAATTCAATGGGCGCAGCCGTCGAGGCCACAGGCTTGAAACGCGGATGAAGACTCTTTTGCCGCAAACGACTGACCCAGCCATTGGGCGAAAGCTTGCGGCTTGCCGAGCCACGGGCCTATGTCGACCAGAGTGAACTGGCCATCCTGTTCCAACGCGAAGGTCGGGAAACCCTGACCACCGACTTTGGCCAAGAGTGCGCGGCTGTCTTTGATATGGCGCTCTGTGTCGGCTTCAGTAAACGCCAGTTGCAAGGCCTCAGGTTCAAGGCCTATTTGTGTGGCGAGTTCCAGCAGCACGGAGGTGTCAGCAATGCGTCGACCCTCCACGTAATGAGCCGTTTGCAAACGCCCCAGCATTTCAAGACCGCGCTCAGCGATCTGCTCGGCTGCCAACACAGCGGCAATCGGCGGCGTGGAATCGAACACCGCCGTCTCATCGCGCAGCAAGCCTTCAAAATATGCCTCACCAAACGGCTGGCCGGTGTACTCGGCGATGCGTCGGTCATGGGGCATGACGTAATTGCGCAGTTGTGGCGAAACGGTTTGGCGATTGGCGCCGCTCATCATGCCGCCACCGTGGGCGATCACTGGCAGCACGCTTTGGGCGGCCTGCACCAATGGTTTGGCGCCGTAGCACCAGCCGCACAATGGGTCGTAAATGTAGTGAAGGATCATGGGAAGACTCCGGCAACAAAGTGGGAAAACTCAATGCCGGCAGATTAATCCCCAGAAAGTTTCGGAAAAACGCTGGAATGGCTTTCAGTCTGTTTCATGAATCGGTCGAATACTTTCTATTTCCGCCAGGTTATGGGCGACATGACCGGAACCTGAATCTTCTAAACAATGCAAAACCTTGTGGGAGCGGGCTTGCTCGCGAAGGGGCCATCATGTTCAACATCTTCGTTGACCGGCATACCGCTTTCGCGAGCAAGCCCGCTCCCACATTGATCTCCAGTGATCATGAAATCCTTCGCCCCAAAAAAAAGCGCCGCCTTCCCGGCAGCGCTTTTATCAATCCGTTGTTTTTCTTCTTATCCTTCCATCACATCCCACAGTGCTTCCAGTTCTGCCTCGCTGAATAAACCAGCGGGGTAGCGCTCGATCATCATCCGGCGCGGATCAGGTTCCCTGATCTGACGCGTTCCATTGGACTTCAACCACTGCGCCAGGGCCTGGAGCGATTCGCTGTTAACTGCCAGGGGATGCAATGCCCGCTCGCCCACCACATTCATTTCGGCGTTCATCTCAGCGCTCTCTCCTGGTTTGTGAGCGGCTAACTTATCCAAGGTTTATGACAGAACATCGAAGTTCTCTCCCTCCCCGTGTTGCCCCATCGAAGATACAAGAGCTGTGCCAATGTTTTCGAAGTGTCGACAAGTGGATACAAAAAAGCCCGCAGTCCTGATGGGCTGCGGGCTTTCTGCAAAATGACGAGGAAAAATCGTTGCTCAATCGATTTTGCAATCAACTTAAGCTGTTACGACCTCACTCACTCCTTGTGCGGCGCGGGCTGTTGTTGGGTAAGGCAATGGATGTTACCGCCCCCCAGTAACAGTTCGCGCCCCGGCACCATGACCACTTCGTGCTGCGGGAATAAAGCCTGCAGAATCTCTTTGGCCGGACCGTCCAACGGGTCGTCGAAGCTCGGCGCGATGATGCCGCCGTTGACGATCAGGAAGTTCACGTAAGAGCCAGCCAGACGAACGGTCGGATTGCGTTCCTGAGTGCCGTCAACCGGATCCACGCCAGCGCACTCGTCTTCGGTCGCGTACAGCGGCCCGGGAATCGGCATCTTGTGCACCGTGAACGGGCGCCCCTTGGCATCGGTGCTGTTTTGCAGCACGTTCATTGCCGCCTGGCAGCGCGGGTAGTTCGGGTCCTGCGGGTCATCGGTCCAGGCCAGAAGCACTTCGCCCGGACGCACGTAGCAGCAGAAGTTATCCACATGGCCGTCGGTTTCGTCGTTGAACAGACCGTCCGGCAACCAGATGATTTTATCCACAGCCAGATTGGCACCGAGCACCGCTTCGATCTGCGCGCGGTCCATGTGCGGGTTGCGATTGCGGTTGAGCAGGCACTCTTCGGTAGTGATCAGGGTGCCTTCGCCATCGACATGGATCGAGCCGCCTTCGAGCACAAAACCTTCGGTGCGGTAGCGCGGGCTGCGCTCGATTTCGAGGATCTTGCCCGCCACCTGCGAGTCACGGTTCCACGGCGAATACAGACCACCGTCAAAACCGCCCCAGGCATTGAAGTCCCAATCCACACCACGGACTTCGCCGCGGTTGTTGATGACGAACGTCGGGCCAGTATCCCGAACCCAAGCGTCATCGCTGGACATCTCCACCAAACGAATATTCGGCACGTCGAGACGGGCACGGGCATTTTCGTACTGGCCGGCGGAAACCGCCACGGTCACCGGCTCGAAACGCGCGATGGCCTTGGCCACCGCCACATGCGCGGCTTGTGCCGGTTTGCCGCCCAGGCGCCAGTTGTCCGGGCGCTCGGGCCAGACCATCCAGGTCTGGGTCTGTGGTGCCCATTCGGCTGGCATGTAAAAGCCGTCGGTGCGAGGGGTGCTGTTCAACGTGGTCATGGTTCAGGACTCCAGGGAACCGTCGAGGGTTTTGATCGCGCCGTAAAGGTTCGGGCGACGGTCACGGAACGAACCCCATGCGCTGCGGATGTGCTCCAGCTCATCGAGGTCGAAACTGTGAACCAGAATGCCTTCTTCTGTTTCATACAGCTCTTGGACTTTCTCGCCAAACTGGTTGGCAATGAACGACGAGCCGTAGAAGGTAATGTCGTAGCCGTCCTGCTCTTCGTTGCCGATGCGGTTGCTGGCAATCAGCGGCATCAGGTTGGCGCCGGCATGGCCTTGTTGCACGCGCTGCCAGTGGTCGCGGGACGAAATGGTCTTGTCGTGTGGCTCGCTGCCGATGGCGGTCGGGTAGAGCAGGATTTCCGCACCTTGCAGCGCCATGCTGCGGGCGCACTCAGGGAACCACTGATCCCAGCAGATGCCCACGCCGATTTTCGCGTAACGGGTGTTCCAGACTTTGAAGCCGGTATCGCCCGGGTTGAAGTAGTACTTTTCGTGGTAGCCAGGGCCGTCCGGGATGTGGCTTTTACGATAAATCCCGAGGTTGCTGCCGTCGGCATCGATGATTGCGATGCTGTTGAAACGCGCGCGACCGGCCAATTCGTAGAAGCTGATTGGCAGAACAACCTGCAGTTCTTTGGCGACTTTCTGAAAATGCTTGATGGCGACGTTATCTTCAACGGTCGTGGCCAGTTGCAGGTAATCCGGGTTCGGTTTCTGGCAGAAGTACGGCGCCTCGAACAGCTCCTGGATCAGGATGATTTGCGCGCCTTTCGCCGCAGCCTCACGGACCAGCTTCTCAGCGGTCTCGATGTTGGCTTCAAGGTCCCAGGAACAGGCCATCTGGGTAGCGGCGACGGTAACGATACGGCTCATGAATCATCTCCTGGGCAAGTGCTTGAAGGTCGAGGGTGGCATCGACCGATGACAGAAAGAGGCAGCACCAGGCGTGATTCGTCCACACCGTGGGCAATGGCGACTTTATAGCCGATAAAAATCGGCTTTTAAAGCGATAAATACTCACCCAGTCAAAAATAACTCACTTAACCCAGATAATAATCGAATTTAAATACAATCCCTTGTGGGAGCACGTGTTTACAACCCTTCTTCGAGAACCTTCGACAGCATGTCGACAAAGAAATCCACGCTTTGACGCGACGTGACCATCGGCGGCTTGATCTTGAGAATGTTCAGGTCATCGCCAGTCGGCTGCATGAAGATCCCCAACTCACGAAGGCGATCACACAACGCCGTGGTTTCTTCAGTCGCAGGCTCCAGGGTTTCGCGATTGCGGATCAACTCCACGCCCAGATAGAAGCCGGAACCATGCACTGCGCCCACCAACGGATGCCGATCAATCAACGCTTCAAGACGTTCCTTGAAATACCCGCCCACAACCTGGGCGTTCTCCCAGAGTTTTTCTTCTTCCATCACATCCAGCACCGCCATGCCGATCCGGCAACTGACCGGGCTGCCACCGGCCGACGAGAAGAAGTAACCCTCGGCCTCCAGCGCTTCGGCGATTTCCCGGCGGGTAATGACTGCGCCCAACGGCTGGCCGTTACCCATGCCTTTGGCCATGGTGATGATGTCCGGCACCACGCCCTGTTCTTCGAAGCCCCAGAAGAATTTGCCCATGCGACCGTAACCGACCTGCACTTCATCGGCGATGCACACCCCGCCCTGAGCGCGGACCAGCGCATAGACCTGCTTCAAATAGCCCGGCGGCAGCGAGATACCGCCGGCATTGCCGTACACCGGCTCGCAGATGAAACCGGCCAGTTGGCGTTTCTGTTCGGCGATTTTCGCCAGGTTGTGCTCGACGCTGCGCACGTAGTCCGGCGCGCTGTCGACGCCACGAAATTCACCACGATAGGTATTCGGCGCAGTCACCGGATGCACCCAATCGGGACGGCTGCTCAAGGCCTTGGGGTTGTCGGCAATCGAGGTCGAAACCGCATCCGCTGCCACTGACCAGCCGTGATAAGCCTCCAATACGCTGAGCATGTCGCGACCGCCGCTATAAGCCCAGGCCAGACGGATTGCCAAGTCATTGGCCTCGGTACCGCTGTTGACCAGAAATACGCGATCCATGCTGTCCGGTGCCAGCTTCAGTAAACGCTCGGAAAACTCGGCAATCGCCGCGTAGTGAAAACGCGAGTTGGTGTTGAGCAACGACCACTGCCGGCTGGCAACGGCGGCCATGCGCGGATGGCCATGACCCAGTACCGCGACGTTGTTGAGCATGTCGAGGTAAGAGCGACCCTGCATGTCGATCAGGTGATTGCGCCAGCCACGCTCGACGCGCGGCGGGTCGACGTAATAGTGCTTCTGGGAGCGAGCGAAACTCGCGTCACGGCGGGCGAGCAATGTCTGTGGGTCGAGTTCTTCTTCCGCATCGCAGGCCAGGCCCAACAACAGGGCAGGTGACGGACACAGTGCCTGCCAGGCTGCTGCGCGCGAAGGTGTGCAAAACAACGGCGCGTCTAGCTGAGCGCTTCGACACAACTGCACGATCAACGGCCCGCTGACCGAACCCAGGACCTGGCCTTTGACCAGCGCCGCGCTACTGCGTACCGATGGGGCCACACCCCACAATCGGACGCTGAGTTCTGGGCCGTCCAGTTGCAGCAGGTTCTCCCCTTCAATATGGATGACCCCGGCAAACGGCGCTTCGACCGCCGTGCCGTCGGGCACTCGCAATGCAACGTGTAACGGGAAAGTATCCGGTTCACTGGCGCTGTCCGGCCGAGTGCGGGACAGACGATACTGGCCATATCGACTGGCCGCCAGACCGTGTGCCTCGGCGGCTTCCGTCAACAAACGCAGATCGATCCCTTCTTGCTCCCAGTTACCCGCCTCGAAATGCGGACTGAGCACGCCCAGATCGATCAACGCAAATTCACGCCCAACCAGACTCGGCAACAATGGCGCGAAGCCCTCGCTGCCGATGCTTGGAAGGCTTTGCCCAACCGCGTTAAGAATCGCCGCCTCCATCAACGCCAATGGCACCGATGTGGCAACGCGGAAAATTTCCCACTCATGGGTCAGGTTGTCGCGACTGTACCCATTGCCCGGATCGATGCTGACCTGCTGTTCGCCACTCAGCACCAACACCGCCGAGCGCGCAACGATCAGCGGCCATAGCGCTAGCAACTCTTCATGCTGCAACGGATTGACCGCGTGATAAGCCCGAACCGCCAGCAAAATGCAAAATGGATCGCCATCGGCATGGTGCAGCAGCGCGGCGCAGGTCACCGACAGATCAGTGATCCGCCAGGTTCGAACCAGATCGCCGAAATCGATGACGCCCTGCAACTGCCATTGGCGCTGCGAATCCCGCTGCCAGACCACATTGTCGTCGGTGATATCCATGTGAATCGCCTGCACCGGCAGCTTATCCACCAGCGGCTGCAAATGGCGCTCGGCCTGTTCGGCCGCTTCAGCAATTAACGCTCGTTGCCGCTCATCCTTGATCACCGGCAGCAAATGCGCGATCAACGCATTGGCGTGGCGGGCATCCCATTGAAGGGTGCGCTCGAGGCCAGGATGATCGAAACCGGCCAGCGCCAGGTCCATTTCGCCGCAGAGCCGACCGAAACCGGCAACCACTGAATGGCTTAGATGATCGAGGTGCGTCAGGGATTGGCCGTCGATGTAATCAAGCAGTCGTACGTGCACAGCCTGGCCCTCAATCTCAAGGGAGAGAAGGTCTGCGCCGTTTTTGGCAGCAATCACTCCAGGCACCGGCACGCCGGAATGTTCCGCCAGATGCTTGAGCCCTGCGTGCTGGGCTTGCAGCTCCAGGACCGAGTAATCGCCGCGGCAGATTTTCAGGACGAAACGCCCCTGCTCGCTGTCGACCCGGAAATTGAGATCCTGCTGGCTCCCAAGCGTCTGTAATCGTCCGCTCAACCCGTAATGCTCTTTCAACAGCTCAAGCGCTTGCGCCGCAGACACCTGCGGGCTGGGCAGACTGGCGCGGTGAATCAACGTGGCGAGCGGCATACAACAACCCCTGAAATTTTATTAGGCGCTTATATCGCCATTGCTTGGGGCGATACGCAACCCTCTTATACCGGTCAGAGGGTCGGCATTGGGGATGGTTTCCGGTCAGCGACTACTCAGATGAACTTTCCTACAGCAATCTCGGATTGCCTTTCACTGTTCCTGATTCCAACCTATAGCCTAAAGGGATCCATCAACCGTCCAGGATAAAGTCGCCACCATGACGATGCGCCGCCTTGCACTCTCAAACAAAAAAGTCCGCAACATCCCACGTCGATTGAAAGCGCTTGCAGCCTGGTCCTCTCGCTTCGAGGGCTATTTTCCGGACGATCTGACTCTCGAACAGAAATACAGCAATTGGAAAATTCCGGTTCTCACGACACTGGTAGAGGGTAAACAAGCGACCACTGCCATACGCAAAGAATGCGCCCAACAAATGATCAATGCAGCGCACCACATACGCCAGGCAAGGCCTGAAAATGCCATCGACTGTCGAATAGTCACGGTCATTTGCCTACCGGACATGTTCACCAGCGAAATCTGCATTTACACCAATCTGGACTACCACCGAGGACATATCCCGGCAATTGACAGTGAGCACTGCCGAACGGACAAAAGCCTCGCAACAGAATGGGGTCTCGTCCTTCCAGACGGGATGAAGGAAAGAGGATTGCGCTATACCGCTGAAGATTGTGACGGGCAACCCTATGAGGCCGAGCAGTGGTATTTCGGTGAGGTCGATTAACAGAGATCACCAGTTTTTTACTGATGGAACACAGCGACTAAACGAATTTTATCGCCTGAACCACCACACCACTCGCACCAACCACCACTTTGCGTAAGAATGTCGGCCATCACGCCTATTGCTGGAGAAACACCATGAATGTAGTCACCACCGACCTGCCCGGTGTTCTGATCATCGAACCCAAGGTATTTGGTGACGAGCGCGGTTTCTTCTATGAGAGCTTCAACGCCAAGGCTTTCGAAGAGGCAACCGGCCTGAACACCCAGTTCGTTCAGGACAACCATTCCCGCTCGCAAAAAGGTGTACTGCGCGGTCTGCATTACCAACTGGAAAACACCCAGGGCAAACTGGTGCGCGTCACCGCCGGTGAGGTGTTGGACGTGGCGGTGGACATTCGCCGCAGCTCGCCGCATTTCGGCAAATGGGTCGCTGTGCGTCTGTCTGCCGACAACCATCGCCAACTCTGGGTACCGGAAGGTTTTGCCCATGGTTTCGTGGTGTTGAGTGATTTCGCCGAGTTCCTCTACAAAACCACCGACTACTACACCCCGTCGGCCGAGCGCAGCATTCGCTGGGACGATCCGGACCTGGGCATTGACTGGCAGCTGGACGAAGCACCGAAACTGTCGGCCAAGGATCAGTCCGCCGCGTTCTTCAAGGACGCCGAAGTCTTTTCCTGAATTCCTGTGTGAATTTTCACCGCCAGCGCGCACTTGATCCCAGGTGCGCAGACTGCGCCCGCAAGCCTAGGCATAATGCGTCTGTACCCACAGGCGCTTGATGCTCATGACTCCGACCCTTCCCCGCAGACCTCGCTGGCGCAGCCTGGCGTTGCTCGCGCTGTGCCTGGCGCCCTTGCTGTGGCCGCTGGAGCATCTGGCCGAGCGTTACTACCGCAGCGAACTGGCCGGGCAGAACCGTCAGACCCTCGACCTCTACGTCGCCAACCTGCTGGGCACCCTGCATCGGTATGAAGTGTTGCCACAGATCCTCGGCGAGCTGCCCGCGCTGCGTGCGACATTGTCCGCACCCGACGAGGGCGTGGTTCAAGGCAATGCCAATCGCCTGCTGAAAAACATCAGCGCCCAGACCGGTGCCGAAGTCATGTACCTGATGGACACCACCGGCAAGACGCTGGCGGCCTCCAATTGGGACAAACACGACAGCTTCGTTGGCCGAAATTTCGCTTTCCGTCCTTATTTCAGCGAGGCCATGGACGGTCGTTTGGGACGCTTCTTCGGCCTGGGCACCACCTCGGCCAAACGCGGCTACTTCTTTGCGGCGGCAATACGTGATCGCGAAAAAATCATCGGCGTGCTGGTGATCAAGGTCGACCTCGACCACACCGAAAGCCTCTGGGGCAAAACCCCTGAACAACTGTTGGTGACCGACCACAATGGCGTGGTCATCCTCACGTCGCGGCCAGAGTGGCGTTTTCGCTCGACACGCCCATTGAGCGACGCAGAGCGCGAGGCCATTACTGCGATTCAACCCTACCCGACCCGCGATCCCAAGCCGTTGAACCTCGACGCCAACGCCTGGCTGACCCAAACCCGGCAGATCGAAGAAACCGGCTGGAGTGTCAGTATCCTTGCACCGCGTACCCTGATCGACCGCCCGGTGCGCACGGTCGTGGCCATCGGTGGCGCAACGCTTCTGGTATTGATGCTGCTGCTCGGCCTGATGATGCAACGCCGGCGCCATTACCTGGATCGGATCGCCTTCGAAGGCAAGGCCCGCCAGGAACTGGAAGGCCGGGTCGCCGAACGGACCAGCGACCTCGAAGGCCTCAACCGTCGACTGAAGCAGGAAGTGCTGGAGCGCGAACACGCTCAGCAGGAACTGGTGCGCGCGCAGGATGACCTGGTGCAGGCCGGCAAGCTCTCGGCGCTGGGGACGATGTCGGCGAGCATCAGCCATGAACTCAACCAACCGCTGGCAGCGATCCGCAGCTACGCGGAAAACGCCGAAGTGCTGCTCGATCATCAGCGCACCGAGGATGCTCGCGGCAACCTCAAGCTGATCAGTGAATTGACCGGGCGTATGGCCTCGATCATCGCCCACCTGCGCGCCTTCGCTCGGCGTGATCGCCACGCCCCGGAAAGCGTTGCTCTGCAACCGGCGCTGGACGACGCGCTGGCGTTACTGGCCAAGCGTCGACGCAGCATGGAAGTCGAGCTGATCCGTGACCTGCCAGCCGCCACCCTGTGGGTCGAGGCTGGGGAAACCCGCCTGCGCCAGGTACTCGGTAATCTGCTGGCCAATGCCCTCGATGCCCTGACGGAAAAAGGCCCGCCGCGTAAACTCTGGTTGAGTGCCGAATCCACCGCCGACGGCGTCAATCTGTACATTCGCGACAACGGCCCCGGGTTTTGCCTGGAAGCGTTGGGTCGTGCCGGCGAGCCGTTCTACACCACCAAGACCCGCACTCAGGGGCTTGGGCTGGGGCTGGCGATCTGCGACACCCTGATGCGCGCCTTCGGTGGTGAACTGTCGTTCTCCAACCATAAGGAAGGTGGCGCCCTGATTACCCTGAAACTGCGCGCAGGCGCACCGGGCGTGAGCCTGCAACCGTCCGAGGACCGAAGTGCATGACCATCGACAACCGCATCCAGGTCGTGTTGATCGACGACGATCCCCATCTGCGCCAAGCCTTGAGCCAGACCCTGGACCTGGCCGGCCTGAAAATCCTGCCGCTCGCTGAAGCCAAAGGCCTGGCCGGGCAACTGGAACGCGACTGGCCGGGCGTGGTGGTCAGCGACATCCGCATGCCGGGCATGGACGGTCTCGAACTGCTGACCGAACTCCACGCCCAGGACCCGGAACTGCCAGTGCTGCTGATCACCGGCCACGGCGATGTGCCGCTGGCGGTACAAGCCATGCGCGCCGGGGCCTATGACTTTCTGGAAAAGCCTTTCGCCAGCGACGCCCTGCTCGACAGCGTACATCGTGCCCTGGACCTGCGCCGATTGGTGCTGGACAACCGCAGCCTGCGCCTGGCCCTGAGCGATCGCAACGAACTCAGCGCTCGACTGGTCGGGCAATCGGCGCCGATGCTGCGCCTGCGTGAGCAGATCGGTGCATTGGCGGCGACCAAGGCCGACGTGCTGATCCTTGGCGAAACCGGTGCGGGTAAAGAAGTAGTGGCCCGCGCGCTGCACGACCTGTCGAGTCGGCGCAACGGCCCGTTCGTGGCGATCAACGCCGGGGCCCTGGCTGAGTCGGTGGTGGAAAGCGAGCTGTTCGGTCACGAACCTGGTGCGTTTACCGGCGCGCAGAAGCGTCGCATCGGCAAGTTCGAATTCGCCAACGGCGGCACGTTGTTCCTCGATGAAATCGAAAGCATGAGCCTCGACGTGCAGGTGAAATTGCTGCGCTTGCTGCAAGAGCGGGTGGTTGAGCGCTTGGGCGGCAACCAGCTGATCCCGCTGGACATCCGCATCATCGCCGCGACCAAGGAAGACCTGCGTCAATCCGCCGATCAGGGGCGCTTCCGTGCCGACTTGTATTACCGTTTGAACGTCGCGCCGCTGCGCATTCCACCGCTGCGCGAGCGGGGCGAAGATGCGCTGATGCTGTTCCAGCATTTCGCCGATGAGGCGAGCGCCCGCCACGGATTGCCGCCTCATGAATTGCAACCGGGGCACCGGGCGCTGCTGCTACGTCACACATGGCCAGGCAACGTGCGAGAACTGCAGAACGCCGCCGAACGTTTTGCCCTCGGTCTTGAACTGGCGCTGGACAACAGCGCGCCGGATGGCGGCGTCGGCACCATGATCGAAGTGGTCAGCGGCGGTTTGAGCGAGCAAGTAGAGAACTTCGAAAAGAGCCTGATTGCCGCCGAACTGGCACGCTCGCACAGCTCCGTACGCAGCCTCGCCGAAGCGCTTGGCATTCCGCGCAAAACCTTGCATGACAAACTGCGCAAGCATGGTCTGAACTTCGCCGATAGCGGTGCCGGCAACCCCACCGACGATATCGATTGAGCTACCGTCAAATCATCATCTTCAAACAAGAGGCCTTTGAATGAACCGCGACTGTCGTCACCTGGAATCGATCCTCCACCACGACATCCCTCTCACGCGGGACATGGGCCTCAAAGTGCTCGACTGGCAAGACCATCAACTGCGCCTGCATCTGCCGTTGGAGGCCAACGTCAATCACAAGAGCACCATGTTCGGTGGCAGCCTGTATTGCGGCGCGGTGCTGGCCGGATGGGGCTGGTTGCATTTGCGTTTGCGCGAAGAAGGCATCGATGACGGGCATATCGTGATTCAGGAAGGGCAGATCAGCTACCCGCTGCCGGTCACCATGGACGCGACGGCGATTTGCCAGGCACCGAGTGCGGCGGTGTGGAAGAAGTTTCTGGCGATGTATGAGCGGTATGGACGGGCGCGGTTGACGCTGCATTCGCAGATTGTGAATACCGGGAGTGAAGAGGATGCGGTGAAGTTTACCGGGCAGTACGTTCTTCACCGCTAAACCTCAGCCGCCACAAAACCTGTGGGAGCGAGCCTGCTCGCGATAGCGATTTATCAGTCAACATCATTGAATGTTCGACCGTCATCGCGAGCAGGCTCGCTCCCACGAGGATTTTGCATAACTGGCAGGAATTTTGGCAAAGCCTCTCTTGCTACGGTCACGAGCGTGCGAGTTTCAGCAGCTTTTCCCGCCATGCCGCCTTAGCCGGCAGCGCCAAAAAGAATTCATTCAACAACGATTCCCGCGCCGGATAGCAGAACGGCTCACCGCTCAAATCCAGCACCTCCCCCCCCGCGCCTTCCAGCACGCCTTGAGCCGCAGCCGTGTCCCACTGAGACGTCGGCGCCAACCGCGGATAACAATCCGCCGCCCCTTCTGCCAGCAGGCAAAACTTCAGCGAACTGCCAATATTGGCCAGTTGCAACTCACCCAGACTGTCGCTCAACCCCGCGAGTAAGCGCTCCTGCTCAGGGCTCGAATGCCGACGACTGGCGACCACCGTGAAGGCTTCACCCGTAGCCGGAATTTCGCGAACCTGAATCGGCAACGGTTCGGCGCCTTTATCGCCACGCCAGGCACCCAACCCGGCACCGCCGACATAAAAGCGCCCGTTGGTCGGCATCGACACCACGCCAAACACCACCCGCCCCTGCTCGATCAACGCGATGTTGACGGTGAACTCTTCGCTGCCGGAAATAAACTCCTTGGTCCCGTCCAACGGATCGACCAGCCACCAGCGCTGCCAGCCGGCGCGCACGCTCTGGGGGATATTGGCGTCCTCTTCGGACAGCACCGGAATGCTCGGATCCAGCGCCGTCAGCCCGGCCAGAATCAGATGATGAGCGGCCATATCGGCGGCGGTGACCGGGGAATCATCGGACTTTGCAGTCACGGCAACGTTGACGCGCCAGAACGGCAGGATCGCCTTGCCAGCCTTCAAAGCCAGTTCAACGACTGGCGCCATCAACGGATGGGGAAAATTCAAGTTCACGGCAAAAACACCCCACGTTGAGTCAGCAAGTCACGGGCCAGATACAGCGCCGCCAAGGCACGGCCCTCGGTGAATCGCGGGTTCTGCGCCAGGGCCGACAATTCACGCAGGTTGATCTTGTCCACCCCCATCGGCTCGGGCTCGTCACCCTCCAGGCGCTCTTCGTACAGGTCGGTGGCCAGCACCACCTGGATCTTCTGGCTCATGTAGCCGGGCGACAAAGACAACTCGGTCAGATGTTCCAGCTGCCGCGCGCCATACCCGGCCTCTTCCATGAGCTCCCGTTCGGCCGCCGCCAACACGTCTTCGCCCGGCTCGATCAAGCCTTTGGGCAAGGACAGTTCATAGGCATCGGTGCCGCCGCAGTATTCCTCCACCAACACCGCGTGGTCCGCGTCGAGCATCGCCACGATCATCACCGCGCCATGACCGGTGCCTTTGCCGACCAAGCGCTCGTAAGTACGCTCCACGCCATTGGAAAAGCGCAACTTCAGCTCTTCGACGCAGAACAAACGGCTGGTGGCGACGATCTCGCGGGCGAGTACGGTGGGTTTCTGGCGCATGGGAAGCTCCTTGGCGTGAACGCGTTACTATACCCGGCCTATCCTGATTGTTTATCTCGGATATCTTTTTTACCGCTGGAGAAGTTTTTTATGTCCCTGCTGCCCTGGCGCGACATCGATACCGTTTTGCTGGATATGGACGGCACGTTGCTGGACCTGCACTACGACAACCATTTCTGGATGGAGCACCTGCCCCAGCGTTATGCCGAGCTGCATGGGGTGAGCCGGGCCATGGCGGAGCTGGAACTGCAGCCGTTGTTCGAACGCAATGCCGGTCAGTTGCAGTGGTACTGCCTGGACTTCTGGAGCGCCGAGCTGAAGCTGTCGGTGCGCGAACTGAAACTGGAAACCGCGCACTTGATCGCCCTGCGACCGGATGCGGACACTTTTCTGGCAGCGATCAAACGGGCCGGCAAACGCGTGGTACTGATCACCAATGCCCACCGCGACTCGCTGTCATTGAAGCTGGAACGAATTGAACTGGCGCCGTATTTCGAGCGTTTGATCAGCTCTCACGATTACGGTTTCCCCAAGGAAAACCCGCAGTTCTGGGATGCCTTGCAGGCCGACATCGGCTTCGACCCGACGCGCAGTCTGTTTATCGACGATACGCTGCCTATTCTGCGCAGTGCGCGCAATTTTGGCGTGGCGCATCTGCTGGCCGTGAGCGAGCCGGACAGCCGCAAAGGGCCGAAGGACACGGCCGAGTTTGCGGCGGTGGGGGATTATCGGGAGTTGATTGCCGGGCTTTAGACCGAGTCGCTTGTATCGCGGGCAAGCCACGCTCCCACAGGATCTGTGTCGTTCGCATCCTTCGTGAACGACACAATTCCTGTGGGAGCGTGGCTTGCCCGCGATAGCGATCTCAAGCCTTATTCAGGAATCCGCAACACCTGCCCCGGATAGATCTTGTCCGGGTGCGAAAGCATTGGTTTGTTGGCCTCGAAGATTTTGTTGTACTTGTTCGCGTCGCCGTATTCGGCCTTGGAAATCGCGCTGAGGGTGTCGCCCTTTTTAACGGTGACGAACCGCGCCGCCTGAGCAACCGGCCCCGTTACCGTGATCTGGTCATCAACGCTACCGACACCGGCAATATTGCCCACGGCCAGCAGAATTTTTTCCTTCTCTTCCTGACTCGCCACTTCACCGGTGACGATGACTTTGTCACCCTCGATTGTCGCCTGAACATTCGGATTACCCAGGCCGACCTTGCTGATGTGTTCCTTCAACTGTTCGCTGGCATTCGCATTGCCAGGTGTCAGCAGATCGATAAGTTTTTCGCCTGCTTCTTTCACAAAGCTAAAAATACTCATGGTGCACTCTCCTTGGGGTTTAGGTGTCCAGACGCCAAAGACTAGACCAGCCTTGCGCAGCCCGGTTCCCAGCCGACCAATGACCCAACCCCGCGCAGGCGGTAGAATCGCAAACCTTGCCCGCGCCCTGGAGCGAAGATGGACATCAAGCAGCTCAAATTCCTCATCGCTCTCGACGAAACCCGGCATTTCGGCCAGGCCGCCGCGCGTTGCCACATCACCCAGCCAACCCTGTCCATGCGCCTGCGCAGCCTCGAAGAAGAGCTCGATCTGCCGCTGGTCAACCGTGGCCAACGCTTCGAAGGTTTCACTGCGCCGGGTGAGCGTGTGCTGGCGTGGGCGCGTACGGTGCTCGCGGCCTACGACGGTTTGCAGGCCGAAGCTGCAGCCTGTCGCGGTAACCTCGTGGGTACGTTACGTCTGGGTGTGGTGCCGCTGTCGAGTTTCGACCCGGTACCGCTGATGCAACGCCTGCACGCCGAACACCCGAACCTGCGCTTCGAACTTTCGGCACTGAGTTCCGAACAGATCCTCGAACAACTGGCGAACAATCGCCTCGACCTCGGCGTTTCCTATCTGGAACGCCTGGACGGCGAGCGTTTCGACTCCCTGGCCTTCCGCGAAACCCACATGGGATTGCTCTACGATCAGCGTTTCTTCAGTTTCGGCGACGCGCCCTTAAGTTGGAAATCGTTGATTGAACTGCCGCTGGGCATGCTCACCAGCGGCATGCATTTTCGCCAGTCCATCGACCATAACTTCCACAGCCGGGGCTTGGCCCCCCAACCGTTGCTGCAAACCGATGCCGTCCACCAACTGTTACAAGCAGTACACGGTGGTCTGTGCTGCGCCGTGATGCCATTGGAAGGTGGTCTGGAAAACCTCACCGATCACTTGCGCCTGCAGCCCATAGAAAACGCCCAGACTCTCGCCCGGCTGGGGCTGATCATGCGTCGCAGCGCTCCACGTTCGGCGCTTGCAGAAGCGTGTTTCGCCATCTATCAACAATCAATGACAGGCTCTTGATCGACGCCATCTATCGGCAGATCAGTAATAGCAATTAGACGCGACAAGTTGACGCGCCTAGTCTTAAAGCTGACCAAACCGTTGGTGACCCTAATGAACGCCAAGCGCCCTGTCCGCGCGGCGCCTGCTATTGAAACGCCCGCGCCCACCGCAAGCCAGACATACAGTTACTGCAACCTTGAATACACCGAATCGGCCAGCGCCGCGCTGGCCGAGGAAGTCGCCTTGGCAATCGCCTATAACGGCATCAGCCAAGCGGTCATGTTGGTGACGCCCACGGATCTGGAAGACTTCATCGTCGGCTTCAGCCTTGGCAGCGGCATTATCGAAGACGCTTCAGATATCTACGACTTGCAACTCAGCGGCTCGGGATCGGCGCAATACGCGCAAGTGACCATCGCCAACCGCGCCTTCTGGAACCTCAAGCAGCAGCGTCGGCAACTGGCCGGCACCAGCGGTTGCGGGCTCTGTGGCGTGGAAGCGGTGGAGCAAGCACTGCCCGATCTCAAAGTACTGCCCGGCGCCCCGCTGCCCCCGGCAGAATGGCTGGACGGCCTGCGCCAGCGCATCGGCGAATTCCAGCCGCTGGGCCAGTATTGCGGCGCAGTGCATGCGGCGGTGTTCATGAACGGCAACGGTGAATTACTGTTGGGCCGCGAAGACATCGGCCGGCACAACGCCCTCGACAAGCTGATCGGCGGGTTGATTCGCCAGAAAATCCCGACCACTGGCGGCCTGGCGATTGTCACCAGTCGTTGCAGTCTTGAATTGATCCAGAAAGTTTTACGCGCGGGCATCCAGACACTGGTCAGCCTGTCGTCACCCACGAGCCTTGCCGTGCAATGGGCCCGTCGTCACAACCTCAATCTCATCCACCTGCCGCAGAAAAGTGCACCGCGGGTCTACAGCCCAGCGTTGGAGAATCAAGCGTGAGTCAACACCGTCAAGCCGACCAGAAACCCGTCCCCCGCTACAAACCCTACAAAGGCCCAGCCGGTGGCTGGGGCGCGCTGATCAGCGTCGCCCAAGCCTGGTTGACCAGCGATAACGCGCTGAAAAACCTGCGCATAATGCTCAAGACCAACCAGAACGGCGGCTTCGACTGCCCGGGTTGCGCCTGGGGCGATTCTCCGGAAAAGGGCATGGTGATGTTCTGCGAGAACGGCGCCAAAGCGGTGAACTGGGAAGCGACCAAACGGCGTGTCGACGCTGCATTCTTTGCCAAACATAGCGTCACCTCACTGCTGGAACAGAGCGACTACTGGCTTGAATATCAGGGCCGCCTGACCGAGCCGATGAGCTACAACGCCGAAACCGATCGCTACCAACCCATCAGCTGGGATGACGCCTTCGCGCTGATCGGTAAACATTTACAGGGCCTGTCGAGCCCGGACCAAGCCGAGTTTTACACTTCGGGCCGCGCCAGCAACGAAGCGGCGTACCTCTATCAGTTGTTCGTGCGTGCCTACGGCACCAATAACTTTCCCGATTGCTCGAACATGTGCCACGAGGCCAGCGGTGTGGCCATGGCGCAAAGTGTCGGCATCGGCAAAGGCACGGTGACCTTCGACGACTTCGAACACGCCGATGCGATTTTCGTCTGGGGCCAGAACCCCGGCACCAACCACCCGCGGATGCTCGAACCCCTGCGCGAAGCGGTGAAACGCGGCGCTCAGGTTGTGTGCGTCAACCCGCTGAAAGAACGCGGCCTGGAACGCTTCCAGCACCCGCAGCATCCGCTGGAAATGCTCACCAACGGCGATAAGCCGACCAATACCGCGTACTTCCGTCCTGCGCTGGGCGGCGACATGGCGGTGCTGCGCGGCATGGCGAAATTCCTGCTGCAATGGGAACGCGATGCGCAGAAGGCTGGTGCCCCGGCGGTGTTCGATCACGACTTCCTCAATGAACATGCGGTCAACGTGCTGGAATACATGGGCGTCATCGACGACACCCCATGGGAGCAGATTGTCGAGCAGTCCGGCCTGACGCTGGTGGAAATCGAGCAAGCGGCGCGCATGTACGCCAAAGGCAAGAACGTGATCATGTGCTGGGCCATGGGCATCACCCAGCATCGCCATTCGGTGCCGACCATCCAGGAAATCGCCAACCTCATGCTGTTGCGCGGCAACATCGGCCGGCCGGGAGCCGGTCTGTGCCCGGTCCGTGGCCACAGTAACGTGCAGGGCGACCGGACGATGGGCATCAACGAACGTCCGCCGGTGGCGTTCCTCGATTCACTGGAGCGGCGCTTCCAGTTCAAGGTGCCGCGTGAAAACGGCCACAACGTGGTCGAGGCGATTCACGCCATGGCCGACGGTCGCTCAAAAGTCTTCATCGGTCTGGGCGGTAATTTTGCCCAAGCCACGCCGGACAGCACCCGCACCTTCCAGGCCTTGGCCAACTGCGACCTGACCGTGCAAATCAGCACCAAGCTCAATCGCAGCCATTTGGCCCACGGTAAAGAAGCGCTGATCCTGCCGTGCCTGGGTCGTACCGACATCGATATCCAGACCGAAGGCGCCCAAGCGGTGACCGTGGAAGACTCGTTCAGCATGGTCCACGCCTCCAACGGTCAGCTGCAGCCGCTGTCGAACCAGATGCGCTCAGAGCCTGCAATCATCGCCGGCATTGCCGCCGCGACCCTGGGCAGCAAACCGGTGGACTGGAACTGGCTGGTGGCCGATTACCGCCGCATTCGCGACCTGATCGCCGACACCATCCCGGGCTTTCGGGACTTCAACGAGAAAATCCAGAACCCGGGTGGTTTTCACCTGGGTAACAGCGCCCGCGCACGTCGCTGGAATACCCCATCGGGTCGGGCCAACTTCCGTGCGAACATGCTGCCCAAAGACCTGGTGCACGAACGCACCCGCGCCACCGGCGTGCTGCCGGACCTGATCATGCAGTCGATGCGCTCCCACGATCAGTACAACACCACGATTTATGGTCTTGATGACCGTTATCGCGGGGTGAAAGGTCAGCGGGATGTATTGTTCGTCAATGAGGCCGACATCATTCGCCTGGGTTTCAAACCGGGGCAGAAGGCTGACATCGTTTCGATCTGGGATGATAGCCGTGAGCGCCGGGTGAAGGGTTTCACGCTGCTGGCGTTTGATATTCCTGCCGGGCAAGCGGCCGCCTATTATCCGGAAGTGAACCCGCTGGTGCCGCTGGAAAGCACCGGGGATGGCAGCCATACGCCGACGTCGAAGTTTGTGGCGATTCGGTTGGAGGCGGCGAGTGAGACCGGGTTGATCATGGCCAAGTCGGCTTGACGCGGCGACTGGTCTGGCCTCTTCGCGAGCAAGCCCGCTCCCACACTTGATCTTCAGCGGACACAGATTTTGCGTACGACTGAGTTCCAATGTGGGAGCGGGCTTGCTCGCGAAAGCGGTGGATCATTCAACGATTCTTTCGGAACCAACACTTTCCAATCGCCCACAAAAAAGGCCGTTTCTGTATGGAAACGGCCTTTGCGAAGTAGTTAAAGACCGGCGAAAAACAGTTAAGTTCCACCCAAAAAACAGTAACTTATAGAATTGTGCTCAAGTCGTGTTACTCGTCGGATTTCTATTGTCACAACCATGACACAGCCTCAGGATCGCGCCGTCATCCCCTTGAGGTTCCTCTATGAAGTTCTCCTCGATTCTCTTGTTGTCCCTTGGCCTGGTCAGTGGCTTCGCTTCTGCAGGCGGCACCACCGAAGCGGGTGTGGGCGGCGCATTGGGCGGGGTTCTTGGCTCGGTCGTCGGTCAATCGCTAGGCGGCAATACAGGTTCAACCATTGGCGCGGCCTTGGGCGGCGCGGGTGGTAGCGCCGTCGGCGCAGACAAACGCAGCCGTGGCGAAGCCGCCATTGGTGGTGCGTTGGGCGCAGCAGGCGGTAACGTGGTCGGCCGCAGCATGGGCGGCACCACCGGCAGCCTGATCGGCTCTGCAGCAGGCGGCGGCGCTGGTGGCGCGCTGGGTAACTACATGGGCAGAGAGAGTGATCGCGACGATGATCGTCGTTCCTATCGTGACCGTGACGATCGTCGCTACTACCGTGACGGCCATCCAGGTCGCGGCCATGCCTATGGCCATCGCAAGCATAAACATCGCTATCGCGACTGAGGCTTGAATCGCCTCGTTTATCGGTAGATCAAAAAATCGCAGCCTTCGGGCTGCGATTTTTTTTTGCCGCTCAAAGCGCTAGCCGCTCCAATGCACCGCGCAATCCGGCAGGAATCGCCACCGGTTGATTCGATGCCCGATCCACGAACACATGTACGAAGCGTCCCGCCGCGCAGGCTTCCTCTTCATCCGCCTTGAATACCGCCAGTTCGTATTGCACCGAACTGTTGCCCAACTTGCCGACCCGCAGGCCGATCTCGATCCGGTCCGGGAAAGCGATGGAGGCAAAGTAGTCGCAGGCCGAACTCACCACAAAACCCACCACCTCGCCGTCATGGATATCCAGACCGCCGACTTCGATCAGGTAGGTATTCACCGCCGTGTCGAAGAAGCTGTAATAGGTGACGTTGTTGACGTGACCGTAGACGTCATTGTCGTGCCAGCGGGTGGTGATGGGCTGGAAGTGCGGGTAGTCGGAGCGTTGGGGCATCGGGTTGGACATCGGCGTCGGTTCCTGGGGTTGAATGGCTAGTTTAAGGTGAAACCGCGTCGCCCCTCTTCGCGAGCGGGCTCGCTCCCACATTTGGATCTTCATTGATCACAGATTTGTGAACGACTGAGATCCAGGGTGGGAGCGAGCCTGCTCGCGATTAGGCCGTCACAGACGCCACATAAAATCACACGTCAGCAAAGCCTCGCCCCTCTGCCGCCAGCTCACCAATCAACCGCGCCGGCGTCCACTGATCACCCTGACGGGTCTCCAGTGCCAGCAACCGCAGATGAATATCTTCCAACCCTTGCTGATCCGCCCAGGCCATCGGCCCGCCCTTCTCCGCCGGGAAGCCATAACCGTTGAGGTACACCAGATCGATGTCATGCGCCGACGTCGCAATACCTTCCTGAAGAATCTTCGCCCCTTCGTTGACCAGCGCCAGCAAGCAACGCTCCAGAACCTCTTCAGGGCCGATCTGGCGACGCTGGAACCCCAACCCTTCGCTGACTTCCAGCACCAGCGCATCGACCTCCAGATCGTGCTCAGCCTGGCGACTGCCCGGTTCGTAGTGGTAATACCCGTCGCCACTCTTCTGACCGAAACGCCCCAGCTCGCACAAGCGATTGTCCACTTGAACCTCCGGCGCATCCTGACCTTTGCCAGCCAGTTCCCGAGCGCGCCACTCCAGGTCGATGCCGACCACGTCGTACATGCGGAACGGCCCCATGGCGAAACCAAAACCTTGCAGCGCCGCATCCACCTCGTAAGGCAATGCACCCTCCAGCAGCATCTTGCGCGCTTCGAGCACGTACGGATGCAGCATGCGGTTGCCGATAAAACCATGGCAGTTGCCCGACACCACACTGACCTTGCCCATGCGCTTGCCCAGCTCCAGCGCCGCATCAAGCACTGCCGGCGCCGTCTGGGCGCCACGCACAATCTCCAGCAGTTTCATGATGTGCGCCGGGCTGAAGAAATGCAGGCCCAGCACCTGCTGCGGACGGCGAGTGGCAGCAGCAATCGCGTCGATGTCCAGCGCCGAGGTATTGCTGGCCAGAATCGCTTCAGGTTTCATCAGGCCGTCGAGCTCGCGGAAGATTTTCTGTTTCAACTCGAGGTTTTCGTAGACCGCTTCGATGACCAGATCGACATCGCGGATCGCTGCGTAATTGGCAGCCGCCGTCACCCGTGCAATGCGCGCATCCGCCTCTGCCTGATCGATCCGTCCCTGACGCACATTGTGGGCGTAGGTCTCAGCCACGCTGGTCAGTGCCTGCTCAAGCATCTGCGGATTGTTATCGACCCATTGCACCGGCACCCCGGCGTTGGCCAGGCACATGACAATGCCACGGCCCATGGTGCCCGCGCCGATCACGGCGGCGCGCTGAATATCGAACGGTGTCTGGCTCATGATTGTTCTCTTGTTAGCGATCCAAAGACAGTCCTCACCATAGTCAGGCGCCGGGCTTTTTTGAAATTTATTCCTGTGATGAGCGACATTCAGGGGATGGATGTGCGTTCAAAATAAAGGTCATCAAGACAGTTGCTCCCACATTGACGGTGTTTCAGCTTGGCAGGTGCGCTTGAGCCCACTCCCGCACGTCGCCATACGGATAATCCTCCAACGCCGCAAACCCCGGAATCGCCCGAGCCTTGAGTTTGGTAAACAACGGCACGCTGATCCCGCACAGAAACCGCGTCACGCGCTCCGCCGATGGAGCACTCCCCGTGTGCTGCTCGTGCCTGTGGATAAAACCACCACACAACGCCTCGAAATTTTTATCCACAAGCGCTGGCAATTCCGGCGGTGCCGGCAATCGCGCCACCTGACCGTGACACACCGAGCAATGCCCACACTGCCGGGGCGCGTTATCGTCGCCGAAGTACTCGGCCAGGCGGTAACCCAGGCAGTGGTCAGTGGCGAACAGATCGAGCATGGCGTGAATCCGAGCGATCTCGGTGCGCTCGTGTCGGGTGAAATAGGCGTGCAATTCAGCGCTCAGGGTTGGGGAATCAAAGTCCGCGTCCAGCAGGCTGTAGACTTCGGTCATCTGCTTGCTTTCGACCTCGACCCAGCCCTTTTCCTGAAAATAATCCAACGCCTTGACCACCCGACTGCGCTCGGCGGAATACTGCTCATACAGCGCATCGAAATTCACCGTGGCCCAGGTCCGTGCGCGGCTGGAGGTCTGGATGATGGCCGAGACGAAGTCCCTGCGCTCCCCCTCGAAACGGGCAAGCAAGGCTTCGGGCTCCTGCAAATACTTGAAGCGGTATTCGGCGTAATAGGCATAACGCGGTGCGATTATTCCGCGCAGTTCAAGCTGTACCAGCAAGGTCTTGAGCGGCAACTGGCGAATGTTGCTGTGATCAGCCAAAGGTCCCAGCAGAAACTCCCACTGCCCCTCGGGTACAGCGGCTTGCAACTCGTCGAGTACGTAACGAATGCCGTCCCGTTCCGGCGTGTCGCCGTAGACGAAGTTCTCCAGCACGTTGAGGCTGTCGCGGTTGGCCAGCACCAGGCAATCGGATGGCTGCCCGTCACGCCCGGCGCGGCCGATTTCCTGGCTGTAGTTTTCGATGGATTTAGGCAGGTCGAAATGCACCACGTTACGGATATCGCTTTTGTCGATGCCCATGCCGAAGGCAATGGTGGCGACAATGCAATTGGACTGCCCGCCCATAAACCGTTTCTGTATTCCTTCCCGCTGTTCATGGGGCAAACCGGCGTGATAGGCCTCGGCCTGGATGCCATTGCGGCCCAGATGTTCGGCGATGTGCTCGGCGGTTTTCTGCAAGGTGACGTAGACGATACTCGGCTGGCCGGGACGTTGGCTCATCCACTCGACAAGGCGTCGTCGCTTGTCCTGGCCGCGTACCGGTTCCACCAACAGGTTGAGGTTGGGTCGGTAGAAACCGGTGGTCACCACATCCTCAGGGGAGATGCCGAATTTGGCCTCCATGTCAGCGATCACCTTGGGTGTCGCGGTGGCCGTCAGCAGCAAGGCCTGAGGGATGTTGAACTGGCGCTGATAGTCCGGCAGCTTGAGGTAGTCGGGGCGGAAGTTGTGACCCCATTCAGAAATGCAGTGGGCCTCGTCCACCACCAGCAGCGAGATCGGCACCTGCTGCAAAAAATGGCGGAAGCGCTCGTTCTTCAGACGCTCCACGGAAATCATCAGAATCTTCAATTCCCCGGACTTTGCCCGGGCCATCACATCGCTGGCGTCATCGCGGCTCTGGGCCGAATCGATACTGCCCGCCGCAATGCCGTGGCGCTGCAAGAACGCCAATTGATCCTGCATCAACGCCAGCAAAGGCGAGACCACCAATGTCAGGTGCGGCAGCAACAACGCCGGCAATTGATAGCAAAGAGACTTACCCGAACCGGTCGGGAAAATCGCCGCCGCCGAGCGCCCGGCCAACACAGCACTGACCGCCGCCTCCTGGCCAGGCCGAAACTGTGGATAACCGAAAACCTGTTCCAGGGTGTTGTGCATAAGCTGTCACTCCGTTGACCGCTGCGAAGCCCAAAGCCTAGCCGGCGAACGCAGCGAGTCGAGAAAAGGTCGGGGGCAAAAACGATACGGGATGATACAGCGGATAGGTCGGGGGGCTACGGCACCAACACCGCCACCCGCAACTGCTCATCCAGCGCCTGCTCATGAAACACCCGGCTCTTGCTCGCCCAAACCGCAAAAGCCGGGCTGATCTCGCCAGTGAACGCCGCCGCCAACTGACGCAAATCCGCGACACTTCGCACACGGGGGCAAAAGGGTTCACCGTCACAGTTCTGGCTGGCGTTGCGGTAGGTAATCAGCAACCGATCCCACAACCCCTCACGCACTTGCCTGACCGACTTGAGCTTCACAGCCTGCACACCCAGTCGCTGTTTCAGACCCTGTTCATCCAGCGCTTCGCTGGCCAACAGCGCCTTGCCCACCATCAACACCTCGGCGCGGGACGCAGTATCGACGTCTGCCTGAGTGATCAGCCCCTGTGGCCAACCGGTGCGGTCCATGTTGGCAAGGATCAGCGAATGATCCCCGTCAGCAGCGCCGGTCAAACGGTAAACACCGGCCCACAACAACAAAATCGTGGCCATACGCAGCCATTGCATACCTAATTCCCTTTAAGAGTCGACTCAGACGCTTCGAAACGTCCTACAAATTCTGGCGCGCACCATGCAGAGCTTTGATGCGCTAAGCCTGACAGGCCCGTAGGAATATCGACCTCTAAGGGAAAAGCTTAAAAAATAGTTGGGGTATGCGTAGGCAAAGGCCGATAGCGCCGGTAAACAACCTACAAAACCTGTCCATTTGCGCCACCTTGCGATGCCTCGCCACGGCCCTCTATAGTTTTTCGACGCGGCTGAAAACATTGTGTCGGCCTGCCGGCGAGACTGCCCGACTTCCCACAGGACTGACCTCGATGACCACGTTCCATTCGTTAACAGACCGCTATCACCCGCTCAAAACCAGCTACAGCGATACCCCCGTGTTGGTCATCGACACCGAAGCCAATCCTCACGAGATTCTCGACGCCTCCCTGCAACGCATCCGCGCCGCCAGCGATCTGCTCGAAACGCTCTATTGCCTGTGCTTCAAACAGGCTGACGTGAAAGACATTCCCAATATCGTCAACGCACTTTACTTGCTGACCCAAGATGGCTGCAAACTTCTTGAAATCGCCAAACAGCGAATTAAATAAAAACACAAACAACTGACACACCTTACAAAACCAGCAACAACTAATCACTTCACCATTCAAACAACAAAAACTAACGTGCCAGCTCTTACATTAAACAAGAGCAACACAAATGACTGTATTAACTATTTTCTTCTGCGGCACTGGCTCAACTAAATTCGACGACACCAATGCAAATTACTGGGACGGCGAACTGGTATCGACACTCGCATCCCACCATCTTGGCCGTGAGTTTGCCGAATGGATCGTGGTCGACGGGCCCGGCAGCGGTAACCTGCAAGCCGACGATCTCTTTACCAAGTCCGAGGAATACGGCCTCAGCGGCACACTGTTCGGCAACGGCTGGGAGCAAAACGTCCAGCATGCGATCAACATCATCAAAGGCCAGTGTGACTGGCAGCGCGAGCAACTGACCGAAGAAGAATACAACCGCCTCAAAGCAGCCGGCATTCCAATCGAAGACGTAAAAGTTGAAGGCTCGTGGCTCTGGCGAAAATACAACTATGGCGATCGCAGCGTGACCCAGCAGGCGTTACAAGAACAGATCATCAAAACCTTCCGAAAGGACGGTGTTATTCCCACCCAAGTAAACTTGGTCGGCTGGAGCCGTGGCGGCATTAGTTGCCACATGCTGGCCAACGCCATGTTCAAGGACAGCGAACTTAAAAACATCCCGGTTAATATCTTTGCAATTGACCCGGTGCCGGGTATTGGCAACTTTCAGGATGACAAAGTCAAACTCGGCGCCAACGTCAAAGAGTATGTAGGTTTCTATGCCCGTGACGAACGCTCGAAAGGTTTCAGCTGCGTTATTCCGCAAACCGCTACCGGCACCAAAACCCACATTTACCCCATGGCAGGCCGCCACGCCACCCTGGTTGGAAACGCCTCCGCCGATGGCGTCAACGGCCCGAAAATCCTGGCCGAGCCAGGCCGGATCGTCCGCCACTTCGCCGAAGTCTGCCTCCAGCGTTGGGGCGTGCAACTGGACAAGTCGTTGAACCTGACCCATGCCGATCTGGAGAACCTCGGCAAAGCCATGGTCGACAACGAAGCGATGTACCAGCTGATGCACAAATACTCTTACACCTACTTCACCGAGCTGGATCAAGGCGAACGCTATGTTTCGCTGGGCAGCCAAGGGGTCAACTTCTCGGCAGTGAAAGGCACTATCTATACGCCGGCGACTGGGCTGACGACTAGCGTGCTGGATGTTGCGGCGTATCAGCATATTTGTTGAGGTGATGGCGCGGGATGGCGGAAAAATACGAGAAATTGCGTCGCGGAAAATTCCTATAGAAACGGCCTAGCCAAGGCTCATCCGGTTCCTACAAGCGGGGACTCCTTGTCGTCTATCGCTGCCCGGAGCTCGCACCTATAGTCGTGACTGTCGCTGCCAAATCAGTGACTCGGGCTTGGTCACCCGAATTAGATCTACGCACGCACCCGTTGTATGCTGCCGGCGCTTTTGCGTCAGCATGCTTTATGGCGGCTGTGTTTGGGACGTCTTCGGACGTGCCGGGTTTGCGTGTGATCTCACCGGTTGACCAACCCGAACACAGTCCGCCTCCCATCGCTTGGTCACGATGGCGGCGGTTCCTTCTGATGCATTTGAGATTACATAAAATGAATTCATGGAATCCGTCCACAACCGATCGCTACCTCCCGCTGCAAACCAACCTCACCGACTCCCCGCCCCTGATCATCGATACAGAGGCAAACCCTCAGGACATTCTCGAAGCCGCCCTCCAGCGTATCCGAGCCTCCAGTGATCTCCTCAAAACCCTGCACTGCGTTTGCTTCAAACACGGCGACATCGAAGACATCCCCCACATCACCCACGCGGTCTACTTACTGACACAGGACGGCTGCGACCTGCTTAAAGTCGCCCAGCAACGCATGATGGGCTGGAAAGCGCCGGCTTAAAACCACTCTCAGGCAGGCACTGCTCCAGACAAGGGCTGCCTGCCTGATCGACGATCAATGCTGTATCCCCCCCTTTCCAACGTGAGGAGCTGAATCTTGCAAACTATTATTGATTGCGTAGCATATGAGCCACTGTTCAACAATGGACTCGCCTTCATGACAACCGAAACCATCGATCACAGCACCCTCACTCGACTGCTTGAAAACGGTTCGGTAAACAGCGCTCATATCGTCGCAAGACCAGGCGGTTGGTCGATTCAAATCCGATACGGAAGTAAAGAATGCTCGCTGACGGCACAACGCAGTCGTCAAGTGCGCCTATTCAAACGACTTGAAACACTGGTGACTTATCTGCGAGACATGGGCATCAACCACTTCGATGTGGACGCATCGAATTATGATCCGTTCCAATTCAAAACCTACACCCGCCCTGATCGCTCCGAGGCAATGAAACAGGCCCATGAGGCTGCGGCATATGAAGAATGGTTCAAGGAACAGGTACAAAGCAGTGTTGATGATTTGAGACCGAGCGTGAGCGACGAAGAGGCCCGCCGAATATTTGCCGCCAAGCGTGATGCCATACGTCAACGAGCGCGTTGATGAGGTTGGTCTGGCGTCCGATGGCGCTTGATGACCGAAGCAGAATCATGGATCACATCAGTCAGGACAACCCAATCGCAGCTGTTGCCCTCGATGAGATGTTTGAACTGAAGGCAGAGCACGCTCGACAGCGCCCGACTCTTTACAGGAAAGGCATCGTTCCAGGGACACGCGAGATAGTCGTAACCTCAAACTACGTAATGGTCTATCTGATCAGAGACGATTTGGTAGAGATGCTGCGAGTAATGCATGCCAGACAGAAATGGCCCTGAAACGGCTCCGGCACACTATTCATGAGCAAATTAACCTTCAAACAGAAACAAGCGCACTACGAAAAAGTCTGCCGTTCAAACTACTTGGCTAGCCTACGCCTCGCCGGATTTGATACGTCTCCGGCAGACCTTGACGTGCCGCTTCCTACACGAGAAGAAGTGATCGCCAAGTACCGACAAGGAAAACCGACTCAACCTGCCCTCCCCAAGCCAAACGGACGCGCTATGAACCTCGCCCTCAACTTCCCCGACGACCACGCCATGCACCTGCTCATGCAGCTGCTGCACGAAGAACTCGGCCTGCCCGAACGAAATACCATCAGCCTCACCACCTCGATCAACTTTGACCTGGGCTGTGATGGCGCAGACGCGCGGCAGCTGATGGAAGCGCTGGAGGAACAGTTCGCCATTGATTTCGTCGACTACGATGCGTATCGGTATTTTCAGCCGGAAGGGTTTGATGTGTTTCTCAAGCGTCGGGCGAAGGGGTGCGGTGACAAGGTGCCTTTGACCATTGGCATGCTTTACCAAGCGATCAAGGTGCAACGGTGGGATACGCAGGAACTGGAGAACCAATAGGGCAGACGCCACGTCTGGAACGGCTCGCATAAGTGCAATTATTCTGGCGTTATTACCTCAGAAGTGAAGGAATATTAGCTGTATGGCTAGAAAAACAGCGGCACTTCTCCCGCGTATTGCCCGACTGCTTACCGACCTCGGCGAACGCCTAAAACTGGCTCGTTTACGTCGAAGGCTGACAGCTAAACAAGTGGCAGAACGAGCCGGCATGTCTGTCATGACGTTGCGCTCTCTGGAGTCGGGTGGTGCGAGGGTGACGATGGGAGCTTATCTGTCGGTGATGCACGTATTGGGTCTGGAGCAAGACTTGAACAAGGTTGGCGAATCCGATGAGACGGGACGTCGACTACAAGATGCTCAGTTAAGTCGAGCCCTAGGCCCAAAGGCTAAAAAACCCGGGCGCGAACCAAGCACAACTGCCGCCAAAGCAAGCAAACCACACGGCTCTCAGGCAGGTAGCGTTATTCGTAAGTGGTCTCTCAGCGAGAGTGATCTTCGCGACTTCCCGCTGAATACCCACTCACTGTCCGCATTACTGACAAGAAAAAAGAAGCCTTAGCCCAACACATAACGAATGAGGCAGGTTGTTGTGCGCGCATGGGGCTGATGCAGGGGTAAACGCCATCACCGATTACGACACTAATCGCTCTTTGCAGCCCGAAAGCTACGACGTGCACCTCAAGCGCAGGGCGAAAAGACGCGGCGACAACCCCCCATTAACCATCGGGGTCTAGTGGATCAGGACAACAGAAGGGGAATAATTCTGGCTGTTTTGCGTGTTTACTGCGGGAATATTGCCAGTTCTGTCTCGTAGAGAACTGAATCGCGCCCACAAAAAAGCCGCCCCAAAAGGACGGCTTTCTCTTACCTCAAACCACTACCGATTCTTACAACTTCGGCCCAGCAGCCTTGATCGCATCGCTCACATCAAACTTTTTAAAGTTCTCAACAAACAACCCAGCCAATGCCTTAGCAGCTTCATCATAAGCAGCCTTGTCAGCCCAGGTATTACGTGGGTTCAACAGGCCAGTCTCAACGCCCGGCACAACCAACGGAACGTCCAGGTTGATGGTGTCCAGGTGCTCAGTCTCAGCACCGATCAACGCGCCGCTCTGGATCGCTGCGATGACGCCGCGAGTGGTCGGGATGTTGAAGCGTTTGCCGACGCCGTAGCCACCGCCGGTCCAGCCGGTGTTGACCAGGTAAACCTTGGAGCCGAAGCCGCGGATGCGCTTGATCAGCAGTTCTGCGTATTCGCCGGCCGGGCGCGGGAAGAATGGTGCGCCGAAGCAGGTGGAGAAGGTCGACTTGATGCCGCTGCCGGACCCCATTTCGGTCGAGCCCACCAGTGCGGTGTAGCCGGACAGGAAGTGGTAGGCCGCTTGTTCTTCGCTGAGGATCGAGACTGGCGGCAGTACGCCGGTCAGGTCGCAGGTCAGGAAGATCACAGCGTTTGGCTCGCCACCGAGGTTCTTCTCGGAACGCTTCTCGACGTGCTCCAGCGGGTACGCTGCGCGGCTGTTCTGGGTCAGGCTGCCGTCGGCGTAGTCGGCTTTCTTGGTGACCGGGTCGATTACGACGTTTTCCAGTACGGCGCCGTGCTTGATGGCTTTCCAGATGACCGGCTCGTTCTTCTCGGACAGGTCGATGCACTTGGCATAGCAACCGCCTTCGATGTTGAACACCACACCCTCGCCCCAGCCGTGCTCGTCGTCACCGATCAGGTAACGGCTTTCGTCAGCGGACAGGGTGGTTTTGCCGGTACCGGACAAACCGAAGAACAAGGTCACGTCGCCCTCTTCGCCGATGTTGGCGGCGCAGTGCATTGGCAGTACGTCGGCGGCCGGCAGCAGGAAGTTCTGCACCGAGAACATGGCTTTCTTCATTTCACCGGCGTAGCGCATGCCGGCAATCAGCACTTTTTTCTGGGCGAAGTTGAGGATCACGCAACCATCGGAGTTGGTGCCGTCACGCTCTGGAACGCATTCGAAGTTGGCAACGTTGAGAACTTGCCACTCTTCACGGCCAGCCGGGTTGTACTGGGCCGGGTTGATGAACAGGCAACGACCGAACAGGTTCTGCCAGGCAGTCTGGGTGGTCATCTTCACGGCCAGGTAGTGCTCTTCGGCAGCACCTACGTGCACGTGGGAAACGAAATGCTCTTGCGCATTGTTGAAGGCCTCGACGCGAGCCCACAGGGCATCGAACTTGTCGGCCGGGAACTTGCGGTTGATCGGGCCCCAGGCGATGGCGTCCTGGGTGGTCGGCTCTTCAACGATGAAACGATCGACTGGCGAACGGCCGGTACGGTGACCGGTGCGAACAACCAGCGCGCCGGTATCGGCAAGCTCGCCTTCACCGCGATTCAGGGCTTCTTTAACCAGATCATCAACACTCAGATCGGTGTACACGGCGTTATTGGCTTGCGTCATGAGGTTCCCCGTCGGCCAGTGGCCGAGTGCTCCAAACGTTTTGTAGTAGAAAGTCGTGCACTACTACCGCGAAAAAAGTGGGCCGGATTATGCCAGAAAAGCCCAAAAAGTGTAGGGCCCTCCCGTCAGAACGGCGTTATTCCGGCGTTAAGCTGCGCTGAAACGTTTTAGTGACGGGTATCTGACGGCGTATCGACCCCTGCACCAGCGAACAATTGGGTGATATCGGCTGCGTCGAACAGGTAGCGTTCGTTGCAAAACTGGCAATCGATCTCCACGGCGCCACCGTGTTCGATAACGAGTGCCTGGGCATCATCCAGACCCAAACTGACCAACGCATTGCCCGAGCGTTCCCGAGAGCAGCTGCAATGGAAACGTAGGTGCTGCACGTCAAACAGGCGCACCTGTTCTTCATGATAGAGGCGATGGAGCACGGTTTCGTTGTCCAGGCTCAGCAATTCATCGGCCGTCAGCGTGCTGGCCAGGGCGGTGATGTGCTGCCAACTGGCCGCGCGTTCTTCTTCGTCTTTCAGACGGTCGGCAGGCAATTGCTGCAGCAACAGGCCACGGGCACGACGGCCATCGGCGTAGAGCCAGAAGCGCGTGCCGACCTGCTGAGACATGACGAAGTAGTTAGTGAAGCACTCCGAGAGCGTTGCGCCGTCGAGGTCGACGATGCCTTGGTAACGCTGACCCTGGGTCGGGTCGACGGTCAGCGCCAGGACACCATTGGGCATCAGGTCGGCGAGGGTCGCATCCGGGGCAATCTGGTCGGCTTCGTAACGAGCCAGGCCGCGGATCTCACGCTCGCTGGAGCACTCAATCATCAACAGCGGCACCGGGCCTTCGGAACGGGCCTGCAGAATCAGCAAGCCATCGAACTTCAAGGTGCCAACCAGCAACGCTGCCGCCGCCATCAGCTCGCCCAGCAGTTGCGCGACCGGCTCCGGATAGGCGTGTTTGGCGAGGACTTCGGCATAGCTACGCTCCAACCCAACCAGCTCGCCGCGGGTGTCGCTGTCATCGAAGATGAAGCGTTGGGTGTAGTCGTTATCCGATAGATTGGTCATAGGTCTGGGTATCTGAAAGGGTGACAAAAAAGAAAATCGCGTCATTTCCGCATTATTGAGCGGGCAAAGTTCAGCCGTAAGGGCATTTTATGAACAATCCGGGGTTGTTCCAAGCAAGGTCAAACCTCGGTTTTCGACGAACGGCGTTTTCACTCTGCCGCCGACGAGTACACCCATATGGCTGCGCAGGTGCGCGATTGCAAGTCTGCGCCAGACGACGGTCACTACTCGTCGTTGCTGTTACCGCGAAACTTGAACAGATCCCGACGCTGCTTCTTGCTCGGCTTGCCATCAGTGCTCACGCCCAATGCCCCGGCCTTGCGCATGGCCGCAGCCGCTTCACGTTTGGCAATGCTGGCTTCGGTTTCGGCATACAGGGCCTGAGCCTCCGGCGCACCACGGCGCACGATCGACAGCGCCTGGACTACCACCGTGCGCTCCTCGAAGCCGGTGCGAATCTGAAATTCATCGCCCACCCTCGGCTCCTTGCCTGGCTTGCAGCGCTCGCCCCGGCAATGCACCTTGCCACTCTCAATCGCGGCCTTGGCCAAGGCACGTGTTTTATAAAAACGCGCGGCCCACAACCATTTATCGAGACGGACCTTGTCGTCCTCTTCGCTTTTTTGTGCCATTGGATGACCTCATTCTGAAATATCGATGAACTGTACTACCGTTTCTGTCGTGCCATGAATCACCACGCTGTGGATTAGAATGCAGGCATTCCCCCGCACATTGAGGGATGGAAATTCGGGCAGTAGATATCTGTCGCCTTTTACCCATTATTCTGCGTGAATACCGCGAATTCGGCCGCACGCGGTCTGAGCGTTTTTTGCCGGTTGAGCACTTTTGAAGACATTTGACCATTTGACCGTTATCGGTCTGCGCGAGTGGGTGGCGCTCCCGGATTTGGGAGTCGCGGGCCTTCGGGCAAAAATCGACACCGGCGCCAGCACCTCCAGTTTGCACGCCACCGACATCGAGCCGTTCGAGCGCGATGGGGAACAGTGGGTGCGCTTTACCGCGCACCTGGGCACGGTGGTGCAACTGCGGCACCGGCGCTGCGAAGCCCCGCTGGTAACGAGGAAAACCATTAAAAGCTCCAACGGCCATGCGCAGATGCGCTATGTGGTCAGCACCACCCTGGCCCTCGGTGATCGGGTCTGGCGGGTCGAGTTCACCCTCGCCTGCCGCAAGTCCATGCGATATCGCCTGTTACTCGGTTCCAAAGCCCTGATCGACGGCCAGTTGGTGGTCAATCCGGGCATTAAATATGTACAAGACAAGCCGGTGTTCCCGGTATCTACCTTCTCCACAGGTGTTGCATGAAGATCGCTGTGCTGTCGCGGAACCCGCGTCTGTATTCCACCCGTCGTCTGGTCGAAGCCGGTATGGAGCGTGGCCATGAAATGGTGGTGATCGACACCTTGCGCGCCTACATGAACATTGCCAGTCACAAGCCGCAGATCCACTACCGTGGCAAACCGCTGGAGGGTTTCGATGCAGTGATCCCGCGGATTGGCGCATCGGTAACGTTTTATGGCTGCGCGGTGCTGCGCCAGTTCGAAATGATGGGGGTTTTTCCGCTCAACGAATCGGTAGCCATTGCCCGTTCGCGAGACAAGCTGCGTTCGCTGCAATTGCTGTCGCGCCGGGGAATCGGTTTGCCGGTCACCGGCTTTGCCCACTCCCCGGATGACATTCCCGACTTGATCGAAATGGTCAATGGCGCGCCGCTGGTGATCAAGGTGCTGGAAGGTACTCAGGGCATCGGCGTGGTGCTGTGTGAAACAGCGACGGCGGCGGAATCGGTGATCGAGGCCTTCATGGGCCTGAAGCAGAACATCATGGTTCAGGAATACATCAAGGAAGCCGGCGGTGCGGACATTCGTTGTTTCGTGGTTGGCGACAAGGTCATCGCGGCGATGAAGCGCCAGGCCAAGCCGGGGGAGTTTCGCTCCAACCTGCATCGCGGTGGCAGTGCGAGCCTGATCAAGATCACGCCGGAAGAACGCATGACTGCGTTGCGTGCGGCGAAGGTCATGGGGTTGGCGGTGGCGGGGGTGGATATCCTGCGCTCCAATCATGGACCGCTGGTGATGGAAGTGAACTCGTCGCCAGGGCTTGAAGGGATTGAAACCACCACCGGAAAGAACGTGGCGGGGATCATCATTGAGCATCTGGAGAAGAATGGCGGGCCGAATATGACTCGGACCAAAGGGAAAGGTTGAAGCTGGCAAGGTGATCGTTCCCACGCTCCGCGTGGGAATGCCTCTACGGACGCTCCGCGTTCGGCTCTGGATGGGACGCGGAGCGTCCCGGGCTGCATTCCTTTGCTGCGCGTGGGAACGATCGAGTCAGACAGCATCCCTCGGCAACATCAACCCAAGCGGCAACCGCACCCGCGCTTCCAGCCCACCACCGGACCGGTTGCGCAGCTCGACATTCCCGCCATGCATCGAAGCGATCCGCTTCACGATTGCCAACCCCAACCCCGTCCCCTTCCCGCCCCGGGCACGATCGCCACGGGTGAACGGGTTGAAGATCGCCTCCAGTTCCGACGGATCGATCCCCGCGCCACGGTCCATGACGCTCAGCACCACATACGGTGCACTGGTATCTCCGGACACATAAGCCGCCACTTCGACGCCGCTGCCGGCGTGATGCAGAGCATTGCCGATCAGGTTGTTCAGCAGCCGTTTCATCGACACCCGACGCAACGGGAACGGCTGGATTGGCTCCAGGCGCAAGTGCACTTTCTCTTCGTTCTGGTTGTACGGTGCAGCGACTTCTCGAACCAGCTCGCTCAGGTCCACTTCTTCCACAGACTCGTCACGTCCGTCACGAATGAACGCCAGGAACTGATCCAGAATCGCGTCCATGTCTTCAATGTCGCGGATCATGTCGTCTGTCAGGTCACTGTGATCGCCCATCAGCTCCAGGGACAGCCGCAAACGGGTCAGGGGCGTGCGTAGATCGTGAGAGACCCCGGCCAGCATCAGCTCCCGTTCGCGCCCCGCCTGTTCGACGTCTTCAGCCATTTGGTTGAAGGCGCGATAAACCTCGGTCATCTCGCTCGGTGTATCACTGATCGGCAGGCGCACGCTGCGGCCCTGACCAAGTTGCCTCGCGGCATAGACCAGTCGTTTAAGCGGTTGATTGAGCTGGCTTACGAAGATCCACGCCGAGGCGGTGGACAACAAACCAATGGCGAGGAACCAACCGAGCACGTTCCAGATTTTCTGGCCGCGCAATGGATGCGGGTACAACGGCACTTTCAGCCAGCCATCGCCCAGGCTGGGCGCCCGGACCCACAGCGCCGGCGGTGAGTGCATGCGTAATCGCACTTCGGTGTCGGCACCCAATTCGGCCTGCATCTGTCGCTGGTAGATCTCGCTGTAGGGCCAGTGCTGTTCGCCTTCCGGCACACCGGCACCCACCACCCGGATCAGGGTCGCGGCATCGGCGATCTTCGTGCGGTTCTCTTCGTCGGCGGCCCAATAGGCACGCAGCGTCAGGGCGACGCCGTGGCTGTATTGGCGATCCACCAGCACATCTTCGTTCATCAACAGATAAACCAGGGTCAGCGCCTTGGAGAACAGGACGACGATCAGCACCAGCCACAGGGTGCGGGAGAAGAAGCTCTGGGGGAACCAAACAGGGGTTTTCATGGGTAACCGCTACATACTTGCAGGAGCGAGCGATGCTCGCATATTGCAGATCGCGAGTCTGCGGGAAAGGTCATCTGACCCGTTACCCGCAAGACCCGCTCCTACAAATCACCGATCACTTCGTGGCGGCGCCATCCGGAACGAACACGTAACCCACGCCCCAGACGGTCTGGATATAGCGTGGTTTGGACGGATCGGGTTCGATCATCCGGCGCAGACGGGAAATCTGCACGTCGATGGAACGCTCTAGGGCATCCCACTCGCGGCCACGGGCCAGGTTCATCAGTTTATCGCGGGTCAGTGGCTGACGCGCGTTCATGACCAATGCCTTGAGCACCGCAAACTCACCGGTGGTGAGCATATGCACTTCTTCGCCGCGCTTGAGTTCGCGGGTGGCCAGGGACAGTTCGTAGTCACCGAAGGTCACGCTTTCGTCTTCGCTGCCCGGGGCGCCCGGCACCGGTGCCGCCTGACGACGCAGAACCGCTTTGACCCGAGCCATGAGCTCGTCCGGGTTGAACGGCTTGGCCAGGTAATCGTCGGCGCCCAGTTCCAGGCCCTTGATGCGGCTAAGCTCATCGCCCTTGGCGGTCAGCATGATGATTGGAATCTGATTGTTCGCCGTGCGCAGGCGGCGGCAAGCGGTCAGGCCGTCTTCACCGGGCAGCATCAGGTCGAGGACGACCAGGTTGAACACTTCACGCGCCAGCAGGCGGTCCATTTGTTCAGTGTTCGGGACGGCGCGGGCGCGGTAGCCCTTGCTGACGAAAAAACGCTCCAGCAGGCTGCTCAGCCCAGGATCGTCGTCAACAATAAGAATTTTTTCGCCTTCAGCAATGTTTGCAGTGCTGCTCATTGGATGCTCCTTTGATCTCGGCGCGCATTATGGCGTAGCTGCCGTTATACGCACCGTGTGCATTGTTAGCAGATTTTTCCTCTACCGCCAGAAAACCGGGCATTGTGCCTACAACCCGCGATGCCCCCGAATGGACAGAACGCTGGTTATAATGCGCGGCCTTTTGTGTCAGGCAACGTCTGATCGTTACTGTAAGCAGCCGTTTTTTTTCATGGCGCTGGCAGTAATTGTTCGATTTCACGGGTCAACGGGAAGCCTGTTGGCTCAGGTAGCGGCGCACGCCAGGCCGCTCAACCAGACTCGCCGAGCCCTTATCTCTGCGCCTGCGAGCCTGCTTTCACAATTTGTCAGGTGGTTTTATGGACAGCATCAACAGCCGCATCGCCGAGGAACTCGGCGTCCGCCCACAACAGGTCGAAGCGGCCGTCGCGCTACTCGATGAAGGCTCTACCGTTCCCTTCATCGCCCGCTACCGGAAAGAAGTGACCGGCAGCCTCGATGACATCCAGTTGCGTCATCTGGAAGAGCGTCTGCGCTACCTGCGAGAACTCGACGAACGGCGGATCAGCATCCTCGCCAGCATTCAAGAGCAAGGCAAGCTGACCCCGCAACTCGAACGCGACATCAAACTCGCCGACACCAAGACCCGTCTCGAAGACTTGTACCTGCCGTACAAGCAGAAGCGCCGCACCAAGGGCCAGATCGCCCTGGAAGCCGGCCTCGGCGAGCTGGCCGACGGCCTGTTCAACGATCCGACCCTGAACCCTGAAGCCGAAGCCGCGCGCTTCATCGACGCCGAAAAAGGCGTGGCCGATGTGAAAGCCGCCCTTGAAGGCGCCAAGTACATCCTCATGGAGCGTTTCGCCGAAGACGCTGGCCTGCTGGACAAGTTGCGCAACTATCTCAAGCAGGAAGCCACCCTCAGTGCCCGCGTGATCGCTGGCAAGGAAGAGGAAGGCGCCAAGTTCCGCGACTACTTCGAACACGACGAACCGCTGAAAAGCATGCCATCGCACCGCGCGCTGGCGATTTTCCGTGGCCGCAACGAAGGCATTCTCAGCTCCGCGCTGAAAGTCGGCGATGAACTGCCGGGCACCATGCACCCGTGCGAAGGCATGATCGGCCAGCAATTCGGCATCCAGAACCAGAACCGCGCCGCCGACAAATGGCTGGGCGAAGTGGTGCGCTGGACCTGGAAGGTCAAGCTCTACACCCACTTGGAAACCGACCTGCTGGGCGAACTGCGTGATGGCGCGGAAACCGAAGCGATCAACGTGTTCGCACACAACCTGCACGACTTGCTGCTGTCGGCCCCGGCCGGGCCGCGTGCCACCTTGGGCCTCGACCCGGGCCTGCGCACCGGTTGCAAGGTCGCCGTGGTCGATGCCACCGGCAAGCTGTTGGATCACGCCACGGTTTACCCGCACGTGCCGCACAACAAGTGGGACCAGACCCTCGCCGTGCTCGCCGCCCTGTGCGCCAAGCATTCGGTGGACCTGATCGCCATCGGCAACGGCACCGCCAGCCGTGAAACCGACAAGCTCGCTGCTGAGCTGATCAAAAAATACCCAGCCATGAAGATGACCAAAGTCATGGTCTCCGAGGCCGGCGCATCGGTGTACTCGGCGTCGGAACTGGCCTCCAAGGAATTCCCGGACCTCGACGTGTCGATCCGTGGCGCGGTGTCGATTGCCCGTCGCTTGCAGGATCCGCTGGCTGAGCTGGTGAAGATCGATCCGAAATCCATCGGCGTCGGCCAGTACCAGCACGACGTGTCGCAGCTGAAACTGGCACGCGGCCTGGACGCGGTGGTCGAGGACTGCGTGAACGCCGTGGGCGTCGACGTCAACACCGCCTCCGTGGCGCTGCTGGCGCGTATCTCCGGCCTTAATGCGACCCTGGCGCAAAATATCGTCAGCCACCGCGACGAGCACGGTGCCTTCAAAACCCGTGCGGCGCTGAAAAAAGTCGCGCGTCTGGGTGAAAAAACCTTTGAACAGGCCGCCGGTTTCCTGCGCGTGATGAATGGCGACAACCCATTGGACTCGTCCGCGGTTCACCCGGAAGCCTATCCGCTGGTGCAGCGCATTGCCGCTGAAACCGACCGTGACATTCGCTCGCTGATCGGCGACGCGAGCTTCCTCAAGCGCCTCGATCCGAAGAAGTACACCGACGAAACCTTCGGTCTGCCGACGGTCACCGACATCCTGCAAGAGCTGGAAAAACCCGGTCGCGACCCGCGTCCCGAGTTCAAAACCGCCGAGTTCCAGGAAGGCGTCGAAGACCTCAAGGACTTGCAACTGGGGATGATCCTCGAAGGCGTGGTCACCAACGTGACCAACTTCGGCGCCTTCGTCGACATCGGCGTGCATCAGGACGGTTTGGTACACATTTCCGCGCTGTCGGAGAAGTTCATCAAGGATCCGCGCGAAGCGGTGAAGGCCGGTGATGTAGTCAAGGTGAAGGTCATGGAAGTCGACATCCCGCGCAAACGCGTTGGCCTGTCGATGCGCATGAGCGACACCCCGGGCGAGAAGATCGACGGTGCTCGCGGTGCGCGTCCAGGTTCGGCACCACGCCAATCCCAGAACACCGCACCGCGCAAGGAAACCACGGCAGCAGCCCCGGCCAACAACGCCATGGCCTCGCTGTTCGCTAACGCCAAACAGTTGAAAAAACGCTGATGGAGATCCCGGTCGGCTTGACCGAAAGCGCGTTTTTCAAGCTGCTGGGGTGTCGCTTGCACAGTCTGGAAACCGGGGTGGCGCAAGTCGCCCTGGCGCTTGAGCCAGAACTGCGCAATCGCGGCGGCAAGCTGCACGGCGGCGCTTTGTTCAGTCTGGTGGACATTGCCATGGGGCTGGCCTGTTCCAGCACCCACGGCTTTGACCAGCAGAGCGCAACCATCGAGTGCAAGATCAACTACATCCGCGCCGTCGCCGACGGTGAAGTGATGTGCACGGCACGGGTGATCCATCCGGGCCGCCGCACGCTGGTGGTTGAAGCCGACGTGATGCAAGGCGACAAACTCGTCGCAAAAGCACAAGGCACGTTCGCTGTCCTGTAGCCCCCCATCATCAATTTGAGTTAATTTCGGCGCTGTGACTGCAGCGTCGGAGTTTTCTGTGGGAGCGGGCTTGCTCGCGAAGGCGGTGTGTCAGGCAACTTCAATGTTGACGGACACGCCCTCTTCGCGAGCAAGCCCGCTCCCACAGGGGATTGCGGCGATCAATCCCTGGCTGGCTGACAGCAGGCCAGTGCGGCCCGAAAACCAGGCGAAAACGCCAGTTTTAACTTCACCCTTGTAGACCGTCTTGCCCACCCCCATATTGGGGCGACTGACGCGTGAAGGAATCCAACTTGAGCGAACTTCTCAACCGCCGCCTGGCTCTGCTCGGCGAGCGCGCTAACCTCTCTCTGCTCGAACAGTGCCTTCACGGCATCGAACGTGAATGCCTGCGCGTGACAGGCGAAGGGCGCCTGGCGCAAACGCCGCACCCCGAAGAATTGGGTTCCGCGCTGACCAATGAACAAATCACCACCGACTATTCCGAGTCGCTGCTGGAATTCATCACGCCAGCTCTGCCAGACCCGGCGGATACCTTGGCGAGCCTCGATAAGATCCATCGGTTTGCCTACAGCAAACTCGGCAACGAGTACCTGTGGAGTCCATCGATGCCGTGCCCGTTGCCGGCCGAGGAAGACATCCCGATCGCTTATTACGGCACCTCCAACATCGGTCAGCTCAAGTACGTCTATCGCAAGGGCCTGGCTCTGCGTTACGGCAAGACCATGCAGTGCATTGCCGGGATCCACTACAACTTTTCCCTGCCGGAAAAGCTCTGGCCGCTGCTTAAAGAGGCCGAAGGCTTTGTCGGCACCGATCGCGATTATCAATCGTCGGCCTACATCGCGCTGATCCGCAACTTCCGTCGCTACAGCTGGCTGCTGATGTACCTGTTCGGCGCCTCGCCTGCGCTGGACGCCGGTTTCCTGCGCGGTCGTTCGCATCAACTGGAACAGCTGGACCCGGACACGTTGTACCTGCCGTACGCCACCAGCCTGCGCATGAGCGATCTGGGTTACCAGAGCAACGCCCAAGCCGGCCTGACGCCGTGCTACAACGATCTGACCAGCTACACCGACAGCCTGCGCAAAGCCGTGGCCACGCCTTACCCGCCATACGTCGAGATCGGTACGCACCAGGACGGTGAGTGGGTTCAGCTCAACACCAACATCCTGCAGATCGAAAACGAGTACTACTCCAACATCCGCCCGAAACGCGTGACCTACACCGGCGAGCGGCCGATCCAGGCGTTGGTGGCCCGTGGCATTCAATACGTTGAAGTGCGCTGCCTGGACATCAACCCGTTCCTGCCGATGGGCATCGACCTCACCGAGTCGCGGTTCCTTGATGCGTTCCTGTTGTATTGCGCGCTGAACGACAGCCCGCTGCTGACCAGCACCAGCTGTGGCAATGCGACGTCGAACTTCCTCAGCGTGGTCAAGGAAGGTCGTCGTCCGGGCCTGCAGTTGCAACGCGACGGGCACCTGGTAGACCTGAAGGAATGGGCCGGCGAATTGCTGGAAAAAATTGCGCCATTGGCGGCGTTGCTGGATCAAAGCCATGGCGGCGATGCCCACAGCAAGGCGCTGGACGCACAACTGGCCAAGGTCAAGGACTCGTCCCTGACGCCATCGGCTCAGGTGTTGGCGGCGATGGCCGAGCACAAGGAAAGCTTTGCTCAGTTCTCCTTGCGTCAGAGTCAGGTGCACGCAGAGTTTTTCCGCAGCGAGCCGCTTTCAAGCGAAGAACAGGCTAAATTTGAAGAACGGGCGCGCTCGTCGCTGGCTCAGCAGGTAGAGCTGGAACAGAACGAAGTCGGCGATTTCGATGTGTTTGTCGGGTCGTATCAGGCGAGTATTCTGGCGATCAGCAACTAAACTGCCAGAGCAAGTTCCCTCTGTGGCGAGGGGGCTTGCCCCCGTTGGACTGCACAGCAGTCCCAAAACCGACACACGCAATATTTCGGATAAACCGAGTCGCCTGCATTACGACTGCTTCGCAGCCGAACGGGGCGATGCGGCGGTCCGACAAGCCCCCTCGCCACAACGGCCTCTCTTAGAATTTTCCGCTCATAAGGTAATTCGAAAAAGTTATTTATTTTCGGATTCTTATATCATTTAGTCTCCTTTTCACGCCGACTCTCGGTCGCCTGACAAGGAGCTTCCCGATGAAACTGACTTCCCCTCTTCGCCTTCTGGCCGCCGCGTTTCTGGCTTTGGCGAGTTTCCTGGCTCAGGCGGCAGATGTGACCGTCGCCTACCAGACCACCGTTGACCCGGCCAAAGTCGCCCAGGCTGACGGCACCTACGAAAAAGCCACCAACGCCAATATCGACTGGCGCAAATTCGACAACGGCGCCGACATCATTGCCGCCATCGCGTCTGGCGATGTGCAGATCGGCTACCTCGGTTCCAGCCCCCTGACGGCGGCAATCACCCGCAAAGTCCCGGTAGAAACCTTTCTCATCGCCACCCAGATCGGCGCCGCCGAAGCGCTGGTCGCTCGCGACGGTTCCGGGATCAAGACCCCGCAAGACCTGATCGGCAAGAAAATTGCCGTACCGTTTGTTTCCACCGGCCACTACAGCCTGTTGGCCGCGCTGAAACACTGGAACATCGACCCATCGAAAGTCACCGTGCTCAACCTCGCGCCGCCGGCGATTATCGCTGCATGGAAACGCGGTGATATCGACGCCACCTACGTCTGGGACCCAGCGCTCGGCGTGGCCAAGGAAAACGGCAAAGTGCTGATCACCTCGGGCGAACTGGCCAAATTCGGCGCACCGACTTTCGATGCCTGGATCGTGCGTAAGGATTTCGCCCAGAAGCACCCGGAAATCGTCACCGCGTTCGCCAAAGTGACCCTCGATGCCTACGCCGACTACCGCAAAGACCCGAAAGCCTGGCTCGCCAACCAAAGCAATGTCGACAAACTGGTGAAGCTCTCCGGTGCCAAGGCCAGCGACATTCCATTGCTGCTGCAAGGCAACGTCTTCCCGCTCGCGGCTGATCAGGTGATCACCCTCGGCGCGCCGACCACCAAGGCCATCACCGACACTGCGGTGTTCCTCAAGGAACAGGGCAAGGTCGAGGCCGTGCTGCCGGACTACGCGCCGTACGTCAGCGCCAAATACATCACCAATTGATCGGGAGTTAACCGCGATGGCTTTGCTACAGCTGGAGCGCATCTGCGCACAGTACCCAGGCAGCACGGAACCTGTGCTGGCGGATATTTCCCTGAGTCTGGGGCCCCAGCAGTTGCTGGTCGCCCTCGGCCCGTCCGGCAGTGGCAAGACCTCGCTGTTGAACCTGATTGCCGGTTTCGTCGAGCCCACTGCCGGGCGCATCACCCTTGACGGCGTGCCAGTCAAAGGCCCGAGCGCCGAGCGCGGCGTGGTGTTCCAGGACGACGCCCTGTTGCCTTGGCAGGACGTGCTGGCCAACGTCGGCTTCGGTCTGGAACTGGCCGGCACTCCGCGGGAAAAACGTGAACAGCGCGCCCGGGAAATGCTCACGCTGGTGGACCTTTCCGGTTTCGAAAATCGCCGAATCTGGCAGCTCTCGGGCGGGCAGAAGCAACGTGTTGGCCTCGCTCGCGCCCTCGCAGCAGACCCTCGGGTTTTGCTGATGGATGAACCCTTCGGTGCCCTCGATGCCTTCACCCGCGAACAGATGCAGGAGCTGTTGCTGCAGGTCTGGCAACGCACCGCCAAACCGGTGTTCCTGATTACCCACGACATTGAAGAAGCGGTGTTCCTCGCCACGGATCTGATTTTGCTGGCGCCCAACCCCGGGCAAATCGTCGAGCGTCTGAGCCTGGACTTCGGTCAGCGTTACGCCGCTGGCGAATCGGCGCGGGCAATCAAATCCGACCCGCGCTTTATCGAAACCCGCGAACACGTGCTCGCCAAAGTGTTCTCCCAACGCAGTGCCGTCCAGCCGCAGGAGCGCGCATGAGCACCTATGAAATTCCCGCCGCGACGGTGAAGTCGAGCTCGACGGTCATTCCGTTACGTCGCAGTTTGAACACGCGCTGGATCAGCGTACTGACGCTGATCGCTCTCGTTGCCATTTGGTGGGCCGTCACGGCCACTGGTTTGATCGAACCGCTGTTCCTGCCGCCACCCTCCGCCGTGCTGCAAAAAGGTTGGCTGCTGGTGACCACCGGCTACATGGATTCGACCTTGTGGCAGCACTTGGGCGCGAGCCTCAGCCGTATTGGCCTGGGCTTGGGCTTCGCGGTGCTGACCGCCGTGCCGGTGGGTATCGCCATCGGCCACAACCGTATCGCTCGCGGCATTCTTGATCCGCTGATCGAGTTCTATCGCCCGATTCCGCCGCTGGCCTATCTGCCGCTGATCGTGATCTGGTGCGGCATCGGTGAATTGTCGAAAGTCTTGTTGATCTACCTGGCGATCTTCGCCCCGATCGCGATTGCCACCGCCACTGGCGTGCGCACCGTCGACCCGGCCAAATTGCGCGCCGCGCAGTCGCTGGGCGCGACTCGGGCGCAGTTGATTCGGTACGTGATTTTGCCCAGTGCCTTGCCAGACATTTTGACCGGTGTGCGAATTGGTCTGGGTGTGGGTTGGTCGACGCTGGTGGCCGCCGAGTTGATCGCCGCCACCAGCGGTTTGGGCTTTATGGTGCAATCGGCCGCGCAATTCCTGGTTACCGATGTGGTGGTGCTGGGGATTCTGGTGATCGCATTGATCGCATTCGCCATGGAAATGGGCCTGCGTGCCCTGCAACGCAAACTGGTGCCATGGCACGGCCAGGCTCACTGAATATTCATTGTGGGGGCGGGCTTGCTCGCGAAAGCGGTCCAGCATTCAACATCTAAGTTGACTGACACGGCCTCTTCGCGAGCAAGCCCGCTCCCACAAACAGCTCGACGCCCCAGATTGAAGAGAACCACCATGAGTAACCTGACAATCGTCCCTTTAAGCTCCGCCCTAGGCGCGCAAATCAGCGGCATCGACATCAGCCAGGCGCTGAACCTGGAACAACGCGACGCCATCGAACAAGCGCTGCTCAAGCATCAAGTGCTGTTCTTCCGCGACCAGCCGATCGAGCCGCAACAGCAAGCGCGATTCGCCGCCTATTTCGGCGACCTGCATATTCATCCGATCTACCCGAACGTGCCGGAACAGCCGGAAGTGCTGATCCTCGACACTGCCGTCACCGACGTGCGGGACAACGCGATCTGGCACACCGACGTGACCTTCCTGCCGACCCCGGCGATGGGCGCGGTACTCAGCGCCAAACTGCTGCCGGAATTTGGCGGTGACACACTGTGGGCCAGTGGTATTGCGGCGTATGAAGCACTGTCCGCACCGATGAAAACTCTGCTCGAAGGGTTGACCGCCACTCACGATTTCACCCGATCGTTCCCGCTGGAGCGCTATGGCAATACACCGGAAGCCTTGGCCCAGTGGGAAGAAGCCCGGCGCAAGAACCCGCCGCTGTCGCACCCAGTGATTCGCACGCACCCGGTGAGCGGGCGCCGGTCGCTGTTCGTCAATGAAGGGTTCACGTCGAAGATCAATGAGCTGTCGGAAACGGAAAGCGAGGTGATTCTGAAATTCTTGTTCGCCTACACCACACGACCGGAGTTCACCATCCGTTGGCGCTGGCAGAAAGACGACATTGCGTTCTGGGACAATCGCGTGACCCAGCATCACGCGGTGGATGATTACCGCCCGGCGCGGCGGGTGATGCAGCGGGCGACGGTGTTGGGGGATGTGCCTTTCTTTCGGTGAGCACCCAGCTTCTTCAGTGGCTATGAGGGCCTCTTCGCGAGCAAGCCCGCTCCCACAGGTGATCGCATTCTTATTTAAGGACTCGGTCTAATGTGGGAGCGGGCTTGCTCGCGAACGCTATGTGACAGGCGCCAGAATATCCAGCGCCGAACACTTATTCAGCCGTCGAAGGCTTTTCCCACAAATTGACACCACCCTCCTGGGCAAACCGGTCAATCTCCGCCAACTCTTCCACGCTAAAACTCAGGTTCTTCAACGCCCCGACGTTCTCGATAATCTGCTCAGGCCGGCTCGCGCCAATCAGCGCCGAGGTCACCCGCGGATCGCGCAGGGTCCAGGCCAGCGCCAACTGCGCCAGGCTCTGACCGCGGCGTTTGGCGATTTCATTAAGCGCCCGCACATGGGCGATGTTGGCTTCGGACAGGTGCGACGCCTGCAACGAACCACCGCCCGGACGATTGACCCGCGCATCCGCTGGCACGCCATTGAGGTACTTGTCGGTCAACAACCCCTGAGCCAATGGCGTGAAGGCGATCACGCCGGTACCGAGTTCATCGGTGGTGTCCAGCAGGTCCTTTTCCACCCAGCGATTCAGCAGGTTGTAGGCCGGTTGATGAATCAGCAACGGCACTTTCCACTCTTTCAGCAACCCGGCGATTTCACGGGTTTTCACCCCGGAATAGGACGAGATGCCGATGTACAGCGCCTTCCCCGCTGCACCGCGGTGGCCAGTGCGCTGGCGGTTTCTTCAAGCGACGTGTCCGGGTCGAAGCGATGGGAATAGAAAATGTCTACGTAGTCGAGGCCCAGGCGCTGCAGGCTCTGGTCGAGGCTGGCCAGCACGTATTTGCGCGAACCACCGCCCTGACCGTAAGGGCCGGCCCACATATCCCAACCGGCCTTGCTGGAGATGATCAACTCGTCGCGGTACTGCTTGAAGTCTTCACGCAGCAAACGACCGAAGTTGATCTCGGCGCTGCCGTACGGCGGGCCGTAGTTGTTGGCCAGGTCGAAGTGGTTGATGCCCAGGTCAAACGCCGTGCGCAGCAACGAGCGCTGGGTGTCGATTGGCGTGCTGTCGCCGAAGTTGTGCCACAAGCCCAGGGACAGTGCCGGCAGCACCAACCCACTGCGGCCTACACGGCGGTAAGGGATGGAATCGTAGCGGCTTTCGGAAGCGGTGTATGTCATCGAATCCTCTCTTGTCTGACTTGAATGTGGTATCGACTGCTCTGCAAGTTGCCCAGCATACGCTTGGACAAACGCCGATAAACCTCGGACTCGAGAAAATGCTGAAACGTTTCACAGATTATTAAATCTGACCCAGCGCATAGAGCCGATATCCACTCCCAACGTTTACGCCGACAACTCACGCAACGCGGCAGCCGCCAAAAAACCAGATCTTGAGCTGTATCGCTGATCTCGTCTGACCGTCTGGTCGATACGCTCAAGCAATTGCTCTGGGAGCGTGGCATTGAAGCGCACCGACTTGCCGAAGTAAGGCGTGATATCGAAGTCGACCACACCCCATACACCGCCAGCGTAATCAGAGTTATCAAGATGAGCGTCAATCTCACGCACCTGCGGCAGTGGATCACCATCGGCGACCAAGCCTTCATAGTGCAAAGCCAACGCTTCTTTCACGTTTTCAAATGCCTGCGCCACAGTAGCGCCCGCAGAGAAACAACCCGGCACGTCCGGGATAATCACTCCGTATTCTGAGTCGGCATCCTTGTGCAGAACGACCGGGAATTTCATTTCGATGAGTCCTTCCTGTGATGTGGCCCCTTCGAGGCTCTCGTTTCCGATGTCGGGTCTCATTTCAGACCCGCCTGTTTCAATATGCTGTTGATCGTCCCTTTTGGGAGATCCGAATCAGGGTGCTTTATCGTCACCCTGCCTGACTTGCACGAATGCTTGTACTGATGGTGGCTACCTTTCACGGCCACCAGATATCAGCCATCCTCCTCGATCATCCTGATCATTTCCCGACTTCGCATCACCTTCGTCCTTGTGGGCAGCATCTGCTGAGCACATTACGTGATGATCACATCTTTAATACACACGATACACACTGTGATAAATATTAGCCGAACTCAAGCAAGCCAGATTGCCCGCGGACCATCGGTTATCGGGCCTTTGCAAACCCCTCCCCCAACCAGTCCACAAACACCCGAACCCGTGGCGACATGTGTTTGTTATGGGGATACAACACGGAACTTGCCCGGCTACGCGGTGGGCCGGATTCGGCTTGGGTGAATGGTGGGTTGGTTTAAGCGCAGCGGTGCCTATGCTCAATAAGTAGCAAGGACACCGAGGTGACCCCATCGCGAGCAGGCTCGCTCCCACAGATGACCGAGCTCTCATTCAGCAACGCGGTTGAATGTGGGAGCGAGCCTGCTCGCGATGGCTGCCTCAAAAGCAATGCATACCTGAAGGGTGGACTCACCATGCACACAGCAATCATCATCTTCTTCGGCCTGGTCCTGCTGGCGCTGATGCTGTTCATCGGCGAGAAAATCGGTTTCCCCCGCCAGACCCTGGCCTTCAGCTTTGTCGTGCTGTGGCTGGCGTTGACCTTGATCAACGGCGCGGTCGGCATGGTCAACGCCGGCCAGCCGTTGAGCACCGAACTGGTGGTGGGTAGCGCGGTGTTCGGCGTGCCGGTGGCGGCGCTGGTGTTGTTCATGGCGATGAGCACTGACGCCTGACAAGACGTCAGCGCCATCCGCGTAGATCAACGCACCAAGTGCAGGAACTGCATGTGCCGTTCGTACTGGTCGAGGATGTCGTTGATGACCTGCTCCTTGGTGTAGCCCACCAGATCGTAATCCTGACTGCCCTCCCTCAAATGCACTTCGGCCCGGTGGTAGCGGCGGTTGTTGAGTTGCTTGGAACCCATGCCGCCACGGGCGAATGACGGCGTGAAGTAACCGCGCATTTGCACCTGATAGATGAACGGATGCAGTTCGCCGTGACCGATCTCCAGGCTGACGTTGTCATTGGCCGGGTCGGGCTGAGTAACCACGTGCAAGCCCTTCTCGACGAACACTGCCGTCACCTCTTCAATCGCCGGGCGCACCGTGGTATCGAGGAAGCGATAGACCTCATCCCGAGACGGGAAATGCACCGCCTGACTCAAGCGCTGACGCCATCCACCGCGCCGTGATCCGGACACCGGAGCGAGGGAATGCAGTTGTGCGATTTGCTTCTGCGATTCCAGATAAAACGCCTTGTGCAGCCCCCACATCATCAGCAGCAAAATCATCGAGAACGGTAACGAGGTGAGCACCACCGCTGACTTCAATGCGTCGATGCTGCCGGAGAACAGCAGCGCGCTGGTCACCAACGCCGTCATCGCGCCCCAGAACACTCGCAGCCATTTCGGCCCGTCTTCATCCGGGTTACCACCCTTGGCGGACAACGTCGACAGGACCACGGTGCCGGAGTCGGCGGAGGTCACGAAGAATACGAAGCTGATGAACACCGTGACCGCAATCACGGTTTTGCTCCACGGATAGGTTTCCAGCAGCAGGTACAGGGTCATCGACGGGTTGTCGATGGCCGACATGCCGAGCGCGCTCATGCCGTGGTTGAGGACCTGGTCGATGGCGCTGTTGCCGAAGATCGACATCCACGCCAGGGTGAAACCGAGCGGGATCAGCAGCACGCCGAAGACGAATTCACGGATGGTCCGGCCACGGGAAATCCGCGCGATGAACAGGCCCACGAACGGCGACCATGCAATCCACCAGGCCCAGTAGAACACCGTCCAGCCGCCCAGCCAGTCACTGGGTTTGTCATAGGCGTAGAGGTCGAAACTTTTCATCGGCAAGGCGCCGAGGTAGTCGCCGATGTTCTGGATCAGCGTATTGAGCAGGTGCTGGGTGGGGCCAGCGAACAACACAAACAGTAACAGCGCACAGGCCAGCAGCATGTTGATGTCGGACATCACTCGCACGCCTTTATCGACGCCGGACACCGCGACGATGATCGCCGCGCCCATCATCAACGTGATCAGGCCGACCTGAATCCACTGGGTGTGGGCGATGCCGAACAGGTAGTCCAGGCCCGAGTTGAGGTGCAATACGCCAAAGCCCATATCCGCGCCGAGGCCGAACACCGTGGCGATGATGCCGAAGCCGTCCACCGCGTAACCGATGGGGCCGTTGATGCGCTTGCCGATCAGCGGGTACAGCGCCGAACGCAGGGCCAGCGGCAGGTTATGTCGATAGGCGAAATAAGCCAGCGCCATGCCAACAAAGGCGAACACGCCCCAGCCGTGCAGGCCCCAGTGCAGAAACAGAATCTGCATCGCCTGACGCGCCGCATCCGCCGTGCCGGCCTCGCCTTGCGGCGGTTGTGCCAAGTGCGTCAGCGGTTCGGACACGCAAAAGAAAAACAGCGTGATGCTGATCCCGGCGGCGAACAGCATGCCGGCCCAGGACAGGTAGCTGAATTCGGGCTCGTCGTGGTCGGCACCGAGCTTGATCTTGCCGTAGCCAGACAAGGCGGTGACCACCACGAAGACCAGATACAGCGTCATCGCGAGCATGTAGTACCAGCCGACCGTATTGGCCGCCCAGTTTTGCGCTTGCAACAGCCAGGCACCGGCCTGTTCGGGAATCGCCATGACGACAACGGCGAACAGCAAAATAAAGGTCGCCGCGAAATAAAACACCGGCGGATTCATGCGGACCTGGCCGCTTGCGGGGGTGGACGATGCACTCATGAAAGGTGCACCTCAAGGGGGTGAAACAGGGCAATCAATAACGGACTCGGCAAAGGCAAGCCTCCTGTTGTGAGCGGGCAGCAAACCGGCGGTTTAACTTGAATGAGCGTTCAAGTTAAACATGGATAGGGGGCTAAGGACTAATCGCAGGGCTCGGCGGTAGCTTTTCTGTGCTAGCTCAAGGGAGGGTATAAGGTGGGATTTGCGGGATTCGTTCGGCGGGAAATTAGCTAAATGCCATTATCTGGGCCTGGCTTGAAACCATCGCGGTCAAGCCCGCTCCCACAGGTTTTCGTGTCGTTCACGGAAATACCGTTCGACACAAACCCTGTGGGAGCGTGGCTTGCCCGCGATGGCGTCAGAAAGACCACTAGAGATTTTTGCCCCCTACTTCTGCGTCCCATCATCATGCTGCAGATTCGCTTGGGTCAGATTGCACCCTGCCGGCACGCTGCGGGTCAGCCAGACGTTGCCGCCGATGGTCGAGCCCTTGCCAATGGTGATCCGCCCCAGAATCGTCGCGCCGGCATAGATCACCACATCGTCCTCGACGATCGGATGCCGCGGATGGCCCTTCTGCAACTGGCCGTCCTCGTCCGACGGGAAGCGTTTGGCGCCCAAAGTCACCGCCTGATAAATCCGCACCCGCTCGCCAATGATCGCCGTCTCGCCAATCACCACACCCGTCCCGTGATCGATGAAGAAACTGCGCCCGATCTGCGCCCCCGGATGGATATCGATGCCGGTGGCCGAGTGGGCGATTTCCGCGCTGATCCGCGCCAGCAGCGGCAAGCCGGCGCGATACAAATGATGGGCCAGACGATGGTGAATCACCGCCAGAATCCCCGGATAGCAGAGCAACACTTCATCGACACTGCGAGCCGCCGGGTCGCCGTGATAGGCCGCCAGCACGTCGGTGTCCAGCAGCGTGCGCAGCCCCGGCAAAGCGAGGGCGAAATCCTGAATGATCTGAATGGTTTTGGCCTCGACTTCAGTGTCGGCCTGGGCACTGTGGCGCGCGGCGTAACGCAGTTCGAGCCGGGCCTGAGCGAGCAACGCGTTCAGTGCCACGTCGAGTGTGTGGCCGACGTAGAAATCTTCACTTTCCTCGCGCAAATCCACCGGCCCCAATCGCATTGGGAACAGCGCACCACACAAGGCTTCGAGAATGTCCGCCATGGCCGCTCGGGACGGTAACTCGCGGCCGCCCTGCTCGCCGCTGGCACGGCCGTTTTGTGCGCGCCACCGGTCGCGCGCCGTACGCAGTTGGCTGACGATGGTCTGCAATTGCCAATGGCTGGAACGCTCGCTCACGGTAAAAACTCCTCACGGGCGGCTGGACTGTCTGGCCGCGTTAACCGCGATTACTTTACGGCAACGGCTTGCAGCCGAATTAAGAACCAATAGTGCTGTGCACAATACTTTTGGCTATAAGCGATTGGCAGTTGCCCCACTAAATACCCGTGCCTATAGTCCTGACATCTTCCTCCGCCAGTACGGACCCATGATCAAACAACAGCTTGCCCGCTTTAATCGCCTCGACCTGCTCGGTCATCCTACTCCCCTGGAAAAACTCGAACGCCTGTCGACCTGGCTGGGCCGCGATGTGTACGTCAAACGCGATGACCTGACGCCATTGGCACTGGGCGGCAACAAGCTGCGCAAACTCGAATACCTGGCCGCCGATGCCTTGGCCCAAGGTGCTGATACGTTGATCACTGCTGGCGCGATCCAGTCCAACCACGTGCGCCAGACCGCCGCCATTGCGGCCAAGCTTGGCCTGGGCTGCGTGGCCCTGCTGGAAAATCCGCTCGGCACCGATGACAGCAACTATGTCGGCAACGGCAATCGGCTGTTGCTGGACCTGTTCGATGCCAAGGTCGAGTTGGTGGAAAACCTCGACAACGCCGACGAGCAATTGGAAGCGCTGGCCGGGCGTCTGCGCAGCAACGGTAAAAAGCCGTATCTGGTGCCAATTGGTGGCTCGAATGCATTGGGCGCTTTGGGTTATGTCCGTGCAGGCCTGGAACTGGCTGAACAGATCAAGGACACCGGGCTGAATTTCGCCGCCGTGGTCCTGGCGTCCGGCAGTGCCGGCACCCACAGCGGCCTGGCGCTGGCATTGAGCGAAGCACTGCCGGATTTGCCGGTGATCGGCGTCACCGTTTCCCGTAGCGATGAAGCTCAACGTCCGAAAGTCCAGGGCCTCGCCGAGCGCACGGCCGAACTGCTCGGCGTGAGCCTGCCGGCGAGTTTCAAAGTCGAACTGTGGGACGAATATTTCGGTCCGCGTTATGGCGAGCCGAATGCAGGGACATTGTCGGCGCTGAAGCTGCTGGCGAGTCAGGAAGGGTTGTTGCTGGATCCGGTGTACACCGGCAAGGCCATGGCCGGTTTGCTCGACGGCATCGGGCGCCAACGCTTCAATGACGGCCCGATCATCTTTCTGCACACCGGCGGGGCGCCGGCGTTGTTTGCCTACAAAGACTTTCTATAACTGATCGTTCCCACGCTCTGCGTGGGAATGCAGCCCGTGATGCTCGCGTCACTAGACGCTGAGCGTCCCTAGAGGTGTTCCCACGCAGAGCGTGGGAACGATCATGAAGACGCTTGTCATATCTCAAAAAAGAATAATAAACTGAATATTTAGTATTTTCCTATCTAAATACAACATCATATAGTCGCGCCGCAGGCGAATTTGCAGCAAGACGCATAAGCTGCTTTAGGGCAGGATATCGCAGTCGTTCAAATCCCGAATTTGCCAACTTTCCTTAAGCGTCTTCCATAAGAAAACACAGGGGCTTGTCATGAATTTTTCCGCATTACGTCGAAATCTGCTGGTGGGTTCGCTGGGCCTGGCGCTGAGCGCCGGTCTGCTCGCGCAGGCAGTGGCTGGTGAGCAGCTGCAAAAAATCAAGGACGCTGGCGTGATCAACGTCGGTCTGGAAGGCACTTATCCACCGTTCAGCTTCGTCGACGAGGCCGGCAAACTGAGCGGCTTCGAAGTCGAGTTCTCCGAAGCCTTGGCCAAAGAGCTGGGCGTGAAGGTCAAACTGCAGCCGACCAAATGGGAAGGCATCCTCGCGGCCCTGGAATCCAAGCGTCTGGACGCGGTGATCAACCAGGTGACCATCACCGAAGAGCGCAAGAAGAAGTACGACTTCTCCACGCCTTACACCGTTTCCGGGATTCAGGCGCTGACCCTGACCAAAAACAAAGACACCATCAAGACCGCCGCCGATCTGGCCGGCAAGAAAGTCGGCGTAGGTCTGGGCACCAACTACGAGCAGTGGGTGAAAGAGAATGTGCCTAAGGCTGACATCCGCACCTACGAAGATGATCCGACCAAGTTCCAGGATCTGCGCGTCGGCCGCATCGATGCCATCCTGATCGACCGCCTGGCCGCGCTGGAATATGCCAGGAAGGCCAAGGACACTGCCGCTGCCGGCGAAGCGTTCTCCCGCCAGGAAGCCGGTGTTGCCCTGCGCAAAGGCGAGCCTGAGCTGCTGGCCGCGGTGAACAAAGCCATCGACAAGCTGCGTGCCGACGGTACGCTGAAAAAGCTTTCGGAAAAATACTTCAGCGCTGACGTCACTCAATAATGGGAGAAGCTTTCCAACTTGCGCTGGACTCCGCGCCCTTTCTGCTCAAGGGCGCGTACTACACGGTCATCCTGAGCCTGGGCGGAATGTTCTTCGGCCTGCTGATGGGCTTCGGCCTGGCGTTGATGCGGCTGTCGCGCTTCAAACTGGTGAGCTGGATCGCCCGCATCTATGTGTCGTTCTTTCGCGGCACGCCGTTGCTGGTGCAACTGTTCGTGATCTATTACGGCTTGCCGCAATTGGGTATCGAACTTGATCCGCTGCCGGCGGCCCTGATCGGCTTCTCGCTGAACATGGCCGCCTACGCCTGCGAAATCCTGCGTGCCGCCATCAGCTCCATCGAGCGCGGCCAGTGGGAAGCCGCTGCCAGTATCGGCATGACCCGCGCGCAAACCCTGCGCCGGGCCATCCTGCCGCAAGCGGCGCGCACGGCTCTGCCACCTTTGGGCAACAGCTTTATCTCGCTGGTCAAGGACACGGCGCTGGCGGCCACTATTCAGGTGCCGGAACTGTTCCGTCAGGCACAGCTGATCACCGCTCGCACCTTCGAAATTTTCACCATGTATCTTGCCGCGGCGCTGATCTACTGGGTTCTGGCGACTGTACTGTCGCACCTGCAGAACCAGTTGGAAGCGCGGGTCAATCGGCACGACCAGGAGTCCTGACCCAATGATTGTCGTGGAAAAACTGACAAAGCAGTTCAAGGGTCAGGTGGTGCTCAACGGCATCGATCTGCAGGTGAAGGAAGGCGAGGTGGTGGCGATCATCGGCCCCAGCGGCTCGGGCAAGACCACCTTCCTGCGTTGCCTGAATTTTCTCGAGGAGCCTAGCAGCGGCCGGATCAAGGTCGGCGACATCGAGATCGATGGCAGCCGCCCCCTGAACCAGCAGCAGAGCCTGGTACGGCGCTTGCGCCAGCACGTGGGTTTTGTGTTCCAGAACTTCAATCTGTTCCCCCATCGCACCGCCCTGGAAAACGTGATCGAAGGCCCGTTAGTGGTGAAAAAGATCCCGCGTGCCGAAGCCGTTGCCTTGGGTAAAAAGCTGTTGGCCAAGGTCGGCCTGGCGGGCAAGGAAGACGCTTACCCGCGACGCCTCTCCGGCGGTCAGCAACAGCGTGTGGCGATTGCCCGAGCGTTGGCGATGGAACCGGAAGTGATCCTGTTCGATGAACCAACCTCGGCGCTGGACCCGGAGCTGGTGGGCGAAGTGCTGGCGACCATCCGCGGCCTGGCCGAGGAGAAACGCACCATGGTGATCGTTACCCACGAAATGGGCTTTGCCCGGGACGTGGCCAACCGCGTGGTGTTTTTCGACAAGGGTGTGATCGTCGAACAAGGCGAAGCCAAGGCATTGTTTGCCAATCCGAAAGAGGAACGGACCAAGCAGTTTCTCAGCAAATTTCTTAATAACGCTTAGTGCTATCCCACTCAAAGACAGTCAACTTCCATGGATGGAAGTGACATTAACTCCGCTTTATAAAAGCGTATGACAGCCTTCAACAAATTACACGACTCGCCCTCATCATAAATAACTTCCCGCCGTCCTATGCGGTACATATATATGTCCTGCAACAGATTCATATCGCCTAAAATCTATAAAACACCTCGCTGTCCGCGCTCAAAGGGTTGCTGCCTCGGAGGCATAAAACCCACCAAATACCGGACTATATTCGACAGAGCGATGCGGTTTATTAACCACACCGCGTAGGAGCTTTCTGAATCACGCAAGAACTAACCTTTAACCAACCAACGCTATTGACACCTATTCAAGCGCACTCTTATCTAGTCTCCAACAGGCAACAGCCATCACACTCAATTATTGTTTAAGCGCGCAAATAGTGAATCGTTTTGTTGCTTGGTAATTCACGCCTTTCGATCTTTCAGAAATGGACTTCGCGGCAAAGCTTCAAGGAGAGAAACCCATGACAAGCACTTCAAACAAACCTGAACTTGCAGCCCCGACCCTGGCACAAAGCCAGAAGGCCGGCATCAACATCACTTCGGCCGCTCATCTTATGATCGACGTGCCACCCTACCCCGGCATGGACGAAGGCGATCTGATCGAACTGTTTTGGGACAACTGCTACGTGGCCTCCAATGTCTTGGGTCCCGACCATGGCGGCAACCCCGTGAGCCTGCGGGTGCCGGAAAGCTTCATTGCCAATGGTTCTGCTCGCGTCCATTACAAGGTCATGCAGGTGGGGCAAGGGGCCGCGGTATCACCGGCGGCGCGCGTCCAGATCAAACTTGATTGCCCAGGCGGCCGGCTGCTTTGCGATGAGGAAAACCAGAGCCTGGCACCGGTGTTTATCCCTGAGACCATTCGCCGTCAGGGAGTCAATCCAAACCAAGTCAAACGCGGCGTGCCGTTGACCATCGAGCCTTACCTGAACATGGCCGCCGACGACGAAATCACCCTGCGCTGGGGCGATGTGCGCATGGACCTGCCCAAGCTCAAGGCTTGCGATGTGGGTCAGCCAATTCAGGTCTGGGTACCCCCGGCGATCATTCTCGAAGCCGGCGAAGACCTTCGACTGGAAGTGACCTACTGCATCCTCGACCGCGTGGGTAACAACTCGCGCTGGGCACCGGCACGCACACTGAAAATCGGCTGTGCCAATCCCTACCTGAAAGTACCACCCAAAACAGTGCTCATGGCCGCTGAGCCTCGAAAGCCGTGAGCTCATCGGGTCTGATAACACCTTCTATACATATTCCTAAAAGTTAGTTCATTAATTATTTATACGCGTTTAGGGTATATGCACCGGACCACCGGACATTCGTGTTTTTCGTTCGCCGCAACTTGCGGCGCTTTCATGAGATGTGAGGTAGGTATGGTCCGGAACACAATCACCCCAGTGCAAATCGCCAGGGCATTGCGTGCAGCCAAGGAGCGGCACTGATGTCCAGTCTGGCAGATGCGATCGTCCAGAGTGATCTGGACATCACCCCATTGTTGTTGCCCGCGCAGGTCTTGCGCAACGACGCACAAGCCATCAAGGCTGCCCATGAGCTGGCGCAAGTCGCCCGCCTGCAAGCAGCCAAACGTGACCAGCAGCGCAAGCTGCCGTGGTCGGAAATCGAACAGTTCACCCGCAGCGGCCTGGGCAGCATTGCCATCCCGCGTGAGTACGGTGGCCCGCAGGTTTCATTCGTCACCATAGCCTCGGTGTTCGCGATCATTTCCGCGGCTGACCCGGCTTTGGGGCAAATCCCTCAGAACCAGTTCGGGATTCTCAACCTGATACTCGGCAGCGCCACCGAATCGCAGAAAAAACAGCTGTTCAAAAGCGTGCTCGAAGGCTGGCGAATCGGTAACGCGGGGCCGGAGCGCGGGACCAAAAACACCCTGGAGCTCAAGGCGCGGATCACCGCCGACGGCGATGGCTTCATCATCAACGGGCAGAAGTTCTATTCCACCGGCGCCCTGTTCGCCCACTGGGTGGCCGTCAAGGCGCTGAACGACGACGGCAAGCAAGTGCTGGCCTTCGTCCGTCGTGGTACCCCGGGCTTGCGCATCGTTGATGACTGGTCGGGTTTCGGCCAGCGCACCACCGCCAGCGGCACCATTTTGCTCAACAACGTGCGGGTCGACGCCGAGCTGGTGGTGGATAACTGGAAGATCAATGACAGCCCGAATACCCAGGGCGCCGTATCGCAGCTGATTCAAGCAGCCATCGACGCCGGCATTGCCCGGGGCGCCATCGATGACGCCATCGAGTTCGTGCAAAAACGCGCACGACCCTGGATCGACGCCAAGGTCGAGCGGGCCAGCGACGACCTCTATGTGATCGCCGACATCGGCAAGCTGAAAATCGAACTGCATGCCGCCGAAGCGTTGTTGCGCAAGGCCGGGCAAGTACTCGATGAGGTCAACGCCGCGCCGCTCACCGCCGAGTCCGCTGCACGCGCCTCGATTGCCGTGGCAGAAGCCAAAGTGCTGACCACCGAGATCTCGCTGCTGGCCAGCGAAAAACTCTTCGAACTGGCCGGCAGCCGCGCCACCCTCGCCGAATTCAATCTCGACCGCCACTGGCGCAACGCCCGGGTGCACACGCTGCACGACCCGGTGCGCTGGAAGTATCACGCCGTCGGCGCTTACCACCTCAATGGAACCTTGCCTGCACGGCATTCCTGGATCTGACGACCCGAACCCTTTTGACCAGATCTCTGGAGAAACACATGACTCTTTCTCACCACGTCGCGGTCATCACCAGCGATGAGCAAGCCCTGATTGTCGCCAGTGACCTGGCCGACGATTTCAAACGTGACAGCGCCCTGCGCGACCGCGAACGTCGTTTGCCGTACCCGGAACTGGAAGTGTTTTCCCGTTCGGGTCTTTGGGGCATCAGCGTGCCAAAAGAATACGGTGGCGCTGGGGTTTCCAATGTCACCCTGGCCAAGGTCATCACGCTGATCGCCCAGGCCGACGGCTCCCTTGGACAGATTCCACAAAACCATTTCTACGCCCTCGAAGTGCTGCGCGTGAACGGCACTGATGAGCAGAAAAAACGTCTCTACGCCGAAGTGTTGGCCGGCCAGCGCTTCGGCAACGCACTCGCGGAACTGGGCACCAAAACCGCCCATGATCGCGTCACCAGCCTGACTCGCGATGGCAACGGCTACCGCATCAACGGTCGCAAGTTCTACGCCACTGGCGCGATTTACGCCCAGCGTATCCCGACGTCAGTGGTGGACGAAAAGGGTGTGCAGCAATTGGCGTTCGTCCCGCGCAACAGCAAAGGCCTGACGGTAATCGACGACTGGAGCGGCTTCGGCCAGCGCACCACTGGCAGCGGTTCGGTGGTGTTCGAGGATGTCTACGTCGCCGCCGAGGACGTGATTCCGTTTCAAAGCGCGTTCGAGCGCCCGACCACTGTCGGCCCGTTGGCGCAGATTCTCCACGCCGCGATCGACACCGGCATCGCCCGCGCCGCGTATGAAGATGCCCTGCATTTTGTGCGCACCAAGACCCGGCCGTGGATTGATTCCGGCAACGACAAAGCCACCGAAGACCCGCTGACGATCAAGAGTTTCGGCCACTTGAGCATTCGCCTGCACGCCACCGAAGCCTTGCTGGAACGCTCTGGAGAAATCCTCGATCTGGCCCAGGCCGACACTAATGCCGAGACTGTCGCCGCCGCGTCGATTGCCGTCGCTGAAGCCCGGGCCATCAGCACCGAAATCTCCCTTGCCGCCGGCAGCACGTTGTTCGAACTGGCCGGCAGCCAGGCGACCTTGGTCGAGCACGGCCTGGATCGCCACTGGCGCAACGCTCGGGTACATACCCTGCATGACCCGGTGCGCTGGAAATATCACGCGGTGGGCAATTACTACCTCAACGATGAAAACCCTCCATTGCGAGGGACCATCTGATGGCTGATGCCAAAAAGAAAATCCTGCTCAACGCGTTCAACATGAATTGCATCGGGCACATCAACCATGGCCTGTGGACGCATCCACGGGACAATTCCACCCAATACAAAACCATCGAATACTGGACTGAACTGGCGCAGTTGCTGGAGCGCGGACTGTTCGACGGTCTGTTCATCGCCGACATCGTCGGTGTGTACGACGTCTATCAAAACTCGGTGGACGTGCCGCTCAAAGAGTCGATCCAGTTGCCGGTCAACGACCCGCTGCTACTGGTCTCGGCCATGGCTGCGGTCACCAAAAACCTCGGCTTCGGCCTGACCGCCAACCTGACCTACGAACCGCCGTATCTGTTCGCCCGGCGCATGTCGACGCTTGATCATTTGAGCCGTGGGCGGGTCGGCTGGAACATCGTCACCGGCTACCTCGACAGCGCCGCCAAGGCCATGGGCCTGAGCGAACAGGTGGAACACGACCGGCGTTACGACCAGGCCGATGAATACCTGCAAGTGCTCTACAAACTCTGGGAAGGCAGCTGGGAAAACGGCGCGGTGCTCAACGACCGTGAGCAACGGATCTACGCCCAACCCGAGAAGGTGCACAAGGTCGAGCACAAGGGCGAGTTCTATCAGGTCGAGGGTTATCACCTCTGCGAGCCATCGCCGCAACGCACGCCGGTGCTGTTTCAGGCCGGCAGTTCCGATCGCGGTTTGCTCTTCGCCGGTCGGCATGCCGAGTGCGTGTTCATCAGCGGTCAGAACAAACCGGCGACCCGGGTTCAGGTAGACAAGGTTCGCGCCAGCGCTGTCGAGGCCGGGCGCAATCCCTGGGACATCAAGGTGTTCATGGGCTTGAACGTGATTGTCGGTGAGACAGAAGAGCTGGCCTGGGCCAAACACGCCGAGTACCTGAGCTACGCCAGCGCCGAGGCTGGCGTGGCGCATTTTTCGGCCTCCACCGGGATCGACTTTTCCGAATACGAGCTCGACGAACCGATCCAGTACGTGAAGAGCAACGCCATCCAGTCCGCCACCAAGAACCTGCAAAACAACGACTGGACCCGCCGCAAACTGCTGGAACAACACGCCCTCGGTGGCCGCTACATCACCGTGGTCGGCTCGCCGCAGCAGGTGGCCGATGAGCTGGAATCGTGGATCGCCGAAACCGGTCTGGATGGCTTCAACCTGACACGGATCGTCACCCCGGAAAGCTATGTGGATTTCATTGAGCTGGTGATTCCGGAGTTGCAGCGCAGAGGGTCGTACAAGACCGCTTACGACGACGGCAGCCTGCGGGAAAAGCTGTTTCACGGCGAAGCGCATTTACCTGAGCAACATACGGGCTCTGCGTTCCGCCGCTGATCCCTGTGGCGAGGGGGCTTGCCCCCGTTCGGCTGCGCAGCAGTCGCAAAACCTGCGAAACGGTTTACCTGACACGCCTCATTGCATGGTTTTGGGGCCGCTTCGCGGCCCAACGGGGGCAAGCCCCCTCGCCACAGATGTGTGCACCCATTAAACAATTGACTGGAAAACCATCATGACCAAAAAACTGTTCAACCACCCAGTCAAAGCACTGGCCCTGGCCCTCGGCCTCTTCAGCTCCATCACCTTCGCCGCCGACGCACCACTGAAAGTCGGCACCACCGCCGCCTTCGCCATTCCCCTGGAAGCCGCAGTAGAAGAAGCCAACAAACAAGGCCTGAAAGTCGAACTGGTGGAGTTCAGCGACTGGATCGCCCCCAACGTCAGCCTCGCCTCCGGCGACATCGACGTGAACTATTTCCAGCACATCCCGTTCCTGGAAAACGCCAAGGCCGCCGCCGGTTTTGACCTGGTGCCGTTCGCCCCGGGGATCATCAACAACGTCGGCCTCTACTCGAAAAAATACAAAAGCTTCGCCGAGTTGCCCGAAGGCGCCAGCGTGGCCATCGCCAACGACCCGATCAACAGCGGTCGCGGCTTGCAACTGCTGGCCAAGGCCGGGCTGATCACCCTCAAACCAGGCGTGGGCTACAAGGCCACCGAAGAAGACATCATCGCCAACCCGAAGAAAATCAAAATCCTTCAAGTCGAAGCCGTGCAACTGGTGCGCGCGTACGACGACGCCGATCTGGTTCAGGGCTACCCGGCCTACATTCGCCTGTCGAAGACCTTTGATGCCAGCTCCGCCCTGCTGTTCGACGGCCTCGATCACAAGGAATACGTGATCCAGTTCGTGATCCAGCCGAAAAGCAAAACCGACCCACGCCTGATCAAATTCGTCGACATCTATCAGCATTCGCCAGCCGTTCGTGCGGCGCTGGATAAAGCCCACGGCAAGCTCTATCAAGCCGGCTGGGAAAGTTGAGCATGACGGCCGCGATCCAACGGCGACTGGAACTTCCGGAGCCACATAACGCCACACAAACCGAACTGCACCCAGACCTCAATCGCGCCCACGTGCGCTTCATCGGCCTGGGTAAAACCTACAACGGCCAGCAAGGTCCGGTGGCGGCCCTGCACGGCATCGACCTGGCGATCCAGCGCGGCGAAGTGTTCGGCATCATCGGTCGCAGCGGCGCCGGCAAGTCGTCGCTGATCCGCACCATCAACCGCCTCGAACAACCGAGCAGCGGGAGGGTGCTGATCGATCAGGTCGACATCGGCGAGTTCGATGAAGACCGCTTGGTGGCGCTGCGGCGGCGGATTGGCATGATCTTTCAGCACTTCAATTTGATGTCGGCCAAAACGGTTTGGCAGAACGTCGAATTGCCGTTGAAAGTCGCCGGCGTGCCCAAGGAGCAGCGCGAGCGCAAAGTCCGCGAATTGCTGGAACTGGTCGGCCTGCAAGAGAAACACAAAGCCTACCCGGCGCAACTTTCCGGCGGGCAGAAACAACGCGTCGGCATCGCCCGCGCGCTGGTGCATGACCCGCAGATTCTGCTGTGTGACGAGGCAACGTCGGCGCTGGATCCGGAGACCACGCAATCGATCCTCGGCCTGCTGCGCGAGATCAATCAGCGCCTGGGCCTGACCATTGTGCTGATCACCCATGAGATGGCGGTAATCCGCGATATCTGTGATCGGGTGGTGGTGCTGGAACACGGGCGAATCGTCGAGCAAGGCCCTGTCTGGGAAGTTTTTGGCAACCCGCAACATGAGGTCAGCAAGACCTTGCTCGCGCCATTGCAACACGGTCTGCCGCAAGAGCTGCAAAGCCGCTTGCGTCCACAACCGCAATCTTCGGACGCTGCGGTGGTTCTGCGTTTGCAATTCACCGGCAGTGCCAGCGACGAGCCAGACCTGGTGGCACTGTTCAGCGCCCTCGGTGGCCGCGTGCGCTTGCTGCAAGGAGGCGTGGAACGAATTCAGGGGCATGCGCTCGGGCAATTGCTGCTGGCGGTGACCGGTTCGTCCCTCGGCGCCGAGGAATTGCGTCAGCGCGCCGGCAACTGGGCGCAACAGGTGGAGGTGCTGGGTTATGTGGTTTGATCGGTTGCTTCAGGGTTTTATTGACACGTTTTTGATGGTGGGTGTGTCGTCGCTGATCGCGTTGTTGGCGGGCATTCCGCTGGCGGTGATTCTGGTCACCAGTTCCAAGGGTGGGATCTACGAAGCACCAGCGCTGAATCGCGCGTTGGGTGCGTTTGTGAACCTGTTTCGCTCGATTCCGTTTTTGATTTTGATGGTGGCGTTGATTCCGTTTACCCGGTTGATCGTTGGCACCACTTACGGCGTGTGGGCTGCCGTGGTGCCGCTGACCATAGCGGCCACGCCGTTCTTTGCGCGCATCGCCGAGGTCAGTTTGCGCGAGGTCGACCATGGGTTGATCGAAGCGGCGCAGGCGATGGGCTGCCGACGCTGGCATATCGTCTGGCATGTGCTGCTGCCCGAAGCGCTACCGGGGATTGTCGGTGGGTTCACAATTACGTTGGTGACGATGATCAACTCGTCAGCCATGGCCGGGGCGATTGGTGCCGGTGGGTTGGGGGACATCGCTTATCGATATGGGTATCAGCGGTTTGACAGCCAGATCATGTTGACGGTGATTGTGTTGCTGGTGGTGTTGGTGGCGGTGATTCAGTTGGGTGGGGATCGGTTGGCGCGGGGCCTCAACAAGCGCTGAGTTCGGTGCGGTTGAAGGGCTATTGTGGCGAGGGGGCTTGCCCCCGTTGGGTCGCGAAGCGGCCCCAAAACCATTCAATGAGGTGTGTCAGACAACACCGACCAGCAGGTTTTACGACTGCTGCGCAGCCGAACGGGGGCAAGCCCCCTCGCCACAAAAGCCCCCTCGCCACAGGTAATCACCGACCTCTGAAGGGAACATTTCGCACAAGAAAATCAGAGTGCCAGCAGGCCCGATCCCTTTCTTTTGCAGGACGTTTCCTAGATCATTCCGCTCGCTTGCGCCTGCCAAATTCCGTGGCTAGTCTCGGTCCGTCACTGCTCATCAGTGATCGGGTTTAGTAGCCCGGATCAATAGGCGCATAGCGATTCCTTGCTCATGTCCGGCAATGTTTGCCGCATGCAAAATATGGTGGCTGTGCGTGGGGCACCTTCGGGTGCACCGGTTTTCCTATTGACCGGCCTACTAACCTGCGCGCAGCCGCCACCCAATCGTTTAGTAGGCGATAAGTGATGGCTCCCATGTAGCAATAGGAGCATCACATGAAAAAATCCGTACCCGATCCACCTCCCGAAACACCCACCAACGAAACCGCCACCGAAGACCCGCCCAGGGATCGATCGGCGCTCTACCGTGCGATTGATTTCTACCTCACCGGCGATCAGCCCTCTCCGCCCGACGAGTTTCGCTTCTACAACGTCAGCAAAGACGTGAGCTTCGAGGATACCCAGCTCTATGTGGCTGACCTACTGCGCTGCGCTTCGGTCACGGCGTATCAGTGCGGCGATCAACTCAAGGGTGCCGATCGGGCATTGGTATTCTCCGTCTGGCATTTGCTGGAGATTGCCAAGGCGATGGTCGATCGGTCCATTGAATGTCTGGGGATGAAACAAAGCTGAGTCAGGCTTTAGTCATTGGTTGTCAGTGATACCGCTTTCGCGAGCAAGCCCGCTCCCACATTTGATCTTCGGTGAACATGGAATTTGTGTTCGACGCGATCCAGTGTGGGAGCGGGCTTGCTCGCGAATGGCTGCGCAGCAGCCCCAGGCTTGATGGCGTATATTCAGTGAATCCCAATTGCCTGCGCAGCCGACCATGAAACAGACTCCCGACGACCTGGAGCAGATCACCTCCACCACCCTGAGCCATTACAACTCGGTGGCCGAAGACTTCCGTGAAGGCACTCGCGATCACGATGTCAGCCAGAACATCGAGGCCCTGCTGCGGCATATTCAGGGTGAGGCGCCGTTCAGCATTCTCGACTTCGGCTGCGGCCCTGGCCGTGACCTGAAAACCTTCACTCACCTGGGCCACACCGCCGTCGGCCTCGACGGTTCGGAAAAGTTTGCGCAGATGGCGCGGGAGGACAGCGGTTGCGAAGTCTGGCAGCAAGACTTTCTGAAACTCGACCTGCCGGCCGAGCGGTTTGACGGGATTTTTGCCAATGCAGTGCTGTTCCACATCCCGAGTCAGGAATTGCCTCGGGTGTTGAAGCAACTGCGCGAGGCGTTGAAACCGGGTGGGGTGTTGTTCAGCTCCAATCCTCGTGGTGAGAATCAGGAAGGCTGGAACGGGCCGCGGTATGGGGCGTATTACGATCTTCACGCGTGGCAGGAACTGCTGACTGAAGCGGGATTTGTGGAGCTTGAGCATTACTACCGGCCGGCGGGGCTGCCGCGGGAGCAACAGCCTTGGTTGGCGAGTGTTTGGCGTAAGCCTGTGTAGTCAGGCCGGACGCTTTCGCGAGCAGGCTCGCTCCCACGTTGGAATGCGCTCTACTGTGGGAGCGAGCCTGCTCGCGATGATCTTCAGGGCGACGAAGAAACCTGATAGTTCATCATCGCCCCATCCACACCAAACGCCCTGATGCTCTGCCCAGCCAGTGGCTTGCCTCCAACCTCGCGCTCGCGCGAATCAAAATTGGCCACCAGCCGCGTGCCATCGGCAAACGTCGTCTGCTGCACCAGGCGATCCTCCGTCAGCCAACGAAAATCCGCCATCGCCTCAGTCGCCAGACGTTCATGCAGCGGCCGAAAAAAAACATCCTGCCGTGCAATTACCGGCAGTCGCTGCTTCAACGTATCAGCGCTCAGGTGATACAGCGGTGGCACGTTATAGAGCAACTGCATCAGTTCGTTCTCGGCCCGCACATTGCTCAGTTTAAGACTGTCGAACAGCCAGTGATGGGTGGTGATCACCGAACCGTGGAACACCGCCTGATACAGCGGCAAGCGCGTCTGCGGGGCAAAGTGCACCGTGCGATAGGGTTCCTTGAGCGGCACCGTTTTGAAAAAGACCTGGGGCTTTTCGTTGGGAAACCAGCGGCCCAGGTAATAAGGCGACTTGGGGTTCTTGCTCATGTCCGGATCACCCCAGCCGATCACCGGTGTCTGCATGCCATGGGCAAACAGCACGCCCCGGGCCGTGGTGGCGTTGCCGTCCTCGGAGCCGGCCGGCAGCTGCAACGTTTCGTTCAACCAGCGTGAGGCGTCGATATTGCCCTCGGCGTTTTGCGCCTGGGTCAGGGTGGCTCCGGGGCGATAACTGTCGAACACCATGCCCGTGGCGTAGGCATCGAGAAACCAGCTATTGAACCCGGCCTTAGTCTGTACAGCTTTGATTCGAGCCTCAAGCAACGGCCGCACACAACGCGGATCGGTGTAATGCCCGGACTGCTGGAAGCCGCTTTTGAAGGCGCCGCTGCTCAAGACAATCGCACACTCAAGGTTAGCCCGCGAGCCGAGGTGCGCGGTGGTCCAGTCCGGGTTTTCAGTGGTGGTCAACGCCGTTTCATAAGAGTCGTAAGGCGCCACCAGATACCCGGCCCCTACGCCTTGGCGCACCGCCTCGGGATGCCAAAGACCTCCCTCCCAGCCCTCGCCGAGGCCCAACCACAAGCGCGACAACCCGGCGGCTTGCAACTGGTCAAACATTCTTGGCGACAACGTGCTACCCCAGCGTTCAGGGGTTGCCGTCAGCGCCTCGACGAACGCTCTCGCCACTTCCGTGCGCAGCCGGCCATAACCCTCAGCCAGTTTTTGCATGTCCGGCTCAGCGACTGCCTGCCAACCGCTTCGCGCTTTTTGGTTGAGCGCGCCGTTGAGGCTGCGCAGCAACGTGGTTTGCTGGTAACGGTCGAGGGGCGGTTGGGCGCAGCTCAGAATCTGCCGGGTTTCAGCGTCGAAGCCGCCACGCAACTCGCGGGCCAGAGCACCTGTGCCCCGCAGTAGTCTCAGCAATGCCGGCCAACTGCGCACATCGTCGGGCCCGAGCAGATCATTGCCCCACAGATAAACATGGCTGGCTCCCAGCAATTTTTTTGCTTCAGGGGTTTTCAGCAGTTTGTCGCTCAAGGGTTCGTATTGCCCGTTGTCGATCAACCATTGCCGATAGCGTTTGGCACCAGCCAACGGATCGGCATCGCCCAACGACAGCGTGAAGGTCAGCGGTGTGCCGGGCTCAAGCGCGGTGAAAGCGTGACGGACGGCCAGCGCCAGGGTCTTACCCTCGGCGCTGAACGTCAGGTGATTGTTGTAAGGATTGGTCATCAACCAATTGAGGGTAAAGCCACCGTGATCGACGCCCCACAGCGGCAGGCTCAGGTCCTGGGTGGTATTGAACTCGCCCTGATCGAGCAAAAAGGATTGCCACAGCGGATCACCGGCGGGCACGTAATGCCCCTCGGCCAGCGGCCAGATCAGGCCTTTGCCCATGGCGCTGCCCGGTTGCCTGAGGAAGCTCAGATCTCCGGGGTCGCGGGCGGTGATGGACAGGGAGAGGTCGCGCTGGTCGAGGATGGCACTCAGGGTCCAGGCGCCGTCGTCCCATTGCCAGTCGATGCGGTTGGCGGTTTGCACAAGATGACTGGCCTTGTGCCCGGGTACTCCGGCCGACGGCTGCACGGGCAAGTTGTGCGCGGGAGTGGCGCGAACTGCCAAGGTCGCAGGATCGAGTTCGACACGCCACAGCGGGTTTTCCAGAACGATATCGGCCAAGGCCCAAGGCGAGAGCAGCGAGGTACAGATCAGCAACAGATAGCGATGGAGAGGCTGCATGGGGTGTCCCTTCTGCGTCAAGAGCAGGGAGGGTAAGGCAAGTGGAACGGGGCTGTCGGTCAGTAAAATGTTGGAAAATTGTAGATCGCCATCGCGAGCGGGCTCGCTCCCACAGTTGACCTCACTCCCCTGTGGGAGCGAGCCTGCTCGCGATGAGCGCGCAGCGCTCGCCTTACTGCACCTCTTTCTTCGGCTCGCGAATCTTGTACCAGGCCACGTACAGCGCCGGCAAAAACAGCAGTGTCAGCAACGTCGCGATGATGATCCCGCCAATCATCGCGTACGCCATCGGCCCCCAGAACACTTCCCGGGCAATCGGGATCATCCCCAGGCTCGCTGCCGCCGCCGTCAACAAAATCGGTCGGCGCCGATGTTCCGTGGCCTGCACCACCGCGTCCCACGGCGTGTAGCCGTCCTTCTCGAAAGCGTCGATCTGGGTCACCAGAATCACCGAGTTGCGGATGATGATGCCGATCAGTGCCAGAATCCCGAGGATCGCCACGAAGCCCATCGGCGTACCCGTCGGGATCAGCGCCAGCACCACGCCGATCAGCCCGAGCGGCGCGACGCTGGCCACCAGAAACAGCTTCTGCACGCTGTGCAACTGGATCATCAGGAAGGTCGCCATCAAAAACAGCATCAACGGCACGACCTTGGCAATCGGCCCTTGGGCCTTGCCACTTTCCTCCACCGTACCGCCGGTGGCGACTTTGTAGCCCACCGGCAAACTGGCGGCGAATTTGTCGATGTCCGGTTGCAGCTGTTTCACCAGATCAGTCGGCTGAATCTCGTCGCGCACCGCGGCCTTGATGGTGATGGTCGGTTTGCGATCGCGACGCCAGACCAGCGGCTGCTCCAGTTCATACCGCACCGTGGCAAACGCCAGCAGCGGAATCGAAGTGCCGCCGGGGGTGACGATCTGCAAATTCTGCAGCGTTTCCGGACTGCCGCGCTCGGCATCTTCAGCGCGGCCGACCACATTGATCAGGTAGATATCGTCATCGACCTGCGTCACCGGCGAGCCGACGACGATGCTGTTCATCAGGTTCGCCACGTCTTCGGACGACAGCCCCAATTGCCGGGCCTTGTCCTGGGCGATGTCGATGCGCAGCACTTTGCCCGGCTCGTTCCAGTCGTAAATGATTTCGCCGATGTGCGAGTTCTTATCCAGTTCGGTGGCCAGGGCGATAGCGTGTTTGCGCACCTGATCGATGTCTTTGCCACTGACCCGGTACTGAATCGGCCGACCCACCGGCGGGCCCATTTCCAGGGCCTGGACGTAACTGCCTACACCGACAAACTCTTCGCGCAGGCGCTTTTGCAGACGGGCCGTCAGGGCCGTGCGTGACTCCAGGCCTTTGCTGACGATCACCAGTTGCGCGTAGTACGGGTTCTGCAATTGCTGGTCGAGGGGCAGGTAGAAACGGATCGCCCCCTCGCCGATGTAAGTGCTCCAACGCACGATGTCCGGATCATCCTTGAACGTCGTTTCGAGCTTATCTACCACCTTGCGGGTTTCTGCAATCGAGGCGTTTTGCGGCAAGTTCAGGTCGACGAGAATTTCCGGGCGGTCCGAGGACGGAAAGAACTGGCTCTGCACGAACTGCATGGAAAACACCGAGAGCACAAACAGCGCCACGGTGATGCCAATCGCCCACCAGCGATTGCGCATGGCCCAGAGCAGGCCGCCATTGAACGCCCGACCGATGCGCCCCGGCTCTGCGTCATGAGGCTTCACCTTGGCGCTCAAAATGTGCACACCGAGCACCGGGGCGAACAACACGGCGACGACCCACGACACCAGCATGGCCACCGCGATCACAGCAAACAGCGTGAAGGTGTACTCACCGGCGGAGCTTGCGTTCAAACCGATTGGCACGAAACCGGCCACGGTGACTAACGTGCCGGTGAGCATCGGGAATGCGGTCGAGGTGTAGGCGAAGGTCGCCGCTTGCTCTTTGGTTTCTCCCATTTCCAGGCGCGTGACCATCATCTCCACCGTGATCATCGCGTCGTCCACCAGCAGACCGAGGGCGATGATCAGCGCACCGAGGGAAATCCGCTGCATGGTGATGCCGCTGTATTCCATGAAGAGGAAGACCATCGCCAGCACCAACGGAATCGAACACGCCACCACCAGCCCGGCGCGTACACCGAGACTGATGAAGCTGACGATCAGCACAATTACCACCGCTTCGAACAACGCACTGGTGAAGCCGCCGACGGCTTCCTCCACCACGACAGCCTGGTCGGAAACGGTGTGTACGCCAACGCCCACCGGCAGGTCCGCCGTCAGCTCATCCATGCGCAGGTGCAGCGCCTTGCCGAAGTCCTGAATGTTGCCGCCCTTTTTCATGGCGATCGCCAGGCCGATGGCTGGCTGACCGTTGAAGCGAAACTCCGGGGTCGACGGATCGACATAGCCTCGGCTGATGTCGGCGATGTCGGCCAGTCGGTAGAAGCGGTCGTTGAGCTTCAGGTTAACGTTGGCCAGGTCTTTCTCAGAGGCAAACTGCCCCGAGGTCCGGACCGAAATTCGCTCCGGGCCGGCCTCGATCACCCCGGCCGGGGTCACGGCATTCTGCGATTGCAGGGTCTGCACCACCTCGCGCCGATCAATGCCGAGGGCGGCCAGTTTGCGGGGGGAGAAGTTCAGGTAAAGGACTTCATCCTGCTCGCCGACCATCTCGACCTTGCCCAGCCCCGGGACTTCGCGGATTTCGGCACGCACCTGTTCCACGTAATCGCGCAACTGGCGCATCGACAGGCCGTCGGAGGTAAAGGCATACACCGAACCGAACACGTCGCCGAACTCATCGTTGAAGCCCGGCCCTTGCAGGCCCTGCGGGAAGTCACCGCGAATGTCGTTGATCTTCTTGCGCACCTGGTACCAGATTTGCGGGATGTCCTTGGCGCTGGTGGTGTCGAGCAGGTTGACGAAGACCGTCGATTCGCCGGGGCGGGTGTAGCTTTTCACGTAGTCGAGCGAGTCGAGTTCTTCGAGTTTTTTCTCGATCCGGTCAGTGACCTGCTTGAGGGTTTCTTCCTGGGTCGCGCCGGGCCAGCGGGTCTGGATCACCATGGTTTTGATGGTGAACGACGGGTCTTCTTCGCGGCCCAGGTTCAGGTACGAGAACACGCCCATCAGCAGCGCGACGAACATCAAATACCAGACAAACGACTGATGCTTGAGGGCCCATTCGGATAAGTTGAAACTCCCTTTCATTGCGGGCTGTCCTCGTCAATTTTCACTTTCTGCCCCGGCTTGAGGCTGTTCACACCGGCACTGACCACCCGCTCGCCGGACTTCACGCCGTTGGCCAGGACCACCGTGTCATCAGTCCGGCTGATCAGGCTGACGTCCCGTGGGGAAACGGTTTGCGTCTGCGGATCAACGACCCAGATCCGCAGTTTGCCGTCGACCTCCTGCAGCGCGCTCACCGGCAGTTCGAGGCGTGGCTTGATCGCAGAGCTGAGGGTCACGCTGATCGCCGTGCCGAGGCGAAAGCCCGGCGGCGTATCGGTCAGGCTCAGGCGGGCGCGACGGGTACGGGTTGCGCTTTGGGCCTGGGGTTCGATTTCGCGCACGATGGCAGTGCTGGTGATGCTCGGGTCCAGTTGTGAGGCGACCTGGAACACCACGTCGGCAGGCAATTGATCGACCAGGGTGTCGGGCAAGTCGATCACCGCTTCCTTGATGTCCGGCTGCGCCAGGGTCACCACTTGCTGGCCGGCCGTCACTACCTGCCCGGCTTCGGCATTCCACGCGGTGACAATGGCTTTGTGATCGGTGCGCAACTCGACGTAGTTGAGTTGGTCCTTCGCCTGACTGACTGCGGCGCTGGCTTGATCGAGAGAGGCCTGAGTGGTTTTCAGGTCGGTCTGGGCGATGTCCAGTTGCGCCTGCGCGCCAACCCCGCGATTGAACAGTTCCTGCTGACGCCGGGCGTTGGCCTGAGCATTGATTAGCTGCGCCTGAACACGCGCCAGATCACCTTGAGCCGAGCGCAACTGGTTCTGCTGATCGGTGGGGTCGAGGGTCGCGAGCAAGGCGCCCTTCTGGACTTCGGCGCCGACATCGACGTTACGGCTGGCGATACGCCCCGGCACCCGGAAACCGATATTGCTTTCGTAACGGGCCTGAATGCTGCCGGCAAACCGGCCGAGGTCTTCTTGATTGAGCGCTTTCACCTCCACGGACAACACCGGCCGAACCGGTTCTGGCGGCGCTTCCTCATCAGAGCAAGCTACCAGGAGTGCAGCGGCGGACAACAGCAACAGGCGCTTCATGGCTGGGCTCCTGTCGTTGGCGTCTTATAGGTGTTTTCGACGATCTCCACCTTCACGCCCGGATGCAATAATTGGCCGCCCGCGATGACGACTTTTTCGCCACCGTTGAGGCCGGCGCTGACAATCACTTTGCCGGTCAGGTAACGGCCGACGGTGACCGTGTGCAATTGCGCCTTGCCCTCGGCGTCCACCAGCCACACAGCCGGGTCACTGAGGTTTTTGGTCAGGGCCGACCAGGGCAGCTCCACTGCGGTTTTGCCGACTGGCTTGGCGGTGGCGCTCACCACCGACCCGAGCTGCATGCCCTCGGGAAGGCTGTCGAGGGTGACTTTGACTTGCACCGTGCCGGTCTGCGCGGACACTGCCGGCGTGACTTCCCGAACAGTACCCGTAGTTTTGATCTTCGGGTTGTCGAGCAGGCTGACCACAATCGATCTATCCGACGGCGGCTCGGCCAGCAGCGATTCATAAACGTTGAACACCGCGTCACGCTCGCCGTCCCGGGCCAGGCTGAAAATCGGCACCGTGGCCTGCACCACTTGGCCGACCTCAGCCTGGCGCGCGGTAATCACCCCCGGCGCATCGGCAATCAACGCGGTGTAGCTCAGTTGATCACGGGCGTTGGCCAACTGCGCCTGAGCGGCAGTCAATGCGCTCTGACTGCTGCGCAAGGCGGCTTGGGCGGAATCGTATTCGCTCTGGCTGGTGTAGCCCTTGGGCAGGAGTTTTTGTTGGCGAACGAAGGCCGCGGCGGTTTGTTTGACCCGGGCCTGTTCGGCAACGACTTGAGCCTGGGCTGAGTCAACATTGGTTTGCAGGTCTTTCGGGTCGAGTCTGGCCAGCACTTGTTTGGCCGAGACCCGGTCACCGACATCGACCAGACGCTGGATGATCTTGCCGCCCACGCGAAACGACAATTCGGTTTGTACCCGCGCCTGGACGTCGCCGGTGAGTGTCACCGCGGCGGCGTAATCCGATGGTTTGACCTCTTGCACGAAGACTCGTGGGCGGTCCTTCTCGACGGGCTTTTTATCGCCGCAGGCGGTCAGCAAGGCGATGAGGCTCAGACCAACCATTAATTTCAATCCGGGACCTGCCATGCAAACTCCTTTGCGTTGTACGACCGTGCCAGTGACGATACGACTGTGAGCTTAGAACAGGGTTCAACAGGTGCACGGGGTTGCTGCATTCCCTGTGGCTGAGGCGCTTACCTGTGGCGAGGGGGCTTGCCCCCGTTCGACTGCGCAGCAGTCGTAAACCGGCTGACGCAGTGATCCTGAAAGAAACGCGGTGACTGGTTTTAGGGCTGCTTCGCAACCCAACGGGGGCAAGCCCCCTCGCCACAGGGATCACCGTGTTGCTGACAATAAGGCAGAATGACGAACCATGTAGCAGGAAGCTACCCATGCTCAAAACCCTCGCGGTGGCCAATTACCGCTCGATCAATAAATTGGTGATTCCGCTGGGCCGGTTGAACCTGATCACCGGTCCCAACGGCAGCGGCAAATCCAACCTCTACCGCGCCTTGCGCCTGCTGGCGGAAACCGCTCAGGGCGGGGTGGTCAATGCGTTGGCCCGTGAGGGAGGGCTGGATTCAACGTTCTGGGCGGGGCCGGAAAACATCACTCGACGCATGCGCAACGGCGAAGTCCCGATCGAGGCTACGGTGAGACACGGCGTCAAACGACTGCGACTGGGGTTTGCCGGTGAGGATTTCAGCTATTCGATCAGCCTCGGGCTGCCCGATTCCAACGGCCACTTCATGCTGCCCGAACACAGTTCACCTATTCCGTCACGCTTCAACCTCGACCCGCAAATCAAGCGTGAATGCGTCTGGGCCGGGCCGATTTATCGGCCGGCCAGCCTGCTGGTGGATCGCGACGGCCCGATGATCCGTGCCCGAGCCAATCGCAGCTGGGATGTACTGGCTCAGCACACGCCGAATTTCGACAGCCTGTTCGATCAGGTCGGCAGTTTGCGTTCTTCACCGGAGGTTCTGGAGTTACGCGAGTTCATCCGCCGCTGGCGTTTCTACGATCACTTTCGCAGCGATGCCGACGCGCCAGTGCGCCAACCGCAACTGGGCACCCGCACGCCGGTGTTGCACCACGACGGTCGCGACCTCGCCGCGGCATTACAGACCATCCGCGAAATCGGCGATCCCGAAGCCTTGCAGGCGGCAATCAGCGATGCGTTCCCCGGCGCGACGTTGGACATCGCACCGCTGCAGGGCGGACGGTTTGCGATCGAGTTTTATCAGGAAGGGTTGTTGCGGCCGTTGTCCGCCGCCGAGTTGTCGGACGGGACGTTGCGCTATCTACTGCTGGTCGCGGCATTGCTGACCCCTCGGCCACCGACGCTGATGGTGTTGAACGAGCCGGAAACCAGTCTGCATCCGGACCTGTTGCCTGCGTTGGCGCGGTTGGTCATTCGAGCGTCCGAGCAGTGTCAGGTGTGGGTGGTGTCCCATGCGCGGCGCTTGATCTCGGCGTTGCAGCAAGACCCGGAATGCAATTGCATTGTGCTGGAAAAGAATTTCGGCCAGACCGGGATGGTCGGGCAGCGGATGCTGGATGAACCGGCGTGGTATTGGCCGGATTGATCGGCGCTTGAACAACTGAATCGCGAGCAGGCTCGTTCCTACACTGGTTCGGCGACTGACCCAGATGTTGTGTTCATCGAAGATCCCCTGTGTTGCGGCAGTGGAGGACGACTATTTTCCTTTGCGCTGTAGGAAGGATCTTTTTTTTAAAGTACCCCTCCAAGGACGTGCAGCTTTTGGCCAGACTCCCGGCCGAACCATCACAAGGAAGAGAAAAATGGCTGATGTAAACGTGCCACAGCAGCTGGATCCGCAGGACATCGTGAAATTGCTGATGGCGTTGCGCAAGGCGCTGAAGGCCAGAGTGGCCTGAACGATCTTCAGGTGAGCAGATTCCTCTGTGGCTGGGGACTTGTTGTGGCGAGGGGGCTTGCCCCCGTTGGGCTGCGAAGCAGCCCTATAATCTGCATCCCGATTCCCTCTGTCACACCTCATGGACTGATCGGCGACTGCTACGCAGCCGAACGGGGGCAAGCCCCCTCGCCACAGGTGCCCCCCCTCAATAAAAACGCCGACGCTGTATTAGCCGTCGGCGTTGAAACCTTGAAGGGGTTGGAGACTGCGATCAATCAGAACGCCGGCAGTACCGCGCCGCTGTATTTCTTGGCGATGAACGCCTTCACTTCCGGGCTGGTCAGGGCCTTGGCCAGTTTCTGGATGGCGACGCTGTCCTTGTTGTCCGGACGAGCCACCAGGAAGTTCACATAAGGCGAATCGGCGCCTTCGATCACCAGCGCGTCTTTAGCCGGGTTCAAACCCGCGTCCAACGCGTAGTTGGTGTTGATCATGTCCAGGTCGACCTGGTCCAGAACTCGCGGCAACATGGCCGATTCCAGTTCCTTGAACTTGAAGTTGTGCGGGTTCTTGGCAATGTCTTTCGGGGTGGCCACGGCGTTTTTCGGGTCTTTCAACTCGATCAGGCCGGCCTTCTGCAACAGGATCAGGGCACGGCCGCTGTTGCTGCCTTCGTTCGGGATGGCGATGGTTGCACCGTCTTTCAGCTCAGCCAGGCTTTTGACTTTCTTCGAGTAGCCGCCAAATGGTTCGACGTGTACACCGATCACGGTCACCAGATTAGTGCCTTTGCCTTCGTTGAAGTTTTTCAGGTACGGCAGGGTCTGGAAGTAGTTGGCGTCCAGACGCTTCTGGTCGACCTGCACGTTCGGCTGAACGTAGTCGGTGAAGACTTTGATCTCCAGGTCCACGCCTTCTTTGGCGAGGGTTGGCTTGATCAGTTCAAGAATCTCGGCATGTGGAACCGGCGTCGCCGCAACCACCAGTTTCTCGCCAGCCTGGGCCAGGCCCGCGGTCAGGGCAGCCGCCAATGCGGTGAACAACAGAACCTTTTTCATGCAGTGTCCTTATGGAAATTCGCGGCCATCATCGACGACGGCTAATGAGTACGAGTGCCAGTGATGTGCTATCGCTGGCGTGACGCGGACAATACCGGGATTTTTTATTCCCGAACAATATCTTTTATTCACTTTCATATTCCATTTTGTTCATACAACCGTCACGCCCGATGTAGAAGCTGCCGAAGGCTGCGATCTTTTGATTTTGGCGATTTCAAAGCCACCAACGATCAAGATCAAAAGATCGCAGGCTGCGCCAGCGCCTACAAAAGCCCGGCGTCTTTGAGCAGTTTTTTCAAGGCGTCTTTCTCGGCGGCGGAACCGTTGCCGAGTATCTGTTTGAGTTGCTGCTCGATCGTCACCAGCGACACAACCGCCTCGGGCAGATTCAAATGTTCCGGCAAAATCTCGTCGCCGGTACTCACCAACAGCGCAAAGTGAATGACGTTCTCCAGCTCCCGGGTGTTGCCCGGCCAACTGTGCTGCTCCAGCAGATGCTGCGCGGCTTCGCTGATCAATGGCACCGGCAGGTCGAGGCGTTGGCTGTAGATGCCGAGGAAGTATTCGGCCAGCGACAGAATATCGCCCACCCGCTCACGCAAGGCCGGCAGTTCGAGCTGGCCTTCGCTGAGGTAGTGATAAAGCCGCTCATGGAATTTTCCGGCAGCCACGGCCTGAGCCAGATCGATGCTGGTGGCGGCCACCAGACGTACGTCCACCGGGCTTGGCTGCTGAGCGCCGACGCGGGTGACTTCGTGGTTTTCCAGGGCGGCGAGCAACTTGATCTGGATTGGCAACGGCAAGTCGCCGATCTCGTCCAGATAGAGCGTGCCGCCATTGGCCGAACCAAACCAGCCAGCGCGACTGCTGGCCGAACCGCTGTAGCTGCCTGCGGCATAGCCGAATAGTTCAGCATCGGCGTAGGTCGGGCTGATCGCCCCGCAATTGACTGACACGAACAATCCCCCACGGTCACTGGCGCGATGGATATGTCGCGCCAGCAATTCTTTACCGCTGCCGGTTTCACCGCGGATCAACACCGAGATCGAACGTGGCGCCAGTTGTTCCAGCTCCTGGCGCAACTGCCGGGAACGCGGATCGACGAACACCAACGCCTTGGCGCGAATGCTCAGCGGGCTTTTTTCCGCATCGGGAAAGGTCAGCAGCGGCTGACCGAATGTTTCATGCAAGCTCATGGCAGACTCCCGCCCAAAACCGCCGGGAGGCGGGGGCCGATTCTAAAAAAAAGAAAAAAATAAAAGGTTCAGGCGCGACGCAGGGCGTGCTGTTCCATGCGGTTTTGCAGACGATAGAGGTACGCAAAACCCTGCTCCCAGCGCTGGTGACCGGACTTCACGTTGATGTGCCCGGCACCCGATAAAATCCCCGCCTCGGCGCCCCATTGGCGCGCCAATTCAAGGGCTCGTGGCGCGCTCACCGCGCTGTCGTTGTCGGAGCTGACGACCTGGCTCGGAAACGGCAGCAAATGAGTCGGGATCGGTGCGAAGTTGCGCAGGGCCGGCGCGCAAGCCGGGCGCTCGACGTCCGCTGGCGCGACCAGCAACGCGCCGCGCACCTGACGCAAAAATGGCAGCGGTGCCGTGGCTGCCCAATGGGCGACGGTGATGCAGCCCAGGCTGTGAGCGATCAGAATCACGGGCGTGCTGTCGGCGGCAATCGCCTCGGCCAGTGCCGCAACCCAGTCCTCACGACGAGGCGTCAGCCAGTCGGCCTGCTCCACCCGCGCACTGTTTGGCAGGCTGTTCTGCCAATGGGTTTGCCAATGATCTTCTGGCGATCCTTGCCAGCCCGGCACAATCAGGTAGCGAATTGATTCGTTGCGCATGGGGGAGCTCTCCTGCTGCGTGTCTGTTCCTGATCGAGTATAGGGAGGAGAGTTATATTCGTTAAGGAATAAGAAGCTATTTATTAAGACCTATATCGAATATATGACGCGATCAATGTGGGAGTGGTGTTTGGCCGGAATAAAAAAGGGGCCGCACCCTGCCAAGGAGACGGCCCCGCAAATCGTAAATTTATTAACGCGCGGTAATCACCGACAACTTGGTAATCCCTGCCCGCTCAATGGACGCCATGGCCCGCGCCACTTCGCCGTAGTTCACCTCATCGTCCGCCTGCAATTGCACTCGCACCTCTGGATCCTTGGCCTTCGCCGCCTGAAGCTTGAACTCCAGCAAATCCGGCTGGATTTCATCCTTGTTGATAAACAACTTGCCGGTGCCATCGATACTTACCACCAGCGGGTCTTTCTGCTCCACCGGTGCCACGGCTTCGGTCTTGGGCAGGTTAATCGGAATCGCATTGGTCAGCAGCGGCGCGGTGACGATGAACACCACCAGCAGTACCAGCATTACATCCACCAGCGGCGTCACGTTGATCTCGCTCAACACCTCATCACTGTCTTGCGTGGAAAAGGCCATATCAGGACGCCTCCTTCACTTTCTGCACGCCGCCCTGGACCGCAACCTTGTGCGCCGCCGGGTGAATCAGCACGCGAAACGAACTCTTCTGCGCCAGGCTGTAGAAGTCATGGGCGAAGTCATCCAGATCCGCCACCGTCAATTTCAAGCGACGCAAAAAATAGTTGTAAACCAGCACTGCCGGCACTGCGACGGCGATCCCCACACCGGTGGCGACCAGGGCCGCACCGATCGGTCCGGCAACCGTTTCCAGGCTCGCCGAGCCCGCTGCGCTGATGCCCTTCAACGCTTCCATGATTCCCCACACCGTGCCGAACAAACCAATAAACGGCGAAGTACTGCCAATACTCGCGACTACCGCCAAACCGGTTTCCAGCGAGCGGCGTTCGCGCACGATCTGCTGACGCAAAGCCCGCTCGAGGCGATCTTGATGATTGATCGCCTGGCTCAGGTCCGCCGCTTGTGGCGCCTCACCCACCTGGATCGCCGCATAACCGGCCTGCGCCACACGGGCTGCTGCACCGGGCTGGGTCTCACTCAATTCGGCCGCCGAGTCGAGACTCGAAGCGGCCCAGAACTGTTTATGAAACTTGCGATCCTGAGCCTTGAGCCGGCCGAACTGCACGCCCTTGAGCAACGCCAGGCCCCAAGTGGCGACAGAAAAAACCACCAACAGCCAGATCACCGCGCTTTCGATGGATTCAAGTGGAGATGCCAGTAACGTCATGGTGAATTCCTCGTGTAAACGTTTCGCGCTAAAAAGGTTTCGGTTTAATGAATCTTGAAATCGATGGGCACGCTGACCCAGCCGTCCTGGGCGACATCACCCTGCTTGGCCGGCACAAAACTCCACCGTTTCACAGCGCTTAACGCCGCGTCGTCGAGTGGCTGGCGACCACTGCTTTTCTGAATCTGGATTTCGCCGGGCTTGCCGCTGGCCAGCACGTGCACTCGCAACAACACCGTGCCTTCCCAGCCGCGACGCTGCGCCAGAGACGGGTATTCCGGGGCCGGGTTTTTCAGGTATGCGGCATTGGCCGAGGCTGGGGTCAACGGTGCGGGTGCCGGTGGCGCAGGTGGCGACGGAGCCGCAACAGGGACTGCCGGTTGTGGCGGTGCCGGTGGCTGCAAGACCGCTTTGGGTGTCGGTTTCGGCACCGGTTTGGCGATAGGCTTCGGCTTGGGGATCGGTTTCGGTGGTGGAGATTTCACGGCCAGTTCGTCTTCCACTGGCGGCGGCTCAATCACCGGTTGTACTGGTTGCGGTGGAGGCGGCTCGACTACTGGCGGTGCCGGGCGCGTGAACTCGATGGTCATCGGCGGGACCTCCGGCGGCACGATTGGCAATGCCTTGGTCGGTTGCTGATTGACCCAATAGATCACTGCACCATGCACCAACAACGCCAGCACACCGAGCAGGATCGTTTCCCGTCGACTCAGAATGCCCTTGGGCGCACGCTGCAAACGCAACTGGTCCAAGGGCACACGGTGTGGCCGGCCGAGATCGACCAAGTCGCCGCTCGGTGCCTGGCGCCACAGCGCCTCATGCGCACGGACAGCGGTTTGGACATTGCCCATTGATTTACTCCCTGCGGTCTCTTTTGCGAAAAACCCGACAGGTCGCACCTGATATCCCCCGTGCGTCCAATCGATGGGGGAATCATTGGGCCAGGCGCTTATCTCTTAAAGTAATTTTTAATGTTACATATAGATCAAAATAGAATATTAAAAATCGTCAGATTCGCCAAAGCCACGTCGTATAAGGCTTGTAGCCAAGTGCGTAAAAAACGATGCTTTTTACGCATTGAAATTATTTGTGGAAAGCATGGACTTCCGAGGGAGCGGGACGGTGAACACAACTAAAAATTTGAAAGGACATCCGTTAAATGATACTCACAAACAAAAACAGGCTGATGCATGACTAATGCATCAACCTGTTAGTTACTACAGCAATGTTTATTGCTTGACGAACTCGCCACCCAATGTCACTACATCACCATCGAAGTTGGTACGCGAACCCGCTGCCCGAAGTCGGGAATAGTTGTGGTCCGGCGAAAACAGTGACCAAGCCTGATACCCAGTGCCATCATTCAAACCGGTAAAGGTGACGATGGTCGGTTGCCCGGTGCTGTTCTGAAAGTGGTAATGCCCATAACTGACTTCGTAGTTCACACCACCTTGGCTGAACGAGCCACTGAATGTGCCATTGGAATCGTTGCCATCGGTAATAACCAGCTTGGCGCCAGCGTTGGAGTTCACATAAGTACCATTAATGCTCGACATGGTTCGATTTCCTTTATCGTTTAAATAAGTATCTTCCGATGAAAGCAAGTTTCCTCCTGGAAACTCACGCCAGTGAGCATGGTTCGACCCTTGGATTTTGTCCACATCAGAAAGGCTTTATTCATCTACTAAAATGCAATAATGACTATGTAAACACTTCATAATTTATTCCAAAACAAAGCACTCATTACTTCCCTTCGGACTAAGTCAGAAATCATAACGACCGGTCACGCCCAGCGTCCTTGGTGTGCCGAGTAGCCCTTCGTAGCCGCCATTACCGCCCGTCCACAAGGTCGTGTAGTAGGTCTTGTCGAAGGCGTTTTTCAGCCACAGGGAAACGTCCCATTGGCCCTGATTGAAGTCGCCGCGCAGGCCTGTGGATAAGTTGACCACCGCATAACTCGGGATCTGCCCGTAGTCAGAGTCTTCCACCGTGCCCACCGCTTTGGAGCGGAACGCGTAGCTTGCAGTAACGTACTCTTCGAAGCCGTTGGCGAGGTTCCATTTGTACTCGCCGTTGGCGTTGCCGATCCATTTCGAAGCACCGACCACCTGGTGGCCGCTGAGGTCGCAAGACGCCGGGGCGCCCGGAGCCAGGCTGACTTCCGGTGGGCATGGTGCGTCCTTGTAGGAGAGGTAGCTCACGTCGTTGTAGGAACCGTTAACGTTCAACGTCAGGCCGCGCAACGGGATCAGGGTGCTTTCGAACTCCACGCCGCGAGAGCGCACGGAGCCGGCGTTGGTCAGGTATTGCACGCGGTTCGCGGCGTCGTAGGCGTTGGTCTGGTAACCGTTGACCTGGGTCCAGAACACGTTGGCGTTAAGTTGCAGGCGACGGTCCCACAGGGTGCTCTTGAAACCCAGTTCGGCATTGTTGGCGCGCTCGGTGCCGATCAACAATGAGTCGGCGCCCGCGGTTGGCGCTGAACCGACGGCAAGGTTCACCCCGCCGGACTTCTCGCCGTGGGACAGCGTTGCGTAGCCGAGCAAGTCATCGGTGAAGCGGTAGCTGAGGTTCAACAATCCGGAAGGACTGGAACTGTATTGATTCAAATCGCCGGAATCGTAAGCGCCGGTACGACCGCGCCTTGCGGTGGCCGCCGCGCCGGTGACGGCCGCGCCACCCACCGGTGCATCGCGCGTGACCCAGGCGGTTTTCTCTTCATAGGTGCCGCGCACCCCGGCAGTAAAATCCAGACGCTCGGTGAGGTGCCAGGTGCCTTGGGCGAACAACGCAAAGCTGTCGGTTTCGATATGGCCGTGGCCCACGCTGTTGACGTTGGCCAAGGCGCCGCGTGGCGTGCCGTTCCAGATGTCCGCTTGCGGGCCGTAATAGGCGAAGGATTTGTTGTCCAGATCCGAGCCGAAGTAATAGGCGCCCAGCACGTAATCGAAGAACTCACCTTTAGGCGAGGCCAGGCGAAATTCCTGGGAATACTGTTTGTCCTCCACTGAAACCCCGGCATTGTAGGTCGCTGCCACGTTCAGACCGTCGTCATTGCGCGGGGTGAAATTCCACCAACGATAGGAGCTGATCGACGTCAGGGTGAAATCGTTCGGCAAGGTCCAGTTGGCCTCCAGCGATGTACCGCCCTGATGCACGGTGACGTGTTGATCGTTGTCCAGATTAACCTTGCGGTGGGAACCATTGACCAGCGTCGCACCGGCGGCGTTGGCCCGTGACTGGTAGAGGTTGACGCCATTGATGGTCGGCCCGGTGCTGTACAACACACGAGTGCCGGCGCTGGAGTCCTCTTCGTTGTAGTCGCCGATCCAGCGCAGGTTGAACGACTCGTTCGGTTTGTACAGCAACTGCCCACGGAAGCCCTCGCGAGATCCGCCGTTCAAATCATGGCCATTGAATTCGTTGTTGATGTCGCCGTCGCTGCGGGTGCGATAAGCAGAAAAGCGCCCGGCCAGTTCGTCGTTCAACGGCCCGGAAATCGTGCCCTTGGTCTGGAAGTAACCGTCCTCGCCCACCGACGTTTCGATACTGCGCTCTGGGGTAAAGGTCGGGGCGCGAGTGCTGATGTTGATGACGCCTGCGGTGGTGTTCTTGCCAAATAACGTACCTTGCGGGCCACGCAGCACTTCGAGTTGTTCGATGTCCATCAGATCGAACACCGCCATGCCCGGCCGGCCGAGGTAAACGTTGTCGATGTAGAGCCCGACGCTGCCTTCCAGGCCATCGCTCGCCGGGTTGTTGCCCAGACCTCGGATCGACACGCTGGACTGGCGCGCATGCATGTAGGCGACGTTGACGCTGGGCACCAGTTGTTGCAAATCCTGGATGCGATAGACCCGCTGTGATTCCAGCGCCTGACCGCTGACCACACTCATCGGCGTCGGCACGTCCTGCGAGCTTTCTTCGCGGCGGCGGGTGGTGACAGTCACGGTTTCCAGCTGCGAGCTGTCAGCCGTGACTTTCCCGGCGGGGACCGCTTCGGGGGTTGTGGTATCGGCCGCATACGCTTGGACGCTCCCCGCCAGCAACAGGGCCAGGGGCAGGCGTTTGAGCCGTCGTGGTATCAAGGGTGAGGCAGGGTTCAACGGACTCATTGAGCAGCTCCTGGTCAAAAAACACGCAGTGACTTTTCAGCGATGCATATTCTTTAAAGTTATTTATTTATGTTTTTACAGATATTTACTGCATAAGAGATTGCCTTTATAAGGAGTCGACCTAATGCATATCCAATGCATTTGCCCGATATTTTTAATGTGAAAAATGCATATCGATTTGCGCCAGCTCCGTCACTTCATTGCCCTCGCCGAACAGCGCAGCTTCGTCGCGGGCGCGATGGCGGTGAACCTGTCGCAATCGGCGTTCAGCCGCAGCATTCAGGCACTGGAACACAGCGTCGGCTGTCAGTTGGTGGATCGCGGACGCAAGGATCTGGCGCCGACCAAACAGGGTCAGATGTTGCTCGAACATGCGCGGCGACTGGTCAGCGGTGCGCAGCAGATGGCCAACGAGATCAGCCAGTTCAATGGCCTGGAGGCCGGTGAATTGCGCTTTGGTTGCGGCCCGGCGCCCGCGGCGGGATTGATCCCGCGGGCAATCGGCAGCTTCATCGGGAGCTATCCGAAAGCACGGGTGCAGTTCCAAGTGGACGACTGGCAAAGCCTGAGCAAGCGACTGCTGAGTGAGGAGTTCGAATTCTTCGTCGCTGACACTCGCTATTTCGAGGCCGACCCGGACTACCTGACCCAGCGTCTGCGCCCGCGTAAATGGCACTTCTGCTGCCGCGCCGGGCATCCGTTGGCCGGTCGCGAAAGCGTCAGTGCTGCCGAGTTGATGAGCTATCCGATGGCGGTCAGCATCCGCCCGCCGAACCTGCGAAAAGTCATCGTCGACCTCAGCGGCCGCCCGGACTTCACCCCGAATGTGGAATGCGAGAACAGCGCCAGCCTGCTCAGCGTGGTGATGCGTTCGGACGCCATCGGCATCGTCGGCATCTATTCCGATGCATTGCACAATGCCAAGGGTGAACTGGTGTGCTTGAAGATCGATGGGTTGGCCGATGACCTGGAAGAGCTGTACACCCGTTACGGAATTGTCAGCCGGGCCGGGTATCGGTTGTCGCCGTTGGCTGAGGCGATGATTGCGCAGATCAAGGCGATCGATGGGCAGGATGAGGACGTGTGTTCGCTGGAGAATCTGGCTGTCTGATCGGGCCTCATCGCGGGCAAGCCCGCTCCCACAGTGGATCTGTGCAAGCCCACAATTTGTGATCCACACAAAAACTGTGGGAGCGGGCTTGCCCGCGAAAGCGTCGGCCCAGGCAATGATGCACTTTCTGCATAAACCCCATTCCCCAAATGCACTTGCCCCCACCCCACCCCACCAGCGAAAACCGTCACCTGTCTTTTGATCGGTGAACCCCATGCCCAACACCCCGACCCCCGTGCGCAATGTGCTGTACATCATGTGCGATCAACTGCGCCGCGATTACCTGTCGTGCTACGGCCACCCGCACTTGCACACCCCGAATATCGATCGTCTGGCCGCCGCCGGCGTGCGTTTCAGTCGCGCCTACACCCAAGGCACAATCTGCGGACCGTCACGGATGTCGGCCTACACCGGGCGTTACGTCAGCAGCCATCAAGTGGCCTGGAACGCGGTGCCGTTGCCCCTGGAAGAACTGACCCTCGGCGATTACCTTCGCCCTCATGGCATCCGCACAGCGCTGGTGGGCAAGACCCACGCCACGCCCAATCTCGATGCCTTGCAGCGCTTGGCCATCGACACGCTCAGCGAGCAGGCGCAGGCGCTGAACGAAGTCGGATTCGAAGCGTACTTTCGCCATGACGGGATCTTCCCCGACAACCCGTTGTTCGACGAAAAACGCGAGTCCGCGCCCTACACCCATTACCTGCGCGAGCAAGGCTTCGAGGGCCGTAATCCGTGGCACGACTGGGCCAATGCGGCCCAAGGTGAGCAAGGGGAAATCCTCAGCGGCTGGAAAATGCGCAACGCCCATTTGCCGGCCCGCGTGCCTGAGCAGCATTCAGAAACCGCCTATACCACCGACCGCGCCATCGACTTCATTGACGAGCAAGGCGAGCAGCCATGGTGCCTGCATCTGTCGTACATCAAACCCCACTGGCCCTACATCGCTCCGGCGCCGTATCACGCGTTGTATGGCCCCGCGCAGGTGATCGCACCCGTGCGTGCGGTGCCGGGCAAGGAAAGCGATCACCCGGTGTACAGTGCGTTTCGTCAGCACGAAGAGAGCTTGAATTTTTCCCGCGATGAAGTGCGGTTGAACGTGATCCCCACCTACATGGGCTTGATCAAACAGGTCGATGACCAGCTGGGGCGGTTGTTCGATTTTCTTCAGAGCAACGGCCGTTGGGACGACACGTTGATTGTGTTCACCAGCGATCATGGAGACTTCCTCGGCGACCACTACCTGGGCGAGAAAGAATTTCTGCTGGAGCCTGCCGTGGGCGTTCCGTTGATCGTTCGCGACCCGCGTGCGGCGGCGGATGTTACGCGGGGTTCGGTGGATGACCGACTGGTGGAAACCATCGATGCGCTGCCAACCTTTCTCGAAGCGCTGGGACTACCTGGCGCAGAACATCGGCTTGAAGGACGCTCGCTGATTGCGCTGTTGCATGGGCTGGAAACTGACTGGCGCCGCTATGCGATCAGCGAATACGACTATGCGTTTCAGGCTCCGGCGCGGGAGCGACTGGGGCAGCCCATCGACCGTTGCCGCATGACCATGGTGCGCAGCGAACGCTGGAAATACCTGGCGTATGACGGCTTTGGGCCACAGCTGTTTGATTTGCTGAATGATCCGCAGGAGCTGCACGACTTGGGAGCAGATCCGGCGTTCGCCTCTGTTCGCGAAGAACATGCAGGGTATTTGTTTGAGTGGGTGCGAGGGTTGAAGCGACGGACGACCATCAGCCATCAGGAGATTGATCTACGTGGGCAGCGGTTTCGGTATGGCGAACCGGAGACCGAGAAACTGGTGCAGATCGGGGTGTGGTGAAAAAAAGCTTCGCGGGCAAGCCTCGCTCCTACAGTGTTGTGTCGCGCCCATTATCAAGGTCGGCGCGCAACTGTAGGAGCGAGGCTTGCCCGCGAATACGTCAGATCAGACAACGCCGATTTCAGCCCCCTTAATAGTCTGACTCCGCTGCCCCACCACTCCCACCGGCACTTCCCCCTTGAGCGTCACTCGGCGCACCACCCGATCCTGAGTCCCGTAGTCATCCACCGCGTAATGCTGGGTGGAGCGGTTGTCCCAGATCGCCACGTCACCGGCCTTCCAGCGCCAGCGCACGGTGTTCTCCAGGCGGGTGACGTGACTTTGCAACAGGTTGAACAGATGCGCCGAATCAGCCTGGGAATAACCTTTGATGCGTTTGACGAAATGCCCCAGCAGCAAACTCTTTTCGCCGCTGATCGGGTGTACGCGAACCACCGGGTGTTCGGTCTCGTAAACGGTTGAGGTGAAGACCTTGCGGTAGCGCTCCAGCTTCTCTGCCGAGACGTCAGGCTTGGCGCCGGCGTAGTCGTATTCATTGCTGTGAACGGCCCAGAGCTTGTCGGCCAATTCACGCAGCTCCAACGGCAGTTCGTTGTAAGCGCTGGCGGTATTTGCCCACAAGGTATCGCCACCGAAAGCCGGAGCGACCACCGAGCGCAGGATCGAGGCTTTCGGGTAGGCGTCGACGAAGGTCACGTCGGTATGCCAGGAGTTGGCGCGCTGGCCTTCAGCGCCGTCCAGTTCCAGCAGGTAGCGAGTGCCATCGCGCACCGGCACGGTCGGGTGCGCCACTGGCTCGCCGAGTAAATGCGCAAAGGCTTCCTGGCGCTGATCGTCGAGCTGGGTCTGCTCGCGGAAGAAGATCACTTTGTACTGCACCAGCGCCTGCTGGATGGCGTCAATGACGGCGGCATCCAGCTCACCAGAGAGGTGCACGCCACGGATCTCGGCGCCGATCCGGCCGGCCACCGGATGGATTTCAAGCGCGTGAACAGCGGGTTTTACAGCTAAAGCGGCATTGCTCATGGGTAGACCCTCTATCGGACTGCTGACGGTTGAGCGCCAGCGAAACAACGCTCTATCTATATTCACTTTAGATCTAATAGATATTCACATGCTTCGTTGACGGAATAAGAGCTTGCATTTAAAACCTCAACCACCCTCGTCGCAAATGCCTTCGAACTATTTTTAGGATGCCGGGAAAGCATATGGATCTTCGCCAGTTGCGCTACTTCATCGCCCTCAACGAATACCGCAGTTTTGTCCGCGCAGCCGACGCCATGGGCATCACTCAACCGGCATTCAGCCGCAGCATTCAGGGGCTGGAGCAAGAGTTCGGTTGCGTGCTGGTGGACCGCGGCAACAAGGATTTACGCCCCACGCCCGAAGGCCAGGTAGTACTGCAACACGCACTGACATTGGTGCAGGGGGCAGCACTGCTCAGCGCCGAAGTGACGCAAATGACCAAACTCGACGCCGGTGAACTGCGCTTCGGTTGCGGCCCGGCGCCAGCAGTGAAACTGGTGCCGGACGCCGTGGCGCAATTCATCAATGCACACCCGAAAGTGCGCACCTGTTTTCAAGTGGATAACTGGGAAAAACTCAGCCGTGCACTGAGCCGCGAAGAGATCGAATTCTTCATTGCTGACATTCGTCATTTCGAGGCCGATCCGAACTTCCAGACCCAGGCCCTGACCCCCAAGCGCGGGGTGTTTTTCTGCCGGCCGGGGCATCCGCTGCTCGCCAAGGAAAGCCTGTCGACCAACGACATGTTCGACTATCCATTGGCGACCACGCTGATCCCGCCGGGTATTCGCAAATTGCTGGCGAACCTCAGTGGGCGGATGGACTTTTCGCCGACCATCGAGACTGAACATTTTCCGGCGCTAGTGAAGATCGTGCTGCAATCCAATGCCATCGGCGTGGGGACCCACGAGGCGTTTGTCGAGGACATCGCCCAGGGTTCGTTGGCACTGCTGCACTGGCGCAATTTGCCGCAAAACATCGAGAGCATGAATGCCCGGTGCGGGATTGTGAGTCGCACGGGGTTTCGGTTGTCGCCGGCGGCAAGAGCAATGATCGAGACGTTGGTGGCGGTGGATAAACAGCAAATCGCTGTCGCGGTTTGATAGCTTTTGTGGCGAGGGAGCTTGCTCCCGCTGGACCGCGAAGCGGTCCCAAACCAGCCAGCGCGTTTACTCAGAAAGAGTGCGATGACCGGATTGCGACTGCTGCGCAGCCGAGCGGGAGCAAGCTCCCTCGCCACAAGTGTTCGCTTTAAAGTTTTGCGGCAGCCAACTCAGGCGCCACCCAATCGCTCACCTTGAACGGCTTGCGAATCAGTTTCTGCTGCGAAGCCAGGTCCACCGCGTCTTGCAATTTCCCCAGGAACACCGGGTCCAGCGTCGACGGGAAAACCTCGCTCAATTTTTGATCCTTCAGATCCTGCGTGAGAATCACCGCCGGGTAACTCGCCAACCCCGACACCAACTGAATGTACGCGTCCTTGTTGCTGTCCTGAGTCAACCACTCCACTGCCTGCTGCTGGGCCTTCAGCAATTTGGCGACGACTTCGGGATTCTCGTCGACAAACTTTCCGGTACCCACCAACACAGCCTGAATACTGCCCGCGCCGCCCAGGTCCTTGGTGTTCAGAGGCAACTCGGCCAACCCTTTTGCTTGCAAAGCCGTCAACCCGGAGCTGCCCCAGGATGCATCGATCTGCTTGGCCGCCAGCGCTGCAACGGCGCCGTTGAAGTCGAGGTTGATGATCTTTACGTCCTTCTCGCTCAAACCCTGGCTGGCTAATGCCGCATCGAAGGACAACTGGGTGGCGGTACCCCGAAAGATCGCCACACGTTTGCCTTTGAGGTCTTGCAGCGTTTTGATTCCCGAGCCCGGCACCACGCCCAGATACTGTTTCACTCCACGTGCCGTGGCGCTGAGCAGCCGTGTGTCCAAGCCATTCGACTTGCCGATGATCGCCGCCAGATCGCCGAGGTAGGCCAGGTCCACCTGCCCGTTGGCAAAAGCCTCGTTAATCACCGGCCCGGCCCCCTTGAAGAAACTCCACTGAATCTTGATGCCCTGGTCGGCGAAGGCCTTTTCGTAGATTTGCTGGCTGCGCAATACATCCACCACCCCGCCGCCGCTGTGCTGGGTTCCAGCGCTGAGGTCGGGTACGGCGATCCTGATTTCCTTGAGCTCGGAGGCGTTGGCCGTGAATGCCAGCAAACCCGCCAGGGCCGGCGCGGCAAACAGACTGATGACACGTTTGAAGGGGAGGTTCATGGGTGCGACTCCTGGTGGCGACGGGCGTTGAGGAGTCGAAAGTAGGCTTAATCTGCATCAGCACTTAAATACTATAAATTCACATTTTTATATCTTTTAGACCTAAGCAAGCTGGCGCGGGCATCTTGATCGGGTATGCATGGACAGCATCGAAAATATTCTTCGAATGCATTGGATGCGTGTGGGCTGTAGGCCTTAAATGGTCTCGCTTATCTCTCAATAGCATTGAATTAAATTTTTATAGATCGAATTTGCATACATCTGACCTATGGGAGCGAGGCTTGTGTGGCGAGGGGGCTTGCCCCCGTTGGGGTGCGAAGCGCCCCTAAAAACAGTCACCGCGATCTTGAATTAGAAAGTGGTGACTGATTTTACGACTGCTTCGCAGTCGAACTGGGGCAAGCCCCCTCGCCACACAAGCCTCGCTCCTACAGGTCGACAACGGAGGTCACCCATGGCCCGTGTTTCCCTGCTCAGCCTGCCGCTGACCGCCCCGCCGCTCAAATATCGAGCCCTTTGGCCAAGCCTGAGCCAACGGCTATTGCCCTGGCTGTTGCCAATCAGTCTTTTCGCACTTTGGTGGCTGGCCAGCCGTAATCACTGGATGAGCGAGCAGATCCTGCCCGCGCCTTCATTGGTCTGGAGCAGCGCGGTGGAATTGTCCCAAGGCGAGTTGTGGAGCCACCTGTGGATCAGCCTGCAACGCTTGTTTTGGGGACTGCTCGCCGGAATCGGCGCCGGTGCGATTTTGGGCGCAGCGCTGGGGTTCAGTCGCCGTCTCGAGCGCTTGGTTTTCCCGACATTCGCCGGTTTGGCGCAAGTCCCGACCCTGGCGTGGATTCCGTTGTTTATGGTGTTTTTTGGCATCGGCGAAGTGCTGAAACTGGTAGTGCTGATCAAAGCCATCGTGGTTCCGGTGACGCTGCACACGCTGGTCGGCGTGCGTGATGCGCAACCCAGGCTGCGTGAAGCCGCTGCCGTGTTGCGCTTGCCGCCGCGACTGTCGATTCGCCGTCTGGTGTTACCGGCAGCGCTGCCAGCGTTCATGGCCGGCGTGCGCCTAGCGCTGTCAGCCGGCTGGACGTCGTTGCTGGCCGTCGAATTGCTCGCCTCCAGCGAAGGCATCGGTTACCTGATGGTTTGGGCCCGACAGTTGTTCATGCTTGATATCGTCTTCGTCTGCATCGTGGTCATCGGCCTCATTGGCGTGGTCATGGATCGTGGCATCGGCCTGCTGGACAAAAAACTGGTGCACTGGCCGCACTCGGCCACCGCAGAGATTCGTCGCGGCCCGCGTTATCAGGGCTGGCAACGTGTGCAACCGTGGCTGCTGCCATTGGCATTGCTGACGCTGTGGCAACTGGCGACGAATCAGCAGTGGGTCGACGCGAACATTCTGGTCAGTCCCTTGGTAGTACTGGAAACCACCTGGAACGGTTTGTTCGGCGGCACGTTGATCAACGGCATGGCCTTGAGTCTGGGCCGTACCCTCGGTGGCCTGCTGCTGGGCGGCGGTCTCGGCTTTGCGCTGGGGCTGCTACTGGGGCTTTCGCGCACCAGCGAACGCGTGCTCGGCCCGACGCTAGGAGCGCTCCGTCAAATCGCGATTTTCGCCTGGGTGCCGTTGCTCACTGCGTGGTTCGGTCTGGGGGAATTGGCCAAATGGGTGTTCGTCGCCCTCGCCGCGTTTTTCCCGCTGTTCATCGCCACCCAGCGCAGCGTCGCCAACCTCTCGCCACAACTCAACGAAGCCGCCCAGGTGTTGCGCCTGAGTCTTCTGCAACGGCTGCGTCGACTGGTTTTGCCGGGCGCCGCGCCGGGAATTTTCACAGGGCTCAGGCTGAGCCTGATCTACGCCTGGCTCGGCACCATCGGTGCCGAATATTTCATGCCGTCCAACGGCGGCATCGGCAGCCAGATGATCGGTGCCCAGCAACTGCTGCGCATGGACCTGATCATGGCCGGCATGTTGCTGGTGGGGCTGACCGGCGCCCTGCTCAACCTCATAGGCCAACGCCTCGAAATCCGCGCCACCCGCTGGAGACATGCATGAACGCACCGATTGTCAGCTTCAATCACGTGGGCAAATCCTTCGACGTCGATGGCGTTGAGCTGGAGGCCATTCGCGAATTCAGCCTGGACATCGCCGAGGGCGAATTCGTCGCCATCGTCGGTTCCAGTGGCTGCGGAAAATCTACCTTGCTGCGGCTGTTGGTGGGCCTCGATACGCAGTTTCGCGGGCAGATAACGGTGGACGGAACAGCCGTCACTGGCATCGGCAGCGAACGCGGCATCGTCTTTCAGGAACATCGCTTGTTTCCATGGCTGACGGTGGAAGACAACATCGGCCTGGGCCTGGTCAACGAGCCGCTGAGCGCCGAGCAAAAGCACCAACGCATCGGCGATTTCATCGAACTGGTGGGGCTAACCGATTTCATCCGGGCCTATCCCCATCAACTCTCTGGCGGCATGGCGCAACGGGTGGCTATCGCTCGCGGCCTGGTGGCCAGCCCGCGAATTCTGCTGCTCGACGAACCCTTCGGCGCCCTCGATGCCTTGACCCGTCAGCAGATGCAGGACGAGCTGCTGGCGATTCGCGCCCGGGCAAAAATCACCACGGTGCTGGTCACCCACGATGTCGAGGAGGCGATCTTCCTCGCCGACCGCGTGGTGGTGATGGAACCGCGCCCCGGGCGGATCAAGCAAGTGGTCGACATTGCCCTGCCCCATCCGCGCCAGCGCAGCAACTTCGATTTCCATCAGCTGCGTGAAGAGCTGCTTCACGAACTCACCAGCGACGACCATTACCAACCAAGCGGGCCGGTGCAGATCCATGATCTGCCGCTGTCTTTTATTGCCTGCTGATCAGGAGACTTTTGATGCCGCAACGTCCCAATTTTCTGGTGATCCTGGCCGATGACCTGGGCTTTTCCGATATCGGTGCATTCGGCGGCGAAATTGCCACGCCGAACCTCGACGCCCTGGCCAACAACGGCCTGCGACTGACCGATTTCCATACCGCGCCGACCTGCTCGCCGACCCGCTCGATGCTGCTCACCGGCACCGATCACCACATCGCCGGCATCGGCACCATGGCCGAAGCGCTGACCCCGGAGCTGATCGGAAAACCGGGTTACGAAGGCTATCTGAACGACCGCGTAGTGGCGTTGCCCGAACTGCTGCGTGAGGCCGGCTACCAGACGTTGATGAGCGGCAAATGGCATTTGGGCCTGACCGCTGAACTGGCACCCCATGCCCGGGGTTTCGAGCGCTCATTTTCGCTGCTGCCCGGCGCCGCCAACCATTACGGTTTCGAGCCGACCTATGACGAACAAACACCGAGACTGCTGAAATCCACCCCGGCGCTGTACATCGAAGACACCACCTTCATCGATGAACTGCCGAAGGATTTTTATTCCTCCGATGCCTTCGGCGACAAGCTGCTGCAGTACCTCAAAGAGCGCGATCAGACACGACCGTTCTTCGCCTATCTGCCGTTCTCCGCGCCACATTGGCCGTTGCAGGCACCCAAAGAGATAGTCGATAAATACCGAGGCCGCTATGACGCCGGCCCCGAAGTTTTGCGTCTTGAACGTTTGGCAAAGCTTAAATCTCTGGGGCTGATCGACGTCGATGTCGAGCCCCATCCGCTGATTCAACTAAGCGCTCAGTGGGAGGCCTTGAGCGACGAACAAAGGCAGATCTCCGCACGGGCCATGGAGGTTTACGCGGCGATGGTCGAGCGCATGGACTGGAACATCGGCCGTGTGGTCGATTACCTGCGCAACCAAGGGCAACTGGACAACACCTTCATCCTGTTCATGTCGGACAACGGCGCGGAGGGTGCGCTGTTGGAGGCGTTTCCAAAGTTCGGGCCCGAGCTGCTGACGTACCTGAATCAGCATTACGACAACAGCCTGGACAACATCGGCCGCGCCAATTCCTACGTCTGGTACGGCCCGAACTGGGCTCAGACCGCCACCGCACCGTCGCGGTTGTTCAAGGCATTCACCACCGAGGGCGGGATTCGCGTACCGGCGCTGGTGCACTACCCGCAACTACCGATCAAGGGGCAAATCAGCCATGGCTTCGGCACGGTGATGGACATCACGCCAACCCTTCTCGATCTGGCGGGTGTGCGCCATCCGGGCAAGCAGTGGCGAGGCAAGCCGGTGGCGCCGTTGCGCGGAAAATCGTGGTTGGGGTTTCTGTCCGGAGAGACCGCGCAGGTGCATGACGAGTACACCGTCACCGGCTGGGAGTTGTTTGGACGGCGGGCGATTCGTCAGGGGCAATGGAAAGCGGTGTACATCCCGGGGCCAGTGGGGCCGGCGACTTGGCAGCTATATGACTTGGGAAGCGACCCGGGGGAGATTCATGACCTGGCATTAAGTCAGCCCGAGAAGCTCACTGCCTTGATCGAGCATTGGCAGCGGTATGTGGATGAGACCGGGGTGATTTTGAGTGAATCGCCGTTTCAGCCGGATTGATGGCATCTGAACGACCGCATTCGCGAGCAAGCCCGCTCCCACACTGGATCTATGTTGTTCACAAATTTTGTGTTCACTGAAGATCAAATGTGGGAGCGGGCTTGCTCGCGAAGAGGCCCTCAAAAACAACCCGTCAAGCCCGAACCGTACGCCCCTCTTCCCCCACCACTTTCTCCTTGCGCACAAACCGGTTCGCCCGCCCGAACGTGCCAAAATCATTGAACCTCACCCCCATCTCGCGCATCACCTTATGCGCCACCGGGACGGTCATCTGGCGGATATAAAACGGTTCTTTCACCACAAAATGATGGATCCCGTGGCTGCTGCCAAAGTTGAAGCAGAACGCCTGCAACGGCCACATCCACCAAGGGTTCAACACCTGCGTTTGCTGGATCACATTGCCGGGTTCCACGTCACCGTAGTAGTGCATATTCGAGCTGACAAAATGCAGGCAGAACGTGCGCAACACGTTCGGGCCGATGATCACCACGGCAGCGATGTCGATCACCTGCATCATCGTCAATGTAGTCGCCGACCATTCGATAGGCGCACCCAACAGATGCGCAATGCCATTGGCGGCGTGAAAACCGAGAAACACGTACCACGCCCCCCAATGCACCAGCGCCAGTGGCGCATAGACTTTCAGAGAACGCTTGATGATGCTGAACTTGTGCGCCCAGGTCCTGGCCCGCAGCATGCGGATGAACGCCGACATCACGTTGTCGCCGACCATCAACAGCCGCGCGATGCCCCAGGGCTCACCGTTGGTGATCGCCCGCTCTTCCATGTCGGCTTCGCTGCCGGACACCTTGTGATGGTTTAGGTGCAAATGGCGGCGGATCCAGGGGTTGATGGTGCTCGGTCGCGCCAGCCACACCAGACCCATCATCAGGTTGTGCGGCACGCGCTGTTTGCGGAAGTACATGCTGTGGATCAGGTCATGCTCCAGCTCGTGGGTCAGCGAAGCAAAAAACGCGTTGAGTAGCAGGCATACCCACCAAGCCATGTACCCGGTGATGTACAGCGCTGCGGAGCCGATCATCCCGGCCAAGGCGAAGGCCAGAATGCCCGCACCCAAGGCGTCCTGATGGTTGAGAATCGGGTAGCGCTGACGCAGTTCGACGCCCTTGGCCAATACCACCTCGCGAATATGCGCTGATCGCTGTGCTGCATTCAGTCGCTGGGGACTTGCAGAAGTACCGTCCATGCTTCCATCCTCTGGTTATTGATGTTCGCATCCTGCCCCGTGATGCTTTACTGAGCGGTAGCCGTGAACGCCAACCTGTTGACCGGACGCGCCAATCAACATGACAGAACCGACCTCCCTCGCCAGCTGGACCCGCGCCCTGCGCAAGCAGCTCGATGCGCTGGGGCTCGACAGCACCGCCCTGTGCCAACAGGCGGGGCTCGACCCACAGTTGATGGACGACCCGAACGCCCGTTACCCGTTGTCCGGTACCACGCGCCTGTGGCAAATAGCGGTGCAGGTCAGCGGCGATCCGGCGATTGGCTTGCGGGTGTCGCGTTTCGTCAGCCCCACCACCTTTCATGCGCTGGGTTATGCGTTGGTGGCCAGCGGCAGTTTGCGGGAGGTCTTCGAGCGCATCGTGCGTTATCACCAGGTGGTCAGTAACGCGCTGGATCTGGAGCTGATCCGCGCCGAGGATCGCTACTGCTTCCGCCTGAAAATCCCCCAAGGCAACCCCGCGCCAGCCTTCGAAGCCATTGATGCCTTCGCGGCGATTTACGTGCGCACCTGCCGCAATCGCCTGGGCCGTGACTACGCCCCGTTGGCGGTGTACCTGCGCCGTCCGGAACCTGCCGACCCCCATCAATGGCACAAAGTGTTCCGCTCGCCGGTGTATTTCAACGCCGATGAAGACCGACTGGAGTTCGCTCTGCTGGATTTCGACAGTCACCTGGACGACGCCAACCCGGAACTGGCCGAGCACAACGAAACCGTGCTCAAACGCACCCTGGCGCAACTCAAGCCCCTGACCTGGGAGCGCAAGGTTCGCGACGCCATTGAAGAGCAATTACCCGAAGGCGAACCGTCGGCCGATTGTATCGCCCAGGCGCTGCACTTGAGTCTACGCAGCCTGCAACGGCACCTGGCGGACGAAGGTTGTCGATTCGATACGCTGCTCAACGAAAGTCGGGAAAACCTGGCGTTGCTGCACCTGCGTGATCCGCTGTGCTCGTTGGGCGAAATCAGTTATCTGCTGGGGTTCGCCGACACCAGCAGCTTCAGTCGTGCGTTCAAACGCTGGACCGGGATGACGCCGGGGCAGTTTCGGGATGGGTTGCGGTGACAGATCCGGAAGGTGTTTTGTATATTCCCGCCTCTTCGCGGGTAAGCCCGCTCCCACAGGGTTTTCGGTTGCTCACAACACAGTGATTCACCCAGAACCACTGTGGGAGCGGGCTTGCCCGCGAAGGCGGTAGTCCATACGCCGCAACCTTCAGCGCCCGCGATCCCGCCGCAATAGCTTGCGCACCCGCTTCACCAGTTCACTGACGGCAAACGGCTTGAGCAGGTAATCATCCTCATGCAACTCCAGCCCGCGCAGGCGATCTTCGATGCCGTCCTTGGTGGTGAGGAGCAGCACCGGCGTGTTGCCGAGCTTGCGGATCTGCTGCAGCAACTGCCAGCCGTTGAGCCCCGGCAGCATCACGTCGAGGATGATCAGTTCGTATTCGCCGGATTCGATAAAGCGCCGGCCGTCCATGCCATTGAGCGCCACGTCCACCGCGTAACTCGCTTCGCTCAGGCCTTTGGCCAGGAGACTGGCGGTCTCGGGTTCGTCTTCCACTAGCAACACACGCATGGCACACCTCGATTATCGTTGTCACAGGCTAGGCGCCTTCGCGGATAAAGCCCACCAATACCGTGGCGATCTTTTTTTCAAATCACCGCCAACGCTCGCAACCGCTCGGCATCCAGAATCTCGATCTCGCCATACTTGAGGTCCAGAATCCCTTGCCCCTGCAAATCCTTGAGAAGCTGGTTGGTTGTCTGGCGCGACAGCGACAACATCGACGCCAGCTGCTCCTGAGGCAGTTGCAGAACACGGCGCGGTGGATCGATTTCGCCATAACCCTCGGCGATCATCAGCAAGCGATGGGCCAGGCGCGCCGGAGCTGGCATCAGGCTTAGCTGTTCGAGGTTGATGAAGGTCAGGCGCAGTTTGTGGCTCATCAACAACGCCAGTTGCCGCCAGTAAACCGGTTGTTGGTCGAGCAACTTCAGTAGCGTCGCCTGCGGGATGTGCAACAGCGTGCACTGGCCAACGGCGTAGGCATCGTGGGTTCGCGGCTGGCCATCGAACAGGCAGATTTCGCCGAACCAGTGCGGTGCTTCCACCAGGCTCAGCAGCGCTTCCTTGCCCTGCTCGCTCACCGCGCCAATGCGCACCGAACCTTCGAGCACTGCATACAGCCCGCACGGCGGATCACCGCGTTTGAACAGCAGTTGCCCCGAGGGCAGGCGCCGCACTCGGGCCGCAGCCAGCAGACTATTCTGTAAGGGAACAGGTAAATGACTGAACCACTGCCCCGTATCCAGGCGCGAACGCCAAACCTGCATGTCCATGAAAACTCCTGGAGATTGTCGCCTGGCTGACAGAGCGAGAGATGAACCCGGGGCATCATCCGTCACCCTACAGGAGGAATAACAATGAAAAGCCTCGTTGACCATCTCAGTCAATACGCCGCCTACCACCGTGACCCGCGCAATATTGCCAGCCACTTTATCGGTATCCCGCTGATTGTAGTGGCGGTCGCGGTGTTGCTGTCACGGCCGCAATGGGGCGGAGGCTGGATTTCGCCGGCGGTGCTGGTCGCGATGGCATCGGCGTGGTTTTACCTGCGCCTGGAGGTGCGTCTTGGGGCGTTGATGTCCGTGTTGCTCGGTCTGTGCATTTGGGCGGGTCAGGTTCTCGCGCAGCAAACTACGCTGGTCTGGCTGGCCAGCGGTATCGGGATGTTTGTGGTGGGATGGGCGATTCAGTTTGTCGGCCATCATTACGAGGGACGCAAACCGGCGTTTGTCGATGATGTGACGGGGCTGATTGTCGGCCCGTTGTTTGTGGTGGTTGAGTTGGCGTTTTTGCTGGGGTTGCGGCATGAGCTGAAAGAGCAGATCGAGGCGCGGGTGGGGGGGGTGCGTTTGCGCCAGAAAGATGCTGCGGCGTAGATCGCTTTCGCGAGCAAGCCCGCTCCCACAGGGTTTTGGGTTGGCCACAGATGTGTGTTCAACGCAGATCCACTGTGGGAGCGGGCTTGCTCGCGATGCTTTTGCTTTTAAAGGTTGGCGACTTTCTGCCAGACCTTGGGCTTGAAGAACAACGTCTCACCCTTCGCCAATCCGACCAGGCTGTCGTGATCCTTCACCACTTCAGCTTCGATCAACTCGCTCTGGCCTTCAACCTTCAGCGTCACCCGCGTAGTAGCGCCCAGCGGACGAATATCCCGCACTTGCGCCGCGTGGTGATCTTCCAGTTCATGCCGCGACAGCGACACTTCGTGTGGACGGAACAGCACGTGCCGGTCTTCGCCTAAATGCAGACGGTTCGAATCGCCGAGGAAGTGATAGACGAAATCGCTGGCCGGGTTTTCGTAGACGTCGCCCGGTGAACCGATCTGCTCGATCACCCCCTTGTTCATCACCACGATACGGTCGGCGACTTCCATCGCCTCTTCCTGGTCGTGGGTCACGAACACCGAGGTCAGGTTGATGTCTTCGTGCAGCCGTGCGAGCCAGCGCCGCAGTTCTTTACGGACCTTGGCGTCGAGGGCGCCAAAGGGTTCATCGAGCAGCAAAACTTTCGGCTCCACCGCCAAGGCACGGGCCAACGCGATGCGCTGACGCTGGCCGCCGGAGAGTTGTTCCGGGTAGCGATCGGCCAACCAATCCAGCTGCACCATGTTCAGCAGTTCGTGGACTTTCACCGCGATCTGGCTTTCGTTCGGGCGCTGGTTTTTCGGCTTCATACGCAGCCCGAAAGCAACATTGTCGAACACCGTCATGTGCCGGAACAGAGCGTAGTGCTGGAACACGAAACCAACATTGCGATCCCGCACGTCGTGGCCGGAAACGTCTTCGCCATGGAACACGATGTTGCCCTGATCCGGGGTTTCCAGGCCGGCGATGATTCGCAGCAACGTGGTCTTGCCGCAGCCGGACGGCCCCAGCAGCGCCACCAGCTCGCCGCTTTGAATGTCCAGGCTGATATTGTCCAGCGCCTTGAACGCGTGGAAGTTCTTGCTGACGTTACGCACTTCGATCGACATGACTTATTCCTCCGCGGCGCTGGCGCGCAGGCGGTTAATACGGTTTTCGCTCCACTGCTTGAGCAGCAGGATGAAGAGCGCCAGGATCAGCAACAGGCTCGCCACGGCGAACGCGGCCACGTGGTTGTATTCGTTGTAGAGGATCTCGACGTGCAGCGGCAGGGTGTTGGTCACCCCGCGAATGTGCCCGGAAACCACCGACACCGCACCGAACTCACCCATGGCCCGGGCCGTACACAGCACCACGCCATAGATCAGGCCCCATTTGATATTGGGAACGGTGACGTGCCAGAACATCTGCCAGCCATTGGCCCCGAGCAGGCGCGCGGCCTCTTCTTCTTGGGTGCCTTGTTCCTGCATCAGCGGGATCAACTCACGGGCCACGAACGGCACGGTGACGAAAATCGTCGCCAACACGATGCCCGGCAAGGCGAAGACGATCTGGATGTCGTGGTCCTGCAACCACGGGCCGAACAGCCCCTGGGCGCCGAACATCAACACGTAAACCAGACCTGCAATCACCGGCGACACCGAGAACGGCAGGTCGATCAGGGTCACCAGCATGCTCTTGCCGCGGAACGAGTATTTGCTCACGCACCATGCCGCGCTGACACCGAACACCAGGTTCAACGGTACCGAAATCAGCACCGCGATCACGGTGAGTTTCAACGCCGACAAGGCGTCTGGCTCAAAGATCGCGGTGAAGAACGCACCCAGGCCCAGCTTCAGGCCCTGGGACACCACGATGAACAGCGGCAACAACAGAAACAGCGCAAATACTAACCAGCCGAGGCCGATGAGGATTCGCCGCGAAGTGGCGCTGCCACGTCGGGCGGCGTTCGAGGAGGCTGCTGCAATAGACGATTGGGACATGTTCGCGCCTCCTTATGGGGTTTCGATGCGCCGCTGCAGCAAGTTGATCAGCAGCAACAGGACAAAGGAAACCACCAGCATCAGTACACCAATGGAGGTGGCGCCGGTGTAATCGTACTGGTCGAGTTTGACCATGATCAGCAGCGGCAGAATTTCGGTTTTCATCGGCATGTTGCCGGCGATAAAAATCACCGAACCGTACTCGCCGACCCCGCGGGCAAAGGCCAAAGCGAACCCGGTCAGCCAGGCTGGCAACAGCGCGGGCACCAGAATATGGCGAAAAACCTGTAACGGTTTCGCCCCGAGGCAAGCCGCCGCTTCCTCCACTTCACGCGGGATATCGGCCAGTACAGGTTGTACCGTACGTACTACGAATGGAAGCGTCACGAAAGTCAGCGCCAGCGTGATGCCGAGGGGGGTGTAGGCGATCTTGAAACCCAGGTCCGCCGCGAACTGACCCACCAGGCCGGTAGGGGTGTACAGCGCGGTCAGTGCGATACCGGCCACGGCCGTGGGCAAAGCAAACGGCAAATCGATCATCGCATCGATGACTTTGCGTCCCGGGAAGGTGTAGCGCACCAGCACCCAGGCCAGCAGCGTGCCAATGATGCCGTTGATTATCGCGGCATAGAGCGCGGTGCCGAAGCTCAGCTTCAGCGCCGCCAGTACCCGTGGCGCCGAAATAATTGCCCAGAACTGCTCCCAGGTAAGTTGAGCGGCATGAACAAACATCGCCGCCAGTGGAATGAGCACAATCAGGCTGAGGTACACCAAGGTGTAGCCCAGCGTCAGCCCGAAGCCGGGTATGACGGGGGAGATACGACGCGACATAAAAGTCCTTGGTTGAAAATGCGCTAAGCCCCGACGGTGAAATCGGGGCCTGTTGACTAATGCCAGCAGTAAAGGTGCGAAACCTGTGGGAGCGGGCTTGCTCGCGAAGGCGGTGTATCAGGCGACATCAATACTGACTGTGCCGCCGTCTTCGCGAGCAAGCCCGCTCCCACATGGATTGCGCTCAACTGACCAACATTAGGTCCATTGACTGATCCATTTCAGGTTATTGCGCCTGATAAATCTGGTCGAACACGCCACCGTCATTGAAGAATTTCGGTTGCGCGGTTTTCCAGCCACCGAAGTCCTTGTCGATGGTCACCAACTCCAGTGTCGGGAACTGCTTGGCGTACTTGGCGGCCACATCCTTGTCACGTGGACGATAGAAGTTTTTTGCCGCGATTTCCTGGCCGGCCGGGCTGTACAGGTGTTTGAGGTACGCCTCGGCGATCTCGGTGTTGCCCTTTTTCTCGGCATTCTTGTCGACCACGGCCACTGGTGGTTCGGCCAGGATCGACAGCGAAGGCACGACGATGTCGAACTTGTCGGCGCCGCCGTCTTCTTTCAACGCCAGGAAGGCTTCGTTTTCCCAGGCCAGCAACACGTCGCCCTGACCGTTGTTGACGAAGGTGATGGTCGAGCCGCGAGCACCGGTGTCCAGCACAGGCACGTGTTTGAACAGGGTCTGCACGTACTCTTTGGCCTTGGTCTCGTTACCGCCGTTGGCTTTCAGGCCATAGGCCCAGGCCGCGAGGAAGTTCCAGCGTGCGCCGCCGGAGGTTTTCGGGTTCGGGGTGATGACTTCCACGCCGTTCTTGGTCAGGTCGCCCCAGTCCTTGATGCCTTTCGGGTTGCCCTTGCGCACCAGGAACACGATGGTCGAGGTGTAAGGCGTGCTCGCTTCCGGCAGACGCTTCTGCCAGTCGACCGGCAGGCTCTTGCCCAGCTTGGCGACTTCATCGATGTCACCGGCCAGAGCCAGGGTCACCACGTCGGCCCGCAGACCGTCGATCACCGCCCGGCCCTGCTTGCCCGAACCACCGTGGGACTGCTGGATTTTCACGTTGTCGCCAGCGTGGTCTTTTTTCCAGAAGTTGATGAACTCGGCGTTGTACTCCTGGTACAGCTCACGGGTCGGGTCATACGACACGTTGAGCAGCTCGTAATCCTTGGCAACCGCGGAACCAGCAAAAAGGGCACTGGCCAGGGCGGCCAAAGCAAAATGACGAATCGACGACATGGTGAAAGCTCCTGGAATTCTTGATGTGTTGGCTTTTTCTTATGGTCTGGAACGGGTTGCCTGTTCTTTTGATCTTTCGCTTCAGCTCGGTTTGTTGTTCGGGTTCTGCAAACGGAATTTCTCTTTGCGTTCGATCTGAACCACCTGGGCGTTGTGCACAGTGATTTCCACCGCACCAAAGCGCAGATCGCGCAAGGCGCTCTGGATCTCACGCAAAATGGTGGCTTCGTCCTGCCCGTCAACACTACGTAGGGATGCGCTCATGGTGCTGCTCCTTTAATGAGAGATGCCTGGCAGTGGCGGGCACTGCTTACGGCGTAGGGGCAATAGTAGATAGGCGCTGATATTCTTAAAAAGACTATTTAAGAATGTTTATATAACCATAATGAATTAATTGATAAGGCAAGGGTTTGCGGGGGACAAGGGGCGCACAAAACCCTGTGGCGAGGGGGCTTGCCCCCGTTCGGCTGCGTAGCAGACGCAAAAATTGGGGGCCGCTACGCGACCCAACGGGGGCAAGCCCCCTCGCCACAAAAAGCAGATCAAGCGCTCATCCAATCGTTGGCGCCCGGGCCCAATCCAATAATGCCGCCGGCACTGGCTTTCCAAACCAGTACCCCTGCCCCAAATCGCAGTCGTGCTCGAGCAGGAAAGCCGCCTGCTCGACCTGCTCGATCCCCTCGGCATGCACTTGCATCCCCATGCTCTGAGCCAGTGCAATGATTACCCGCGCGATCGCCGCGTCGTCCTCATCACCCGGCAAGCCCGCGACAAATCCCTGATCGATCTTGAGCTTTTGCACCGGCAAACGCTTGAGTCGCAGCAACGATGAATAGCCTGTGCCGAAGTCATCGATGGCCAGCCGCACGCCCAACTCGCGCAAACGATGCATCTGCTCCAGCGCCACTTCCGGGTCTTCCATTACTGCGCTTTCAGTGACCTCCAGCTCCAGATAGGCCGGATCCAGGCCCGTGTCGTGCAGCACCTGAGCCACCTGCTGATACAACTCGCGCCGGGCGAACAGGCGAGAAGAAACGTTCACCGCGACAAACGACAACACCACGCCCGCCGCTTGCCACTGGCACATCTGCTGGCAGGCCTGGCGCATGACCCAGGCGTCGATCTCGGCGATCAGTCCGGTGCGTTCGGCGATGGGGATGAACTCTGCCGGCGATATTAAACCGCGTTGCGGATGCTCCCAGCGCACTAGGGACTCGACGCCGATCAGGCGACTGGTTTTGAGGTCATGCACGGGCTGGTAATAAACCCGCAACTCCTGCTGCTCCAGCGCGCGTCGCAATTGGAACGCGATCTCCACACGTTGCTGAGCATGCGCGGTCAATTCTTCGGTGTAGAGGGCGTAGCCGTCGCGGCCCGCGCTCTTGGCCTTGAACAGGGCCGAGTCGGCATTGCGCAACAATTGCTCGGCGCTCAAGGCATCGCTGGGGAACAGACTGATGCCGATGCTGGCGTTGATAAACAGTCGATGCCCATCGATCTGGAACGACTCTTTAAGGCCATCGGAAATCCGCTGAGCCAGCGCTGCGGCATGTCCCGGTTGCGGGCAATTTTCAGCCAGCACCGCAAACTCGTCACCGCTGAGCCGCGCCAGCGTGATACCCGAGCCGAACAAGGCGCTCAGGCGCTCAGCCACGGCTTTGAGCAGTTGATCACCGACACTATGGCCGAGACTGTCGTTGATCAACTTGAAATGATCGAGGTCGATCATCAGTAACGCGCAACCGCGCTTATGGACCTGCGCCGAAGCCACGGCCTGCCCGACACGGTCGGTAAGCAGCAGGCGATTGGGCAGATCGGTCAGCGGATCGTGATGGGCCAGGTGCGTTAATTCATGCTCGGAGTTCTTGATCGCGCTGATGTCGGAAAACACCGCAACGTACTGGCTGAGGTGCCCCTGATCGTCGCGAATGAGGCGGATCGTCTGCCATTGCGGGTAGATCTCGCCGCTTTTACGACGGTTCCAGATTTCCCCGCTCCACTCGCCGAGGCAGTCGAGTGCCGCGAACATCGCCTGGTAGAAACCCGGCGAGTGATGGCCCGATTTGAACATATTCGGTCGCTGACCCAGCACTTCCTCGCGCTGGTAGCCGGTGATTTCCATGAACGCCCGGTTCACATGGATGATCAACCCTTTGCTATTAGTGACCAGCACCCCTTCACGGGTGCAATCGAACACCGCTGCCGCCTGACGCAACCGCTCCCGGTCTGCATTGCGCTCATGCAATTTGGCGCCCACGCCCAGGCAGCGAAACAATCGTACCCGTGCAATGAAGATCAGCCCGGCGCTGAACGCCCCCCAGGCATAACCGTTGATCAGTTGCCAGCGCAGCAGGTCGGTGGAACTATCGAAGAACCTGTTCAGTAAATAACCACTAAACTGGAGCCAGGCTACGGAAAGCACCAGATAGAGCAGCGCTGCACGCAAAGCATCGCGATAGGTGGCTGGCATTAGAGCGTCCATGTCCCTACAAAAAGGCTGGAATTATAGATTAAAGAAACATCCAGCCACTCTTATCTGAAAGGGCGACTGGTTTTATCTGTGGGCTAAGTGATAATGCAACGGCTGTTTTTTTCTTTATCGAGGGTCCTATAGGCTATGTGGTACGAAGGTTTTCTTGGCTTATCGCCCTGGTCACTGGTGGCAGTCACCCTACTGATGACCCACGTGACGATCGTCGGCGTCACGGTTTATCTGCATCGTTATTCAGCCCATCGCTCGCTTGAGCTCAATGCCGGCCTGAAACATTTCTTCCGCTTCTGGCTGTGGTTGACCACCGCGCAGAACACCCGCGAGTGGACGGCTATCCACCGCAAGCATCACGCCAAATGCGAAACCGTCGATGACCCGCACAGCCCGGTCATCAAGGGGTTGTCCACCGTTCTGCGCAAAGGCGCCGAGCTGTACCGCGCCGAAGCGGAAAACCCCGAGACCCTGCGCATCTACGGCAAAAACTGCCCCGAAGACTGGATCGAACGCAACCTCTACAGCCGCTTCCCGCTGCTGGGCGTGGCGATCATGGGCGTCATCGACCTGCTGCTGTTCGGCACCATCGGTATCACCATCTGGGCCATCCAGATGATGTGGATTCCGGTGTGGGCCGCCGGCGTGGTCAATGGCCTGGGCCATGCCATCGGCTACCGCAACTTCGAATGCCGCGATGCGGCCACCAATCTGGTGCCTTGGGGCATCCTGATCGGCGGCGAAGAACTGCATAACAACCATCACACCTACCCTAACTCCGCCAAATTGTCGGTGAAGAAATGGGAATTCGACCTCGGCTGGGCCTGGATCCAGGTCTTCAGCTTCCTGCGTCTGGCCAAGGTCCAGCGGGTCGCGCCCATCGCCCACCGTGTCGAAGGCAAAGGCAGCCTGGACATGGACACCGCCATGGCGATCCTCAACAACCGCTTCCAGATCATGGCCCAGTACCGCAAGTTGGTGATCGCGCCGCTGGTCAAGCAAGAGCTGGAAAAGGTCGATCACTCGGTCCGTCACCAGTTCCACCGGGCCAAGCGTTTGCTCTCGCGGGAAACCAGCCTGCTGGACGACAAGCACCATATGCGCATCCAGACCATGCTCGAGCACAGCCAGGCGCTGAAGGTAATTTACGAAAAACGTCTGGCCTTGCAGCAGATCTGGGTCAAGACCAGCTCAAATGGTCACGACATGCTGGCTGCCATCAAGGATTGGGTACACGAGGCCGAGGCCAGCGGGATTCAATCCCTGCGTGATTTCGCCGACCAGTTGAAAACCTACTCCCTGCGCCCTGCCAACGCCTGATCCTCTGTGGCGAGGGGGCTTGCCCCCGTTCGGCTGCGCAGCAGACGCAAAACCTGACGACGCGTCTCACCCGTAAAAACGCGTCGTCAATTCAAGCTGCCATACCGCCCAGCGGGCCCCTTCCCCCAAGCGGGAACTTCGCTCCAAATCCCCTATCTCAAAGACACTTCGCCATCCAGGCGGGCTTTGTTCCCGGCCGCTGTCGACATAGCGGCACGCCCTTTGAGATTTGTGCCGATGGTTAATAAAAGCCTACAAGACACATCCCTTCCGCAGTGGCCCGAGGCCGCGCAAACGCTGATGGCGCTGATGCATGCCCAAGGTGAAGTGGCACGCCTGAGCGAACGCGAACAGCTGTTCAGCTCTCTGCTGGTCAGCGTCAACGCCGTGCTTTGGGCATTCAACTGGGAAACCCGTCAGGTGCTCTACGTCAGCCCAGCCTATGACCGGATTTTCGGCCGCCCCGCCGGTCTGTTGCTGTCCGACTTCAACCACTGGCGCGACAGCGTCTATCCCGACGATCTGGACTATGCCGAGCGCAGCCTCGCCCAAGTGCTGGTCAAAGGCGCCGTTGAAGATCGCGAATACCGCATCATCGCCGCCGACGGCCAGGTGCGCTGGCTCAGCGACAAGTGCTTCATCAACCGTCAGGCCGAGCCGGGCCAACCAGTGATCATCGTCGGCATTGCCGAAGACATCACCGAGAAAAAGCAGATGGAAGCCGAGCTGCAGCGCCTGGCCAGCACCGATGTGTTGACCCAAAGCAGCAATCGCCGACACTTCTTCGAATGCGCCCATCACGAATTCGAGCAAGCGCGGTTGAACGGCGCGCCGATGGCGTTCCTGTTGCTCGATATCGATGACTTCAAAGTGGTCAATGACACCTATGGTCATCAGGAAGGCGATAAGGTGCTGCAATGCATCGCCGAGAGCGGTCGCGCGGCGCTGCGGCGTGGTGATCTGTTCGGACGGATCGGCGGTGAGGAATTCGCAGCGGTGTTTCCCGGCTGTGCACCAGACATGGCCATGCAAGTAGCCGAGCGTCTGCAACGGGAAATTCAGCGGTTAAGCTTCAGCCATGACGACCAGACGTTCGGCATCACCGTCAGCCAAGGCCTAAGCAGCCTTACGCACGAGGATGAAAGCATCGACACCCTGTTCGCCCGCGCCGATGCGGCGATGTACCAGGCCAAACGCCAGGGCAAGAACCGGATTATCTCTGGCTGATCGGCCCAACACAGACCAAATGTGGGAGCGGGCTTGCTCGCGAAGAGGGTGTGTCAGTCAGCATAAATGTGGCTGACACATCGCTTTCGCGAGCAAGCCCGCTCCCACAGGGTTTCGTGTCAGATTCACTTCTTGCGCAAACGCATCAGCTCCGGCAATCCGATCTTGAGCAACCGCGCCGTCCGGCTTTTGGATAACGCTTCGATCCCCTCATGCTCGGTCAGGCGCGCCAACTGGGCGGCCATGTTCATCACCAGCGCCTCGCGGGAGTAAACCCCGCCACCGAGCTGGTACACCGCCGCAATCAGCTCTCGCAACTCCAGAGGCAGGCGCCAGCGGGCCCGCAGCGCCGAACCATAGGCCGCGCCGAATTCGGCCAGGGCATCGCCAACTTCTTCCCATTCATCCAGCTCACCGCCGGCCTGCTTCCACTCCTGCAAACAGCGCAGCAACGCCAGGTCGCCGAGGCAATGCAGCATGCCCGCGCAATAACAGCGCGCCTGATCCAGATCCAGCAAGCGTGCCAGCGTTCGCGCGTATTCGGCGGTGTGCAGGGACAACTCCCAATAACGCTCGGCATAGTCCGCCAGCTGCGGATCGCTGAGCCGGGCACTGCGCTTGAGGGCGAGGCCAAGAATCAGGTTCATGCTTTGCCCGGTGCCCAAGCGGTGCAGCGCCTGAGCCAAGGTTTGCACGGCGACGCCATGATGCTGGGCGGCGCTGTTGGCGGCGGCGATCAAGACAGCGGTGATTTGCGGGTCGGTGCGGATTTCGTCTTCCAGCCGCGTCAGATCGAGGCCATTGGGATTGAGGCTACGTTTGATCGCCACCTGCACATCGGTCATCAACGGTGCACCTTCCGCCAGTTCGCGCCGCCGCTCCAGGTACACCGACAAGGTCATGCCTGGCGCCAATGACGGCACCTCACACGACACCTCTTCACCGGCGTTCAGCAACAAATCCTGCAGGCGCTGGGTCAGGCTTTCCATGTTCAAGGGTTTGGTCAGGTACGCCGTGGGCGCCAGGGGCAAGACTTCACGTACGCTGGCGCTGTCGTTGCGGCTGCTCATCAGGATGAAGGGCAGCGGCGGATTACGTTTGCGCTGACGGACACTGCGCAAGACGTTCAGGCCATCGACGCCAGGCAACTCCCAGTCGACGATCACCAGGTCGTAAGGATTTTCCGCCAACAGGTGCAGTGCCTCCTGGCCATCGGCACACAGGTCCAGCCGTGCGTCGCAGCGCACATTCAACAACACCTGCTTGAGCAGATCGCGAGACCAGGGGTCGGCCTCGGCAATCAGCACACGAGGTACAGCGGGTAACACCACAGCAGTCATCGCACACTCCAACGGCAATGCTTGCACCTTAGTCAATGATGGCCATTCGATACAGCTCAATTGCCCCTGATGGTTTCAAGCGGCATAAAAAAACCCGCCGAGGCGGGTTTTTTGTCGATCAGATCACAATTCAATCAGAGCTCGGCGAAGCACTCTTCGATGATCGCCAGGCCTTTGTCCAGTTGCTCGTCCGGCGAGGTCAGCGGTACCAGTACGCGCAGAACGTTGCCGTAGGTGCCGCACGACAGCAGGATCAGGCCCTTGTCGCGCGCCTTGGCCACAACCGATGCTACAGCAGCTGCGTTCGGCTTGTGGCTGTCACCGTCGACGAACAGCTCGACCGCGATCATCGCGCCCAGGGCACGCACTTCGCCGATGACCGGGTACTTGGCCTGGATGGCCTTCAGGCCAGTCACCAGACGCTCGCCGACCGCTTTGCAACGATCCAGCAGGTGTTCTTCTTCGAACACGTCCATCACAGCCAGGGCCGCGGCGCAAGCGATCGGGCTACCGGCGTAAGTACCGCCCAGGCCGCCTGGAGCGATAGCGTCCATGTATTCGGCCTTGCCGCACACACCGGCCAGCGGGAAACCGCCGGCGATGGATTTGGCGAAGGTGGTCAGGTCGGCGGCAACACCCATCTGTTCCATGGCGAAGAAAGTGCCGGTACGGCCAGCGCCAGTCTGAACTTCGTCAGCGATCAACAGAATGCCGTGCTGATCGCACAGGGCGCGCAGACGCTTCATGAACTCTTTAGGCGCGACGTAGAAACCACCTTCGCCCTGAACCGGCTCGATGATGATGGCAGCGATGTCACGCGGCTCGGCGTCGTTTTTGAAGATGCGCTCGATGCTGGCGATCGAATCGTCGATGCTCACACCGTGCAGCTCGTTCGGGTACAGCGCGCGGAAGATGCCGCCTGGCATCAGGCCCATGCCGGCCGAGTAAGGCACGACTTTACCGGTCAGGCCCAGGGTCATCATGGTGCGACCGTGGTAAGCGCCGGTGAACGCGATCACGCCGGCACGGCCAGTAGCGGCACGGGCGATCTTGATAGAGTTTTCCACGGCTTCGGAGCCGGTGGTCACCAGCAGGGTTTTCTTGGCGAAATCACCTGGCACCTTGGCGTTGATTTTTTCGCACACTTCCACGTACGGCTCGTAGGCCAGCACCTGGAAGCAGGTGTGGGTCAGCTTGTTCAGCTGTTCGGTGACGGCGGCGATGATTTTCGGGTGCACGTGACCGGTGTTCAGCACAGCGATACCGCCGGCGAAGTCGATGAACTCGCGACCTTCAACGTCGGTCACGGTGGCGTTCTTCGCGGACTCGGCGAAGATCGGGTGAATCTGGCCAACACCGCGCGGTACAGCGGCTTCGCGGCGTTTCATCAGGGATGCGTTAGTCTTGCTCATAGTGTCCTCATTCACCGCTCATCGGGCGGCGTGGTTCAAGGAAAATGCGGCGGGGAGGCAACTACGGCAGCATGCGATGATCGACTGCCACAGCTTTCCCGGCCACAGAGAAAATTCCGTTTGAAGCGTCGCAAAGGGACAGCGCTCTCGTGCCCTTTGCGCTTGAAGCAATGCCTTGCCGGGCCGAGCTTAGATACCCAGGCAGAGGTATTTGATTTCCAGGTAATCTTCGATGCCGTACTTGGAGCCTTCACGGCCCAGGCCCGACGCCTTGATGCCGCCGAACGGCGCGACTTCGTTGGAGATCAACCCGGTGTTAACGCCGACCATGCCGTATTCCAGGGCTTCAGCTACACGGAACACACGGCCCAGGTCGCGAGCATAGAAGTACGAGGCCAGACCGAACTCGGTGTCGTTGGACATCGCGATCACGTCGGCTTCGTCTTTGAAGCGGAACAGTGGCGCCAATGGGCCGAAGGTTTCTTCCTTGGCCACGGCAGCGTTGTTCGGCACGTTGGTCAGGATGGTCGGCTCGAAGAAGTTGCCTTGCATCACCTTGCCACCGGACAGCACGATTGCGCCTTTGCCGACGGCGTCAGCAATGTGCTCTTGAACCTTGGCCACGGCTTTTTCGTCGATCAGCGGGCCAGTGGTGGTGCCGTCTTCCAGACCGTTACCGATCTTGAGCTTGGCCACGGCCACTTTCAGCTTCTCGGCGAACGCGTCGTAGACCGAATCCTGAATGTACAGGCGGTTAGCGCAGACGCAGGTTTGGCCGTTGTTGCGGTACTTGGAAATGATCGCGCCTTCGACGGCCTTATCCAGGTCCGCGTCGTCGAACACGATGAACGGCGCGTTACCGCCCAGTTCCAGGGAGATTTTCTTGATGTCCTTGGCGCATTCAGCCATCAGCTGACGACCGATTTCAGTCGAACCGGTGAAGGACAGTTTGCGTACGATCGGGTTGCTGGTCAGCTCGCTGCCGATGTCGCCGGCGCTGCCGGACACAACACTGAACACGCCGTTCGGAATACCGGCACGCTGGGCCAGTTCAGCCAAGGCGAAAGCCGAGAACGGAGTTTGCGAAGCAGGCTTGAGCACCATGGTGCAACCGGCGGCCAGGGCCGGGCCAGCTTTACGGGTGATCATCGCGGCAGGGAAGTTCCACGGGGTGATCGCTGCGGTCACGCCGATCGGCTGCTTGATCACGATCAGGCGCTTGTCTGGCTGGTGGCCCGGAATCACGTCACCGTAGACGCGCTTGGCTTCTTCGGCGAACCACTCGATAAAGGAAGCGGCGTAAACGATCTCGCCCTTGGCTTCAGCCAATGGCTTGCCCTGCTCGAGGGTCATCAGGCGAGCCAGGTCGTCCTGATTCTCGATGATCAGCTCGAACCAGCGACGCAGCTTGTTCGCGCGATCCTTGGCGGTCAGTGCACGCCAGGCCGGCAGCGCTTTGTCCGCGGCTTCGATTGCACGGCGGGTTTCGGCAGCGCCCATTTTCGGCACAGTGCCCAGAATTTCACCCGTTGCCGGGTTGTTGACCTTGATCGTCTGACCGTTGTCCGCATCGACCCAAGCGCCATCGATAAAGGCCTGCTGGCGGAACAACTGGGTGTCTTTAAGCTGCATGTCGGCTTTCCTTAACAGCACCGCGGCACGCGCGGAGCGAATTATGATTGTAGAAAGGCGCCTTATAGGCTGCCGTCAGGGAAATCATTCACCGGGCTGAAGCACATAAATAGCGCACAAATCGAACTCGTGCGGTTCAGCACCCAGACAAGAGCGTTTGAAATCTCAAACGAATCCTAGGATCAAAGGGGGTAAAGGACAATAGCCTGTTCGAAAAAAAGAACGAAAACGCCGCATTTGCCTATTTTTTCAGATCAGCGTAGCAAACGCAGGTTACGCTTTCGAAAACCGCAGGCGATTCAGCAGCATGGACGCCCGCAGTGCATATGAGTATCATGGCGCCCGCATTGCACCAGTAGCTCAGCTGGATAGAGTACTGCCCTCCGAAGGCAGGGGTCGTGGGTTCGAATCCCGCCTGGTGCACCATACGCAAGAACGAGAAAGCCTCAGACCCGCAGGGTCTGGGGCTTTTTTGTTGCTTCGAAATCCATGAAATGACGGCACTTGGAAACATAAACTCACGACAATCGGGTTCATGATGGTGGTTGATTTCCGACACACTGTGTCAAACCGCTTTGAACTCTTTTCCAGCCGACGCATAGACTAACCAGAGCTGATCGTGGAGCGCCCAGATGATTGATCAGAACGACGCCGACTTTCCTACGGCCCCCCAAGGCGAGCTGTTGCTGTTTCAAAGTGTTGACGGTCAGGTACGCCTGGAATGTCGCTTCGGGGCCGATACGCTGTGGCTCTCCCAGGCGATGATCTGTGAACTGTATGGCAAGGCCAAAGCCACCATCAGCGGGCATATCAGCCACATTTTCGCCGAGGGTGAACTGGTGGAAGATTCAGTTGTTCGGTTTTACCGAACAACTGCCACCGACAACAAACCTTACAACGTCAAATATTTCAGCCTGCCGCTGATTCTCGCGGTGGGCTACCGGGTTCGCTCCAAACGCGGTACTCAGTTCCGTCAGTGGGCCACACAGATACTTCAGGAGTATCTGGTGAAAGGCTTCGTGATGGATGACGAACGGTTGAAAAACCCGCCAGTGGGCCACTCGCAAGTACCCGATTATTTCGACGAGTTGCTTGAACGCATTCGAGACATTCGCGCCAGCGAGCGACGGGTCTACTTAAGGGTAAGGGATATTTTCGCGATGGCTGCCGATTATGCGCCATCGAACAGGGAGACCACGGCGTTCTTCCAAATCATCCAAAACAAACTTCACTTCGCCAGCACCGGCCTGACAGCTGCCGAGTTGATTGTCCAGCGCGTTGACGCCACCAAGCTGAATATGGGCTTGACCAGCTTCAAAGGGGATGAAGTACGCAAAAACGATGTCACGATCGCCAAGAATTACCTCAATCAAGAGGAAATCAGTGCTCTAAATCGCATCGTTACCATGTGGCTGGATTTCGCAGAAGATCAGGCATTGATGCGCAAGCAGATTTTTCTGCGGGACTGGCAGGAGAAGCTGGACCAGTTTCTGGAGTTCAACAGTCGTGAGGTTCTACAAGGTGCGGGGCAAATCAGTAAACAGACCGCAGAGGAAAAAGCGCGGGCGGAATATGAACTCTATGCCGAACAGCGCCGGACCTTGAAAGAGACAGAAGGTGAAAGATTAGGTATTGAGGCACTGTGCAGCATCTCACAAAAAAATCGTCACTGAGCCTGTCAGCATTCAGTGGAACGGTTAACCAATCCGAAGTCCCTTGGTTCATGCAGTAGGTTCTGAGTAGCAGGCCGCGTGCTGTACTGCTTTCCAGACAAAGTCCCAAATTATCCGCACCTGCTCAAACCGTACGTCTAACCGAAACACCACAACTGAAGCCCATACAAAACGGGCTTCACTGCCTCCAGTTCAAACGACGCCTGGCCATACGCAAAAACGAGAAAGCCTCAGATCTTAAGGTCTGGCGCTTTTTTGTGCACACCTCCGTAACTCAGGGCTAGCTGGTGGAAAATTCAGTTGTTCGGTTTAACCGAACAACTGCCAGGGTGCCCCCCAGTCAAGATCGTCGTCCCCAATCTCATCGTCCTCGAAGTCGTCTCCTTCAGAATCATCCCTCTTCCGGTTGATTCTGAGGAAAATCCCTACGACCCTCGGAGGTTGCAGGAGATCAGCCTGCGCGTTACCCTTCTGCCGTCGCTGCCAATTCAGCGACCGGGCTTGGTAACCCGAGAGTTAAGCGCAACAGCGCCCCCATTAGATTTGCAGGCGTTTTTTTACGCCCGCAATTTTGAGTTATGGCGGCTGTGCGTGGGACGTCTTCGGGCGTGCCGGATTCCTTGACTCCCGGTTTACCAACCTGCGCACAGCTGCCACCTATTCGCTTGGTAACGAAAAAGTAGCAGTTCCTCGTCAAGGAGCTAGACCATGCGCAATACAAATCCGTACGAAATTCGGTTCACCCCTCAACGCTATCTTGAATCACGCTTCCACCGCACCTCCGTCAATGGAGGTGACAATGACTGACCAATCTGAACTGAAAACCATCGGTTTCACCCCCTTCCACTACTGCTCTGTTGAACCGCTGTTTCGAGTGAACGGTGGTGTACCCATCAGCGAAGCGTTGGCGCAGGCGTCCGACCTGTTGTTTCTGGCCAAGTCATTTGCTGAGGACGCTGCCTACTCAAAAGACACCGACCGCCATGCCTGGGCCGCACACTATTTGACGGCGATGGGTAAGGCTGTGATTGATGATGTGGTGAAAGTTTTGACGCGACCACCGCAGTCGACGACGCAACAAGCCGCAGAATAGCGGCAACTCACCCAAAAAATTGCAGGCCCCGATTTTTCGGGGTCTGCAATTTTTGAGTGAGTGTTTTCAAGGGCGGCTACGCTCTGCTTCAACCTCATCAATGAGCGCATCAAGCTCGGCAAATAGTGTTTCGGCAGGAATAGCCGGACGTGGGTCATTACGGCTGACGCCAATAGACTCACGTATTTCTACGGCTCGTTGCTGATAGGCCGTGTGTGGCAAAGGGTGAGCAGCAGGACGGTTATGGTTGAGAACGGCAACGGGTCGCTGAAGCGGTTTTTTCATTCTTTCGTCCAGTCAAACTCGTCGTAATCATCATCCTCTTCATCCTCGATCAACTCATCATCAAGAACGTCTTCCTCAAGCGCTTCTTCTGCCTGCTTCGCCAGCAGAAACTCCTTACGACTTTCAGTCACTGCTCGCCGTAATTCCTCACCCTTCACCGGGCAGTTGAGCATTTGGGCGATGCGGTCGATTTTTTGTGCCACGGCATCCTCCAACGCATCGGCTATAGGCCGATAGTGCGCGCTTTCGGGTGTCGATGCCAAATTTGCCGACCGCTGCTCACCTCATTTCTTCTGCAAATCCTTGAGTCTTGCAGTGAGGTCTTCCTTGGGAAAGCGCTTGTGCAATGTCGTCAGCAGCGCCTCGGCGGCTTGGGTTTGACCGGTCTCTTGCAGGCGTATCACTTCACGTAATTGATCATCCAATGACTTGGCCGGCGCGGCTAAGCGTTTACTGACTTTGGCCTCGTCTGCCATTTCGCTGTTGATCGACTCGCGCTGCATCGGTGCCGAGAACTCCGCCATGGGCGCAGCAGGCGCCGGCGCGGATATAGCGCTGGTCGGTGCCGCCTGGGAGCGGGCAGCGGCTTCCGGTTTGGCGGCCGGGGCGGAGGCTTTGGGCGCAGGGGCGAAGTCATAACTCGGCAGTTGTTCCGGCGTGCGCTGCACCAGCGCCAACATCAGGGCCACACCGACGAGGCTGGCGAATGCCACTTGCCAGCGAGGCTGCTGGCAGGCGCGGAGCCAGCGTTGCCACAGGTTCGGCTTCGGTGCCGGGGCTTCGCGGTGTGCGGTGGCGAGGATGAAGGCATCGAGATGCGCCGGTGGTTCGCCGGTTGCGTGGTCGCGAAAATGCTTGAGCACTTCATCGTCAGGCGATGACGGTGTTTTTGGGGCGTCAGTCATGTCAGTACCTCCTCGGCCAGCAGCCGACGCAGTTTTTGCTGGGCGTAGCGCAAGCGACTTTTAACGGTTTCCAGCGGTGTTTCGGTGAGGGTGGCGATTTGCGGCAGGTCGAGGTCGCCGTGGGCGCGCAGCAGGAACACTTCGCGCTGGTCGGCAGGAAGGGTTTGCAGGGCGGCTTCGAGGCGTTGACCGTCGCGGCTCAGGCTCAGCAGTTGTTCGGGATCGGCCGCGTTATCGATCAGGGCGTGGGTTTGTTCGTCATAGCTGTCGTGCAAGGGGTTGTGGATTCCGTGTTTGCGCCAGTGATCGATCAGTCGGTTGCGGGCAATCTGGTAGAGCCAGGTACGAAAGTTCGCCCGGCCTTGTGGCTGACTGGTGCTGCGGATCAGGCTCAGCCAGGTTTCCTGATACACCTCTTCGGCCAGTTCGGGTTTACCGCTGAGGCCGAGGAGGAATCGATAAAGGCCCTGACGGTGGCGGGCGTACAAAACTTCGAACGCCGGCCCGTCGCCGGAGCGGTAGCGCGCCAGCAGCGATTCGTCGCTGCCGGCGGCTGAGCTGATTGCAGAATCGGACATGTCAGCGCTGGCCTCTTTCACTCTATCCGGTTGTCGTTGGGCTGTTGATTCGAGGCGGTCGGGGTTCGCAGGCTCTGCGCCAACTCCACCAATTGCACGAATTCACTGCGCAGGCCGAATTGATCATCGCCTCGTGCGCCACGGGCCAGGGTTTCGGTGTCCTTGAGGCTGAAATTACCTGTGTAACGCCCGTCCTTGAGCTGCTGGGAAAAGGCAGCGACGGCCGCGGCAAAGCGCAGATCATTGCTGGCTGCCGACAGTTTACCGGCCTCCCCTCTCAGGATCGGCCGCTCGATCAAGCGACTATTCCCACCTTCCGGCAACTGATAACGCACTCGCAGCATCGCCAATTCACCGGTTTTTGCGGAAACATCGGCCGCAGGATTGCCATAGCGCAGCGGTTCCAGCCAGCCCTTCTCACCCTTGGGCACAATTTCATACAACGCTGTCACCGTATGCCCTGCGCCGACTTCTCCGGCGTCGACTTTGTCGTTGCTGAAATCCTCACGCTTCAAGGCGCGATTCTCATAACCCAGCAGCCGATATTCGCTGACCTGCGCCGGGTTGAACTCCACCTGCAGTTTCACGTTTTTCGCCACCACCGCGAGGGTCGAGCCGAGCTGATCCACCAGTACTTTGCGCGCCTCGCGCAGGTTGTCGATGTAGGCGTAGTTGCCGTCGCCAGCATCGGCCAGTTGCTCCATCAGGTGTTCATTGTAGTTATCCACACCAAAACCCAAGGTGGTCAGGGACACGCCGGTTTTGCGTTTATCCACAGCCATTTGTTTGAGGCTGTCGAAGTCGCTGATGCCGACGTTGAAGTCACCGTCGGTGGCCAACAGGATGCGGTTGATGCCTTTGGGGATAAACGCCTGTTGCGCCAGTTGATAAGCCAGTTCGATACCCGACGCTCCGGCGGTCGAGCCGCCCGCAGTCAATTGATCGATGGCGGTACGAATTTTCGCTTTTTCCCGTCCGGAAGTCGGCTCCAGCACCACGCGCGATTCTCCGGCATACACCACCAGCGAAACCCGGTCCTGCTCGCGCAGTTGATCGACCAGCAATTTCAGCGTGCTTTTGACCATGGGCAAGCCTTCGCGACGGTCCATCGAGCCGGACACGTCCACCAGAAACACCAGGTTCGCCGGGGCCAGCTCCGCCACCGCGCGATCAGATGCCTTGATGCCGATGCGCAGCAAGCGGGTATGGGGGTTCCAGGGCGATTGCGCCAACTCGGTGGTCACGCCGAACGGCGAGCCATCGGTGGGCAAGGCGTAATCGTAGGGGAAGTAATTGACCATTTCTTCCAGCCGCACCGCCCCTTCGGGAGGCAAGCGCCCCTGATTAAGCAAGCGCCGGACATTGGCGTAAGCGCCGGTATCGACATCGGCACTGAAGGTCGAGACCGGCGCCTCGATCACGCTGTGAATCGGGTTATCCGCCAGCGCCTGATATTGCTCCCGCTGCTCATCCCGATAGCCCTGTGGATAAACTTCACCGGCCGGCATGGGCGCGAAAGCGGCCGACGGTGCCGGTCGCGCGCTGCGCTTGGCCTGCGCGGTATCCGCCATGACCGCCTCGCGCACCAACGCTTCAGTTTTCAGCGCACCTTGAACCGGAGGCGCAACCGCTGCCGGGCTGTCTATCTTAGAGTCTGACGTGGATGAAGCGCCGCAACCGGCAATGGCCAGCAGCAACCCGGCGGCGAAACCCTGGGCGGCCGGGCAGAGGTAGTGCAGAGAGAGGGACATGGGGGCTGACCTCAGGAAGAAATTGACTCATTCATCCTCTGAGACGGACAGCCCGTCAGCTTCGGGTTAACTCACCAAAAAAATCTTCAGCGGTGATAACGCCGCACCACGCTGCTGTTTTTCAGCACATGGCCTTTGATCTGCTCCATCAGCTGCGCGCGGGTCAGGCCGGCAGGCAAGGCGTCTGGCGCCAGGTCCAGGGCGTAAAGCTGAATGAGGTAGTGGTGGGAGCTGTCGCCGATGGGCGGGCAAGGACCGATGTAACCGGTGGTACCTTTGCTGTTGCTGCCGCCCACGCCTTCGAGGGCGGATTTGGCGCCGACGCCGGCCGGGATCTGGTGCGTCGTGGCCTTGATGCCGTAATGAATCCAGTGATCGACGCCCAGGCCTTTCTGGCCGTCCGGGTCGTGCATGACGATGGCGTAGCTGAGGGTGTCCGGAGGGCCGGCGTTCCAGCTCAGGGCCGGAGACTGGTTTTTGCCGCCGCAACCGTTGGCATCGCTGGCCGCCACCGACGTGAACAGGCGATTGTCCGAAACGCCGGGAATGCTGAGGGTGAAACGCTCTTGGGCCTGTGCCGGAAACTGCACACAAAGGGCGACTGCAATGGCCGCCAGCCAAGGTTTCAAAGAGGTCAATCGGGTCATACCGGAGCACCTTGTGCGGGGTGGGGCCATCGTCGGCTGGCAAACTATAGCCGGACCGTTCGTGCGGTGGCAGCGGGAATTGGCTGAACCTCGGAAAAGGCGCCAAACTCCTAAGTGAAACACCTGCCTGGAGATCGATCATGGCACTGCATCGCGTCGCCCGTTTCGCCGATGTGCCCCAAGACCGTGGCCTTGAGGTCCGGATCGACAAGATGAAAATCGTCTTGCTGCGGGTCGGCGATCAATTGCGCGCCTATCAGGGCAAATGTCCCCACGCCGGAGCACCGCTGGCCGAAGGTGCGTTGTGTCATGGGCGGCTGATCTGTCCGTGGCACAAGGCAGCCTATCGGCTCGAAGACGGCGCGTTATGCGAGCCACCGTCCCTGGACAGTCTGCGGCGCTACCCGCTTGAAGTCCGCGACGATGAGGTCTGGGTCGATGACCAGCCGATGCCCACCGCGAGCACCCCACCGGCGGACGATAAGCGAACCTTTGTGATCATCGGTGCCGGTGCTGCAGGAACAGCGTGTGCAGCGGCATTGCGGGAGAAAGGCTTCGGCGGCCGGGTGTTGCTGATCGACCGCGAGCCCGAGGCCGGTTACGACCGTACGGTATTGAGCAAATTCGTGATTGCCGGGGAGATGCCACCGGACGAAGTTCCGCCTCTGCGGGATGAAGATTTTTATCGTGAACAGCGCATTGAACGGATAAACAGCGATGTGATGGGCCTGGATGCACCGAACCGGACTCTGCGCCTGGCCGATGGTCAATCGCTGAGCTATGACGGCGCAGTGATCGCCACCGGCGGCGCACCCAATCATCTTTCACTGCCTGGCGCCGATCTGCCACAGGTGTTCGTATTGCGTTCGAAAGCGCAGGCGCTGCAGATTCTTTCAGCCGCCAAACCCGGTCAACGGGCAGTGATTGTTGGCGACAGTTTCATTGCTCTGGAGTCCGCCTCTTCCCTGCGTCAGTACGGCCTGGAGGTCACTGTCCTGGCCCGCCATGCCATCCCTTTCGAGGCGCAATTCGGCGATGCCGTCGGCAAGGCAATTCGTGCCCTGCACGAGGCCAATGGCGTGGTGTTTCATACCGATGGCGAAGCCGCGCAGATCGAAGGCACAGGCAAGGTCGAAGCGGTGCTGTTGGACAACGGTCAGCGCTTGCCGGCAGATCTGGTGTTGGTCGGCATTGGCGTCACCCCGGCAACGACCCCGTTTACCGATCTGCCAAAAGAAAAGGATCAGTCTCTGAAGGTGGATGGCGGAATGCGCGTGACCGACGGGCTCTGGGCCGTCGGCGACATTGCGACCTTCCCGCTCAACGGCCAGCCCCAACGGATCGAGCACTGGCGCCTGGCCCAGCAACAGGCGCGAATTGCGGCGGCGAATATGCTCGGCGGCGATGAGCGCTACCTCGACGTGCCGTATTTCTGGACCTGGCACTTCGGCAAAAACTACGACTACCTCGGACACGCCGAAGCCTGGGACGAGGTCGAGTTCAAGGGCGACCCAGACCATCCACCGTTTATCGGCCTGTTCGGCAAGAACGGCGTGGTGGCGGCGGCCGTTGCCTGCGATCAGGAGCGGACCATGGCAATGCTCGCCGAACGGATGAAACAACCACTGTCGGTGGATGAGGCCTGGCGGCTGATTCGGGACGTTGGCTGACCGACCCAAACAACAGAAACGTACCAGGCTCAAACGTGGCTCAGCGGCTCTCGGTTATCGTCATCTTCGGCTGACAGGCGGATCACCAGTGGATGCTCCAGTGGCGCCAAAGGCGGTGGCAGCTTGGCCGGGTCAACCGGGAAGAAGTGCGTCACGACATGACTGACATCGCCATCCTGATCGTTATGAATGGTCATAGAACCCGGCGTGCGCAGTTTCGCCAGCCGGTCGCCGGTCAGCTTGAAGCTTTTGCTGAGCCCCTGATCATCCACTACCGGCGCCGGCAAACGGCGCTGGGCGAAGCTCTTGCTTTTACGCTGTTGATAACGCGCCCACGTGATCAGGATCACCGCATTCAACAACGCCACCCACAGGTAAATCTGCAACGTGCCGAGGGCGTCGAAAAAAGACGCATCGATGCGCGGGCCCTCATGGGTATCGATCAACGGCCACAAACCCCGCGCCAGCAAATACAGCAGACCGACCCAGGCGAGCACGGTGAGAAGAACATCGATCACGACCAGAAAGGGCCGCTGCCGGGTTCTGATGATTTTCATTTGATGACCTCCTCTTCATCGTCATTCAGCGGCTTGATGCCCCGGTCCGGGCTGACCCAGCGCGCGCGCTTCTGATGTTGGCCGAACAGCACTTTGGGAAAACTGACCAGGGTGGTGAACAAGCTGATAAGCCAGAACACCAGCGGATACCAGACCACCCAGAACATGGTCTTGCCCAGGCCCTTTTCATAACGGCGGTCGATCAGGATGCTGACCGCGAACTGCACCAGGCAGACCACCGCCAATAGCAGACCGGTAAACGCCGGCGGCATCAGGTGATCGACGGCAATGGCTGGCGGCATTTCGACGAATTTGCCGACGCCCCAGAAAATCACCGACAGCAGAAAGGTGAACGCCCAACCGGTGGACAGGCAGTATTCGAACAGCAGCGGCCAGAGGTAACGATGGCGGTATTGCCAGATGCCACGGATGTTTTTGAACAGCACCTCGGCGCCGCCCTGGGCCCAGCGCAGACGCTGCTTCCACAGGCCACCGAGGGTTTCCGGCATGAGGATCCAGCACAACGCGCGGGGCTCGTAGAAAATGCTCCAGTGATCCAGTTGCAGCTTCCAACTGATGTCGATGTCTTCGGTGATCATGTCCGGGCTCCAGTAACCGACCCGGTTCAGGGCCGTACGACGGAACGCGACGATCACCCCGGAGACGGTAAAGATCCGCCCGAACACCCGTTGGGTGCGCTTGATCAGGCCGATGATCGACGAGAACTCGCCGACCTGCACACGGCCGATCAAGGTCGAACGGGTGCGGATTCGCGGGTTGCCGGTCACGGCGCCCAGTCGCGCATTGTCGAGCATCGGCGCCACCAGATACGCCGCGGTGTTCGGCGCCAGCAATGCGTCACCGTCGATGCACACCAGATATTCGCTGCGCGCCGCAATGGCGCCCATGCGCAGGGCCACGGCCTTGCCCTGGTTTTCCGCCAGGTGCAGCACCCGCAGACGCGGATCCTGCAACGCCAGTGCATCGAGCACCGCGGCGGTGTTGTCCTTGGAGCCGTCGTTGATCGCGATCACTTCGATGTTCGGGTAATGCTGGGCCAGCGCCGCGTGGATGGTATCGGCGGCGTTGTCGCCTTCGTTGTAGCAAGGGATCAGGATCGAGATCAGCGGTTCGCCGGCCAGCGGTGGCGGCAAAGTGTCGTCCTGCCACGGCCAGTGCCGCTCCCAATGCAGCCAGAAATACAGGCCGCCGGCGATCCACAGTCCCGACATGAACAGTGGATAGAAGAACACGAAGTCCATCAGGAATTGCCCGGTGAGCAGAAAGATCAGCCCGAGGGGAACCCCAAGGACGATCGCCAGAACCAGCAGGGCTAGAAGTCTGTCCAGCATGTTATGGATTCCACTTGTTGGAGAGCGCGGGCCGCACGGCTTTCAGGTCCGGCTGGTTCTCGAGGAAGTTGTCCGGGTAGTAGCCGAAACTGGTGGCGCCCTGACGCTTGAGGCGGCCCATCCAGTCAGCCAACTGTTCGCCGTCGATGTCGGCGTCGGCGTTTTTCGTCCAGTCACGGGCCTGTAATTCGAACACCGTGCGGTCGAGTGCGCCGGGGCGCGATTTCACCGTCGCCACCAGCGTTTCGAGCCAAGGGCCGGATTGCTGGAGGCTCTGTTTTTCCATGAGTGGCATGGCCATTGGCGCCGTCCAGTCGTAGGCGCTCAGGAAGTCATCGAGGTTCTGCGCGAACCAGGCTTCGCTCTCGGGGTTGAGCATTGGCTCGGCGAAAATATTGCGCGCCGTTTTTACTTGCGGGCCACGAATGGCGCGAACCTTGGCGGTCAGCTCGTGAGTGAAATCGATCAGGTAGCGGCTCTTGAATCGCGTCCAGCGTTGCAGCATGGCTGGATCGTCACGCAGGGTGGCGATCGAACCGGGCAGACCGTTGGCGGCATAAACCTTCAGGGCTTCAGGCCCAGCGTCTTCGAAGTCCGACAGCACTGCGTCATCGTGATAGAGGATGCCGTCGACCGAGGTCAGGCGTGCCACGTCTTCGTAGATTTCACCGATGATGCGCCGCACGTTTGGATCGAATGGCGACAAGCGTTTGTACTGATCCGGATCGATCGACGTGGTAGCGGTTTTCGGGTCCCAGCGAGTGACCCGTGGCAACTTCGAGTCCAGGGCAAAACTCAGCACCGGCATCCACGCGAATACCTTGACGTTAGCCCGAGTACGCAACTGCCAGGCCACGCGGTCGAAGAGATCGGCGCGCACCGGCAGGTGACGGTTGGGGAAGTACAGCGAATGCACCAGGCCATCGCCCACAGGGTCGGCGAAGGCTTGCAGGAATACGGTGTTGGCGCCCATGTCGGCCATGCGCTGGATCAGTTTGCCGAGATTGATTTCCTGTTGGGCCGGGTCCGCGTCGTAGACGTTGTCCAGGTCCACATGCACCACGCGCATCGGCGATTCGGTCTGCACCGAGACGATGCTGTTGGCGAAGTGTTCGCCATCCGGGTCCGAGGCCACCAAAAAGCGCGGGCTGCTCATTAGGTTGTCGAGGGCATCGAGGCCGTCTTCCAGGGTCAGGGCCATCTGATAACCCTGTTCGTTGACCACTTGCAGCGAGGTGCCGTCCGCCGCGCCGTATGGCCAGACCCAGACACGTGGTTTGTAACCGGTGACCTTGCGGATTTTCTCCGAGATGGCCGCCACGTCGGCGCGCATCCGGGCCTGGAATTGGGCTTCGGTTTCATAGCGTCCGTTAACAGCGTCATAGCGCCGGGTCGCGGCCGCTGGTTGCAGGTTGCCTTGCGGGTTGGCCAACACGCCTTTGTGGCTGGCGTCGGTGTGGGCGGCGATTTCCACCAGGCCGGATCGGGAAATCTCTCGGATCTGCTCCCAGGTCAGGAAGTCCGAACGCTTGCGCGGTGTACCGGCAAAATCCACCGGCTGGTTCAGCGGCGTATCGATCCATACCCCGACCGGCGCCAGCAAGGCATGCCAGTTATAGGCGCGCAGCACTGGCAACACGCGGGTGTAGAAGCTCGAATAACCGTCGTCGAAACTCAGCATGATCGCCCGTGGTGGCAGTTCAGGGCCGCCGTTGCGAGCGGCCATGACCTGGTCGACGGTGACCGGTTTGTAGTTGTTCTCCCGCAGCCACGCCAGTTGCTCGAGCAGGCGTTCGGTGCGCACGGCCACTACAGCCTGATCGGGATCACGGTCTTCGACATCGTGGTAAGAGATCCCGAGTACGTGGTTTTTCGGCCACGGCTTTTCATTGGCCGACACCGGGCGTTCGGACGGCGGTGCGAAGGCCGGGACTTGCTGGGCGCAGGCGCTGATCAACAGCGCTCCCAGCAGAAGGATGAAACGCGAAATAAAAGGCATCTTCAAACTCTTCTAGAAGCGGTAAGTGAGGTCGACGAGCAGGCGCAGATCGGTTTCGCGGTCACCGTCATAAGGCCGGTTGATCACGCTCAGCAGGCCACCCACCTCGAATACGTCGTTCCAGCTGTAGCGCTGGCCGTAACCCAGCAGGCCGACGCCGCCGGTCCCGTGATCACGCTGGCTATAGGTGCCCGCACCGGCTTGGAACTGCTGGCTCCAGGAGGTTTCGTAGCGGTGATAGAGCACATGGTTGACGTTCACCGTCGGCAGCACGCTGAAGTCGGATTTTGGGTTGAAGTACGGCACGTCGTCGGACTTGGAGTTATGGCTGGTGCCGACCTCCAGGCCGAGGTCGACTTGTAACCCCGGCGCGCGGTAAACACCCTCGCGACCGGTGAGCAACGCTTCGACACGGTTGTTGCCGTCACTGAAGTGCGAGGGGCTGACCGCCAGCCTCCACTCGCGGCTCTCATTGGCGCGCCAACGGATGAAACCGCTGCCGCCATTGGCGGTGATGTCGCTGTTCAAGGCCCGCAACGGCGTTTGCGCCGACAGGTATTCGAGGCTGCCGCCGTACTGCCAGTGATCGTCGATGTCTCGGGCAATCGCCAGGCGCGCGCCCTGCTTGTCACCGAAGCCATAAGAATGGTTGGAGACTTCCGCTTCCAGGGTCATGTCGCGGGTCCGGCGTTCTAGCCCGACGCGCTGAAAACGATGGTGACCGGTGCCTTCCTGGAAATCGCCGGTGGCGTAACCGGCACCGGCGAACACACGCCAGTCTTCATCGATGGGCGGGCTGTACAGCGTGGTTTCGATGCCGAAATCGCGACTGCCGTTGACCGCCCCGGCATCGCCGTTGCCCCCGCCATAACTCTTGCCGCCGTAGGCCTCTACCCGCAGCTCGGCCATGTCATGGACTGCACGCTGACGCTGCAAACGCTGGACCTGACGGTTGTCCGGAAAACGCGCGACCACATCGTCGGTCAGCGCATCCATCTGCCGCCATTCCTGCAGATCCATGGCGGTGTGACCTTGCGTAACTTCCAGGCCGATGTCCCGCGGGGCCATGCTCTCGGTTTCCTTGAGCTGATTTTCGGCGCGCCGTGGCCAGTCCCGAGCCAGGTACAAATCGGCCTGGGCCAGACGCAGGCCGAGGTTGCCGGGCGCCTGATTCACCAGCACCTGCAAACGCTGCTCGCCCGACGGCAGATCAGCGCCGTAGGTGCCGGCCTGGGCAGCGAGTTGCTGCGCGTCCATCCATTCATCGTTGGGATTGCCCACCGGCAAGCCTTTGAGCTCGACCCGTGGCTTCTGGGTCTTGGCCAAGTCTTCAGCGACCTTACGCGCTTCATCGGCCTTATCGCTTTCGAGCAAGGCGTAATAGAGCGCGGTGCTGTCTTCCAGGCGGTCGCCGACATCGGCATCCGGCGCCACCAGCACCTGACGATACAAATCGGTGGCGATTTCTGGCTGACGCTGGTCAAGATAGGACGACGCCACCCAACGCAGGGCGTAGGTCGGAATCTTCACGCCTTCGGCGAGCAGCTTCTGGTATTCGGCGATCACATCGGCGGTGCGTGCACGGGCCTTGAGGGCGCCCATGCGATCGATTCGCCAGCGGATGACGTCATCGTGGGCCTGAGGATCCGGCGTCCAGGTCGTCAGCAACTGGTCGTAATCGGACAGAGCCCGATCGGCGATCAGATAACGTTCTTTTTCGCTGCGAGTGGCCAGCTCCGCCAAACGCACGCGTTCTGCGGCCAGGTCACCTTCAAGGCGTCGCAGCGTGACCGGATCCAGCAATCCCGGCCGCTGACGCGCCAGGCGCAAGGCCGGTTCCGGTAAACGGGCGCGTTGCAGGGCAATCACGTATTCCCGAGCGACGTCGGGCTTGGTGCCAGCGCGGATGAAGGCCTGGTCGTATTCAAACAATGCGTCGTAGGTGGCGCCGGCGCGGGTCAAGGCATAGGCCAGGGCCAAGCGGCGGGAAGGATCATCCGGTTTCGCCGCCACCAGCGCCCTGGCGCGGGCAACCGCCTCGTCAGGTTTACCGGCGTCGGCCTGGGTCATCGCCAGCCCCAGCTGCAGGTCGGCATTTTGCGGTTCAAGGGCCAGGGCCTTGTTGTACACCTGGGTCGCCGAGTCCCAGCGCTTGAGGTTGCGATAGGATCGCGCGGTGGCGGTCAGAGCCTGAACCGGCAGCGCCCGATTGTGCCCTTGGGTTTCATAGACCTGGACCACTTCGGCATCCAGACCCGCCCAGCTGGCGATCTGCAAGTGATCGCTGATCTGACCGGTGGTGGCCTGGTTTCCCGGTACTTGGCGCAACACAGTCAGCGCAGGCGTGTAGTTGCCGGCCCGTGCATCGCGAACCATTTGGTCGTAGGGGGTGTCGGCGAGCGCCAGCATCGGCCACAGCAACTGGCCGCACAGCGCAACGCGAAACAAGGGGCGCAAACCACGATGAATAAAGGGACCAGCAATACACGGCATTCGTCAGCATCCTTACATGGCCAGCCGGGTCGCAATGTCCCTTGCCCATTCGTAGCGGAAAGCCGGGTCGAAAGACCCAGCCAAGCTTTATCGACGCAGTCTTGCATGCAAGCGTAGTCGACTATTCAGAACACAATAATTGTTCAGATTCGTGACGCATGGGTCTTTTCTGGTGCCAGTCAGCCAAGGTGCGGAACCTGTGGGAGCGGGCATTGGAACCTCCTCCCCCCTCTCTCCGTTTCGAAACCCCAGACAGCAAAACGCCCGGCGCCTGCGTGTTGCAGAGGCCGGGCGTTGAGCTGAAGCCTGCGGTTTTACTGGATGGTGACGTCGCCCGTGCCGCCGAGTTTGCTCATCACGAAGCCGACAAATTCTTCGAGGGTCATTTTCTGGCCGTTGAAGTCCACCTGATTGTTGGCGTAGTGCAGCTTGGTGACGACATTGTTACCGTCCAGTTTCGCCAATTGCGTGCCGACCGCCATGCTGCTGAACATGTCGGCGGTTGCGCTCGCCTGATCGGCGATCAGCTTGGCGTCGGTCTGGCCGTCGATTTGCGACTGCACGGTGAGCACGTCAACCAGCATTGGCTTGGACACCAACAGGTTGAAGTCCAGCAGCGCGATCAATTGCTTGACCAACTGGTCCGGCGGCAGGTCCATGGACTGCGGTTTGGTCAGGTCCAGCACCAGGTTGGCGCGGCTTTCGCCGTTGCTGGTATTGAACGACAGGTTTTCCAGAGCCACCTGCGGGCCGGCGGCCAGCAGTTTCTCCAGGCCGGTCTTGACCTGTGCCTCTTCGGCCGGCGTCAGGTTCAGTTCCGGCGCCGGTAGACCAGCGGCTGCGGCTTCAGCGGCGGCCTTCTCGTACGGTTGCAGTTTGGTCTGGTAGATCTGCATCAGCGACATCGTTGACGGGATGTCGAGGTTTTTCAGGCTCATGGCCATCTGCGCAGAGCCGATAACTTTGCCGTTCAAGGACACTTCACCAACCTTGTAATCGGCACGCCCTGAAGCGTTGGTGCCCGATTCCTCAGTCTTGTTCTTCATTTCAAAGTTCTTGACGCCGAGTATCGACTGTTTGGCGCCGAAGGTGGTCTTGCTGTTGGTCAGCTCGATGGTGTTTTCGCCGGTGTAATAGCCGTACGTGCTTTTGTTCAGGTTACTGGCCACGGTCAAGCCGTTGAGCTCGACCTGCACCGGGGTCTGATCTTCGGCCACGGTGGTCAGCTTCAGGCTGTCCATGTAACCGTCAGCCTTGACCTTTTGCGCCTGGGTACTGGCGGCTACGTCGAGTTTCATACCGGAGAAGGTCAGCTTGGATTTGTCATCCAGTGCTGTTTCCAGCGGCAGAAATTCGAGGGTGCCTTTGGTAGAGTTGTCGTAGCCGATGTTGACCACGCCTTTGACCGGGGAATTGTCCTTGGCGGCCGCAAACCACTTCTCGGTCAGCGGAGTCTTTTCCAACTCGTAGTGACTGGTGGCCAGGACCGGCAACCACTTCAGCGATACCAGACGCGAGAACGGCAGCGGGCCGTGTTCGATGCGGTCGACAAACAGCAACTCGACCGGCGCTTCACCAAACATCTCGCCTTCACCCTTGAGGCGGTAGTGCGCGGTGCTGCTGAACACATGGCGGTCCAGCGACACCAGCTCCAGCGATGCCGTACCGTTGGAACCAGCCAGCGCGGCTTGCAGCTCTTTGTTGGCGTCGGCGATCGAGGTATTCAGCACCCCATCGAGTTTGGAGCCGGTGTACCACGCACCGCCAGCGCTGATTGCACCGATGGCCACGACAATTCCTAGAAGCACGCCTGCTGATTTATTCATGAAGTACCCGTTCAATGTCCGTTGTTGAAAGTGTGGTCGTCTTCCCTGAACCCATGACAGGTTGCGGTCACGACTGCGCTAAAAGTGGGATGGAGATTAGCATTTGCGCCGCAAAGCGGCCCAATGATTAAAGGTGAAAGAGTGTCTATGGGGTATTGCTGCTTGTGGACAACTGGCAGAGGGCAAGAATTCCGGCGGTCATGCAATCGCTTTCGCGAGCAAGCCCGCTCCCACAGGGGAACGCATTCCAATGTGGGAGCGGGCTTGCTCGCGAAAGCGTCAGCCCTGCCAATACATCTTTATGAATACTGAACCTCAATCTCATCCAATTGATGATCAAAGCTCTTGAGCCGTGCGGTCCACGTATACACCAGCACTTCAAAATCCCGATTGATCACCGCCCCGCCGGTCACTTCCGCGCGCGGGTCGCAGAAATCCAGCTGATAGCGTTCGCGGGCCATGGCGGTGGCGACATCGGAAAGCTCTCGCGCATTGTTGAGCCAGTGCCACCCCTCGTCGGCCACTTGCTTGTCCAGCGCCAGGCATTGTTTTTTCAAGGTTTCGAGGCTTTTTTCCAGCGGTGTGCCGGTGAGTTCGCCCATCACTTCCTGGAACGTGCGCCCCGGTTGCCAGTAACTGCCCCAGAAATACCGGTCGAACACCGTTTCGACACGACGCAAAGCCACCTTGGTGTCCCAGATCAGCACCAGGGTCTTGCCTTGTTCGAGTTGTCGTTTCTTGATGCGCTGGCCCTGTAATGAAGCCCAGGCGACCACCACGACAGCCATCACGGCGATCAACGCCACTGCGCTGTCGAGGAATATCAGCGCCGTGTCGAGCTGGTGGGCCAGCATGACGCCGTAGAAATAGGTGGCCGACAGCAAAACCAATGCCGCAATGGCGCACCAGAAGCCGGGAGCATAAGGGTTTTTCATTATTAGATCCCCATGACCAACGCAAGCCTTGATCGACGGGTTCGCCGCGCGCCCCCATCAAATCAAAGCATAGCAACGGCCTCAGGGTTTGCCGGGTTGTGACCCTTGCGTTCGTCCGCTTTCCCAGCCGCCACCCAAAGCAAGGAACAAATCGATCTGGCTCATCGCGACTTGGGTGTTGGCCGAGGCCAGTTGCGCCCGTACGTCGGTGTAGGTGCGGGTGGCTTGCAGGTCCGCCAAAAACGACGCGCGGCCGGCCTGAAAGAAGCGGTGGGTCTGGTCTGCCGCCAGTTGCGCCGATTGCTCGGCATCTGCCAACGCATCGCGGCGCTGAAGCTGCGCGGAATATTGCGCCAGGCCGGTCTGAGTCTCGCGGATGGCGTTGAGCACCACGCCATCGAAATGCGCCAGCGCGCCTTGGGTCGCGGCCTCGGCCTCACGGATTCGCGCGCGGGAGCCGTTGGACGGCACGGTCCAGCTCAGCAACGGGCCGAAGCCCCAGCGATTGGTCGCCGGTTTACCGAGGTTTTCCAGAATCCCGACCGTACCAACGGTCGCGCCGATGCTGATATCCGGGTACAACTCGCCGGTTGCAATGCCGATACCGGCCGTCGCGGCCGCCAATCTACGCTCGGCTTGCCGCACGTCGGGTCGACGCTTGAGCAGCGTGGCGCCGTCACCCACCGGCAACAATTGCGCAATTTTTGGCAGCTCAGCGCAGTCGCTGGTGCCCACAGGCAATTGCTCGACCAGTTTGGCCAACAGCATCGACAAGCGGAACAGCCCGGCCTGACGTGCCGCTTCATAACGCGGCAACTCGGCGCGCAAGGATTTGAATTGGGTTTGCGAACGGGTGACCTGGGTTTCATCGCCGCGTCCGGCATCGCGCAAACGCTGGGTCAGCGTGGTGCTCTGGGCTTGCAGGTCGAGGGAATGCTGAGCGATCTCCCGCTCTTCGTTGGCCGCGCAGACTTGGGTGTAAGCCCGCACCACATCGGCCACCAGCGTGATACGCGCGGTGTCCGCTGCCGCCTGAGTCGCATCGGCATTGGCTTTGGCCGCTTCGATGCCGCGCTGCAACGTGCCAAACAGGTCGAACTGATAGGACGTGGTGATGCCGATGTCACCGACGTTGGCCACCGGCACTTTATCCGCCAGCAAGAACGCCTCGCCAGACTCCTGCAAACGCTGGGCACCGACTTTCACGCCGCCGCTCCAACCGCCCGCCGCCTGCGCTTCGTCGACTTGAGCGCGAGCCCGCGAAAGATTCGCCGCCGCCACCCGCAAATCGGTGTTGGAGGCCATGGCTTGCTGCACCAATTGGTCCAGACGCGGATCCTGATACAAGCGCCACCAATCGCTGGGCACCGGTGCCGAAACGACATTTTTGCCGTTCACCGCCAGATCGCTCTGAAAGTCGTCACGGTGCACGGCGGCCTCGTCCGGCAAGTGATAATCCGGCCCGACCACCTGACAGGCCGATAGCAGCAGCCCTAACCCGGCCACCGCCAATCCAGAGGCCCTGCTCATTGCGCCGGCTCCCGGGTTTGATCGTCGATGATCGACACCGTGGCCGTGCGGCCGGCAATCATGCGGAAGTCCTCTGGCACCTCGTCGAAAGCGATTCGTACCGGAATCCGCTGCGCCAGCCGCACCCAGCTGAACGCCGGATTGACGTTGGGCAACAGGTTGCTGCCGCTGCTGCGGTCGCGGTCTTCGATACCGGCGACGATGCTTTCCACATGCCCGCGCAGCCGAGCGCGGTCGCCGACGACCCGAATATCGACGCCTTGGCCGACATGAATGCCGTCCAGCTTGGTTTCTTCGAAATAACCATCGATGTGGAACGAGTTGCTGTCCACCACCGACAATACCGGCCGCCCGGCGGTGACGAACTCCTGGGAACGCGGCGCCCGGTCGTTAACGTAGCCATCCACCGGGCTGCGGATCAGCGAGCGGTCAAGGTTGAGCTGAGCGCTGTCCACCGCCACCTGCGCCTCCATTAACGCCACTTCGGCGCGGGCGACACGGGACTGGCTTTCTTCCAGTTGTTCGGCCGGGACCAGGTTGCCGAGGCCACGGTTACGCTTGGCCTCGCGCTGAGCCTGGGCCAGGGTTTCCTGGCGGTCGGCGACGGCCGCTTTTGCCTGGCGCAGTGCCAGTTTGAAACGGTCCTGATCGATGCTGAACAGCACCTGGCCGCGTTTCACCCATTGGTTGTCGCGAACCTCTACTTGCTGGATCAGTCCCGACACGTCCGGGGCGATCTGCACGATGTCGGCGCGGATGTGCCCGTCCCGGGTCCAGGGCGCGAACATGTAATACATGACCATGCGCCAGACCACGACAACGGCGAAGGTCACGATCAACAGCGTCAGGACCACGCGGCCGAGGGTCAAAAAAGGTTTTTTCATGTCATCAGGTATCGACTGAGTGAGTCCACGGCGCCGAGGAGCAAGGCGTAGAGACCCACGTTGAACAATGCCCGGTGCCAGACCAGACGGTAAAAGTGCAGGCGCGTCAGCAACCCGTGCACCAACAGGTACAACACGTAGGTAATGCCCATCAATACCAGCAGCGTGGGCAGGAACACCCCGCTGATATCCAGATCACCGATCATAAAGGCGCTCCATCGATGCCATGGGGAAGCGGTTCTTCGAGCTCGCCTGTGCCGACGAACTCCACACCCGGCAGTAAGGCCAGGCGCAAGCCGCTCAGGGCGTGCAGCAAATGCAGACGGGCGCCGTCATCGCACTCGGTGTCGAGGGCACGACGGGTGCGGTCGAGGGTCATCAGCAAAGGGCTCGGCGCTGGCAGACGTTCGTCGGCCTTGAGACAGGCCTTGAAGTACTCACCGACTTCGACCACCACTTGCTGCAGCAGCACCTGCGGCATGCCCACCACACGCGGCGTATAGGCCAGCAGGTCGAGCAGATTCAACGCCACGCGTACTTCCCGCAGCGCGATCCCGGTGTCCTGGCCGGTCATGGCCAGCCGCGGCAAGTGCTGCATCAGGCGATCGAGGACCTGCACGCCCAATTGCCGGTGTTCGGCCAACGAAGCCGGCTCGGTGAGGCTGACGATGTCGCGCCAACTAAAACGGGTCAGGCGCTTGGCCGCCAATTCCGCGCCGAATGGCCGGGCGATCAGGGTCCAGATAAACGCGAACAGCAAACCCATGGGACCAGCCAGGTTGGAGTTGGCGAAGCTGAGGAAGTCCGCGTCGTAGGCGCCCTGAATGCTGATGAAAGATGACGTGTTGACGATGGTCAGCAGCATGCCCAGGTAGAAACGCGGCTGCACCGTCAGGGTGCCAACGCAGATGAACGGGATGGCGAATGCCAGCACCAGCATCGGGAAGTCATGCAGGTTCGGCAGGATCAGAAACAGATAGAGGCTGGCGAACAGCACCGACATCGCGGTCCAGAAAAAGAACCGGTAGATCTGCGGCGCCGGGTCGTCCATCGAAGCAAAAAAACTGCACGCCACCGCCGCCAGAATCACCGCACTACCGCCGTCGGTCCAGCCGAGCAGAATCCACAGCACCGAGGCAACGATGATGGCGGTGACCGTGGACGCGGCCGAATAGAGCATCAACCCACGGTCCAGAAACGGTGACAGCCGACCGAGGCGCCAGTGCCGATACACCGCGCGCCAACTGTCCTGGCTCTCGCACTGAATGGCATGTTGAAGGCTGCGGCAGTCTTGCCACACATCGATCCATTCGCCGAGGCGATACAGGGCGTTGGAGAACAGCAGCTGCTTGCGGTCGTCCAGCGCCTCGGCATTCGGTTGCAGCGCTTCGAGCTGGTTTTTCAGGGCCTGCCAGCGGTCGAGGTCCGCGTCTTTATGGTCGAGCCATTCGGCGGTCGCGGTCAGCAGTGGCGCGAACTTATCCACAAGCTCCGGCGTGCGCCGCTCGAGGGCATAGAGCGCGTCGTCGAGGGCATCGATCACCGGCAGCAGATGGATCATTCGCCCGCGCAGTTCCTTGGTATTACGCACTGTCTGCGGCCGCGCGCCCTCGTGGGGCAACTGACCGATCATCAATTCCAGGCTGTTGAAGTTCGCCACCATCAATGAACGCAGGGTGCTGACTTCGTCCGGCTGCACGTTGCGACTGAGGAAGCGCAGGCTGTAGGTCGAGGCATCGGCGAACCATTTGTTCACCGAATCGTTGAACACCGGCGCCAGCCGCCGAGGCCAGAACATCGCGCCGACCACTGCCGCGCAGGCGATGCCGAGGAAGATCTCTTCGGTGCGCGCCTCGGCCACGTCCCACACCGCCAGCGGGTTATCTACCACCGGCAGGGCGATCAGCGGCAAGGTGTAACCGGCGAGCATCAAGGCGTAGCTGTTGGCGGTGCGCAAGTGCAAGGACAGGAACAGCAAAATCCCGGTCCACAGCGCAATGACCACCACCAACACATAAGGGCTTTGCACAAACATCGGCACGAAAAAAACCGCCGCCGCCGCACCGAGCAAAGTGCCAACGGCGCGGTACAACGCCTTGGAACTGGTAGGGCCGACGAACGGACTGGAAACGATGTACACCGTGGCCATTGCCCAATACGGACGGGGCATTTGCATGAGCATGGCGATGTACAGCGCAATCATCGATGCCGCGAACGTGCGCACACCGTAGAACCAGTCTCGCGCCGGGGGCACGCCGGTGAAAAATCCGCTCAAGGTTGAGCTACCGCTGGATGATTGGCCGCTTCGAATGCTTTCAGTACCCGCAGCGCCGCTTCCAGATCACTCGGGGCGATCCCTTCGAGTACTTCATGGCGCAAACGCACCAACTCGACTTCGACTGCCTGCACCAGCTCACGACCGGTCTCGGTCAGGCTCAGGCATTTGGCGCGGCGGTCTTGGGTGTCTTCGGTACGACAGACGTAACCGGCATGGCACAGCTGATCCAGCAAACGCACCAGAGAAGGACTCTCCATCCCCGCCGCCTGCGCGACCGTCACCTGCCGCACACCCTCGCCCAAACGCCCGATCATCAACAACGGCACGGCGCAGGCTTCGGAGATTCCATAGTTGACCAGCGTGGTCTGACAGATCTTCCGCCAATGCCTGGCGGCCACCACCATGGAGCTGCTGATGTTCATCTGGAGAGCGTCGAGGTTCTTTGGCACGAGGGGATGCACACACTGTTAGTTTGCTAACTATCAATATGGCATTGGAGGGGAAAGTTGGTCAAGTTTTGAAACATATTGGCGAGCAATGGTCAGACATGGGAGCTCCACAGGGATCGCTGTCGAGTTTGAAATCTGTGTAACGTTCGCTATCCGAACCGAGAATCGAACAATGCCTGGTGATACAACAGAAACTGACAATATCTTCGATTTCGGAGAATCGGATCGTTACCACAACTTCCTGCAAAGGAAAGTGGATGCTGCACGATTCTCGCAAAACGAAGGACAGTGCCGCAGTAACGAAGAGATCGAAACCGAATTTGCCGCTATGCGGACGCAAGCGGCAAAAATAAGAGAGGTCTAGAACTATCAGCGCTTCTTGGCTCGGTCGTACACATCGCTGCGCTCGCGCTTACCAACCGCCACCACAGAAACGACTACGCGCTCATCAAAAACTTGATACACAAGCCTGTATCCCGATGACTTCAATTTGATTTTGTAGCAATCAGGCATCCCATGCAGTGAGTCGGAAGGGATTCGAGGCAATTCAAGCCGTTCCGCCAGTTTCTTTTTGAACTGCTCACGCAATGTATGCCCCAGCTTGTCCCACTCCTTGCGTGCGGAGGGCAGGAATTCAAGCTTATAGGTCATCCAGGCTTACCGGGACCGGCGTTTCATTTCTACGAGAGCGAACAATTTCCGCCAACTCGAAGTCATCGAGGCGCTCCATCATTTGCTCGAAAACATCGGCCGGAACCATGTATCCCATCACTCGGTTATGGTTCAGCACTGCCACAGGCCCACCGTGAGCACCGCTCAGAACTGCAGATGGGTTTTTCTTCAACTCAGACACGCTAACCGCCATGTCGGCCAGAACACTTTGCATAATTAAGACCTCAATTCAGGTCTTGATTCTGGTCTATTACCTGTTTCTGAGCAACCCTGGAAAAAGCTAACAAATTAAGTTTTTGCTCAGATTTTTTTACCACTCACCAGTTTTTTTTACATTTCGCCGTTTTCCTACAGATTTTTTTACACCCCCCGCCCCTTCCTCAGCAGCACATCCAGCTGATCCACCACCTCCGCCCAATCCGCATCATCCAGAATCTCCTCACGCAGCAACTCTGCCTGGCTCTCGCTCCAGAAGAACGCGTCCGCCAGGTGCAGTTCGGGTTTGAGCGGTGAATGGGTAGCGATGAATTTATCGATGCTTTCGGCGTCATCGGGCAGGCCGAGTTGTTTGAACAGTGAGGGGAGGTTATGGGTAGGGGATTCCATGTCTGGCTCCTTCTTGATGACTGAATGGGGTGACCGCTGCGCGGTCGATCGCGAGCAGGCTCGCTCCCACAGTTGATTGCGTTTCAATGTGGGAACGAGGCGTGCCCGCGATGACGGCAGTGACGTCGACGCTACGCCGACTGGCTCAACTCGCACACCTCGGCATGCGGCACCATTTTCAAAAATTCCGGCACGCTCATGTGTACCAGATTGTTGTGGTTGCCGGCTTCGAGGTAGATGTCTTTCTGCCGGGTCAGCAGTGGGTCGATGACCATGTCCATCCCGTAGGATTCGCCCAGTGCCGGCACGGCGCCGCGTTCGCAATCGTCGAACAGGCGCGGCAGGTTGCTTTCACGGGTGATTTGCCATTCGCTGCTGCCACGTACTTTGCTCAGGTCCAGGTGACAGCTGGCGGGCAGTACGGCCATCAAGTAGTGGCCGTGACGGTCGTCGAGAATCACCGATTTGGCGACCCGTTCGGCAGGGATACCCGCGAGCCGAGCCGTTTCAAGGCTGCTGGCCGAGTGCGGGTGAGAAACGATGTCATATTCGCAGTGAGCCTTATTGAGGCTGTTCTGCACGGTTTTTGCCATACGCATGATGCACCTCGGTGTCCGCAGCAACGAATCGCGGACGGTGGTTAGCTTTTGGTCTCCCTTAAAAGTCTAGGCCCGCTGGTGGGATCCGGCGGGAAATCCGCCCGTCGGACGCTGTCGACAACTGGTCAAAGTTCATACAAGTGCAGGCTCAACTAGACTTGTGTACAGAGTCAGGAACGATTAGTGGACGGAATGACTCTTGCGGAGGGTCAAGTGAACACTTGTCGCTGTGCAATAGCGTGGCTATTGACCTTCAGCGGGTCGGTTTTCGCGGCGGACACCATCATTGTGCTGGTCCCCAATCCTCTCGGGATCTGGCTGATCACGTTCGGCATTGTGTTTCTGATCGCCGAGGCGGCCTTGCCCAATTACGGCGTGGTCGGTTTGGGCGGCTTGGTGATGTTCGTGATCGGCGCGGTGATTCTGACGAATGCCGAAATTCCTGTTCCGCTGATGATCGGCCTGGGGTTGATCAGTGCACTGCTGCTGATTTTCCTGGTGATCCGCGCCTTGAAAACCCGACCGCGCCGCAACGTCAGCGGTGATGCCGAATTACTGGGCGCCGTGACGCCGGTAACGTCGTTGCAGGCCGACAATGTTTATGTCGGCTGGGTGCACCTGCAAGGCGAGCAATGGCAGGTGTCGAGCGAAACACCGCTGCGACCGGGTCAACAGGTCCGGGTGGTGGCACGCAAGGGCCTACTGCTGGAAGTGGCCGCGGCTGACGCGGCGCCCGCAATGAACAAAGATGGCGGAGAATAATTATGGGCTTGCAACTGGGTTTTGCCGCGCTGCTGTTATTGCTGATTGCACTGGCAGGGTCGGCCTTCCGCATCCTGCGCGAATACGAACGCGGCGTGGTGTTCCAGCTCGGACGCTTCTGGCAGGTCAAGGGCCCTGGCCTGATCCTGCTGATTCCGGTGGTTCAGCAAATGGTTCGTGTCGACCTGCGTACCGTGGTGCTCGACGTACCGCCGCAAGACGTGATCACCCGCGACAACGTCTCGGTCAAGGTCAATGCGGTGCTGTATTTCCGCGTGCTCGATCCGCAAAGGGCGATCATTCAGGTCGAAGACTTTCTCATGGCCACCAGCCAACTGGCGCAGACCACGTTGCGGGCGGTGCTCGGTAAACATGAACTCGATGAATTGCTGGCGGAACGGGAGCGGTTGAACGTTGATATCCAGCAAGTGCTCGATGCTCAAACTGACGCCTGGGGCATCAAGGTCGCCAATGTCGAGATCAAGCACGTGGACCTCAATGAATCGATGATTCGCGCCATCGCCAAACAGGCCGAAGCCGAACGGGAACGTCGTGCCAAGGTGATCCACGCCGAAGGCGAATTGCAGGCCTCGGAGAAACTCATGCAGGCTGCTGAAATGCTCGGGCGTCAGCCGGGGGCCATGCAATTACGTTACATGCAGACGCTGAGTTCGATTGCCGGGGACAAGAGTTCGACCATCGTCTTCCCGCTGCCGATCGAATTGCTCAAGGGGATGGCGGATTTGTCGTCAAAACCCTAAGGAAATAATCTGTCGGCCCCAAAGATCGCAGCCTTCGGCAGCTCCTACAGGTGTACGCCGGGCCATTGTGGGAGCTGCCGAAGGCTGCGATCCTTTTCCAATGCCTCATAAGGCTCGCGCGCCCAGTGCTCCACCCGCTCACGAAGCAGCGCCGAGGCTTCACGACGCTTGTCATCGCTGTCACCGACAAACACCTGCGACGGCTGCTTGGCATGTTGTCCCACCGCCGCAAACACCTGCCTGCGCTGCTCGATATCCACCGCAAAGAACGCCGCCAACCGCCCTGCCATAGCCTGCGGCAATTCGCTGTAATTCACCGCCAGACCGCCAAACGCCTGGCATTGCGCCAACCCCGACGCCAGCAATCGGCCCAATCGCCGGGCGATATAATCCTCACGGCTGCTGAACGGCCATTCCTCATCCAGCACGCTCGCTCCGATCATCCCCGGCACCATGTGCATGCCCGGGCGACGCAGATGCGAGACGGCAATTTCCAGCGGATCGCGATAAAGAAACAACCACGGCGTTTCGGGGAAGCACTCGCGCAGCAACGGCAGTTCACCGATGTTCCAGGCGTCGAGTTTGATCACCAGCCGTTGCTCCACGCCAAGCCGACGTTGCCCGTAGGCAGACAGCAATCCTTTGATGGCCGCACGGTGCTCGACGGCGGGCAAATCACTGCGCAGCAACGCATCCAGCGGCGGTGGCTCGCTGATGACGAGGTGGTTGTCGAGTTGCGCCAGCATCTGGCTGATCAGGGTCGAGCCGCAGCGGGAGGCGTGAAAGATAAAAGCGCTCGGCGTCAGACCGGGGCTGCAAACCTGCCAGTCAGCAAGGGTCGACAATGCGGTTTTCCGGCGAAACGCCTGATTGAACGGCAGCCGCAGCGCATCCTCCACCGCATCACGAAAAAACGGCTGATGCAGCCGCGTGTCACCGAACCAGCACCAGTCGACTTGCCATTGCCCGGCCTCTTGCCAGATGCGGATCGGCAACCAGCCTTCGAGGTTCAGGCGCGCCATTGTTCATTCCATTGACGGCGGCCGTCGCGCATCGCCGCGCGCAGTTCTTCACGGGTGAACGCAAGTCCACGCTCAGCGGCCAGTTCCAGGGTGCGGGTGATAAAGGCTTGGTTGTCCTGCAACCCCTGCAAGGACTTGCACAGCTGCGGATCGCTGGCCACCAATGCCTTGAACTGTGCAAAAGCGTCAGGACCGATTTCCGGCGACGGCGTGGTTGCCAGCCCGTCAATGATCGCCTGCTCCAGCCAGGCACCAGGCCGGCAATCGAGTACCAGATGAATCCGTGCCTGAATATCGCGATTGTCCACGCGATGAGGCCGCGACAGGTCGAGAAACCAGCATTCGCCAGCGGCCATCGGCATGCGTTGGCCGTCCAGCAGAAAGTCCACTTGAGGTGGACTGAGCAGCGGAATGTGCAGACGCAAATCAGCGTCTGGTTCGCCCAGATCATAGTCGCGATGCTCGTGAATCCGCCCGCCGGGGCCGAGCCGCAACAGGCGCGCGCAGACGATCTGCAGCGGCAGATCCCGCAGCCCTTGTTGCCATCGAACATCTTGCAGCCAGGGCGCACGCAAAAGAGTCTCACCGCGACCGGGCGACAGTTCAGTCAAGGCATCGGCCGCGGAAATCAGCGCCACGCCACTCCAGTCGCCAGCGTAATAATCGCTATTGAAGTGACCTTGCCAGTCGTCCTCGCCAATCGCTGCCAGCGCCTGCAACAGCAACGGCAAATCCACCGTCACCGGCAAGCGGGAGAAGGCCGGCCGACTCATCGTTTCGGCAGCACCGCGCACTCGCCGAGCCAGGTCAGCAAACGGTCGAGACAGGCCTCCACCGACTGCGCGCCCGTGTCGAGCACCAGCGACGCGCACGGCGGTGGTTCGTAAGGCGCGGAAACACCGGTAAACCCCGCCAATTCTCCCCGTCGAGCCTTGGCGTAATGACCTTTTGGATCACGCTGTTCGCACACCGTCAGCGAGGCGCTGCACCAGACTTCACGGTAATCCTCGCCCAACCGTCGGGCGAACAACTCACGCAACTCCACCAAGGGTGCGATCATCGCGAGGATGACAATCTGTCCGTTCTCGACCAACAGCGCCGCAAGTTCGCTGGCGCGGCGGATGTTTTCCAGACGATCGCTGTCGGTAAACCCCAGATCGCGATTGAGCCCGACCCGCAGTCCGTCGCCATCGAGCACCACACTCTGCACACCGTGTTCGAACAGCTCGGCGTGCAGTGCCTGGGCCAATGTCGACTTGCCCGCGGCCGGTAAACCGGTCAGCAGAATCGCCGCGCCACGATGGCCGTTGCGGATCTCCCTTTGGGCGCGGCTGATGCTCGCTGTCGGCGCCAGCAGGTTATTGGACCGGGGCATGGGCCACCGGCACTGAGATGTTGCCCGCCGCCCACGCCTCTTCGCGATTGGCCAGGGCGGTGGCGATGGACTGGACTTCGGTCGATTGCACTTCGTCCGGCAGCGGATCGAGACCGGCGCTGGCGAAGATTTGCCCGTAAGCGTTGCGCAGGTCGGCGTAAGACAGGTCGCGACGCAGATCGGCCTGCAAGGTGTTCAACTCGCCCTGGATCAGATCCAGTTCGCCCAGCCCGGCCGCCTGATAGCGGTTGCGCAGTTGACCGACGATTTGCCCATCGATGTCTGACAGTTGCTGATTGGTCTTGAACTGTCGCATCGCCTCGCGATAGTTGGCGTTGGCCACGTAAAGCTGCGCCAGGATGGCAATCGACATCGCCTGCCGGCGTGCCGTGGCAACTTCTTCACCCGCCTTGGCGACGTCAATCGCGGCAGGCGCGGAAATCACATTGAACAGGTTCCAGGTGACTTTCACCCCGTAATCCGCCCAGCCCTGCTCCACCAAAAACGAGTTGCTGTCGTAATGCCCACCGGCGGAAAACTCCAGCCCCGGCAGCAGACGCAGCATGGCTTTGCGGGTTTCGGCGGCGCTGATGCGGGTCTGGTAATCCTGCTCTCGCAACTCCGGCCGACTGGTCAGGGCTTCCTGTTCCAGGCTGGCGAGGTCGACCTTGAGTTCCGGAATGACGTAATCGTCCTGGGTCGCCAGCGTCAGGTTGGTACTCGGAGGCAGGTTGATCAAGGTCGCCAGTTCGGTTTTCGCCAGCGACAGTGCGCGGCGTTGCTCTTCCAGCTGCCGGGTGGCTTCGATCAGTGAGCGCTGATAACCCAGCGACTGAATCGGATCGCCAATGCGCTGCTCGCTCATGCTCTGGCTATTGTTGCGAGCGGTTTCGACCCGGGCCATCAGGCTGTCGATTTGCTTGAGCAAACGTTCGGCGGCCATCGCTCGCCAATAGGCCGAGCGTACGTCCTGAACGATGGTGTTGATCACCTTGCGCCGCCGCTCCTGCACGATCAGCCGCTGATCGCCCTGCTGCTTGGCACTGATGTAACTGACACCGAAGTCGAGCACGTTCCAGACCATGGTCAGGTCCGCCACTTCACGGTCGCGGTCCTGGGAGGTCGACGGTTCCAGAGACTGGGTGCCGGTTTCCACGCTCTGACTGCTGGAAGCGTTTACGTTATTACGCCCCACATACCCGGCGTCCAGCGCCATGCGTGGCAGCATGTCAAAACTGGCGAGGTCGAGTTGGCGCTTGGCCAAGGCCTCTTCCATGATCTTGAGCCGGCCTTCAAGGTTGTATTTCACCGCGCGGGCCATGGCCTGGTGCAGGGTCAGTGGGCCGCTGAGGGGCTCCTGACCCGTGTACATCTTTTGCAGATCGCTTTTGGCGCGCTGTTGGCTGACACCCCGTTCGATCGGTTCACTGGTGACTGCACACCCGCTGATCGCCAGCGCCAGCAGGCTGGCGCCGAATAACTTCTGACTTCTCTTCATCCTTGGAGCCCCCAGGTGCCGCCCTGCTTTAATGGTTTTTTCAGGCCCGCATTTCACTGATGCCGACCTGTTGCAAAGCCGCGGCCAGGCTCTCGACCTGCCGCTGCTCGGTGTCTTTGAGTTGTTGCAATTGCTGACCAAAACTCGGTGCGCCAAACACGCCGCGCAGCCCTTGGGAAGCATCTCCCGCCCTGATTGACTGATTACCAAAGGTGTTCAGCGAATCCCCCTCGCTACTGGTGTCCTGATTGAACAGGCTTGACAGTGTGCTGCTGCCGAAGACCCCGCCATCGCCCCCGCCAAAGCCCAGGAAGCCTTGGCCTGAGCCATCGCCACCGCTCTCACTGAATACCTGCGCGATAAAGCTTGGAGCCAGCGCCCCGTGGTTCATGAAGATGTCACCCAGAGGGCGAATACCATTGCCGATCACCCGTTGTTCAAACAGCGGGGAAAAGCTCAGCGGCGAGCCAAGATCGCCAGTGGGTGGGGTGAAGACGATTGGCTGCAATGGCACGTTAGGTTGGGCGGGCACGGTGACAGGTGGTAAGACCACAAACGCCGGCACGGTGTTGATCGTGTAGTTGTTGGAGACCGCGACGCTGTCGCCGATGTTGCCCGCCAGGTCCGTCACATTGCTGGTGTCCAGCGCAATGAAATTGCTTGGGTCGGTGATGTTCGCGGCAGGTGTGAAGTTCCCGGTCCAGGTCTTGCCGCCGTCGCTGCTGGCCAGGTTGCTCAGCTCGCCGTTGGTAACGCTCAGGTCCGACAAATCGAAGTCGCTTACCGCCTCACTGAACGTGAAGGTCACCAGCGTTGTCTGGCCAATGCCCAGGTTCGGGTTGGCAACCACGATGGTGACGGTCGGGCGAGTCGCATCGAGCGCGTAGTTGTTGGAAATGGCGATGCTGGCGCCGGCATTGCCCGCCGCGTCGAGCACATTGCCGGTGTCGAGCAGGATCAGGTTGGTCGCATCGTTAAGGCTCGCGGTCGGAGTGAGCGTGGCCGTCCAGGTCACACCTCCGTTGCTGCTGGCCAGGTTGGACAGCACGCCATTGGCCACGCTGAGGTCCGACAGGTCGAAACCGGACACCGCTTCGCTGAAAGTAATGGTGACGGTAGTGGTCTCGCCGATACCCAGTTTATTGTCCGCGACCACAATGGTTGCGGTCGGGCGAGCGGTATCGATCGCGTAGTTGTTGGAATCGGTCACGCCGACGCCGCTGTTGCCCGACGCGTTGATCACTCCGCTGTTGTCCAGGCTGATCAGGTTAGTGGTGTCCGTCACGCTGGCTGTAGGTGTGAAAGTCGCGGTCCAGGTCACGCCACCATCGACGGACGAAACGTTGCTGAGTGTGCCGTTGGCAACGGTCAGGTCGGCGTTGGTGAAACCGCTGACCGCTTCACTGAAGGTGATCGTCACCAGCGAAGTTTCACCGACCTTGAGGGCATTGTCGGCAACCACGATGCTGGCGGTCGGCACCTGGGTTTCCACTACATAGTTAGCCGAGTTGGTGGTGCCGGCCCCGGTATTGCCGGCCACATCAGTCACACCAGTATTGGCCAGGGTGATGATGTTGCTGGCGTCGGTAATCCCGATAGTCGGAGTAAAGGTCCCGGTCCATGTGATGCCACCATCGCTGCTACTGACTGCACTCAAAGTGCCATTGGCGACGCTCAAGTCACTGTTGTCGAAACCTGTTACCGCCTCGCTGAAGGTGATGGTCACCAACGCAGTTTCGCCCGGTTTCAGGGTCGTATCGCTCAGCACTATGGTGGCGGTCGGGCGCTGGCTGTCGATGGCGTAGTTATTGGAATCGGTGGTACCGGCGCCCGTGCTGCCGGCCCCATCGATCACTCCGGTGTTGTCCAGGGTAATCAGGTTGGTCGAGTCGGTGACGCTCGCCGTCGGCGTAAGGGTTGCGGTATAGGTGATGTTATCGCTGGTGCTCAGATTGCTCAGGGTACCGTTGCTCACCGTCAGGTCGGCTGTGGTAAATCCGGTCACCGCCTCAGAGAACGTGATGGTCACCACCGATGTTTGACCCACCGCCAGCGCCGCGTCCGCGACCACGATGGTGGCCGTCGGGCGCACGGTGTCGATGGCGTAGTTATTGGAATCGGTGGTGCCGCTACCGGCGTTGCCCGAGCCGTTTTGTACTCCGCTGTTATCCAGGGTAATGACGTTACTGGTATCGGAGATGGCATTGGTCGGCGTAAAGGTTGCGGTCCAGGTGATGCCGCCATCGCCGCTGGTCACGGAGCTCAAAGTGCCATTGGCGATGGTCAGATCGGCATTGCTGAAACCGGTTACCGCCTCGGAGAAGGTGATGGTCACCAGCGACGTTTCACCGACGCTCAACGCATTGTCGGCGACGACGATAGTGGCGGTCGGCAACACGGTATCGATGGTGTAGTTGCCGGAGTTGGTGGTGCCGCTGCCGGTATTGCCGGCCACGTCGGTCACACCGGTATTGGACAGGGTAATGACGTTGCTCGAGTCATTCACGCCGACGGTGGGGGTGAAGGTCGCGGTCCAGGTGACGCCGCCGTCACTGCTGCTCACCGCGGTCAAGGTGCCGTTGGCGATGCTCAGGTCGGCGTTGGTGAAACCGCTGACCGCTTCACTGAAGGTGATGGTCACCAGCGAGGTTTCGCCGGCACTCAGGGTAGGGTCGGTCAGGACGATGGTCGCGGTGGGTCGGACCGTGTCGATCGCGTAGTTGTTGGAATCGGTGGTGCCGCTGCCGGCGTTGCCTGACAGATCGGCCACGCCGGTGTTGTCCAGGGTGATCAGGTTGGTCGTGTCGTTAATGCTCGCAGAAGGCGTGAACGTGGCGGTCCAGGTGATGCCGCCATCGCTGCTGCTCACCGCGGTCAAAGTGCCGTTGGTGATGGTCAGGTCGGCGTTGGTGAAACCGCTGACCGCTTCACTGAAGGTAATGGTCACCAGCGACGTTTCACCGATTCTCAGCGCCGTGTCCGACACCACGATGGTGGCCGTTGCCCGCACGGTGTCGATGGCGTAGTTGTTGGAATCGGTGGTGCCGATGCCCACGTTACCGGTGCCGACAGCCTGCACGCCGGTGTTGTCCAAGGTGATCAGGTTGGTCGTATCGGTGATGCTGGCCGTCGGGGTGAAAGTTGCCGTCCAGGTAATGCCGCCATCACTGCTGCTCACCGCCGTCAAGGTGCCGTTGGCAATGGTCAGGTCGGCGTTGGTGAAACCACTCACGGCCTGGTTGAAGGTGATGGTCACCAGCGACGTTTCACCGATTTTCAGCGCATTGTCGGCCACCACGATCGTCGCGGTCGGCAGGGTGGTGTCGATGGCGTAGTTGTTGGAATCGGTGGTACCGCTACCGGCATTGCCGGACAGATCGCTGACCCCGGTGTTGTTCAGGGTGATCAGGTTGGTCGTATCGGTGATGCTGGCCGTTGGCGTGAACGTGGCCGTCCAGGTGATGCCGCCGTCACTGCTGCTGACCGCGCTCAACGTGCCGTTGGCGATGGTCAGGTCGGCATTGGTGAAACCGCTCACCGCTTCGCTGAACGTGATGGTCACCAGCGAGGTTTCGCCGGCGCTCAGGGTAGCGTCGGCCACAACGATGGTCGCGGTGGGTCGGACCGTGTCGATCGCGTAGTTGTTGGAATCGGTGGTGCCGCTGCCGGCGTTGCCTGACAGATCGGCCACGCCGGTGTTGTCCAGGGTGATCAGGTTGGTCGTGTCGTTGATGCTCGCAGAAGGCGTGAACGTGGCGGTCCAGGTGATGCCGCCATCGCTGCTGCTCACCGCGGTCAACGTGCCGTTGGTGATGGTCAGGTCCGCGTTGGTGAAACCGCTGACCGCTTCGCTGAAGGTGATCGTCACCAGAGAGGTTTCGCCGATTCTCAGCGCCGTGTCCGTAACCACGATGGTGGCCGTTGGGCGCACGGTGTCGATGGCGTAGTTGTTGGAATCGGTGGTGCCGCTGCCCACGTTGCCAGTGACAGCAGCCTGCACGCCGGTGTTGTCCAAGGTGATCAGGTTGGTCGTATCGGTGATGCTGGCCGTCGGGGTGAAAGTCGCGGTCCAGGTGATGCCGCCGTCACTGCTGCTCACCGCAGTCAACGTGCCGTTGGCAATCGTCAGGTCGGCGTTGGTGAAACCACTCACGGCCTGGTTGAAGGTGATGGTCACCAGTGACGTTTCACCGATTCTCAACGCCGTGTCGGCCACGACAATCGTCGCAGTCGGCGGGGCGGTGTCGATGGCGTAATTGCCTGAGGAACTGATCCCGCTGCCGGTGTTGCCCGCCAGATCCGCCACGCCGGTGTTGGCCAGGCTGATGACGTTGGTCGCGCTGACAATGCCTGCCGTCGGGGTAAACGTTGCGGTCCAGGTGATGCCGCCGTCACTGCTGCTCACCGAGGTCAACGTGCCATTGGCGATGCTCAGGTCGGCGTTGGTGAAACCGGTCACCGCTTCGGAGAAGGTGATGGTCACCAGCGAGGTTTCGCCCGCTGTCAGCGCTGTATCGGCCAGAACGATGGTCGCGGTCGGGCGCAGCGTGTCGATGGCGTAGTTGTTGGAGTCGGTGGTGCCACTGCCGGCGTTACCCGCCAGATCGGCCACGCCGGTGTTGTCCAGGGTGATCAGGTTGGTCGTGTCGTTGATGCTCGCAGAAGGCGTGAAGGTGGCCGTCCAGGTGATGCCGCCGTTGCTGCTGCTCACCGCAGTCAACGTGCCGTTGGTAATCGTCAGATCCGCGTTGGTGAAACCGCTCACCGCTTCACTGAAGGTGATCGTCACCAGCGACGTTTCGCCGATTCTCAGCGCCGTGTCTGCGACCACGATGGTGGCCGTTGGGCGCACGGTGTCGATGGCGTAGTTGTTGGAATCGGTGGTGCCGCTGCCCACGTTGCCAGTGGCGGCAGCCTGCACGCCGGTATTGTCCAATGTGATCAGGTTGGTCGTATCGGTGATGCTGGCCGTCGGGGTGAAAGTCGCGGTCCAGGTGATGCCGCCGTCACTGCTGCTCACCGCAGTCAACGTGCCGTTGGCAATCGTCAGATCCGCGTTGGTGAAACCGCTCACGGCCTGGTTGAAGGTGATGGTCACCAGTGACGTTTCACCGATTCTCAGTGCAGTATCGGTCACGACAATCGTCGCAGTCGGCGGGGCGGTGTCGATGGCGTAATTGCCTGAGGAACTGATGCCGCTGCCGGTGTTGCCCGCCAGATCCGCCACGCCGGTGTTGGCCAGGCTGATGACGTTGGTCGCGCTGATGATGCCTGCTGTCGGGGTAAACGTTGCGGTCCAGGTGATGCCGCCGTCACTGCTGCTCACCGAGGTCAACGTGCCATTGGCGATGCTCAGGTCGGCATTGGTGAAACCGCTCACCGCTTCGCTGAAGGTAATGGTCACCAACGAAGTTTCGCCCGCTGTCAGCGCCGTATCGGCCAGCACGATTGTGGCCGTCGGGCGCAGGGTGTCGATGGCGTAGTTGTTGGAATCGGTGGTGCCGGACCCGGCGTTGCCCGACAGGTCACTGACCCCGGTGTTGTCCAGGGTGATCAGATTAGTGGTGTCGTTGATGCTCGCAGAAGGCGTGAAGGTGGCGGTCCAGGTGATGCCGCCGTTGCTGCTGCTCACCGCAGTCAACGTGCCGTTGGTAATCGTCAGGTCGGCGTTGGTGAAACCACTGACCGCTTCACTGAAGGTGATCGTCACCAGCGATGTTTCGCCGATTCTCAGCGCCGTGTCCGCGACCACGATGGTGGCCGTTGGGCGCACGGTATCGATGGCGTAGTTGTTGGAATCGGTGGTGCCGCTGCCGGCATTACCCACCAGATCGCTTACCCCGGTGTTATCCAGGGTGATCAGGTTGGTCGTGTCGTTGATGCTCGCGGAAGGTGTGAAGGTGGCGGTCCAGGTGATCCCGCCGTCGCTGCTGCTCACCGAGGTCAACGTGCCGTTGGTGATGGTCAGGTCCGCATTGGTGAAACCGCTGACCGCTTCACTGAAGGTGATCGTGACCAGAGAGGTTTCGCCGATTCTCAGCGCCGTGTCCGTCACCACGATGGTCGCGGTCGGACGGAGTGTATCGATGGCGTAATTGTTGGAATCGGTGGTGCCGCTGCCGGCGTTACCCGCCAGATCGCTGACCCCGGTGTTGTTCAGGGTGATCAGGTTGGTCGTGTCATTGATGCTCGCGTTCGGGGTGAACGTGGCGGTCCAGGTAATGCCGCCGTCACTGCTGCTCACCGAGGTCAACGTGCCGTTGGCGATGGTCAGGTCGGCGTTGGTGAAACCGCTGACCGCTTCGGAGAAGGTGATCGTTACCAGAGAGGTTTCGCCGATTCTCAGCGCCGTGTCCGTCACCACGATGGTTGCCGTTGGCCGCACGGTATCGATGGCGTAGTTGTTCGAATCGGTGGTGCCGCTGCCGGCGTTGCCCGCCAGGTCGCTGACCCCAGTGTTGTCCAGGGTGATAAGGTTGGTCGCATCGGTGATGCTGGCGGTCGGGGTGAAGGTCCCCGTCCAGGTGATGCCGCCGTTGCTGCTGCTCACTGCAGTCAACGTGCCGTTGGCAATGGTCAGGTCGGCGTTGGTGAGACCGGTGACCGCTTCGTTGAAGGTGATGGTCACCAGCGAGGTTTCGCCGGCCCTGAGCGCCGTGTCGGTGAACACGATGCTGGCGGTTGGTCGCGCCGTATCGACGACGTAGTTATTGGAGTTGGTGGTACCGACGCCGGCGGTGCCCAGACCGTTGATCACCCCGGTGTTGTCCAGGGTGATGACGTTGGTCGTATCGGAAAGACTGGCGGTCGGGGTGAACGTTGCCGTCCAGGTGATGCCGCCATCGCCGCTGCTCACCGCAGTCAACGTACCGTTGGCGATGGTCAGGTCCGCATTGGTGAAACCGGTCACGGCCTCGGAGAAGGTGATCGTCACCAAAGACGTTTCGCCGATGCTCAGTGTGCTGTCAGCGACCACAATGGTTGCGGTCGGCGGCGGCGAATAGGCGGTGTTGAGTACACCGCCATCGTTATAGATTGTCGCGGCGGAGGTCGGCGAGGTGCCGGTTGTCCCTCCGCCCTGCGCAGTGCCACCAGCACCACTGGCCGCGGCATTACCGGCCAGGGCGGCGAAGTTGGCGGCCGTGATCAGCAGCGTGCCTTTGTTCCAGATCGCACCGACGCCTCGGCCGCCCACGCCGCCATTGCTGGCATTGCTGCCTTGGCCACCGCCACCGCCACCGCCGCCACCGGCGCCGATGTTGTTGCTGATGGTCGACGTGCCGACGATGGTGATGGTGCCGCTGCTGGCGTTGTAGATCCCGCCCACCGCGTTGCCGCCAGCGCCACCCACCTTGTCCCAACCGGCCCCGCCGCCGCCACCGCCAATGGAAATCGTGCCATTGGTGGCCGTCGCACCGCTACCGCCGTTGCTGTAATAGGAAACGCCCACCCCACCAGCACCGCCAGTGGTGGTACCGCCGCGACCGCCCATGTGGGTCGCGTCATAACCGCCGCCGTAACCACCGGCGCCACCGCCGCCCGCACCACCACCCAGCGTGCCGGTACCCGGCCCTGCCGAACCGCCATGCCCGCCGCCCTGGCCGCCCAAACCGCCGCCGCCACCACCGCCACCGCCGTAAAAAGCGCCGGTGACACCGCCGCCGCCACCGCCACCGGAAGCGCCGTTGGAGGTCACGGTAACGTTGTTCAGGGTCAGAATCCCTGCGTTGAAAATGCCCCCGGCCATCGCACCGCTGGCACCGTAGCCACCGTTGCCGCCCGTGCCCGACACCAGGCCACGGGTGATCACCAGACCATCGAGTGTCACGATGCTGCCGGACGCCACCTCAATCACTCGGGTCCTGTACTGACCATCGAGAATCACGTCAGCCGCGCCGTCGTTGTTCAAGTCGCCATCAACGGTGATGTTCTTGTTGATCAGCAGTTCGGACGTCAGCTGCACCGTCATGCTGGCGTTGAAGGTGACGATATCGCCGTTCTGCGCCGAGGCGATGGCCGCACGCAGTGAGCCGACGCCCGTGTTGGCGTTGTTGGTGGCGGTCCAGGTGGCCAGGCCCCACTGATAGTCGCTCATGGCTGTGGCCGAGAGGACGTTGGCGCTTTCGATGTTGCCGGTGGCAATTTCCAGATTCCAGTCGCCACCGATCCCGGTGCGATTACTGGAAGCCGCCACATCGCGGCCGGTCAGTTGCGCCAGCGAGTCGACAAAACTCAAGCCACGCTCACCTTCGGCGGTGTAGCAGCCATAGATCAAAATGTCGCCGCCGACGTTTATGTCCTTGCCGATTTCCGTCAGCACTGCGCTGCGGGCCGCGACGTTGTCGGCCGACAGATAACTATCGCCCAGCCACAGATCGCCCGCGTTGCCGTGGGCAATGATCTGCACTGAGCTGATGCCCTGATGGGTGTCCAGATAATCAGCGATTTGCTGCAAGCCATCTTTGCTGGCATCCAGCTGAACCACCTGAGTACCGGGCGCGACGCCCTGAAGCAGGCTGTCGGCGTCCTTGACCCGAGAATCGACGAACACCACGCTCTGCCCCGGCACGGCAGCGGGGGCCGGTGCTGGCGTGGCATCGGCCTGGCCGTGGGTGTCCTTGCTGGCGGCCGGCTGGTCGGCCGTCGGCGCCTTGACCGCCTCGGCGGTGGCATGGCTGTCAGCCTGGGCAGTGTCGGCAACCGTGGCGGCCACCGCGCCGTCGAACAGCATTCGCGGCTCCAGGGACATGATCATTGGCGAGGCCAGCGCTCGTGCGCCTTCGGTAACCCGCGACTTGCCTTTGCTCCACCACATGCTGCTCACCCGGACTCGAACTCTCTGACGCATCAATGAAAACGCCGCGATCAACTGATCGCGGCGTCGGCTTTCATACGAATGACATTGGCGGCGCTGGCTGAGCCATCGAGCCAAAAGGACAACTCGGCGTACTGCTTGAACAAGTCCGGCGGCAGGATCGTGCGCCTGGATTGGAGTTGGACCTTGGCCTTGACCTTGTGCAGCCCCGAGAGGCCGAGCGCCTGATCGAATTCCGGCGCGTCGTAGGCCAAATGATCGAAGTCATGTTCGAACCAGGGTTCGCCGATGAAGTCGTAGACCAGCCGCATCACCCGCTCCGGCGCTTGGCTCAGCAGGTCGTAATCGATGATCAGCAACGAGTCGGCGTGTTCGCCGTAATAGGCTTCCTTGAGGGCGGCCCAGGAAAACCCCACCAGCCGATTGCGCTGGGCCAGGGTTTCGCAGCGGCTGTAGACCGTGTTGCGTTCGACCGCATCGCCGAACAGCTTGGTGTTTTCGAAGGGGTTGGCGCGGTACAGGCGCTCGATACTGTCCATGACCCAGGCGACATTGCGCACGCAGGCAATGATCTTGGCTTGAGGGAACAGATCGCTGATTGCCGGCAGGCGCGAACTCCACAGGCGGTTCGTATCGAACACCACCGGTTTGTCGGCCTTATCGGCGTAGAAAGAATCGAACAGGCCGCGCAATAGGCGGCGACGCAGGTCGGTGTCGATCACCGCACCGAACTCGCTGCCGGCGCTGCATTGTTCCAGAACACCGGAAAAGAGCGCACCCACGGGGCTGGTCATACCGGCATGAAAGCGCGGGTTCTGCAACAGAATCGCAGAAAGCAGGGTTGAGCCTGAACGCGGCAAGCCGGAAATAAAGTGAAATTGTTGCAATCCATTCACCCGTCGACAGTCCTTTGTACGACGGAGCGTAGACCACGAATGGCCATACGACTAGTGGTGCTTTGATATCAAATCGGAGCTAAATCGACTGGAAAATACAACTTATATAACACTCGGAAGATGAATCGTTTAAGCCTCACCATGAGTTATTTCAGTACATCGATCCGGTCGCCGGGAGCGAATGCTGGTTCATATAGCTGACCATGACGCTGATCTGATCATCGGTAGCCACCGTGGCATTGTTTTTCAGGCCCACGAGTTCGATACCGACAAACAGCATCAGCACGGCCAGCGCCAAGACCTTGGAACCCGCGTACAAGCGATCGATGGCCAGCGCCACAAGCATCGGCAGGCCCAAGGCATAAGCGGTCAGGTAACGCTCGATGAACACCGGCGATACGAACGACACCGCAAACACCAGCAACAACGGGAGAACGGTGTAGATCATCGCCAGTGCACTGCCACGGAAAACACTGCGATCCCGCGCCAACGCCACGCCCGCCAGGGCCAGCAGGGCCAGCGGCAGCGCGATAAAAACCAGCGTGGGCAGGTTCTCGCCATCGTCCTGGGTCAGGAACAACCAGATCATCGACGGCAATGAGCCGAACGTGACGGGTATCTCCCATCCCACATCGCCATTGGCCTTGAGCTGATCCATGTGCTGGATCAGATCGAACAGGTTGGGCACCCACGGCAGGTACAACGCCACAATCGCCACATTGGCCAGCCACCAGCCGAAGTGCTGAATGTGCTGCAATCGATACCCTGGCTGCACGCGGATCAGTCCCAGATACAGCCAGTGACAGAGCACGCACAGCACCGTGAAGTAATGGGTGTAGAACGCCGCACTCATCAGCAGGGTGTAAATCACCAGATAGCGCGTGCGTTGCGGCCGCCTGATCCAATACATCAAGGCGATCGTGGCACCGATCAGCCACAGCCCCAGCAGGGAATACATCCGCACTTCCTGACTGTAACGCACCGCCGTGGGTAGCAGCGCCAGCAGAACCCCGGCCAGCAATGCGGCGCGGCGGGTAGCGAGCAAGTCCACCAGCCAGACGCCGAGCCCCACCGTGGCAATCCCCGGCAGCGCACTCAGGCTGCGAATCGAAAAAATGCCGTCGCCGAACAGGCCGATCCAGCCATGCAGCAGCATGAAATACAGGGGTGGATGCACATCATGAGCAGCATGTTCCCAGATCCCGGCCAGGGAATACTGGCTAAGCAACAGGCTGGACCCTTCGTCGCCCCGGATCGCCGCCGCCGTGAGGTCGTAAAAACGCACCAGCGCGGCCAATGTCAGGATCGGCAACAGCCAGTGCTCCCGCGCCCATTGCAGCAAGCGACGGACAGCCGCCCACGATCCCGGCTTCGCATGCGGGTCCTGGGTATCGCCCAGCGGTGTTTCTCTGCGCGCCTCCATTACCTCCCCTTGCAACGGCCAACTGAAAACCGAAGCTTCCCAAGCACTGTAGGACAGGCACGAGCCCGACGTCGATGCTGGCCTTGCGACGGACGACGTCCGGCAATCATTCCGATCAGCGTCTACGCTTTGGCGTGGCGTGACCCAGCCATGGAGATGAAAGGAGTCGGCTGATCAGCGCGAACTGCCCGGATAACCGGGTCTGCAACGTGACGTATCAGACACTAACCTGAGGGACGAGGAACTATGGAAGTTTTCATCGGCACTATTCAGCCATTCGCCTTTAACTTCGCGCCCAACGGCTGGGCCCTATGCAACGGCCAGACGCTGGCGATCTCACAATACAACACGGTTTTCGCACTGTTGGGCGTCAACTTCGGAGGCAATGGCACCACCAGTTTCATGCTGCCCAATCTGCAGGGTCGCATGCCGGTCGCCATGGGCAACGGCTTGGGCCTGACCCCGCGCGTCATCGGCGAAGTCTCCGGGACCGAGAACGTCACCGCGACCATCACCAACCTGCCCAATCACACCCACGCCATGGCCGGGCTCACGGCCACCACCACCCTGCAACTGGCCAGCCCGGCGAGCAACCCCGTCACCAACCCGACCGCCACCAACTCGTACATCGGCGCCTCGGGAGGCGGGCCGGGCTCGGCGAGTATTTACTCCGATCAGCAAGGTGCTGCGGCCGTACCGCTCAAGGGCGTGGCCACTACGGTAACGGGGGAAATCTCGTCCGCCGGCAACGGCTTGCCCATGGAGGTGATGAACCCGTTCCTGGTACTCAACTTCAGCATCGCCCTGAACGGTCTTTTCCCTTCGCGCAACTGAGGGTCTGGCTGGGGGTTCAAATCCCCCGGCCACTTTTGCTTGATGGAGTGATGCCATGCTGCAACAGGTTCAAAGCCAACACTTTCAGGCACTGCTGGGCAAAACGGGGACGCTGCGGCTGCCCGATGGCAGTGAATTGGCGATCCATATTGACACCCTTGAAGAAACGCCCCGCTCACAGATGCCAAACAGCGAGCGCATGCCGTTCAGCGTCGAATTCAACAGCCTGCAACCCACCGATTTTGTCGATGGCTTGTGCGTGCTGGAGTTGCCGGAACTGGGTCAGGTAGAAGATATTTTTGTTTCGCGAGTACCGGCCATGGGGCGTGATCCGCAACTGGGGTACTTCTACATCGCGTTCAACTGAACAATGGGGGAGCGGGCTTGCTCGCGAAGACTGCTTAACATTCAAAAATAATGTTGGCTGTTATACCGCTTTCGCGAGCAAGCCCGCTCCCACAGTTGATCGGCGGTGTGTTCAACCCTGTGGGTACCACACCAACCGCTCCGCCGCCGGGTTGCGCTCTTCAACCTGAAACCCCAGCGCCAGGTAATGCTGGCGCGCATGGGGATTGTTGGCCCAAACCACGGTCGCCACTGGGCAGCGGATTTGTTGCGCGGCTTTCTGCACGCCTTGCAGCACCGTCCGACCGTAACCCTTGCCTCGGGCCTGTGGGATAAACGCCAGGTACAGCACGCGAATTTCATTGGGGCCGAAATCGGTGGTCAGCGCGCCAATGGCCGTGTCGAGTTTCTCGATCACGTAATGCATGGCGTTGGGGAAGTTCTCCCCCAGCCCTTGCTCCTGCACCTTGAATTGCTGGGCAACCACCTGCTCAACCACCTCTTGCTCACCGTCGATCCATTGCAGATCCGGCCGCGCCGCTTGGTAAAGACTGTGCAGAAAAGGCCCATCGCTGGTCCGCGAAGGCCTGACCACCAAGCCGTCCGCTGCCACTGAATCGGTTTTCGCCATCGCTGTTCTCCCTTAGCTATTCACCTTAGAAGCCGCTTTCCCTGACCCCCAAAGCCGCCAATCGCCGCCAGGCAACGCCCAGCAACGACTCGCCACTGCCCTGCAACACCACAATGCCGCGCAACGGCTGCACCGGCGTCGGCGTATTTTCGAGGATGCTCAATCGCGCGCCGTACTGCGCCTGTACCGGCTCGGCGCGCTGATGCTGATCGCGCCGCACGGCAATCGGCCCGTGGTGATCGGAAGTCAGCGCTTCCTGATCGACATAAGCCACTCCATTGGTATCGATTTCACTCAATTGCACTTTGATCGCCGGGTGCATCGGGTCATCGGCGATGAACCGTCCTCTGGCACCCGGGGCGACACGCCAGAGTTCGGCTTCGGCCAGATAACCGCGCAACCGCGCGCCGTCTTCGACCACCCGCGCCAAAGGATCTTTGGTCGAAAGCCAGCGACCGACCGTCAACTGCGGCAGTAGATCGCGCACCTTGCCGCCGTGGGGCGCGCGCAGCAGCAGACGCTCACGCTGGGCGGCCAGGCCCCGATATTCAGCCACGGCTTCGGCCAAGCGCTGTTCGACGATACCGGCATCGGCGGCGGTTTCGCTGCGGCTGGCCTGACGGCGCATCTGTAATTGCTGGATCTGGATTTCTCGACGGACGATAGCCTGGCGTGAGTCCAGATCCGGTGATTCCAGCTCGATTAGCACCTCACCTTGAGCGACGATCTGGCCGTCATGCACATTCACCGTTTTGACCCGCGCCGCCACCGGCGCGTGCAGGGCGCTGGCGCGTCCGGCCTCAAGCATCGTCGGCAACTCCACCGCGCTGCGCCATGGCAGCGCCAGCAGCAACAACAGCCCAAGCAACGCCAGACCGCTGAGCAGTACCCGAGGCGCATGCGCCTGTTCGCGACGGCTCCACCATTGCCGCCACTCGCTCAGGATCGGCAGAAAGATGAACCACACCAGCTCCACCAGCATCAGGAAAATCCCCAACACCTTGAAGAACAGGTGATAAACCGCCAGTGCAATCCCGAGAAACAGCGCCGCGCGCCACAGCCAAGCGCCATACCCCCAGATCAACAAACGCCGCTGCATCTTCGGCGACCAAGGCTCCGGTGCCTGGGCTGCGTAGCCGAACAAAAACTCGCGCAGCCGCCAGCGGCACAAGGCAAAGGCCCGCCCTTGAAGGTTATCCACTTCCCAAAAATCGCTTAGCAAGAAGTAGCCATCGAACCGCATGAACGGGTTGAGGTTGATCACCAGCGTGGTGATCCAGGTCGCGCTGGCGAGCATGAACGCCGCCGTGCGCCCGGGGCCGTCAGGCAGCAGTGACCAGGCAAGCAGCGCGATACACGCCAACACCAGTTCCGCCAGCACCCCGCCGGCACCGATCAGCAACCGCGCACGGCGATCATTGACGCGCCAGGCGTCGCTGACGTCCGTGTAAAACATCGGCAGCAGCACCATGAATGCCACGCCCATGCTCTGCACCCGACAACCGGCGCGCTTGGCCATGAAGGCGTGGCCGAACTCGTGGCAAAGCTTGGCGAAAAACAGCGCCACAGCAAACGCCAGCGCACCGCCGAGGCTGAACAGGTGCGGAAAGGTCGCGATAAACCGCTGCCAGTCCCGCGACACCAGAAACACCCCAAGCCCCAGTATCGCGGGCAATCCGTAGCGCAATGCGCGCGGGCCGAAACGCTCCAGCCACGGCCAGGCGCGATTGAGAAAGGCGTCCGGGCGCCACAGCGAAATCCGGAAAAACAGGTATTGATGCAGCAGGATTTGCCACAGACTCTGGCGCTGAGCCGCGGCCTTCAGGCTGTAGCTGGCGCGTTGCGACGGGTCGAGGGCGCTGATCAGGTCATGGCCGCGCAAAAACTCCAGCAATTGCTCAAGCGCCGCACCATCCAGCGGCAGCCCCGGTTCGCGGTTGGCAGCACGCAGCACTTGCTCTGGATCGCCCAGGGACCAATGGCGCAGCAGGCGCATCGCCGCCGCACCGAGTTTGAAATACCGCCCACGCACCGGGTCGGCCAGGGTCCAGCGCGGCGACCCGTCGAGGGCCGGGGCCGCCGTCGACAATTGCAGATCTGCCCGCAGGCTTGGCAGGCTCATCTAAAGGCCCACGCTCTGACGTAACCCGGCCAGCGGTCGACGCAACAGGTACAACGCCAGCGGCGCACGGTCGCCGAAGACTTTCGCAGTGCCCCGCAAACCAATGCGTGGCGGTGCGGCGTCGAACGTCGCATCCAGTCGATAAGCCAGTTGCCCGGCAGCGGTGGGCTGCGCTTCGTAGGCCGAACGTTCGAGTTTGGCCAAGTGCCGCTGCAGTGGATCGCTGTCGAGAAACAGCGCGACCTGCGCCCCCGGTTCCAGGGCAATCGCATCGCCCACGGCCAATTCGATGCGCAACTCGGCCTGGTTCGGGTCGGCGATTTCCATCAGCCGCTCGCCGGTTTGCACGGGTTTGCCGGTCCAGCGTTCGGCGTCGGCGAACACCGCGATGCCGTCCCGCTCGGCGCGTACTTCGCTGCGTTTGAGCAGTTCACGGGCGTAATCCCGTTCGGCGCGCTTCTGCTCCACTCGCGCCGCCAGCAGATCGATTTTCGAACTGGATTCGGCATCGGCGAAGGAGCGCTGGGAATTGGCCTTGAGTTCCGCTTCGGCAACGCCCAGAGCGCGCTCGGCCACATCGGCCTGAGCCTTGAGCGTAGTGCTTTCGAAGCGCAGCAGCAGGCCGCCGGTTTTCACTGCCTGGTTGGGTTTGACCAGGAATTCGGCGATCACCCCGTCCAGCGGCGCCGCCACCACCCGACCGCCCAACGGGACGACTTCGGCCGGTGCCAACACCGATTGGCGCACCGGGATCAGCAACCCGAGCAACAACACGGCAACCAGCGCCACCTGACGCTTGCGCGTCCAGCGCAGTCGCCAGGGTTTGCGCGGTTGCTGTGCGAGCCAGGCATGGCTGTAAGTGTCACCCAGTTGCGACAGCAGCACTTGTTCGGAAGGGTTCCACGGCACATCCCGCGCCAGCCATAGGCCGCCGAACACCTCGCCCTGATGATCGATCAGTGGCAGCCAGAACACCTGAGCGGCTGACAGACTTTGCCAATCGGCCAGAATCGATTCACTGAGAAGATCGGGCGCGATCACCCGCGCCTGTTTCAACACCTCAAGCTTGAACAGCTGCGCGACTGCTTGCTCGACAAACGCCACGAACGGCGCATTCGGTTCCACGGCACTGACACCGGTGACCGCCTGCACCTTGCCGGCGATCAACAGCGCGGCATGGCGGAAACCGAACAGCGCCTGACCGTCATTGACCAGGCTGTAAGCCAGTTGAGAAGGCGTGCGCGCGGCGCGGGTCTGGCGTTCGAGGTCGAGAAACCTTGCGAACACCTGCTCGGCGCCGCCGGTCACCGGGGCGTTCATTTGAGCTCCGCGAAATGCGCCGTTCCGCTCATCCCAGCCAACAGACCGTTGGCGTTGGGCAGCGCCGCCACCAGCAGCAAGGTCTGGCTGCCCTCGTCGATCCGCGCACCGAGGCGCTTGACCGTGGCATCCAGCGGCTGACCGGTTTCATCGGGGACAAAACTGAACGTCTGGCCGGGCTTGAGTTTGCCCATCCAGCGCGACGGCACCAACAGGTGAATTTCCAGAGTGCGGTTATCGACCACGTCCAGCAACGGCGCGCCAGCGGCAACGCTTTCGTAGCGCTTGACCTTGCGCTCGACGACCTGACCATCGAAGGGCGCCACCACATTGCAGCGCTTGACCTGAACCTGGTAGACCTGGGACTGCGCCTGAATCTCGCTGACCTTGGCCTCGGCCCGCGCCACTTCAAAGCGCCCGACCGAATTCAACGCCGCCAGTTGTTTGTTGTGCGCCAGTTCTTCACCAGCACCACGGCTGGCAGCTTGAGCCGCGTTGAGCTGAGCCTGATAAGCCGAACAGTCAAACCGCGCCAGAGTGTCGCCCTTTTTGAACGACTCGCCCTCACTGAACGGCAACTCCACAATCCGCCCCGACAACTCACTGGCAAGCACCGCCTGATCCCGGGCTCGCAGCACACCACGGGCTTCACTGCTGGCCGACGCATTACCGCCGACCGCGCTGTTTTCCAGCAACGGATCGTCTGGCGCAGGTGTTTGCGCCTGTACTACGCACGTTACAAAGGTCAATCCAATAACCAAAATACGAACACGCCGCATAACCGTAACTCCCTGACGGATTAGCGGAGTCTATGACAGCGGGGGTGAGCGTCAAGCCGGATGGCCATCATTGGTTAGAAATGTAATGTTTCAAAAAGGACGAAATTCTCGGTGTGGTCGTTTGATTCCTAGGGGTAATGAGCATTGGTATTAAATCCCACACGAAATCAGGAACGTCCATTCAATCTAAACTGAAGACGGCAATAGACACTTTGCGGATATAGAGACAGTCGGACATTTCCACCTTCTCCCTGCAACAATCACAAATAGTTGAACCCGGGAATGCCTTGACCATCGATCATGCAATTGCACAAAACTGGTCGGCCGGTGCTGGAAATCGTCCAGTCGAGTAGTACCTTGGTCAGTCGAGGGTTGACGTGCTAACGCACTCAATTTAGGATCAGCCCACTACTCAACCCCGTACGCAGAGATTAGGTTCTCTGGCAGTTGGGGTGAAAAAACCGGCTTAGGCCGGTTTTTTCGTTTCTGAGGATTGGATTTGTGCGTACTGCGTTCTTCGTTGACGGCTACAACGTGTTCTACGGATTGCTAGCAGGCACTCCTTACAAATGGCTGAATTTGCCAAAGTTGTTGGCCCACATCGCCTACGTCGAAAATCCTCAAAGTTCACTCGCTTCAATGGATTACTTCACTTCTTCCGTCAAGCCGGAGCTGGCTACTCGCGGCAGAATTTCCAAGGAAGCTCAGGACACCTATGTTCGAGCACTCAAGGCCAATAATGTGTCTGTTCACTATGGTCGCCACCAACTCGAACCCGCAAGAGCGCCGCGCTTTATCGACAAAAAAATTGGTGCGTCACGCCAGGACAAAGTCGCTATTTGGAAACTCGAAGAGAAAGAAACTGACGTCCATATCGCAATCAGCATGTATCGCACCGCGGCGAGAGAAACCAAAGACCACAACACGGAGCGCATTCAACAGCTCGTTCTTGTTTCCGGGGACACAGATATGGCTCCCGCATTAAAAGCCATCTGAGAGGATTTTCCGCAGATGATAGTTGGCGTTGTTCTCCCATGCAGGACCGAGTTCAAACGCTCACCGCCTGGCTCCTTGAAGGAGCACTCACACTGGATGCGACGTGTCGTAACCTCAGAAGAACTTCAGTCGCACCAGTTTCCAGTTCGTGTGCCTACTCATAAAGCACCCGCGATCAAACCGGATTATTGGTAACGGCACCTGCCACCGGATACACCGACTCCCATCCCCCACCCAACGCCTTGTACAAACCAACCATTGCCAACGACACCCCGGTCGAACTCTCGACCCACTGCTGCTGGGTCGCCAGCAATTCGCCTTGCACGGTGAGGACGTTGACGAAATCCACCACCCCTTCGACGTATTGCTGTTGCGCGGTGCGCAGGGCGATCTGGTTCTGGCGTACGGCTTCGGCGAGGCTGTCGCGGCGCAGTTGGCTGGCATTGTAGGCGGTGAGTTGATCGTCGATTTCATGCCAGGCCCGCAGCACGGTTTGCTGGTAGGCCAGCGCTGCTTCCTGTTGCTGGGCTTCGCGCAGGTACAACATGCCGCGCAGGCGACCGCCGTCGAACAGCGGCAGGCTGAACTGCGGACCGATGCCGAACGAGCGCGAGCTCCAGGAACCGAAATCGCTCAACTGCATGGCTTGCGAACCGATATTGCCCGACAGGGTGATCCGTGGATAAAAGTCGCCCTTGGTCACGCCGATGCTGGCGGTCGCGGCATGCAGACGGGCTTCGGCCTGACGGATGTCGGGGCGGCGCTCGGCCAATTGCGACGGCAAGCCGATGGCGACCTGACGCGGGGTTTGCGGCACCGGGGCGTCTGTGGATAACTCAGCGGACAGCGCTTGCGGCGGTTCGCCCATCAACAGGCTCAGGGCGTTGATCAGTTGCGACTGACGCTGCTCAAGCGCCGGCAAACGTGACTCGATGGCCGCGACTTGCGCAGCGGCTTCGGCAACGTCCAGATCCGTCGCCACACCGTCGGCCAGGCGCAATTGCGAGAGTTTCAAACTATGCCGGGCAACGTCGAGGTTCTGCTCGGTGACGGCCCGCGTGCTTTGCACACCGCGCAGCTGAATGTAGTCCTGAGCGGTTTCGGCAAGCACCGACAGCAGCACGCCGCGACGATCGTTTTCCGCCACTTCCAGGGTGGCATCGGCGGCTTCGGTTTCGCGGCGCACCCGGCCCCAGAAATCCAGTTCCCAAGAGGCGGAAAAGCCTGCGTCCCACAGGTTGAACGCCGAGTCGCCGTTGTTGCCCGACGGATCGTTCAGGCCTTCACCACTGTTGCGTTTGCGCCCATAGCTGCCGCTGGCGGCGGTATTGGGATAGCGGTTGGCGGTGTTCACCTGGCGCGCGACGCGGCTTTGCTGCAAGCGGCTGCTGGCGAGTTTCAGGTCGAGGTTGTCGGTCAGGGCACGTTGGGTCAGGGCAGAGAGTTTCGGGTCGTGGAATACCTCCCACCAGCGTTCGTCCATTTCAGCGGGAACGACCTGACTGGCGGCGGCTTTGGCTGGTTTGGTCCATTCAGCCACTTGTTGCGGCTGAGGTTTCTGGAAGTCTGGGCCGACAGTGCAAGCCGAAAGGCTCATGACCAGCAAGGCATAAAGGGGAATGCGAGGCCACTGGCCTCTTCGCGAGCAAGCCCGCTCCCACACTGGATCTCCTTTTGTGCATAAAGCTTGGGCACCCAGCAGATCAAATATGGGAGCGAGCTTGCTCGCGAAGACGTCAGTCCTATCAACAAAAATCTTCATCGTTGCGCGACCCCATGCTCGCTGGCGCTTGCAGTATCAATCCTCGCCTCCACCGACATCCCCACCCGCAACCGATCGGCCAATGCCTGACCCGGTTCCAGAACGATTTTCACCGGAATCCGTTGCACAACCTTGGTGAAGTTGCCGGTGGCGTTGTCCGGTTTGACCGAGGCGAAGGTCACGCCAGTGGCGGGTGCGATGCTCTCGACGCGACCGCGCAGGGCTTCGCCGCCGAGGCTGTCGACGTGTACTTGCACGCTCTGCCCCGGCTGTACGTCAGTCAGTTGGGTTTCCTGAAAATTGGCGACCACATAGGCCCGCTCCAACGGCACCACGGCCAGAATCTTGCTGCCCGGTGTGACATAGGCGCCGACCCGAACCGCGCGCTCGCCGACCATCCCGTCCTGGGGCGCAACGATGCGCGTATAGGACAGCTCATAGCTGGCCATTTCCAGCGCCGCTTGCGCTCGTTTCAGCCCGCCTTCGGCCGCATCACGCTGCGCAGTCAGGATCTCTACCTGCTTGCGTTCAGCCGCCAGCACTGCCGTGGCATTGGCCAAGCGAGCGGAGGCCTGATCGATGCGCGTGCGCGCTTGCTGAGCATTCTGCACCGTGCCAGCACCCACCCCGGCGAGGTGGTTGTAGCGGTTCAGTTCATGCTCGGCGAAAGCCATTTCAGCCTTCGCCGAAACCACCGTGGCCTGGGCCTGAGCGATCACCGACGTCTGGCGCTCCAGGGTGGCCCGAGCGTTCTGCAACTGCGCCCTGGCCACCAGGGTTTCAGCGTCGGCGGCCTCAGCGGCGGCGCGTAGATCGCGGTCGTCGATCAACGCCAGTAACTGTCCGGCCTTGACCAGCTGGTTGTCTTCCACCAGCACGTCCTTGATGAACCCCGCCACGCGCGGCGCCACCCGTGTGAAGTCTGCCGCGACGAAAGCATCGTTGGTGCTCTGCTGTGTGCGCTTACCGAACAAGCCCGGCGCCAGCAGGTAAACCAACACCCCGACCGCCATCACTACCGCAACGCCGACAGCGACTTTTTGCTTTGATTGAGTCGTCATAAAAACCTTCTGTTTCAGTGAAGCATTCAAGTCGGCGCGCGCGGTGGATAGATCCGCGTTGGCAGCCAGAAAATCAGCAGGATCAGCGCCACGGCGACGCCGGCCATGCACAGATAAAGATCGGAGGAGGTCAGCACTAAGGCCTGTTGATGCAGTCGGTGAGCCAGGCCTGCGTTGTCGCTTTGGACCAAGGGCGAATTACCCAGGTTGTCCACCAGCATGGTCGAATGGAAATGCAGCCTTGCAGTGGTCAGTGCCTCGATCACACCCGTAGCGATCACCGCCGCCAGGCCTTTCACGGTATTGAACCAGGCCGAAGCGAACGGCCCTTCCATTGGAGTGATGCTGCCGGTGGAGAGCATCAACAGCGGCAGCACGGCCATGGGCTGACCGAAAATCTGCAGCCATTGCAGGACATAGAAATCGTCGCGAATCCATGCCGACGTCAGCTGCGAACCACCGAGGCAAGACAGCGTCAGCATGCTCAGCCCGATCCCCAGCACCCAGCGACAATCGACCCAACGCAGGTTGCACAGCACTGCCACCAACGGCAGCGCGATCAACTGAGGCAACGCCGCCAGCAGCATGATCGGCGCGGTCTGCACCGGGCGATAACCCTGGACCTGAGCCAGGTAACTGGAGGGAATGATGACCACCGCGAGCAACACCACCAGCACACCGGCCAGCGTCAACAGGGCGAACGACAGGTTACGGATACCGAGCATCTGTAACTTGAAGAACGGAATCGGTTGCGACCATTCATTGATCAGAAACAGCACCAGCAACAGCAGCCCACTGCCGAGCAGTCCGCAAATCAGGCTCGACTCGAACCAGTCCAGCCGATTGCCTTGCAGAATGCCGATCACCAACATGCAGATCGCCGGAAACCCCAGCAGCAAGCCACGCCAATTGAACTGTTTGAAGCGTTCCAGCCGCAGCGGATCCTGGGGCAAACCGTAAGCCACCGCCGCCATGGCAATCAGGCACGGCACGACGATTTGCCAGAAGGTCCATTGCCAGCCGACGTACTCGGTCCACAACCCGGCCAGCGGCGTGCCGAGACCGGGGCCGAAGGTCGCCGTCAGGGCATAACCGGCCAGGCCATAGAGTTTCACGTTGGCCGGCAGGAACCGCAGGGCAACGGTCATCAGCATCGGCGGCAGCGCGCCACCGGCCAGACCTTGCAAGGTGCGCATGACCAGCAGGCTTTCGTAATTCGGGGCGAACGGGCACAACACACCCAGCAAGGTGAACGCACTGATCGCGTACAGGGTGAAACGCCGCAACGAAAACGTCACCGAACACCAAGGGGCAAACGCCATGGCGGCCACCGAGGTAGCGGTGTAACTGGCGACCAGCCAGGTGCCTTCGTCGTAACCGATGGCCAACGCGCCGCGGATATCGGCCAAGGCGACCTTGGTTACCATCTCGTTCAAGCCCGACACCAGCACCGCCAGCAACACGCCCACCAGGCCGATGATGATTCGCGGGCCGAAGACCGGTGGCGTGATGGCGGCCGCTGGCTTGGCCGCAGCGAGAGGCGCCGAGACCGTGAGGGAAGTCATGTACTGCAAGCTCCGGAAGGGGAATACCGAAGCATTTTAGGGAGCGTGGAAGCTTACGAAAATTGACTTATTGGCAGGTTATAAGTGCGCTTTATGCAGCAATTAGATCCGAATGGCCCGCAAATTTTGAAACAACACAAGCCCCCTGTGGGAGCGGGCTTGCTCGCGAAGAGGCCATCACCTTCAACATCAACGCTGACTGACACACCGCTTTCGCGAGCAAGCCCGCTCCCACAAGGGTATGCGTCAACTCAGGTAGGCTGTGCAGCCAGCCACGTCTCATCACAACAGGTCTTGAGTGTTTCACGCATCCAGCGATGGGCCGGATCCTTGTCGAAACGCGGATGCCAAGCCTGGGTCAGCATCAGGGTCGGTAACGGAATCGGCAGGGTGAATGAGCGCAGTTTCAAGCCCAGCCGCCGCACGCTCAGCAATGCTTCCTTGGGCACCGGCAGAATCAAATCGGAATCCGGCAAGGCGAACATCGCAGCATGGAAACTCGGCGCAATCACCGCCACCCGCCGCTCCAGCCCCAAGGCGTTGAGCGCCGTGTCGATCGGCCCGCGGGCGATCCCCCGGCGCGACATGCTGATATGGGAAAAACCGGCGTACCGTTCGGCGGTGATCTCTTCATCAAACAACGGATGATCTTCACGCACCAGCCCGACAAAGTGAGTGGAAAACAGGTTCTGCACTTTCACTTCCGGCATCAGCGGCCGATTGTTGCTGACACTTAAATCGATACGTCCTTCACGCAACGCTTCGTCGTCCCCATCGCCCTCGGGGACAAAGCGCAATTCACAATGCGGGGCCTGGCGCTCCATCGTGTCGAACAGCTTGCCGCCATAGACGCCAACAAAGAAATCATTGGCGCGAATGCTGAACCGCCGGCGCAAACTGCCCAAGTCGACGTCATCGGCGGAACGGAACAGCAAAGCGGCCTGCTCCACCAGGTCCCGCACTTGCTCGCGTAACTCCAGTGCCTTGGGCGTTGGCACCAGACCGCGACCGGCGCGCACCAGAATCGGATCGCCGATAGCCTCGCGAATTCGCGTCAGCGTCCGGCTCATCGCCGCCGGGCTGAGGTTCATCCGCCGCGCAGCGCCCACCACACTGCCCTCGTCGAGCAAGGCGTCGAGGGCGACCAACAGGTTCATGTCCGGGAGTTGCATGCTGAGCACTCGTGGCTGATCTGGATTGATTCAAACGCAATGCTAGCAAACATCTTTAGATGCGGTGGTGATAGGGCTGGTCCCTTCGCGAGCAAGCCCGCTCCCACAGTTGATCTTCAGTGGTTGCAGATTTTGTGTACGACAAAGAACCCATGTGGGAGCGGGCTTGCTCGCGAAGAGGTCAGCCCAGTCAATAGAGAACTCGAAGCCTAACGCTGCATCCCCCACCGCTTCACCGTCACCCGCTCCAACGTATCAAACACCAGATTCTCCACCAGCAACCCAATCAAGATCACCACTGCCAACCCGGCAAATACCTTGTCGGTGTACAGCTCATTACGATTCTGGAAGATGTACCAACCCAAACCGCCCTTGCCACTGGTAGCGCCAAACACCAATTCAGCAGCGATCAGCGTACGCCAGGCGAAGGCCCAACCGATTTTCAGCCCGGCAAGAATCGACGGCAACGCAGCGGGGATCAGGATGAACAACACGAAACGCATGCCCTTGAGGCCGTAATTGCGGCCGGCCATGCGCAGGGTTTCCGAGACACCCAGAAACCCGGCATAGGTGTTTAAGGCCAACGCCCAAAGCACCGAATGCACCAGTACAAAAATCAGGCTGTTCTGCCCCAACCCGAACCACAGCAGCGCTAACGGCAACAGCGCAATGGCGGGCAATGGGTTGAACATCGAGGTCAGCGTACTCAGCAGATCACGACCGAACCGGGTCGACACCGCCAGCGTCGTCAGGACAAACGCCAGAACGATGCCAATCAGGTAACCCTTGAGCAAAACAACCAGCGAAATCCACACCTTGCTCAGCAGTTCGCCGCTGAGCAAGCCCTCCTGCAGCGCGCTGGCGGTTTGCAAAAAACTCGGCAGCAGCAGGTCGTTGTTCTGATATCGGGCGACGGCCTCCCAAAGCACCGCGAGCAAAATCAGGATCAGACTTTTGCGCAGCCAACCCTGCTGCCAGAGGCGCTGGCCGAGCGGCAATTCGCGCTCCAGCGGCACACTCGTCAGCGGCTGCAAAACAGTTTCGTACTCTTTACGCGCAAATGATGAATGGCTCATCGGGCAATCCTCCAATGGCTCAATAAGCGATGCGAATGTCGGCGAAATCCAACTCACGCTCGGTTTCCGGCGACTGACCTTCATCGAACAGCAGCCGATGAATCCGCCGCGCCGATTCCTGGAACGCCACGCCACCCAAGCTGTGCAAGTCGTATTGATGGCTGTGGACTTCCGCCCGCACCCGACCCGGATGGGGCGACAGCAGCAAAATCCGGTTGCCCACCACCAACGCCTCTTCGATGGAGTGAGTGACGAACAGCAGCGTGAAACGCACCTCCTCCCAGAGCAGCAGCAACTCTTCCTGCATCTTGCGCCGGGTCAGCGCGTCGAGGGCGGCGAAGGGCTCGTCCATCAACAGGATCTTCGGCTGCATCGCCAAGGCGCGAGCAATGGCCACGCGAGCTTTCATGCCGCCAGACAAGGTATGCGGATAGGCATCGGCAAACGCCGCCAGACCGACTTTGTCCAGATAGTGCAGCGCCCGCTCTTCAGCCTCTTTGCGTTTGAGGGTTTTGGAAGCGAGCAGCGGAAACATCACGTTCTGTTTGACGGTTTTCCACGGCGGCAGCTGATCGAACTCCTGAAACACCACGATCCGGTCTGGTCCTGGCGCATCGACCCGCTGGCCTTGCAGGCGAATTTCACCCTCACAGGGCTGAATGAACCCGGCAACGGCTTTGAGCAACGTCGACTTGCCGCAGCCGGAAGGACCGAGCAGCACAAAACGGTCCGCCGGATCGATCTCGAAACTGACCTGATGGGTCGCTCGAACCACCCGCGCAGGCGTGCGGTATTCCAGGCTGACCTGGTCGACCGACAACAGCGCTTGAGCTGTCGTGATCGGTTTGCTGACCGTGTGACCTTGCAAAGGGGCGTTCATGTCGGTCAGCTCCCTTGCAGCGGTTGGGCGTCCTGGAAGAAGTAATCCTTCCACGAATCCGGTTTGTTTTTGATCGCGCCGACGCGGTAGAGGAACTCCGCCAGCGGGTAGGTATTTTTCGGTGTGATGCTGAATTCGAACTGCGGGTTGTCGATGATTTTCAGCAACGCCGCGCGGTCGATTTTGGCCTTGGTGACACGGATGTAAGTGTCGGCCGCCGCACCTTTATCGTTCTGCGCAAACTCGGCCGCTTCAGTCAGCGCAGCGATGAAGGCTTTGTAGGTTTTCGGGTTCTCGTTGCGGAATTTCTCGGTGGCGAACAGCACGGTCGGCGAGTTCGGACCAAGCAAGTCATAGGTGTTCAGCACCACATGCACGTTGGGGTTCTCCAGTGCCTGATCCTGGAACGGCGGGTTGGAGAAGTGCCCGCTTAACTCGGTGCCGCCAGCGATCAGTGCTGCGGTGGCATCCGGGTGCGGAACGGCGATGGTGTACTTGTCGAGGCGATTGAATTCCTTGTCGCCCCATTGCTTGGCTGCCGCGTATTGCAGGAAGCGCGACTGCACCGAGACCCCGACCGCTGGCACCGCAATGCGGTCCTTCTCGGTGAAATCGGCGATGGTTTTGACCTTTGGATTATTGCTCACCAGGTAGTAAGGGAAGTTGCCCAGGGAGGCCACGGCTTTGACGTTTTGCTTGCCGTGAGTGCGGTCCCAGATGGTCAGCAGCGGGCCGACGCCGGCACCGGCAATATCGATGGAGCCGGAGAGCAACGCATCATTGACCGCCGAACCGCCGGAGAGCTGAGTCCAGTCGACCTTGATGTCGATGCCTTCCTGCTTGCCGTACTTCTCGATCAGGTTCTGATCGCGCACTACGTTGAGCAGCAGATAAACGATGCCGAACTGTTCGGCGATACGAATTTCACCTTCGGCGTGAGCCACGGACGGCGCTACCAGGCTGCCGGCGAGCAGGCTGAAACCCAGGCCAATGGCCGCAGCCAATGGTGCAAATGGAAGACGTTTGGACATGGGAATTCTCCGAAATCAGAAAGGCGCGTCGCCCTGGATGGTGGTGCGATACAACTTGCGGCGCAGATGGCTGGGGCATCCGGCGGCGAGGTGAATCAGCGAACGGTTGTCCCAGAACACCAGGTCGTGGGCCTGCCATTGATGGCGGTAAATGTTTTGCGGCAGCACGCTGTGGGCGTAGAGCTCGTCGAGCAATTGTTTGCTCTCGTCTTCCGGCAAACCGACGATGCGGGTGGTGAAGCCCTCGCTGACGAACAACGCCTTGCGACCGTTTTCCGGGTGGGTGCGGACGATGGGGTGAACCACCTCGGCGACTTGAGCGAGCTGCTCCGGCGTCAGGGTCGGGCGCCAGTTGCCCTCGAATTTTGTCTCGCTGTAGCGCGCGGTATAGGAATGCGCGGCCGAGCGGCCTTCGACGGTTTTACGCAGCGCCTCGGGCAGGCTGTCCCAGGCTTTGTGCAGGTCGGCGAACAGCGTGTCGCCGCCTTCGGACGGCAACTCCTGGGCATGCAGCATCGAGCCCAGGCTTGGCAGTTCTTTATAGGACAGGTCCGAATGCCAGAACTTGCCGGCATCACCGAGGCCGATGGATTGGCCGTTTTCGATGATGTTGGAAACGATGAGGATTTCCGGATGCCCGGCCAGCAGGAACTGCTTGAGTACGTGGATCTGCAACACACCGAAACGGCGGCTGAAGGCGATCTGCTGTTCGGGGGTAATGCGCTGGTCGCGGAACACCACCACGTGATGGTCCAGGTGCGCGCGATGGACGCGGGCGAAGTCCTGGTCATTGATCGGGCGGGACAGGTCCAGGCCGATGATTTCGGCACCGACAGCGCCGCTGAATGGTCGGACTTCGAAGACTTGCGACGCGATGGTGGCGGCGCTGGTTGATGCGGGCTTTGGAGAAAAAGAGACAGCTGACATAAAAATCACTCCCACGCACGGCACGCTCAAAGGCGCGCGTCGATCAGAAACTCACGGAGGTCCCGTGTTGGTTCGTGTCGTGCGGCGCGCCGATTGGTCGGCAGGTACGCAGGGGAGTGACTTTATAGGTATAAGAATTGAAATTTAAATACCGTTAGTGAATAACGATATGGCTTTTGGCATGCAGCGTCTATGGGGCCGCCTTCGCGAGCAAGCCCGCTCCCACAGGGGTCTTGTGATCAACACAGATCCCATGTGGGAGCGGGCTTGCTCGCGAAGAGGCCATCAACCGCGCCGGAAAACTACCGCTCGTGCAACGCCTCGGCCCGAGCCCGAATAATCGGTTTGAGCAAATAACTGAGCACAGTCTTCTTGCCGGTAATGATATCCACCGACGCCACCATCCCCGGGATGATCAGCAACGGTTTTTCATCCGTCCCCAGGTGACTGCGCTCGGTGCGCAGCTTGATGATGTAGTACGTGGTCTTCTTGTCTTCGTCGGTGATGGTGTCGGCACCGATCTGCTCCAGCTTGGCCTTCAGCCCACCGTAAATGGTGTAGTCGTAAGCCGTGAACTTCACTGTGGCGTCTTGCCCCGGATGCAGGAACGCAATGTCTTGCGGACGAATCTTGGCTTCTACCAGCAAGGTGTCATCCAGTGGCACGATCTCCACCAGATCGCTGCCCGGCTGGATCACGCCGCCGATGGTGTTCACCAGCAACTTGTTGACGATACCGCGCACCGGCGATGTCACCAGCGTCCGGCTGACCCGGTCTTCCAGGGCCTTGCCAGTGGCTTGGGCCTTGTTCAGATCGGTACGCGCTTCATTGAGTTGGGTCAGGGCTTCGCTGCGGAATTTGCCGCGAGTCTCGTCGATCTTGCGCTGCACTTCCTTGATCGCCGATTCGGCGCGCGGGATCGCCAGGGTAGTGGCGTCCAGTTGCCCGCGGGTTTCGACCTCGGCACGCTTGAGTCGCAAAACCTCCACCGGTGACACCGCGCCCTGAGCCACCAACGGCTCGGACATGTTGATTTCCTGACGCTGCAAGGCCAGACCGCTGCGGTACTGAGCCTGTTTGGAGGTGAACTCGCGCAGCTCTTGTTGACGCTGGATCAACTGCTCCTTCAAGCCACCGATTTCATCGTGCAATTGCTGACGACGACTGATGTACAGCGACTCTTCACTGGCAGCCTGAACGGGAACAGCCTTGAGCACGTCGGCGGGGAAGTTCAGCGGACGGTCATCGACTTCGGCGCTCAAGCGCTCCACACGCAGCAGCATCGACAGCCGATCGGCCTCGGTTTCACCAACGTTGGAGGCAAACCGCGTGTCGTCGAGACGAATCAGCGGCGCGCCAGCCTCGACGATCTGCCCTTCGGTGACGAACAACTCGGAGACGATGCCGCCCTCAAGATTCTGGATTTTCTGGATCTTCGACGACGGAATCGCCTTGCCGTCGCCCTTGGTGACTTCATCGATCACCGCGAAGTTGGCCCAGAGCATCAGGAACACGAAGAAGCCGATGATCGCCCAGATCGTCAATCGCACCACGCGCGGGGCGTCTTCGATCAGCGCTTTGTTGACCTCGGGAAGTGGCTGGCCTTGCAGCGATGCGGAGCCTTTGAAGTAGCGGCGGATGGAATCTTTGACCCCGGACTTAAGCAACACTGATCTGCCCCTTCTTCAACGCTTCCATCACGGCGGCTTTCGGGCCATCGGCGAGTATTTGCCCACGGTCGATCACCAGCAGACGATCCACCAGCGACAACAGCGAAGCCCGGTGCGTCACCAGCACCACGGTCTTGTTTTCAACCACTGCAGCGAGGCGTTGCTTGAGGCGTTCTTCGCCAGTGTTGTCCATGGCGCTGGTCGGTTCGTCCAGCAACAGGATTGGCGGGTTGAGCAGCAGCGCTCGGGCCAGGGCGACGTTCTGACGCTGACCGCCAGACAGGTTCTGCCCACGCTCACCGACTTGCAGCTCATAACCTTGCGGGTGCAGACGGGCGAATTCGTGGACGCCGGCCAGTTCCGCGGCTTGCAGCACCAGTTCGTCTTCGACATAGCGCGCGCCCGACACTAGATTGTCGCGCAGGGTACCGGCGAGCAATTGGATATCCTGGGGCACGTAGCCGATGTTGTGGCGCAATTCGCTGACGTCGATCTGACGGATATCCACGCCATCGACCAGCAACGCGCCGTCGTCCGGTTGATAGAGGCCCACCAGCAATTTGGCCAGGGAGCTTTTGCCCGAGCCGCTGCGACCGATGATGCCGATCTTCTCGCCGGGCTTGATGATCAGGTTGATGTTCTTCAGCGCGGGGTTCTGCTGATCCGGGTAAGTGAAGCTCAGTTGACGGCATTCAATGGCGCCTTGCAGCACTTTGCGGCTCAGTGGGCGCTCGTCGAAATTGCGCTCCTGGGGCAGCTCCATCATCTGATCGACCGAGGTCATGGTCACGCGGGCCTGCTGGTAGCGGGTCAGCAGGCCAGACAACGAAGCCAATGGGCTGAGGGCACGACCACTGAGCATGTAGCAAGCGATCAAGCCGCCCATGCTCAGGTGGCCGTCAATGATCTGGTACACGCCGAAGACGATCATGATCACCCCGGCCAGTTGCTGAATCAGCAAGGTGATGTTCATCGCCAGACCGGACAGCATTTTCACCCGCAGCTCGAGGCGGCTGAGGGTACCGATGGTTTGCTCCCACTGATACTGGCGTTCGCTTTCGGCGTTATTGACCTTCACCGCATCGAGACCGGCGAGGGTTTCGATCAGGCTCGACTGGCGCTCGGCGCCCAGGGCCATGGTTCGTTCCATGGTCGCCACCAGCGGCTTCTGCAAGGCATAACCGATCAGCAGGGCAATCGGGAACGCCAGCACCGGAATCCACACCAGATGCCCGCCCAGAATCGCGATGACCATGAAGATCAACAGCGTAAACGGCAGGTCGATCAGGCTGGTGAGGGTCAGCGACGCGAGGAAGTCTCGCAGGCTCTGAAACTCATGGATGTTCTGGGCGAAGCTGCCGACCCGCGCCGGGCGGTACTTCATGGCCATGCCGACGATGCGCTCGAACAGCGTCGCGGAGATGATCAGGTCGGTTTTCTTGCCGGCCAGGTCCAGGCACAGGCTGCGCAGGCTCTTGAGAATCAGGTCGAACAGGTAAGCGCCCGTGATGCCGATCGCCAGGACCCACAGGGTCGACTCAGCCTGGTTCGGCACCACGCGGTCGTAGACATTCATCACGAACAGCGGCGCGGCCATGGCAATGATGTTGATCAGAAAACTGGCAGCGATGGCGTCGGCGTACAGCCAGCGCGAACGCTTGAGGGTGTCGCGAAACCACGAACGCGCGCGCGGGATCAGCGTGCCGTGATTGACGTCGAATTTGTGTTGGGGTTGGGCGAAGAAGACTTTGCCGCTGTAATCGTCGGCGAGCAGTTCACGGCTGACACAGACCTCGCCACCATCGCTTTCGCTAAGCAGCAGGCGGGCCTGGTCTTCACCGTGCCAGCCGAGCAGCACCGCACTGCGCCCATCCTTGAGCAGCAACAGCGCCGGCATGGCAATCGCCGGAATCTGCTCCAGATTGCGCTGCAACACCCGCCCTTGCAGCCCGGCGCGAGCAGCCGCACGGGGCAGCAGTTCGACGCTCAGGCGTTGTTTGGGTAATGGCAGGCCGGTGGTCAGCATCGCGGCGCTGGCCGGTTTCTGGTGCAAAGTGCAAAGGGCTAACAGGCCGTCCAGTAACGGATCGTCATGCAGCGCGCGCGGATCATGAATGAGTTGAACTCGACTGACTTCTGATTCCACGCTCGACACTCTTGGCTAACGATTAAAATGGGGCAGGACTCAATTCATCCCGGGCAGCTGAACCTTGGGCTTCACGTCGTTCTGCACAACGGATGCCAATGGTGCGACCACGCCCTGACTTTTGAGCAATTCGCCCATGGTCGCCTTGATTCGGTACTGAGTAAATAACTGAATGTTTTTGATCTCAGCCAGCCGACGGGAAGCGCTGAACAGCTCGTTTTCACTGTCGAGCAGGTCGAGCAAGGTCCGTTCGCCAAGGCTGAACTGCTTCTGATACGCACTGCGCACACTGGCGCTGCGATCGACATATTGCTGGGCGATCGGCACTTGGGCGTTGGCGTTATTCAAGGCATTCCAGGCCAGGCCCAGTTCTTCGTTCAATACACGCAGGGCGTTGTTGCGAATATCCAGCGCCTGGTTCGACAAGTAGGACTTGGATTCCAGATCAGCCTTGTTGCTGCCACCGGCAAACAAATTGAAGCGCATGCGCAGCATGGCCTGCCATTCGTTGCTGTGACCGTTCTGACCGTCGATATCGTTATCGGCGCTGCGACCCAGTTCGGCATCGAAGCGCGGGTAGAAGCTCGACTTGGCGGCTTCATACTGTTTCTCGGCGGCAGCGATATCGGATTCGGCGGAGCGCAGAATCGGGCTGTTTTCCAGCATCTGCGCCCGGGCTTCATTCAGGTTGGCCGGCAACAGCGCCATGAAATCTGCAGGCCGCTCCAGTTGATCGGGCATCTGGCCGACGGCGCTGAGGAAGTTGGTTTCGGCATCCGCCAGGTTGGTCTGTTCAGTGATCAGGTTGTTGCGGGCCTGGGCCATACGCGCGTCAGCCTGATCAAGGTCGGCGCCGCTGCCCACACCGCGTTGGGTGCGCAATTTGATCTGGTCAAGAATCCGTTCGTGGTTCTTCAGATTGTCTTCGGCCAGGCGCACGAATTCGCGGCGGGTCAACACATCGAGATAGACCTGAGCAACGGTCAGCCCGGTACGTTCCGACGTACCCAGCAAGGAATAAGCGCGGGAATTAACGGTGGCTTGTTGACGCCCCACTTCGCTGGACGTCGCAAAACCGTCAAATACCATCTGCGACAGACGTAAACTTGACTCACTGCGGTTCAGCGTTTCCCAGTGATTGTTGTTGCCAGCGGCACGGGTGGTGACGCTGTCGGTGCCTTCGCGACCATAACCGCCGAGCAGATCGACCCTTGGCAGGTATCCCCCTTTAGCAGCCTTTAACTGATAATCCGCGGCCAATCGGCTGTTAACCCCTGCCTGAATTTCCGGATGGACATCCAGCGCCTGCTGCATGGCCTGCGGGAGGCTTTGCGCCTGAACAAAGCTGGCGGTAAGGGCGAAGGGTAGAACCTTGAACAGGTGCAAACGCATAGTTGGAATTTCCCGAGACTTCTTGTCTTGAATCACTGCAGAACGTGGCGCTGCATCGGATGATGGCAACCGGAATGACCGTATGTCGGAAAGTTCAAAATCGGAACTGGATCACACGCTGTAGGACAGGTCGCCGCTTAAATATCAATGTGACATTACTGGGGCGATTGTTTAGGATGGCTCCCATAAGGTCAATAGTTTGGCATAAAGTTAATTTCGAAAAAATATAGCCAAATTATTGACGATTACCGCGTCAAAGTTATGCATCAAACATCTTAGAAAGTACGTCCAGCCCCGATCGGCGAACACGCCGAGCGGTTCATGGAGGTCAACTGAACGTGACACCCGGAGAGTCTTCAATGAGCAGTGTTGTTGCCATCGTCAAAAGCATTGTTGGTCAGGTTTTCGCGGTGTCGCCAGAAGGCGTCCGCCGCGTACTCGTTGAAGGCGACCGGTTGTTGGTCGGCGATCAGGTAGACACCGGTGGCGCCGGCGCCATTACGCTCGAGCTGGCTGATGGCCGGACCCTGGACCTGGGCCGCGACACTCAGTGGAGCGGCAGCGATCCGGATTCCAGCACCGACCTTGCGCAAGCCACTGCACAAGCCGCGCCATCGGTTGACGAATTGCAGCAAGCCATCGCCGCCGGCGTCGACCCGACCACCGCTCTTGAAGCCACCGCCGCCGGCCCTACGGCTGCGGGCACGGGTGGTGCTACCGGTGGTGGCCATACCTTCGTGGCCCTGGAGGCAACCGCTGCCCGGGTCGACCCGACTATCGGCTTCCCGACTGAGGGTCTCGCCACTGCCGCGTTGGCAACACAAGACACCACCGGCGGCCAGACTGCTGATACCAGCGCCAATGCCCTGCGCGCATCGACCCTGAGCCTGAGCGCCACGCCGACCATCACCGAGGCCGGTGGCGTACTGGTTTACACCGCGACCCTGACCCAGGCGCCGCTGACCGACCTGACCATCACCCTGTCCAATGGCTCGGTGATCGTGATTGCAGCCGGCCAAACCACCGGCACCGTCAACGTTCCGCTGGCACCGAACGACACGGTTTATAACGATCCGACCCAAATCAACGTGACCGTCACCGGCACCACGGGCGGCAGCGGTATCGTGGTTACCCCACCGACCGTTCCGGCCGTGACCCAGGTCACCGACACCGTCGACACCACTACCGTCACGCTGTCAGCGGGCTCGACCGTCACTGAAGGCGGGCAGATCACCTACACCGCGACGTTGACCAACCCGGCGCAGACGCCGGTCACCGTCACCTTGTCCAACGGTTCGACCATCATCATCGCCGCGGGCAACACCACCGGCAGCGTGAACGTTCCAACACCGGCCAACGACGTCTACAACAACGGCAGTACCGTCAGCACCACGATTACCGGCGCTACCGGCGGCAACTTCGAAAATCTGGTGCCGAACCCGACCCCGGCCGTCACCACCATTACCGATTCCGTCGACACCACCACCGTCACGCTGACGGCGGGCTCGACCGTCACCGAAGGCGGCCAGATCACCTACACCGCGACCCTGACCAACCCGGCGCAGACGCCCGTCACCGTCACCCTGTCCAACGGTTCGACCATCACCATCGATGCCGGCAACACCACCGGCAGCGTGAACGTTCCAACACCGGCCAACGACGTCTACAACAATGGCAGCACCGTCAGTACCACGATCACCGGGACTACCGGCGGCAACTTCGAGAATCTGGTGCCGAACCCGACTCCGGCCGTCACCACCATTACCGATTCGGTCGACAATACTGGCCTGACCCTGTCCGCCACCGGCAGCGTCACTGAAGGTGGCCAGATCACCTACACCGCGACCCTGACCAACCCGGCGCAGACACCGGTCACCGTGACCCTGTCCAACGGCTCGACCATCACCATCGAAGCCGGTAAAACCACCGGCTCCGTGAACGTCGATACCTCGGCCAATGACGTCTACAACAACGGCAGCACCGTCAGCACCACGATCACTGGCGCTACCGGCGGCAACTTCGAGAACCTCGTACCGAGCACCACGCCGGCAGTCACCACCATCACCGACTCGATCGACAATACCGGCCTGAGCCTTAGCGCCACCGGCACCGTCGTCGAAGGCGGCCAGATCACCTACACCGCCACCCTGACCAACCCGGCCGGCACGCCGATGACCGTGACCTTGAGCAACGGCTCGGTCATTACCATCGAAGCGGGCAAAACCACCGGCAGCGTGACTGTTGATACCGCGGCCAACGACGTCTACAACAATGGCAGCACCGTCAGCACTACGATCACCGGCACCACCGGCGGCAATTTCGAGCAACTGACCCCGAGCACCGAGCCGGCGCTCACCACCATTACCGATTCGAAAGACGACACCAGCCTGAGCCTGTCGGCATCCACCGAAGTGGCCGAAGGTGGTCAGATTCTGTACACCGCGACGCTGACCAATCCGGCCGGTACGCCGGTCACCGTGACCTTGTCGAACGGAGCGGTGATCACCATCGCCGCCGGCGCAACCACCGGCAGCGTGAGCGTCGATGCGCCTGCCGATGATGTTTATAAAGATGCCGGCAAGGTTGAAGTGACCATCGCGGACGCCGCCGGTGGCAACTTTGAGAACCTGGTGACGGACCCGGCGGCCGCGGTCACCGATGTGACTGACACCCTCGACACTTCGACGGTCAATCTGACGGCGACGTCTACTGTCGCTGAGGGCGGGACCGTGGTTTACACCGCGTCCGTAACTTCGCCTGTCACCGGTTCGCCAGTGGTTGTCACCCTGTCCAACGGCCAGACCATTACCATTCCGGTCGGATCGAGCAGCGGTTCTGTCGACTTCGTTGCGCCAAACGATGCGCTGGCCGGTGGCAGCTCGCTGAGCGTCAAGATCGACGATGCGAAGGGCGGTAACTACGAGAAGCTGGAAGTTGACAGCAAGTCGGCGGATACCTCGGTGACTGACACTGCGGACACCACCAACCTGTCGCTGACCGCCAGCGGTTCGGTGGATGAAGGCGGCCAGATCACCTACACGGCAACCCTGACCAATGCGGCCGGTACACCAGTGACCGTGACCCTGTCGAACGGCGCCGTGATCACCATCGAAGCGGGTAAAACCAATGGTTCCGTGACTGTCGATGCGCCGAAGGACGACGTCTACAAAGACACCGGCACCGTCGAAGCGACGATCACAGGTACGACCGGCGGTAACTTCGAGAAGCTGGTCGCCAGCGAAATGCCTGCGGTGACCACCGTTAACGACACTATCGATACCAGCACCGTTTCGCTGAGTGCCACCGCGAATGTCGTCGAGGGCGGCACCGTGGTTTACACCGCGTCCGTGACGTCACCAGTCACCGGTTCGCCAGTGGTCGTGACCCTGTCCAACGGCCAGATCATCACCATTCCGGTCGGCTCGAGCAGTGGTTCTGTCAACTTCGTTGCGCCAAACGACGCGCTGGCCGGTGGTGGTTCGCTGAGCGTCAAGATTGATGACGCCAAGGGTGGCAACTACGAGAAGCTGGACGTCGATGGCAAGTCGGCAGACACCTCGATCACCGACACTGCGGACACTACTACCCTCAGCCTGTCGGCGACTGATTCGGTCGCTGAAGGCGGTTCCATCGTGTACACCGCGACACTGACCAATGCCGCCGGCACGCCAGTCACCGTGACCTTGTCGAACGGTGCGGTGATCACCATCGCGGCCGGCGCCACCACCGGTTCCGTGACCGTCGACGCGCCGAAGGACGATGTCTACAAAGACGCCGGCCAAATCGAAGTGACCATCAAGGACGCTGCGGGCGGCAACTTTGAAAACCTGGCGACTAGCCCAACGGCGGCGGTCACCGACGTCACCGATACCATCGACACCTCGACTGTGAACCTCACTGCGACCAGCACTGTGGCTGAAGGCGGCACCGTGATTTACACCGCGTCCGTGACTTCGCCGGTCACCGGCTCACCGGTGGTGGTGACCCTGTCGAATGGCCAGACCATCACCATTCCGGTTGGATCGAGCAGCGGCTCTGTCAACTTCGTTGCGCCAAACGATGCACTGGCTGGTGGCGGCTCGCTGAGCGTCAAGATCGACGATGCGAAGGGTGGTAACTACGAGAAGCTGGACGTTGACGGCAAGTCGGCGGATACCTCGGTCACCGATACTGCGGACACCACCACCCTCAGTTTGAGTGCAACCGACTCGGTCGCTGAAGGCGGTTCCATCGTTTATACCGCGACACTGACCAACGCCGCCGGCACGCCAGTCACCGTGACCTTGTCGAATGGTGCGGTGATCACCATCGCGGCCGGTGCGACTACCGGATCCGTGACCGTCGATGCACCGAAGGACGACGTCTATAAGGACACCGGCACCGTTGAAGCGACCATCAAAGGCGCGACCGGCGGCAACTTCGAGAACCTGGTCGCCAGCAATACGCCTGCGGTGACCACCGTCAATGACACCATCGATACCAGCACCGTTTCGCTGACAGCCACCGCGAATGTCGCCGAAGGCGAAACCGTGGTCTACACCGCGACGGTCAGCGCACCCGTCACAGGTGCGCCAGTGGTCGTCACCCTGTCCAACGGCCAGAGCATCACTATCCCGGTCGGCGAAACTACCGGCAGCGTGAACTTTGTCGCGCCAAACAGCCCGCTGGCGGGCGGCAGCTCCCTGAGCGTCAAGATTGACGGCGCAACGGGCGGTAATTACGAGAAGCTGGACGTCGACGGCAAGTCGGCGGATACCTCGGTGACCGACACCGCTGACACCACCAACCTGTCGCTGAGCGCCAGCGGTTCGGTGGATGAAGGTGGCCAGATCACCTACACGGCAACCCTGACCAATGCGGCCGGCACACCGGTCACCGTGACCTTGTCGAACGGCGCCGTGATCACTATTGAAGCGGGCAAAACCACTGGTTCCGTGACTGTCGATGCGCCGAAAGACGACGTCTACAAAGACGCCGGCACCGTCGAAGCAACCATCCAAGATGCGACCGGCGGCAATTTCGAGAACCTGGTCGCCAGCGATACACCGGCGGTGACCACCGTCAACGACACCATCGACACGTCGACCGTCAATCTGACGGCGACCTCGAGTGTGGCTGAAGGCGGCACCGTGGTTTACACCGCTTCCGTGTCGGCGCCGGTCACCGGTTCGCCAGTGGTTGTGACCCTGTCGAATGGCCAGACCATCACCATCCCGGTTGGCTCGAGCAGCGCCAGCGTCAACTTCACCGCGCCGAACGATGCCCTGACTGGTGGTGGTTCACTGAGTGTGAAAATCGACGACGCCAAGGGTGGCAACTACGAGAAGCTGGAAGTTGACGGCAAGTCGGCCGACACCTCAGTTACCGACACTCCTGATACAACCACCCTTAGCCTGAGCGCTACTGACTCGGTCGCTGAAGGCGGCTCTATCGTTTACACCGCGACCCTGACCAATGCGGCCGGGACTCCGGTCACCGTGACCTTGTCGAACGGCGCCGTCATCACCATCGCCGCCAGCGCCACCACCGGCAGCGTGACTGTCGACGCACCGAAGGACGACGTCTACAAAGACGCCGGTCAGGTCGAAGTCACCATCAAGGATGCCGCTGGCGGCAACTTCGAAAACCTGACCACCAGTCCAGCGGCTGCGGTTACCGATGTCACCGATACTCTCGACACCTCGACCGTGAACCTCACTGCGACCAGCACTGTGGCTGAGGGCGGGACCGTGGTTTACACGGCGTCCGTGTCTGCTCCAGTCACCGGCTCGCCAGTGGTTGTCACCCTGTCTAACGGCCAGACCATCACCATCCCGGTTGGCTCGAGCAGCGCCAGCGTCAACTTCACCGCGCCGAACGATGCCCTGACTGGTGGTGGTTCACTGAGTGTGAAAATCGACGACGCCAAGGGTGGCAACTACGAAAAACTGGAAATCGACGGCAAGTCGGCGGACACCTCGATCACTGACACGTCGGACACCACCACTCTCAGCCTGAGCGCTACGGACTCGGTCGCTGAAGGCGGGTCGATTGTTTACACCGCGACCTTGACCAACGCCGCCGGGACTCCGGTCACCGTCACGTTGAGCAACGGCGCCGTGATCACCATCGCCGCTGACGCCACCACCGGCAGCGTGACTGTCGACGCACCGAAGGACGACGTCTACAAAGACGCCGGCCAGGTCGAAGTCACCATCAAGGATGCCGCTGGCGGCAACTTCGAAAACCTGGCCACCAGCCCAGCGGCTGCGGTCACCGATGTGACCGATACTCTCGACACCTCGACCGTGAACCTGACCGCGACGTCTACCGTCGCTGAGGGCGGGACCGTGGTTTACACCGCGTCCGTGTCGGCGCCGGTGACCGGTTCGCCGGTGGTTGTGACCCTGTCGAATGGCCAGACCATCACCATCCCGGTTGGCTCGAGCAACGGTTCTGTCGACTTCGTTGCGCCAAACGATGCACTGGCTGGCGGCGGCTCCCTGAGCGTCAAGATCGACGATGCCAAAGGTGGTAACTACGAGAAGCTGGAAATCGACGGGAAGTCAGCAGATACCTCAGTTACCGATACCCAGGACACCACCAACCTGTCGCTGACCGCGACCGGCACCGTGGATGAAGGCGGCCAGATCACCTATACGGCAACCCTGACCAATGCGGCCGGCACACCAGTGACCGTGACGCTGTCGAACGGCGCCGTGATCACCATCGAAGCGGGCAAAACCACCGGCTCCGTGACCGTCGATGCGCCGAAGGACGACGTCTACAAAGATGCCGGCACCGTTGAAGCGACCATCAAAGGCGCGACTGGTGGCGGTTTCGAGAACCTGGTGGCTAGCGACACCCCGGCGGTGACCACCGTCAATGACACCCTCGACACCAGCACCGTTTCGCTGACTGCCACTTCGAGCGTCGCTGAAGGCGGGACCGTGGTTTACACGGCATCCGTATCTGCTCCAGTCACCGGTTCGCCAGTGGTTGTCACTCTGTCCAACGGTCAGACCATCACCATTCCGGTCGGCTCGAACAGCGGCTCTGTCGACTTCGTTGCGCCAAACGATGCACTGGCTGGCGGCGGCTCCCTGAGCGTCAAGATCGACGATGCCAAAGGTGGTAACTACGAGAAGCTGGACGTCGACGGCAAGTCGGCCGACACCTCGATCACCGATACCCAGGACACCACCACCCTCAGCCTCTCGGCGACTGACTCGGTCGCCGAAGGCGGTTCCATCGTTTACACCGCGATCCTGACCAACGCCGCCGGCGCACCAGTGACCGTCACGTTGAGCAACGGCGCGATCATCACCATCGCGGCCGGTGCGACTACCGGCTCCGTGACTGTCGACGCACCAAAAGACGATGTCTACAAAGACGCTGGCAAGGTTGAAGTCACGATCAAGGACGCCGCGGGCGGCAACTTCGAAAATCTGGCCACCAACCCGGCAGCGGCGGTCACCGATGTGACCGACACCATCGACACCTCGACCGTGAACCTCACCGCGACCAGCACTGTGGCTGAAGGCGGCACCGTGGTTTACACCGCGTCCGTCAGCGCACCGGTCACCGGCTCGCCAGTGGTTGTCACCCTGTCCAACGGCCAGACCATCACCATCCCGGTCGGCTCGAGCAGCGCCAGCGTGAATTTCACTGCGCCGAACGATGCCCTGACTGGCGGTAACTCCCTGAGCGTCAAAATTGACGGCGCTACGGGCGGTAACTACGAGAAACTGGACGTCGATGGCAAGTCGGCGGACACCTCGGTGACTGACACCCAGGACACCACCAACCTGTCGCTGACCGCGACCGGCACCGTGGATGAAGGCGGCCAAATCACCTACACGGCAACCCTGACCAACACCGCCGGCTCACCAGTGACCGTCACGCTGAGCAACGGCGCCATCATCACCATCGAAGCGGGTAAAACTACCGGCTCCGTGACCGTCGATGCACCAAAAGACGACGTCTACAAAGACGCCGGCACTGTCCAGGCAACCATCTCCACCGCCACCGGTGGCAACTTCGAAAACCTGGTGCCAAGCACTGCCCCAGCTGTAACCAGCATCACCGACACCATCGACACCTCGACCGTCACCCTGAACGCCACCGCTTCGGCAGCAGAAGGCGGCACTGTCACCTATACCGCGACTGTCGGTGCACCGGTGACTGGCAGCCCGGTCACCGTGTCCTTGGCCAACGGCCAGACGATCACTATCGAAGTCGGTAAAACCACCGGTACCGTGACCACCGCCGCACCGAACGACGCATTGGCTGGTCATGCTCCGCTGACCAACTCGATCACCAACGTCAGCGGCGGTAACTACGAGAATCTGGTGGCGGATAAAACGCCGGTCAGCACCACCGTGACCGACACCGTCGACACCACCAACCTCAGCCTGAGCGCGACCAACTCGGTCGCCGAAGGTAGCCAGATCACTTACACCGCGACCCTGACCAACGCCGCCGGCACTCCGGTGACCGTGACGTTGAGCAATGGCGCCGTGATCACCATCGACGCTGGCAAAACCACCGGCACCGTGACTGTCGATGCGCCGAAGGACGACGTCTACAAAGACGCCGGCACTGTCCAGGCGACCATCTCCACCGCCACCGGTGGCAACTTCGAAAACCTGGTCACCAGCAACACCGCTGCGGTCACGACTGTCACCGACACGATCGATAAAACCGAAGCCAGCATCAGCGGCAGCACCTCGGTCACCGAAGGCCAGACCGCCAGCTACACCGTCAGCCTGACGCACCCGGCACAGACCGAAGTGACCCTGAAAATCGTCTACAGCGGCACCGCTGCCGACGGTTCGGACTTCACCGGCGTGTACACCGTGAAAATCCCGGCGGGCGCCAGCAGCGCGAGCTTCAACGTCGCGACGCTGGACGACAAGCTCACCGAAGGCACCGAGAACTTCGTGGTCAAGATTGACTCGGCCACTGGCGGCAACTTCGAAAACCTCGCGGTCAGCGCTTCCAACGGCAGCGTCAGCACCTCGATCATCGACAACGATGCAGCGCCGGTTCTCGATCTGGACGCCAATAACTCCAGCGGCGCCACCGGGGCCAACTACAACGTGACCTTCACCGAAGGCACCACCGGCCAGGGCGTCTCGATCGGCGACACCGACCTGAGCATCACCGACCCGGACAGCACGATGCTGACCGGCGCCACCATCGTGCTGACCAACCGTCAACCGGGCGACGCGCTGAACCTGGGCAATAGCGTCAATGGCATCAGCATCAACGCCAACAGCCAGGACGGCACGGTCACCCTGACCTTGTCGGGCAACGCGACGCTGGCCGACTACATGCAGCAGATCAAAAACATCAGCTTCACCAACAGCAGTGAAGATCCGAGCACCGTGCCGCGGATCATCACCGTGACGGTGACCGATGGCAGCAACTATTCCAACACCGCGACCACCACCGTCAACGTGGTGGCCGTGAACGACGCGCCAACCGCCGCACCGGTTAACGTCACCGGCACCGAAGACACCCCGCTGATCCTCGGCTGGTCGACCTTCGGCGTCAGTGATGTCGACAGCGCAACTGCCAACCTGGGGGTGAAAATCACTCAGCTGCCGGGCGAAGGCAAGTTGCAGTACCTGGACGGTGCGACCTGGAAAGACGTAGCGACCAACCAGACCTTCAGCAAAGCCGACATCGACGCCGGCAAGTTGCGCTTCACGCCAGATGCCAACGAATCGGGCATCGATGGCTATGGTGGCAGCGGCGTGGGCAACAAACAGGCCGACTACGCGCAGATCAAATTCCAGCCAACCGACGGTCAATTGCTGGGCAGCACCGGTACGGTGAAAATCGACATCACGCCGGTTGCCGATGCGCCATCCCTGAGCGTCGCGGACAATAGCGTCAAGTCCACTGGCCTGATCAAGGAAGTCTGGACCGGCCTGTCGGGCCTCGGCACCGATGGCAGCGGCGCAGCTTCCGGCACGCTGAAATCGATCATCGACGGCGCGGGTACCCCGAACTCCAGCAGCACTGTGACCAATGTGCAGTCCAACGGCAGCGTCACGGCCGGCACCGCCTCGAAAACCTCTGGCCTGATTTACCTCGAAGCCGGCAAGACGTACACCTTCAGCGGTACCGGTGACGACAGCCTGTTGGTGACCATCGGCGGTAAAAACGTGGCCGCAATCACTTGGGGTGCCGGCGGTAACCTGAACGGTTCGTTCATCCCGACCACCAGCGGTTACTACACTCTGGACATCTACCACCACAACCAGAGCGGCCCGGGCAGCTATGACGTCAACCTGTCGGTCAACGGCAGTGCGGCGGTCGACCTGAGCAGTGCCGGCGTGCCGCTGTACACCGGCGTGGCCGATCTGGCCGCATCTGGTGTGACGGTTTCCGACCTGCACGGCACCAATGGCGAAGGCTACTACGACGGCTACAAACTCAATGAAGGCGCCGAAGGCACCAGCGTTCATCTGTCCGCGATCAAAACGGCGCTGACCGACACCGACGGCTCCGAAAGCCTGAGCGTGAAGATCAGCGGCATCCCGGCGGGCTCGGTGCTCACCGATGGCGCAGGCCACACTTTCACCGCCAGCACGACCAATGGCGAAGCCAACGTCACCGGCTGGAACCTCGGCACGCTGACCGTTACTCCGCCGCCGTACTACAACGGCCAGTTCACCCTGACCGTCACCTCGACATCCACCGAAGCGCTCGGCGGTTCGGCGCCAAGCACCGCGCAGATCCCGGTCACGGTGTACCCGGCGGTATACAACGCCGTCACCGCCACTGCCGCCGATGACACCATCACCGGTATGGACGGCAATGACATCATGATCGCCGACATTGGCGGGCTGACCGTGGTGCCGGGCACCAACTACAACATCGCCTTCATGGTCGACAGCTCGGGCAGCATGAGCGCTTCTTCGATCAGCGCCGCCAAGGCTTCGCTGACCGAGGTGTTCAACACCCTCAAGCAGAGCATGGGCGGTAACTCCGGGACGGTGAACATTTTCCTGGCGGACTTCGATAACCAGGTCAACAAGTCGGTATCGGTGAACCTGAATGACCCGAACGCCCTGACCTTGCTCAAATCCGTACTGGATTCGATGTCGTCCGGCGGCGGCACCAACTACGAGGACGTGTTCAAAACCACGGCCAACTGGTTCCAGAGTGCCGATGCGATGGCCAACACCGGCGCGAAGAACCTCACGTACTTCATCACCGATGGCAAGCCGACCTACTACCAGAGCGGCGAGCAAACCAACCCGACCTTGTACGGCACCGTGCAGCTCGACGACGTCATCACCACCACCAACTACAAGTTGGGGCAGACCTATTCCCGCTATCTGGACAGCACTCACCAGCTGACCATCGACAGCGCCGGCAACGTCACGCTGCTGACTCAGCAAAAAAAGGGCACCTGGCACAGTTCTGAACTGGGCATCCTCCATGCCGAGGGTAACGGCACCTACGAGCTGTCCGATCGTGATGGTACCGGCAGCTACACCGACTCCACCGCCATCTACAACTCAACCAGCAGCTTCACATTGCTGAGCAAGGTGTCGACGGTGGAAGCCATCGGCCTGAACAAGGACGTCACCCTCGGTGACCTCGCGCCGTACGATTCGGATGACACGCCGCAGACCAACATCGACCCGAAAGACCTGGCCAACTCGATCATCGGCCATACCGAAGCGACGATGCCGGGTGCCGACACGGTCAATGGCGGTGACGGCAACGACCTCCTGTTCGGCGATCTGGTGAGCTTCAACGGTATCGCCGGCGAGGGTTATCAGGCCATGCAGGCGTTCGTGGCCCAGCAAACCGGCGTCGATCTCAGCAAAGTCACCACCAGCAACGTGCACCAATACATCACCGAGCACTACACCGCGTTCGACGTGTCTGGTGCCCACGACGGTAACGACACGCTGCTGGGTGGCGCAGGCAACGATATCCTCTTCGGCCAAGGTGGCAACGACCTCCTCGACGGCGGTAAGGGCAATGACATCCTGCTCGGCGGCAGCGGCAATGACTCGTTGATCGGCGGTCAAGGCAACGACATCCTGATTGGCGGCTCGGGTGCCGACACCTTCATCTGGAAGGCTGGCGACACCGGCAGCGACGTGATCAAGGACTTCAAGGCCAGCGAAGGTGACCGCATCGACCTGCGTGATCTGTTGCAGGGCGAAACCGGCAGCACCATTGATAACTTCCTGAAGATCACCACGGTGGATGGTGTGTCGTCCCTGCAAGTCAGCTCTGGCGGCAAGTTCAACGGCGCCGATGCCGCAGCGGCCGCCCCGGATGTGACGATCAAACTGGAAGGCAACAATTGGTCCAGCGCCAGCATCAACTCGTTGATTGCCGGCAGTGACCCGACCATTAAAGTCGATCACAACAACACCTGATCAGCAGACTGATGGCCGTCCAAACCGGGCGGTCGTCACGTTTGTGCCCACCTCACGGGTGACGATTTTGTCGTCGCACCGCATACTCGCCTGCGTTGGCCTATGCTGCTGACAGCACGACGCTGGTCCATTTCCGAGGGATGCTCAATGTTTTACGTGCAACGCGATGCGCAAGGTCAGTTGGTGCGCGTGGAAGCCACGGCCTACGCCGAGGCCACGGAAACGCTGCCGGCCGACAACCATGAAATCCAGGCCTGGTTTGCCCACGAAGTGGTTGAGACCAGCCTCAAGCAGCTCAAGCAGAGCGACCTGGAAATGATCCGGGTACTCGATGACTTGATTCAGGTGCTGACCCAAAAAGGCGTGATACGCGTCACCGACCTGCCGCCGGCCGCTCAGGCCAAGCTGATGGACCGAAACCAGGCCCGTGAAGCGTTGGGCGGGTTGAGCCAATTGATCGATGATGAAGAGACGGGGTTGATTTAACGTCCCTTCGTCGGCGCCTGCACTGGCGCCTTCGCGAGCAAGCCCGCTCCCACACTGGATTTGTGTCGAACCGCAATCATACGATCAACACAGAACCCATGTGGGAGCGGGCTTGCTCGCGAAGGCGATCTTCAACTCACCACTTCTCTACCCGGCTAAACCTCGGCCCGAGCCTGCATCATTTCCGGCGATTCAAGGTGATCCAGCGCCCGCTCCACCAATAACTGCACGCCATCGGCCATTCGGCTCAGCGCCAAAGCTACTGAGCGCCGTGAACCTTCCACATCATCCGCCAGGTCGGCAGCGATGGCGCTGATGGAGAGCAAGTCTTCGGAGGCGTTGGCGAGAAGGGCTTCGATGTCGATGTCGGGGGAGACGGTGAAGAGGCGGCCTTTGCGGTGGCCGGGGGGATTGGGAGTTACTTTGAACATAGTTAAGTCCTCACAAATGGAAGCTGAACCAGTTCGCTTGCACGCGAAATAAGGTGGCAGCTATGTGCGGGGTGCAAGACCGAGTAGGACCAACAAAACCTCGGCAGATCCGAAGATCTCCCGCACACAGCCGCCATAAAGCAGAGACCGCGAGTACAAATACTCGATGTATCGCCTGAGGCGCCGTTAGGATGTGGTTTTTACCCGGACTTGCACGTCCGTGTCACCGATTATTCAGTGACAAGGCCAGACTAGCCTTGGACTTCGGCCGGAACAAGTTCACCAAAACCGCTACAACTTGAAGGAAATCTCCTAGGATCTTGCCATCAGATTTTTCCGGTGCCTGTGCTGACGCCTTCGCGAGCAAGCCTGCTCCCACAGTTGATCGGGGCTGACCGCAGGATTGTGGTACGACACAAGTCCAATGTGGGAGCGGGCTTGCTCGCGAAGACGGACTGACGGGCACCTCTTGCACTAAAACCCTACTGCCAAGGCTTAGGCTCACCAAACAACTGCCCCTGAACCCCATACAACCCCATCTCACGAATTACCGCCAACTCTCCTTCGGTCTCGACCCGCTCGGCAATCAACGGCAAATCAATGCTATGCGCCGCCCGCTGAATCGCCTCGATGAACAGACGCTTGTCGCTCTCCTGATCAATCGCCCGGATGTAACTGCCGTCGATTTTCAGATACGCCAACCCCAACCGCGCCAGGTTGCCGATCATGCTGAAACGCCCACCAAAACGCTGCAGGCTCAGCGAGAAACCCAGTTCGCGCAGACGCCGCGTCAGCTGTTCCAGCACCGCTTGCTCAGGCAATTGTTCTTCGCCGATTTCCAGGGTCAGTCGTTCCCCGAGATTCGAATGCTGACGCAGAATGTCGAACACTTTGTTCAGCGCCTGCGGATCCGCCAGTGTCGCCGAAGACAGGTTCAGCGCCAGCGACTCTTCATGGTCGGCCATCTGCTCAAGCACCAGTTCCAGCATCAAACGGTCCAGCCGTGCGGTCCAGCCAAAACGCTCAAGCCAGGGCAAGAAACGCCCGGCGGGAATGGTCTGGTCCTGCTCGTCGAGCAGGCGCGAAAGCACTTTGTAGTGCAGCACCACCTGCGTGTCGTGGCTGGCCACCACCGGCTGGAAGTACAGCTCGAAACGCTGCTGATCCAACGCCTGATCCAGCAAGGTGTGCCAGGCATGATGGTCATCGCCAACCCGGGCCGATGTACTGTGATCGAGGCACGCCCAGCTAGGTTCGCCCTGACTTTCCGCCTGGGCCAACGCCTGATCCGCCAACCCGATGACCGCTTGCGGCGAGTCGCCATGGGCAAACGGCGCCAGCCCGATCGAAGCCACCGACGCCACGTCCGTGGCGCCCGTCGCATGCAGGCTCGCCAAGGCACTGTCGAGGTTACTCGCCAGTTGCAGCGCTTCTTCGCGCACCAGCCCCGGCGCCAGCACGGCGAATTCACCGCCACGAATGCGCGTGACGAGATTCTGGGTTTCCGGGTACTTGGCGCACTCACGGGACAACTGCTCGCCCACCGCTTTCAACAATTCATCGGTACGCTGACCGCCCAGCCGCTGGTTCAAACCCGCCAGATCCTTGACCCGCAGCAGCAGCAAATAGCCGGAACTGGCCTGCTCAGGATTGCTCACTCGCGCGTTCAATTGAATTTCGAAATAGCGCCGGTTGGCCAAGCCGGTCAGGTTGTCCTGATAGGATTCGGCTCGCAGTTTTTCACTGCGTTCGGCTTGTTCCTGGAACAGTGCCTTGAGCTTCTCGACCATCTGGTTCATCGCCTGCACCACCCGGCGCAGTTCCGGGGTGCGCGGCAGTTCGGGCAGGCTGAGGAATTCGCGGCGAGCAATGGCGTGGGATTGCTTGACCATGTAATCCAGCGGTTTCAGTTGCCGGCGCAGCAACAGCGCGCCCAGCACCGCACTCACCGCGCCGCAGATCAGCAACCAGCCGAGGCTGCCCACCGCGCTCTGCCATAGCTTGGCCAACGCGAACATCGGATGGCTAACCACCTCGACTCGCGCGGCCTGCTCCCAGCCACGGCTGACAAGCGCGTCGCCACCGGCCGGTTCCAGTCCGATCAGTTTGACGAACCAGTCCGGCACGTTGGTGACCGCCGGGATGCCGCTGCGCTCGACAATCGTCTTGTCGTTGGCCAGATCGACCACACGGATGCTCGCGTAATAACCGCTGTCGAAGATCGAACTGACCAGCAACTCGACCATCGCCGGGTCGTCGATGTTCGGCGTCAGGGACAGCGCCAATGCTGTCGCAGCGTCCTGGGCGTGGGAGCGCAACTGGTTGACATACTGGGTGCGCGAGCTTTCCAGACTGACCATGAAGCTGCCGGTGAAGGCGACCACCAGGAACAGACAGATAGCGATCAACAGCTGTTTGAACAAAGACATCCGAGCGCGTGCTCCTAGTTAGTCGTCTCGACCGGAAAACCTTCGGCCTGCATTTTCTTCAACACATCCTGCCAGCGGGACAGGCGTTTGGTGTCTCCGACCTTTTTGTTGCCCTTGGCACCCGGCAGCCACAACCCTTCGGCATTGAAAGAGTAGACCGGCAGCAAATCGGTTCGCTGGCTGGCAGGCTTGATCGCGTCGATCAGGCTGTCGAGCACCAAAGGCATCGCCTCGGGGCTCGAGTAATAGGTCAGAACCATATGCGCGCGGTTCAGGCGCAAAGCCTTGACGTAGGTGATGCGCAGCTTGTCACTGGAAACACCGAGATGGCGCAGGCTGAAATACTTGGCGATAGCGTAATCTTCGCAATCACCGGCGCCTTTCCATAAGCCTTCGATCGGTGTTTCCCAATAATCGACCTCATGCCACAGGTCGATGTCTTCTTCGTAGCGCATCTGCTTGTTGAAGAATCGGTTGACCACGTTGAGCTGTTCCAGCTCGCCAATCTGCTTTTGCGTGGCCAGCAATTGCTGCCAGGCATCAATGCGCTGCTGCCCTTCACCCAAAGGCCCGTACAATGCCTGCGCGCGACGGCTGATCAGCGAAAAATCCCAGTCGGCATGCAGCCCGCCCAGCATGACGCCGGCCAGCAGCAGTGCGCAGCCTAGCCAGCGCAGAGTCCGAGGGATCGCGAAACATACCGCCAATGCGAGGCATCCAGGGTAGGCAGGTGGAAGTCGGTTGATGGTGCAGGTTAGCCCGGCAAAAGACAATGGCACGGTGAGATCACCGTCGGCACGCTAGACTTTAAGGTAATGCGATCCTTTGCCCGTTTGACAACCCGTCAGGCAGTCACTAGTGTCCATTTGGATCCAAATAATTCAGCCAAACAGGGTGCGTTTGTTGTGACACAGAAGCCCAACCCTCTCAGCAGTATCAAGGTCAACGGGCCAATTCCCGCCCATCTGGCGCGCTCGGTGATCGAAGAAACCCTGCGCGCGGCGATTCTCGACGGTCGCATTCCTTGCGGCATCGCCCTGCGTCAGCAAGACCTCGCCGACCTGTTCGGCGTCAGTCGCATGCCGGTGCGCGAAGCCTTGCGCCAGCTCGAAGCGCAATCGCTGCTCAATGTGATCGCCCATAAAGGCGCGGTGGTAGCACCGCTGGTTCAGGGCGATGCGGCAGAAACCTATGAGCTGCGAATTTTGCTGGAGTCCGAGGCCCTGCGTCGGTCGATCCCCCTTCTTGAAGCCGCCGATTTCGAACAGGCGGCGCGCTATATCGACGAGTTGGAAACGGAACACGACTACACCGAGATCGGCCGGCTCAATCGCCTGTTCCACATGGCGCTTTATAAAAAGGCCCCCAACCAGCGGCTGCTGAGACTCGTCGAAGACGGGTTGAACGAAGAGGAGCGCTTCTTGCGCTTCAACCTGGAAGCCATGGGCCTGGGCAAACTGTCCCAGGAAGATCACCGAGCGTTATTGCGCGCCGCCGAAGAGCGGGACGTCGAGCGCTCGGTGACGTTGCTCGAAAACCACCTCAACCGGGGTGTCGAAGTCATCACCCGCTACCTCGAAAGCCCTGAGGCGCAGCGCCGGAAAACCTCAAAGTAAAAAACCGCAGCGACAACCCCGAGCGAGCCCATTAAGCGGCTCGCTTCGCTATTGAGCTGATCCGCACCTGGATTGGTCGACGAACAAATCTGCTTACAAATCCCCTTTCGTTCACACCGGACCGGTGTGCAGCGACTTCCTGCCCCCGCCCCAAAGCCCCTGCCCCCTTAACCCGACAATTGCACCTGGCAGATCATGCAGCGGTGATAGCGACTGCCGTGAATTACGCTCACTCTTGGGCTGCCAACGAATAATGACGGGCGACGCACCGCCCCGCGGAGCAGTCGACGCACCAAGAACCTATGGAAGGAGTCTTGCCACGGGAAAGGAAGAACCGGCGTCATTCCCAGCCAACTTCCACCCCTCAGATCACATCAACGAACCCAGTAGAAAGTTGCTTTGAGTGAGGCATTCACTCTTTATTTAAATTTTGACTTATATAAGCCGAAAGGAGCAACTACGCCCAAATAAAACTTTATATAAAAGTCTTATTGGAACTTATCACCCCCGAGAAAGTTAAACTTTAAATTAATTAAAAAATAACTTGCCCGACACTTCGATCGTGTATTAGTTTTTCTCCGCCACCCATACACACTGGGCATCATGCACTTCCTGGCGACTTGCAGACACCTGACAAACATCAATTCATATTGAGGCGCCCGCTCGCCAACAGAAAACTTCAACGCACCTTCAACGGTATTCCAGATCACTTATAGGCTCGTTTATGAAACCGACTAAAGATCATCTCAACCAGAAGAAAGCAGAACTTAGTGCGCACCCGATATTCTCTGAAATACATTCGTTATCGGTCCTTCAACGCTTTATGGAATCTCATGTGTTTGCGGTGTGGGATTTCATGTCGTTGACCAAGCGCCTGCAACAGGAACTGACCTGCGTTCAGTTGCCCTGGCTGCCGCCGCGAGATCCGCAGGCTGCGCGGTTGATCAATGAGATCGTGCTCGGTGAGGAGTCTGATGATCGCCCCGCCCAAGGTCACTACAGCCATTTCGAGTTGTACCTGGATGCGATGCGCGAAGTCGGTGCCAGCACGGTCGCCGTCGAACGCTTCGTGGCGCTGCAAAAAGAAGGCGTGAGCTACGACGTGGCACTGCAAAGCGTGGACGTCGACCCGGCGGCCGCGCAGTTCGTGCGCCACACCTTGCACACCGCGATGCATGCACCGGGGCACAGTGTGGCGGCGGCGTTTCTGCATGGCCGCGAGAGTGTGATTCCTCAGATGTTCCAACGGATTCTCGACGACTTGGGCATCGGCATCGAACAGGCGCCGACCTTCCGTTACTACCTGGAACGGCACATCGAAGTCGATTCCGAAGACCACGGCCCGGCGGCGGAAAAACTCCTCGCCCGCCTTGTCGATGGCGATCCGCAGCGCGAAGAAGACGTCTACGCCAGCGCCATTGCCGCCGTGGAAAGCCGCATCGCTCTGTGGGACGGCTTGCGCCTGAGCATGAGCGAACCGGTGGCGGAGGTGAACGCATGAACGCCGCCGACTACCAATCCTTCGCCGACGCCTGGGAAAGCCGCGCGACCATTCGCACCCGCCCCCGGCGCGTACTGGAGAACGACGACAAACTGATCTATCCGCTGAGCCGTCAGCCGCTGGTGCTGAGTGAAACCTTCCTGCGCGAATGCCCGGAGCAACGGGACTTTGCCCTGGTGCAGACGCTCTACAAGTTCATCAATGACGTGGTGATTTTCGAAACCGAGATCGTCGACAAGACCGCCCGCAGCATCGCCAAAAACCGCTTCAGCGTGGCGTTCCCGTTCGCCTGTCGCTACGACGCCATGACCGTGGTGGTGGACGAGGATTACCACGCCCTGGTGGCCATGGATTTCATGCAGCAAACCGTCGCCATGACCGGTATCGCGCCGATTGGGCTGCCAGATGAAATCGAACTGAGCCGTGCCATCCCGGCTGCCGTGGCACTCGCACCGGAACACCTGCGCAGCGCCGTGGAACTGATCTGCGTGGCCATCGCCGAGAACACCGTGACCGGCGATGTCGCGGCGTTCGCCAAGGACGACACGGTCAAGCAATCGATCAAGGGCCTGATGGCCGACCACTTGCTCGACGAGGGCCGTCACTCCGGGTTCTGGGCGCGGTTGGTGCACATCTACTGGCACACCGCTAGCGAAGACGATCGCCAGTGCATCGCGCAAATCCTCCCGGTGTTCATCGGCCATTACCTGACCAACGACATCCAGAAGTCCTTCGACTTCCGCTTGATCGATGCCTTGCAGATCAGCGATGTGGCGCGTCGGGCACTCAAGAGCGAAGTGTCGGGGCTGGCCTTTCCGATCAATCGCCATCACCCGCTGGTCGCCAACATCGTGCGGTTTTTCCGCAGCAGTTCGCTGCTCGATTCACCGTGTGTGCAAAGCGCCCTGAGCGACTACCTGGTTTAACGAGGAGAACATCATGAGACGTCTCGATATTTTGCTCATTGGGCAAAGCCAGGCCCTGACCGACCTGGCGCTGGAACTCGAACAACACGGTCATTCACTGGTGCGGCTGGCGAATCTGGAGGCGCTGGCGCCAAGCACGTTTGATTTGCTGATCGACGATGCGAGCCTGCCGTTTCAGGACTTCGGCGATGCACCACACCTGACGCTGCAGCTGGGTATCGGCGTGCCGGGAGCCTCAGGCCTGCCAGCATTGGACCTGCTGTGCACATACAACTCGATGCAGCTAAGTCGCGTGCCAGTCGCCGAAGAACTGTCCGGTAACGGCCAGGCATTGCGCCTGCGAGCGGTGGCCGATCTGGTCGATCACGTGGCACTGCTTGTCAGCCGCTTCTCCCGGGATGCCGATTATTTCTTGCAGGCAGAACCGATGGCTTCCGCGCACTTCGAGCAGGTGGAAAATCTGCTGTTTTTCGAGCACCTGGCCTACGTCCATCAGCTCAACACCACGGCGGAACCATGGCTGCTGCAACTCGGCAAGATCCCGATGATCGAGCGACTTGAGCAGCGCTTCATCCTGTCTGCCGAGCGGCCAGCGCTGAACATCGCCGGCTCGGTTCTGAGCTATCGGCAATTGCACGCCCACAGCCGCGCCATCCAACAGCGTTTGCAACCGTTGCTCGATCAGCATCAGGGACCGTTGGTGGTCGGGATCTGCCTGCCAAAATGCAGCGCGTTGTATGCAGGGATTCTCGCGATTCTGGGCAGCGGCGCGGTGTACCTGCCGCTGGAGCCAAACCATCCGCTGCAACGTCAGCAGTACATTCTGGAAAACGCCGGGGCGGTGTTGTTGCTGCATGACGGAGAACACCCGCTCAGCGAGACGATGCCGGGACTGGACATCAGCTACATCGACATCGGCGATGTGAATCTCGCTCAACCCTTGATGCGCCAACGACCTGATCTCGACGCACCGTGCATGGCGCTCTATACCTCGGGCACCACGGGTCATCCCAAAGGCGTGTTGCTCAGCCAGGCCAACCTAGCGCACTTCACCGCGTGGTACGCCGACTACGTGCAGCTGACCGAACAGAGTCGGGTGTTGCAGTTTTCATCGTTGAGTTTCGACTCGTCACTGATCGATATTTTCCCGACCCTGCTTCAGGGCGCCGAGCTGATCGTGCCCAACGATGACCAACGTCGCGACCCGCTGCAACTGGTCGAGCTGATCCGCCACCAACGGCTCAGCCATGCCTTTTTGCCGCCAGCGCTGTTGAGCATTCTGCCGCTGGATCAGTTGCAGGTCCTCGATCATGTGATGACCGGTGGCGATGTTTGTGAACCCTACGTGATCGAGCAACTGACCCGCCAAGGCAATCTCTACAACCTCTACGGCCCGACCGAAGCCACGGTGCTGATCACCGCGCGGCAACTACGTACCGGCGACAGCAACCGGACACTCGGCGCACCGATTGCCAACAGTCAGGTGCTGATCCTTGATGAGGACTTTCAACCGGTGGCCGAGCAAACCGTCGGTGAGTTGTACATCGTCGGCCCGGGGGTGTGCCTGGGTTACCTGAATAACCCGCAGCAGACTGCCGAACGCTATCTGAACCTGAGCCTGCCGAACGGCCAGAGCTTGCGCGCCTACCGCTCCGGCGACATGGCCAAGTGGACCCCCGACGGTATCGAGCTGTGTGGACGGCGAGATAATCAGGTGAAGATTCGCGGCTTTCGGGTCGAGCCGGAAGAGATCGAACGCTGCCTGCGCGACAGTCAGCGGTACCGGCAGGTGGCGGTGGTCATCGACCGTCATCGACGAATTCTGGCCTTTCTCGCGCAGCCTCAGGAAGAGCAACCCGGTGCCGCTCGCGAAGCCTTGAAAGTCCACGCGATGCAGTTTCTGCCGGACTACATGCAGCCGACCGCATGGACCGAACTGGCGAGCATGCCGTTCGCCAGCAACGGCAAGGTCGACCGCAAAGCGCTGCTGGAACTGCCTGTCAATGTGACCGAAAACAGCCAACGGCGTTTGCCCGCCAGCGCCGATGAAGCGCTATTGCTGGAGATCTGGGCCGAACTGCTGGAGCTGCCCGCCAGCGATATTTCCACCGACGAAAGTTTCTTCAATCTGGGGGGACACTCGATCCTGCTGTCGCGCATGTTGCTGCGTTTGCGTGAGGAATTCGGCCGTAGCATATCGATCAACCGCTTCATCGAACTGCCGACGATTGCGAAGCTGGCGACCTTGGTGCGCGGCTCCGGGACCGAAGAAGTGCTAAGCGAAAAAGCCCTGGCCGATGCCTTCCGTGAACTGGATGTCGAGCCATTGCCGGTCAGCCGAATGGGCGATGTGCACAAGGTGATCGTCACCGGCGCCAACAGCTTTGTCGGTGTTCATATCGTCGAAGCGCTGCTGGCCTGGGGCGCCAGCGAAGTAGCGTGCCTGGTGCGCGATGGCAGCGGGCAATCGGCGGCGCAACGCTTTGCTCAGGCGTTGCGGGAAAACCGTCTGGAGCATCTGGACCTGAGCCGGGTGCGGGTTTACGCGGCGGACATCACTCGCCCGCAACTGGGGCTCAGCGAAGATGTTTACCAACGACTGGACCGCGAGTTCGGCGCGCTGGTGCACAACGCCGCCAACGTCAATCACGTCCTCGATTACGAGTCGTTGGCGCGGGACAACGTCGAGCCGATTTTCGAGTGCCTGCGTTTGTGTGAAGGGCGCAGCAAGAAGGTCTTCAATTTCATCTCGACGCTCTCGGCGTCCAGCACGATTTCCGACGATGGCCGGGTGCTGGAATTGCCCGCAGCACAGACACCGCCGATCTACATCAAGAACGGCTACAACCTGTCCAAATGGGTCGGCGAGCGGATCCTCGAACGGGCGCGGGAGCGTGGGGTGCGGGTCAATCTTTATCGCCCCGGCAACATCAGTTTCAACAGCCTCACCGGTGTCTGCCAGCCCCACAAGAATCGCTTGATGCTGATGCTCAAGGGCTCGATCCAGCTCGGCAAGGTGCCGGAGTTCGCGCTGAATTTCGACCTGATGCCGGTGGATTTCCTCGCCCGTTTCATCGCCTTCCACGCCAGCCGTTACCAAGCCGAAAAAGCGGTGTTCAACCTGCACAACCCCGAGCCCCTTAGCTGGGATTGCTACGTGGCGTCGTTTCGCGAGGCCGGTCGGGAGTTCGCCATGGTCAGCGTCGCCGACTGGCAGCAGCAACTGGGCCGCGTCGACAGTGATAACGCGCTGTTTGGCGTACTGGGTTTCTACCTCAACGGCTTCGAAGAAGACATCGGCGACATCTCGATGATCGGCCACGACAACGCCCAGGCCGGCGTCCGGCAGATGGGCGCGCACTACCCGGAAAAATCCCCGGCGTTGCTGCGGCGCGGCTGCGACTACCTCAAAGAAATCAACTTCATCTGATTCACCCTAACCCTGCACGGAGCAAAACCATGAATACTCTGCAACCCGATACCCTGATCAAAAATCCTCACGGCTGCCACGTTGTGTCTTCGGTGGAAGTACCGGCCGATGCGGCGCAAGTCTGGACGGTGGTCGGTAACTTTGCCGGCTTCGATCAATTCATTCCGGCGCTGTCGCACATCGAGATGACGGGCGAAGGTGTGTCGTCGCTGCGCAAGAAATTCTTCAAGGACGGCAACCTGGTGGTCGAGCAACTCAACTCCCGGGATGACCAGGCGCTGAACATGACCTGGACGACGATCTACAACACGCTGGGCGTGGCCAATTTGTGGGCGGCGATGAGTGTTGAAACCTTGGGGGCGAGCAAGTCGCGGGCGACCTGGACCATCATCGCCGAACCGGCCCAAGGTGATGCCGAAGCCCTGCCGGGGTTCAAGGATTTTGTTCAGGGGTTTGCCGATGATGCGATGGGGAATGTGTTGAAGCTGTTTGTTTAAGGCTTTGGTTCAGCGGTGACTGATCTACCGCTATCGCGAGCAGGCTCGCTCCCACATGGGATTTTCAGTGATCACAACATTTGTGAACGACTGAGAACCCCTGTGGGAGCGAGCCTGCTCGCGATTGAACGATAACGCGGTAGAACTGACCTCAATCAGATCTTGAAACTATCAACCAACTGCTTCAACCGATTGGCCTGCTGGGACAGCGCATCGCAATCCTTCAATGTTTCATTGAGGTTGGCCACGCTCTGCTGGTTCAGCAGGTTGATCTGGTTGACGTCAACGTTGAGAGTTTCCACCACGGCGGTCTGCTCTTCGGTCGCCGCGGCTACCGACTGGTTCATGCCGTCGATTTCGCCGATGCGCTGGGTCACGCTGACCAGGCGCAGGCCGGCCTGGTTCGCCACTTCAACGCTCTGCTCGCTGGACACCTGACTGGCATTCATCGTGGTCACCGCTTCGCGAGAACCGATCTGCAGCGAGCTGATCATCTTGTGGATCTCTTCCGCCGATTCCTGAGTGCGATGAGCAAGGTTACGCACCTCGTCCGCCACCACCGCAAAACCACGACCGGCCTCACCGGCACGAGCCGCTTCGATGGCCGCGTTGAGCGCCAGCAAGTTGGTCTGCTGGGAGATACCTTTGATCACATCGAGAATGTGACCGATGTTGTCGGTGCTCGCGTTCAGGGTTTCGATCTGCGTGCAGGACAGGCTGATTTTTTGCGACAGCTCAGTCATGGCCAGGATGGTTTTTTCCACCACCTGACGACCGTCATCGGCCTGCTCGCTCGCGCCGCTGGCGTGTTGCGAAGCATCGGCGGCGTTGCGGGCGATTTCCTGGGTAGCAGCGCCCAATTGGTTGATCGCCGCGGCCACGCTGTTGGTGCGGGCGCTTTGTTCGTCGGAGCCAATGATCGAAGCATTGGACGATGCCATCACCCGTTGCGACAGGTCATGCACCTGACGGGTCGCCGAGGAGACTTCGGAAATCGACGCGTGAATCCGCTCCACGAATTGGTTGAAGGAGCCGCCCAACTCGCCGAACTCATCTTTGCTTTCTACGACCAGACGACGGGTCAGGTCGCCCTCACCCTGAGCGATGTCCTGCATCGCTCGACCCATCGTGGTCAGCGGACGCATCAGCACGCTGATCAACAGACTCAGCAGCACTGCAATGGCGGTCACGGCGATGAACATCGCGATCAGCGCCGAGGTGCGGAATTGGCTCAGTGGTGCGTAGGCCTTGGCCTTGTCGATCGACAGACCGACGTACCACTCGGCATTCGGCAAACCACTCACCGGCGTGAACGAGAGGATGCGGTCCTGCTTGTTCAGTTCTACTTCCTGATTGCCTTTCCCGATACGGACACTGGAACCCGGATAGATGTCTTTCAGGTTCTTCATCACTTGGTCCTTGTCCGGGCTGACGATCACCTGACCGTCGGCGCTGACGAGGAACGCGTGACCGATGCCACCGAATTCCACCGAGTTGATGATCTTCACCAGGGTTTCCAGACTCAGGTCGCCGCCGACAACGCCCAACAGTTCGCCTTGCTTCTTCACCGGCATAGCGATGGTCACCACCAACCCGCCGACCGCAGCCATGTAAGGCGGGGTCAGCATGGTCTTGTCGGCGACCACGGCTTGTTTGTACCAAGGGCGCTGACGCGGATCGTAGCCGTCCGGCATCTTCGCGTCAGGGCGCTGGGTGAACACACCATTGGCCTGCCCGACGTAGGTGAACTGGAAGTTGGAAGTGAGGGCGGGTTGATCGACCAGCCCCGGAAAATCGGCATTGGCGCCTTGATGAGCGACGTTCTGCGCGAGGTTTTCCAGGACCAGCACGCGGCCGCTCATCCAGTTCTGCACGCTGCTGGCGGTCAGCTCTCCGGCTTGCTCAACGGAAGACTCGAGGTTCTGTCGGATGGTGTTTCGCTGCAGATAGTCGTTGTACAAAGTGAACAACGCAAAAGCCAACACCACGACGCCTGAAGCGGCCAGCAGAATTTTATGGCTGAACTTGAGATTCATTTCATGGGACTTCTTATGCAAAAAGTGGGGATGCGTTCCGGGTTGCAACATTCCATGTAACAGCGCAGACGGCATTCTGGAGCCGCTCTACTTTGGTGCACGCATGTCTCACCAAGGCTGTCGGCACGAGTGGGAGAAATCTTAGGGATTTGTACGAAACCCGTCAGATACCCGCCGAACGGCATGCTAGAACGCCCGAGTAGCAGTGTTTGCTGACGATTGCTCGAACGGCAGTTGCAAATTTTTCGACCCTTGATGACAATGCGACTAATTATCATTTGTGACGTCGGGCTGTCGCGTTCATGTCTTCACCTGAGTTTGCAGTACAGGCGCTTTACAGCAGTCATCACGGGTGGCTCAACACGTGGCTGCGCGCGCGATTGGGCAATGCGGCCGATGCGGCGGATCTGGCTCAGGATACGTTCGTCCGTCTGCTGCAAAGAACCGAACGCCTGGAGCTCAAGGCCCCCCGCGCCTTTCTGCGAACCATCGCTCGCGGTCTGGTGATCGACCACTGGCGCCGTGAGGAAATCGAGCGCGCGTACCTGGAAACCATTGCCCATTTGCCCGAGGCCGAAACCCCGAGCGCCGAGGCACGGGCATTGGTGCTCGAATTGCTGGAAAGCATCGCCCGCATGCTTGAAGGCCTGAAGCCGAAAGTGCGTCAGGCATTTCTGCTGGCCCAGTGCGAAGGACTTACCCACAAGCAGATCGCAGAACACATGGGATTATCCCTACGCTCAGTGGAACGCTATGTGGCCGACGCGCTATATCACTGTTACGTGCTGCGGTATGAAGCGTGATGCCTGTGGATAACTCAGCGCTGAACCGTCGCGGCGAGTCACATCAGCAGGTGGTTAAACAAGCTATCCATTGGTTACTGCGTCTGCGCAACAACGCGACCAATTCCAGACTGCGCCAGCAGTGCCACGTCTGGCGAGCGGAACACCGTGAGCACGAACTGGCCTGGCAACGGGTGCAGTCCCTGCAAGCCGAGTTGAGCAGTAATCTGCGCGCGGTGCCCGGCGCCCAAGTCGCTTTCAACACTTTGGAAAACAGCGCACAGGGATTGGGGCGGCGTCAGGCATTGAAGCTGCTATCGGGCGCATTGCTAATGGGTTCAGCGGCGTGGTTGGGCAAGGATACGATCGGCTGGCAGCAGTGGACCGCCGACTTCGCCACCGCCACGGGCGAGCGACGCGGTTTCCAGTTACCGGATGGCACGCGCCTGGAACTCAACACCGCCAGCGCGGTGGATCTGGACTACACCGCGCAGCAGCGCTTGATCAAACTGACTCGCGGCGAAATCATCGTGACGTGCGGTGGGGCAAGTGAAGGGGTTTCGTTTGATCGACCGTTGCGGGTGCAAAGCCGTCATGGCGTGTTCGAAAGTGTGGCGGCGCGCTTCATCGTTCGTCAGGACACCGACTGCACGCGGCTGAGCGTCACCAGCGGCACGGTCGCGATCCATTCGCCACGGGCGGCTGATGGCCTGCCGATTCAGGTGCAGGCCGGGCAGAGTTATCTGATCGATCGCAGTCGCGCGCAGTTGGCACCGCCTCAAAACATGGATGCCGGCGCCTGGGTGGACGGCCTGATCGTCACCCGAAACATGCGCCTCGGGGATTTCATTAATGAAGTCGGGCGTTACCGGCCCGGTTACCTGACCTGCGCGGCGGACATTGCCCACTTGCGGCTGTCCGGGGTTTTCCGCCTCGAAGATACCGACAAACTGCTGGCTATCCTGCCGCACACCCTGCCGGTGCAACTGCGCTATCGCACTCGCTATTGGGTGACGCTGGAGCAACAGGCCTGAATTATTTTTGGCGGGTTTTCCGAACAAGTCCGGCTTAGTCAGTAAGCACTTCAACTCTGCCTTCAGCGACTTCCTACGGAACCTACAATGACTGTGCGCGCCATCAGTAAGAACCCTCTCCATTTCGCCGCGGAATCAGGCGTATTGCGCCACGCCATCCGCGCGGCGCTGTTCTCGACCGCATTGAGTGTCGGCCTGCTGCCGACACTTGGCGTTGCAGCCCAGGGCAGCGAAGTCACTAGTCACCGCTACAACATCGCCGCCGGCCCCTTGAGCGATGTGCTCAATCAATTCGCGCGTCAGGCGGGCATCACGCTGTCGACGACTCCAGCTCAAACTCAGGGCCTTCAATCGCCGGGATTACAGGGCGACTATTCGGCGGATCAGGCGTTGAGCCATTTGCTCAACGGCACAGGGCTTGTGGCCGTCAGTCAGGATGGCAGCAGCTATGTGCTGCGGCCGGTCGCTGAAACCGAAGCCCTGGCGCTACCCACCACCGACATCAAAGGCTTCGCCCTGGGCAATGCGCTGGGCAGCATGGATGGCTACAACGCAACGCACAGCCAGATCGCCACCAAGACCAGTACCGCGCTGCTGGAAACCTCACAAAGCGTGTCCGTGGTGACCCGCGAGCAAATGGACGACCAAGGCTCGCAAACCGTGTCCCAGGCAATGCGCTACACCCCGGGCGTGCTGACCAACCCTTACGGCGCAACCCACCGGTATGACTACGTGGCGATGCGCGGTTTCAACGACGGCTCGGTGGATAATATCTATCTCGACGGCCTCAAATCCATGGGCGACAGCGGCACCTACAGCACCATGCAGGTGGACCCGTACTTCCTCGAACGAGTCGATATTCTCAAAGGGCCATCGTCGGTGCTCTACGGTCGTAGCTCGCCGGGTGGGCTGGTGGCGTTGACCAGCAAGAAACCGTTGTATGAGCCCTATCATCAGGTTCAAGCCACGGTGGGCACGCAAGGCCAGCGCGGCATGGGTTTCGACTTCAGCGGGCCGGTGGATGATGACAAGCGTATTGCCTATCGGCTGACAGGGTTGGCGGATCAGTCTGACACACAGTTCGACCACAATAAGGAAAAGCGCTTCGCCTTGGCGCCGACGGTGAGCATCGACCTCACCGAAGATACCTCACTGACGCTGCAAGCCTATCTGCAACACGATCCCGACGGCGGCTATCACGGCGGCGTCCCGGCCGATGGCACGATCCATCAGCGCAATGGCAATCGGATCTCTCCAAACTTCTTCGAAGGTGAGCCGGGCATTGATGGTTTCCAGCGTGATCAACAGTCCTTCGGTTATCAGTTCGAACACCGCTTCAACGACGTCTTTACCGCGCGGCAGAACTTCCGCTATCTGGACTCCAAGGTGAAGATCGATCAGGTTTACGCGTATGGCTGGACCACCCCCACCAGTAACGAGTTGAACCGCTACTACACCGGCGGCGACGAAAAGCTCCACGCCTTTATCGTCGATAACATGCTGCAAGCCGAGTTCTTCACCGGCGCAACCAAACACACCGTGCTGATGGGCGCGGACTACCAACGACGCAAAACGGTGGTCGACTGGACCAGTGGCGGTCTTGCGCCGATCGATGCGTTCAATCCGGTGTACGGCAATTCGGCCATCGACTTCTACAGCCCGACCAGCTATCTGCGTCGCTTGGAACAGACCGGCATCTACCTGCAAGACCTGATCGAGATGGATAAGTGGCGCTTCTCTTTGGGTCTGCGTCAGGACTGGGTTGAAACCTCCGATGAAAATCGACTGGCTGAAGCGGGACGCCCTGTGGGCACGGAAATCAGTGACAAACGCACCAAGCTGACGGGCCGAGCCGGGGCGTTGTACCTGTTCGATAACGGCATCGCGCCGTACATCAGTTATTCCGAGTCGTTCAACCCGAACTCCTACGCGGACAGCGCCGGCAATCCTCTGGCACCAACCGATGGCACCCAGTGGGAAGTGGGCCTGAAATACCAGCCGCCGGGCACCGATAACTTGTTCACGGCATCGCTGTTCCGCATCGATCAGGAAAACCTGGCGACCAAACTGCCGCAGGAAAACTTCTATCGCGCTGTCGGCGCCGTCCGCTCCCAAGGTCTGGAACTGGAAGCGCACATGCAGCTGACCGATAACCTGAAAGTCCTCGGCAGCTACACCTTCACCGACATCGAGTATTCGAAGTCGATGATCAGTACGTTGAGCACCGACACCGACGTGATCGAAAACAAGGGCAACTCGCCGACACAGGCGCCACGTCATATGGCCTCGGTCTGGGCGGACTACAAATTCGACAGCGCAGCGCTTGATGGCCTGCGTCTGGGCGGCGGCGTGCGTTATGTCGGTTACAGCTGGGCCGATGCGGAAAACACCCTGAAGGTGCCGTCCTACACGCTGTTCGATGCGTCTGTCGGCTATGACCTGGGCAAGGTGGGTTTGAAGGGCGTGGACGTACGTCTGAATGCGAACAACCTGACCAACGAGTCCTACGTGGCCTCCTGTGCCAGCCTGAACTTCTGCTACTTGGGTGAAGAGCGCAACGTCGCCGCTACCGTGAGCTACCAGTTCTAACGACTCGTTATCCAAAAAAGCCAGCCCCTGAATCCTGGGGCTGGCTTTGTCGTCTCTGCAGGAAAATTCCATGCGTGCATTTCTGGTTTTACTTCATCGCTACATCGGTTTGGCGACCGCATTGTTTCTGCTGATGGCGGGGCTTACGGGCAGCATTCTGGCGTTCAATCATGAGCTGGATGAGTGGCTCAATCCGGAGTTCTATTCAGCGTCTGCCGACGGCCAACGTTTGCCGCCCGGCACGTTGGTCGACAAGCTGCAAGCGGAGCATCCGAGGCTGCAAGTCTGGTACATGGAGTACCCGTCAGAACCGGCTCATACCGCATTGCTCGCTGCGGTGCCACGCAATGACCCTGCGACCGGAAAACCTTTTGCCGAGCCCAATCAGGTGTTCTATCTGGATCCGGTCAATGGCGAGCAGATGGGGCAGCGGTACTGGGGGGAATGCTGTTTTCAGCGGGAGAACTTCATCCCGTTCATTCTGGAGTTCCACTACAACCTGGTCCTGCCGAATAACTGGGGATTGTTGTTAATGGGACTGGTCGCGATCGCCTGGGTTGTCGATTGTTTTATTGCGCTTTGGCTGACGCTTCCACGAGGGAAACCATTCTGGAAGAAGTGGTCAACAGCCTGGAAGATCAAGGGCGGGCACGCCTATCGGCTGAACTTCGACCTGCATCGGGCGGGTGGTTTGTGGCTTTGGTTATTGCTGCTGCCGATCGCTATCAGCAGTGTCGCCATGAATCTGCCGAGCCAAGTCTTCAAGCCTGCGGTTTCACTGTTTTCACCAATTGAACCGAGCGTCTATGAGGCCCGCGGGCGTATGCCTGCCGGAGAGTTGGGGGTTACGCGGCTGAGTTATCAACAGGCTTATGAACGTGCATTGCAGGAAGGACAAAGACTGGGGCTGACCGCTGCGATCGGAGAGTTGTACTACAGCTTTGAGTACAACTTTTATGGCGCAGGGTTTGGACAACATGATACCGAGGCTCATGGAAAATCCTGGCTGTTCTTCCATGGCACGGACGGGCGTTTACTGGGACAGGAAATCGCAGGGCAAGGCACCTTGGGAGAGCGTTTTTATCGGCTGCAATTGCCAATCCACGGAGGGCGAATCATTGGGCTCACCGGGCAAGTGATGATCGCGGTGTTGGGTGTTGTGATTGCAGTATTGTCGGTGACGGGAATCTATATCTGGTGGCGCAAGTTGCTGGCTCGAAGGAGTAGCAAGGCACGCAAGAGCGGCATGTACCCCATACCGGATTGAGGTTTCTATAGCCCAGAAAGACAAAACCCCTGTCTGCATAAGCAGACAGGGGTTTCGGAATTCAATCTTGACGATGACCTACTCTCACATGGGGAAACCCCACACTACCATCGGCGATGCATCGTTTCACTGCTGAGTTCGGGATGGGATCAGGTGGTTCCAATGCTCTATGGTCGTCAAGAAATTCTGTGACCAGCCCGTTACAGCGGTAACGTGCCAGCAAAATCGGTGACTTCTACTAAAACAAAACCCCTACCTGCATACGCAGATAGGGGTTTCGGAATTTAATCTTGACGATGACCTACTCTCACATGGGGAAACCCCACACTACCATCGGCGATGCATCGTTTCACTGCTGAGTTCGGGATGGGATCAGGTGGTTCCAATGCTCTATGGTCGTCAAGAAATTCGGTAGCCAGCTCGTTTGCCTTGCGGCTCACGCTCCAGCGAATGGGTATGCGATAGTTTGGTGTTTTGTGAGTATCTCGAACTTTCGGTTCGTTTCGTCTTCACACACCGCAATCTGGTGCCTTTTCAGGTCAGCAAATTGCTTGGGTGTTATATGGTCAAGCCTCACGGGCAATTAGTATTGGTTAGCTCAACGCCTCACAGCGCTTACACACCCAACCTATCAACGTCGTAGTCTTCGACGGCCCTTCAGGGGACTCAAGGTCCCAGTGAGATCTCATCTTGAGGCTAGTTTCCCGCTTAGATGCTTTCAGCGGTTATCTATTCCGAACATAGCTACCCGGCAATGCCACTGGCGTGACAACCGGAACACCAGAGGTTCGTCCACTCCGGTCCTCTCGTACTAGGAGCAGCCCCTCTCAAATCTCAAACGTCCACGGCAGATAGGGACCGAACTGTCTCACGACGTTCTAAACCCAGCTCGCGTACCACTTTAAATGGCGAACAGCCATACCCTTGGGACCGGCTTCAGCCCCAGGATGTGATGAGCCGACATCGAGGTGCCAAACACCGCCGTCGATATGAACTCTTGGGCGGTATCAGCCTGTTATCCCCGGAGTACCTTTTATCCGTTGAGCGATGGCCCTTCCATACAGAACCACCGGATCACTAAGACCTACTTTCGTACCTGCTCGACGTGTCTGTCTCGCAGTCAAGCGCGCTTTTGCCTTTATACTCTACGACCGATTTCCGACCGGTCTGAGCGCACCTTCGTACTCCTCCGTTACTCTTTAGGAGGAGACCGCCCCAGTCAAACTACCCACCATACACTGTCCTCGATCCGGATAACGGACCTGAGTTAGAACCTCAAAGTTGCCAGGGTGGTATTTCAAGGTTGGCTCCACGCGAACTGGCGTCCACGCTTCAAAGCCTCCCACCTATCCTACACAAGCAAATTCAAAGTCCAGTGCAAAGCTATAGTAAAGGTTCACGGGGTCTTTCCGTCTAGCCGCGGATACACTGCATCTTCACAGCGATTTCAATTTCACTGAGTCTCGGGTGGAGACAGCGCCGCCATCGTTACGCCATTCGTGCAGGTCGGAACTTACCCGACAAGGAATTTCGCTACCTTAGGACCGTTATAGTTACGGCCGCCGTTTACCGGGGCTTCGATCAAGAGCTTCGCGTTAGCTAACCCCATCAATTAACCTTCCGGCACCGGGCAGGCGTCACACCCTATACGTCCACTTTCGTGTTTGCAGAGTGCTGTGTTTTTAATAAACAGTCGCAGCGGCCTGGTATCTTCGACCGGCGTGGGCTTACGCAGTAAATGCTTCACCCTCACCGGCGCACCTTCTCCCGAAGTTACGGTGCCATTTTGCCTAGTTCCTTCACCCGAGTTCTCTCAAGCGCCTTGGTATTCTCTACCCAACCACCTGTGTCGGTTTGGGGTACGGTTCCTGGTTACCTGAAGCTTAGAAGCTTTTCTTGGAAGCATGGCATCAACCACTTCGTGTTCTAAAAGAACACTCGTCATCAGCTCTCGGCCTTAAGATCCCGGATTTACCTAAGATCTCAGCCTACCACCTTAAACTTGGACAACCAACGCCAAGCTGGCCTAGCCTTCTCCGTCCCTCCATCGCAATAACCAGAAGTACAGGAATATTAACCTGTTTTCCATCGACTACGCTTTTCAGCCTCGCCTTAGGGACCGACTAACCCTGCGTCGATTAACGTTGCGCAGGAAACCTTGGTCTTTCGGCGTGGGTGTTTTTCACACCCATTGTCGTTACTCATGTCAGCATTCGCACTTCTGATACCTCCAGCAAGCTTCTCAACTCACCTTCACAGGCTTACAGAACGCTCCTCTACCGCATCACCTAAGTGATACCCGTAGCTTCGGTGTATGGTTTGAGCCCCGTTACATCTTCCGCGCAGGCCGACTCGACTAGTGAGCTATTACGCTTTCTTTAAAGGGTGGCTGCTTCTAAGCCAACCTCCTAGCTGTCTAAGCCTTCCCACATCGTTTCCCACTTAACCATAACTTTGGGACCTTAGCTGACGGTCTGGGTTGTTTCCCTTTTCACGACGGACGTTAGCACCCGCCGTGTGTCTCCCATGCTCGGCACTTGTAGGTATTCGGAGTTTGCATCGGTTTGGTAAGTCGGGATGACCCCCTAGCCGAAACAGTGCTCTACCCCCTACAGTGATACATGAGGCGCTACCTAAATAGCTTTCGAGGAGAACCAGCTATCTCCGAGCTTGATTAGCCTTTCACTCCGATCCACAGGTCATCCGCTAACTTTTCAACGGTAGTCGGTTCGGTCCTCCAGTTAGTGTTACCCAACCTTCAACCTGCCCATGGATAGATCGCCCGGTTTCGGGTCTATTCCCAGCGACTAGACGCCCTATTAAGACTCGCTTTCGCTACGCCTCCCCTATTCGGTTAAGCTCGCCACTGAAAATAAGTCGCTGACCCATTATACAAAAGGTACGCAGTCACCCAACAAAGTGGGCTCCCACTGCTTGTACGCATACGGTTTCAGGATCTATTTCACTCCCCTCTCCGGGGTTCTTTTCGCCTTTCCCTCACGGTACTAGTTCACTATCGGTCAGTCAGTAGTATTTAGCCTTGGAGGATGGTCCCCCCATATTCAGACAAAGTTTCTCGTGCTCCGTCCTACTCGATTTCATGACCAAGAGATTTTCGCGTACAGGGCTATCACCCACTATGGCCGCACTTTCCAGAGCGTTCCGCTAATCTCAAAGCCACTTAAGGGCTAGTCCCCGTTCGCTCGCCACTACTAAGGGAATCTCGGTTGATTTCTTTTCCTCAGGGTACTTAGATGTTTCAGTTCCCCTGGTTCGCTTCTTAAGCCTATGTATTCAGCTTAAGATACCTAACTTATGTTAGGTGGGTTCCCCCATTCAGACATCTCCGGATCAAAGTCTGTTTGCCGACTCCCCGAAGCTTTTCGCAGGCTACCACGTCTTTCATCGCCTCTGACTGCCAAGGCATCCACCGTATGCGCTTCTTCACTTGACCATATAACCCCAAGCAATCTGGTTATACTGTGAAGACGACATTCGCCGAAAATTCGCGATTAAACTCACAAATTTTACCTTAGCCTGATCACCACCAGTGAAAGTGGCCATCAGTCTATCTTTCTATCACATACCCAAATTTTTAAAGAACGATCTAATCAAAGACTAGAAATCAACATTCATCACCGTCACGATGGAATGCTCATTTCTAAGCTTTCAACAAACAGAAGCAGTAGTGGTGGAGCCAAACGGGATCGAACCGTTGACCTCCTGCGTGCAAGGCAGGCGCTCTCCCAGCTGAGCTATGGCCCCGTATTTCTACAGGCGTTTCCCACACAAAATTGGTGGGTCTGGGCAGATTCGAACTGCCGACCTCACCCTTATCAGGGGTGCGCTCTAACCAACTGAGCTACAGACCCAATTTCGAGCTACTAAGGCCGACCTCACCCTGCTCTTAACCACGAAGCATGGGGTGCGCTCTAACCAACTCAGCTACAACCTGATACAGGCTGCTTCTTTATCGTCTTCTTCAATGAATCAAGCAATTCGTGTGGGAACTTATGGAGCAGCTGATGTCGTCGATTAAGGAGGTGATCCAGCCGCAGGTTCCCCTACGGCTACCTTGTTACGACTTCACCCCAGTCATGAATCACACCGTGGTAACCGTCCTCCCGAAGGTTAGACTAGCTACTTCTGGTGCAACCCACTCCCATGGTGTGACGGGCGGTGTGTACAAGGCCCGGGAACGTATTCACCGCGACATTCTGATTCGCGATTACTAGCGATTCCGACTTCACGCAGTCGAGTTGCAGACTGCGATCCGGACTACGATCGGTTTTCTGGGATTAGCTCCACCTCGCGGCTTGGCAACCCTCTGTACCGACCATTGTAGCACGTGTGTAGCCCAGGCCGTAAGGGCCATGATGACTTGACGTCATCCCCACCTTCCTCCGGTTTGTCACCGGCAGTCTCCTTAGAGTGCCCACCATAACGTGCTGGTAACTAAGGACAAGGGTTGCGCTCGTTACGGGACTTAACCCAACATCTCACGACACGAGCTGACGACAGCCATGCAGCACCTGTCTCAATGTTCCCGAAGGCACCAATCCATCTCTGGAAAGTTCATTGGATGTCAAGGCCTGGTAAGGTTCTTCGCGTTGCTTCGAATTAAACCACATGCTCCACCGCTTGTGCGGGCCCCCGTCAATTCATTTGAGTTTTAACCTTGCGGCCGTACTCCCCAGGCGGTCAACTTAATGCGTTAGCTGCGCCACTAAGAGCTCAAGGCTCCCAACGGCTAGTTGACATCGTTTACGGCGTGGACTACCAGGGTATCTAATCCTGTTTGCTCCCCACGCTTTCGCACCTCAGTGTCAGTATCAGTCCAGGTGGTCGCCTTCGCCACTGGTGTTCCTTCCTATATCTACGCATTTCACCGCTACACAGGAAATTCCACCACCCTCTACCATACTCTAGCTCGTCAGTTTTGAATGCAGTTCCCAGGTTGAGCCCGGGGATTTCACATCCAACTTAACGAACCACCTACGCGCGCTTTACGCCCAGTAATTCCGATTAACGCTTGCACCCTCTGTATTACCGCGGCTGCTGGCACAGAGTTAGCCGGTGCTTATTCTGTCGGTAACGTCAAAACAATTACGTATTAGGTAACTGCCCTTCCTCCCAACTTAAAGTGCTTTACAATCCGAAGACCTTCTTCACACACGCGGCATGGCTGGATCAGGCTTTCGCCCATTGTCCAATATTCCCCACTGCTGCCTCCCGTAGGAGTCTGGACCGTGTCTCAGTTCCAGTGTGACTGATCATCCTCTCAGACCAGTTACGGATCGTCGCCTTGGTGAGCCATTACCTCACCAACTAGCTAATCCGACCTAGGCTCATCTGATAGCGCAAGGCCCGAAGGTCCCCTGCTTTCTCCCGTAGGACGTATGCGGTATTAGCGTCCGTTTCCGAGCGTTATCCCCCACTACCAGGCAGATTCCTAGGCATTACTCACCCGTCCGCCGCTCGCCACCAGGTACAAGTACCCGTGCTGCCGCTCGACTTGCATGTGTTAGGCCTGCCGCCAGCGTTCAATCTGAGCCATGATCAAACTCTTCAGTTCAAACATCTTTGGGTTTTTAAGAAACCCTAAACTTGGCTCAGCAATCGTTGGTTACATCTTTGATTTCTCGCGGAGTAACTTGTGATGCTGATAATCTTGTTGACTATCAGTCTGACTCCACAAGCACCCACACGAATTGCTTGATTCAGTTGTTAAAGAGCGATTGGTTAAGATCTTTCGTCTCAACCGAGGCGCGCATTCTACAGCAGCCTCTGTTGCTGTCAAGCGGTTATTTTCAGAAGTTTTCAAAGTTTCCTTTGTAACTTCAACCACTTGCGCTTCCGATCTCTCGTTAGCGGGAGGCGAATTCTACAGCGTTACTCGCTGCTGTCAACACCTCTTTTTCTCCGCTTTCGACCGAGATGATCGAACCGTCAATAAGGCGAAAACACACTGCCTTACCAACTCCTTCTGGCTTCGATGAACTGAAGCGTAACCGCTGTCGAAAACCGCATAACTCTTTGTTTACCAAGGAGTTTTCCGTTTCGACTGCGCCGGAAGTGGGGCGAATTATAGACTTCCAGAATCTGCCGTCAACCCCTGATTACGCTTTTCTATCAATAGCTTGCGGAAAGCCGGAAAACTGCGCATTCCCCTCTATATAGGAGAGCAAAACCAGCCCTGCTATATAGAAGGAATACTCAGAGCACTCCAGACGCCTTGAACCCGGCAACAACGCCGGCATCCAGACCCAACACCCGCTGCAAAACCTCCAGCGTGTGCTCGCCCAACAAAGGAGGCGCATTACGGTACTCCACCGGAGTCTCGGACAGACGAATCGGGCTCGCAACCTGCGGCACCATCCCGGCCAAAGCATGAGGCAGCTCAATGGCCAACCCACGCGCCTGAACCTGAGGATCGGCAAACATCTGAGCCAGATCATTGATCGGTCCGCATGGCACGCCTGCCTGCTCTAACTGCGCCACCCATTCGGCAGTAGTCTTGAACACGGTCGCCTGGCGGATCAGCGGAATCAGTACTGCTCGGTTAGCCACCCGCAATTTGTTGGTCGCAAAACGTGGATCATCCGCCCACTGCGGCTGACCAGCCACCTGCGCAAACTTGCGGAACTGCCCATCGTTACCCACGGTGAGGATGAAGTCGCCATCGGCCGTAGGAAAGTCCTGATAAGGCACGATATTCGGGTGAGCGTTGCCCAGGCGTTTAGGCGCAACGCCTGTAGTCAGGTAGTTCATCGCCTGATTGGCCAGACAAGCCACCTGAACATCCAGCAATGCCATGTCTATATGCTGACCGCCACCGCCCTGATCCCGATGAGCCAAGGCCGCCAGGATCGCTACCGTTGAATAGAGCCCGGTCAAAATATCTGTCAGCGCCACACCGACTTTCACCGGGCCTGCACCCTCATCTCCTTCGGGACGGCCAGTCAAACTCATCAGACCGCCCAAGCCCTGGATCATGAAGTCGTAACCCGCACGTTTGGCATACGGACCTGTCTGACCGAATCCAGTGATCGAGCAATAGATCAGCTTCGGATTAAGCGCCTTGAGCGACTCATAGTCCAACCCATAAGCCGCCAGGCCACCCACCTTGAAGTTTTCAATGAGGATGTCCGACTTTGCCGCCAACTCACGCACCAACTGCTGCCCCTCTGGCCGCGTGAAGTCGATGGTCACTGATTGCTTGTTGCGGTTGGCGGACAAGTAATAGGCCGCCTCGCTGGTGTTCTCGCCATAGGCGTCTTTAAGGAACGGAGGCCCCCAGGCGCGCGTGTCATCGCCATTGCCCGGGCGCTCGACCTTGATGACTTCGGCACCAAGGTCCGCCAGGATCTGCCCGGCCCAAGGCCCGGCAAGCACCCGTGATAAATCCAGTACCCGTAGATGCGAAAGCGCGCCCATGGTCGTTCCCCTATTAATAGAACGCCTGGATGCCGGTCTGCGCGCGACCGAGGATCAGTGCGTGGACGTCATGCGTACCTTCATAGGTATTCACCACCTCCAGATTGACCAGGTGCCGAGCGACACCGAACTCATCGGAGATGCCGTTACCACCCAGCATGTCGCGCGCCATGCGAGCAATGTCCAAGGACTTGCCACAGGAGTTGCGCTTCATCATCGAAGTAATCTCGACGGCAGCAGTGCCTTCATCCTTCATACGACCCAGACGCAGGCAGCCTTGCAGCGCCAGAGTGATCTCGGTCTGCATGTCGGCCAGCTTCTTCTGGATCAACTGTGTGGCCGCCAATGGACGACCAAACTGTTTACGATCCAGGGTGTATTGACGAGCGGTGTGCCAGCAGAACTCGGCAGCGCCCAGTGCGCCCCAGGAAATACCGTAACGCGCCGAGTTAAGGCAGGTAAAAGGGCCTTTCAAACCACGGACATCCGGGAAGATGTTCTCTTCAGGGACAAACACGTTGTCCATGACGATCTCGCCGGTGATGGATGCACGCAGGCCAACCTTGCCGTGAATCGCCGGAGCGCTCAGGCCTTTCCAGCCCTTCTCCAGAACAAAACCACGGATGTCACCCGCGTCGTCCTTGCCCCAAACCACGAACACATCGGCGATCGGGCTGTTGGTGATCCACATTTTGCTGCCGGTGAGGCTGTAGCCGCCTTCCACTTTGCGTGCACGAGTAATCATCGCGCCCGGGTCGGAACCGTGGTCAGGCTCGGTCAGACCGAAGCAACCGATCCATTCACCCGAGGCCAGCTTCGGCAGGTATTTCTGCTTCTGTGCTTCGGTACCGAATTCGTTGATCGGTACCATGACCAGCGAGGACTGCACGCTCATCATCGAGCGATAGCCGGAGTCGACACGCTCGACCTCACGGGCAATCAGACCGTAACTGACGTAGTTAAGGCCGCTGCCACCGTATTGCTCAGGAATGGTCGCACCCAATAGACCCACTTCACCCATCTCACGGAAGATCGCCGGGTCGGTCTTCTCATGACGGAAAGCTTCGAGAACGCGTGGCGCGAGCTTCTGCTGAGCAAATTGCTGAGCCGTGTCGCGAATCATGCGTTCTTCTTCAGTGAGCTGTTGATCCAGCAGCAGGGGATCGATCCAGTTGAAGCTAGCTTTACCGCCCATGAGTGAGTCCTCTCGAATCGGGTCAAATAACGTGGAGTGATCCTAGGCCGGGTTCGGTTTCACGGCAAACGAGGATTTTGCATACTGTTGTGCTAATTTCTCACTCCGTAACGTCGCAAAAATAGCCTGTATGCGATGTATTAGTGAGGTTGACGTACATGCGCAGAAAAATCCCCAGCACAACCGCCCTGATCAGCTTTGAAGCTGCAGCGCGCCACGAGAGCTTTACCAAGGCCGCCCAGGAACTTTCCCTCACGCAGGGAGCGATTTGCCGACAGATCGCCAGCCTTGAGGAGTTCCTCAGCGTCGAACTATTCCGACGTTCGCGGCGCGGAGTGAAGCTGACGGAGGCCGGGCTTTCCTACAGCCGCCGAGTGGCCACCCAACTCGACGCGGTTGAACGGGACACCTTGTCAGTGATGGGCCAACAAGGCGCCAACGTGATCGAGCTGGCGGTGGTACCAACCTTCGGTACTCAATGGCTGCTGCCGCGGCTCAAGGACTTTCAGCACAAACATCCGGAAGTGACGGTTAACCTCACCAACCGCACCCGCCCCTTCCTGTTTGCCGATACCGATTTCGATGCCGCGATCTATTTTGGCGACGCCGACTGGTCGGGTACCGAATCCCACAGGCTAATGGGCGAAAATCCGATGCCGGTGTGCAGCCCCACGTTACTGGGCAAAAAAACCAACCTGAGCCCCAGTGAAATCGCCGAACTGCCCCTGCTGCAGCAGACCACACGCCCTTATGCCTGGCGCCAGTGGTTCAACTCTCAAAACCTGAATATCCCACGAGACATGACAGGGCCGCGTTACGAGCTATTCTCCATGCTTGCTCAAGCGGCGATGCACGATATGGGGATCGCGCTGATTCCACCGTTCCTGATTCAGCGCGAATTAGCAGAGAAGCGTCTGGTGATTGCCAACGCCCAGGCACTATCGAGCATTAAGGCCTACTACCTGATGATTCCCGAGCGAAAGGTCGAATCAGCCTCTTTAAAGGCATTTCGCGATTGGCTGGTGAATCAGGCACAAAGCTACAGCCTAGAAGGATAAAGGCTCGCACTTATTAGCTGACCTCGTAGTCAGCAAAACAAAAGCACTACAGATATAAGTATTTGTCGCATATTGGCAGACTGTACTGAGGAGTAGCACAAACGTCCTACAAAGGCCTGAATACGTGGCCTTGAGCCTCTATTGTCAGGCAATGACGCCTCATTCACCGTGCCGATGTGTAAATTCTTGAATTTTGGACAGAATCCTCACAAGCCACGGCCTGCAAGGGGTTGCTCCGATAAGTGCGACATTCGGTCACGGGGTGACTTGTAGTTAATTTTCCGTCACCCGTCATAATCCCTTGAAGGGCACAAAGTTCGCCTGCAAAATGCCGCGCCCCGCCCTGATTTGGCGGGATCGTGCTGATCGGCCGCCCCAGACGCACCATCCGAAGTGCATGGGTTTACTCAATAAGATCACGCAGGAGATTTGACGTGCACATTGGTGTTCCTCTCGAAACCCAGACGGGTGAAACACGGGTTGCTGCAACCCCGGAAACCATCAAGAAGTTGATCGGCCAGGGTCATAAGGTCACTGTGCAAAGCGGCGCCGGCATTAATGCCAGCGTTGTCGACAGTGCTTATGAAGCGGCAGGCGCAATTATTGGCAGCGCCAATGATGCATTTGGCGCCGAGCTGATCCTCAAGGTGGTTGCCCCCAGCGACAGTGAGCTGACTCTGATCAAGAGCGGTACCGTTGTGGTGGGCATGCTCAATCCGTTCAGCAATGAAACCATTGCCAAGATGGCTGAGTGCGGCATTACCGCTTTCGCACTGGAGGCCGCGCCGCGCACCTCCCGCGCTCAGAGCCTGGATGTGTTGTCCTCCCAGGCGAACATCGCCGGCTATAAAGCCGTGTTGCTGGCTGCTCACTACTATCCACGCTTCATGCCGATGCTGATGACCGCCGCGGGCACCGTGAAAGCGGCGCGCGTGCTGATTCTTGGCGCAGGCGTAGCCGGTTTGCAGGCGATTGCCACGGCGAAACGTCTGGGTGCCGTGATTGAAGCGTCCGACGTGCGTCCTGCGGTGAAGGAACAAATCGAATCCCTGGGTGCGAAATTCGTCGATGTGCCGTACGAAACCGATGAAGAGCGCGAATGCGCCGTCGGTGTCGGCGGTTACGCGCGCCCAATGCCGGCCAGCTGGATGCAGCGCCAGGCCTTGGCCGTGCACGAACGCGCCAAGCAGGCTGACATCGTCATCACCACCGCACTGATCCCGGGCCGCAAGGCGCCGACGCTATTAAGCGCCGAAACCGTGGCGCAGATGAAGCCAGGCTCGGTGGTCATCGACCTCGCGGCAGCCCAGGGCGGCAACTGCCCGCTGACCGTGGCCGATCAGGTGGTCGTCGAGAATGGCGTGACCATTTGCGGCCCGACCAATCTGGCCGGCGCAGTCGCGGCAGACGCTTCGGCACTGTACGCCCGCAACCTGCTGGACTTCCTGAAGCTGGTCTTCAACAAAGAAGGCCAGTTTGAAGTGAACCTCGAAGACGACATCGTCGCCGCGTGCCTGATGTGCCGCGACGGCCAAGTCATCCGCAAAAACGCCTAAGCAGGGATTCAGACGATGGAAGAGCTTATCTCCCCCGGTATCTACAACCTGATCATCTTCGTGCTGGCGATTTATGTCGGTTATCACGTGGTGTGGAACGTTACACCTGCACTTCACACGCCATTGATGGCGGTGACCAACGCCATTTCGGCGATTGTGATCGTCGGCGCCATGCTGGCGGCAGCTTTGACCGTGACCCCACTGGGCAAGACCATGGGCACCCTGGCGGTGGCTCTGGCAGCGGTGAACGTGTTCGGTGGTTTCCTCGTGACTCGCAGAATGCTTGAGATGTTCAAGAAAAAAGCCCCGAAAGCCGTAAAAGAAGAGGCGCCCAAGTAATGAGCATGAATCTGGTAACGACGCTCTACCTGATCGCGTCGATCTGCTTCATCCAGGCCCTCAAAGGCCTGTCGCACCCCACCACGTCGCGGCGCGGCAATGTCTACGGCATGCTCGGCATGGCGTTGGCGATCCTCACTACCGTGGGCCTCATCTATAAGCTGGGCGCTGAGCTTGCTACTGCCGGCATCGGTTACGTCATCGTAGGTCTGTTGGTCGGCGGCACTGCCGGCTCGATCATGGCCAAGCGCGTTGAAATGACCAAGATGCCGGAACTGGTCGCCTTCATGCACAGCATGATCGGTATGGCCGCAGTGTTCATCGCTATTGCGGCGGTGGTCGAGCCGCAGTCTCTGGGCATCGTTAAACAGCTGGGTGATTCGATTCCGGCGGGCAACCGTCTGGAACTGTTCCTCGGCGCAGCCATCGGTGCAATCACCTTCTCCGGTTCGGTGATCGCGTTTGGCAAGCTGTCGGGCAAGTACAAATTCCGTCTGTTCCAGGGCGCACCAGTACAGTTTAGCGGTCAACACAAGCTGAACCTGCTGCTGGGTCTGGCGACGCTGGCACTGGGCATCACCTTCATGCTGACCGGCAATCTCGGCGCGTTTGCTCTGATGCTGGCCCTGGCCTTCGTGATGGGTGTGCTGATCATCATCCCGATCGGCGGCGCCGACATGCCCGTCGTGGTGTCCATGCTGAACAGTTACTCCGGCTGGGCAGCAGCGGGTATCGGCTTCTCGCTGAACAACTCGATGCTGATCATTGCCGGCTCGCTGGTGGGCTCAAGCGGTGCGATTCTCTCGTACATCATGTGCAAGGCGATGAACCGTTCGTTCTTCAACGTTCTGCTCGGCGGCTTCGGCAACACCGCGGACGCGGCTGGCCCGGCTGGTTCGAAAGAAGCCCGCCCGGTGAAATCCGGTTCGGCTGACGACGCCACTTTCCTGCTGACCAACGCCGACACGGTGATCATCGTTCCGGGCTATGGCCTGGCGGTGGCCCGCGCGCAGCACGCATTGAAAGAGCTGACCGAGAAGCTGACCCACCGCGGCGTGACCGTGAAGTACGCCATCCACCCGGTTGCGGGTCGGATGCCTGGCCACATGAACGTATTGCTGGCCGAGGCCGAAGTGCCTTACGACCAGGTGTTCGAGATGGAAGACATCAACTCCGAGTTCGGTCAGGCCGACGTGGTGCTGGTGCTCGGCGCCAACGACGTGGTTAACCCGGCCGCCAAGAACGATCCGAAATCGCCGATTGCCGGCATGCCTATTCTGGAAGCGTTCAAAGCCAAGACCATCATCGTGAACAAGCGCTCGATGGCCAGCGGCTATGCCGGTCTGGACAACGAGCTGTTCTACCTGGACAAGACCATGATGGTTTTCGGCGATGCCAAGAAAGTCATCGAAGACATGGTTAAAGCCGTCGAGTAATACCCTTCGGCAACCTGAACGCCCCGACTCGTCGGGGCGTTTTTGTTTGTGGCTGTTACCGATCCTGTAACGGTGTTTTGTCTGAAAGACCCAGAATAGACGCCTCGAATGCGACCTTGGTAGCGGGACGCAGGCTCATCAAATTCACTAGACTGCGCACCTAGCTTCCGTTGCCCCGAGAAAATAATTATGTACCGTGACCGTATTCGCTTGCCTTCGTTGTTGGACAAGGTGATGAGCGCCGCCGACGCTGCCGCTCTGATTCAGGACGGCATGACCGTCGGCATGAGCGGCTTTACCCGAGCCGGCGAAGCCAAGGCCGTGCCTCATGCACTGGCCGAGCGCGCCAAGGTCACGCCACTGAAAATCACCCTGATGACCGGTGCCAGCCTGGGCAACGACCTCGACAAACAACTGACTGAAGCCGGCGTACTGTCGCGACGCATGCCATTCCAGGTGGATAGCACCCTGCGCAAGGCGATCAATGCCGGCGAAGTCATGTTCATCGACCAGCACCTGTCGGAAACCGTAGAGCTACTGCGTAACCAACAGCTCAAGCTACCGGACATCGCAGTGATCGAAGCCGTGGCAATCACCGAGCAAGGCCATATCGTGCCGACCACCTCGGTAGGCAACTCGGCCAGCTTCGCGATTTTCGCCAAGCACGTGATCGTCGAGATAAACCTGGCTCACAACCCGAATCTCGAAGGTCTGCACGACATCTATATCCCGACCTACCGGCCGACCCGCACCCCGATTCCGCTGGTGAAGGTCGACGACCGCATCGGCAGCACCGCCATCCCGATACCGCCCGAAAAAATCGTCGCGATTGTGATCACTAACCAGTCTGACTCGCCGTCCACTGTCTTGCCGCCGGACAGTGATACACAGGCCATCGCGGACCACCTGATCGATTTCTTCAAACAAGAAGTGGCTGCCGGGCGCATGACCAACAAGCTCGGCCCGCTGCAAGCCGGTATCGGCACTATTGCCAATTCGGTGATGTGCGGCTTGATCGACGCGCCGTTTGAAGACCTGACCATGTACTCCGAAGTGCTGCAGGATTCGACTTTCGACCTGATCGACGCTGGCAAGCTGAGCTTTGCTTCCGGCAGTTCGATCACCCTGTCGAGCCGGCGCAATGCCGATGTGTTCGGGAATCTGGAGCACTATAAGGACAAGCTGGTGCTGCGCCCTCAAGAAATCTCGAACCATCCCGAAGTGGTCCGACGCCTGGGCATCATTGGCATCAACACTGCCTTGGAGTTCGACCTGTACGGCAACGTCAATTCCACCCACGTCTGCGGCACGCGGATGATGAACGGCATCGGCGGCTCCGGCGATTTCGCGCGCAATGCGCACCTGGCGATCTTTGTCACCAAATCGATTGCCAAGGGTGGCGCGATTTCCAGCGTGGTTCCCATGGTCAGCCACGTCGACCACACAGAACATGACGTCGACATTCTCGTGACCGAGATAGGCCTGGCCGACTTGCGTGGCCTGGCACCGCGTGAGCGCGCCCGGGTCATCATCGACAACTGCGTTCACCCGGACTATCGACCAGCCTTGAATGACTACTTCACTGCCGCTTGCGCAGTCGGCGGGCATACCCCGCACATCCTTCGCGATGCCCTGAGTTGGCACATAAACCTGGAAGAAACCGGGCGCATGCTGGCGGGGTAATTGATACAGATTGCAGCTGGCGCAAACACAGTTTCGTCAGCTCGCGGAGATAACACTCAACATCGTCAAAAACTGTACTGCTGTACCGGTCTTTTACTATGAGATTTTCCTATATTTTGCGCTGAACTGAGCAACAATGCACTATGTTAGTGCAGACAAGTACAGTTGCCTCAATTTCGACCAGTACACTGCCTTTTAACAGTTAACTGGTCTCTCACAATACAGGTGAACTGTATCTACAGAGACTAGCCAAACGAGAGGATCATTGGCATCAGTTAAACCACTACCTAATCCCGCCATAAGCGGAAGGATGTCAACCATGGAACGTACACTCAGTTCCGAACTGTTCTTCGAAGATACTGCTGCAAAAACCCAGGCTTCCCTGCCTCTGCGCGTTATCGCCAACCTGATGCTGTGGCAGCGCCGCATCACCAGCCGCCATCAACTGGCTCGTCTGGATTCGCGTCTGCTGGCTGACGCCGGGATTAGCGAAGCACAACGCTACGAAGAGCTGAGCAAGCCGTTCTGGCGCTAAGTTAGCGTCGCTGGCTCTGATCCTCCGGATCCACCGCCAGCACCCGAATTGAACAAACAAAACCCGTCGTGGGAAACCACGACGGGTTTTGTCGTTTTGGAGCTTTCATATTGGGCCGTACAGAAGAGATAACTCCTAATAGGTACAGTTTATAAATTAAACAAATTTAACCAGTACAATTTCATCGACGTGTGTCTGTGCCCGCAGGCGTAAGGGGGGTCACCATTGAATCCCGACAAGTTGGCAAAAAGACCGCGCCCATGAATAACTTACTAAATGTTTCCATCACACACCGCAAGCGAACACCCGTTTGGCCAGGCTTCGAAGATTACTGAGAGCGTTCGCCGACAGCCTGGAAAGGGCTCGCACCCGACGGTTACTGGGCCAACTCAATGATCAAAAGCTCTCGGATCTGGGCATCAGTCATGCCGACCGCCTCAACGAAGTGGACAAACCGTTCTGGCGCTAGCTTTCTCCATTATCAGACAGGACTGTTCTAACCGCGGTGCACAGGCCTAATATCCAGATAGAACGTGGCGAGCGCTTTACGACAGGCGTCTGATCCTGAGCCACCTCTAAATCGGTCTATCCAAAGGAGCTACCCCCATGTCCCGTCTTCGTCTGCTCAGCGCTGCCGCCCTGCTTGCCGTTGCTGCCAATTCCCACGCCACCAGTTTTATCGTGACCACCGATTCCATTGTTGGTGGACTGAAGGCGTCCTCTGACGCAACGTCGGACGTCTCGTCTTCCTTTCGCGACGACAAAATCGTCCGTGCTGCTCGTGACGATGCCGCCAGCTTCGTCGCCAGTGAAGGCGCCATTCGTGGTGTGAAACTGGAAAGCGCGCTCGACCACATCCGCCAACAGACTCCACAACTGAATGCGACCGACGCACAGCTGGCCCAGGCCATCCTGACGATCTAAGCGATAGCTCTGACGCAGGACACGCCCTAATGCTGTTCAGTTAGTCGCAATCCATGTGAGAGCGGGCTTGCTAGCGAAGGCGTCAGCACATCGAACATTGATGTCGCCTGACACACCGCTTTCGCGAGCAAGCCCGCTCCCACAGGTGTCCCCATGTTTCGGCACTGGCTCCAGCCTGGGCATTGCGCTAGCCTTGGGACTCGCTTTCAGCTAACGAGTCTCATGCGTTTTCTTTCCAATCTGTCGATCACTGCGGTTTTTCTTGCGGCTTGCTGGTCGGGTTCGGCCCATGCCTTCGACGCTTTCAACCTCTCTACGCAAGGCACCGTGGCCAGTGGTTATGCCTCCAGCATGGTGACCTCCGCGCCCTTCGACCATAAACTGCTGATCGCCGCCCGGGATGATGCTGCCGCGTTCATTGCCAGTGACGGCCAACTGCGAGGATCGCAACTGGAGGCCGCCTTGATTTACCTGCGCCGGACCCAGCCAAAACTTCATGCCAGTGACCTTGAACTGGCACAGGCAATTCTCGTCCAATAGTTATCCCTTGTTCCTCCGGAGTCGTTCCATGCGTAGCCCGCTGATTGCTGCCACCCTTGGCCTGCTGTTGTTGGCCGACGTGGCCCAGGCGCACACCCTGGTAGCCACCAGTAACATCATCATTCGTGCCTCCCAGCGCTCGCTTGATTTCACATCCGATACCACCACGTCCATCCGTGATTCGAAGATTGTCCGTGAAGCCCACGACGATGCGGCCAGTTTCGTCGCCAGCGACGGTGAAATCCGTGGTGCGCACCTGGAAGCGGCCTTCGACACCTTGCGCACCCGCGTACCGGAAGCCCGAGACGCCAGTGATCAGGTTCTCGCCGAAGCCATCCTCGCACTGTGAAGTCGCTAGGCGCCTGGCTGCTGGCCGGGGTTGTGTTGCTGCTTGGCAACACAGCTCAGGCCAGCCTGCAACTATGGCTCAAGACCGACGGTCTGAGCCCCGCGCAACAGCAGGCCAGTCAGGCGCTGCTCGATGAAGCCATGCAGGCTTTACCGCCGCGCTTCATCCAGCAACTGGACCGACGAATTGATGTCGGCTGGACCGACGACATGCCGAGCGATGCTTACGGCCAGGCGTCGCTGGTGTCCGAGCTGGACCTGAATCGCAATCTGCTCGCCAGCCTCACCAACGGCAGCGCCGCGACCCAAAAAACTTATCGTCCCCACGGTACCGTGCGCCGGGAAATGCTCGCCACGGTGTTGCACGAACTCACCCATATTTATGACCGTGCGCGTCTGTGGCCAGACGCCGAGCGCACGCTGATCCAGCGCTGCAAGCAACGCAACAGCAGCTCCGGGCTGATCGGCATCCCCGATCAATGCCGCGGGCAGACGGAACGACGCTGGACCCTCAGCGATGACCCACGTCTGCTGGATTTGGCCGGCTGGCCACAATACGTCGGTCGACGCGGCGAGCGTGAACAGCACAACCGGCAGATTGCCCGCAGCCCGGATATCTACGAGACGAGCAGCCCGAAGGAGTTCGTCGCGGTCAACATGGAGTATTTCCTCCTCGACCCAAGCTATGCCTGCCGTCGTCCTGCGCTGTATCGCTACTACAAAGAACATTTCGGTTGGGCGCCCGCCGCCAAAGATACATGCGCCCAATCATTCGCCTTCCTCAATGCGGGTAACGACTTCGCCAAGCAGCCCCTGGGCCAGGTCGATCCAGAGCGGGTTTACGCTGTTGACTATCTACTGGCAGAAGCCAACCAGAACTGGGTCAGCCGCTGGGGGCACAGCATGCTGCGACTGGTGATCTGTGCACCGGGTCGGCCTCGCGGGCCGGATTGTCGACTGGATCTGGATCAGCACTTGGTGCTGTCCTACCGCGCCTTCGTCGGTGACTTACAGCTGTCGAGCTGGGATGGGCTGGTGGGTAAATACCCATCGCGCCTGTTTGTCTTGCCGCTGGCCCAGGTGATCGACGAATACACCAAGACCGAATTGCGCAGCCTGGCCTCGGTGCCGCTGAACCTGTCGCACAGCGAGATCGAAGACGTGGTGGAACACGCTGCGGAGATGCACTGGAGTTACGACGGCAACTATTTTTTCCTGTCCAACAACTGCGCGGTAGAAGGCCTGAAATTACTGCGCAGCAGCACCAACAATGCGCAACTGGTTGGCCTCGACAGCATCATGCCCAACGGTTTGCTGGAAGTGCTCAAGGGCCGCGGATTGGCGAACACCAGCGTGCTGGACGATCCCCGCGAAGCGTTACGTCTAGGCTATCGCTTCGACTCCTTCCGCGAGCGTTATCAAGCGATGTTCGAAGTGCTGAAGAAGCATTTACCGATCAAGCAGGACAAGGTCGAGGACTGGCTGTCCTTGAAAGCTGAGGAACGCCGCAAATGGATTGACCAGGCTGACTTACGCACCAGCGCGGCATTGCTGCTGCTGGAGCAGGCCAGTTTCCGTCAGCAGATGGTACTGGCCCAGGACGAAGTGAAACAACGTTATCTGGGCGCTCGGGAATTGAAGAATGGCGGCATGGATAAAGCCAATGCGACCTTGCAGGAGATTCTAGCCAACAGCGGCTTCCTCAGCCGTCCGGCCGAACTGCTCGGCACCGGTGGTTATGGTTTGCCGCAACCGAACGAGTGGACGCGTCTGGAGTCGGAAAGCAACCTGCGCCAGAAGCAGCTGCAAGCACTAACTGGGGATCTCGACAAGGAAGTGAGAGCGTTGCTCGAGCCGAGTCGTGCCGCCGAGATGGCCGCCAACGAAGCCAACCTGAAGCAGGTTGGCGAGCATTTGCGGAAGCTGCACAAGGCCGCGGGTGGGTTGGAGTTGCCCTGAAAGCAAAAGATCGCAGCCTTTGGCAACTCCTACAGAGGTATCGCATTCCCCTATAAGAGCTGCCGAAGGCTGCGATCTTTTTGTATTCAACCGCGATCAAGAATTTCATAAACAATCCCGCTGCCTACGGCGATCAACACCCTATTGCCTCCCGCTCGACGCCAAGTCTTTCCTCACAGCCATACAGCAAAAAGGGCTTCAGAACGTAGTCCTGAAGCCCTCGGTCTTGCTGTTTAGTCTGTGCTGTGAGGCTCTAATCCTCTGTATCAGGAACTTTTCCTTCAGCTGACCCGCGCTTTACGTACGCCGTCAGACAAGGCCGCGCACAGGCTGAGTACACCCTCCACAGCCTGATCCGGCGTCGAGGCATTGGCGATGTGGTCGATCAGTGCCGACCCCACCACCACACCGTCGGCCAGACGCGCGATGGACGCCGCTTGCTCCGGTGTGCGGATACCAAAACCGATGCTGATCGGCAGATCGGTATGGCGACGCAGACGGGTGACGGCTTCTTCGACATGTTCCAGAGTCGCCGCGCCCGCACCGGTCACACCCGCCACCGACACGTAGTAAACAAATCCGGAACTGCCGTTCAATACCGTCGGCAAGCGCACGTCATCAGTCGTCGGAGTGGTCAGACGAATGAAGTCCAGGCCTGCCGCCTGTGCCGGGTCGCACAGCTCGCGATTATGCTCGGGCGGCATGTCGACCACGATCAAGCCATCGACGCCGGCCTCTTTGGCTTCAGCGATGAAACGCGGCACGCCATACATGTGAATCGGGTTGAAGTAACCCATCAGCACCAGCGGAGTCTCGTTATTGCCTTCGCGGAACTCGCGAACCATCTGCAAGGTTTTCGCCAGGTTCTGTTTGGCGCCCAACGCACGAATGTTGGCCAGTTGAATCGCCGGGCCATCGGCCATTGGATCGGTGAAAGGCATGCCCAACTCGATTACATCGGCACCCGCTCCCGGCAAGCCTTTGAGGATCGCCAGGGACGTGTCGTAGCTCGGGTCGCCGGCCGTCACGAAGGTCACCAGGGCGGCGCGGTTTTGTTCCTTGAGTTCGGCAAAACGCGTTTGCAGGCGGCTCATCAGTGTTTCTCCTGCTTGGATTGCTCTTGTTGAGAGTGTTCCATGTGGTGCATCACGGTCTGCATGTCTTTGTCGCCACGGCCAGACAAGTTGACCACCATCAAGTGATCTTTCGGCAGCGTTGGTGCGCGTTTGAACACTTCGGCCAGGGCATGTGCGCTTTCCAGTGCAGGAATAATCCCTTCCAGACGGCAGCATTTGTGGAACGCGTCGAGGGCTTCATCGTCAGTCACCGAGGTGTACTGGACGCGACCGATGTCATGCAACCAGGCGTGTTCCGGGCCGATGCCCGGATAGTCGAGGCCGGCGGAGATCGAATGAGCGTCGATGATCTGGCCGTCGTCGTCCTGCAGCAGGAAAGTACGGTTGCCGTGCAGAACACCCGGTACGCCGCCGTTCAGGCTGGCCGCGTGCTTGCCGGTTTCGATGCCATAACCGGCAGCTTCGACGCCGATGATCTCAACGCTCTTGTCATCGAGGAACGGGTGGAACAGGCCCATGGCGTTGGAACCACCGCCAATGCACGCCACCAGGCTGTCGGGCAGACGGCCCTCCTGGGCTTGCAACTGCTCGCGGGTTTCCTTGCCGATCACAGCCTGGAAGTCGCGAACCATGGCGGGATACGGGTGTGGGCCGGCCACGGTGCCGATCAGGTAGAAGGTGCTGTCGACGTTGGTCACCCAGTCACGCAGGGCTTCGTTCATCGCATCTTTGAGGGTGCCGGTACCGGCAACCACCGGGATCACTTCGGCGCCCAGCAGCTTCATGCGAAACACGTTGGCTTGCTGACGTTCGATGTCGGTGGTGCCCATGTAGATCACGCAATCGAGGCCGAAACGCGCAGCCACGGTGGCGGTCGCCACGCCGTGCATGCCAGCGCCGGTCTCAGCGATGATGCGTTTCTTGCCCATGCGCCGCGCCAGCAGGATCTGGCCGATGCAGTTGTTGATCTTGTGCGCGCCGGTGTGGTTCAGCTCTTCGCGCTTGAGGTAAATCTTCGCGCCGCCGCAGAACTCTGTCAGACGCTCGGCGAAATACAGTGGGCTTGGACGTCCGACGTAATCACGCTGAAAGTAGGCCAATTCTTCTTTAAACGCCGGATCTTCCTTGGCCGCTTCGTATTCGCGGGCCAGATCGAGGATCAACGGCATCAGGGTTTCGGCGACGTAGCGGCCGCCGAACGCGCCGAACAGGCCGTTGGCGTCGGGGCCGTTGCGCAGATTAGTCTGGGTCATGGGTCGCTCCAGTTGTATTCGAGAGGTGACGATGGGGTTCACTCTACCCCTGACATCCCGCACTGAAAACCGATAAGATCGCCACAACCCGTCAGGAAAACTCACAGATTCCATGAGCCACGACCTTCCGCCGCTGAACGCCCTTCGCGCCTTCGAGGCCACTGCCCGCCTGAACAGCGTCAGTCAGGCCGCCGAACAGCTGCACGTCACTCATGGTGCGGTCAGCCGACAACTCAAGGTGCTGGAAGAACACCTCGGCGTGAGTCTGTTCATCAAGGATGGACGCGGCCTGAAACTCACAGATGCCGGTGTCCGTTTGCGCGATGTCAGCGGTGAAGCCTTCGAGCGATTGCGCAACGTTTGCGCCGAACTGACCCAAAGCACCGCCGATGCGCCGTTCGTGCTCGGCTGCTCGGGCAGCCTGCTGGCGCGCTGGTTCATTCCGCGTTTGGGGCGACTCAATGCGGATTTGCCGGATCTGCGCTTGCACCTGTCGGCTGGCGAAGGCGATCTCGATCCACGGCGGCCCGGTCTTGATGCTTTGCTGGTGTTTGCCGAGCCGCCATGGCCGGCAGACATGCAAGTTTATGAATTGGCCAGCGAACGCATCGGCCCGGTCATGAGCCCACGATTCGTCGGTTACGAAAGGCTGCAGAACGCACCGGCAAATGCACTGCTGACCGAGCCATTGCTGCATACCACCTCACGTCCGCAAGCCTGGCCGAGTTGGGCCCAGCAAAGCGGCCTCGACGCTAAGGCGCTGAAGTACGGTCAGGGTTTCGAGCATTTGTATTATTTGCTGGAGGCGGCAGTGGCCGGCCTAGGTGTGGCCATCGCGCCGGAGCCGCTGGTGGCCGAGGATTTGAAGGCCGGTCGCCTAGTTGCGCCATGGGGTTTCTGTGAAACCCCGGCGCAACTGGCGTTATGGCTACCCAAGCGCGCCGCGGACGGGCGCGCTCGGCAATTGGCACAGTGGCTTAAAAACGAACTGCGCCAGGCGCCTTAATTACCGCGTTTGCACAGCAGGTAGGCTGCCAGAAGACCCAGCGCACCAACGGCGACGCCGGCTGTAGTCCAAGGGTGTTCCTGGGCGTAGTCGCGAGTCGCGATCCCGGTTTCACGGGTTTTGACCTTGACCTCTTCATAGGCATCGGTGAGCAGATGACGCGAATGTTTCAGCGCGTTCTCGGCGTTGATTTTCAGCGTTTTAAGGGTTTTACGCGACTCGTCCGAGGCGTCGTCCTTCAGGCTTTCCAACGATTTCAGCAGACTCTCGATTTCGGCTTCCATGCTTTGCAATGAGGCTTTGCGTAACGAGGTATTGGCCATGGTGGCTCTCCTGCATTGTTTGAGTTGCGTGTGTTGGTTGGGACTTCAAGGGTTCGAGAAAGTGCAGTAAATCTGAACTCCCCTCCGGATTAGTCGACAGAAGAAATAAGAAAAATCACTGCTAGGCTGTATTTCACACCCTTAGGAGAACGCCATGACTGACCATCACACCTACAAGAAAGTCGAGCTGGTTGGCTCATCCACCACCAGTATTGAAGACGCCATCAACAATGCCCTGGCCGAAGCCAATAAAAGCCTCAAGTACATGGAATGGTTTGAAGTGACCGAAACCCGCGGACACATCAAGGACGGCAAAGCAGCACACTTCCAGGTGACGCTCAAAGTCGGATTCCGGATTGCCAGTAGCTGAGCTTAAGCTAGTCTTCTGAACTTGCGCGCCGGCCGACTGCCATAGGGAATGGCAAAGCGCTAAGTGGTGAGTGCGTCCGGCTAATGGCAGGTGCCTCACCTATTGATCCGACCAGGGAGTGCAACCCATGAAGAAGTTTATTTTGGCGATAGGTTTGTTGAGCCTTGCGGGAGCCGCCTTTGCCCAGGGCAAGTCGTGCGACGAGCTGAAAGCCGAAATCTCAGCGAAACTGGATGCCAAGGGCGTTTCCAATTACACACTGGAGATCGTCGACAAAGGCGCTGCTGCTGACGGAAAAGTCGTTGGCACCTGTGAAAAAGGCTCCAGGCAAATCGTCTATAAGCAGGGCTGACCGCCCTCGCGAATGAAAAAGCCGACGCAATGGCGTCGGCTTTTTTGTGGGTGCAACTTGAGCGTCAGCCCTTCATGACCTGCGCTAGCAACTCATAGGAGTGCAGGCGATCGGCATGTTCGTACAGGTCACAGGTAAAAATCAGCTCATCGGCCTGAGTCTGTTCGATCAGCACGTCCAGTTTGGCACGGATTTTCTGCGGGCTGCCGACCATGGCCAGGCCAAGGAAATCACCAACCGCTTCTTTCTCATGAGGCAGCCACAAGCCGTCCATGGTCTTCACTGGCGGGCGTTGCACCAGGCTCTGACCACGCATCAACGCGAGAATCCGTTGGTAGACCGAGGTTGCCAGGTAATCGGCCTGCTCGTCAGTGTCTGCGGCCACCAGTGGCACGCCGAGCATCACGTAAGGCTTATCCAAAACCGCTGAAGGCTTGAAGTGGTTGCGGTAAACGCGAATTGCCTCATGCATGAAGCGCGGTGCGAAATGTGAGGCGAAGGCGTAGGGCAAACCGCGCTCACCGGCCAGCTGAGCACTGAACAAGCTCGAACCCAATAACCAGATCGGAACATTGGTGCCGGTACCCGGCATGGCAATGATCCGCTGGTCTGGCGTGCGCGGGCCGAGGTAGCGCATCAGTTCAGTCACATCTTCCGGGAAGTCGTCCGCACTGCCGGAGCGCTCACGACGCAAGGCGCGGGCGGTCATCTGATCGGAGCCGGGCGCGCGCCCCAAGCCCAGGTCGATCCGTCCCGGATACAGGCTTTCAAGGGTGCCGAACTGCTCGGCGATCACCAGCGGCGCGTGATTGGGCAACATCACGCCACCCGAACCGACACGAATGGTCGAAGTGCCGCCAGCCAAATAGCCCAGCAGGACCGAGGTCGCCGAACTGGCGATCCCGTCCATGTTGTGGTGTTCGGCGACCCAGAAGCGGTTGTAGCCGAATTTTTCGACGTGCTGCGCCAGGTCCAGGGAATTGTGCAGGGACTGGGCCGCACTGCCGTTCTCCCGCACGGGCACCAGATCGAGGGTCGAAAACTTGATATCGGATAGTCGTTTCATGAACCTGCTTCTCCAATGGGTAAGCAGGTTTTTTCACGAACGAATACCTGCCGAGTCTATAAGCGTGTTCTATGCAATGAGGGCATATACCCGAGTTTCAATAGGAGAGACAAAATTCCTACGCAATTAGAAGACTGATCAGATGAGGTGAACTTTGCCGGACGGTCTATCCTCAGAACCCTGGTAACCGAAAACCACGAAGGCGCGACGTTTCGCGCCGGATCTTGAGGAGGCAGACATGGCTATCACAAAGAAAGCATCGGCTCATTGGGAAGGTGATCTGAAAACCGGTATCGGCTCGATTTCCACGGAAACCGGCGTTCTCAGAGACGCGCCCTACGGCTTCAAGGCCCGTTTCGAAGGGGGTAAAGGCACCAATCCGGAAGAGCTGATCGGCGCGGCTCACGCGGGCTGTTTCTCCATGGCGTTTTCAATGATTCTCGGCGAGGCCAACCTTAAGGCCGACAGTATCGACACCACTGCTGAAGTTACCCTGGACCAGGTAGACGGTGGCTTTGCAATCACAGCGGTAAAACTGATTCTCAAGGCGAAAATCCCCGGGGCGACCCAGGCACAATTCGAGGAACTGAGTAACAAAGCCAAAGAAGGCTGCCCGGTGTCCAAAGTGCTGAATGCGAAAATCAGCCTGGATGCGACGTTGGTCAGCTGATCATGGGTTGATACGTTAGCTGGTAAAAGATCGCAGCCTTCGCGGGTTCCCTTCCGCAGGTTGCGGTCTTTTTTTGCCCTGAAACATAACCTGACAGACAAAACTGTGGTCGAATAAATGACAGCAGCTTCAGCGCATCACCATGCGCGCTGCCTTAAGGGAGCTTCAACCATGAAACGTTTTGTCTTGGCGGTTATCTGTTGCACGCTGGCCACATCGGCCCTCGCGGCACCGAAATCCTGTGAGGAACTCAAGGCCGAGATCGAAGCCAAGATCCAGGCCAACAACGTCTCGTCCTACACCCTGGAAATCGTCACCAACGACGAAGTTCACGATCAGAACATGGTCGTCGGCTCATGCGAAGGCGGCACCAAGAAAATCATCTATCAGAAAAATGACCGTTGATTCGTCTCATATGAGGCAATTGGTCAGTCGATCCTCAGCAACAATCTCCCGCTTGGCGTTATAGAGCCGGGCGCTGGGGGTGAACGCCACAGAACGCGCTTCCAGCAGGTAACGCTGGCCAGCCTCGAAATGGTCGTAATTGATAGTCAGATAGCACATTCGCTCCAAGGGAGTGTTCAACAGGCCTGGCCCCCCACCAAACACTTCAAAATCGAAGCGTACTCTCAGTTCATGGCTCCCCGGGGTGACCTGGAAATAACGTCCGTCGCTCACCCGCTGGTTGTCCAGCCGTTCGGCCATCAGCAGTTTCCCGCCGGGACTCGGCGTAGCGAAGTCGACCCAGGCCATCTGCGGATCGACCGCCGGCAACGGACTCGTGCAACCGACAAAGGCGCCTGCAGCGAGCAACAGCAACAACCTGCGCATGATGAATTTCCCAAGGACTGATAATTCAGCATAGCGTCGATCAAGTACGTTGGCAGCCTGCCGGTGTGCCCTGCCCAATCACTTTTCGCTGTTGATCATAGAGCTTCGCCCACGGCCGGAAGCCGATATTCCCTGCTTGCAGCTGATAGCGCTGACCGGCGTTGAAGTCCTTGAATTTCACATTCAATTGGCAGTCGCGCCACAGCGGCTCGGCATTGGGGCCAATGTTGGTTGGCTGGACCGCAAACAAGTAGCGAACCGTCAGCTCATGGCTACCGGGCTGCACCTCGAAGTAGCGCTTGTCGATGGAGGCCTTGTCATCGACTTCCACCGCTTGCAGCGCGGCGTCTTCCTGTCGTGAATCCAGATCGATCCACGCCTGCGAAGGATCAGGGGTGGGCAGTCCAGCACAACCGGCCAGCATCAGCAGGCCTCCCGTCAGCATCAACTTGCGCATAGCGGAGCTCCAATAGGCGGGATAGTCTTGCGGGCAGACTTTCCAGGGATGTTTTTATTTTGATCAGGCCGCGTCCAAGCCTTGGGTTACTTGATCGCGTTTTACGCATTTTGTTTCCGGGTGTGATTTTTTTGTTGCTCAACGGTTGCGCAAGCGTCAGCTATTACGGCCAATTGGCCAGTGGTCAGCTGCATTTGCTGCGGGCACGGGAGCCGGTTTCCAGTGTGATTGCCGACTCCGGCCGCGATCAGCAATTGCGTGCGCATCTGGCCCAATCTCAAAAGGCCCGGACCTTCGCCAGCCAATACCTGCACCTGCCGGACAACCAGAGCTACCGCCTGTACGCCGACATCGGCCGACCGTTTGTAGTCTGGAACGTCTTTGCCACGCCGGAGTTTTCGCTGAAGCCACAAAATCATTGCTTCCCCATCGCTGGCTGCGTCGCCTATCGCGGGTATTACAGCCAGAGCGCTGCCCGCGGTGAGGCCGCGTTGCAACGATTGCAAGGTATGGACGTGTCGATTGGCGGCGTCGAGGCCTATTCGACGCTCGGTTGGTTCAACGACCCGATCATGAGCTCGATGATGGGTTGGGGCGACGAACGGTTGGCCACGCTGATTTTCCACGAACTCGCCCATCAACGTTTTTATGTGAAAGACGACACCGAATTCAACGAGTCCTTCGCCACCTTCGTCGAGCAGGAAGGTACTCGGCAATGGCGCGCATTCCGCGGCCTGCCACCGGATAACGGAGCATTGGTGCAGCAACGCGACCAGTTCATTCAGTTGGTGCTGGACACCCGCACCAGGCTGGAACGGCTTTACGCCCTGCCGCTGCCTGCCGAACAAATGCGCGAGCGAAAAGCGGCAGAGTTCGAACAATTGCGCCGTGAATACCGGACGCTACGCGACAGCCAATGGGCCGGGAACAAACGCTACGACGCGTGGATCAACACCCCGATGAACAATGCCCGACTGTTGCCGTTTGGTTTGTACGACCAGTGGGTGCCGGCGTTTGCCGCATTGTTCAAACAGGTCGAGGGGGATTGGGTGAGGTTTTATGCGGAGGTGGAGAGGCTGGGCGCGTTGCCGGTTGAGGAGCGTAAGGCGGCGTTGAAGGTATTGGCGGGATCGTAGAGTCCCGGTGGCTGAGCGGGCCTCTTCGCGAGCAGGCTCGCTCCCACATTAAATCTGCGAACATAGACCCATGTGGGAGCGGCTGCGAAGACAACTAACGCTGCAAAAACGCCCGATGCATCTCCTCCAGTGTCTCGAAGTGATACGCCGGTGCTTCAGCGCTCAACTCTTCCCGGCTGCCAAACCCATAACCCACCGCCGCTGCGTCCAGCCCATTGCTGCGAGCGCCGATCAGATCGTGTTTACGGTCGCCAATCATCAGGGTATTGGCCGGGTCCAGGCCCTCTTCGCTCATCAAGTGCGCAATCAGCTCGACCTTATTGGTCCGCGTGCCATCCAGCTCGCTGCCGTAAATCACTTTGAAATGCCTGGCGAAGTCGAAGTGCCGGGCGATTTCCCGGGCGAAAACCCACGGTTTGGAAGTCGCGATGTACAGCTGTCGTCCTTGCCCACCGAGGGTTTCCAGCAGCGGCATGACGCCGTCGAACACGCGGTTCTCATACAGGCCGGTGACTTTGAAGCGCTCGCGATAGAAGTTCACCGCTTCCCAGGCCTTGGGCTCGTCGAAGTCGTAGAACTGCATGAACGCCTGCAACAACGGCGGGCCGATGAAGTGCTCGAGCCTGGTCAGGTCCGGTTCATCGATGCCCAATTTGCTCAGGGCGAACTGGATGGAACGGGTGATACCTTCGCGCGGGTCGGTCAGCGTGCCATCGAGGTCGAACAGTACGGTTTGGTAATGCATGAAAACTCCTGAGCAATAGCGAGACACTTTCCATTATCAGGAGGCTTAGAGCTGGTCGTAGCCTTCGGCCAGATGCAGATCCTTGAGCTTCACGTAGTTCGCCGCACTGTAGGTGAAAAAGGCTTTTTCCTTGTCACTCAGCGGCCGGATCTGTTTCACCGGGCTACCGACGTAGAGGAAACCGCTTTCCAGACGCTTGCCCGGGGGTACCAGACTGCCGGCGCCGATGATCACATCGTCCTCGACCACCGCACCGTCCATGACGATGCTGCCCATGCCGATCAGAATCCGGTTACCCACGGCGCAACCATGAAGCATGACTTTATGCGCGATGGTCACATCGTCACCGATCAGCAGCGGGAAGCCATCGGGGTTGAATGGTCCGGCGTGGGTAATGTGCAACACGCAGCCGTCCTGCACGCTGGTGCGCGCACCGATTCGGATGCGATGCATGTCGCCGCGGATCACTGTCAGTGGCCAGACAGAGCTGTCTTCGCCGATTTCGACGTCGCCGATCACCACCGCCGAGCCGTCGACAAAGGCGCCTTTGCCCAGCAGCGGCGTGTGGTTCTGATACTTGCGAAGGGTCACGATAGGCTCTCTCTCTTTTGCTGATAGCTGCGGTGAGCGTCGATTGTAATTAAGATGGGGCCATGTTTCTTCCCGCATGTTTTCCAGCCAAGGTGCCAACCGTGAGCGTGAACAACCCTCTTCTGCAGTCCTACGACCTGCCGCCATTCTCGGCGATCCGTGCCGAACACGTGCAACCGGCCATTGAAAAGATCCTGGCTGACAACCGCGCCGCCATCGTCGACATCCTCAAAGTCCAGGGTAAACAACCGACCTGGGCCGGCCTGGTGCTGGCAATGGATGAGCTCAACGATCGTCTGGGCGCCGCCTGGAGCCCGGTCAGCCACCTCAATGCCGTGTGCAACAGCGCCGAGTTGCGCGAAGCCTACGAGGCTTGCCTGCCGGCCTTGAGCGCCTACGCCACCGAGCTGGGCCAGAACCGTGAACTGTTTCAGGCCTATGAAGCGCTGGCCAACAGCCCAGAGGCCGCCGGCTTCGACGTGGCGCAGAAAACGATCCTGGAACACGCCCTGCGTGACTTCCGTCTGTCGGGTATCGACCTGCCTGCGCCAGAGCAAAAACGTTACGCCGACGTGCAGAGCAAACTGTCGGAGCTGGGCAGCCGCTTCTCCAATCAGTTGCTCGATGCTACCCAGGTCTGGACCAAGCACGTCACCGACGAAGCCGCCCTCGCCGGCCTGACCGAGTCGGCCAAGGCGCAAATGGCCGCCGCCGCACAAGCCAAAGAGCTGGATGGCTGGTTGATCACCCTGGAATTCCCGAGTTACTACGCGGTGATGACCTACGCCCAGGACCGCGCCCTGCGTGAAGAAGTCTACGCCGCCTATTGCACCCGCGCGTCGGACCAAGGCCCGAATGCCGGTCAGAATGACAACGGCCCGGTCATGGAAGAAATCCTCGACCTGCGTCAGGAGCTGGCAAAACTGTTGGGCTTCGCCAGTTTCTCGGAGCTGAGTCTGGCCACCAAAATGGCCGAGTCCAATGATCAGGTGCTGAGTTTCCTACGCGACCTGGCCAAACGCAGCAAGCCGTTCGCCGCCCAGGATCTGCAACAGCTCAAGGCCTACGCCGCCGAGCAAGGTTGCCCGGACCTGCAAAGCTGGGACAGTGGTTTCTACGGTGAAAAACTTCGCGAGCAGCGCTACAGCGTCGCCCAGGAAACCCTTCGCGCGTACTTCCCGATCGACAAGGTTTTGGGTGGGCTGTTCAGCATTGTCCAGCGCCTGTACGGCATCGAGATCGCCGAGCTGAAAGGCTTCGATACCTGGCACCCGGACGTTCGCCTGTTCGAAATCAAGGAAAACGGCCAGCACGTCGGCCGGTTCTTCTTCGACCTGTATGCCCGCGCCAACAAGCGCGGCGGTGCCTGGATGGACGGCGCTCGCGATCATCGCCGCACGATCAATGGCGTGCTGCAAAGCCCGGTGGCGAATCTGGTGTGCAACTTCACCCCCGCCGACAGCGGCAAGCCAGCCCTGCTGACCCACGATGAAGTGACTACGCTGTTCCACGAATTCGGTCACGGCCTGCATCACCTGCTGACCCGCGTCGAGCATGCTGGCGTGTCCGGCATTAATGGCGTGGCTTGGGATGCGGTCGAGCTGCCAAGCCAGTTCATGGAAAACTGGTGCTGGGAGCCGGAAGGTCTGGCGCTGATTTCCGGTCACTATGAAACCGGCGAGCCGTTGCCTCAGGATCTGCTGGAGAAAATGCTCGCAGCGAAGAACTTCCAGTCCGGCCTGATGATGGTCCGCCAATTGGAGTTCTCGCTGTTCGACTTCGAACTGCACGCTACCCACGGCGACGGTCGCAGTGTGCTGCAAGTGCTCGAAGGCGTGCGCGACGAGGTCTCGGTCATGCGTCCGCCGGCCTACAACCGCTTCCCCAACAGCTTCGCCCACATCTTTGCCGGCGGTTACGCGGCGGGGTACTACAGCTATAAATGGGCTGAAGTATTGTCGGCCGATGCCTTCTCGAAATTCGAAGAAGAGGGTGTGCTCAATGCCGAGACCGGGCGCGCCTTCCGCGAAGCGATCCTGGCACGGGGCGGCTCCCAAGAGCCAATGGTGCTGTTCGTCGACTTCCGTGGCCGTGCGCCATCGATTGACGCACTCTTGCGCCACAGCGGCCTGAGTGAGGACGCGGCAGCATGAGTGAGGGACCTGTGATTACCAAAAAACGCTTTATCGCCGGGGCGGTCTGCCCGGCTTGCAGCGAGCCGGACAAGTTGATGATGTGGAGCGAAGACGCAGTTCCGCATCGCGAGTGCGTGGCCTGCGGTTATTCCGACACGCTGAATGAACAAGGTTTGTCGGTGCCCAAGGAATTGGGCACACGGGTCAATACTTCGGCACTCAAGGTGCCGGACGCCAAGGTTCAGGCCGTGCAGTTTTTTCCGAACCCGAAGTTGAAGAAGAAGCCAGACGAGCAACACTAAGTGCTGGAAACAACCTTCCACTGCGCAATGCAGTGGGAGGTATTACTTACTCGACATGGGCCGATTTGAACCAGTTCTTCATCGAGCAACTGGCAAATGGACTCGTGCTGCAATCACCGTTGGCCAGTGCCGTACGAAGTTTGTCGACATCAGCCTGCATCATGTAACGCACGCCCTCCTTGAAATGAGTGCTGTCACCAAAGCCGCCCTGGGTCATTTCATTCAAGGCCTCTTCCTTGCTCCAACCTTGCACGACCACCCGGTACATCGCGGCCATCAGGCCAGTGCGGTCCGAGCCGTGCTTGCAGTGCATAAGCACAGGGCCTTTGGCCTCGGCGGTCTGAATCGTGCGAAGGGCCTTGAGCACATCCGCATCATCCACGTGATTGGTGCGATAAGGCAGCTGTACCTGGGCGATACCTGGTGTGGATAACCAGCGTGAATCCGATTCGGGCAGGAAGTTGATAACGGTTGCGACCTTGAGCCTTTTCAGCAACGGCACCGCTCCCCGGTCCGGCAATGCGCTGCGATAGAGCGTCGGGGACATTTGATAGAGGTTGTATTGCACCTCGACTGATTGAGCCCACTCTGCCGGGCGAGGTAAAGCAGTGTCGTCAGCGAATACCGGTGTCAGGTTGAAAAATACGATCAGCGATAGGCACATCACAGAGATATAACGCGCTAGGGACATGCTCGGGCGACCGTTCAGGGAGAGGCTGAATATTGGCGTCGAGCTTGCGCCCTGAACGGTCAAAGGGCTGTGAGGGAGGTGTCAATGAAACGTGAAACGATTCTGCCGGGATTGCCTGACAGTCAATGAGCGTCGAGTTCCGGTTCTTCACCATCTTCCAGATCCAGTACTTCATTCGCCGAACGGCACTAGTCCGCCGACAATCCTCGAGATACTGTATGCACATACAGCAATCAGGACCTACCCCATGAATGCGCCATTGCCCCCTCGCGGTCGCGGCACCGCCACCAACCCGCACAATCGTTTTGCGCCAAGCCGTTCGGTGGCCGAGGATGACGGCTGGTATCAGGAAGCGCCGATCACCCAAGGCACCGAGGTGCGCATTGAGACGGCAAAAACCATCATCACCCGCAATAACTCGCCAGACCTGCCGTTCGATCGTTCGATCAATCCCTATCGCGGCTGCGAGCATGGCTGCATCTATTGCTACGCACGGCCCAGCCACGCCTATTGGGACCTGTCACCGGGGCTGGATTTCGAAACCAAACTGATCGCCAAGACCAACGCCGCCGATGTGCTGGAAGAACAACTGTCCAAGCGCGGCTATCAATGCGCGCCGATCAACCTGGGCTCCAACACTGACCCTTATCAGCCGATCGAACGCGAACACAGAATTACCCGCAAGACACTCGAAGTGCTGCTGCGTTACCGCCATCCGGTGACCATCATCACCAAGGGCTCGCTGATTCTTCGCGATCTGGACTTGCTGGCCGAACTCGCCGAACAAAGGCTGGTGGCGGTGATGATCAGCCTGACCACGCTGGATGATGAACTCAAACGCATCCTCGAACCGCGCGCCGCGGCACCCAAGGCACGACTGCGGGCGATCCGGGTGATGCGCGAATCCGGGATTCCGGTGGGCGTTTTGTGCTCACCGATGATTCCAATGATCAACGACAGCGAACTCGAGAGCCTGCTGACCGAGGCCCATGCGGCCGGCGCGCAAAGCGCGGCCTACATGATGTTGCGCCTGCCGCTGGAAGTGGCGCCGCTGTTCGAAGAGTGGCTGGCCGCCCACTATCCTCAGCGTGCAGCGCATGTGTTGAGCCTGATCCGCCAAAGCCGTGGTGGTGAGCTCTACGACAGCCGGTTCGGCGCGCGAATGCGCGGTGAAGGGCCGTTTGCCGATCTGTTGGCGCAACGCTTCGCCAAAACCATCAAGCGCCTGGGGCTCAATCGTCGGGAAGGTTTCAATCTGGATTGCGAAGCCTTTTGTCCGCCGGGTCGCCAAATGTCATTGATTTAAAGACAATTGGCCCTATGGTTGAGCAGAGAAAACGATACACCGCGTTTAGGCTGGTCACATTTCTGGTGACCTGGAACACTCGTTCTAGAGCGCTTTATTCAGTTTGAGTTAAGTTTCAACAGCTACCTTGTTCATCGAGTGACTGATGGGTCTGTCCTTTCGACCTGGATGTTTTTTAAACAGCCACTGGCTTCATACCGGACAAAACGGGAAAATTCCCTGACTCCGCCAAAGAGGATGAATTATGAGTGACAAGGATAAACAGCCGTTGGCTGCGTCGGCTTCAGCCCAACCCGAGGCGGAAACCGCCGATGCAGCGCTGAAGCATATCGTTGACGGCTTTTTGCACTTTCATCACGAGATCTTTCCGCAGCAGGAAGAACTCTTCAAAAAACTCGCCACGGCCCAGCGGCCTCGGGCGATGTTCATCGCGTGTGCCGATTCACGCATCGTTCCCGAACTGATTACCCAAAGCGCCCCTGGCGACTTGTTCGTAACCCGCAACGTCGGCAACGTCGTGCCGCCCTATGGGCAAATGAACGGCGGTGTTTCCACGGCCATCGAATATGCAGTGCTGGCTCTCGGCGTGCAGCACATCATTATCTGCGGGCACTCCGACTGTGGCGCCATGCGCGCAGTGCTCAACCCGCAGAGCCTGGAAAAGATGCCGACGGTAAAGGCCTGGCTGCGTCATGCGGAAGTGGCGAAAACCATGGTTCAGGACAACTGCCATTGCACTGATGAAAACGAGAGCATGCATATTCTCACCGAGGAGAATGTGATCGCTCAGTTGCAGCATTTGCGCACGCACCCGTCGGTGGCCTCACGCATAGCCAACGGTCAGCTGTTTATCCATGGTTGGGTCTACAGCATCGAAACCAGCGAAATCAAAGCTTACGACGCGGATCAGGGGTGTTTCCTGCCACTCGATGGCAGTCATCCGATTCCGGTGGCGACGCCTAAAGCGCGCTTCTAAATCCTCCGTGTGGTTTAGCCGAGGCTGCTGATCTGGCAGCCTGCTTTGCCATGCCTGAAGAAAACTTCGGGAGAGTCACCATGCGTGCTGCTCAACTAAAAGCTGTTCTGCCACGGGAGCTGCTGGCTTCGGTGGTTGTATTTCTGGTCGCCCTGCCCTTGTGCATGGGTATCGCCATCGCCTCAGGGCTGCCACCGTCCAAAGGACTGATCACTGGCATCATCGGTGGCCTGGTGGTCGGCTGGCTTGCCGGATCGCCACTGCAAGTCAGCGGCCCGGCGGCGGGTCTGGCGGTATTGGTCTTCGAACTGGTGCGCCAACATGGTATCGCCATGCTCGGGCCAATCCTGCTGCTGGCGGGTTTTCTGCAATTGGTGGCCGGACGCTTGAAGCTGGGCTGCTGGTTTCGGGTCACCGCGCCAGCGGTGGTGTACGGCATGCTCGCCGGGATCGGGGTACTGATCGTGCTGTCACAGGTGCATGTGATGCTCGATGCCGTGCCCAAGCCGTCGGGGCTGGATAATCTGGCGGCCTTCCCTGCTGCAGTGATTCAGGCTTTGCCTTCGTTTGGCTGGCAAGCGGGTTTGCTCGGACTGTCGACCATTGCCGTGATGTGGCTGTGGGAAAAATTCCGTCCGCACTCCCTGCGTTTCGTTCCTGGAGCATTGCTTGGGGTCGGCCTGGCAACGGTCGCCAGCCTGGTGCTCGCCTTGCAGGTCAAACGTGTGGAAGTTCCGGCCAACCTGGCGGAAGCCATCGATTGGCTGCGCCCGGCGGATCTGCTCAACCTGGCAGACCCGGCCTTGCTGATCGCCGCCTTCGCCGTGGCCTTTATCGCCAGCGCCGAAACCCTGCTCTCGGCCGCGGCTGTGGATCGCATGCACAGTGGCCAGCGCTCGGACTTCGACCGCGAATTGTCGGCGCAAGGTGTGGGCAACATGTTGTGTGGTTTGCTCGGCGCGCTGCCGATGACCGGGGTGATCGTGCGCAGTTCGGCCAACGTTCAGGCCGGCGCCACCACTCGACTATCTACCGTGTTCCATGGTCTGTGGTTGCTGGCCTTCGTGCTGCTGCTATCGAGCGTGCTGCAAAGCATTCCGGTGGCGAGTCTGGCGGGGGTTCTGGTTTACACCGGTTTCAAACTGGTGGACCTCAAGGCCTTTCGCGGTCTGGGCCGTTATGGGCGGATGCCGATGTTCACCTATGCGGCGACCGCACTGGCAATCATCTTCACCGACCTGCTGACCGGCGTGCTGATCGGCTTTGGCCTGACACTGGCCAAACTGGCCTGGAAGGCTTCGCGTCTGAAAATCAGCCTGATCGATCTGCCGGCGGACGGCGAGATGGAGCTGCGACTGGTGGGGGCGGCGACCTTCCTCAAGGTACCGGCGCTGACCCAAGTGCTGGGGAGCATTCCCGCAGGCGCAACGGTGCATGTGCCACTCAATAACCTGAGCTACATCGATCACTCGTGTCTGGAGTTGCTGGAGGAGTGGGGTCGGGCCAATGCGGCCAAGGGTTCGAAGCTGTTAATCGAAGCGCGGGGATTGAAGCGCAGGCTTGAAGGACGGTTGCGTACCACAACCGGCGTAGGCTCAGCCGCTTAATAACAATGTGGGAGCGGGCTCGCTCGCGAATGCGGTCAATCATTCGACATTAATGTCGACTGATCCGCCGCTTTCGCGAGCAAGCCCGCTCCCACAGCTGTTCAATTGCTACCGTTGAATCAAGCCGCGGGCTGATCCAGCTCAAGGCCCACGCCCAACTGGCGCGACAGGCACGGCCAGCGCTTCCACGCGGCGCCGGTGTCCGGGCTGTTGAGTTTCTCGCGGTAGGCCTCTACCGACTCCAGCGCGAAACTTTCATCGTTAAGCATCTCGTCCACAGCGTGATGCACCGCCTCATCCAGTTGATTGGCAAATTCCTCGCCGATCAGTTGGTGGGCAATCAGGTTGGCAACAGTCATGTCCAAGGGGATCAATGGCTGGCCAAAATGCTTGATGTACAGGTCGTTGACCTCTTCGACCAACCGATGCGCCAGATAAGCTTCATCCAGCAGGCCGTCCAGGCCGACATGACCGGCCATGATCGCCGGCGGCTGGAGGAAGAACTGCTCGGCGATTTTCAATACCGGCTTGATCTGCGATTCGATGCCCGCTTCCCTGGCGACTTCATTGGCTGCGTCCAGCAGGTCCGGCACTTGTTCTATATACGCGGCCACAAAACGCGTCATCACGCCGTTGGCATCGACATCCGGCAATTGGATGGCGGAGTGAAGGTGCGGCAGTTGGGTTTCCAACTGACGAGTCAACAGGCCGGTCTCGGCCTCATGTTGTTGGGCTTTTTGGATCTGCTCGCGCAATGCGGCGGTGTTCATGAAAACTCCAGGAAACAAAGGCAATGAAATAGGGGAAGACATAACGTAGCTGGCTTATGAAAAAGCCTAAGACGTATTTGTCATAATTATTTCATCCTTGAGACGTCTACGTTATATCGATTTGCCACCACTCGTCTGCATCCTTCTCCATTCGTGACCTGGAACGCAAGTCCAACCTGTTTAGGTTGATTTACGCCATCGCGTTGCGAGGTGGCAGTCGCTGTCTATACTCGGTTCTGAATGGAGTTAGCTGATGACGCCCGACTGCATATGCAGCAAGGCTCGGCGATTCAAGTTCGTAGTCTGAAAAAGCCGCTCCCTTGCCGCAGGTGAAAGCCGGCGGGATAAAAAGAACTATAAGGGGAACCCGCAATGATGCGACATCCACAAGTCTGGATGGGCCTCCTGTTGTGGTCGATTTTCAGTCAGGCGCAAGCGGCCTGGACTGTGAATATGGCGCCTGGAGCGACTGAAATCAGTCACGCAGTATTCGACCTGCACATGACCATTTTCTGGATCTGTGTAGTGATCGGCATCATCGTCTTCGGCGCTATGTTCTGGTCGATGATCCTCCACCGCCGCTCTACCGGGCAGGTGGCCGCAAAATTTCATGAAAGCACCACCGTCGAAATTCTCTGGACCATCGTGCCCCTGCTTATTCTGGTGGCCATGGCGGTCCCGGCAACCGCCACCCTGATCCAGATGTACGACAACACTGAGCCGGATATCGATATCCAGGTCACCGGTTACCAGTGGAAGTGGCACTACAAATACCTGGGTCAGGACGTCGAATTCTTCAGCAACCTGAACACCCCCGCCGATCAGATCCACAACAAGGAAACCAAGGGCGAGCATTACCTGTTGGAGGTCGACAAGCCGCTGGTGCTGCCGATCGGTGCCAAGGTGCGCTTTCTGGTGACCTCCGCCGACGTCATCCACTCCTGGTGGGTGCCGGCCTTCGCTGTCAAGCGCGATGCGATTCCGGGCTTCGTCAATGAATCCTGGACCCGTGTCGAAAAGCCCGGCATCTACCGTGGCCAGTGCGCCGAGCTGTGCGGCAAGGATCACGGCTTCATGCCGATCGTGGTCGAGGTCAAGGAAAAGGCCGATTACGAAACCTGGCTGGCCGAGCGCAAGGCGGAAGCTGCACAACTCAAAGAGCTGACCAGCAAGGAATGGACCCTCGATGAGCTCAAGGAGCGCGGCGACAAGGTCTATCACACCACCTGCGTGGCCTGTCACCAGGCTGAAGGCCAGGGCCTGCCGCCGATGTTCCCGGCACTCAAGGGCTCGAAAATCGCCACCGGGCCGATCAAGGATCACCTGAACATCGTCTTCCACGGCAAACCCGGCACCTCCATGGCGGCGTTCGGCAAACAGCTGTCGGAAGTCGATATCGCAGCGGTCGTGACCTACGAACGTAACGCCTGGGGCAACAATAAAGGCGACATGGTCACCCCTAAAGAAGTGCTGGAGCTGAAACAGGCGGAAAGCAAATGACCCGGTTTATTGCGCACGTAAGGAACCGCTCGGGGCATGACGCCCCGGCCAGCCCAGCCCATCCGTTTGCAGGAGACAGGACATGACTGCTGTAGTCGATGACCATGTTCATACCGGCACCGCCCACGCCCACGGCCCCGCCAAAGGCCTGATGCGCTGGGTGCTGACCACCAACCACAAAGATATCGGCACGCTGTACCTGTGGTTTGCGTTCTCCATGTTCCTGCTGGGCGGCTCGTTCGCCATGGTGATCCGTGCCGAGCTGTTCCAGCCGGGACTGCAAATCGTCCAGCCGGAATTCTTCAACCAGATGACCACCATGCACGGCCTGGTGATGGTGTTCGGTGCGGTGATGCCGGCCTTCGTCGGCCTCGCCAACTGGATGATCCCGTTGATGATCGGCGCGCCGGACATGGCCTTGCCGCGGATGAACAACTTCAGCTTCTGGCTGTTGCCGGCAGCGTTCCTGCTGTTGGTATCGACCCTGTTCACCCCCGGCGGCGGGCCGAACTTCGGCTGGACCTTCTATGCCCCGTTGTCGACGACCTACGCGCCGGAAAGCGTGACGTTCTTCATCTTCGCCATCCACTTGATGGGGATCAGTTCGATCATGGGGGCGATCAACGTGATCGCGACCATCCTCAACCTGCGTGCCCCCGGCATGACGTTGATGAAAATGCCACTGTTCGTCTGGACCTGGCTGATCACCGCATTCCTCCTGATCGCGGTGATGCCGGTATTGGCCGGCTGCGTGACCATGATGCTGATGGACATCCACTTCGGCACCAGTTTCTTCAGTGCCGCCGGTGGCGGTGATCCGGTGTTGTTCCAGCATGTGTTCTGGTTCTTCGGTCACCCCGAGGTGTACATCATGATCCTGCCGGCCTTCGGTGCCGTCAGCTCGATCATTCCGGCCTTTTCGCGCAAGCCATTGTTCGGCTACACCTCGATGGTCTACGCCACGGCGAGTATTGCGTTCCTGTCCTTCATTGTCTGGGCGCACCACATGTTCGTGGTCGGCATTCCGCTGGTGGGCGAGTTGTTCTTCATGTACGCCACGCTGCTGATCGCGGTGCCCACCGGGGTCAAGGTGTTCAACTGGGCCAGCACCATGTGGCAAGGCTCGCTGACCTTCGAGACGCCGATGCTGTTCGCCGTGGCGTTCGTCATTCTGTTCTCCATTGGCGGGTTCTCCGGGTTGATGCTGGCCATCGCCCCGGCGGACTTCCAGTACCAGGACACCTACTTCGTGGTCGCGCACTTCCATTACGTGCTGGTGCCGGGGGCGATCTTCGGGATCTTCGCCTCGGCCTACTACTGGCTGCCGAAATGGACCGGCCACATGTACGACGAAACCCTCGGCAAGCTGCACTTCTGGCTCTCGTTCATCGGCATGAACATGGCGTTCTTCCCAATGCACTTCGTGGGCCTGGCGGGCATGCCGCGGCGGATTCCGGACTACAACCTGCAATTCGCCGACTTCAACATGGTGTCGTCGATCGGCGCGTTCATGTTTGGTGCCACGCAGATCTTCTTCCTGTTCATCGTGATCAAGACCATTCGTGGCGGCGAGCCGGCACCGGCCAAGCCGTGGGATGGGGCAGAAGGCCTGGAATGGAGCATTCCGTCGCCGGCGCCGTATCACACCTTCACCACGCCGCCGGAAGTGAAATGAACGCTCTAGCCTTTGTGGGAGCGGGCTTGCTCGCGAAGCAGGCGCCGCGGTCTGGTAGACGGACCGCGTCATCGTTCTTCGCGAGCAAGCCCGCTCCCACAGGGTTCAATGTGGAGGGCTTGCATCGTGGCTGATTCGATTTCGATGAAGAAACTGGTCACCCGCCTGTTGCTGGTGGTGGTAGCGATGTTTGTCTTCGGCTTTGCCTTGGTGCCGATCTACGACGTGATGTGCAAGGCGTTCGGCATCAACGGTAAAACCTCCGGGCAGTATGAAGGCGAGCAAACAGTCGACGCCTCGCGGCAGGTTCGCGTGCAGTTTCTGTCGACCAACGCCGCTGACATGGTCTGGGATTTCTATCCCAAGGGCGACGAATTGGTCGCACACCCGGGGGCGGTGAACGAGATGATTTTTATCGCCCACAACCCGACTGATCGCCCGATGAGCGCTCAGGCGGTGCCGAGCATCGCACCCAGCAACGCAGCCGCGTACTTCCACAAGACCGAATGTTTCTGCTTTACCCAGCAAGTGCTGCAGCCCGGTCAGCGAATCGAGATGCCGGTACGGTTCATTGTTGACCGCGACATGCCCAAGGAAGTGAAGCACCTGACGCTGTCCTACACGCTGTTCGATATCACCGCACGTCATCCGCCCGTGGCTGTTGCAGCAAGCACCGGCGGCTAGGCGTTAAAGCGTGCCCGATAAGGAGAACAATAAATGGCAACTCACGAACATTATTACGTTCCAGCCCAAAGCAAATGGCCGATTATCGCCACAGTCGGCATGTTCGTCACGGTGTTCGGCCTGGGCACCTGGTTCAACGACCTGAAGGCCGCGCGGCCGGAATCACACGGCCCGCTGATCTTTTTCGTCGGCGGATTGCTGCTGGCCTACATGCTGTTCGGCTGGTTCGGTACGGTGATCAAGGAAAGTCGCCAAGGGTTGTACAGTGCACAGATGGACCGCTCGTTTCGCTGGGGCATGAGCTGGTTCATTTTCTCGGAGGTGATGTTCTTCATCGCCTTTTTCGGTGCGCTGTTTTATGTGCGCAACATCACGGGCCCGGCACTGGGCGGTGAAGGCACCAAAGGCCTCGCTCACATGCTGTGGCCAACGTTTGAATTCACCTGGCCGCTGCTGAACAACCCGGACCCGAAACTCTTTCCTCCACCCAAGGAAGTCATCAGCCCCTGGGGCCTGCCGCTGCTCAATACCGTGCTGCTGGTGAGTTCCAGTGTCACCGTGACCATTGCTCACCATGCCTTGAAAAAAGGCCACCGCGGCGCACTGAAAATCTGGCTGGCACTGACCGTGTTGCTCGGTTGCGCGTTCCTCGGTTTCCAGGCCGAAGAATACCTGCACGCCTACAACGAGCTGGGCCTGACCCTGGGCTCCGGCATCTACGGCGCGACCTTCTTCATGCTCACCGGTTTCCACGGCGCCCACGTGACCATGGGCACCATCATTCTGTTCGTGATGCTGATGCGGGTCATGCGCGGACACTTCGATGCCGACCATCAATTCGGCTTCGAGGCGGCGAGCTGGTACTGGCACTTCGTGGACGTGGTGTGGATCGGTTTGTTCGTTTTCGTCTACGTGCTCTGAGCCTTGGCTCTGGACTACCAAGGCACGTGAGACACCAACTGGCCGCTGAAAAAACCCCAGGCGATCAAGCCGACAGTGGTGGCGGCCAGCGCAACACGGACACTCAAGGCGATGACCAGGCGATTGGAATGGCTGTCGTCCTTGACCAGAAAAAACAGGCCGCTGAACAGGCTGACAACCGTGGCAATCAGCATCAGGACGATGGCTGCTTTGAGCATGGTGACACTCCGGGGGACAGGCGATGCATTTGAGTATAGCTATCGCGACTACCGACTTTATGGCAACGCCATGAAACGCTTCCGGCCGGGCCTCGTGCCGACCCTGGTGGTCGCGATGCTGCTGCCTTTGCTGGTGTCACTCGGGTTCTGGCAGTTGAGCCGGGGCGCGGAGAAAAGCGCGCTGCTGCAAAGCTACGCCGAGCGCCGCGCGGCCGAACCGATGGCCAGCACTGAATTGCAACACACCGAAGATCCGGCCTTCCGCCGGGTTCGCCTGCACGGCCAGTTCGATGCCGAACACAGCCTGCTGCTGGACAACCGTCAGCGCGACGGCAAGGTCGGGGTCGAACTACTACAACCGTTTCAGGACCGGGCAACCGGGCTCTGGCTGCTGGTCAATCGTGGCTGGTTGCCGTGGCCGGATCGGCGCACACCTCCGTCATTCACCACACCGACTCAGGCATTGAGCCTCGACGCCTGGGTCTACGTCTCCCCCGGCGCAACGTTCCAGTTGCACGCCGACCCAGACGCCACGACCTGGCCACAACTGGTCACCGCCATTGAACCGGCCAGGCTCTGGGCGGCGCTTGACCGTGACGGCTTTGCTTACGAATTACGCGCGCAAAACGGTCCCGCGACCTACCAGGCCGATTGGCCGGTGGTGGCCATGGGGCCGGAAAAACATTTGGCTTATGCCGTGCAGTGGTTCGCCCTGTCGATAGCCCTGCTCGGCCTTTACCTCTATCTCGGTTGGCACAACGCAAAGGAGAAAAATAATGGGAGCGGCCATGAATCCACCCGGCATGTCTGAGGCGAAAACGCCGGTAAATCGTCGGCGCGGGCGCTTACAGTTGTTACTGATCCTGTTGGGAGTGATCGGTCCGATGATCCTCGCCACCGGCATGTACAAATTGCAGTTCTGGGTGCCGGAGGGCCGCAGTTATCACGGTGAACTGATCGGCAACGGCCAGACCCGCGCCGACATCGGCGTACCGGCGCAAGAAGACCGCTGGCAGTTACTGGTGACAGCGCCCAAGGACTGTTCGGTGGACTGCCAGCAGTTGGTGTATCTGGCGCGCCAGATCCAGATCGGCCTCGGTCGTGATGCCTCCCGCGCCAGCCATGCGCTGGCCATCGCACAGCCGCTGAACAGCGATTACGAGACTAAACTTCAACGTGAATATCCGCAGCTGCGACGTTATTCACTGGACCCGCCCACCTACATCAAAGGCGCTCGGAGCAATGACACGCCGCACCTGTGGATCATCGACCCTCACGGCAATCTGGTGCTGCGCTACGACCCGACGGTGAAGGGCAAGGACCTGCTCAATGACCTGCGCCATTTGCTGAAACTGTCGAACATCGGATAAGGGCATCGTCATGGCCAAACCTGGATTTCGCCTCGCGCTGTTTGCCACCTTGCTGGCACTGATTGTGGTGTTGCTCGGCGCCTACACGCGCCTGACCCATGCGGGTCTTGGCTGTCCGGACTGGCCCGGCTGCTACGGCTTTATCAGCGTCCCGAACAGCGAAGCCCAACTGGCCCATGCCGAACTGCATTTTCCCGACGCGCCGGTAGAAGCCCACAAAGGCTGGAACGAAATGCTTCATCGCTACTTCGCCGGCACGTTGGGGCTATTGATCGCGGTGCTGGCGGGGCGCGCCTGGACCCATCGTCATCACCCGGGGCAGCCGGTGAAACTGCCGTTGTTTGTGCTGGCGGTGGTGCTCGCCCAAGCGGCGTTCGGCATGTGGACGGTGACGCTCAAGCTCTGGCCGCAAGTGGTCACCGGGCATTTACTTGGCGGCTTTGCGACCTTGAGCCTGTTGTTTCTGCTGACCTTGCGCCTGTCCGGCGTGTTGCCGGCGCTGACCGTGCCCCGGCGTTTGCAGCACTGGGCGACCGCCGGGTTGCTGCTGGTGATCCTGCAAATTGCCCTTGGTGGCTGGGTCAGCTCCAACTACGCGGCGGTGGCCTGCATCGACTTTCCGACCTGCCACGGACAATGGCTGCCACCCACTGATTTCGCCAACGGCTTTCACCTGACCCAACACATCGGCCCCAATTACCTGGGCGGGCAACTGGACAGCGATGCCCGCACCGCGATTCACCTGACTCACCGTATCGGCGCGCTACTGGTCACCCTCGTTCTGCTCGGTCTGGCCTGGCAACTGAAGATCGTCGGCATGACGCGCCTGGCCGCCATGGTGCTGATCGCCCTTGCCATACAAATCACCTTGGGCATCAGCAATGTGGTGTTTCACTTGCCGCTGCCGGTGGCCGTCGCCCACAACGCCGGTGGCGCAGCACTGCTGCTGACGATGGTGCTGATCAATTATCACGCACGAACCAGTCTGGTTCGGGTCAAGCATCAGCCCCCCGTGCGCTGGCGTCTCAGTCTGCGTAAACACTCGGCCGGGCCCATAACAATAAAAGGAGAAATGCCATGGCGACCCTGATCGGCGAACGTCACAGTCAGGCAATCTGGCGCGATTACCTGGAGCTGACCAAGCCGAAAGTGGTGGTGTTGATGCTTATCACCTCGCTGGTCGGCATGTTTCTCGCGACGCGCGCCGGGGTGCCGTGGACGGTGCTGGTGTTCGGCAATCTGGGGATTGCCTTGTGTGCCGGCGGTGCGGCGGCGGTCAACCATGTGGTGGACCGGCGCATTGACGCCGTCATGGCCCGGACTCACAAACGGCCTTTGGCCGAAGGTCGGATATCTCCGAGTGCTGCGCTGACTTTCGCTCTGGTGCTGGCGGTGCTCGGCCAGGCTTTGCTGCTGGCCTTCACCAACCCGTTGACGGCATGGCTGACCCTCGCGTCCTTGCTCGGTTATGCCGTGGTTTACACCGGCTTCCTGAAACGTGCGACGCCGCAGAACATCGTCATCGGCGGCCTCGCTGGTGCGGCCCCGCCGCTGCTCGGCTGGACCGCCGCCACCGGTCATGTCAGCGCCGAACCGTTGCTGCTGGTGCTGATCATCTTCGCCTGGACCCCGCCGCACTTCTGGGCACTGGCGATTCACCGCAAAGAGGAATATGCCAAGGCTGATATTCCGATGCTGCCGGTGACTCATGGCGAGCACTACACCAAAGTCCACATCCTGCTTTATACCTTTGCACTACTGGCCGTCAGCCTGATGCCCTACGTGATCCACATGAGCGGCGTGCTCTACCTGATTTGTGCCCTCGCACTGGGCGCGAGGTTTCTGCAATGGGCCGTGGTGCTGTACCGTGGCACTCGGCCGCACGCGGCGATCAACACGTTCAAGTACTCTATTTACTACTTGTTCCTGCTGTTTATCGCGCTGCTCGTAGACCACTACTTACTGTTGAACCTATGACTCGAACCCAGAAAACCGTCTTCATTCTCGTCGCCTTGATCGCGCTGATCCTGGGCCTGACCATCAATAAAGTACTGACCGGTAAAAACCAGGGCGACCCGACGGCACTGATCGATGCTGGGATCATCCTGTTGCCCCAAAGCCGTAACCTGCCGGACGTGAAGATGACCGATCAGGACGGTAAACCAGTGGCGGTCAACGAACTGAAAGGCAAATGGAGTGTGTTGTTCTTCGGCTACACCTTCTGCCCGGACATCTGCCCGACCACCCTCGCCCAACTGCGGCAGATCAAGAGCGAACTGCCGGCGGATGCTGTGGACAAGTTGCAGGTCGTTTTGGTCAGCGTCGACCCGAATCGCGACACGCCAAAGCAACTCAAGCAATACCTGGGCTACTTCGATCCGCAATTTATCGGGCTGACTGCGTCCTCGGTCGAAGACATTCAGAAACTGGCCAATGCGGTGAGTATTCCGTTTATTCCGGCGGACACCAGCAAGCCTAATTACACCGTCGACCACAGCGGCAACCTCGCGGTGATTGGCCCGGACGGGACTCAACGCGGGTTCATTCGTGCACCGTTGAACAACCAGAAGCTGGTGGCGCAGTTGCCGGTGATGCTCAAGCGCGAGTAACCAACACAATACCCTGTGGGAGCGGGCTTGCTCGCGAAGAGGCCATAACATCCAACATCAATGTTGACTGTTACACCGCTTTCGCGAGCAAGCCCGCTCCCACAGGTACGGTGTTTCAGACACAAAAAAGGGGCGCAGTGATTGCGCCCCTTTTTTCGTTTACATCAGCTGATCAGAACGCCGGCAATACCGCGCCTTTGTACTTCTCGAGAATGAAGGCTTTCACTTCCGGGCTGTGCAGGGCAGCAACCAGTTTCTGCATCGCAGCGCTGTCCTTGTCGTCCGGACGGGCAACGAGGATGTTCACGTACGGCGAGTCGCTGCCTTCGATGACCAGCGCATCCTTGGACGGATCGAGCTTGGCTTCCAGCGCGTAGTTAGTGTTGATCAGCGCCAGGTCGACCTGAGTCAGCACGCGCGGGATGGTCGCGGCTTCCAGTTCACGGAATTTCAGGTCCTTGGTGTTCTCGGTGATGTCCTTCACGGTTGACAGGATGTTGTTCGAATCCTTCAACTTGATCAGGCCAGCCTTCGCCAGCAGCAACAGCGCACGACCACCGTTGGTAGCATCGTTCGGGATCACCACGTTGGCGCCGCCCGGCAGCTCAGTCAGCGCTTTGTACTTGCTGGAGTAAGCGCCCAGCGGCTCCAGGTGCACACCGGCAACGCTGACAAGGTTAGTGCCCTTGGCTTTGTTGAACTCATCCAGGTACGGCTGGTGCTGGAAGAAGTTGGCGTCCAGACGCTTCTCGGCCACCTGCACGTTCGGCTGGATGTAGTCGGTGAACACCTTGACGTTCAGGTTCACACCTTCTTTGGCCAGGGCCGGTTTAACAAACTCGAGGATTTCCGCATGAGGCACCGGGGTGGCCGCGACGGTCAGGGTGTCGGCAGCGTGTGCGGAAAAGGCTGCAACGGCAGCGAACGCGACGAGTAGTTTTTTCATTCAGCTAACTCCTTGTGAGGCGCCCGTTTGGCGCCTGCCAGCGAATGGCCGGCTCATGACTTATTTACGTGAGAAGTGGACAACCAATTTGTCGCCAACGGTTTGCAGCACTTGAACCAGCATCAGCAGCAATACCACCGTCACAACCATCACATCCGTCTGGAAACGCTGGTAACCGAAACGGATCGCCAGGTCGCCCAGGCCGCCAGCGCCGACCACACCGGCCATTGCCGTGTAGGACACCAGTGTAATCGCTGTCACCGTAATCGCCGCGAAGATGCCCGGGCGGGCTTCCGGCAGCAAGGCATTGATGATGATCTGACGTGTCGTCGCGCCCATGGCCTGGGTCGCCTCAATGATGCCGCGATCCACTTCACGCAGGGCGGTTTCCACCAGTCGCGCGAAGAACGGCGTGGCACCCACCACCAGCGGTGGAATCGCACCGGCGACACCCAGGGAGGTGCCCGTGATCAACACGGTGAACGGAATCATCACGATCAGCAAAATGATGAATGGCAGCGAACGCAGAATGTTCACCACCAGCGACAGCATCGCGTAGACGCCTTTGGCTTCCAGCAATTGGCGCGGGCTGCACAGGAACAACAGCACGCCCAGCGGCAATCCCAAAAGCACGGTGAACAACAGCGAACCGCCGAGCATCAGCAGGGTGTCGCAGGTGGCCAGCCAGATTTCGTACCAGTCGATATTGGAAAAGAAACTCATCAGGACTTCCATCAGCGCAGCACCTCCATGTGGACGTCGGCTGCGGTGAAGTGAGCAAACGCCGCTTCCATGTCGCCACCGGTGACGGCCAGGGTCAATTGCCCGTAAGGGACGTCTTTGATGCGATCGATACGGCCGGCCAGGATGCTGTAGTCCACCCCCGTTTCCCGGGCGACGGTACCCAGCAACGGCGCGTAGGTCGCTTCGCCCTGGAAGGTCAGACGCACGATGCGCCCCGGTACGTGAGCGAAGTCATCGCGCTGTTCGCTTTCATCGATCTGCTCGTCTTCCTGCACGAAGCGCTTGGTGGTCGGGTGCTTGGGATGCAGGAACACCTCGGCCACCGAACCTTGCTCGACGATCTTGCCGGCATCCATCACTGCCACCTGATCGCAGACCCGACGGATCACATCCATTTCGTGGGTGATCAAGACGATGGTCAGTTTCAGCTCGCGATTGATCTCGGCCAGCAGTTGCAGGACCGACGCCGTGGTTTGCGGGTCCAGGGCACTGGTGGCTTCATCGCACAGCAGGATTTTCGGTTTGGTTGCCAGGGCTCGAGCGATGCCGACACGCTGCTTCTGACCACCGGACAATTGCGCCGGGTACTTTTTCGCATGGTCAGACAGGCCGACCCGCGCCAACAACTCCGCCACACGCCGGTCGATTTCGCTACGGGACAGTTCACCAGCGAGGGTCAGCGGCAGCGCGACATTGTCGGCCACGGTTTTGGATGCCAGCAGGTTGAAGTGCTGGAAAATCATCCCGACCTGCTGACGGAAACGCCGCAGGCTATTGGCATCCAGCGCGGTGACTTCTTCGCCATCGACAATGATCTTGCCGCCACTGGAGTTTTCCAGGCGATTGATCAGACGCAGCAGGGTACTTTTTCCCGCGCCGGAATGGCCGATCAGGCCAAAGACCTGACCATTCTCAATCGTCAGACTGGTCGGATGCAGGGCGGGAATATCCTTACCGGCGACGCGGTAAGTTTTGTGGACGTTTTGAAACTCGATCACGTAGCGAACCTTGTGGGGCGCGTTAGAAAAGGATCAGCGGTTAGCCGGGCGCGCATTTTAGCCTGTCCGTATAGAGGTTCTTAGCATTTATTTCGCATTCACCCAGCGATTTGGCAATAACGCGATCAAAGGTCAGAAAAAAGGAACGGCGCCAACTCCTCATCAGTCACTGATTAAGCAACTCGAGAATGCCTGGATACCGTGTCTGGGCAATGCCTCACAACCCTTGGCCCGACGGGAATCGCAACGAGGAGTTTACGTCTGATGAGTACTAAAAAGCCTGCCGCCCCTAAAAGCGCACTGGCCGGGACCGATACCCTGGACCGCGGCAACACCAACGCCAAGCTCGACAGCCTGGAAAAATTTCGCTCCGATGCCACCGAACAGGCCTTGCGCACCAACCAGGGCGTGAAGGTCGCGGACAATCAGAACACGTTGAAGGCCGGCGCTCGCGGGCCGTCGTTGCTGGAAGACTTCATCATGCGTGAAAAGATCACGCACTTTGACCATGAACGCATTCCCGAGCGCATCGTCCATGCCCGTGGTACCGGCGCCCATGGTTACTTCCAGCCATACGAAACCCATTCCGTACTGACCAAGGCCGGGTTCCTACAAGACCCAAGCCAAAAAACGCCGGTTTTTGTGCGCTTTTCCACGGTGCAGGGCCCACGCGGGTCAGGCGATACCGTGCGGGACGTACGAGGTTTCGCGGTGAAGTTTTTCACCGACGAAGGCAACTTTGATCTGGTGGGCAACAACATGCCGGTGTTCTTCATTCAGGATGCGATCAAGTTTCCTGACTTCGTACATGCGGTAAAACCCGAGCCCCACAACGAAATTCCTACCGGCGGTTCGGCCCACGATACTTTCTGGGATTTTGTTTCTCTGGTGCCGGAATCCGCGCACATGGTGATGTGGACCATGTCTGACCGGGCGATCCCCAAAAGCCTGCGCACCATGCAAGGCTTCGGCGTGCACACGTTTCGCATGATCAATGCCGAAGGCAAGGCGCGCTTCGTCAAATTCCACTGGCGCCCCGCCGCCGGCACCTGCTCGCTGGTGTGGGATGAGGCCCAGAAGCTCGCCGGTAAAGACACCGACTTCCACCGTCGTGATCTCTGGGAGTCCATCGAGACAGGGGACTACCCGGAATGGGAGTTGGGCGTACAGGTTATCGAGGAGGAAAACGAACATGCCTTCGATTTCGACCTTCTCGATCCGACCAAAATCATTCCCGAGGAACTCGTCCCTATCACTCCGCTGGGCAAGATGGTGCTCAACCGCAACCCGGACAATTTCTTCGCCGAGACCGAGCAGGTTGCCTTCTGCCCCGGGCATATCGTGCCGGGAATCGACTTCTCCAATGATCCTTTGCTGCAAGGGCGGTTGTTTTCCTACACCGATACGCAGATCAGCCGACTCGGTGGGCCGAACTTCCACGAGATCCCGATCAACCGTCCGGTGTCACCATTCCACAACGGTCAACGGGATGCCCAACACCGCACCACCATCGACAAGGGACGCGCCTCCTACGAGCCGAACTCTATCGACAGCGGCTGGCCGAAGGAAACCCCACCGGCAGCGCAGGACGGCGGCTTCGAGACTTATCCGGAGCGTATCGACGCTGCGAAAATCCGTCAGCGCAGCGAGTCGTTCGCCGACCACTTCTCTCAGGCGCGGTTGTTCTTCCACAGCATGAGCAAGCACGAACAGGAACACATCATCGCGGCCTACAGCTTCGAGTTAGGCAAGGTCGAACGCGAATTTATTCGTGCGCGGCAGGTGAATGAGATCCTGGCCAATATCGATCTGGAACTGGCTAAACGCGTGGCGCAGAACCTGGGCTTGCCGGTACCGAAGGCCGGAACGGTCGAGGTGCGTAAAACGTCACTCGACCACTCCCCCGCCCTGAGCCAGGCCAACTTGCTGTCGGGAGATATCAAAACCCGAAAAGTGGCCATTCTGGCGGCCAACGGGGTGGATGGTGCGGCGATTGATGCGATGAAGAAGGCTCTGATGGCCGAAGGCGCGCACGCCAAACTGCTCGGACCGACCTCAGCCCCCGTGACAACCGCCGATGGCAAAGCGCTGCCGGTGGATGCGTCGATGGAAGGTTTGCCTTCTGTAGCGTTCGACGCTGTGTTCGTGCCGGGTGGCGCGGCGTCGATCAAGGCGCTGAGTACCAATGGTGTAGCGCTGCATTATCTGCTGGAGGCCTATAAGCACTTGAAAGCGATTGCACTGCATAGCGAGGCCAGGCAGTTGTTGGATGTGTTGAAGCTGGAGGCTGATGCGGGGCTGATCGTGGGTAACGATGCCAAGCTGTTCAAGACGTTTTTTGCCGCGATCGGTCAGCATCGGGTGTGGGATAGGGAGCCTAAGGCCAAGGCGGTTCCGGCTTAAGGATTTTTATCGAATAGGAGGACGCCTTCGCGGGCAAGCCTTGCTCCTACAGATGCAGCGTAAACCCTGTAGGAGCGAGGCTTGCCTGCAAGCTTTTAAGGCTTGCGCGGACTCAAAACCATCTGCGCCGGAATGTTGCGCAAAATCTGCTTTTCCAGCTTCAGATCAAACTCCGAATCCAGCTTCTTCACCCGTTTGGTCAGCAGCGTGGCCAGCCATGGGTAATCCTGGGTGCGCGGCGCCTGAATGCTCACATCGCACTGATAATTCACCACGTCGGCGGCGATGGCATCCAGTTGACGACGAAGCTTGCTCATATCGGTGAGATTCAACGCCACCGTAGTGCTTTCAGCCGTCGGGTCGATGACTTTGGCCTGAGGTTTGGCTTCGGCAGCCTTGAGAGCCGCTTCGGCTTTATCCAGTTCAGCCTTGCGCGCATGGACAATGGCGCTGTTGACGCCACCGGTCAGCGCCGGGGCCTTGGGCATCAACACCCGGGCACGGCTGAGGGCGGTGGCTGCTGCATTCACATCACCTTTTTGCAACACGATCCGGCTGCGCAGCAAATAAGCTTCGGCCAGTTGCCGCTGGTACTGCTCGAGGGATTGATCGTTGGGCGACTCGGCCTGCAAGGCCGCCAATTGCCCTTCGGCGGTGGCCAGTTCGCTGCTGGCCAGGCTTTGTTCCAGCTGTGCGATAGCCGTGGCCCGCGCATCGGGGGCCTCGGTGGCCGCCGGTGGCGTGCTTTGGCAAGCGCCCAGCAGCAGCGAAAATGCGACAAGGAGCAGATAACGGGAGGCGAACAGCTTCATTCCTGCGACTCTCTATTTGCGCAAAAAACGAGCAAGTCTACACCCCTCGACGGGGCAGGACAAAACTCAGCAGAAACAGCGCGGCGGCCGTCACTACAATCGACGGGCCGGCCGGGGTGTCCTTGAACCAGGACAATGCCAGCCCGCCACACACCGCGAGCATGCCCAGCAGGCTCGCGCCCAGTGCCATCTGCTCCGGCGAACGGGCGTGACGCTGTGCCGCAGCCGCCGGAATAATCAGTAACGAAGTAATCAGCAACACACCGACGATTTTCATCGCCACTGCGATCACCACCGCGATCAGCAACATCAGGGCCAGGCGCAACGACGCGACGGGCAAACCTTCCACTTTGGCCAGCTCTTCGTGCACCGTGATCGCCAACAAGGGTCGCCACAGCGTGACCAGCAATACCAGCACCGCCGCGCTACCGCCGAGAATCCAGGCCAGATCGGTCGGGCTGATCGCCAGCAAGTCGCCGAACAGATAGGCCATCAGGTCGATCCGCACTTCATGCATGAAGCTTAGTACCACCAGCCCCAGAGAGAGCGTGCTCGGTGCGAGAATTCCCAAAAGCGTGTCGGACGCCAGTGGCTGGCGTTGTTGCAACGTCACCAGCAACACCGCCAGCAACAAGCAGCCTACGGTGACCGCAACGGTCGGGCTGACATCCAGCAGAAAACCCAGCGCCACGCCGAGTAGCGCCGCGTGGGACAAGGTGTCGCCGAAATAGGCCATGCGGCGCCAGACCACAAACGAACCCAACGGGCCCGCGACCAGCGCCAGGGCCAGACCTGCAAGCAGGGCGAAGAGCAGAAAATCAGCCATGCTTACAGCTATCTCCATGAACGTGGGTAGGGGCCGACGGGGCCGCGCTGACCACCGAGCCATGCAGGTCGTGAGCGTGGTCGTGATGGTGGTGATAAATCGCCAGGCTTTGTGCGTTTTTTCCGAACAACTCGACGAATGCCGGATCGCCGCTGACCTGCTCGGGATGCCCGGAGCAGCAGACGTGACGATTCAGGCACACCACCTGGTCGGTGGTGCTCATCACCAGATGCAAATCGTGAGAGACCATCAAAACGCCGCAACCATGACGGTCGCGCAAGCGTGTAATCAGGCTGTAGAGCTCGGCTTGACCAGCCACGTCGACGCCTTGCACCGGCTCATCAAGCACCAGCAGTTCCGGCTCGCGCAGCAATGCTCGCGCCAGCAGCACTCGCTGCATTTCGCCACCGGAAACACTTTGAACGGGGCTGTCGATGACTTGTTCGGCGCCGACTTCCTTGAGGGCGGCCAACGCCCGAGCGCGGTCCACGCCCGGGACCAGACGCAAGAAGCGCAGCACCGAAAGCGGCAGGGTCGGATCGACATGGAGTTTTTGCGGCATGTAACCGACGCGCAACTTCGGCTTGCGCCACACGCTGCCACTGTCCGGTTTCAACAGGCCGAGCACCGCGCGCACCAGCGTGGTTTTGCCGGCACCGTTGGGGCCGATCAAAGTGACGATCTGCCCCGGTTCGACGCTCAGCTCGATGTTGTCCAGCACGTTTTGCCCGGCAAAGGTGACAGCCACCTGCTCGAGGCGAATCAGCGCGTTGCTCATCAAGCCCCCTGGCAACCCGAGCAGAGACCGATTACTTCAACGGTCTGTGCCTCGACGATAAATCCGACATCTTTTGCGCTATTGATGATCGCGTCGCTGATGGATTTCTGTTCGAGCTCGATCGCGGCGTGGCATTCACGGCAGATCAGGAACTGGCCCTGGTGAGCGTGTTCCGGGTGATTGCAGCCGACGAAGGCGTTCAGCGAAGAGATGCGGTGTACCAGGCCGTTTTCCAGCAGGAAATCCAGCGCGCGGTACACGGTCGGCGGCGCGGCCCGGCGGCCGTCCTGCTCACTGAGCACCGCCAGAATGTCATAGGCACCCAACGGTTTGTGGCTTTGCCATACCAGTTCCAGCACCCGCCGACGCAAAGCGGTCAGGCGCAGCCCCTGACGTGCGCACAAGGCATCGGCCTCAGACAGTGCGCTATGAACGCAATGAGAGTGGTCGTGGGGACGGCTGGCAATCGGTGTTTTAGGCATGAGCGCGACGAGTTTTGTGAGAGACGTTATTATGTTACCCGTTCTCGCCTCTTCGAGTGGTCATCGTGTCCCGACTTTTTTCTATCTTTGTCGCATTTGTCGCAAGTTTTCTGCTGATTGGCTCAGCGCAAGCCGAAGTCAAAGTCCTCACCAGCATCAAGCCCCTGCAGCTGATCGCCGCTGCGGTACAGGACGGTATAGCGGTTCCGGAAGTCTTGCTGCCGCCCGGCGCTTCGCCGCATAACTATGCCTTGCGCCCATCCGACGTACGGAAAGTGCAATCGGTGGAGCTGGTGTACTGGATCGGCCCGGACATGGAAGGTTTCCTGCCTCGCGTGCTGAAAGGTCGTACGCTGCCCAGCATCGCGGTGCAGGATTTGCCCGGCCTGAAACTGCGGCATTTCGCCGAAGATACCCACTCCCACGCCGAAGAAGCCGACGAGCATGACCACGATCACCGGCCTGGCAACCTGGATGCGCATTTGTGGTTGTCACCGATCAACGCCCGCGTGATCGCCACCAAAATGGCCACCGATCTGAGTGCTGTCGATCCGGCCAACGCGGCGCGCTACCAGAGCAACCTCAAGGCGTTCGATGAGCGTCTCGATGCTTTGGACTTGCGCCTGAAGGCTCGCCTGGCGGGCATCGCGGGCAAACCTTACTTCGTGTTCCACGAAGCCTTCGACTACTTCGAAGACGCTTACGGCCTCAAGCACACCGGCGTGTTCAGTGTCGCAGCCGAAGTGCAGCCCGGTGCCCAACACGTGGCAGCGATGCGCACGCGGTTGCAAGAAGTCGACAAGACCTGCGTGTTCAGCGAACCACCGCTGCGCCCGCGCCTGGCAGAAACCCTGGTGGCAGGGCTGCCGGTGAAACTGGCGGAACTGGATGCACTGGGCGGCTACACGCCAGCAACCGCTCAGGGGTATGAGCAGTTGCTGGAAAAGCTGGGGAATGATTTGGCGGGGTGTCTGGAGTCGTTGTAACCGTCCCGCAGAACTGTGGCGAGGGGGCTTGCCTCCGTCGGGCTGCGAAGCAGCCCCCGCTCAATGAGTTTGCAGGGGAGCGCTTCGCGCTCCAATGGGGGCAAGCCCCCTCGCCACAATTTAAAGCGCGAAAGGCAACGGCGTACTGACCTTCTGCCGCTGCGCCAAGCGCAGCTGAAACTCCATCGGATCGTGAATCAACACGTCCTGCCCGGCGAAAGACTCCGCGGCGATCAAGCGCGACAACCAGAACCGTACGCACGCCACGCGCAGCATAGTCGGCCATAGCTCGGCTTCGGCAGCGGTAAATGGTCGCAACGTAGCATAAGCCCCCAGCAATGCCCGCGCCCGAGCGCCATCGATCTGCCCTTGCTCGTCCGAACACCAATCGTTCAAGGCAATCGCCACGTCATAGAGCATCGGCCCCGAGCAGGCGTTGTAGAAGTCGATCAACCCGGTCAGGTGTGTGCCTTCGAACATCGCGTTATCGCGGAACAGATCCGCGTGGATGTTGGCTCGCGGCAACGCCAGAATTTTCGTCTTCTGTTGTGTGATTTCATCCAGCGCCCGTTGCAGCAAATCGCTTTGCTCGGCATTCAGATGCGAAAGCAACTGCGTGCCCTCTTCCAGCATCCAGTCCAGGCCGCGATCGGTTTTGCGTTTGATCATGTTGGCCTGGGTCGCCAAGTGCAGATGAGCCAGCAGCTCGCCGACCTGAGCGCAATGCTGCGCGTTAGCGTCCTTGATGTGCTTGCCCGCCAGACGTGGCTGCAGCAGCGCAGGTTTGCCGGCCAGTTCGCGCAAGGCGACGCCGTCGGTGGTGCGCAGGGCATAAGGCACCGGCAGGTTGGCGTCGTGCAGCACGTCGAGCAGCTCGATGAAGAACGGCATCTCCTGCACCGGACCACGCTCGACCAGGGTCAGGACAAATTCGCCCTGCTCCAGGCTGATAAAGAAATTGGTGTTTTCGCTACCGGCGGCGATCCCCTGGAAATCAAGCAGGCGGCCAAGCCCGTAAGGGGCGAGAAAGGTTTCCAGCTCGGGCCGAGCCAGGGGGGTGAACACAGACATGGTTAAAACTGCCAGTACGGGCGCCGCGACTGCCGGCGCCGATTTAAGTTAGGAGCGGTTTACCACTCGAATATTTTCCACGACGGAATCAGCATATCCGGCTGGTCCGAGCGGATGAAGTTACCGTCCGAGCCATCAGCACGCACCAGGAAATACGGTTTACCGACTTTCGGGGTCACCTTGATGGCGTACAAAAAGCCATTTTGCCGATATTCCTGAATGGTTTTGTCACCTTCAGTGCGGATTGTTACATCTGGGTCCGCCGAGGGCGCGTCGTCCGCCGCCATGACAGCCAATGGAGTGATTGCAAACAAGCCAGCCAGCAACAAGCGATTTAGTGTGCGCATGATAACCTTGTCCCTTTGTCGTCAACGGTCCCGCTATTCTAGCGCCGGACCCGCCGAAAAGGTTGATCCTGCTCATGAGCCAAGCCCCCCTCGTCCTGGTGGACGGTTCTTCTTATCTGTACCGCGCCTTTCACGCGCTGCCACCGCTGACCACGTCCAAAGGCCTGCCGACCGGAGCGGTCAAGGGCGTATTGAACATGCTCAAGAGTCTGCGCAAGCAGTACCCGGACAGCCCGTTCGCCGTGGTATTCGACGCCAAGGGCGGGACGTTCCGCGACGCGATGTTCGCCGAATACAAGGCCAATCGCCCAAGCATGCCCGACGATATGCGGGTCCAGATCGAGCCGCTGCACGCCAGCGTCAAGGCCTTGGGCTTTCCATTGCTGTGCGTGGACAACGTTGAAGCCGACGACGTGATCGGCACCCTGGCCCGCAGTAGCGCGGCCGCCGACCGTCCGGTGGTGATCTCCACCGGCGACAAGGACATGGCGCAACTGGTCGACGGGCACATTACCTTGGTCAATACGATGACCGGTAGCGCGCTGGACGTGGAAGGCGTGAAGGAGAAATTCGGCGTCGCTCCCGAGCAGATCATCGATTATCTGGCACTGATGGGCGATTCGTCCGACAACATCCCGGGCGTTCCGGGTATCGGCCCCAAGACTGCTTCCGGCCTGCTGGTCGGCGTGAACGGCGGCCTGACCGAGCTCTATGCGCAGCTCGACATCGTCCCGACCCTGCCGATTCGCGGCGCCAAAACCCTGCCGGCCAAGCTCGAAGAGCACAAGGAGATGGCGTTCCTCTCCTATCAACTGGCAACCATCAAGATCGACGTACCGCTGGACATCGGGCTCGACGATCTGCAAATGGGTCCGCCGGATCACGACAAGCTCGCCGAGCTTTACACCTTGCTGGAATTTAAAAGCTGGTTCGAAGAGAACCAGCGCGACGCCAAGCGCTCGGGTCAGGAAATTGTCGAGGTCGTCCAGGAACAGCCGGGCGCCGCCGAAGCGAAGTACGAAACCATCCTCGACCAGAAGCACTTCGAGGCCTGGCTAGATAAGCTCGACAAGGCACCACTGATCGCCTTCGTCACCGAAACCAATGGCACCGATGCGCAACATGCACAACTGGTGGGTCTGTCGTTTTCCGTCGCGGCCAACGAAGCGGCCTACATTCCGCTGACCCATTCCTACATGGGCGTACCGGAGCAACTGGATCGCGACACCGTGCTGCTGGCACTGAAGCCGCTGCTGGAAAACCCGAACAAACTGAAAGTCGGCCAGCACGCCAAGTTCGAAACCAATATCCTCGCCAACTGCGCCATCGGTGGCGATCAGAGCAACGGGATTATTGTTCAGGGTATTGCCTACGACACCATGCTCGAGTCTTACGTCCTGGACTCGACGGCCACCCGCCACGACATGGACAGCTTGGCGCTCAAGTACTTAGGCCAAAGCAAGACCGACATTCAAGGGATCGCGGGCAAAGGCGTCAAACAGCTGACTTTCGACCAGATCTCTCTTGAGCTGGCGGGCCCTTATGCTGCCGAAGATGCCGATGTCACCTTCCAGTTGCACCTGGCTTTGCAGGAAAAACTGGCAGCAACGCCAAGCCTGGGCAAAGTGCTCAACGAGATTGAAATGCCGCTGATGCCGGTTCTGGCCCGTATCGAGCGTCAGGGCGCGCTCGTGGATGCCAACCTGCTGGGCATCCAGAGCGTCGAACTGGGCGAGAAACTGGTCGCCCTTGAGCGTGAGGCGTTCGCCATTGCCGGTGAAGAATTCAACCTCGGTTCGCCGAAGCAACTGGGCGTGATCCTCTACGAAAAGCTCGGTTTGCCCGTACTCAGCAAAACCGCCAAGGGTCAGGCCTCGACTGCCGAAGCGGTGTTGGCCGAGTTGGCCGAACAGGACTACCCGCTGCCCAAGGTGCTGATGCAATACCGCTCGCTGAGCAAGCTCAAAAGCACCTACACCGACCGTTTGCCAGAGCAGATCAATGCTCGTACCGGGCGCATTCATACGTCTTACCAGCAAGCCGTTGCCGCCACCGGACGGTTGTCGTCCATCGACCCGAACCTGCAGAACATTCCAATTCGCACTGCTGAAGGTCGCCGGATTCGTCAGGCGTTCGTCGCACCGAAAGGCTACAAGCTGCTGGCCGCGGACTACTCGCAAATCGAACTGCGGATCATGGCGCATCTGGCCAAGGACGAAGGCTTGCTGCACGCCTTCCGCAACAACCTCGATGTACACCGGGCAACGGCCGCAGAGGTGTTTGGCGTCGAGCTGGACGCTGTCACTAACGATCAGCGTCGTAGCGCAAAAGCCATCAACTTCGGTTTGATCTACGGCATGAGCGCGTTTGGCCTGGCCAAGCAGATCGGCGTTGACCGTAAACAGTCCCAGGCCTACATCGACCGTTATTTCGCCCGTTATCCCGGCGTACTGGAATACATGGAGCGCACGCGCGCCCAGGCCGCCGAGCAAGGTTTCGTCGAAACCATCTTTGGTCGTCGCTTGTACCTGCCGGAAATAAACGCGAAAAACCAGGCCCTGCGCAAAGCTGCGGAGCGCACGGCAATCAATGCCCCAATGCAAGGCACCGCGGCGGACATCATCAAGAAAGCCATGGTAACGGTGGATAACTGGCTGACATCGTCAGGCCTGGACGCCAAAGTCATCCTGCAGGTACACGATGAATTGGTGCTTGAGGTGCGTGAGGACCTGATCGACCAGGTGCGTGAGGAGATTCGCGTACACATGAGCAGCGCCGCACAGTTGGATGTACCGCTTCTGGTCGAGGTAGGCGTAGGCAACAACTGGGATGAAGCGCACTGATCGACTGAAAGACGCCTGTGCTGCGGCCTTATACCGCAGCACAAAATAACGAAGGGCTATAGTGCGGAAAATGACATCGATTATTTCCAATGGTTTTTGAAAATAGTCTGAACTAAATCCGTGAACCGCCACTCAGAGATACTGAATGGCTGGTGAAGCCCTTCGATGCTCCTATGTTGTGTTAAGTGTTGGCAGATATCTGGACCCCGCCCTAGCGGTCCGGAGCTTGAACCCCGGAACTTCTCCCTCCCCATATGAAGTCCGGGGTTTTTTTTGCCTGCAGATTTGTCTGGAGAGGGTTACTCGGCAATCTCAGCGCCTTTGTCCGCCAGCTCCATCCAGCCCGCCAGTACAGTGTAGGCGTCTTCGAGGCCCATGCGTTTGGGTGCCGAAAACAGCTGGATAGTGATCGAGTCGCCCCAGCCCTTGCGGATTTCCGCCTGAACCTTTAGCAGCGCGTTTTTCGCCGCGCCGTAGGTCAGCTTGTCGGCCTTGGTCAGCAAAATATGCATCGGCATGCCACTGGCGATGGCCCAGTCGAGCATCAGCAGGTCGAAATCGGTCATTGGATGACGGATGTCCATCATCAGAATCAAACCTTTCAAACTCTCGCGACCACCCAGATAGGCTTCCAGGTGACGCTGCCAGTGCAGCTTCAACGGGATTGGCACTTTCGCGTAACCGTAACCCGGCAGGTCGACCAGACGGCGTTCATCGTCTAGCTTGAAGAAGTTCAACAGCTGCGTGCGACCCGGTGTTTTCGAGGTCCGCGCCAGGCTGGCGTGTGTCAGGGTGTTCAACGCGCTGGATTTGCCGGCGTTGGAACGCCCGGCGAAGGCCACTTCAAAGCCTTCGTCGTCGGGGCATTGGTCGACTTTGGCGGCGCTGAGCATAAAGGTGGACTGTTGGCACAGACCGAGGATGGGGTTCTTGAGTTGCATGGGATTTCCGATGTGGGCGGCGCCGGGAATGGACGCGGCAAGCAGTGTCGTTTCCGTTTCAGTGACGCCAGTATATAATGCCGCAGATTTTGTGTGCGCTTTGTCCCAGCGTAGGATGAAGTTCACGAGAGCGATTAACCTTGATTGCGCATTAGAACGCAGCACGCTCTCAACCCTGAAAAGGTCGTTTTATGACGAAATGGCTGCTAGCTGCCGGTGTCTTGATGCCGCTTTACAGCGCTCAGGCTACACAGGATCCGGAAGCTGTGTACAACCGTGTTTGTGGTGCCTGTCATTCCGGCCAACTACCCATGGCGCCCCGCAAAGGCGATCAGGAAGCTTGGACGCCGAGGTTGGCGAAAGGTATGGAGACGCTGGTGCAACACGTGACCCAGGGTTTCAAGGCGATGCCGCCGCGTGGTTTGTGCATGGACTGCAGTGCCGAGGATTACCGAGCCATCATCCACTGGATGAGCGAGTAAACCCGGCCCATAACTCTTTAACCCTTAGCCGTAGTTGGATTAGCTGATGAACAAATTGATCGTGAGTCTGCTGTTGACCGTGGGGATCTCCGGCATTGCCCATGCTGCAGGTGATGCGACTGCTGGTCAGGCGAAAGCCGCAGTATGTGGCGCCTGTCATGGCCCGGATGGCAATAGCATGGCGCCTAACTTTCCGAAACTGGCAGGCCAGGGCGAGCGTTATCTGAACAAACAGCTGCACGACATCAAGTCCGGCAAGCGCACGGTACTGGAAATGACTGGCCTGCTGACCAACCTGAGCGATCAGGATCTGGCTGATATCTCCGCCTACTTCGCCAGCCAAAAAGGCAGCGTCGGCGCCGCCGACCCGAAAGTCGTGGCTCGCGGTGAAGCACTGTTCCGTGGTGGCGACCTGGCCAAGGGCCTGCCAGCCTGCACCGGCTGCCACTCTCCAGATGGCAAGGGCAACGCAGCTGCCGGCTTCCCGCATCTGGGCGGCCAGCATGCTCAGTACGTCGGCAAGCAACTGACCGACTTCAGAAAAGAAGAAGGCGGCCGGACCAACGACGGCGATACCAAACCGATGCAGAGCATCGCTAAAAAGCTGAGCGACGAAGATATCGCCGCAGTCTCCAGCTATATTCAAGGCTTGCACTAAGGTCTGTGATCGAGCGTTGTGAGGGGTGTACATCTCTTGCAACGTTAACACTCGATTAATCCGTCGATGCAAACATAAAAAGGGTGGCTTTGGCTGCCCTTTTTTGTGGCCGCTGCCGTTACACTACAAACTCAAGTCCGCCAGGATCTGTCTGAAAACAGGTCGCGCGAGGCGACCCAATTGTCCAGGAGTAAAGCATGCGTAATCTGATCATCAGCGCCGCGCTCGTCGCTGCCAGCCTGTTCGGCATGACTGCCCAAGCCGCCGAAAAACCTGAAGCGCCCTATGTCGAGCTGAGCAATCCGGTCCCGGTGGCCGTGCCTGGCAAGATCGAAGTCGTGGAGCTGTTCTGGTACGGCTGCCCGCATTGCTATGCCTTCGAACCGGTGATCAATCCCTGGGTTGAGAAACTGCCTTCCGACGTGAATTTCGTGCGCATTCCGGCCATGTTTGGCGGCCCTTGGGACGCCCATGGCCAAATGTTCCTGACCCTTGAATCCATGGGTGTCGAGAGCAAGGTGCATGCGGCAGTTTTTGAAGCGATTCAGAAAGAACACAAGAAACTGACCGACAAAGAAGACATGGCCGACTTCCTGGCGACCCAAGGTGTAGACAAGGACAAGTTCCTGGCCACCTTCGACTCCTTCGCCATCAAGGGCCAGATCAACAAAGCCAAAGAACTGGCAAAGAAATATGAAATCTCCGGCGTGCCTACCATGGTCGTCAACGGCAAGTATCGCTTTGACATCGGCTCTGCCGGCGGTGCCGAACAAGCGCTGAAACTGGCCGACCAACTGGTTGCCAAAGAGCGAGCGGCAACCAAGGCCGTCGCCAACTAAGCGCGGCACCTGCCATGCGCCGCTGGGGAACTGAACGCATCGTTGGCCTGCATCATCCGCGGGTCAACGAACATCACCTGGAAGCAACGGGGTTGCCCGTGGACAGCCGTCTGCGTTTGCTCAGTTTCAATATCCAGGTCGGCATCAGTACCGAGCGCTATCGGCACTATCTGACCCGCGGCTGGCAGCATCTGCTGCCGCACAACGGGCGTGCCGACAACCTGCAAAAAATCGGCAATCTGCTGGGCGACTTCGATCTGGTCGCCTTGCAGGAAGCCGATGGCGGGAGTCTGCGATCAGGCTACGTCAATCAGGTCGAACACCTGGCGCAGCTCGGCGCCTTCCCCTACTGGTATCAACAACTCAATCGCAACCTCGGTCATCTCGGTCAGCACAGCAATGGCGTGCTCAGTCGACTGCGCCCGTGGGCGATTGAAGATCATCCGCTGCCGGGGCCCAAGGGTCGCGGGGCCATTCTGGTCCGCTTCGGCGAAGGTCCAGAGGCGCTCGTGGTAGTGATGATGCACCTGGCGCTGGGCGCTCGGGCCCGCAGCTTGCAACTGGCCTACATCCGCGAGTTGATCGGCGGTTATAAACACCAGGTGCTGATGGGCGACATGAACACCCATGCCAGTGACTTGCTGCAAAACTCCCCGTTGCGTGATTTAGGCCTGCTCGCGCCGCAACTGGAAGCGACCTTCCCCAGCTGGCGCCCACAGCGTTGCCTGGACCATATTCTGCTCAGCCCCACCCTGACCCTTGAAAAGGTCGAAGTGCTGGCACATCCCATTTCCGATCACCTGCCGGTCGCGGTAGAGATTCGTCTGCCGGGTTCGCTCACGGCTGATGCATTGCCCGCGTTGAGTCCTGCCTGAATGAGCGACGAAGCACAGCGCTGGAAAGAGAAATACCTCAAAAGCATCGAGCAACAGGAAAAACTGGAACGTCGATGGGACGCCCGGCTTGATCTACTGCGTCGTGGCCTGGTGCGCAGTACCCTGGCTGCAGAAGGTACCGATCGCGCCGTTGACCAATGCATGAAGGAAATGCGCGAAGTCGTACGCACCGATGACATGGACGCCGGCCTGGCTGCCTTGCTGCCGCGTCTGGAAAAAGCCGTGCTCGACTCCGAGCAGCGCCGGGAAACCCGGGTCGATCAAGTCAGTGCCGCCCTGACAGCGCTAGTCTCTCAGCTGCAAGCGTTGCCTTTGCCCCGGGAAGTAAGCCGACCACTGAAGCATTTCGCCAAACAGCTGGACGGACGCGTAGGTCAGGCTCGCGAGATCCCTTTGCTGCTCAGCGAACTGAGCGGCTTGCAAGGCAAGGCCTTGAACCTGCTGGAGAACCCTGTAGAGCCTGGTCGCCCGGGTTTCCTGCAGCGGTTGTTCGGTAGGGAAACGGAAGAGACCGCGCCACAGTTCGCCGCCCCCGAATCGCAAATGCCTGCCCCGCAACCTGTCGAACCGATTACAGCATCGGCCGAGCCCCCACAAGCGATGGCCAATCTCACGCCAGTCGCCGATAAGCCGCAAGTGGTGTTGCCAACCGTAGAAGCCGCCCTGCCAGCTGCTGCGCGCCCTGAGCCAGCGCAAATTAAGGCGCCAACAGCAATGGCACCTGCGGCTGAAGTCGTGGCGTTTGACCCGCCCGTCCTTGAGCCAGAAGCTACGAGCAGCCAAGTCCTGGCGTTACAAACCCGACCGAATGTCGAGCAGCCACAAGACCCGGCTCCAGCGATCAGCCTACCGGCCACTCAGGCTCCGTCGGCAATCAATCCCGATGAACTGACTCCGGTGACCATCGATCCAGAGCCGTCCGAGCACGATATTCTGTATGCCCTGCCGGACTCGCCGGAGCCGTCCTACAGTTCTGTCGCCAAGCACATCGAAGACACGCTGGTGGGCCTTCTCGATGACCTGGCATTGCCCGAGCGCCATCGCCCGCAAGCCGAGGCGATGCGCGATCGTCTTCAAAATGGCTTGAATTGGTACGAATTGCTACCGATTCTCGATGACCTGGCAACATTGATGCTGGCAATCACCGACAGCGGCCAGCACGAATTCGAAGCATATCTACAGCAACTCAACGAACGCCTCGAGTCATTTCAGAGCAACCTGCAAGCGGCGAGCGACGGCCACGCCGACAACCGCTCGGCCGCGCGGGAGATGGACACGCAGATTCGCGAGAAAGTCGACGGCTTGCAAAGCAGCATGCAGGAAGCGGCAGACCTTGATGATCTCAAGCATGTGCTGGAAAACCATCTCGAAGGCCTGCTCGGCACCATGGACCAACACCAGAAGCAGCGCGACGAGCGTGAACAGGAAGTAGCAGCCCGCCTGCAAAGCCTGGCCGAAAGAGTTGCCCACATGGAGCAGGAAGCCTTGGGCTACCGCGAGCATCTCGAAGAGCAGCGCCAGAAGGCGTTGATCGATCCATTGACCGGCCTGCCGAATCGAGCAGCCTGGAGCGAACGCCTGGAGCATGAAATCGATCAATGGCAGCAACATGGGAATACTTTGTTACTGGCAATGCTCGACCTCGACCATTTCAAACGCATCAATGACAACTATGGTCATCTGGCGGGCGACAAGGTGCTGAAAATCATCGCCAGCGTGCTACGCAAGCGTCTGCGCGGGACGGATTTTATTGCCAGGTTCGGCGGTGAGGAGTTTGTGTTGTTGATGCCAGCCACACTACCTATGGCTGGCGCGAAACTGCTGGAAACCTTGCGCGCATCGATCGAAGCCTGCCCGTTCCACTTTAAGGGCGAGCGAGTCACCATCACCATTTCCATGGGACTGACTGCATTCAGACCCGGCGAACATAGCGATCTTGTGATTAAAAGAGCTGATCAGGCGCTATATCGGGCGAAAAATAATGGCCGGAATCGAATAGAACTGGGTTGACAGCTAATTGTGCCATTTTGTTTAAAACAGCACTTTTGCCGTCTGCGCCCAAAGCAATGCCGTTACACTGTTGCATTATTGTCCTGCGCGTACTGTCTTCTGCCATGAAATTTCTTGCTCTTATTGCGTCGCTGCTTTTATTAGCCGGGTGTGCCAGCGGCCCCCGGGTCGACACCAGCCACCCTTCAGCCAATTACGATAATCGTATTCAGTTTGTGGTGATGCACTACACCTCCGCTTCCCTGGAGGAGTCGCTGAAATTGCTAACCCATGGCGAGGTCAGCAGCCACTATCTGATTAGCGACGACAAGCGCGCCACTATTTATAAGCTAATGGATGAAAATTTCCGGGCCTGGCACGCTGGCGAAAGCGAATGGCAAGGTCGGACCTGGCTGAACTCCAGTTCCATTGGTATCGAGATCGTTAATCAGGGCTTTGAGGACACCCCGAACGGGCGTCTTTGGTATCCCTACAGCGAAGCCCAGATTCAGTCGATGATCTTCCTGCTCAAGGACATCAGTAAGCGCCAAGGGATCAGCCCCCGCCATATCATTGGTCATAGCGACATCGCACCGATGCGCAAACTCGACCCCGGCCCGCTGTTCCCCTGGAAGCGCCTGGCTGCCGAAGGCCTGGGGATCTGGCCGAACGAGCAGGCTGTGGCGCGGCAACAAGCGCAGTTCGCCGTGCAATTACCCAGCATCAGTTGGTTTCAGGGACAGCTTGCCCGCGTGGGCTATGCCACGCCGCAAACCGGCGAACTGGATGTAGAGACACGTAATGTGCTGGCAGCCTTTCAGCTGCATTTTCGCCCTTCCCGTTTCGACGGTACACCGGACGCACAAACCGCGGCGATTCTTCAGGTGTTGAATCAGACAAAATAATGACGCCCGCCCGACGGTCAGCGCTTTTTCCAAATCAGCAGCTATAACTCATTGGTAATTCTTCGGATATTCCATGATGCCTGCTGCTCGGGAGAGACTGCATAGCTGGTTCTATCGCCCTTGGTTTTTGGCGATGCTGGCTACTGCCTTGAGCGCAACGCTTCTGACGGTCGGCAGTTTGTTCGTGGCGATGCATCAAGTCGAGCACAACGAAAGCCTGGAAATGAATGCCCAGGGAGAACGCTTTCTGGTTCGTCTGGAGCAGCTGTTCGGGCAGTTGCGCGAAAGCCTCGATGACCTGGAAGCCCAACCGTTGCGAGGCTGCGATGACGAAATGATCGCCACCCTGCAGCAGGTCAGCTTCAACTACCGCTTCGTTTATGAAGCCGCTTATATGGACACTTCGCGAACCTGCTCCAACCGCCCTCGCCAGGAAGGGGTGTCGCTGATCCGACCGCCGGACATCAAAGGCCCCACCTACAGCTATTGGCTGAACACCACCACCGAACCCGATGAGAACCGCGCCGCCCTGATGCTAGGGCGTGGCAATTTCCGGGTGGCGACGTCCCGCGGGCATTTGACCGACATGGTCGATCTGTCTCCAGGGAGCAGCCTGTTGGTGGTGCTCGACCACGGCACCCGGGCGATTCCGGTGCTCGGTGTCGCGCAGGCCTGGCCCCCCGCGGAGCCCTGGCCCCCGAAAAGTCCCAATGCGCTGCAAGTCACCCATACCCGCCTGATTTACCGAATGCCCACTAACACCCCCGAATACCAACTGGTACTGATCACCCCACGCACAGGAATGCATGTACCGGCAGTATGGTGGTGGTTACTGCCGGCCAGCCTGGCGTTGAGTGCCTGTGTAGGCATTCTGGTGTTTTTGCTGGTACGCCAGCGTCAGTCGCTGGATGCCGAACTGCAAGGCGCCATGCGGCGAGGCGAGTTGCAGGTGTTGTATCAACCGATCTTCGACCTCGACAGCCGCAACTGCGTCGGTGCCGAAGCCCTGTTGCGCTGGCGAAGGCCGGACGGCACGCTGACCAGTCCCGACCTGTTCATTCCGATGGCGGAGAATACCGGCCAGATTCGCCAGATGACCGACTTTGTATTGCAGCGCCTGCTGGAACAGCTCGGGCAACTGTTGCGGTCCAATCCGCAGCTGTACATCTCGGTTAACCTGGCGGCCTGCGATGTCATGGTGCCGCGTATCGGTCAGGTGATAGCGCGCCTGCTAAGTGTGCACCGGGTAGCGGCCAGGCAGATTGCCTTTGAGGTGACCGAACGCGGATTGGTCGATGTGGTGGTGGCCCGAGAAAACCTGCAAGCCCTGCGGGATGTCGGGCATCAGGTGCTGATCGACGACTTTGGCACCGGCTATTGCAGCCTCGCCTACCTGCAAACCCTACCGGTGGACTGCCTGAAAATCGACAAGGCGTTTATCGACGCGCTGGGCCACGACGCCGCCAGCAGCGGCGTGGCACCGCACATCATTCGCATGGCTCAGGCCCTGCAACTCAAGGTGATTGCAGAAGGCATCGAACATGAAGCCCAAGCGGTGTTTCTGAGCAGCGAAGGGGTTAAGTTCGGTCAGGGCTGGCTGTTCGCCCACGCACTGAGCGCCGTGCAGTTCATCGAACTAATTACCCGTGGCCGCCGATTGAGGATGCGACGTCTGGATGACGAAGCCTGAGATGGCTACGGTTTATATCGCCAGTGCCATGTAGAACTGCGTCCCCTGCCCCGGCCGTGAATAGACACCCATCCGCCCGCCATGCAGTTGCACGATTTCCTTGCACAGCGCCAGACCAAGCCCGGCACCGCCCTTTTTGCGGCCGACCTGGACAAAGGGCTCGAAGATCCGTCCCTGCTGGCCGTAGGCAATGCCCTCGCCGTTGTCCTCGACACTGATAATCATCCGCTCTCCATGGCGCCGGGCCTGCAAACGGATCAGTCCGTCGTGGGAGGTATGGCGCAAGGCGTTGTCGATCAGGTTGTCGAGCACCCGCTCCAGTTGTGCCTGATCGGCTTGCAGCCGCGGCAACGGCCCCTGCACTTCCACCAGCAGCTCAATGCCCTTCTCCTGCGCCGAGACGGCAAAACGTGTCTGGGCCTGATCCAGCAAGTCTTCGATGGAGCACGGTGCCAGCGTGAGTTTTTGCAGGCCGTTCTGATAGCGAGAGAAATTCAGCAGGTCGTTGATCAACTGCATGAGGCGCTGCATTTCTTCGTTGACGGTGTCCAGCAGGTCGGCTTCGCGAGAGTCTGCGGCAAAATGCGTCCGCTCGCGGAACAGGCCGAATGCCATGTGCATCCCGGTAACCGGTGTGCGCAACTCATGGGAAGCGCGCAGGACGAACTCGCTACGTACCCGTTCGAAGGCACGCTGTTCGGTGACGTCATGCAACACCATCACCGCACCGAGAATATGACCCTGGGTATGGCTGACCGGGGTCAGGCTATACGTCAGCAATCGCGACTCGCCATCCACCTCGATATTCAGGTCCTCCGGCGCGCGCTCCAGTGTGCCGCCGCGCAATACCAGCTGCAGTTGTTCATCCAGTTCGGGACGCTCAAGCGCCGTGCCCAGCCCTTGACCGAGACGATCGGTGTCCCAGCCTAATTGGCGCTGAGCCACCGGGTTGAGGTGCTCGAGATGACCTTGACGATCGATAATCAGCAAACCGTCGTCGATGCTGTCGAGCACCGCTTGCAAACGTTGCTGACCGGCGAGCAGCTCGTCGATATTGGTAGCCTGGTGCTCACGCAGGGCCTCGGCCATGATTCCGAAACGCCGGGTCAACTGATTCATTTCCACCGCGGAAGAAATCGGCAGGGTCACTTCGAAATTACCTTGGCCGATGTTGTCAGCCGCCGCGGCCAAGGCCTCGATCGGAGCCCCGAATCGCCGGGCGATCGCATGGGCAGTAATGAACCCGATGAACAGCACTGCCACCCCGACCAACCCAAGCAGGCCGGCAATCAATAGTGCCCGCTCCCGGGCCTTGCGTTCGATCTCGTTGATATTGTCCAGTGCGCGCTTCTGTTCATAAATCAAGCCATTACGCAACGCGTTGAATTTCTCTTTGAGATCCCCGTCACCACTGACTACCTGTACCGGAGCACGGGAAAGATCAAAGGCCTGCAGTAAGCTCTGATAATCGGCCTTGGCCTTTTTGAAACCATACTGGGTGCCTTCGCTGGACGGCTCGCGAGCAATGCCTTCGTCAAGCAACTCAAGGGAATGCTGCTTGGATGCCTCGAACGCCGCAGCATCAGGTTGCTCGTCGAGCATGATGATCAGTTGATCACCCAGGGTCTGACGCAGCTTCAATCCCAGGTCCAGCGTGACGAAGTTGTCACGGATCAGGGCTTCCTGAGTACCTGCCATCTGCATCACGCTGACCAGCCCGAGCAAGAGCCCAAGCAGCGCCACCGTAATCAGCGCGGAAATACTCAGAAACAGCCGGGTGCGCAACGTCATCGCCAGTTTCATCGATTACGACTCACAGGTTGTACTGCTTGCGTTTGCGGTACAGGGTCGAGGCATCGATACCCAGGGTCTTGGCCGCCTGATCCAGCGTGTCGGCCGTGGCGAGGACCGCGCCAATGTGAGCTTTTTCCAACTCATCCAGGCTCAACGCAGCACCAATGCGCGGCGTGTGGTTGGCCGGTGCCTCGGCCATGCCCAAGTGGCTGAGCTCGACCCGCTCCTGCGGGCAAATAATGCTCGCGCGCTCCACCACGTTGCGCAGCTCGCGAATGTTGCCCGGCCAGCGGTAGCTGAGCAGCGCTTCGCGGGCCTCGTCGCTGAAACACCGGGCCGGACGCGAGTATTCCTTGACGAAGCGCGCCAGGAAGCGGTCTGCCAGGTTAAGAATGTCTTCCCTGCGCTCGCGAAGCGGCGGCAAGTGCAAGGTGATGACGTTCAGGCGATAGAGCAAGTCTTCACGAAAACGACCATCGCGAACCATGTCTTCCAGATTGAGGTTAGTCGCTGCGAGGATTCGCACGTCAGCGCGACGCGTCACCGGATCGCCCACGCGTTCGTATTCCTTATCCTGAATGAAACGCAGCAATTTTGGCTGCAAGGTCAGGGGAAAATCGCCGATCTCGTCGAGAAACAGCGTTCCGCCGTCGGCCTGATTGACACGACCCAAGGTACTTTCACTGGCACCGGTGAAGGCGCCCCGGCTGTGGCCGAAAAGCTCGCTGTCCATCAACTCTGCAGTCAGGGATGGACAATTGATGGTCACGCAGGATTTCTTCTGGCGTTTGCTCCAGCCGTGAATCGCCCGTGACAGTTCACCTTTACCGGTGCCTGACTCGCCGAGAAGCAGAATATTAGCGTCGGTACTGGCAACCTGGCGTGCGGTTTCGAGTACTACTTTCATGGCCGGACTGTGGGAATCCAGGCCCTCTTTGGGTTTGCGCACTTCACCTTCGAGGGCTTCCAAACGCGCCGAGAGTTGTCGTACTTCCAGCTGTTTGGCAGTGGCCAGACGCAACTGGTCGGGGCTGCAAGGTTTGACCAGATAGTCGGCGGCACCAGCCTGAATCGCATCCACGGCAGTGTCCACCGCCGAGTGAGCAGTCACGATCACCACCCGCATCCACGGCGCCTGGATGCGCATTTGGGCCAGCACATCGAGCCCATTGTCTTCACCCAGGCGCAAATCGAGGAAGCACAGATCGAAAACCTGGCGCTGCAATAAGGCCTCGGCCTGAGCAGCGCTGGTCGCGGTGGCCACGCTGTAGCCTTCATCTTCGAGGCAATAGCGAAAGGTTCGGAGGATGGCGGATTCATCATCCACCAGCAGAATGCGGCCTTGATGCTCAGTGGCTGATTCCATGTTCCTGCGCTCCTTTAATTGTTGATTTTGGTTAGGCCCAGAAAAATCGGGCAAGTTGCATGATTGATTGTGGCCGATTTCAGCCAAATCAGCGGAGCTATCTACTTATCAACAAGATAACCAGCTGATTTATTTGATTTTTTATTAATGAACCGTTCTTCGGCGATGGCCTGCGTCCCTTTCTGACATCTGCGCCCTTCCCTCAATTCCAAAAATATTGAAAGTATTCGCGAGTCCATCGTGCATTACGCACGACCTCAGAAGGGCCATCGTGCAGGATGCGTTCAGAACGATTTGGACAAATCATTTAACTCATTGATTTAGAACGAATTAACACTAACAAAAAGGTGGCATGCAGGCTGCAGGAGTCTGGGTAACAAGGGCATTTAATGAACCAGCGCCCGCCAAAGATCACTACCCCAGCGTGGGAGGAACTTCAGGATGAATCGCCAAGGTGCCGCCCAATTGCGTATCTCGCCATTGCTTGTCCAGCAAGGCTTGTTTGTCCTGCTGGCGCTATTGATCACCTTGATTGGCGGCCAGCAGTACTTGCGTTGGGAACAGAGCCAGCAGCCAGAGACGCCGCACCTGTCGATTCCACACACTCCCCAAACCCATTTCAGCGCCGTCAGCAGCAGCCTGGCTGACAGCGACTCGATGCGAATGATGGACGTCGACCAGGCCCAGCCTGTGGATGAGACGCCTCAGGAACGTTGGGTGTTTTAGGTAAACGAACTTGGCGCGCTCGACGCGCCGGGAAAAGCACCACAAGCACCACCTTTAAACAGAACGCGTAAGGAGAATCACCATGTTGAGTTGGGCAATCACATTCTTGATCATTGCCATCATCGCTGCAGTACTGGGCTTCGGTGGTATCGCGGGCACCGCTACGGGTATCGCCAAGATTCTCTTTGTCGTATTCCTGGTGATGTTCATTGCTTCCTTCTTCTTTGGCCGCCGCGGTCGAGGCTGACCATGAGCATTTCGTTAAAGACAGTGGCAGCCGCCCTGCTTCTGGGCGGCAGTGCCATGGCAATGGCGGCCAACGATGGCCAGATGCGGGTCAATGAATTGCTCACTGCAGACCCGCAGTACCGTGAAACCTGGCAAGGCGTTGTGAAGAAAGAAGAACGCCTGCCGGAATGGGTGATGAACCTGTCCGGCGATGCCGAGCAAATGAATGCTGTTGAAGAGGATGGCGACGAGTATCTGGTCGGGCCGCTCTGCGAAACCCGGCAGACGTGTCTGAACAACCGCTTGATCGTGGCATTCAGCTTCGACAAGAAGGATGCCTACGCCATGCTGGTCGAAGTGCCAGCAGGCCTGCCGGCCGACAAGTCGCCCACACGACATGCCGACTACCGCTTCCTGGGAAAACCGGACGAAGGCATGCAGAAGTTGTTGATGGAGCAACTGAAGAAAGATCCGAACTGGTACTGAGTTTCGAAACACGAAAGAGGCCCCAGCGCTTCTTTCCACTGCGCTACCCGAGGACGGTAGACGCATGACCAAGGGGTCGGGACGTTCTGACTGTTCAGGGTCGGAGTGACCTAGGGGTACAGGGAGTACCCGCGCAAGGGCCGGGTCAGGTAAAGCTGCGACGCAAGTTCGCCGGGGCCAGAGGGCTCGACGGACTTGCGGAGGGCTTCAACGTGCAAAACGTTGATCTAGAGCACTCAGTTCATCTGCTATTGCTGCATATTCCCCGCAAAACCGTTTCGCGGTGTTTCTTCGTGACCGTATATCGAGAAAGCTCCGACTTTCTCGAGACGATAATTCACAGCCAAACGTAGGCCTTTTCCTAAATTTCCGCCTATTTAAAAAACATCGACCTGCGCTGAAATGGCCGGCTCACGGCACTTATGCCCGCCTGAATGTCGTATTCAAACCGGGTGGGACGCGGGTTTCAGTTAAAAAATCTCATGCCGATTCGGCATAGGGTAGGCGTTTACGGCATTAGACGGCGCTTCCCGGCATCGGAATAGTTGCGCCTTTTTCGCTGCCTGAGAGCTGTAAATGCTCGCTCGCGGGGACCTTATACGGGGGCCGATGCAAGACTTGTTCGCCATTGAGCGTTTCAGTTCATGCATCAGCCTGAGTCAAACGCAAGTAAGGGTAAAGATATGAAGAAGGCAAAGCTTAGCCTCGCCTGGCAGATCCTCATCGGTCTGGTTCTGGGGATAGCAATTGGTGCACTGCTCAACCATTTCAGTGCCGAAAAGGCTTGGTGGATCAGCAATGTCCTGCAACCGGCAGGCGATATCTTTATCCGTCTGATCAAGATGATCGTGATCCCGATCGTGATTTCCTCGCTAGTTGTCGGCATTGCTGGCGTGGGCGACGCGAAGAAACTCGGTCGCATCGGTCTGAAGACCATCATTTACTTCGAAATCGTCACCACCATCGCCATTCTGGTCGGTCTGGTGTTGGCCAACGTGGTCCATCCGGGCACCGGCATCGACATGAGCACCCTGGGTACGGTGGATATTTCCAAGTACCAGGCCACTGCCGCCGAGGTTCAGCATGAACATGCGTTCATCCAGACCATCCTCAACCTGATCCCGTCGAACATATTCGCGGCCATGGCCCGCGGCGAAATGCTGCCGATCATCTTCTTCTCCGTGTTGTTCGGTCTCGGTCTGTCGAGCCTGCAATCGGACCTGCGCGAGCCGCTGGTGAAGATGTTCCAGGGCGTATCGGAAAGCATGTTCAAGGTCACCCACATGATCATGAACTACGCCCCGATCGGCGTGTTCGCATTGATCGCGGTGACCGTGGCCAACTTCGGCTTCGCCTCTCTGCTGCCGCTGGCCAAATTGGTCGTTCTGGTTTACTTCGCCATCGCCTTCTTCGCCTTTGTGGTGCTGGGCCTGATCGCTCGCCTGTTCGGCTTCTCGGTGATCAAGCTGATGCGCATCTTCAAGGATGAGCTGGTCCTGGCCTACTCCACCGCCAGTTCCGAAACCGTGCTGCCGCGCGTGATCGAGAAGATGGAAGCCTACGGCGCGCCGAAAGCCATCTGCAGTTTCGTGGTACCGACCGGCTACTCGTTCAACCTCGACGGTTCGACCCTGTACCAAAGTATCGCGGCAATCTTCATTGCCCAGCTCTACGGCATCGACCTGTCGATCAGCCAACAATTGCTGCTGGTGCTGACACTGATGGTCACCTCCAAAGGCATCGCCGGCGTACCGGGTGTGTCCTTCGTGGTGCTGCTGGCCACTTTGGGCAGCGTTGGTATTCCGCTGGAAGGCCTGGCGTTCATCGCCGGTGTCGACCGCATCATGGACATGGCCCGTACCGCGCTAAACGTGATCGGCAACGCCTTGGCCGTGCTGGTCATCGCACGCTGGGAAGGTATGTACGACGACGCCAAGGGCGAGCGCTACTGGAACTCTCTGCCGCACTGGCGCAGCAAGGAAAAATTGCCGGTTGGCGAAATTTCCAGCAACTGACGCTCCCACATTGGTCTTTTGCCAGCAGTACTAAACAAACCCCGGAGAAATCCGGGGTTTGTCGTTTCTGACTACCCCGCTATCATTCGCCGCATCTTCCGGGGGATTCGACTGATGCTTAATGGCTTGTGGCTTGGCTTCTTCATCGTGGCGGCCGTATCGGCGCTCGCGCAGTGGCTGATCGGCGGCAACGCCGCGATCTTTGCGGCGATGGTGGAGAGCATTTTCGCCATGGCCAAATTGTCGGTCGAGGTCATGATCCTGCTGTTCGGCACCCTCACCCTCTGGCTGGGGTTTCTGCGGATTGCCGAAAAGGCAGGGATCGTCGAATGGCTGGCTAAGGCGTTGGGCCCGCTGTTCCTGCGCCTGATGCCGGAAGTGCCGCCCGGGCATCCGGCCATCGGTCTGATCACACTCAACTTCGCCGCCAATGGCCTGGGCCTGGACAACGCCGCCACGCCGATCGGCCTCAAAGCCATGAAGGCGCTGCAAGAGCTCAACCCCAGCGACACCATCGCCAGCAACGCGCAGATCCTCTTCCTGGTGCTCAACGCCTCCTCCCTGACCCTGCTGCCGGTGACGATCTTCATGTACCGCGCCCAGCAAGGCGCGCCCGATCCGACCCTGGTGTTCCTGCCGATCCTGCTCGCGACCAGTTGTTCGACCCTGGTCGGCCTATTGTCGGTGGCGTTCATGCAGCGTCTGCGCCTGTGGGACCCGGTGGTGCTCGCCTACCTGATTCCCGGTGCCTTGGCACTCGGTGCGTTCATGGCGCTGCTGGCGACGCTCTCGGCGACCGCTCTGGCGGGCCTGTCATCGATCCTCGGCAACCTGACGCTGTTCGGGCTGATCATGCTGTTTCTGGTGATCGGCGCATTGCGCAAAGTGAAGGTCTACGAAGCGTTCATCGAAGGCGCCAAAGAAGGCTTCGACGTGGCCAAGAATTTGCTGCCGTATCTGGTGGCGATGCTCTGCGCTGTGGGCGTGCTGCGAGCATCCGGAGCGCTGGATTTCGGTCTGGACGGGATTCGTCATCTGGTGGAATGGGCCGGTTGGGACACGCGCTTCGTCGACGCGCTACCGACGGCCATGGTCAAACCCTTCTCCGGCAGCGCCGCACGGGCAATGCTGATCGAAACCATGAAAACCTCTGGAGTCGACAGCTTCCCGGCGCTGGTGGCGGCGACGATTCAGGGCAGTACCGAAACAACCTTCTATGTGTTGGCGGTGTACTTCGGCGCGGTGGGCATCCAGCGCGCACGGCATGCGGTGGGGTGTGCGTTGCTGGCGGAATTGGCGGGGGTGCTTGGCGCGATCGGGGTTTGCTACTGGTTCTTCGGCTAAACCAAGAACCCTGTGGGAGCGGGCTTGCTCGCGAAGAGGCCGGTACATTCAACATCTCTGTTGACTGACACACCGCCTTCGCGAGCAAGTCGAATCGTCGCACCGCCGCTCCCACATTAAATAGGCGTCGGACCTTTATGGCCTCAGCGGCGGCGCAACTTTCTGACCTTGCTCCACCGTCCAAGCCACCACCTGCGCCGTCAATTGGTCGCTGGCCAAGCCAAAACCGGTCACCACTGCCGGCACCTTCACATCACTCAACGGCTGACGCACTTCAAAGTGCCGGCTGGCGAGGATTCGCTGGTCATACCCACGCACCAACAACGCATCCAGGCGCACGACCACGCTCGCCGCCGTACCCTGGTATTCAGTCTGGAACGCTTGCAGGTTTCCGCCCAGTTCCAGGTCCGCCTGGAAATTACTGTCATCGGTGCTGAGCAACGGCACCCGACCGTCACGCTGGAAACCATCGAGCAGACGATTGCGCAACAGCACCGGTGCCGGATCGCTCCAGCGTGAAGCCTTGTAGCTGCTGATCAGGTCACCTTGAGGTATCACTGCGATTTTCGGGTTGTTCAAGGCTTCGCTGGTCTGAGGCTTGGCCAGCCGCAACGACCAGCGCTGCGGCGTGCCGTGTTGGGCCGATGCGTCGCGCTGTGCCGACGGCAGTCGATAGACATCGGAGGGCTCGGCCTTGGGGAAAATCGAACAGGAAGTAACCAACGCAAAACCGGCGAGGAGGGCGAGATGAGCCAGCTTCATGGCGTGAACTCCTTGTTCTTGTCATTGCCCAGCAGATAACCGCTGGGGTTGGCCTCAAGCCGCTGGGAAATGGTCCGCAACGAACTCAAGGTATCGCGCAGCTCACGCACCGCCGGTGCCAGGCTATTGAAGCCCTGCATGCCGTTATTGAGGGAATCCTGATTGGCGGAGAGCAATGTGTTGATGGTCGCGCTGCTTTGCTCCAGGGACTTCATGGCTTGCTCGGCACTGCCGAACATCTGCTTGCCCTGATCGTTGAGCAGGCCGTTGGCGTTGCGCATCAACGCGGTGGTCTGTTCCAGGGTGGCGCTGGCCTGCTTGCCAACCGAAGCCAGTTGCTGCATCGCCTGACGAATATCACCGCGCTGATCGGCGATGGTGCCGGTGGTTTGCTCCAAGTGCTCCAGGGTCTTGCTGATACGCGCGACGTTCTCCGAGGAGAACAACTGGTTGGCGTTGTGCATCAACACGTTCACGCCCGCCATCAGATCGCTACTGTCGTTCAGCAGCCGGGCGATGGGCGAGGGCGATGCAATGATTGTCGGCAAATCACCGTCCTTGCCCTTGAGCGTCGGACTTTGCGGCGTGCCACCGCTGAGCTGGATGATCGAAGTCCCGGTGATCCCGGTCAGCGCCAGCTTGGCCTGGGTGTCTTCTTTGATCGGAGTGTCTCCGCCCAGGCGAATCCGCGCCAACACCCGGCGCGGATCGTTCGGGTCCAGGCGCAGCATCACCACGTCGCCGACCTTGATCCCGCTGTACTGCACGGCGCTACCGTTGGACAGGCCGCTGACCGCCTCGTTGAAGACGATTTCGTAATCCTTGAATTCGGTATCGACACTGGACTTGGCCAGCCACAGACCGAAGAGCAGGGCGCCTGCCACCACTATGACGGTGAACAGGCCGATCAATACGTGATGAGCTCGGGTTTCCATGTCAGACCTCGTTGAGCTGGTTAGCGGCCGTCAGCGCCGCGCGGCCGCGAGGGCCATGGAAGTATTCGTGAACCCACGCATCATCGGTTTCCGACACCTTGTCGATGGCGTCCGCCACCAGCACTTTCTTCTGCGCCAGCACTGCCACCCGGTCGGTGATGGTGTAGAGCGTGTCGAGGTCGTGGGTCACCAGAAACACACTCAGGCCCAAGGCATCGCGCAGGGTCAGGATCAGTTGATCGAAACCGGCGGCGCCAATCGGGTCTAGACCGGCGGTGGGTTCGTCGAGAAACAGGATGTCCGGGTCCAGGGCCAAGGCACGGGCCAGGGCAGCGCGCTTGATCATGCCGCCGGACAGTGAAGCAGGGTATTTGTCAGCCGCCGACAACGGCAGCCCGGCCAACGCCATTTTCACTGCCGCCAGATGCTCGGCGTCGGCACGGCTCAGGCCGGCATGTTCAATCAGGGGCAGGGCGACGTTCTCGGTCACGGTGAGCGAAGAGAACAAGGCACCTTTCTGGAACAACACACCGAACCGCCGTTCCACCAGCGAGCGCTCGTGTTCCGACAGGCTCGGCAAGTTCTTGCCGAAGACCTTCACCAGCCCTTCGCTGGGCTGACGCAGGCCGACAATGCTGCGCAGCAGCACCGATTTGCCGCTGCCGGAACCGCCGACCACCGCCAGAATCTCGCCCTTGTACAAGTCCAGGTCGAGGTTCTCGTGCACGCTCTGCCGGCCGAAGCGATTGCACAGCCCACGGACTTCAATCACCGCCTCTGAAGGCGCTCGGGGTAAACGACTCACCAGTCCATCTCCATGAAAAACAACGCAGCCACGGCGTCGAGCACGATCACCACGAAAATCGACTGCACCACACTGGACGTGGTGTGCGCGCCGACGGACTCGGCGCTGCCGCTGACCTTGAAGCCCTCGAGACAGCCGATGGCGGCAATCAGGAACGCAAAAATCGGTGCTTTGACGATCCCCACCAGAAAGTGCTGAACGCCGATATCCGATTGCAGCAGTGACAGGAACATCGCCGGCGAAATATCCAGCGACAGCGCGCAGACCACGCCACCTCCGACAATCCCTGACACCATCGCCAGAAAGGTCAACATCGGCAGCGCCACCAGCAACGCCAGGACGCGGGGCACTACCAGCAACTCCATCGGGTCGAGGCCGAGGGTGCGGATCGCGTCGATTTCTTCGTTGGCCTTCATCGAACCGATCTGCGCGGTGAACGCACTGGCGGTGCGGCCCGCCATCAGGATCGCCGTGAGCAACACGCCGAACTCCCGCAGAAAAGAGAACGCCACCAGGTCCACGGTGAAAATACTCGCGCCAAAACTCGCCAGCACCGTCGCCCCGAGAAACGCCACCACAGCGCCCACCAAAAACGTCAGCAGGGCGACGATGGGGGCGGCATCGAGGCCGGTCTGCTCGATGTGAGCGACCATCGGCGTGAGGCGCCAGCGTTTGGGCCGAAACAACCCGCGAGCGATGGTTTCCAGAATCAGGCCGACGAAACCCAATAGTTGCAACGTGTCCCGCCAGACTGTGTCGACCGCACGACCAATGCGGGTCAGCAGTTGAATGCCGACGCTGATTTCCGGTTCTTTGATCGGCACGCAGAAATCGGTCAGCGAGCAGTACACCGTCTGCAGCAAGGCGCGATCAGCGGAAGAAAGGGTGCAATCGGGGTGTTCGGCAGATTTGCCCAGCCGCTCGGCCCCCAGCAGCTCCACCAGCAATGACGCACCCGCCGTATCGAGCGCGCCGAGGCCATTGAGATCGATGTGGGTGTTGCTGTCGTATTGGCCACGGAGCTTTTCGCTCAGGCGGCTGAGATCGGCGTAATGGGCGAGCGTCCAGTCACCCGTGACCCGCAACAGGGCAGGGCTGTGCGAGGTGTCCAGTTGGGCACTGCCGGGCATTGTGCTGCTAGTCATAAGCTCCGTGCTTGTTCGGCTATTACGCAGATCTGACTAATAGCACGAACCGCGTTACTTTTCTTTGATGGGTGTGCTGTCCAGGACCTTGAAGCGCAGCACGCCAATCAGCTGACCGTCCTCAGTCAGCACCCGGACCTGCCATTTGCCTGCGGGGTTGCCGGGGAAGTTCTGCTTGTGGGTCCAGGCGCGGTAGCCTTCCTTGCGCCCCCCGTTGATGTCCAGCGGGATACGGTCGACTTCTTTACCGTTGAACATCCAGACGTGATAAATCCGCTCGGCCAGACCCCGCGGGGCATTGATCGCGGTGTACGCGTACAGCCCACCGCCGCGAATCTGCTCGGCGCTGACTTCTTCCAGGCTCTTGCCGGGGGTTCGATCCTGCATTTGAGTGCTGATCGCCACATCGGTCATCCACAGGGTCGCCGGCGGAACCCAGGAGCGCAGTACCCAACCGGCGGCGCCGATGCCGACGGTGATGCTGAGGATCGCCAACGCATTGCGCACGGTGCGAATCGGGAAGATCGAGGCCAGGCTCGGGAACGACAGCAACATGGCAATGCCCAGCGCCAGTTTGAAGCTCTGGGCGGTGGTCAGGTGCAGGATGACGGGCAGGGCGGTCAGCAGGGCCGCGAACAGGGTCAGGGTGTGCAGCGCCAGGAACGCCCAGCGGCGCGGTGCCAGCCATTTGTAGTAGAGCGGGTCGATGATCGAAATCAGCGCCGCCATGCTCAGTAATCCCGTGAAGAACAACTGGCCGCTGTTCCAGGTGGTGGTGATTAAAAAGAACGGCAGGACGAAGAACAGGCTTTCCTGATGGATCATCTGCGTTGCGTAACGCAGCAGTGGCTGGGGTATTTCGCGCTTGAAGACCCTGGCGAACAGCTTGGTGAGGCTGTTTTCCAGCATCAGCCAGACCCAGCTGACCAGCATGATGGTGGTGATCCAGGTCGCCAGCCCTTGTTGGCGATCCACCAGCATGAAGCTGCCAACCCCTGAAATGAAACCGCCAAGCGCAATGACCCCGGGATAGCGCTTCATCAATTCGAGGATGCGCTGTACGTACAGGGTCAGATTCGGCATTCGGCGATTCACAATAGTCGTGGGGAAAATCCTCGACAGGGTACCGCCCGGGAGGCCCTGTGGCGAGGGGGCTTGCCCCCGTTGGGCTGCGAAGCGGCCCTGAAAAACGGCAACCCGGTTTATCTGACATACCGCATACATTGATATTGCGACTGCTGCGCAGCCGAACGGGGACAAGCCCCCTTGCCACAGGTGGAAACCATGCCCCGGTCCAAACAGGATTGGCTATCGTCTGCGGTGAACGCGCCAAGCCAATACTCCAAGCACCATCAGTCCAAAGCCCCCGACCATCGCCCACATCACCTGGTCATAACTCACCAGCGGCTTCTCGATCCGCAGATACCCCGGTTGCAGCAGCAACTCGCGCATTGCCTTGTTCGCCTCGGCCAGTGTCACGTCTTGCAGTGCCTTGGCCGGGTTGACGAAATGGCCGTCCTCGTAGTCGCCAAGGGCGCTCCAGTAATAGTCCGCCAGGGCGCTGTTGCCTTGCACGGCCCAAGCCTGGCGAGCGATGGCGGCTTGCTTGAGACGGGCGAAGGTGGCAGCGTCGAGGCCGTTCTTGAGTAGATCGGCTTTAAGCTCATCCAGCACCTGTTCCGCTGCCAGCACGTCGTCGCGATCAAGGTCGGCGTTTAGGCTCATGAAGCCCACCCCGCCAAATACCTCGCGCTCGGCCGAGGGACCGTAGGACAGCCTATGGGCCAGGCGCAATTGGCGATAGAGCGCCCAATCCAGATAGTCCTTGAGCAGGTCGAAGGTTTCGTCATGCTGGTCTTCCAGCACCGGTTCCGGCACCAGCCAGTGCAACTTGGCTCCGCCGCCGACGAAACCGTTACTCAAATTGCGCTCGTGGGCCGCGCTGGCCTGAATGTCTGGCAGCGGCAGGTGAGCGCTAGGCTCAACCGCTTCGAGCGCACCATAGGCCCGTTCCAGATAGGCCGGCAGCAAGCGGTCGAGGTCACCGACCACGATCAGGGTCATGTTGTTGGGCGCGTACCAGTCCTTGCGCACCTTCTCCAATTGCTCGCGGGTCAGGTGATCGACTTGCGCGCGCTCGGGGCATTTGAGGCCCAGCTCCACCGCCAACTGATTACTCGCGGTGTGGCCCAGGTCCTGGCGATCCAGCCAGCGTTGCAGGTGCGAGTAATGACCACCGTCTTCGCGCTCGACCACTTGCTTGGCGACGTTGATCGCATTGTCATCGATCCGGGTCTGGGTCAGCAGCGCCAATAACAGGTCGAGGACCTTGCGCTGGTTTTTCGCCGGGGCTTCGATGACGAAAGTCGTGTCGGCATTGCTGGTGTAGGCATTCCACTCACCGCCCAAGGCCTGCATGCGCTCTTCCAGACCGCCTTCGCCGGTGGCGTCGATGCCGCTGAACAACAAGTGTTCGAGCAGATGCGGCAGCTCTTTGTCGGCACAGCTGAAATCATCCAGGCCCACGCCAACCACCAACCGGATCGCCACATGCCCGCGCTCGGTGCCCGGTTTGAGGACCAATTGCAGGCCGTTGCGCAAGGTGTAGCCCTCGACCTGAAAGCGATCCAGGGCAAATGAAGGCAGTGAGCCAAGCAGCAGACAAGCGAACAGCAGACAACGCATAACGAGTTTCCGTACGACCAGCGTAAGTTCAACAGACTTCAGGTAACTGTGGACGTTCAGGGTGAATGAGTGATGTCAGTCAAATCGTCGACCGCCAGAGCGCCGGTGTCCGAAGTGCCCAACACCGCATAGGCACTGCTGCAGAACAGCGAATTCAAGCGTCTCATGTCAGCAATCAGTTCCAGATGCAGCGAACTGGTCTCGATACTTTGCACGATCTTACGGTTTAAACGGCTGACATGAGCGTGGGCCAGGCGGCGCTCCTGTGCGCGAAAGCGACGTTTCTCACGCAGTAACTGGCGGGCACTTTCCGGGTCGGCACTAAGGAACACTGACAACCCCAGACGCAGGTTGGCAATCAGCTGACTGTGCAGCCCCGCCAACTCCTCCAGGCCGACCTCGGAAAAAGACCGGCGTTGCGAGGTTTTCTGCTGCTGAACCTTGCGCAGCATGCGTTCGATCAGGTCGCTGGAGAGTTTCAGGTTGATCGCCAGCTCGATGGTTTCCGCCCAGCGCCGACTGTCCTGCTCGCTGAGGTCTTCGCGGGGCATTTGTGCCAAATAGAGCTTGATGGCGCTGTAGAGCGCTTCAACATCATCGGTCAGGCGACGAATTTCCTGGGTGACGGCGGTCTGTTTGCCGCGCAGCACGTCGAGCATGGCTTCGAGCATGCTGTCGACCAGATCGCCGATGCGCAGGGTTTCCCGGGCAGCGTTGGCCAGCGCCAGACTCGGGGTAACCAAGGCGGTCGGGTCGAGATGCCGCGGTTTGGCTGTGCCATTGATGTCCGGCCGCTCTGGCAGCAACCACGCACAGAGCTTGGCCATCGGCCCGACGCTGGGCAACAGGATCAGGCAACGCACGGTGTTGTAGAGCAGGTGGAAACCGATGACCATTTCCTGAGGGCTGAAGTCGAGGCTGTCGATCCAGTGCACCAACGGGTCGAGCACCGGAATGATCAGCAGAAGGCCGATCAGTTTGTACAACAGGCTGCCGAGCGCCACCTGACGACCGGCCGCGTTCTGCATGCTGGTGCTGAGGAAAGCAAGAATACCGCTGCCGATGTTGGCGCCGATCACCAGGCCGATGGCCACTGGCAGGCTGATCACGCTGGCACCGGCAAGGGTCGCGGTCAGCAGGACGGCAGCCAGGCTAGAATAGGAAACCATCGCGAACAGCGCGCCGACCAAGGCATCGAGGAGGATGTCGCCGGTCAGGGAGGCGAAGATGACCTTCACCCCTTGCGCCTGAGTGATCGGCGCGGCGGCCTCGACGATCAGCTGCAGCGCCAGAATGATCAGCCCTAACCCGATGCTGACCCGGCCCATCTGTCCTACTCGGGTCTGCTTGCGTGACAGGAAGAAAATCACCCCGAGGAAAATCAGCAGCGGCGACAGCCATGACAGGTCGAGGGTCAGTACCCGCGCCATCAGCGCGGTACCGACATCGGCGCCGAGCATGGTCGCCAGGGCCGGCGTCAGCGCCATCAGGCCCTGACCGACAAACGAGGTCACGAGCATGGCGGTGGCATTGCTGCTCTGAACCATGGCGGTCACCATGATCCCGGCGACAAACGCCAGCCAGCGCCTGGACATGTTATGGGCGATCACATGGCGCAAGTTGGAGCCATAAACCCGCAGGATGCCGGTTCGGACGATGTGCGTGCCCCAGATCAAAAGGGTCACGGCCGATAACAAATTGAGCAGGGTGAGCATGCAGGCCCCCTGTGGTGGTAGCGCCCCAGTGGGGCAAGTCAACGGTGCCGCGCGTTTTTCTACGTTGTACTTAAGCTGTAGTTGGCTAATGGTCTGGACGCCAGCATCGCATAGCTAAAGAGGCGATTGAAACAAAACTGTCATGAAAACAGTTTGCTGCAGAGATAACAAAGGGGCCCGAAGGCCCCTTTGTCATAGCAGGGTGTTCGGGTTACTGCCCCGGAACATCCTTGCGCAGTTTTACCGGATCCTGCTGTTTGCGCTTTCTCGCCATGGCGGTGCGCAACTTGATGTTGATCGCTTCCACCGCCAACGAGAACGCCATCGCGAAGTAGACGTAGCCTTTTGGCAAGTGCACGTCGAGCGATTCGGCAATCAGCACGGTACCCACCAGCAGCAGGAACGACAGCGCCAGCATCTTCAGCGACGGGTGCTTGTCGATGAACTCGCTGATGGTGCCAGAAGCCCACATCATCACTAGCACTGCAACGACAATCGCCGCGACCATGACCGGAACATGGGACACCATGCCAACGGCAGTGATCACCGAGTCCAGCGAGAACACGATGTCGATGATCGCAATCTGAATAATGGTGTAGAGGAAGTTGCCACCTTTGCCGCTCGGCTCGTCGTTGGCTTCATCTTCACCTTCCAGCGCGTGGTACATCTCTTGCGAGCTCTTCCACAGCAGGAACAGGCCGCCGAAGAACAGGATCAGGTCACGCCCGGAAATCCCTTGGCCGAAGACTTCGAACAGGTCTGCGGTGAGGCGCATGACCCAGGTGATCGACAGCAGCAACAGGATCCTCGTGATCATGGCCAGCGCCAGGCCGAAAATCCGGGTGCGCGCCTGCATGTGCTTGGGCATGCGGCTGACCAGGATCGAGATCATGATGATGTTGTCGATGCCCAGGACGATCTCCAGGGCAGTCAGGGTGAAGAAGGCAACCCAGATTTCAGGGTTGGTCAGCCATTCCATGTGTATTCCTTTGAGGATGTGTTAAACCACGAAGGGCCCAGGCTTCAAACAACAAAGCTTGGACCCGTCATGGTGAGTCTTGAGCTTATAGAGTGCTGAACAGCGGAAAAATCCCCATCAGCAATGCAGCGACCAGTATGCACAGGCAAACCAGCACTGCCCACTTCAAGGTGAACCGCTGATGGTCACCGAATTCGATACCGGCCAGGGCCACCAACAGGTAAGTCGATGGTACCAGCGGGCTCAGCAAGTGGACGGGCTGACCGACGATCGAGGCACGTGCCATTTCCACCGCGGTTATACCGTAATGACTGGCGGCTTCGGCAAGTACCGGTAACACGCCGTAATAAAAAGCATCGTTCGACATGAAGAACGTGAACGGCATGCTCACCAGCGCGGTGATCACGGCCAGGTACGGGCCGAGGAAATCGGGGATGACCGCCAGCAGGCTTTTCGACATGGCATCGACCATGCCGGTGCCCGACAGGATACCGGTGAAGATACCCGCGGCAAAGATCAACCCGACCACCGCCAACACGCTACCGGCGTGGGCCGCAATGCGATCCTTCTGCATTTGCAGGCAAGGATAATTGACGATCATCGCGATACTGAACGCCACCATGAACAGCACCGGCAGCGGCAACAGGCCGGCGACCAGCGTGCACATCAGCCCCAGGGTCAAGGCGCCGTTGAACCAGATCAGCTTTGGACGACGGGCATCCGGGAACTGCGAAACGCTGATTTCGCTGTGATCGACTTCATCACCGACCAGGTGCAGTTCACCCAGACGTGCACGCTCGCGTTTACCGTAGAAGTAGGCAATCGCCAGGATCGCCACCACGCCGGCCAGCATCGCCGGAATCATTGGCACAAAGATGTCGGACGGGTCGACATGCAGCGCACTGGCCGCACGAGCCGTCGGGCCACCCCAAGGGGTCATGTTCATCACGCCACCGGCGAGGATGATCAGACCGGCCATGATCCGCGGGCTCATGCCGATACGGCTGTAGAGCGGCAGCATGGCGGCCACGCAGATCATATAAGTGGTCGCGCCGTCACCATCAAGGGAAACGACGAGCGCCAGTACGGCGGTTCCGACCGAAACTTTCAACGGGTCGCCCTTGACCAGTTTGAGGATCTTGCGCACAGCCGGGTCGAACAGGCCGGAGTCGATCATCAGGGCGAAGTAGAGAATGGCGAACATCAGCATCACGCCGGTCGGCGCGAGCTTGGTAATGCCTTCGAGCATCATCGGGCCGATCTTCGGCGAGAAGCCGCCGAACAGGGCGAAGATGATCGGGATGATGATCAGAGCGATCAGCGCGGACAGGCGCTTGGTCATGATCAGGAACATGAACGTGATGACCATGGCGAAGCCAAGGAAAGTCAGCATAGGAATACTCCAGGCGTAGCGCGGCTAGGGAATGGCGAACCGGATGGGCTCAGCGCAGAACGGGAAGCACGTGACGTACGGGCGGAGTGACAGCGAAGAGGCGGGTAGTAGCGGACATCAGAATCACCATTGTTGTTGTTTAATGGACCGGGCGGGCGATAAAACACTCGCATTGGCCAACCGGTCTGTTGCCGGCAGTGAGGGCGATCCTAATCGGGGAAGCTTTCAGCCAGCTTTCGCGAGTGAAAGCATTGACCGAATGTACAACCGGTCGTCGGCCCGGTTGAAAGGCCGTAAACACGGGGTCAGGAGCAAAAGACATGGACAAACTTCACACCGGCGGCTGCCACTGCGGACAAATCCGCTATCAATTCAGCGGGCCATTGCACGACATCGCTCACTGCCATTGCTCGATTTGCCGACGGGTCAGCGGCGGGATCGTGACCACCTGGATCACCGTGCCCTTGCCGGCATTTGCCTGGGTGGCAGGTACCCCATCGCGGTACGAGTCTTCGTCTACTTGTGAGCGATATTTCTGCCCAAACTGTGGGGCGCAATTGGCGCTGGTGACGCAGCTCAGCCCCGAGAGCATCGACGTGACCATCGCCACTCTCGACCATCCCGAGCAGGCGCCGGCCGAGCGGCATATCTGGACCGACAGTCGTTTGCCGTGGCTGCATCTGGACGAGCACTTGCCTGGCGAGGTCCAAGAACAACTCTGATCAGAAAACAGACAGGTTCAGCGGCCGGATTGCGCCCATCCAGATCGCGTGCTCGGTGTGGTCGAGCAGATCGTCGCCCGTGTCCGGGTGCAGGAATATCACTAATCCCTTGCGGTTGAGTGCCAGCCACGGCAACACCGCGCCGAGGTGTTGCGGCTCGAACGCCAATTGGCAGCTCCAGTCTGGATGCGGGCCGACCGGGCGTTCGTGCAGGCGACCCATCTTCAGCGGAAACAATTGCGCTGCCTGCTCACACAAGGCCCGTGCCTGCGGCAGGGTGCTGGCATCGAAATAGACATGGGCGTGGTAACCCCTGATCGTTTGCATCTGACTCTCTCTGAAACCTTGTCGAACCCTCGCCGCTTCCCGCAGGTCACACACCATATACGCCGAATAGTAGGGAGCACGGCCATGAAAAATGCCGAAACCCCGGTGGTGAAGGTAGTGCTTTATGGTGCCATGAGTAGCCTGGGCAGTGCGCTGATGGCTGAAATGCTGCGGCGCCAGCATGAAGTGATCGCGATTCTCGATGACCTGAACGCGCTCGCGCCGCGCCCGGGTTTACGCACCAAGGCTGGTGATCTGTTCGATGCCAAGCGGGTCAAGCAGAGCGTGGCCGGCTGTTCGGCGGTGATCTGCCTGCTCGATGCGCCAGGGTTGCCGATGAACAGTGAACACATCGAAAAATCCATCGTGCCCGGCCCGGTCGAAGAGGTGCTAGCGGTGGATGCACTGATCGACGGCATGCAGGCCGCAGGCATTTCCCGGCTGTTTGTGGTGGGCGATTTCGAGGTGCTGGACGACCCGGAAATCGAAGACCCGTTACAACGCCACGCCGCCGAAGAAATCCGCGAAGCTCTGCAAAGCAGCTCGTTGCACTGGACCTTGGTAAATGCACCACGCCGCGTGCCCGGGTTGACCATCGAGCATTTCAGTCACGTCAGCAGTAGCCTGGAACCTGGCCTGGCCGCAGCGCTGGAACGGCTGAACAGGGTAGCTGTAGGAATTGCCGATGAGCTGCACCTGAACCTGCATGTTGGTGAGCACGTGAGTTTTATTGCGACGTCGGAATAGTAAAAATCGTCCAACCCCCGTCTACACCGCAATCGAAGGTAAAGGGAGGCCATTGAGCGATTGCGCACTGCTGGCCTGTTCCGCCATCAACCAATCCACAAACAGTTGAATCAGCGCCCCACGCCGTTTGCGCTGGGGCAGAACCACGTAATAGCCCAGCCGGGAAATCACCGTGTCGGCAATCGGGCGACACAACAGACCTTGCGCCAACAAGTTATCCACAAGGTGTCGCCATCCGATTGCGACGCCTTGGCCGCCAATCGCCGCCTGAATCAGCAGGGTGTAATTGTCGAAGCGCAGTTGCCCCGGCGCTGGGGCCGAGGTGATTCCCAACTCGCGAAACACGCCGCTCCAGTCGAACCAGTTGCTGCTGTTTTCGCCTCGCAGGTGCAGCAGCGGAAACTCCAGCAATGCCTGTGCCGGCAAGGGCAGGGGACGGTCCTTCAATAGCAGCGGACTGCACACCGGAAACACCTCTTCGCTGAACAGCCAATGGCTCTCGCCTTGCTTGAACCGGCCATCGCCGAACAGCACCGCCACATCGATATCGGTTCGCAGCATGTTGTGGCTGCGTTCGCTGGTGACCAGGCTGACGTCCACTTGAGGGTTGGCGGTATGGAAGCGGTGCAGGCGCGGCATAAGCCAGTACGCAGCGAAGGCAAAGTCGGTAGCCACCTGCAATACTTCGTGCTGTTGTTGTGCGCTGATCGCGCTCAATCCTGCATCGATGTTCTGCAAACCGAGCTGAACTTGCTCAAACAGAATAGTCCCGGCCTCAGTCAGCTCGATACCGCGATAAATACGATCGAACAACCGGGTAGCGAGCTGTTCTTCCAATCGTTTGATCTGCTGACTGATGGCCGGTTGCGTGGTGCCGAGCTCCACCGCAGCGGCGGTGAAACTGCGTTGCCGGGCCGCGGCTTCAAAAGCACGCAGCAGGTCCAGGGACAAATCACCGAGGGCGTCATACATAAGCTGTGCTTATCCTAGTCATTGCCTGGCATGGGCTTTACCACAAAGATTATGGACTCCATGCTCGATCACAGCACTCTCGCATAAATATCCACTATGGAATGCCGCGATCACATGAAGCGCAAAAATATTCTTTTCATCATGGCCGATCAAATGGCCGCGCCAATGTTGCCGTTCTACGGCCCTTCGCCCATCAAACTGCCGAATCTCAGCCGCCTCGCCGCCGAAGGCGTGGTGTTCGACGCCGCTTATTGCAATAGCCCCCTTTGCGCGCCGTCGCGTTTCACCCTGGTTAGCGGTCAGTTGCCGAGCAAGATCGGCGCCTACGACAACGCGGCCGATTTCCCCGCCGACGTTCCAACCTATGCCCATTACCTGCGGCGCCTCGGTTATCGCACCGCTCTGTCGGGCAAAATGCATTTCTGCGGCCCGGACCAGTTGCACGGCTATGAAGAACGCCTGACCAGCGACATCTATCCGGCCGATTACGGTTGGTCGGTGAACTGGGATGAGCCGGACGTACGCCCAACCTGGTATCACAACATGTCATCGGTCCTGCAAGCCGGGCCCTGCGTGCGAACCAATCAACTGGATTTCGACGAGGAGGTGGTATTCAAGGCCCAGCAATACCTGTTCGACCACATCCGCGAGGATGGCGATCAGCCGTTCTGCCTGACCATGTCGATGACTCACCCACACGATCCGTACACAATTCCCAAAGCTTTCTGGGAGATGTACGACGATGCCGACATCCCTTTACCCGAAACACCCGCACAGGATGAACTCGACCCTCACTCCCAGCGTTTGCTCAAGGTCTATGACCTTTGGGACAAGCCGCTGCCTGTGGATAAGATTCGCGACGCGCGCCGTGCCTACTTCGGTGCGTGCAGCTATATCGACAGCAACGTCGGCAAACTTCTGCAAACACTCGAGGAAACCGGACTAATCGATGACACCATCATCGTATTCTCCGGTGACCATGGCGACATGCTCGGCGAGCGCGGCCTTTGGTACAAAATGCACTGGTACGAAATGGCTGCCCGTGTACCGCTGTTGATCAGTGCACCAGGGCAATTCGGGGCCGGGCGGGTCAGCACTGCGGTGTCCACTGCCGATCTGTTGCCGACCTTTGTCGAACTGGCCGGCGGCTCTCTGGAACCGGGTCTGCCGCTGGACGGCCGCTCGCTGGTTTCGCACCTGCAAGGGCAGGGCGGTCACGACGAGGTGTTCGGCGAGTACATGGCCGAAGGCACCATCAGCCCGTTGATGATGATTCGCCGTGGTGCCTACAAATTCATCTACAGCGAAGACGACCCTTGTCTACTCTTCGACGTACATAACGATCCGAAGGAACAAGAAGAACTCAGCCAATCGCCGCAACATCGGCAGCTTTTCGAGGAGTTTCTCGCCGAAGCGCGGGCCAAATGGGATATCCCGGCGATCCACCAACAGGTGCTCGCCAGTCAGCGACGCCGGCGTTTCATCGCCGACGCCCTGACCATCGGCAAGCTGAAGAGCTGGGATCACCAGCCGCTGGTGGACGCCAGTCAGCAGTACATGCGCAACCACATCGACCTCGACGATCTGGAACGTAAAGCACGTTATCCACAACCCTGCCAAAACCAATAATGTTAAGGGGAAGTCCATGCAAAGGTTATCCACAGTACTGACGGTCGGGCTTCTGGCTCTGGGCAGTGCCTCGGCCTATGCCGAGCAAAGCTGCGAGACGGTGAAAATGGCCGACCCTGGCTGGAGCGACATCGCTGCAACCAACGCCATCACCGGGTTTCTGCTGGATGGCATGGGCTACAAGGCCAAGGTCGACACGCTGGCGGTGCCGATCACCTTTGGCGGTCTGAAGGATGGCCAGGTGGATGTATTCCTCGGTAACTGGATGCCGGCGCAGCAAGGCTTCTACGACAAGTTCGTGGCCAACGGCGACGTTACGCAACTGGCGAAGAACCTCGACGGCACCGAGTTCACGCTGGCGGTCCCGGATTACGTTTGGGACGCGGGTGTGCATAACTTTAACGACTTGAATAAATTCGCCGACAAGTTCGACAAAAAGATCTATGGCATCGGCTCCGGGGCCCCGGCGAACATTTCGCTGCAAGAGATCATCAAGAAGAACGACTTCGATCTGGGTCAGTGGAAGCTGATTGAGTCCAGTGAGCAGGCGATGCTGGCCGAAGTGTCTCGCGCGGTGAAGAAACAGAAGTTCGTGACCTTCCTCGGCTGGACGCCCCACCCGATGAACGTGCAGCTGAAAATGCATTACCTGAAGGGCGGCGAGAAGTATTTCGGTGACACCGGCAGCGTTTATACACTGACCCGCAAAGGTTATGCACAGGCCTGCCCGAATGTCGGCAAGCTGCTCACCAACCTGACTTTTACCCAGGAAATGGAGAACAGCATCATGGCCGAGGTGGTGAACAAAAAGGTCAGCAATGCCGAGGCGGCCAAGGCCTGGATCAAAGCCAACCCGGCGGTGTTGGATAAGTGGCTGGACGGTGTGAAGACCGTGGACGGGAAGGATGCGTTGCCGGCGGTCAAAGCCAAGCTCTGAACCCTGTGGGAGCGAGCCTGCTCGCGATAGCGGCGTGTCATTCAACATTAATGTGACTGACAGGGCCTCATCGCGAGCAGGCTCGCTCCCACAGGCGCCTGTCCTGATACTCTTGCGCAAAATCCCACCCGAGAGGACCCATGGCCTTCCCCAGCCGCCATTCACTCTTCCCCTTCCTGACCTGGTTGCCCCGGCAAACCCGCGCCAGCGTCGGCCGTGATCTGATTGTCGGCCTGAGTGGCGCGATTCTCGCGTTGCCGCAATCCATTGCCTACGCCCTGATCGCCGGTCTCCCACCGGAATATGGCTTGTACGCCGCGATCATCCCGGTGCTGATCGCCTGCCTCTGGGGTTCGTCGTGGCATTTGATCTGCGGTCCTACGGCGGCCATTTCCATCGTCCTATACGCCAGCGTCAGTCCTCTGGCCGTCCCTGCGTCGCAAGATTACGTCACGCTGATCCTGCTTCTGACACTCCTTGCGGGCATTTTCCAGTGGCTGCTGGGTTTGCTGCGTTTCGGTGCCCTGGTGAATTTCGTCTCTCACTCGGTGGTGCTGGGCTTCACCCTTGGAGCAGCGGTGGTGATTGCCATTGGGCAACTGCCTAACTTGCTGGGGCTGGATGTGCCCAACCAGGCCACGGCGCTGAACAGCCTGGTGCTGCTGTTCAGTCATCTCAGTGAGGTGGACAAACCCTCGCTGGTACTGGGCCTGGCCACGGTCGCAGTGGGCATCGTGCTGAAATTGCTGTTGCCGCGCTGGCCGACGCTGTTGATCGCTCTGGCCCTGAGCGGGTTGCTGGTGTGGCTGTGGCCAGCGATGTTCGGTCATGTGCAGTTGGTCAGCGCCTTTGTCGGACGACTGCCGCCCTTTAGCCCGTTGCCGCTGGATCTGGACTTGGTGTTGCGTCTGCTGCCTAGTGCTGTGGCGGTCGGCATGCTCGGACTGGTGACGAGCCTGTCGATTGCCCGCTCCTTGTCGGCGCGCTCGCAGCAGTTGCTCGACGCCAATCAAGAAGTCCGCGCCCAGGGTTTCTCGAACATGGTCGGTGCGTTTTTTTCCGGCTCGCTGTCAGCCGGTTCCTTCACCCGCTCGGCCCTGAGCTATGACGCCGGTGCCTGCTCACCGTTGGCGGGGGTTTTTTCAGCGGTGTGGGTGGCATTGTTCGCTATCTTCGGTGCGGTATTGATCGCGCACATTCCGATCCCGGCGATGGCCGGCAGCATTTTGTTGATCGCCTGGGGATTGGTCGACCATCGCGGCATTCGCGCCTTGTTGCGGGTCAGCCGTGCCGAGTTTCTGGTCATGGCGCTGACCTGTGTCGCGACGCTGTTGCTGGAATTGCAAACGGCGATCTATGCCGGCGTGCTGGCCTCGCTGTTCTTCTACCTCAAACGCACCTCGCAACCACGGGTGCAGCATTGGCGTGAGGGCGACGAAGACATTCTGAGAGTTGGCGGTTCAATTTTTTTCGGCGCCAGCCATTACCTGCAGGTGCGTTTGCAACGGATGCACGGCGCGCGGGTAGTGATCGAGGCGCAGCAGATCAACTTCATCGACTATTCGGGCGTGGAAATGCTGCACCAGGAAGCGCGACGGCTGCTGCGCCAGGATCGCAGCCTGACCCTGCGGCGGGCACGGCCACAGGTGGTGGAGGAATTGAGAAAGCTAGAGGGCGCGGAGAAATGCCCGATTCGCTTCGAAGATTGAAACATCCCACCTTGGAATAAACACCGGCCTGTGGCGAGGGGGCTTGCCCCCGTTCGGCCGCGCAGCGGTCGTGGCAGTTTTGGGACGGCTTCGCCGTCCAACGGGAGCAAGCCCCCTCGCCACAAAAGCCTAGAGCGCGAGCTGGCGGCGGAGTTCGGCCAACACCGGCGCTGTATCCGGGCGCACGCCGCGCCACAGATAGAAAGCTTCCGCCGCCTGCTCGGCCAACATTCCCAGACCATCCATCGTCACCGCCGCACCGTGCTCGCTGGCCCAGCGGCAGAACGAGGTCGGTTCTTTGCCGTACATCATGTCGTAGCAAACCGTCTTGCCCAGCTCGATCAAACTGCTGGCAATCGGCGGTATATCGCCTGACAGACTGGCGGACGTAGCATTGATGATCAGGTCCACCGGCTCCCGCAACCAATCGAAACCGCTGGCCGATACCGGCCCCAGATCCGCGAACAATTCCGCTAGCAATTCGGCTTTTTCCACTGTGCGGTTGGCGATGATCACCGACGCCGGTTGCTCCGCCAGCAATGGCTCCAGCGCCCCGCGCACCGCACCGCCGGCCCCGAGCAGCAGGATGCGTTTGCCCGCAAGGCTGAATCCGGCGTTGACCGTCAGGTCCCGCACCAGCCCGGCGCCATCGGTGTTGTCACCCAGCAGACTGCCATCGGCCAGTTTGCTCAGGGTATTCACCGCGCCGGCCCGCTGCGCTCGCTTGGTCAAACTGTTCGCCAAACGATAGGCATCTTCCTTGAACGGCACCGTCACATTCGCCCCGCGCCCTTCGCGGAAAAATGCCTGGGCACAGCCGGAAAAATCATCGAGGGGCGCCAGCAAAGTGCTGTAGTCCAGTTTTTGCCCTGTCTGCTCGGCGAACAGACGATGGATCAACGGCGACTTACTGTGGCCAATCGGATTACCGAATACGACGTAACGATCCATCAGAATTCCTCGTTCAGGCCTTGGCCAACCAATCGCGGTCTTGCAGGAAGTACTCGGTCAGGCGCGCTTCTTCACTGCCCGGCTCGGCCTTCCAGTCGTAGGCCCAGCGCACTTGCGGTGGCAGCGACATCAGGATCGACTCGGTACGCCCGCCCGATTGCAGGCCGAACAGCGTGCCGCGGTCATAGACCAGGTTGAACTCGACGTAACGACCACGCCGAAACTCCTGGAATTCACGCTGTTTGGCCGTGAACGCATCATTCTTGCGGCGCTGCACGATTGGCAGGTAAGCGTCGATAAACGCATCGCCGATGGCGCGCATGAAGGCGAAGCTCGTATCGAAGTCCCACTCATTCAAGTCATCGAAAAACAGGCCGCCAATGCCACGCGGCTCGTGGCGATGCTTGATGTGGAAGTAACTGTCGCACCAGGCTTTGTAGCGCGGGTAGACGTCTGGCCCGAACGGCGCACAGGCCTGTTCGGCGACGCGGTGCCAATGCACGCAGTCTTCTTCATTACCGTAATAAGGGGTCAGGTCGAAGCCGCCACCGAACCACCAGACCGGCTCTTCACCTTCTTTTTCAGCGATGAAAAAGCGCACATTGGCGTGGGACGTCGGTACATGGGGGTTGTGCGGGTGAATCACCAAAGACACGCCCAAGGCTTCGAAGCCTCGGCCGGCCAGTTCTGGCCGATGAGCGCTGGCGGAGGGTGGGAGACCGCTGCCAAAGACGTGGGAAAAGTTAACGCCGCCCTTTTCAATGACCGCGCCGTTTTCGATCACCCGGGTGCGACCGCCACCGCCGGCAGGCCGGGTCCAGGCATCTTCGACGAAACGCGCGCCGCCGTCTTCAGCTTCCAGGGCAGCGCAAATGCGGTCTTGCAGGTCGAGCAGGTAGGCTTTTACGGCCTCGGTGCGGGTAGTCATGGCATCACCTTGAATCGGGCAAAGCTACGCGGCGCTCATACAGGCCGGCGGCAAATTGCTGCGTAGGATAACACTGCACCTTGTGCCGTCGCAGTTGACGAAGGTCAAGCTTTAAGAGTCCGATAGGGCGCTTGGCGCTACAACTCTAGAAGCTAATACTTAAGGAAAGTGCAGATGGCAAAGCGTATCCAGTTCCGCGCCCATGGCGGTCCCGAAGTGCTCGAGCATGTCGATTACCAACCCGCCGAACCCGGCCCGCTGCAGGTGCGCGTGACCAACAAGGCCATCGGCCTGAACTTCATTGACACCTATTACCGCGGTGGCCTTTATGCGCCACCCGCCTTGCCGTCGGGCCTGGGCGCTGAAGGCGCGGGTGTGGTCGAAGCAGTCGGAAGCGAAGTCACCCGCTTCAATATCGGCGATCGCGTGGCGTACGGCAGCGGCCCATTGGGCGCTTATAGCGACGTTCATGTATTGCCGGAAGCCAATCTGGTGCATCTGCCGGACGCCATCAGCTTCGAACAGGCCGCCGGCGTGATGCTCAAAGGCCTGACCGTGCAGTACTTGCTGCGCCAGACATATGAACTCAAGGGTGGCGAAACCATTCTGTTCCACGCAGCAGCCGGTGGCGTCGGCTCACTGGCCTGCCAATGGGCCAAGGCCTTGGACGTGAAACTGATCGGCACGGTCAGCTCACCAGAAAAAGCCGCACTGGCGAAAGCCAATGGCGCCTGGGCGACCGTCGACTACAGCCATGAAAACGTCGCGCAACGCGTGCTGGAATTGACTGACGGTAAAAAAGTGCCGGTGGTGTACGACGGTGTAGGCAAAGATACCTGGCTGACGTCACTCGACAGCGTCGCACCTCGAGGGCTGGTGGTGAGTTTCGGTAATGCTTCGGGCGCAGTGGACGGAGTGAATCTGGGGATTCTCGCGGGGAAGGGTTCGCTGTACGTGACCCGACCGACCCTGGCGACCTACGCCAACAACGCTGAAAACCTGCAAAGCATGGCCGATGAACTGTTCGAGATGATCATCAGCGGCAAGTTGAAGGTGGACATCAGTCAGCGGTATCCATTGGCTGATGCGGCCAAAGCGCAGACCGAATTGTCGGCGCGGCGCACGACGGGCTCGACCGTTTTGTTGCCTTAAGATTTTTTGTGTCTGTGAGGGCCTCTTCGCGAGCAAGCCCGCTCCCACACTCGATTATTGGTGAACACAAAATTTGTGTTCACTGAAGATCTACTGTGGGAGCGGGCTTGCTCGCGAATGGGGCCACCTCGGTCTCAATCCGGGCGCACAACGTGGCCGGTGGCCAGATCGCGAATCACGCTCGGATTCTTCCGTCCACCCAGATTGCCACCCAGCACCCAATCAACCTGCCCGCGGAAATACTGCTCCACGCGAATCCGCGTCCGCGCCGCCGGCCGTCCCTGAGGGTTGGCCGAGGTCGACACCAACGGCCCGACCAACGCACACAAATCCCGCACCAGTGGATGATCGCTAACCCGCAACGCCACCGTTTCATGCACACCGGTAATCCACTGGGGCAACATATTTTGATGCGGCACCAGCCAGGTGTTGGGGCCAGGCCAGGTGCTGGCCATGCGGTCCATCCACAGTTCAGGGAAGTCTTCGAAGAGGAAGTCAAACTGGCGAATATTGTCGGCCACCAGAATCAGGCCTTTATCCACAGACCGTCCCTTGATCAGCAACAGACGATCCACCGCCTCTTCGTCCCACGGGTCGCAACCCAAGCCCCAGACAGCTTCGGTTGGATAGGCAATGACCGCCCCAGCGCGAATTTCTCGTGCGGCTTGTTGCACACGCCAACTGTTAACCATGAAAGACTCTCCGGAATAAGGCTCTGCGCAGTTTACCGATCTTCCCTGTAAAACCTAGCGTCCCCGCGCAAGCCAGCGGCCGCTTTCACAGACCGCACGGCCGTCCATTTCCAGCTCCGTCAGCGCTGCCAATACTTTCGACAACGCCCAGCCACTGGTGATCGCCAGCGCTTCGCTGGTATGGGGCGCCGCGTGGAGCAATATGAGCAGTGGATGAGTCTCTGTCGTTTGCGGCGTTTCTGTGGATAACGGCAGCCGTTGCCAGCCGCGCAAGGCTTCGAGGATGTGCTCGATGGTTTCCACCAGCACCGCACCGTCGCGGATCAGCTGATGACACCCCTTTGCCCCAGGGTGATGGATCGATCCTGGAATCGCATACACCTCACGCCCCTGTTCCGCCGCCAGCCTCGCGGTGATCAACGAACCACTGGCAACACTCGCCTCGACCACGAGCACGCCGAGGGACAAACCGCTGATGATTCGATTGCGCCGGGGGAAGTTGCCGGGGGAAGGGCCGGCCTCCAGCGGGAACTCCGAAAGTACCGCGCTTCCCGAAGCGATCATGGCGTCCGCCAGCCTTCGATTGCGCTGTGGATAAAAATTTTCCAGCCCCGTGCCAAGTACGCCGACCGTTTGCCCGCCAACATCCAGAGCCGCCTGATGCGCGGCGGCATCAATGCCCAGGGCCAGACCGCTGGTGATGACAAAACCGGCGCCGGCCAGACTGCGGGAAAACGCGGTGGCAGTGTCCATTCCCGGTCGCGAAGCACGACGGCTGCCGACCATCGCCAGCTGTGGTTTTTCCAGAATTCCCGGATCGCCCGCGACGAATAACAGCGGCGGCGCATCACTGATTTGCGCCAGCAAGGCGGGGTAGTCAGGTTGGTCCCACATCAGTAAATGCTGGCCCGGGCGCTCTAACCAGGCCAATGCGTGACTGGCGCCGTCACGGACTTCAATAGAGCGCCGGCCCTCCACGCAGGCGAGTGGCAGGCCCAACGCACGCCAGGCGTTGGCCGGTGCGCTGATGGCTTTGGAGGCAGAGCCGAAGGCCTCAAGCAATTTCTTGAAACGCGCAGGGCCGAGTTCCGGCAAACGGTGCAGGCGTAAACGGGCTTCCAGTTCCGCAGGGGAAACGGACGTGCAGGCAGACAGCGACATGGATCATCCTTGATCGTTATAGAATCCCATCGAATCGGGAATAAGCTGTGGATAACTCTGTTGGTAACTTGTGAGCAGGCTTAAGGATTTCGCACCTTGTCCATCACCGCCAAAGAGCGCGATGCGTTAAGGACAAGCCCGTAGCTGAGCTTGTCGTAAGTGCGGAAGACCATCAGCAAACCGGCCCGCTCGTCGGGAATTTTCAATGGCTGGCCGGTGATCCGGTCACGCACGGTTTCACCGGTTTTCATCACCGCCAGCACATTGCCTTCGGCCAGGCCATCGCGCTGCCCCTTGTTCAACGTGACGACATCCAGCGCGCCGATCTGGGTGACCCCACGCGGGACATCGATAATCAAGCCGTCGATTTCGGCAGTTGGCGCACTGGGCATGAAGGTCGAATTGATCGAGCGCTCTTCACCGCCGAACAGCCGGTCGCCGAGTCGCACTTCCTGTGTGGTGCGTTGCAAGGCCAGGGTGGCGACGTCGCCTTCAGTGGCAATGATCTCGCCGCCACCGATGTCGTCGGCGTTGATCCCCAGAAACTCCTTGCTCTGCGGATCGGTGTAGACCTTGCCCTGACGGAAGATGCCGTACACCGGTTGTGCCGGGTCGAAATGGCCACGCGCGAATATTCGATCACCCGTGCCGCTGAGCACCCGTTCGGCATCGCCGGCGACGATGTAGGGCGCCTTGTCGAAATCCTCTGCCTTGTCGACGATGCGATTGCTCAGCAGAAAGCTGTTGATCGATTTCAGCGGAATACTCGGAATGGCATCGGCCACCGGCGAGCTACGGATTCGTGGCGAAAGCTTGATGGTGCCCCGGGAAGCGCCGCGATTGAGGGTCAGGCGTGGCTGACCGTTGACGTAGACCAACGACAGCGTATCGCCCGGATAGATGAGATTGGGGTTTTCGATCTGTGGATTGGCCTGCCAAAGCTGCGGCCACTCCCACGGTTCACGCAGGTATTTGGCGGAAATGTCCCAGAGTGTGTCCCCTGCCACCACGGTGTATTGCTGTGGAAAACCTTCCCTGAGTTGCACTTGCCCATGCGCAAAACCGGCCGAGGCCAGAAGGAGCAAGGCGAGTAGTGATTTCCTCATGCGGTGAATCCCTTTATTATGTACGTTCGCGTGAAACGCCAGAGCCCTCGTGGCTCGCTTCCTGCTCATTATTGAAAAGCCGGAAGCTACGTTCACAACGGTAGCCTGCATCCTCGGACTCGCCAGGCCATCGACCCGACTTTACCTCACACGTGCAGCAATTGAGCTTATGGCCATTTTAGACATCCTCGAATTCCCCGACTCGCGCCTGCGTACTATCGCCAAACCAGTGGCTGTAGTGGACGACGAAGTGCGTCAGTTGGTCGATGACATGTTTGAAACAATGTATGAAGCGCCAGGCATCGGCCTCGCCGCGACCCAGGTCAACGTGCACAAACGTATCGTCGTGATGGACCTCTCCGAAGACCGCAGCGAGCCACGGGTGTTCATCAACCCCGAGTTCGAAGTCCTGACCGACGAGGTGGACCAGTACCAGGAAGGCTGCCTTTCGGTGCCGGGTTTCTACGAAAACGTCGACCGCCCGCAAAAGGTCAAGATCAAGGCCCTGGACCGCGACGGCCAACCGTACGAACTGATTGCCGAAGGCCTGCTCGCGGTATGCATCCAGCATGAATGCGACCACCTCAATGGCAGATTGTTCGTTGATTACCTGTCTACGCTCAAACGCGACCGGATCAAGAAGAAACTGGAAAAGCTCCATCGCCAGAACGCTTGATGCCCTTCTTTCAAAGGCTTGCTGCGGCAAGCCTTTTTCTTTTCAAGACGCTTTGTAATTGAGAGCTTTCATGACTGAGCCACTGCGCATTGTCTTTGCCGGTACCCCGGAATTCGCCGCCGAACACCTCAAGGCCCTGCTCGACAGTCCTTACGAGATCGTTGCGGTCTACACCCAACCGGACCGTCCGGCGGGCCGTGGGCAGAAGCTGATGCCGAGCCCGGTCAAGCAGTTGGCGTTGGAAAACAGTATCCCGGTGTTGCAGCCACCAACCCTGCGCAACGAAGACGCTCAGGCTGAACTGGCCGCACTGCAACCGGATTTGCTGGTGGTGGTCGCTTACGGGCTGATCCTGCCGCAAGTGGTGCTGGATATTCCGCGTCTGGGCTGCATCAACAGTCACGCATCCTTGCTGCCACGCTGGCGCGGTGCGGCGCCGATCCAGCGCGCTGTTGAAGCGGGTGACAGCGAAAGTGGCGTGACCGTGATGCGCATGGAACTGGGCCTCGACACCGGGCCGATGCTGCTCAAGGTCACCACGCCGATCAGCGCCGAAGACACCGGCGGCAGCCTCCATGATCGCCTCGCAGAGATGGGCCCACCGGCCGTGGTTCAGGCGATTGCCGGCCTGGCCGCAGGCACTCTGGAAGGCGAAGTGCAGGACGACAGCCTCGCCACCTACGCACACAAATTGAACAAGGACGAAGCGCGCATCGACTGGAGCCGTCCGGCAGTTGAGCTGGAGCGTCTGGTTCGCGCCTTCAATCCTTGGCCGATCACCCACAGCACGCTAAACGGTGAAGCACTGAAAGTGCTGGCTGCGAGCCTGGCCGAAGGGCAGGGCGCGCCGGGTGAAATTCTCAGTGCCAGCAAAGACGGTTTGGTTGTCGCCTGCGGTGAACAGGCACTGTGCCTGACTCGCCTGCAATTGCCCGGCGGCAAGGCGCTGAACTTCAGCGACTTGTTCAACAGCCGTCGTGAGAAATTCGCCGTCGGCACCGTTCTCGGTCAAGCGGCGGACGCTCAATGAATCCACGTCTGGCTGCCGCCAAGGCACTTGCTGCTGTTCTTAACGGAAAAGCCTCACTCAACAGTTCTCTGCCGACGCAAATGGACAAGGTCGAAGACCGCGATCGCGGCTTTACCCAGGACCTGGCGTTCGGCACGGCTCGCTGGCAGCCGCGTTTATCGGCGCTGGCGGCCAAGTTGCTGCAAAAGCCGTTCAAAGCAGCCGATGCCGATGTCGAGGCGCTGTTGCTGGTCGGCCTCTACCAACTGCTCTACACCCGGGTTCCGGCCCACGCGGCCATCGGCGAAACCGTTGGTTGCGCCGACAAACTGAAAAAGCCGTGGGCCAAAGCCTTGCTCAATGCCGTGCTGCGCCGCGCCCAGCGGGAAAGCGAAGCGCTGCTGGCCGAGCTGGAGCACGACCCGGTGGTGCGCACCGCTCACCCACGCTGGCTGCAAAAATCCCTCAAGGCCTTCTGGCCTGAGCAGTGGGAAGCCATTTGCGCGGCGAACAACGCTCACCCGCCGATGATTCTGCGGGTCAACCGTCGCCATCACACCCGCGATGCCTACCTCGGCTTGCTGACTGAAGCGGGCATCGCTGCCAAGCCCTGCGTTTACAGTCAGGACGGCATCATCCTCGACGCAGCGGCCGACGTGCGCAGCCTCCCGGGTTTCGCCGAAGGCTGGATCAGCGTGCAGGACGAAGCCGCGCAACTGGCCGCCGATCTGCTGGACCTCGCGCCAGGCCAACGGGTGCTGGACGCCTGCTGCGCACCGGGCGGCAAAACCTGCCACATCCTTGAGGCCGAGCCCAAACTGGCCGGCGTGGTGGCTGTGGATCTGGAAGCCAAACGTCTGGTGCGAGTACGGGAAAACCTTGCACGCCTGGGCCTGAGCGCCGAACTGATCGCCGCCGACGGCCGCGACACCGCGACCTGGTGGGACGGCAAACCGTTCCAGCGCATTTTGCTGGACGCGCCGTGCTCGGCCACCGGGGTGATCCGTCGTCACCCGGACATCAAACTGACCCGCCAACCCGATGACATCGCCGCGCTGGCGGTGCTTCAGGGCGAGCTGCTTGATGCCATGTGGATAACGCTGGAAGTGGGCGGCATTCTGCTTTACGCCACCTGCTCCACGCTGCCGACCGAGAACACCGAAGTCATCGAAGCGTTCCTCGCTCGCACACCGGGTGCCCGTGAACTCGACATCGCTAGTCAGGCCGGCATCAAGCAGCCCCATGGTCGCCAATTGCTGGCCCAGGAAGGCGGCCATGACGGGTTCTACTACGCCAAGCTGATCAAGATTGCCGCCACGCGCGGTTAACCGGTTTTAAAGGAGTGACTGGATGAAAATCATCATCCTCGGCGCAGGGCAGGTCGGCGGTTCGCTGGCGGAACACCTGGCCAGCGAAGCCAACGACATCACCGTGGTCGACACCGATGGCGAACGCCTGCGCGACCTCGGCGATCGGCTGGACATCCGCACCGTACAGGGTCGCGGTTCGCTGCCAACGGTACTGCGTCAGGCCGGTGCCGACGACGCCGACATGTTGGTTGCAGTGACCAACAGTGACGAAACCAACATGGTGGCCTGTCAGGTCGCTCACACCTTGTTCCACACGCCAACCAAGATCGCCCGGGTCCGCGAAGCCGCGTACCTGACCCGCGCCGAACTGTTCGATAACGAAGCGATTCCGGTCGACGTGCTGATCAGTCCAGAGCAAGTCGTTACCAACTACATCAAGCGCCTGATCCAGCATCCCGGTGCGTTGCAGGTGATCGACTTCGCCGAAGGCAAGGCGCAACTGGTGGCAGTGAAAGCCTATTACGGCGGTCCGCTGGTGGGTCAGCAACTGCGCCAGTTGCGCGAACACATGCCGAATGTCGAAACCCGCGTTGCGGCGATTTTCCGTCGTGACCGGCCGATCCTGCCCCAGGGCGATACGGTGATCGAGGCCGACGACGAAGTGTTCTTCATCGCCGCCAAAGCTAATATTCGCGCGGTGATGAGCGAAATGCGCCGCCTCGATGAGAGCTACAAACGCATCGTCATCGCTGGCGGCGGGCAGATTGGCGAGCGTTTGGCCGAGGCCATCGAAAGCCGCTATCAGGTGAAGATCATCGAGATGAACCCGGCCCGTTGCCGCCATCTCTCAGACACCCTCGACAGCACCGTGGTGTTGCAGGGCAGTGCCTCCGACCGCGACTTGCTGATGGAAGAGAACATCGCCGACGCCGACATCTTCCTGGCGCTGACCAACGACGACGAAGCCAACATCATGTCGTCGCTGCTCGCCAAGCGTCTGGGCGCGAAGAAGGTGATGACGATCATCAACAACCCGGCCTACGTCGACCTGATCCAGGGCGGCGACATCGACATCGCCATCAGCCCGCAATTGGCGACCATCGGCACCTTGCTGGCCCACGTGCGACGCGGTGATATCGTCAGCGTGCACTCATTGCGTCGAGGTGCGGCGGAAGCCATCGAGGCCATCGCCCACGGTGATGCGAAGTCGAGCAAGGTGATCGGCAAGGCCATCGAAAACATCGGCCTGCCGCCGGGGACTACCATCGGCGCGATCATCCGCGATGAAGAAGTGATCATCGCCCACGACAACACAGTGATCGAAGCCGGCGACCATGTGATTCTGTTCCTTGTGGATAAAAAGCACATTCGGGATGTGGAAAAGCTGTTCCATGTGGGGTTGAGCTTTTTCTGATGATCGTTCCCACGCTCTGCGTGGGAATGCCTCAACGGACGCTCCGCGTTCGGCTTTGAATGGGACGCAGAGCGTCCCGGGCTGCATTCCCACGCGGAGCGTGGGAACGATCACTGACTGAGGAAGCACCGATGATCGAATCCCTGGAAAAAATGCTCGCCAAGGGTGTGGATAACTCGCTGCTGCGCTTCGGCCTGGGCAAGGGTTATCTGGATCTTGGGGAAAATGCCAAAGCCGCAGAGCATTTCCAGCGCTGCGTCGAGTTCGATCCGAAGTATTCGGCGGCCTGGAAGTTATTGGGCAAGGCGCATCTGGCGTTGGCGGATTACGCGGCGGCGCGTCAGGCCTGGGAACAGGGCCTGGAAGCTGCCCGCAACCATGGCGACAAGCAGGCCGAGAAGGAGATGACGGTGTTTCTGAAAAAGCTTGAGCGTCAGGCGCACTGATCAGAAGTAACGCAGCCTGTGGGAAGCCTTTGTAGGAGCTGCCGAAGGCCGCGATCTTTTGATCTTGCTTTGATAAAAAATCAAAAGATCGCAGCCTTCGGCAGCTCCTACGGGGCTATCCACAGCAGCATCAATACCAGCGTTCTTCGCCCGGCGGACGCTTCTTGAAGCGTTTCATGCTCCACATGTACTGGCTCGGATAAGCCCGCACATAGCGCTCGACCACCTGGCTCATCGCCGCGCAGGAGGTTTCGGTATCGGTGCTGTACATGGCCTCTGGCGCGGCTTCGAGGATCACTTTGTAACCCGAACCGTCCGGCAGCCGCAGGGCATGCAGGAACACGCCGACCGCTTTGCCGCCGGCCAGCATGTTCGGGACGAACTTACTGGTCAGGGCCTGAGTGGCGAAGAACGGCACGAAGATCCCGGCGGATTCGGCCGGTTCCGGGTCTGCCGGAATACCCACTGCACCACCTTTGCGCACTTCCTTGATCACACTGAGGATGCCTTCCTTGGTGGAAGCGGCCACTCGGTTACCCAATTGCACCCGCTGCTTGCGCAGCAAGTCATCCACCGCCTTGAGCTTGGGCGGACGGTAGAAAATGATCGGTTTGCACTGGTTGCAATAGAAGTGGTTCAACACTTCCCAGTTGCCCAAGTGGCTGGTGATGCCGACCACGCCTTTGCCGGAGGCGAGGGCGTCTTTGAGCACATCGAGACCTTCGACTTCACGCACCAAATCAATGGAACGCTGAGCCGGCCAGATCCACGCGCAAGCGCTCTCGGTCAGGGACTTGCCAATGTCTTTCAGGCTCTGGCCTACCAGACGCTCACGTTCGGCCGGGTCCATCTGCGGAAAGCACTTGGCGAGGTTGATCCGTACCACGTCGCGGGAACGGTTGGGGGTTTTCCACATGATCCAGCCAATCGCCGAACCCACCGCCTGCACTGCCCGCCAGGGAAGCAGGGCAAACAGACGCAGAGCGCCTACCAGCAAGGCGCCTTTCAACTTATCCACAGGTCACTCCTGATCTTGTGCTGTGCGCGAGGCGGCTATTCTAACCGCCGTTCGCCAAGGGGGCGTAGCGATCGCAATCCCGAGTGTGGTCCATGACCATGCCCGAAGCCTGCATCAACGCGTAACAAATGGTCGGGCCGACGAACGTGAATCCGGCTTTTTTCAGGCCTTTGCTCATCTCGACGGCGACCGGTGTCACGGCCGGCACTTCACTGCGATCCTTGAAATGATTGATCACAGGCGTTCCGCCGACGAACGACCAGAGAAACGCCACCGGGTCCTCCAGCGCCAGCCAGGCCTGGGCATTGCGCCGGGCGGCATTGAGTTTGAGGCGATTGCGGATGATCCCCGGATCGAGCATCAATTCATCGATTTCCGCATCGCTCATCTGTGCCACGCGCTGTACATCGAAGCCAAACAGCACCTCGCGATAGCGCTCTCGTTTGCGCAACACAGTGATCCAGGAAAGCCCGGCCTGGAACCCTTCGAGCAAAAGCAACTCGAACAAACCCTGCGCATCGCGTAGCGGCGTGCCCCACTCCTGATCGTGATAAGCCATGTACAGCGGATCTTCGGTACACCAAAAGCAGCGTGGCATAAGGCTCCAGGGGGCGTGCGCAGGACCGAATCGGGTATACTCCCGCTCTTTAAATCGCAGCCCAAGAAACAGGTGAATTTCGTGAGCCAGCCTACGCCAGCCGTGCGTACCTTCCAAGACTTGATCCTCGCCCTCCAGCAATACTGGGCCGAGCAAGGTTGTGTGGTACTTCAGCCCTACGATATGGAAGTAGGCGCCGGCACTTTCCACACTGCCACGTTCCTGCGCGCCATTGGCCCGGAAACCTGGAACGCCGCTTATGTGCAGCCCAGTCGTCGCCCGACTGACGGCCGCTACGGCGAAAACCCGAACCGTCTGCAGCACTACTACCAGTTCCAGGTAGTCCTGAAGCCGAACCCGGACAACTTCCAGGAACTGTACCTGGGCTCCCTCAAGCACGTGGGCCTGGACCCGCTGGTGCACGACATCCGTTTCGTCGAAGACAACTGGGAGTCGCCAACGCTGGGCGCCTGGGGTCTGGGCTGGGAAGTCTGGCTCAACGGCATGGAAGTGACGCAGTTCACTTACTTCCAGCAAGCGGGCGGCATCGAGTGCTACCCGGTGACCGGCGAGATCACTTACGGTCTGGAGCGTCTGGCCATGTACCTGCAAGGCGTGGACTCGGTCTACGACCTGGTCTGGGCTGACGGTCCGTTCGGCAAGGTGACCTACGGCGACGTGTTCCACCAGAACGAAGTGGAGCAGTCGACCTACAACTTCGAACACGCCAACGTCGAGAAGCTGTTCGAGTTGTTCGACTTCTACGAAAGCGAAGCCAAGCGCCTGATCGAGCTCGATCAGCCATTGCCGTTGCCGAGCTACGAAATGGTGTTGAAGGCGTCCCACACCTTCAACCTGCTGGATGCACGCCGGGCGATCTCGGTGACCGCGCGTCAGCAATACATTCTGCGTGTACGCACCCTGGCGCGTTCCGTTGCGCAAGCCTACCTGCTGGCTCGCGCCAAGCTGGGCTTCCCGATGGCGACCCCGGACCTGCGTGATGAAGTACTGGCCAAGCTGGAGGCTGCACAATGAGTGCTCAAGATTTTCTGGTTGAACTGGGCACCGAAGAACTGCCACCCAAAGCCCTGAACACCTTGGCCGATGCGTTTCTGGCCGGCATCGACAAAGGCCTGCAAGCCGCTGGCCTGAACTACGAAACCAAAACCGTCTATGCCGCGCCACGTCGTCTGGCCGTGCTGATCACCGCGCTGGCAACCCAGCAGCCGGATCGCAGCATCAACCTTGACGGCCCGCCGCGTCAGGCCGCGTTCGATGCCGAAGGCAACCCGACTCAAGCAGCCCTGGGCTTCGCCAAGAAGTGCGGCGTCGACCTGAGCGAGATCGATCAGAGCGGTCCGAAACTGCGCTACAGCCAAAGCATCGCCGGCAAGCCGACCGCGAGCCTGATGCCAACCATCGTCGAAGATTCCCTGAACGACCTGCCTATCCCCAAGCGCATGCGCTGGGGTGCTCGCAAGGAAGAATTCGTTCGCCCGACTCAATGGCTGGTGATGCTGCTCGGTGACCACGTCATCGACTGCACCATCCTCGCGCAAAAGTCCGGCCGCGATTCCCGTGGTCACCGCTTCCACCATCCTGAAAGCGTGCGCATCACCTCGCCGGCCAACTACTTGAGCGATCTGCGTGCTGCCTATGTGCTGGCCGATGCCAACGAGCGTCGCGAACTGATCAGCAAGCGCACCGAAGAACTGGCGACGCAGCAGGAAGGTACGGCCATCGTGCCGCCGAGCCTGCTCGACGAAGTGACCGCGCTGGTTGAATGGCCGGTGCCGCTGGTGTGTTCGTTCGAAGAACGTTTCCTCGACGTGCCGCAAGAAGCGCTGATCACCACCATGCAGGATAACCAGAAGTATTTCTGCCTGCTGGATGCCGACGGCAAGTTGCTGCCTCGTTTCATTACCGTGGCCAATATCGAAAGCAAAGACCCGCAGCAGATCATCGCCGGTAACGAGAAAGTGGTTCGCCCACGCTTGACCGACGCCGAGTTCTTCTTCAAGCAAGACAAGAAGCAAAAACTCGAAGACTTCAATCTGCGTCTGCAGAACGTGGTGTTCCAGGAAAAACTCGGCAGCGTCTACGACAAGGCCGAACGTGTTTCCAAGCTCGCTGCATTCATCGCTCAACGCATTGGCGGCAACGCTGCCTGGGCTTCCCGTGCCGGCCTGTTGTCCAAGTGCGACCTGGCGACCGAGATGGTCGGTGAGTTCCCGGAGATGCAAGGTGTCGCCGGTTACTACTACGCCCTCAACGACGGCGAGCCGGAAGAAGTTGCACTGGCGCTGAACGAGCAGTACATGCCGCGCGGTGCGGGTGCTGAACTGCCTACGACCCTCACCGGTGCGGCCGTGGCCATCGCCGACAAGCTCGACACACTGGTGGGTATTTTCGGTATCGGCATGCTGCCAACCGGTAGCAAAGACCCATATGCCCTGCGCCGTGCAGCGCTGGGTGTATTGCGCATCCTGATCGACAAGAAGCTCGACCTCGACCTCAACGACGCCGTGGCGTTTGCCGTGAATGCGTTCGGTACCAAGGTCAAGGCTGCCGGCCTGAATGACTCGGTGCTGGAATTCATCTTCGATCGTCTGCGTGCCCGTTATGAAGACGAAGGGGTTGATGTCGGGACTTACCTGTCGGTCCGTGCCCTGAAGCCGGGTTCGGCGCTGGACTTCGATCAGCGTGTACAAGCGGTAGAAGCGTTCCGCAAATTGCCGGAAGCCGCTGCCCTGGCCGCCGTGAACAAGCGTGTTTCGAACTTGCTGAGCAAGGTCGAAGGCTCTGTTCCTTCGGTCGTTGAAGCCAAGTACTTCGACAACGCCAACGAGTTCTCCCTGTATTCGGCGATCCAGCAGGCTGACCAGGCTGTTCAGCCAATGGCCGCTGCTCGTCAGTACAGCGAATCGCTGGCGCGTCTGGCCGCCTTGCGCGAGCCGGTGGATGCGTTCTTCGAAGCGGTGATGGTCAACGCCGAAGATGCCAAGGTGCGAGCCAACCGCTATGCGCTGCTGGCGCGTCTGCGTGGTTTGTTCCTCGGCGTCGCCGACATTTCGCTGCTGGGCTAAGGGGTTTGCTGTTGAAACTGCTGATTCTCGATCGGGACGGAGTGATCAATTACGACTCCGATGCGTATATCAAGTCGGTGGAGGAGTGGATTCCGCTCCCCGGTTCGATCGAAGCGATCGCGCAGTTGAGCAAGGCCGGCTGGACGGTGGCGGTCGCTACCAACCAGTCGGGTATCGCTCGCGGCTATTACGACATCGCCACCCTGGATGCCATGCACGCTCGCTTGCGCGAGCTGGTGGCGGAGCAGGGCGGCGAAGTCGGGCTGATCGTCTATTGCCCGCACGGGCCAGACGATGGTTGCGATTGCCGCAAACCAAAACCCGGGATGTTGAAAACCATCGCCGCGCATTACAACGTTTCGCTGACGAATCTATGGTTCGTCGGCGATACTCTCGGTGACCTGGAAGCCGCCAGAGCCGTCGACTCTCAGCCAGTTTTGGTAAAGACCGGGAAAGGCGAAAAGACGCAGGGCTTGACCCTACCGGCGGGCACCTTGATTTTTGACGATCTGGCGGCGATTGCCGCGGAACTTATCCACAACTAAGGCTCTTCTGAACATCCTGGCCAAGGACTGATCGGGAGTGCGCTTGAATAGGCGGGCAATGCCCGCAACGGTAAATGTCGCCATGTCGATACTGCAGGCCATCAGAACTTTTCTCTTTTACCTGCTGCTGGGCACCAGCTCTTTGCTCTGGTGCACCCTGAGCTTTTTTATCGCGCCGTTTCTGCCATTCAAGGCGCGCTATCGCTTTATCAACGTGTACTGGTGCCGCTGCGCTTTATGGCTGAGCAAAGTCTTTCTGGGTATCCGTTACGAAGTGAAGGGTGCCGAGAACGTGCCTGACCAGCCCTGCGTGATTCAGTCGAACCACCAGAGCACTTGGGAAACATTCTTTCTCTCGGCGTATTTCGAGCCTCTAAGCCAGGTGCTCAAGCGCGAACTTCTCTACGTTCCGTTCTTCGGCTGGGCCATGGCCATGCTGCGACCGATCGCCATCGACCGTGGCAACCCGAAAGCTGCGCTCAAGCATGTGGCAAAGAAGGGCGATGAGCTGCTCAAGGACAATGTCTGGGTACTGATCTTCCCTGAAGGGACTCGCGTTCCTTACGGCACCATCGGCAAGTTCTCCCGCGGTGGCACCGCGTTGGCCGTCAATGCGTCATTACCGGTACTGCCGATTGCGCACAATGCCGGCAAGTTTTGGCCAAAAACAGGTTGGGCAAAGAAGCAGGGCGTGATCACCGTGATCATTGGCGCACCGATGTACGCCGAGGGTAGCGGGCCGCGAGCCATTGCCGACTTGAATGACCGAGTGCAGGCCTGGAACGAACAGATGCAACGCCAGATGGGTTCGCTGCCAGCAGCCCCGGCGGCACCCAACGCTACTGATCAAATGACTGTCTGAGATTCTGTGGATAACCTGTGTACCGTTTTGTTGAAAAACGTCGTTTTTAGTTTTTAAGTTTATGATTTACATACATATTTCTTAAGCAAATAAAACATCGGAAAAGGTGCATAAGTTTATTTCGGACGTAAAAAACCGGCTGATATAGCCGGTTTTTTTTATGCCCGTTGAAAGCGTCTGGCTCACTCGCTCAATAGCGGTAACTGGACACTGAACGTCGTGCCTTGCCCCACCACGCTATGACAGGAAATCCTCCCGCCATGACGATCCACCACGGCCTTGACCATGGACAAACCCAGTCCCAAGCCGTCGCTGCCATGAGCCGAGGTAAAACGCCGATACTGACTGAACAACTCGGGAAGTTCATCGACAGCAATCCCTCGGCCTTGATCGGCGATTTCGCACAGCAGCCAGCCCTCGGCACAACTCACCCGCACTGAGATCCGCGACCCCGCCGGACTGTACTTGATGGCGTTTTCCAGCAGGTTGAACAGTGCCCGTGTCAGTAGCGATTGATCGGCCAGGACCAACACTTCAGCGTCTTCGTCGAGGTCATGCAGCAACTGAATGTTCTTCAGATGAGCGATGCTCGAGGCCTGGTCGAAGGTATCGAGTAACAACATCGCGAACATACTCGGCTGAAACTGATAGGCCTCGGACTCGGCTTTTGCCAACTGCACAAAAGCCTCGGTCAGGTTCAGCGCTTTGCGCACTTGTAACTCGATCTGGCTGAACACTTGAGTGTCGCCGGACACCTGATGCCGCTGAACGTCGAGCAAGGCGAGTATCGCCGAGTGGGGAGCTCTGAGGTCATGAGACAAAAAGCGCAGCAACACGGCTCGCTGTTCTTCAGCGTCCCGCTCGACGCTCAAGTCGGTGAGGCTCAGTAGCCAGCCAATCACGGAGTCGCCCTCGGCTGGTAACAACGGTGCCAGGTCCAGACGCAGGCTGCGTGCCTGGGTGTCACGAAACTCCAGCGGCTCCAGGGTCGACAACGCAGACGGCATTCCGTTGGACGGCACCGGGTAACCCAGATCGCTCAGTTGCTCGAGCATGTCCTCGCCCACCAAGCCACGACCAAACACCTCTCGAGCCTTGCGGTTGGCCAGCAGAATGCGCCCTTGCGGATCGCTGATCAGCGTCGCCACCGGCAGGTATTCAAGCCCATCGGCAATGAAACGTCGGGTGTCGCGGGTCCGGCTCATGGCCTGCTCCAGCGCGACGATTTGCCCTTGCAGCACATCACCGGCCGGGGCTTGGGTGCGACGACGTTCGGGAAAGACTTTTGGCTCGCTGTCCAGGCGCGCCAGTTCCCAGCCGAAATAGGCGAGCACCGCGTTCAGCCTTCGCCAATTCCAGATCAGATAGCCCAGCATCATACCCAGCAGGCTCGCGGCCGGTGACCACCACCAGCCAAGCCGCATCAGTACACCAGAACCCAGCAGAGCGGCCGCCATTGCGCCCAGAGTCAGCCATAGGGCGCGACGCGGACGTACCAACAGCAGGCCCAGCAACTCACCGACAATCATCACCGATAACAACGCCGCCAAGCGCTGATCGAGAACCACGATGTTGCGCTGTTGCAGCAGCCCGTTGAGGATATTCGCCTGGATCTCGATACCCGGTGTGGTGCCGACGCTGGCCGATTGCGGTGTCACGTAGCGGTCGCCCAGGCCTGGAGCAGTCGAACCGATCAGGATCAAGCGATCGCGCAGTAACTCGGGCGGAACTTCGCCGCGCAATACGCTGACGTAGGGCACAGTGGGAAAGCCCGCGTCGGAATGGATGAAAGGAATCCGTATTTCGTGGGCTCGCTGCCAGCCTTGCGCCGATGTCAGGGCCGGGGTACCGGGCATCGGTACATTTCCCTTATCGGCAAGGGTTTCTTCGTACAGCAGCCAGGCCAGTTGCGGGCGGGGGTTTTGCGCCGGTCCTTCGCTTAAATACACGCTGCGCACAATTCCGTCGGCATCCGCTTCGGCATTGATGTGCCCGATGCCTTTGGCGCAATGGCTCAGCTGGGCCACCGGTTCAATTTCCCCCAAGGGCTGCCCATAACGCGCGACGCCTTCGCGCAGCAGCGGCACGAAAACATTCCCGGCTCGACAGACTGCCTGGGCCAAAAGCCGATCGTCGCCGGGATGGCTATCGGGCTCGCTGAAAATAACGTCGAACAGAACGCCTTTAACGTTCGCGGCGCTGAGCCGATCAAGCAGTTGCGCGTGCATGGCCCGCGACCACGGCCATTGGCCAAGCTGCTGCAAGCTGTAGTCATCGATCGTGACGATGAGTATTCGTGGGTCCACCGGCAGAGGGCTCAGCCGGCGCAGGTTGTCATACAGCAGATTGCTCAGGGCCAGACCCTGAGTCATGGACAGCATCGCCGTCAGCGGCAACAGGATCAGACAAACCCACAGCCACTCGCGGACCATCCGCTGAAACAACCGCTGGGCCTGGGTCGGCTCGCGGTCATCCTTCCTTGGCCGTATCTTCATCGGTCGTTGGCCAAGGCGCTATTGGACACGGGTAGTCCTGGGGTAATAGAAAATGTCATACACCCCGGTCTCTCCCTCTAGCCCCTGAGCATCATAGGCCGATAGGCGAACATGGTAGAAAAACGCTTTCAGCCCGCTGAAGTTGACCTCTGGCGTGCTAGAAAACTGCTCTTGCTTGATGTCCAGAAAGGCTGCGTCGGTAGCCACTTGCGCCCGATAACGCGTGGCCCCTTCGATGGGTTTCATGATCAATTGCCAGACAGGCACATTACCCGTCTGACCGGCTTGCCCCAACAAGCGTGGGGCAGGTAACAAGTCGATTGGCGTCAACGTGCCTTGTTTCTGAATACGCAAACCTTGACGGGCCATAACCTGGACCTCGTCAGCTTCAGAGCTCTGAGTCCGTTTGGCAGCCGACCGGGCAGGGCGGGAGCCCGACGTTTGCTCGTCACGATCGACCGTTACTTGCCCGTTCAACACTTCCAGCAGCGCCTCGCCACCGTCATCGTTGCGCACCCGAAAGTGCGTACCCCGTACGCCCAGTACACCGACCGGCGTGACGATCTGAAAGCGATCATGGTCGCTGGCACGTTTGATCACATACGACTCAACTTGCCCCTGCTCAAGAATGACCTGAGGGATCGAATGTTCTTCATTGAGGTGCAAGGTGATATGGGAACTGGAGGGCAACACCACCCGCGAGCCATCACCCAGGGACAGGCTGACAAACGCCGAGGGCGAGGTCTTGACGCCTTCCTGTTCGTCAATCGACATACCTTCCTGCAGTGGCGTCTGCTTGCCTTTGGCGTCCAGCTTCCAGGCTTCGCCGGTCAGATGCTCGACAGTCGCCGGCAGCGGTTGACCACGGCATTGTTGGTTTTCATCGATATAAGACAGGCGTTTTGCCGAGGCGACAGCCGCTGATGCACTCTGGGTGAACAATCCCATCAGGCCAGCAATCAGTAAAAGACAGACGCCAGAACGGCGTGGGAGCAATAAGGTCATGGGGTTCATGGATTGCTTTTATGCTCTTGTAGAAATCATGCCGAGGAAACGCACGCGCTTGACGCACGATACCTGACCGGACGCTCTGGCAGATAGCCATGGGAGCAAAGGACATGAGATGACACATCCCTGTGTCGGAGCCGAGCAGGCACTCCGTGTGTTTCCCCTGAACTGGAGACCGCCGAAAACCGGCAATCGACGGTCTTGCCAGGTTGGCTTGACGCTCCCTGCGTCGGAGCACATCCCAATGCCCCTGTGCCGCTCAGCGACAACGAATCTACCGGCATAAGTGACCTTGCGAGCCGATTCTCAATATTTGTTCAGAATTGGTCGAAGGCTAAAATAGCCTATCGGCGAAGTGCCATCAGCGTAGCCATACTTGGGAACATCGCAGCAATTCGCCACAATTGTTCAGATTCAATCAATCAGCCTAAACTTCCGCAGGAATTTTCACTTTGCACTTACGAGATGAAGGAAACACTCGGCATGCGTGTCGCAATACTGGATGACGAGCCCGCCGAACTCCGCCGGGTGGAACAGACACTGCGACAGATCCACGTCACGGGAGAACAGGCGTGGACGCTGCATTGCTTCGAGCGGGGAGAGGACCTGCTACGGCAACTCCGGCGGGAGACCTTCGATCTGCTGATCCTCGATTGGCAACTGCCCGATATCAGCGGCCTGGCATTGTTGCGCTGGACCCGTGAACACATGGACGTGCCACCGGCCGCGATCATGCTCACCAGTCGCGATACCGAAAGCGATATCGTCCAGGCATTGAACGCGGGGGCCGACGATTACGTGAGCAAACCGTTTCGTCCCAACGAGCTGATGGCTCGGGTCAGCGCAGTGCTTCGTCGGCATGGGCTGCAACGCGCGGCAGCCACCGAAATACTGACCTTCAATGACCTCGAATTCGACGACGCCGAACTCACCGTCACCCGCGCCGCCACCCCCATCAGCCTGACCGAACGGGAATACCGTCTCGCCCGTTGCCTGTTCGCCAATCTGGGCCGACCTTTGTCCCGTGAATACTTGTATGAACGCTTTTGGACCCATGAAGAAGTAGTCTCCTCCCGCCCGCTGGACACTCATATTTATCGCCTGCGCAACAAGCTGGGCCTGACGGCCGATCGCGGTTGGCAACTGCTGACGATTTACGGGTATGGGTATCGGCTCGAGAGCGTGGCCACTGCTAGCGAATGACGACGTTTCGACGATCAATAAAAAAGGCCAACGCTAAGCGTTGGCCTTTTTCGTTTTAGCGGTCCTGCCGGATGTAGGGTCCCACAATAAATGATCCTGAGCCCCTGCAAACATTGGCGAAAAATCATCTTTTTTGTGAATCATCCGGTTAGGACTCACAAAATAAATAAGAAAAGCCTACTCGCCTCACACAATATTTGGTTCCACGTGGAACGTGGGCACGCCGCCCCATGGTTGCTCAGAAGGCTGGCAGTCGGAAGGTCTCTCGTCAGTAGCTTAATAAAGGCGTACTCCAGCCGCCCCCCTTGGCAAAGTACACGGCGGCTTTTTGAGATGTCCCGCTCCTCCGCGCCCCCCATTCGTAGGAACTAGCAGGGCATTTAGCAATGGCTAAATTTGCAGTAGAGCAAAAGTTCAGCGTCCTTCAGGAATACGGTTTGTCGGCCTGCTTCAGCAGATTGGACATTTGCTGACATCGATCACTCCCCGAGCGTGTTCAACGGCTCGCACACTTTGATCAGCACGTCCAATAAAGATCCCCACTCGACCTCTAGTCAAAGATTGAGAGGTTCAACTGAACTAGCCCATCTATCGCATCCACGCAGTTACAATTTCTGATAATATCCAACGGGTCAGCCACTTATCTGGCAGACCAGGGACTTGCCGACTGAATACAACAGGGAGCAAGTCAGAGAGGGTGCGCCGGTCGACCGGTGTGGCCTTTTCACCACTAATCCATAGAAGGAAGTATCGATGAAACCTTTCCTGAATCCCCTAACAATTACCTGGAGGGACCCACACCGTGGCCCAGAAAAAACGCGACATCAACGAAAACACCCGTAAGCCACTACAGATCAGTTTCTACCCTAAGAAGCCGGTTATTAAGGAAATGGGAAAGGTGCCCGAAAGGGACCGGGATCGCTTCCTGATCAACCTAAACCTCAAGGCAGCAAATGAGGAATTGACCTGCGATTCAAACCCGTTGGGTTCTATGGGACATGGCGTCTACGAACTCTGTATCAACGGGAGCCCCGCGTGGCGGTGCATCTACTACACCGGCTTGGCAGGGCAGATTGTTGTACTGCATGTCTGTGAGAAAACCACGAACGGAACAGATCGGCAGATCAAGAACGTGGTGGATAAGCGCTTGAAAGCCTTGAGGAGCGAACCCAAGGCGGCCTAAGCGTGAGGACAGCGGTGCTTTAGAGCATCGCTTTTTTCAGGTTTATTACCAGTGGCCGGGCTTTGTTCTCGGGATCAAAATCCGCGTCCACTTTATAGCCGATCCGCACCAGCATCTGTAGCAGCGCATCAATAGAAAACTTTTCTAAATAACCTTTGAACAGGTTACTCATGCGCGGCTTGGTGATGCTCAGCTCGTGAGCTGCCGTGGCCTGAGTCCAGCCTTTTTGACGAATCAAAGTGATCAGTACCATAAAAAGCTGGGTTTTCAGGTGCTTCATGTTGAATTCCACAGGGTCGTCTGTGAACAATTCGAATAGATTTTGGCTCATGGGTAGTCCTCCGTCGGTCAATGGAGGTTAGGTCTCGGTTGTGTACGATTGGGTTTTAGGCGAATTCACGGTTGACATGCGTGTCAACCTCTCCAGTGATTTATTCGACCTTACACGCATACTATTATCTTTTCTTGTAACTACGCAATAGCAGCCTTCGTCAGAATTACGTTCAAAGTGAACGTCAAAAATCTGCTCGTGCTTCGTGAACGTCTTCGGCGCAGTCTTCGTCAGTGTCTTCGGCGTTTAAACGGCGCAGCGCTCTACCATACCCACCCCAACCACTCGTCTGGTAACTATCGCCTTAATCCTCGCGCTAAGCTCGATCATTGGCGACTGGCTGATGATCAAAGCTTGGGAAAAGCGCCTGAAGCAGACGCTAACCCAAAAAATCAGAGCCGCTGCCCCCAGCTAATTTAAATTCGAACGTTGAGCTGGAGAGTCCACTGTTGGCGTCGACGTCAAATCGACCCAGCTGCCGAGATTTCACTGACCCAGTCTGACTCCTTGCGAATCATTGTCTGTGCTGGATTTGTGCAGGTTTGGAGAGGGGTCAGTCTTGTCTCGGCACGTGGGTCGATTCGGCCTCGGCGTCAACAGCTAAGCAAGCCTGAGGCTTATTGAATTTGCTCAAAGTTGCCGGTCATCTATCTAGCACTTACCGAATAGCTTCAAAAAGATTGTGTGTTTCGCCTGGCGCCACGTTTCAGTCAAGTCGCCGTTGAGTTCCAGCGCTTCGAAAATGCCTTTGACCTGCTCATTTGTTATCAACTTTGCCGTGAGCATTTTCTTGAGCAGCTCGTGGCCATGCCAGACAGCAATTCCGAATTCTTGAGCCAGCTTGTGCATACCGAGGTCATCCGTGACCACAATTGCGTCGCGAATTTGGCCAAACGCAAGGACTCTGCAGTCTGTCGAGGAAGGAGGAGAGCGGCCAGCCGTGGTGTAGGCTGTCGGATTCATTAATACCCAACCACGCAGCACGCTTTGAGCAGCTTCTAACTGGCCTTTCTCGTCAGCGCTCAGGCGAATCTGCTTCGCAATCCGCTCAGCGGCAAGATCCTCGCCGTCGAACCAAGGAAACTTGAATTTCAGTGCACCACTGCGATGCACTTCCTCCTCTACATCTTTCAGAATGGTCAGGACATAGTTTTTCTGCCCAAACCCAACCCCCAGCATTGGGCGTACACGCTTCGCAAGCCGCAGATACGCGTTGGTATCCAGCAATACGAGCGTGGACGCCGCGGTCAACGCGCGAGCTCGCCGTATAGCGCGGAAGCATCACTGAGTGATACATCCATGATTTGCTGAACATACGACGGGCCCGTCCCGTGCTCGCGAATCATGCGCTTCAGCGCCAGGAAGAACTCTGACTGAAACACATTCGACGCAGCAGCAAGGTATTGCGCGGGTTTGGGTGGAGTCGGATCAAACAGAATCGAGCTGACCAGTTGGGGTTCTGAGCTGTTTCGCACCTTATGGATTGTTGTTTCAATCACCCGCAACGATGGCAGCTGGTTTTCCCTCGCATAGCCCTGCGTTTGTTGGAACACTGTGTTCAATGAAATTTGGTGATGCCGGGCATGCTGCTGAAGAATATTCACCTCCCCAGTTGCGTTAGACGCCTGCGTCGCTTCGGCATACGCGAGCTGAGCACAGGCCTCAGGAAACAGCAGGGCACCGGCAAAGGCATCTGCAAAATCCTCCCCCGCGTCACTCCCCGCCAGTTCGGGGGTGTAAACATGCGCTAACTCGTGAGCCATCCAGAACTTAAAGTCTTCCAGCTTGGTATCCAGGTTGACGAACACGAAGGTGACATCAGACGCTGGCAGTAGAATGTGCATTCCATTCTTGTGTTGCTGCTTGTGCCCCCAGAGGACAGGCACGAGCACCGCTCCACACGCCTTGAATTCGGCGATCAGCGCCTCATACCCCAGCACACTGCGCTCACCCAAACCCAATTTATTGCGTACCTGGGACGCATCGCTCTGCAAGCGTGCATAGCTGGTGGAGGGCGACGAAATCTGGGTACGTAAGGTTGGCAGCTCCGGCAAAAAGTCGACGAGGGGCTTGAGCAAACCGCCGATGCCCATCGCTTTGAGAATGTGTTCGTCGGTGGTTTTGGTTCCCGCCTTTTTGCGGAACGCCACCACGGGCTGATCCTCAGGCGGCGCAACCAACTGCGAAAATGAAAGCTGGAGCGTTGTGGCCAGCTTGAGCAGCTTGTCAGGGCGCGGAAAATCCTTACCTTTGAACCAGTTGGTAACGGACTGCGCCGACACCCCAAGCTGATCCGCGAGGTCTTTTTGTGTCCAGCCACGCTGAACGAGGGCCGCCCGAAGCGACTCGATGTGTAGGGTATTTTGCATAACAGCCAATGTAGTGCCTAGCTCAATCAAAATCAAGTTTGATCAAGTTTTACTCGCACAGTGGTTATCGAAACCACCATGCGCTTAAGGCGCCGCCACATCGCTCACCGTCCTGCGCCCAGCTACATGGAGGCGAAACCTGCGGCACCCGTTGCACGTAATGCAGCCGACGTTATGGTACTTGCGGCCCGAAGGGACAGAATCCAAAGCCGGGCAAATCGCGAAGCTCTGGCGAGGATCTATCCATAGCGTCCATTATGCGAGGCCATGGTTTACACTCGTTTCCCCAATTCTGCTAAAGAGCTTTTCCAATGGATCTGCAAAATGCTGCTCGGTTTGATGAGGTAGTGAAAGCTGTGTTTTCGGCTCTTGCTGAAGCGTTCCCGAAGGCTATTGACCTCGATTTCCAAGCGTTAGGGCTCGTTGAGGGGCCTGCTTATGAGCACAATAGGGGACGTGAAGAAGATACTGCGTACACCGAAAAACATGCATTCGCTGCGTCTTGTGTCCGCTTCTTGATTTCCGAGGAATATATTTCTGGTAAGGCTCACCCAGCATGGATTGAACACGCAATATTTACTGCCAAGGGACTGGAACGTGTCGGTGGACTCCCTGCATCTCTTCGCACTGTGTATTGATCAAATACGGAGAGTCGGCATACCTCGGCTGCCCGAAGGGCATTAGGCGCCATGAACTCGATAGCCAGGCACTGAAACATCCGTGCTGGTACCCGGCGCAATCGGTCGGTCTCAAGGCAAATGTAAAACCCCAGCGATCGGCAGACCACTGGGGTTTTTCTTCGCGTGCGGAATGTCTCTCGTCACCTCAATGTCACCTCGCGCCCTGATTTACCCAAGGCGCGGTCCCGTGGCTGGGCGCGATTCGCCGCCTAGATGAGGTCAGTCAAATGGAGGGCCGCTATGAAGGAGTTCGCCCAAGGACTTTCTGATATGTCCGACATACGAATACAGTCCTTCCTGCACGCTTTCCTCAGAAGCAGGTGCAGACATGCCGAACACCATGGTTAACGCTTTATCCACTACTGGATTTGAACGCACGGCGTTTTGAGTCGCGGGGTGGTCTAGTTCGACAAATCCCTGGATTAGGGCCTCCAGAGTTATGACTTTGTTGATAAGCAGAGGGCCGATGTGATCGAGGTTTTGTTCGGCGATTCCCGCCAAGGCGCGCTTGTCGCCCGTTAAGACTCGGCCCTCAGCGCCGTTTGCGGCTGCAGCAAACAAGAGTGCCTCACCGGCATCGATCCCTGGCGCAGCGTTTAACCGTTCCAGTACGTCGAGATCCACATCTCCGGGCGTTAATTTCGTTGCGCTATCCAGAAACGCCTCAATCCGGAAGGCCACTTCTTCGGTTTTGCACAACTCGATGCGGTTTCGCTTCGGTAATAGTTTGTACCGGGCCGAATCCAAGGCCAGCAGTTGAATATGACCGTCTTGACCTGGGAATAACTTGAGCAGATGCTCTAGGATTCCATACTGGGCAAGCTTCAGGATCACATCGTTGTCCACGAAGAGTTTGAGCGCCATGCGACATCCTATTCGGCTGGTGCTACGCGGCGGAGCAGTTCGATGGTGTCATCAGGAAGAACATCTTGATGTACACGCCGCCAAAGTAGGTCGTTGACGACGGCCCCGGCAGGCTTGAGGCCAGCCTGCAGAATATTGATCGCCGCCATTCCCAGCGCCCAAGCGTCGTTATGCTTCGCAAAATTAAGAACCACATGACCGGGGTCGACATGATTTGCCTGACCATATGCCATGGCAGAATCTGCAAGACCTTGTGAAGACATTCGGCCGGTGCCATGGCCATACGTTGCATCCTCTCTGCCGTTCAGCATGGTGATCGCAAACCGATCAGCCGCTTGCTCATCTTCATCAGGATCATCAAGGGCATACGACTGCTCACCCAGCACCTCATCGATAAGAATTTCATCCGGCTCGATATGCCCTAGGGCGCAGTGGCCAATTTCGTGAGCGATGATGAATGACTGCCAAGCCCAGGAGCGGCTCCTCTTGGACAGAATGATGACTGGACGCCCATCAAACATAGTGACCATGCCATCCATTTTCGGAAGCCCGTCACCGATATGGTCTAAGTAGATCACCGGCACACCATGTCGCCAGCATGCCTGAAGCAGGTTTCGCAGGCCCAACCAGTTTCCACCCTCGGTGCCTAGAATCTCGGCCCTGAGTTCAAGCGGATCTGGTGAAAATGGTGTGTATTCATAGGGCGTCGCATACGCGACTGACTCTGCCACGAACATTGCCAAGGACGTCGCGGCGCTGAGGTTTTTGGATTTGTTCGGGATGGATCTTTTGTACTTCGTGTCCCGCCGGCGAAGCTCCTCAAGTCCCGGATTATCGGAAAACAGCGGTGCGACCCTTAGGCCGAGTCTTTTCGCCAGAATCGAAGCAACCTCCATGGTCGCGCCCTCGTCCTGAAGCATCTCATCAGTCACCCATTCGGGTAGCAAGGAGTTCTGAAATTCCCGCGGATAGCCCGCGGACTCCAGAGCCCCGAAGATTCGATCAATTTGTGTGGCCGGCATTGCGACCTCCTTCAGCAGTGAGCTGGACAGATTGATCAGGTTGAGTTGTGGCAAGCCCCTTGAGGCTGCGAATAACTTTGATCAGTGCCCGGGCATGAGCATCCGAGCCATCCCATATTGCCATTATTGCACCCTTCAGCTCGCTCTCCAATGAACTGTCTGGGAGCTCGGGTTTTAATTCAGTAAGCCCATAAAAATTGCAGAGCTTATTGAATTGCTCACTAAAGCGAAGCCTCGGCTGCGCACCGTTACGCAATCGCCACACAGTTGGCTGTGAGACCCCACTTCTGCGGGCAATCTCAGCGTCGCTGCGAGGATCCAACCTTAGATATTCTATGATTTGGGTATAGTAAACCCGAACTTGTGCGCTATTCATGATATTCACTATATGTGAATTAATTTTTAAAATGAATAGAGAATTGCTATGCTTACAATCGTCAACGCAACCTCGGACTCATAGCAATGATCCCCTCTACCTTCTGCTGGACCAAAATGGGTATCGAATCTGGCGAAGGCCTTGATTTGATCATTCGTCGCAAGGAGTGGGAGCGTCAGTTGGGGGATGGTCTGTTTTTTTGGGGAATTGGCCAGTCCCTAGGTGAGAACGCCCGCGATGCGGCTGCTTCCATTGAAGAAGAAATGAAAGTGTTGTTTTCACCGATGTCCAGCAAAGCCAAAGCCATCGACGTAACTCCCGGCGACGTTTTTGTCTGGAACAGCTGGATCGACGGCCGAGGCAATACTGTGCCGCTTCCAGAGCACGTGTTGATTACTAGCCGCGCTGACCTGCCATCGGGGCGGCGCAAGTCCAGTCACTATGCTCTGGTCTGCAAATCCGCTGATCGTTTGGGAACGGGGACAGAGCTTGAGGTTACTGCGGCATTCCTGAGGAACTTCTCCAGCGACAAGCCCTTGGGCGCATCGCAGGTAACGGCTGTGGTGAAGAACGCCGAGTACGCGATCAGTGGGAACGTTGCCAAAAAGTACGCAGTGAGCTTCATAGCCACCATGGAAGCGCCTTACTCGGTGCAGCTTTGCGACCCCGAGTTGCTTTCGCCTCACGATGCGCAGTCCATCGAGGAGGTCTCAGCCAGCGGAGGCGTTGCGGATTGGAATCTGCTTGTCTCCAGGCTGCGTGGCAAGCGCAAGCCAGAAGCCTGCGCACCATTTACTCTCGACCTTTTTGGTACCGATCACGGATTAGCCGCTGCCATCTGAGATAGCGATCCGGGATACCTGTAAGAAGTCTTGCAACACCTCTACTCCAGATTTCGAAGCATCCTGGTAGTAGAGCCTCGCCCCCGTCTCGAATGCATAGAGAGATGCAATCTGGCATTGAAGACTGACATGCCGATCGAGTTCACTTGGCGGCGGTAAAGGCCGTCCTGCGGGATCTGCTTTTATACGATCAATAAGAGTCTGGGCGTCGGCATAGAGACAGACGATTACGTCCGGTGCCAAGTCGTGCAACATCGCCTTAGAGAACGGAGTGACCCTGAATCCGAAGCTCTCGATTGTGACGGCGTGCGAATCAATCACAAGGTAGCCTTCCTTGTGCTTGAACCGTGCAGCCATCTCAATCAGTTCAGCGTCAACCAGCCCCACATCTTCGCAAGTGATCAACTTCGCCGATTGTTCTCGCATATCGCTCTGACTGACCAATCCCACGCGGGCAGACGCAACCCGAGCAAGCTCCTTACTGTAGGTAAATACGGTTATCTGGTCCGACAGCCCAGCCAGGCGCTCGGCCAGCGTGGATTTGCCCGTCGCCGGTGCCCCCGTCAAATATACTATTTGTCCCATTCCTGGACTCCCCCCGTTTCAGTTCTTTAGGAACACTGCGAAAGGTGGCTTCACTCTAGCTATCAGGCCTATCCGCTTAACGATCCGCTCTTCAGGCGGTGGCGGGACATGAGGTTCGTGATAGATAAGACAGCCCTTGTCGTTTTGACCTTTCAAGTATTCCGAGGCGACTTTCCCTCGAGATTGTCCTAAGCCCACCTCGAAATCGTTCAGATTGACTTCGAACTCATCAAGCCGTAGCTCATCAAGGACAAGCGCAAAACGGGATCCACGAACTTCAATGCCTTTCGGCACGGCCTCCCAGTCAACGCCATCCTCAGAATAGTGGGTTGCGGCAACTGGAGGTGCGGCGTGCTTGGAGTTCATCTCGTTCATGATGATGAGCAGGTGTTTCCCCTCTTCCTGCATCGACTTTCCGAATGGCTGTACCATCGTCCGGGGATGACATGAACTGCCCCCATAGCCCCAAAAGATTGAACCGGCTTCTTCAAACTCCCGCCGCTTTCTTCGCACAATGTCTTCGAGGCTCTCTGATGCGTGCAGTCCGACCTTCATAAAGATCAGGCCTTGACCATTCTCAATAGGATTAAGCATCCGGAACCTCCTTGTAGTGTTCAAGTGAATAGCGCTGGTCGGCCTCTCGATTGACATTGAGGGTGGGCGTCTCGCGTACATATTTATAGATGAGCGGGTTGTTCTTACCGTAGAAATTGCTGAGTCGGTTGGCTGACAACTTATCCGAACTCTTCTCCATCAGACCGGGGACCACCCGCCGAAACAGGCAAGAGCAAGAGCGCAAATCGGGAGCATCATCCAAGTGGTAGAGATGAAGCTGAGGAAGCATCTCGGATACGACATATCCCAACTCGATGGCTCTTTTTTGTGTATCTCGCAGTACCTCCTGAGTCCAGGGAAGGTCAGGGTCATCGGCAATTACTACAATGCCCAACCCTTTTGCGTTTGTAGCTTGACTGCCTCGCTCCAGAAACGCTGTGACACTTTGGCCGGCGTTACTTGCTCCCCATGGGGGATTGATGTGAAAACCGTCATAGGCCCCGAAGTGCTCTGACGGAAGGGGGTCAGCGACGTTGTACAGGTGGGCAGTGATTTCGACCTTGGGTGCTAGTTTTTCGCCGAATCGCAGCACTGAATTGACGATGCGCTCGTCGAAATCGAGTAGCGTGATTGAGGAGGGGCCGTAATCGATTACACCTTGGGCCTTTAGGTGCGCCGCTGAAAGAGCGATTCCGTCCCCATCTCCCACGAAGACGACTTTCTTTCCATTGAAGACTCGGGCGACGTATTCAGCTTGGATAACCATATCGGCCACTTTCATGTAGATCTGGTCGAACTCGCGCAGGGGGGCGGGTCGGTTCATCACCACGTCTGAGATACTGTTGATCGCGTTCCTTAAATCGAATTTCACTCTCCACCTCCCTGTCCTGTGGGCTGATCCCTAGCGGCAAAGAGCGATATTGGTGGCTAAGGGCTTCTATGAGCATAGTCCTGGATCAAACTTGAGTGGAAGATGTGTTGGTCCGTATTTCGGGTTTTCCATTAGCTTTTGCGGCTGGCGGAGAACGCTGCGTGGCTGCACCGCACAACATGTGGGACTCGAACGACATCAATTTCCACGGCGCTCTCTGCCTCCCGCTGCTTCGAATATTGTTGACTCTCACACAGTAACCGTGATTCTGTGTCGAGCGTGGAGGCTAATTGCCACTACTTAGAAGATGATTAAAATTTCCAACTCGGATTGTCGATTAGCCATCCCACATGCCTTCCAATTAGAAATCGACCAAAATATTCAGCTGAGCGAATTCACAAGACAATGAACATCGACGAAATTATTAAGCATTCTAATGAATTAAACCCAAAGAGCCGTAAGAGATTTGTCGAAAATTTTGTAACACTACTTGATCAAATTGAAAGCTCTGTAATGCTGCGTGGGCCTTACAGGCTAGTCTTAGATTCAAATATTATTATGCGATTGGAGGATTATCGACAAGGAAAAATTAACGAGGGAGTTCTTTCGATACTATTAGCATTCATACTAATAAAAAAACTTCCCCACCACGTCGACTTGGTAATCCGGCCGAGCGTTTTCTACGAGTATCTAAGACTTAGAAATGTTAAAAGCACGCGAGAGCACTGGGAAAAATTTAAAGAACTTAAGTCCATCATAGAGGATGAACTCGGTTCGGTTTTATTCTTTGACGGCATCGAGACTTATTCAGGAGCCGAGTATTATCTAAACCTGATCCAAAGCGATTCCGATAAAATAACGAAAACGCTGCATTCGTATGAGCAAAGAGACTGGCGGTTTAATTTCATTCAACCCCCAGGATGCGGTTTCGGCGGTATACCAGCAAAAAATGGCGAATTCATTATCGTTCCACCCGTTTTTGCCGCAGAGGGATTGTACGAGAAAATCAAACTAGAATACTTTGACGAGCGTACAGCTAGTCGTTTCTTTATGGAACATATCGAGAAAAAAATCGCTGAGTGCAAACACAACGATCCGCAAATTATTACCCACTACAGTTCCGATACAAAATACCTTCTCACCAAAGTATTGAAGCTTACCGCTAAAGGCAACCTGGAAGGCTTGGCAGATTTAGACATATTGTCCATATGCAATGTGCAGACGCAATTCATTAATCAAAGCCACGGACGCTACGTACCAGCTTCCATTGGTCTTTCTATAGATAGAAATCTCGCTAACGCTCTTAGCTTTTATAGCTCAATTAGGCTGACTTCACCGAAAATGGGGGGCAGCGAGCAAAATGTTGACGACAACATGGCTGAAATGGAAGCCTTCTTCCACGATCAAAGTCGGATTAGAGAGGGCGAAGAGCGCTTTAAGCAGGCAATTCAATCTAGCAGAGAATTTTTCAGGGAGCTTTCTTCAAAAATGTCTGCTTAATAATTTTGCGACCCATGCTTAGGAGTAGGTAGTTAACCTATTTTTTTCATACACCTACAAAAACCAGTTTACAGCCAATCATGGTGGTGCGCTCCGGGCATTGAATAAGGTGTCTCAGGCGCACCCCGTTCCACCAGGTACCGGCAAAAAACAGCCACTGGAAATTCGCCCTACAAAAACTGTACGCATGAACAGGCTGATTGCATAGCCACTAATGCGAAGATACCATCACTCTTTGTGGTAAAACCTCGCCCATGAATTGTGGAGTAGCCCATGTCTGCTGCCCCTGACCGAGAATTGATCTAGCTGTCCTGCCGGCTGAGAACTGCCCCAGGGTTCAGCTGCTCCCACCCAGCGTTCTACCTAGAGGACAGGGTCATAAAAGTTTGGAATCAGCAACCCGCCCTAGATCAAATTGCAATCGGCAGGGTGGGCCAGTTTTCAATCAGCGCCAACAGGTAGTCAAGCCGGGTCGACCTCTTCAACACAATCGACCAATTGCAGCCTGTCATTAAGGGCCGCAACCCTGAGATGTCGGTCGCGACTAGTCAGAGTGATCCATCGCGTCTCTCTGCACTCTGCTGTCCGAACATCACTCAATCAGGGTCGCTGCGGGCGCTTCGGCTGCCATTGCGCTTCGACTATGGATGGAGGGGAATTTAACCGGTATTCTTCCTAACAAACGATCCCACCGCTAACGAATTGGAATGCTAATGAATGTAGAAATGGCACAATTCCGATCAAAACCTGTCCAATCCGCTTGGAAATATATTTGCCAGCTTAGAGTGCAGCTCCAAAAAAATAAAGCTAGCTTAGTATTGGGGGCCGGTATAAGCAGGGACCTAAATTTGCCTCTTTGGGAACTCCTAATCGAGCGAATCAAAACGGCGATGGCGGATAAAGCACCTGAGGTCTCGGCAGTAGGTGATGCTCCCGGAAAGGCTGCACTCGTGTTGTTCGAGATGTTTTATTCCTATAGGAAAGCTGAGATAGAAAAAGTCGGCGGCTATTCAAGTAGCGCCCTGTTGGAAAGGAAGATTCTTTCCGATTGGCGTGAAATGATTCATGAGGCACTGTATCAAGAAACCAGTGATAGAGAACGAATAAATACAATCGGCAAACATCCATACTTCCGGGAAATGATAGAGTTCATCAAGCAATCTGAATTGACCGTGAATTACAATTTTGATGACTATATTGAATATGGTTTGTCGCGTGATGAACTGAATCCGACGAAGCATGAGCGCCCCTATCAAACGGTGTGGTCCCATCATTCACAATTTACCAAAGACAAGTGTGTGATTTATCATCCAAATGGCTTTTTGCCGTTGGACAAAAAGAAATTCCAAAGCGAGAACTTAATATTCTCCGATGGTGCTTTTGCAGATCAGCTATTAGATGGGATCGGAGGCAGTTTATCTACCCTGCTTCACGTTTTAACAAAGAAAACCAGCATACTGATTGGGCATTCCTTAACTGACTCCACTCTTTTGCATCTGCTCCGTAAGGCAGCCTCTATTAGCCCTGGTAACTATAATTACTTTGTTAGGTTTACTGATGGTGCAATCGACCCGCAAAACCAAGCCGCGATATTTGAAGCGAATTTTAATAACTACAACCTGATAACGCTATTTTTTAATAGTGCAGATATTAAGGAGTTTTTGCTAGCCATAACCCTTCCCGAAGTTGATTTTCTGCATATCTCAGACATTTTGGGGCTCCAAACAAAGTATAATTATTACCTTGTAGGAGCTGTAGGCATTGGGAAGTCAACCGTCATAAGTCAGTTCGGTAATTTGATAACGCTTGACGAGTGGTTTGATGAGAGGCCTGCCGAAATGGCACTTTCGCCAGAGCATCTTTCCACTACCAAAACCATCACAATTGACTCGTGGGCCAACGAGCAGTTCGGCAAGAAAAATAATTATTTAGAGGGCAAGAAAGTTGGCGTATTCCTTATAGATAGATCGCCGCTCGACCCGCTTTCCTTTGTGGTGGATGTATCTGAGAGTGACAGGGCTCGATCAATGCTCGAACAGGGGATTAGGCCTGGCCAGTCAAAAAAGAAAATTGAATGTGGCGAGGTCATCCATATGTTGGGGGACCCTAACGAAATATGGTCCCGCTTAATTACCAAAAGGAAAGAAGGTGATTGGCCACCAGATAAAATAAATAAGCTTCAGGAAACGAGCATGAGGCTTTACAGCCCGCTTCAACCTAAGATTATTTATTCTACCGATAGGAAGGAAGTCGATGTTGTCCGCGATGTCGCTCGAGTCATCTTCTCTTGCACATACGCTCCAGCAGATCTTGATGAGCAAATGAGTAACATTGCAAATGGCTAAAAAAAGGACCATCTATCTGGCAGCTCCTTTATTTAATGAGATGGAACTGTCATACAATCGTGCCCTGAGGGATTTATTGAAGCCCTTCTTCAATATTTTTTTGCCGCAGGAGGATGGGCTGTTATTGCGCGAAATTGCTGCGAATGGGACACCCAAAAACATTGCAGAAAGAATGGTTTTTGACGCTGACATCCAGGCTATGAGGGAGTCCGATCTGATTTTGGCTGTTCTTCACGGCGCACATATAGACGAAGGTGTAGCTTTTGAACTTGGTTACTGCTTTGCGATGGGTAAGCGCTGCATCGGATTAAAGGGGGATGTACGTCAAGCATTGCCGACGGGGAATAATCCAATGATTAACCAAAGTTGCGAAAGAATATTCGAGGACCAGCAGGCGCTATTGACTTGGCTTACCTTAACCTTCAAAGAACGGGTCATGTCCAAGTAATTGTAATACGGTTGGCGCTGATGCGAATTTGACCCAAGATGCCGGAAATCGTTGACGTACCTGGATACTTGGTAATTGATGGCCTTATACATGTTTTCACTGATCGCCTAAGGGTCAACTGATGTCGGCAGCCTGGGTCAAATTCGCATCAGTACCAATAAAGCAACAGATGGACACACTTGATGCATCGGCTGAGGCTGCCCGAAAGCTCACTGAAGTTTCTATTCAATTTAACGTTTGGGCAGCGTACATGGCCGTAATTACCGGTGTGTGTTTAGCCTGCGCTCTTTACTTTGAGGACTAACCTAGCCATCTACACCTAGGGTAATCGTAGGGACGGCTGAACCAGTAACCCAATTTTTTACTGTGTTACCCAAGGTGGTTAACACAGTGAAAAAGTGGTTAACAATGGGGAGTGCGATGATGCACTGTCAGTGATGTGCTGCCTTCCAAGCCAAGTAATCCACCAATTTCTTGCTTCGGGGCCAGACGTATTGCCGACATGGAGCCTTCACGATCGATGGCCCCGCAACAGGGCGGAATCCGTTCATCCAGAGATGATGCGTCGTATGCTTGGGTGACATTCCCAAAAAAACCGCCAACTCAGGGCCCAATATGTACTTACGCCTAAACTTTTCAATAGCGGCAGGTTTAACCATGAGCACTGTGCTCCGCCCCTTACGAACCGATGTGCTCCACAGGATCCCTAGTCGAACCATTGCATAACCGACTTCCTCTTTGACACCTAAAAGTGCTGCCGCTTTACCGACCGTGATCCCTGGAAAATCTGAAGACTTTTGAAGCATGCGCTGCATCCAATCGGTTAGGTCTTGTGGTCTCAAAAGCCAATACCCGATCGCTGTCTTGCTTTCATCCGCATCCCTAAAAGCTCTGAGTTCCCCAGATTTGATCGCCTTAATCATCTCAACGAGACCTCCACCCGTTGGAAGATGGTGCTTAGCCAGATAATTGACCGTTACTAGCGTATTGCCCGGAGGAGCCTGCGTACGCGCGATTTCCAAGCCCCCGAGCGAGTCAACATCTATTAGCCATTGTTCGCCGGCCTTGGGCCTGCCGCCATAGAATTTCAGAATCCCTCCTGAGGTCAGTTGCCGCACGCGCTCAAGATTGATGTGCAACAGCTTGGCCGCTTGCCTCAGGTTCACTGCTTTCTCCATAAGAAGCGCGAGTTCACGGACTTGGTCGACATCAACCACTTTGGATTTACGGCCGCTTGAATGCACGATCTCCCTGGAGTCAACTTCGCCGTGGTCATGCAGTCTCTGTACACAGGATTTAAGCAGGCCCGTTAAACGAGCCGCCTCATCAATAAAGACCCAACGATGGCCCGTAATCGTCTTTTCGCTCAGATAACGGTTTCTCTTCGCTAATGGCGCCTCCCAAGCCTGCTGAACAAAAGACTCGAACTCTGCACGAACGAACGCATAGCAGGACGCTTGGAGATCATGATGGATGTCCCTGTAAATCGGTCCAAAGGCGGAGGCTAGTTTCCAACCCGTCCCCGTGGGTCTGGTCGATCTGAGATCGCTCAGCAAGTCCCTGAACGCCCGCGGCCAGTTCATGAGTATTTCTCCGGCCGCTTGTGCCAATTCACTCGATACTTCAAGCGATCCTGAATTGGCCAGCTTCAATGACTTTGAGTTTTCTGATTTAACGATCCTGGCAGCGAGCCGCACCGATAAGGCATGGAGCTCCTCGTAGGTCAGGGCATCCAAATCGCTGCATCCTAATTTGTATTCCTGCCTAAACCTTATCTCCATAGCAGCCGTCATCCACGCGCAAGCTCCCTCAGCATCGGTAGTTGGTGTATCTCTTAAGGAGAGGAAATAGCCACAGGATTTACAGCAGTTTGCCAGCATAGCGTCGCGGTTTATTTTTACAGAACACCCCGGGCATCTGTCCTGCAGGGGCACTCCATGAATTGAGCAGCTCGTTACTAACGTCAGATCCCATGACTCTCTCCAGTAAGCGCGTTCAGCCAAACAACATGAGCAAAAACGCTTGCACTGCAGTGACCAGGCCTTAAGCGCCTGGGTCGTCGGTCGTCTAAGCTCGCTGGATACTGCCGGCCAGCTCACCGGCAGCGTCATACTGCCAAACCAGTCAGTTACATCTTCATCACTTGCTTCCTGAAAAGCCTTGATCAGTTCGTTTCCCGCTAAGCCATTGGCCCCTGCCAATCGTTGTAAATACCCTAACAAGCTCTCATCGCGCTGAGGGTGTGGGTTGATTAAAAGACCAAACATTCCTGTATATCCGTGAGAACAGTGAGTTACCGAAGGGTTTCTGTAGAGGAGGGAGGCCGGGGTATCTCCCCGACCTTCTCTTTAGGCCGCGATTAGGTCGAATTTTTCGAACGGCTCATGAAATCCAATCAGAGGCTTGAAGTTAAAGCTGATACTGAATGGATTTCGCTGGTCTGTTGCTTTGCTCCACACCTCATCCAAAAACGCTTCGGCTAGGACATACAGATTTATTCCTTCGAGCTCTCGATGCTGGACGAGCCAAACAGCTCGATCCAGAATTTTGATCAGGTAGTCAATCAAGCCAAATGAAGCCATGTGAAAGCGCCTTAACAACTGAGGCTCTGTAAAGCTGATGGTCTTAACCGGCAATAGGCTAGCAATCACCTCGAGAAGCATTGCAAACTGCGCCGAAGTGCATTCGGCATAGCTGAACCGGTTGTAGTCAACCGTCGCAGAAAACCTTCGTCGCAGTTGCTCATTTGCCCATAGCAGGCCCTCGGTTCGCTTCAATCCGACTAGTACGAAGGTGATGCTGGTTTCGTTCATCAGGCTCTTGATCCAATCTGCGGCTTCATACGCATCGTTGCGTCGGTAATCCACCAAATGTTGGGCTTCGTCGAGCACCACGACTTCAACCCCCAGATTAGTCATGAGTAGAATGATGCGAGCGAACTTGACCTCCGCAGAATGACCGCGAGCATCCGCGTACGGATCCTTTAGTGCTGTCAGCATCGCTGTTGCCAAGTTTTTCTTGGTGGGTGATGAGGGAATCTCAACCACCAAGACCGTCCGCTTCCCGGACCCCGGAGGTTCCGCTGCTTTCAATTCCCTGACGTACTCCTTGATTAAGGTGCTTTTTCCCACCCCGCTCGGACCTTGGATGACTAAGCCCTTGCTCGCCCCGGTACGCCGGGTATCAGCGTGAACTTCACCCAAGCGCGTCAAGGCTCGCTCGGCCTGGGGGCTGTGAATGAAATGGTGACGCAGAGAGAAGGGACGAATACTTTGTGCGAAAGCGTTCATGGTCGATCACCTGCTGATGGCGGACGGTAGGAAACCTTGAAAGTGGAGGGTGCAGTTGGCGGTGTGAATGACCTATCAACCCACTCCATCTCAGCAACGACTACCGGAGGGGGATTCGCCTCGGCCTTACGACCCTCCCTATCCAACTTGGCCCGTGCTGCTTCCCGACGCACTCGCAGCTTTTGAGAGCGACGAGCTTCGTCAATGTCTTCTCGCAGCTCTTGGTAGCAACGATGAAGTTCGTCAAAGCTTGGTTGCTCTCCTCCAGCATCTCTAAGCGCTTTCTGGGCCGCCTTCCACATTTCTCGGCTCTTACCAATCAACCGCTTATCCTTCACCGGAACCTGGAGAAATACGTTCCTAAACCGGTCATGAACCCAAACATGCCCAGCTTCGTCTCGATAACGAACATTTACCTTCTCATCAGACGTTAAGAGCATTCTCAACTGGGCGAGCTCAGCCGAGTGGTAACCGATGCTGTCAACTTCAATTCCATAGTGATGAACCTTTACGGAGGTTCGTCGAGCAAGAATGCATTCAAGGGCATCGAGATCCACGGGCAGTCTGACCAAAGTCTGAGCCTCATCAATTGCCCAGGCTTGGGCGGGGGTCATCTTCTTGAGGCCTCGGTGTGGCGTTTGGTGGTAGCCATCCACGATCCATTTAACGACTACGGCTTCCAGCTGCGACAAGGTGAAGCAGGCATGTTTTTCTGACTTGTAATCTCCTTTCTCCTGGATATTGGAGAATGTTGTACCCGGGAGGTTGTGGATAAGTCCCAGATTCTGAGTGCTAAAAAAGCGCTCGACCGCGCCCTTCATTTCAGGTGCCCGGGAGGCGGGATACATAATCTCGATGCCTAGATCGTTGAACCCCAAAATCAAATCATCAGCATGAAATTCAGCAGCATTGTCCGGAACGATCCGCGCCGGCATACCATGGGCTCGCCACTCATTCTTTACTTTCGGAAAGCGTTGCAACAGTTCTGCTTTGGGACGGATCGAACGCTCAATGACTCGTAGAACAGATTCAGTGTTTGGCGCAGACAGGTGGAGGAGGTACCCCATGATCATTCGAGAGTACCTATCTAACACTATCGTTAGGTAAGGTCGCCCGATAACCAAACCGGTCTCTTCATCCACGAGCAGGACATCCAATAGGGTGTGATCGATCTCCCACCTCTCGAGGATCTGATTTACCTGGAGTACACCCGCAGCTACACGGTGCTTTTTATTAGCGGCATGCTTACCGAGGCGAGCAACATCCACCAAGAAGGGATCTAGCCTGGCAATGTATCTGCGGACGGTCATGCCGCTGGGGAAGACGAACTGTTCAGAGGGCAACCGTTCCCGATTAAGGGCCTCAAGTCTGAGATGGTATTCACCTATGACCTTTGAAACTTTTGGCCGGGTGTCTTTTAGATAAAGTTCATCCATGACACTCTCCAGTATGCCTTCAAGCTCATCTTTAATGGCAGCTGCCCGGCCTTTTTTATTATGTTTAGGTACCAACCTTATTATGTTGTTTCCAATGTACCTCGATGCCCAACGCCTGACAGTTGATATTGAAGGCGCACATGCATCACCTATTATTTTTGCTATTTTTTTCAATTCTTCCAACATGATTTCTTCACTCGGTAATCTTGACTGGTCCTTCCCCATTACACCCTCAAGATACCGGCGCCGACGTAAGGCTTCTTGGCTGTGATTGGCTGGAAAGCACGTAAGATCAGGGGCTACGTTCCGTACGAATGGCACCTCTCCGAGAAATGGTTGATCCGCGCAAATTTCAATTTCACGCTTTTCATACCCAACGTAGAACTCGGCCTCGGTCAACTTTGTTGATTCACCTAACTCATCAAAAAAGAGTAGTCGTCGATCAACTAATCTCCGTTGGAGAACCATCAAAACACCTTTTACGGATACGGCTAATTTTGCTTTAAGCGAAAAAATTTGCATGACGGTGCCCTCCTGTTAAGAAGACTTCTGAGTTGTTGCTAATAGTCTGATCAAGACTGACACCAACAATGCCTAAGCCCAATAAACGCCATGCCTCCATATCACCAAAAACCGCAATAAATTCACTAAAAATCTTCGGCTCGCGGGCATCAAGAAGTTCTCGAACCTCGTCGACTTGGGAATTCGAAAGCATGGGCCCGCGACGGTGGTACATAAGCTTTTGAAGGTTCCTAGCCAACGGTTCGCTATGAATCAGATCATTCGTGACGACAGTAAAATTGCGATTACTGGCGGCAAAATGAACCTTTGCAGCTTCCAGCCGTTGATCGACACTGGCGATCAAAAGCCGCTTTTGCGGCTTCACTTCGAACCACCACTCCCTACCATCCGTGAGAAATACATGGATGTCAGGAAAATATTTTATGGATGCCGAGTCGAGCGATACGCTCTCTCGGCTGGGCTGTATGGTGTAGCTGTGAACCTGAGGTGACAGCTCCAGAAGCCGGAAAAACCCACCTTCCAGCTGGGATTCCCAAGGGGTAGGTTTGCCATTTTTCAGGGAAGGAAAGTAGCCTCTGAAATGGCAAGAACGCCTGGTTACAACCTTTCGCACTGACATCGAACACCTCCATCAATCCAAAGACGAGCGCCGTCGCTGCACCTAAAATGCAAGTGCAGAGCGGGGCTCGAGAGGGCTTTCGACAGGCAACACTGTGCCGTCGAGAGGCCTCGCTAAAGTCAAAATTGTGGGAGAGGATTGACAAGCGCCAAAAAAAGGCAGAAATTGCGCGGGATCGTACGCAAGAAGTACCTGGTTGTGGCGCTGTCAGAGCCCCTGGTTTTGCAGTATCTACATTTCTCGATACCTCCTTAGGGAGTCGTCGACGAAAGCAGCCATGCTTCTGGACCTCTATTTCGAGATAGATGTCCAAAGCAGAAGTTGTTACCGGTGGCCGTTAGGAACTTGCTTCAACAAGTTTACGTAACCGGCTGATTTTCTTGGCACGCTATTACTGCGTAATAGCGTGCCAAATTCTACTCCAGCCATTCGTCTTTCTCCACGAAATTTTTCACCCTGCGTCTTGACATTTCCTCGATGTTGTTATCTCTACGCGTACAGCATCTGTTTCGAGACTTCTAGTATTATTCGCGCGTGTGCGCTCTCCTTTTCTCCATCTCCTCTGCAGAACTTTCGTCCCCGCCACGGCTTCGGCCAGCCCTACAAAACTCCGATAATTACTTCTCACGTAAGCGGTCCTTAGGTGTGGGTGCCTTCTTCAGCAGTCCCAAGATGCATTGCTCCCCAGCAACCTTGATTTGCAGAAGGGCAGGGATCGATTTTCCAAAGAGCACAAAAAAGGCCAATTCAGAGAATTGGCCTTTTTTGTGCGTGAACGCGTGGATTCAGCTATTTGTGAAAATGAGCAACTATTTTGTGAACCTACACCGGATCAGAAGTCCAGGTTGGAAACCGCCAAGGCGTTGCTTTCGATGAAGTCACGACGAGGTTCGACCGCATCACCCATCAGGGTGTTGAAGATCTGGTCTGCGCCAATGGCGTCTTCGATGGTCACTTTGAGCATCCGGCGCTGGCTTGGGTCCATGGTGGTTTCCCACAGCTGATCCGGGTTCATTTCGCCCAGCCCCTTGTATCGCTGGATGGTGTGACGCTTGGTGCTTTCAGCCATCAGCCATTCAAGTGCTTCCTTGAATTCGGTGACCGGCTTCTTGCGCTCGCCGCGCTGGATGTACGCGCCGTCGTCCAGCAAGGTGCTCAATTGAGCGCCCAACGACACAACAGTCTTGTAATCGTTACTGCCGAAGAAATCACGGTTAAAGGTGATGTAGTTCGACAGGCCGTGAGAGATCAGCTCGACCTCTGGCAGCCAGACGTTACGTTCACGGTCTTCACGCAGGCTGGCTTTGTAAACCAGGCCGGATTTCTCGACGGTACGCAAGCGAACTTCGAACTGAGCCATCCAATCCTGCATCGCTGCGTGATCGGACAGTTGCTCCATGCTCACCGCTGGCAGGTAGATGAAGTGCTCGGTCAGTTCCTGCGGGTACAGGCGCGACAGGCGCTTGAGGGTCTTCATCACCAGACGGAAATCATTCACCAGACGCTCGAGGGCTTCGCCGGAAATACCCGGGGCTTCCTCGTTCAGGTGCAAGCTCGCATCCTCCAAGGCCGACTGCGTCATGTACTCTTCCATGGCGTCGTCGTCTTTGATGTATTGCTCTTGCTTGCCTTTCTTGACCTTGTACAGCGGCGGCTGAGCGATGTAGATGTAACCGCGCTCAATCAACTCCGGCAACTGACGGAAGAAAAAGGTCAGCAACAGGGTACGGATGTGCGAACCGTCGACGTCAGCATCGGTCATGATGATGATGTTGTGATAACGCAGCTTGTCGATGTTGTACTCGTCGCGGCCAATGCCGCAGCCCAGCGCGGTGATCAAAGTGCCCACTTCTTGCGAAGAGATCATCTTGTCGAAACGTGCTTTCTCGACGTTCAGGATCTTGCCCTTGAGCGGCAGGATGGCCTGGGTGCGACGGTTGCGTCCCTGCTTGGCGGAGCCGCCAGCAGAGTCACCTTCCACGAGGTACAGTTCGGAGAGGGCAGGGTCTTTTTCCTGGCAGTCAGCCAGTTTGCCCGGCAGGCCGGCGATGTCCAGCGCGCCTTTACGGCGGGTCATCTCACGAGCCTTACGTGCCGCTTCACGCGCACGCGCCGCGTCAATCATCTTGCCGACGACCAGTTTGGCTTCGTTCGGGTTCTCTAGCAGGAAGTCAGAGAAGTACTTGCCCATTTCCTGTTCAACCGCGGTCTTCACTTCGGAAGACACCAGCTTGTCTTTGGTCTGGGAGCTGAACTTCGGATCCGGAACCTTCACCGAAATGATCGCTGTCAGGCCTTCGCGGGCATCGTCACCGGTGGTGGCAACTTTGTGCTTCTTCGCCAGACCTTCAGCTTCGATGTAGGTGTTCAGGTTACGCGTCAATGCGGAACGGAAACCCACCAGGTGAGTACCGCCATCGCGCTGAGGAATGTTGTTGGTGAAGCACAACAGGTTCTCGTTGAAGCTGTCGTTCCATTGCAGGGCGATTTCAACGCCGATGCCGTCTTCACGCTGGATGTTGAAGTGGAACACCTGGTTGACCGCAGTCTTGTTGGTGTTCAGGTATTCAACGAACGCACGCAGACCACCTTCGTACTTGAACAACTCTTCCTTGCCGCTGCGCTCGTCCTTGAGGACGATGCCGACACCGGAATTGAGGAAGGATAGTTCACGAATCCGCTTGGCCAGGATGTCCCAGCTGAAGTGGATGTTCTTGAAGGTCTCAGCCGATGGCTTGAAATGAATCTGCGTGCCGGTGGTTTCGCTCTCGCCAACGATCTTCATCGGCTCTTGCGGAACACCGTGGACGTAAGTTTGTTCCCAGATCTTGCCGCTGCGGCGAACGGTCAGGACCAGTTCTTTGGACAGCGCGTTCACAACCGAAACGCCTACACCGTGCAGACCGCCGGATACTTTGTAGGAGTTGTCGTCGAACTTACCGCCGGCGTGCAGCACGGTCATGATGACCTCGGCCGCCGAGACGCCTTCTTCTTTGTGCACGTCTACCGGGATGCCACGACCGTTGTCGCGAACGGTGATGGATTCGTCCGGGTGGATGATAATGCTGATGTCGTCGCAATGGCCGGCCAAAGCTTCGTCGATCGAGTTATCGACCACCTCGAACACCATGTGGTGCAGACCACTGCCATCGTCAGTGTCACCAATGTACATACCGGGACGTTTGCGTACGGCATCCAGGCCTTTCAGCACTTTAATGCTCGTTGAGTCGTACGTATTTTCTTCGCTCAATGCCTTCACTCCCGATGGTCGTGGGTCTGGGTGATACGGCCCTGTTCCACGTGGAACAGAGCGACTGGCGTTTCCGTCTGCCAGCCTTCCCTCAATAATTCGTGATCTACACAGGTGATAAAGACCTGGCAGCGTAAGTCTTCCAGCAAGCGGCAAAGCGCGCGACGGTGGTGCTCGTCCAGTTCGGACGGCAGGTCATCCACCAGATAAATACACTGGCCGCGACGCGCTTGGCTAACCAAGTGCCCTTGGGCGATCCGCAATGCACAGACCACCAACTTCTGCTGGCCACGAGACAAGATGTCCGCGGCATTGTGTGCGCCCAATCTAAGACGCAAATCAGCGCGTTGTGGTCCGGCTTGGGTATGACCCATTTGCTGATCCCGCTGAAGGGACCCGGCGAGCACTGCACTCAACTCACGGTCTTTGTCCCAACCTCGGTAATAGCTGAGCGTTAAGCCCTCAAGCTCAACCAGTTCGCTCAAGGTCTGTTCAAAGACTGGTTTCAAGGCTTTGATGTAAGCGCGGCGGTATTCATCTATTTCAGCGCTGGCCTGGCACAGTTCCCTGTCCCAAACCGCTTGCGAAACGGCGTCAAGTGTACCATGTCGCAGCCAAGAGTTTCTCTGGCGCAAGGCCTTCTGCAAGCGCTGCCACGTAGACATGAATCGGGGTTCCACGTGGAACACACCCCAGTCGAGAAACTGTCGGCGAATCTTCGGCGCACCTTCCAGCAGGCGGAAGCTGTCCGGGTTGATCAACTGCAACGGCAGGATCTCTGCAAGTTGCGCAGCACTTCGGGCGTTCTGCCCGTCGATGCGGATCTGGAACTCACCCTGCCGGTCGCGAGATATCCCCAACGCGCTGTGTCCACCCTCGGCCAGTTCGACCTGGCCAAACACCGTACATGCCAACTGCTCGTACTGAATGACGGGTAACAGACGGCTGCTACGAAACGAACGGGCAAGCCCCAGCAGATGAATGGCTTCCAGAACACTGGTTTTGCCGCTGCCGTTGGCGCCGTAAAGAATGTTTATTCGGGGGGAGGGGGAGAAGGTCACCGGGTGCAGATTGCGCACCGCGGTGACCGAGACGCGACTTAAGGACATCTAGGTTCTGCTGAACATGATTACAGACGCATCGGCATGACAACGTAGGCCGAGTCGTCGTTGTCGGACTCTTGCACCAGCGCACTGCTGTTGGAGTCGGACAGGATCAAGCGAACCTGCTCGGTGGTCATCACGCCCAGTACGTCGAGCAGATAGCTCACGTTGAAGCCGATTTCCAGAGAGCCGCCGTTGTACTCAACGCCCACTTCTTCTTCCGCTTCTTCCTGCTCCGGATTATTCGCCTGAATCTTCAGCTGACCATTGGCCAGTTGCAGACGGATGCCACGGTATTTCTCGTTGGACAGAATCGCGGTACGGCTGAACGCTTCACGCAACGCCTGGCGATCGCCGAGTACTAGCTTGTCGCCGCCTTTAGGCAGAACACGCTCGTAGTCAGGGAATTTGCCGTCGACCAGTTTTGAGGTGAAAGTGAACTCGCCGGTGGTGGCGCGAATGTGGTGCTGGCCCAGCACGATGCTGACGTTGCCGTCCGGTTCAGTCAGCAGACGCGCCAGTTCCAGAATACCTTTGCGCGGTACGATCACCTGATGACGATCCGGCTGACCGATATCGGCCTGCATCGAACACATGGCCAGACGGTGACCGTCAGTCGCCACGGCGCGGATGATCCCGGCCGAGACTTCCAGCAGCATGCCATTGAGGTAGTAGCGTACGTCCTGCTGCGCCATAGCGAAACTGGTGCGCTCGATCAAACGACGCAGTTTGCTTTGCTCAAGGCTGCAGGTCAGCGAGCCAGGGCCTTCTTCCACTGTCGGGAAGTCATTAGCCGGCAGGGTCGACAGGGTGAAGCGGCTACGGCCGGCCTTCACCACGAGTTTCTGCTCATCGACCTTGATGTCGATCAGCGCATCGTTCGGCAAGCTCTTGCAGATGTCCATCAGCTTGCGCGCAGGCACAGTGATGGAGCCCGGGTCCGCAGGTTCTTCGAGTTGCACACGACCGACCAGCTCGACTTCCAGGTCGGTACCGGTCAGCGACAATTGCTGGCCTTCGACAACCAGCAGCACGTTGGAGAGCACCGGCAAGGTCTGTCGGCGCTCGACGACGCCTGCGACCAGTTGCAGGGGTTTCAACAGGGCTTCGCGTTGAATGGTGAAATGCATGGTCTAGTCCCTTGCCTTAATAAGCTGCGCTGGTGTTCATCAAGTAGTCAGTGTACGCAGCAGGTTCTTATAGTCCTCGCGGATGTCCGCGTCGGATTCCTTAAGCTCGTTGATCTTGCGGCAGGCGTGCAAAACAGTCGTGTGGTCGCGGCCGCCAAACACATCGCCGATTTCCGGCAGGCTGTGGTTGGTCAGTTCTTTGGACAACGCCATGGCGACCTGACGCGGACGTGCTACCGAGCGTGAACGACGCTTGGACAGCAAGTCGGAGATCTTGATCTTGTAATACTCGGCGACGGTGCGCTGAATGTTATCCACAGACACCAGTTTGTCTTGCAGCGCCAACAAGTCTTTCAGGGATTCGCGAATCAGCTCGATGGTGATATCGCGGCCCATGAAGTGCGAGTGGGCGATCACGCGTTTGAGCGCTCCTTCCAGCTCACGGACGTTGGAGCGAATACGCTGGGCAATGAAGAACGCTGCGTCGTGTGGCAGATCGACTTTGGCCTGGTCGGCCTTTTTCATCAGGATCGCCACGCGGGTTTCCAGCTCCGGCGGCTCGACGGCAACCGTCAGGCCCCAGCCGAAACGTGACTTCAGGCGTTCTTCAAGGCCTTCGATTTCTTTCGGATAGCGGTCACTGGTAAGAATGACCTGCTGGCCACCTTCAAGCAGGGCGTTGAAGGTGTGGAAAAACTCTTCCTGAGAGCGTTCCTTGCGGGCGAAGAACTGAATGTCATCGATCAGCAACGCATCCACCGAGCGGTAGAAACGCTTGAACTCGTTGATCGCATTCAGCTGCAAGGCCTTGACCATGTCCGCAACGAAACGCTCGGAATGCAGGTACACAACCTTGGCATTCGGATTCTTCTTTAATAGGTGGTTACCCACAGCGTGCATCAAGTGGGTTTTACCCAAGCCGACACCGCCATAAAGGAAGAGCGGGTTGTAGCCATGCTTGGGGTTGTCCGCCACCTGCCAGGCCGCAGCCCGGGCCAGTTGGTTGGACTTGCCTTCTACGAAGTTTTCGAAGGTAAAGGTGCGGTTCAGGTAGCTGGTGTGCTTGAGCGCGCCTTCGACCTGCACCGTACGCTGTTCGGCGCGAACCGGGGCCTGTTGCGAACTGGCGCCGGCCATTGGATCGAAGCTGTCGCGGGACGGCTCTTCACTGATCTCAGCTATTTTTTGGGTCGCACGTTTGGTCGAGGCAGCTACCGGGGCTGGCGCCGGAACGCTGACAGGCGCTTGAGCAGCCTGAGCCTGGGACGCCGCAGCGGCCAACGGGGCATTGGGTGCCGCACGCGGCGCCGAACTGCGTTTGCTGCCTATTAATAAGGAAAGCGCAGGCGCCAGCCCATTGCCATGCTCATCCAGCAGTTCAAGGACGCGGCCCAGGTACTTTTCGTTGACCCAGTCGAGAACAAAACGATTCGGTGCGTAGACACGCAACTCGTCGCCTTCGGCTTCGACCTGTAGTGGACGGATCCAAGTGTTGAATTGTTGGGCAGGCAGCTCATCGCGCAAAAGCTCTACGCACTGCTGCCAAAGTTCCACTGACACGGATATCCCCTAAGTTGAAAGCCGGTGAGGCAAAAACAAGCGGTCATTGTAGCGACCAGACGTCCACTTATCCACATGCAGGTTGCGCACAGGGCATGATTTATCAATGCGTTAACCCTTGAAAAGAAGACCAACGGTATGTGCATAAGCTCTGTGGATAACCGCCCATGAGGGCACTGGACAAGTGGGGGCGAAACTCGGTGGATAACCTGCCTGTGGATAACTAGCCTTTCCACACACAGCTTATCCGACAGCGCAGCACAGGCTGACCACCGTTTTCCACCGTAGTTGTCATTCTCTGTACATCACGGTTTAGAAGGGCTAAAGGTAGTTATCCACAGATGAACGTGGCCCTAGCTTTTATAAGCTTTACAGAAAAGCTTTAAATAATTCCCTTCTTTATTTTTATATCTGGCTAACGACCTTCGGCGAGCAAATCGTCTGGAGATCTATTTATAAGGAAACGCTGGTTGGAAATTGACCTAGAGGCTTGCTTTCTCTAGAATCCCCGGTCTCTTAAAACGGGGGCCATTCCGGCCCGTTGTGGACGAACCAGGTAACACGACAATGAAACGTACTTTCCAACCAAGCACTATCAAACGCGCTCGTACCCACGGTTTCCGTGCTCGCATGGCTACCAAAAACGGTCGTGCCGTCCTGTCGCGTCGTCGCGCCAAAGGTCGTGCGCGTCTGGCAGTTTGATAATCCGGCACTGGAGGTGAGTCAGGACTTCAGTCGGGAAAAGCGTCTGCTTACTCCCCGGCATTTCAAGGCAGTCTTTGACTCCCCTACCGGCAAGGTTCCGGGGAAAAATCTCCTGCTCCTTGCGCGCAACAACGATCTTGATCACCCCCGTCTCGGGCTGGTTATCGGGAAAAAGAGCGTAAAGCTCTCCGTCGAGCGCAATCGCCTCAAACGTCTGATGCGCGAATCGTTTCGCCTGAACCAGGATTTACTGGTCGGTTGGGACATTGTTATCGTCGCGCGCAAAGGTTTGGGTGACGTAGAAAGCCCCGAATTGATTCAGCATTTCGACAAACTCTGGAAACGTCTGGCACGCAGCAAGCCGGTACCAGCAGTCAAAACCGAAACTGTAGGGGTAGACAGTCCCGATGCGTAAACTGGCACTCGTTCCGATCCAGTTTTATCGCTATGCCATCAGTCCCCTGATGGCCAGTCACTGTCGTTTCTACCCCAGTTGTTCCTGCTACGCGTATGAAGCCATAGAAAATCATGGCCTTCTGCGCGGTGGCTGGCTGACCTTTCGTCGTTTAGGTCGCTGTCATCCGTGGAATCCCGGTGGTTATGACCCGGTTCCATCTATCCCTACCTCCCGTTCTTCTTCGATGGCCGAGTAATCATGGATATCAAACGCACGATCCTGATCGTCGCCCTGGCAATCGTGTCCTACGTTATGGTCCTTAAATGGAACCAGGACTATGGCCAGGCTGCCCTGCCGACTCAGAATGTTGCTTCCAGTACTACCGCACCGGGCCTACCGGATACGGCGACTGGCAATAATGCTTCTGTCAGTGACGACATTCCACGCGCCGCAAGCGATACCAGTGCAACTGCACCTGCTGAAACACCAGTAGCTGCAAGCAAAGACCTCATCCAGATCAAAACGGATGTACTCAACCTGGCCATCGATCCACAAGGTGGCGATGTTGCCCAGTTGACGTTGCCGCTATATCCGCGTCGCCAGGACCATCCGGAAATTCCATTCCAGTTGTTCGATAACGGCAACGAGCGGACTTATCTGGCTCAGAGCGGCCTGATCGGCACCAACGGTCCGGACGCAAGTCCTGCCGGTCGTCCGGTTTACTCCTCCGAGAAGAAGATTTATCAACTGGCCGACGGTCAAGACCAATTGGTCGCGGACCTGAAGTTCAGCAAGGACGGCGTCAACTACATCAAGCGTTTCACACTGAAACGTGGCCTGTATGACGTAACCGTTTCCTACCTGATCGACAACCAGAGCGCTCAGCCCTGGTCCGGTGCAATGTTCGCGCAACTGAAGCGTGATGCCAGCTCCGATCCTTCTTCCAGCACCGCCACCGGTACCGCGACTTACCTCGGCGCCGCCCTGTGGACAAGTAACGAGCCGTACAAGAAAGTGTCGATGAGCGACATGGACAAGGCTCAGCTGAAAGAAACCGTCACCGGTGGTTGGGTTGCCTGGTTGCAACACTACTTCGTGACTGCGTGGATTCCGGTCAAGGGCGAAAACAACACCGTCCAGACCCGTAAAGACAGCAAAGGCAACTACATCATCGGCTACACCGCCCCGGCAATGACTGTTGCGCCAGGTGCGAAAGCTGAAACAAGCGCCGTTCTGTACGCAGGCCCGAAAAGCCAGGCTGTGCTGAAAGAGTTGTCCCCAGGACTGGAATTGACCGTCGACTACGGCATTCTGTGGTTCATCGCCCAGCCAATCTTCTGGTTGCTGCAACATATCCACGCGCTGGTCGGTAACTGGGGCTGGTCGATCATCTTCCTGACCATGCTGATCAAGGGGATTTTCTTCCCGCTGTCGGCTGCCAGCTACAAATCCATGGCGCGCATGCGTGCAGTGGCACCGAAACTGGCCGCGCTGAAAGAGCAACATGGCGACGACCGGCAGAAAATGTCGCAAGCCATGATGGAGCTGTACAAGAAAGAGAAGATCAATCCACTGGGTGGCTGCTTGCCAATCCTGGTGCAGATGCCGGTTTTCCTTTCGCTGTATTGGGTTCTGCTGGAAAGCGTGGAAATGCGCCAGGCGCCGTTCATGCTGTGGATTACTGACCTGTCGATCAAGGATCCGTTCTTCATTCTGCCGATCATCATGGGCGTAACCATGTTCATCCAGCAGCAGTTGAACCCGACTCCTCCGGATCCGATGCAGGCGAAGGTCATGAAAATGATGCCAATCATCTTCACCTTCTTCTTCTTGTGGTTCCCTGCAGGTCTGGTTCTGTACTGGGTTGTGAACAACGTGTTGTCCATCGCCCAACAGTGGTACATCACGCGTAAGATCGAAGCGGCTACCAAAAAAGCCGAGGCGTAACTTACTCTGTGGATAACCACTCAAAACGCCCCCTAGTGGGGCGTTTTGCTATCTGTCACTTTTGTCTGGATACCGGTTTATGAGCGTTCCTCGTGAAACCATCGCTGCCGTCGCCACCGCTCAAGGTCGCGGCGGTGTGGGCATTGTCCGTATTTCCGGGCCGCTGGCGAGTCTGGCGGCCAAAGCCATCAGCGGTCGCGAACTGAAACCGCGGTTTGCCCATTACGGCCCGTTCCTCAGTGCAAACGAAGAGGTGCTGGACGAGGGCATCGCCCTATATTTCCCGGGACCGAACTCGTTCACCGGCGAAGATGTGCTTGAGCTGCAGGGCCACGGCGGGCCGATCGTTCTGGATATGCTGCTCAAGCGTTGCCTTGAACTGGGCTGTCGTCTGGCCCGGCCGGGTGAATTCAGCGAGCGCGCCTTCCTCAACGACAAACTCGATCTTGCTCAGGCCGAAGCCATTGCCGACTTGATCGAGGCAAGTTCTGCACAGGCGGCACGAAATGCCCTGCGTTCGTTGCAGGGTGCGTTTTCCCAGCGTGTGCATAACCTCACCGAGCAACTGATAGGCCTGCGCATTTACGTCGAGGCAGCCATCGACTTTCCCGAAGAAGAAATCGACTTCCTCGCCGACGGCCACGTCCTGAGCATGCTCGACAAAGTGCGCGACGAATTATCCACAGTGATGCGTGAAGCCGGGCAAGGAGCCTTGCTACGCGACGGCATGACCGTGGTCATCGCCGGCCGGCCGAATGCCGGCAAGTCCAGCCTTCTGAATGCCTTGGCTGGACGTGAAGCTGCGATCGTGACCGAGATTGCCGGCACTACCCGAGACATTCTTCGCGAACATATCCACATCGATGGCATGCCGTTACACGTGGTCGATACTGCCGGCTTGCGGGATACCGATGATCAGGTGGAAAAAATTGGCGTCGAACGGGCATTGAAAGCCATCGGCGAGGCTGATCGGGTACTGCTGGTGGTTGATGCCACGGCTCCCGAGGCCCTTGATCCATTTGCCTTGTGGCCTGAATTCCTCGAAATCCGCCCTGATCCGGCAAAAGTTACGCTGATCCGTAACAAAGCTGACCTGACGGGCGAAGCGATTGCCCTGGAGGTCAGTGACGATGGCCATGTCACAATCAGCCTCAGTGCCAAATCCGCCGACATGGGACTGGAACTGTTGCGCGAACATCTCAAGGCCTGCATGGGTTACGAGCAGACCTCCGAAAGCAGCTTCAGTGCTCGCAGGCGTCACCTGGAAGCATTGCGTCATGCGAGTGCGTCCCTTGAGCATGGCCGTGCGCAGCTGACGTTAGCGGGTGCTGGTGAACTATTGGCCGAAGATTTGCGGCAGGCGCAGCAGTCTTTGGGCGAAATCACCGGCGCATTCAGCTCCGATGATCTACTGGGAAGGATCTTTTCCAGCTTCTGTATCGGTAAATAGTCCCTTCTGCAGTTCACAGACAGGCCATTCAGGCCTGTCTGTTCTCTCCTTTTCTGATTTTTTTCCCCAGTGCCGAGCAGATTCTTCGCTTGAGCGGATTTCCCTTGCCCGGGATTTGCTCATTCGGCGGCTTTTCTGTGGATTAAGCCCTGTGAATAAGTGCCGCTAAGGGCAGTTGATAACAAGGCCTCAAAACTGAAGATAACCACCTCTGTGGATAACCACCCCTTTCATCCACAGGCTTACACCGGTTATCCAAGGGCCTCCTTGGTACATGACCACAGGGTTTTGAATCTCTGTACATATTGAAAATAAAGGGCTGTATCAATCTATCCACAGAAAGGTGGCTTAGTAGAAATAAACATAAAAACAAAGATTTAATAAATTTCTCTCTTTTTAATTTCTATAACCTCGACTTCTCCACAGCTGGTTAAATTTTGTGCAAAGGGTTCTTTAGGAAGGGCGAAGTCCCTATACTTGCCGACCAGGTCCAAAAACCTGAGCTCAAACTATTTCCGGATTACCTGACTGAAGCAGGCACGAGGTGCGTGGTGGATTTCCCTTCCCGTTTTGAAGTGATCGTCATCGGCGGCGGTCATGCCGGTACCGAGGCAGCACTGGCGTCAGCACGTATGGGGGCAAAAACCCTATTGCTGACGCATAACGTGGAAACCCTCGGTGCCATGAGTTGCAACCCAGCCATTGGCGGGATCGGCAAAAGCCATTTGGTTAAAGAAATCGATGCCCTGGGCGGCGCGATGGCCATGGCTACCGATAAAGGCGGTATTCAGTTTCGCGTATTGAACAGCCGCAAAGGCCCAGCCGTGCGCGCAACCCGCGCTCAGGCAGATCGGGTTCTGTACAAGGCCGCTGTCCGCGAAGCTTTGGAAAACCAGCCGAACCTGTGGATATTTCAACAGGCTGCTGACGACCTGATCGTCGAGCAGGAACAAGTGCGCGGTGTTGTCACCCAAATGGGCCTGCGTTTCTTCGCAGATTCCGTGGTGTTGACCACTGGCACCTTCCTCGGTGGACTTATCCACATCGGCATGCAGAATTATTCCGGCGGTCGCGCCGGTGATCCGCCATCGATTGCGCTGGCTCATCGTCTGCGTGAACTGCCATTGCGTGTCGGTCGCCTGAAAACCGGTACACCGCCGCGTATCGACGGTCGCACTGTGGATTTTTCGGTGATGACCGAGCAGGCAGGGGATACGCCGATTCCGGTGATGTCGTTCATGGGCTCCAAAGAGCAGCATCCGAAACAGGTCAGCTGCTGGATTACCCACACCAACGCCCGTACCCACGAAATCATTGCTTCGAACCTTGATCGTTCGCCGATGTATTCCGGTGTGATCGAAGGTATCGGCCCGCGTTATTGCCCATCGATCGAAGACAAGATCCACCGCTTTGCCGACAAGGAAAGCCACCAGGTGTTCATCGAGCCGGAAGGTCTGACCACCCACGAGCTGTACCCGAACGGGATATCCACATCCTTGCCGTTCGACGTGCAGCTGCAGATCGTGCAATCGATCCGCGGCATGGAAAACGCGCACATTGTTCGGCCTGGCTACGCCATCGAGTACGACTACTTCGACCCGCGTGACCTGAAGTACAGCCTGGAAACCAAAGTGATCGGCGGTTTGTTCTTCGCCGGGCAAATCAACGGCACCACCGGTTACGAAGAAGCCGGCGCCCAGGGTTTGCTGGCCGGAGCCAACGCCGCACTGCGTGCTCAGGGCAAAGATGCCTGGTGCCCGCGTCGCGACGAGGCGTACATCGGCGTTTTGGTCGACGACCTGATTACCCTGGGTACTCAGGAACCGTATCGGATGTTCACGTCCCGCGCCGAATACCGTTTAATCCTGCGCGAAGACAACGCCGACCTGCGCTTGACCGAAAAAGGTCGCGAATTGGGTCTGGTGGATGACGTGCGTTGGGCAGCGTTCTGCAAGAAACGCGAGAGCATCGACCTGGAAGAGCAACGCCTGAAAAGTACTTGGGTTCGCCCAGGCACCGAGCAGGGCGATGCGATTTCCGAGAAATTCGGTACGCCGCTGACCCACGAATACAATTTGCTTAACCTGCTGAGCCGTCCGGAAATCGACTACGCTGGTCTGATCGCTGTGACCGGTGGGGGCGCAGAAGATCCACAGGTCGCCGAGCAGGTCGAAATCAAGACCAAATACGCCGGTTACATCGATCGTCAACAGGATGAAATCGCGCGTCTGCGGGCCAGCGAAGACACCAAACTGCCTGTGGATATCGATTACACGAACATCTCCGGTCTCTCGAAAGAGATCCAGAGCAAGCTCGGCGCGACCCGTCCAGAGACCCTGGGCCAGGCGTCGCGTATTCCGGGCGTGACCCCGGCAGCGATTTCGCTGTTGATGATTCATTTGAAAAAACGCGGCGCGGGCCGTCAGTTGGAGCAAAGCGCTTGAGTTCGTTGGTCACCTCGCAACACGCCGAAGAGTTATCCACAGGTGCTCGCCAGCTCGGTGTCAACCTGACGGAAGCCCAGCATGCACAGCTGCTGGGTTATCTGGCCCTGTTGATAAAATGGAACAAGGCCTACAACCTCACGGCAGTGCGTGATCCGGACGAAATGGTTTCACGGCATTTGCTCGACAGCCTGAGTGTTATGTCCTTCATCGAAAACGGCCGTTGGTTGGATGTAGGCAGTGGCGGCGGCATGCCAGGGATTCCGCTGGCGATCCTGTTTCCCGAGTCGCAAGTGACCTGCCTGGACAGCAACGGCAAGAAAACCCGCTTCCTGACCCAGGTCAAACTCGAACTCAAACTGGATAACCTGCAAGTTATCCACAGTCGCGTCGAAGCCTTCCAGCCTGAGCTGCCATTCAACGGGATCATTTCCCGTGCGTTCAGCAGCATGGAGAACTTCAGCAACTGGACTCGCCATTTGGGCGACGCCGAAACACGTTGGCTGGCAATGAAGGGCGTTCATCCCGCCGATGAGCTGGTAGCATTGCCGGCAGACTTCCACCTCGATAGCGAACACGCCCTGGCCGTACCCGGTTGCCAAGGCCAACGCCATCTGCTGATACTGCGCCGCACGGCATGATTGGGAACACAAGCAAGAATGGCTAAGGTATTCGCGATAGCGAACCAAAAGGGTGGTGTGGGCAAGACCACCACCTGCATCAACCTCGCAGCTTCCCTGGTCGCTACCAAGCGTCGGGTGCTGTTGATCGATCTCGATCCACAGGGCAACGCCACCATGGGTAGCGGTGTGGATAAACACGGCCTGGAAAACTCGGTCTACGACCTGCTGATCGGTGAATGCGATCTGGCCCAAGCCATGCACTATTCCGAGCACGGCGGTTATCAATTGCTGCCGGCCAACCGCGACCTGACCGCGGCCGAAGTCGTTCTGCTGGAAATGCAGATGAAGGAAAGTCGTCTGCGCAGCGCGTTGGCGCCGATCCGTGAAAACTACGATTACATTTTGATCGACTGCCCGCCGTCGCTGTCGATGTTGACGCTCAACGCGCTGGTTGCCGCCGACGGGGTGATTATCCCCATGCAGTGCGAGTACTTCGCGCTCGAAGGGCTGAGCGACCTTGTGGATAACATCAAGCGCATCGCTGAATTGCTGAACCCGAACCTGAAAGTCGAAGGCCTGTTGCGGACCATGTACGACCCGCGCCTGAGCCTGATGAACGACGTATCGGCGCAGCTCAAGGAACACTTCGGCGATCAGCTCTACGACACTGTGATTCCACGCAACATCCGCCTGGCCGAAGCGCCAAGCTATGGCATGCCGGCGCTGGCGTACGACAAATCATCGCGGGGCGCGATTGCCTATCTGGCATTGGCTGGCGAGATGGTTCGCCGTCAGCGCAAAAACTCACGCACCGCCGCTGCTCAGGCAACTTAAGGAATCCCCATGGCCGTCAAGAAACGAGGTCTCGGACGTGGACTGGATGCACTGCTGAGTGGTCCGACTGTCAGCTCGCTGGAAGAGCAAGCGGTACAAGCCGATCAGCGTGAGCTGCAGCACCTGCCCCTGGACCTGATCCAGCGTGGCAAGTACCAGCCGCGTCGGGACATGGATCCTCAAGCGCTGGAGGAGCTGGCGCAGTCGATCAAGGCCCAGGGCGTGATGCAGCCGATCGTGGTTCGCCCGATCGGCAGCGGGCGCTTCGAAATCATCGCCGGCGAACGTCGCTGGCGTGCGAGCCAGCAGGCTGGCCAGGAAACCATCCCGGCGATGGTTCGCGATGTGCCGGATGAAACCGCCATCGCCATGGCGCTGATCGAGAACATCCAGCGCGAAGACCTCAATCCGATCGAAGAAGCGGTGGCCTTGCAGCGTTTGCAGCAGGAATTCCAACTGACTCAGCAACAAGTGGCCGAGGCTGTGGGTAAGTCCCGCGTCACCGTGGCTAACCTGTTGCGTCTGATTGCGCTGCCGGAAGTCATCAAAACCATGCTGTCTCACGGCGACCTGGAAATGGGTCATGCCCGTGCGTTGCTCGGTTTGCCGGAAAATCAACAAGTTGAAGGGGCGCGACACGTTGTCGCACGGGGGCTGACTGTGCGCCAGACTGAAGCACTGGTTCGCCAGTGGTTGAGTGGCAAACCGGAACCTGTGGAGCCTGCAAAACCGGACCCGGATATCGCCCGACTCGAGCAGCGCCTGGCCGAGCGCCTAGGCTCTGCGGTGCAGATCCGCCACGGAAAGAAGGGTAAGGGGCAGCTGGTGATCGGCTACAACTCTCTTGATGAGCTTCAAGGTGTGCTTGCACACATCCGCTGAAACAATTCCTCATGTAGCGTGAAGTCGGAAATCACTACCTGACAGTTGAATAGGGGCAGAACCGCCCCTATACTCTGCGCGCATTTTGTCGGCACAAATTATGCCAAGTTATTGAATTCTGGCAGCCGACCATTGGGGAGCAAAAGAGATGGAAAACCGCACGCCAGACCGCTTGCCGTTCCATCGCCTGGCAGTTTTTCCGGTGTTAATGGCTCAATTTGTCGTTTTGCTGATTGCCGCTTTGGCGCTCTGGCAATGGCATGGAGTCGTTGCCGGGTACTCAGGACTCTGCGGAGGCCTGATAGCCTTGCTTCCCAATATTTATTTCGCTCACAGGGCATTTCGGTTTTCCGGCGCTCGAGCAGCTCAAGCCATCGTCCGGTCTTTTTATGCCGGCGAGGCGGGCAAACTGATTTTGACGGCAGTGCTGTTTGCATTGACGTTTGCAGGTGTGAAGCCATTGGCGCCGTTAGCATTATTCGGCGTCTTCGTGCTGACCCAACTGGTTAGCTGGTTCGCTCCCCTGCTAATGAGAACAAGACTTTCGAGACCTTAGGGCGTTTGAGGCAACCATGGCAGAGACAACCGCTTCGGGCTATATCCAGCACCACTTGCAGAACCTGACCTTCGGTCAGCACCCAACTGGCGGGTGGGGTTTTGCCCACACCGCAGCAGAAGCCAAAGAAATGGGCTTCTGGGCTTTCCACGTCGATACTCTCGGCTGGTCGGTCGCGTTGGGTCTGATTTTCGTTCTTCTTTTCCGCATGGCGGCAAAGAAGGCGACTTCCGGTCAGCCTGGTGCTTTGCAGAACTTCGTTGAAGTATTGGTCGAATTCGTCGATGGCAGCGTGAAAGACAGCTTCCATGGCCGTAGCCCGGTGATTGCACCGCTGGCGCTGACCATCTTCGTCTGGGTCTTCCTGATGAACGCCGTCGACCTGATTCCGGTTGACTGGATTCCTCAAGTGGCCATGTTGATCTCCGGCGACGCGCACATTCCGTTCCGCGCCGTATCGACTACTGACCCGAACGCTACCCTGGGCATGGCCCTGTCGGTATTCGCGTTGATCATTTTCTACAGCATCAAGGTCAAGGGCATCGGCGGCTTCATCGGCGAACTGACCCTGCACCCGTTCGGCAGCAAGAACATCTTCGTTCAAGCCCTGCTGATTCCGGTGAACTTCCTGCTTGAGTTCGTGACACTGATTGCCAAGCCAATCTCGTTGGCACTGCGTCTGTTCGGCAACATGTATGCCGGCGAACTGGTCTTCATTCTGATTGCTGTGATGTTCGGCAGCGGTCTGCTCTGGCTTAGCGGCCTGGGCGTAGTTCTGCAGTGGGCGTGGGCTGTGTTCCACATCCTGATCATCACCCTGCAGGCGTTTATCTTCATGATGCTGACCATCGTTTACCTGTCGATGGCGCACGAAGAGAACCATTAAGACCAGTCTCGACTAGTCTGATGTCCCACCCGGTAACACGGGTGGGGGCCCGAACAGGGCTATGAAACGATTTGTTTTACCGCTTTAAAATCTAAAAAACCTAAACCATACGACGTAAAAGTCGGGAGGAAAGATGGAAACTGTAGTTGGTCTAACCGCTATCGCTGTTGCACTGTTGATCGGCCTGGGCGCACTGGGTACCGCAATTGGTTTCGGCCTGTTGGGCGGCAAGTTCCTGGAAGGCGCCGCGCGTCAGCCAGAAATGGTTCCAATGCTGCAAGTTAAAATGTTCATCGTTGCCGGTCTGCTCGACGCCGTAACCATGATCGGTGTTGGTATCGCTCTGTTCTTCACCTTCGCGAACCCATTTGTTGGTCAACTCGCTGGCTAATCACTCGAATCGTCGAGTGATTAGTGTGTTGTGCAACGAACGAGCGAGGTGTTGGCGTGAACATTAATGCAACCCTGATTGGCCAGTCCGTTGCGTTCTTAATTTTTGTACTTTTTTGCATGAAGTTCGTATGGCCTCCGGTCATCGCGGCTTTGCATGAACGTCAGAAGAAGATCGCGGATGGACTGGACGCTGCCAGCCGAGCAGCTCGCGACCTGGAGTTGGCCCATGAGAAAGTGGGTCAGCAACTGCGCGAAGCGAAAGCTCAGGCAGCCGAAATCATTGAGCAAGCCAAGAAACGCGGTAACCAGATCGTTGAAGAGGCTGTTGAAAAAGCCCGTATCGACGCTGACCGTGTGAAGGTTCAGGCTCAGGCCGAGATCGAGCAGGAACTGAACAGTGTCAAAGACGTGCTGCGTGCCCAACTGGGTGCACTGGCTGTCGGCGGCGCCGAGAAGATCCTGGGTGCCACAATCGATCAAAACGCGCACGCGGAGCTGGTAAACAAACTGGCTGCTGAAATTTAAGCGAGGGCGATCATGGCAGAATTGACCACGTTGGCCCGACCTTACGCTAAGGCAGCCTTCGAGCACGCCCAGGCCCACCAGCAACTGGCCTCTTGGTCAGCCATGCTCGGCCTGGCTGCAGCAGTGTCGCAAGACGACACCATGCAGCGCGTGCTCAAGGCCCCGCGACTGACGAGCGCAAACAAGGCCGCCACGTTTATTGACGTGTGCGGCGACAAGTTTGATGCCAAGGCACAGAACTTCATTAACGTCGTTGCCGAAAACGACCGTCTCCCGCTGTTGCCGGAGATCGCCGCTCTGTTCGACCTGTACAAGGCTGAACAAGAGAAGTCGGTAGACGTTGAAGTGACCAGTGCTTTTGCATTGAACCAAGAACAGCAAGACAAACTCGCCAAGGTTCTCAGTGCACGACTCAACCGGGAAGTGCGCCTGCAAGTTGCGGAGGATGCCGCCCTGATTGGTGGTGTCATCATTCGCGCCGGCGACCTGGTAATCGATGGCTCGATTCGCGGCAAACTCGCGAATCTTGCCGAAGCATTGAAATCTTGAGTTTGAAGGGGCAGCAGAGCAATGCAGCAACTCAATCCTTCCGAAATAAGTGAAATTATCAAGGGCCGCATCGACAAGCTCGATGTGACCTCCCAAGCCCGTAACGAAGGCACTGTCGTCAGCGTATCTGACGGTATCGTGCGGATTCACGGTCTGGCCGACGTAATGTACGGCGAGATGATCGAGTTTCCGGGCGGCGTCTTCGGTATGGCTCTCAACCTGGAGCAAGACTCTGTAGGTGCCGTTGTATTGGGCGCTTACCAGTCTCTGGCTGAAGGCATGAGCGCCAAGTGCACTGGCCGCATCCTCGAAGTTCCGGTTGGTAAGGAACTGCTGGGTCGCGTAGTCGACGCACTGGGTAACCCTGTTGACGGCAAAGGTCCACTGGGCAACACACAGACCGACGCGGTCGAGAAAGTTGCTCCAGGCGTGATCTGGCGTAAGTCGGTAGACCAGCCTGTACAGACTGGCTACAAGGCTGTCGATGCCATGATCCCGGTCGGCCGTGGCCAGCGTGAGCTGATCATCGGTGACCGTCAGATCGGTAAAACCGCTCTGGCGATCGACGCGATCATCAACCAGAAAGACAGCGGCATTTTCTGCGTCTACGTAGCGATCGGTCAGAAGCAATCGACCATCGCCAACGTGGTTCGCAAGCTGGAAGAAAACGACGCTCTGGCCAACACGATCATCGTGGCTGCCAGTGCTTCGGAATCTCCTGCGCTGCAATTCCTGGCACCGTACTCCGGTTGCACCATGGGTGAATTCTTCCGCGACCGCGGTGAAGACGCGCTGATCGTTTATGACGATCTGTCCAAGCAAGCAGTGGCTTACCGCCAGATTTCCCTGCTGCTGCGCCGTCCACCAGGCCGTGAAGCTTACCCAGGCGACGTGTTCTATCTCCACTCCCGTCTGCTGGAGCGCGCATCCCGCGTTTCGGAAGAATACGTAGAGAAGTTCACCAACGGCGCAGTAACCGGCAAAACCGGTTCCCTGACCGCACTGCCGATCATCGAAACCCAGGCTGGCGACGTTTCCGCGTTCGTTCCGACCAACGTGATTTCCATCACCGACGGTCAGATCTTCCTGGAATCGGCCATGTTCAACTCCGGGATCCGTCCTGCTGTGAACGCCGGTGTTTCGGTATCCCGTGTGGGTGGTGCCGCTCAGACCAAGATCATCAAGAAGCTCTCCGGTGGTATCCGTACCGCTCTGGCTCAGTACCGTGAACTGGCGGCATTCGCCCAGTTCGCTTCTGACCTGGACGAAGCGACCCGTAAGCAACTTGAGCATGGTCAGCGCGTTACCGAGCTGATGAAGCAGAAGCAATACGCACCAATGTCGATCGCTGACATGGCGCTGTCGCTGTATGCCGCTGAGCGTGGGTTCCTGACTGACGTCGAAATCGCCAAGATCGGTAGCTTTGAACAAGCGCTGATTGCTTTCTTCAACCGCGATCACGCCGATTTGATGGCGAAGATCAACGTGAAGGGTGACTTCAATGACGAAATCGACGCTGGCATGAAAGCCGGTATCGAGAAGTTCAAGGCCACCCAAACCTGGTAAGCCGCAGCGGGAGCCGCAAGGCTCCCGCTTGCTAACCTGATAGGTGTTACATGGCAGGCGCAAAAGAGATTCGCAGTAAGATTGCGAGCATCAAAAGCACGCAAAAGATTACCAGCGCCATGGAAAAAGTGGCGGTCAGCAAAATGCGCAAGGCACAAATGCGCATGGCTGCTAGCCGTCCTTACGCGGAGCGCATCCGCCAGGTTATTGGCCATTTGGCCAACGCCAACCCGGAATATCGCCACCCATTCATGATTGACCGTGAAGTAAAGCGCGTCGGTTACGTTGTGGTGAGCAGTGACCGTGGTCTGTGTGGTGGCTTGAACACCAACCTGTTCAAGGCCCTGGTCAAGGACATGGCGGTAAACCGCGAAAACGGCGTCGAGATTGATCTGTGTGTAGTGGGTAGCAAGGGTGCGGCTTTCTTCCGCAACTTCGGCGGTAACGTCGTTGCAGCTATCAGCCACCTGGGTGAAGAGCCGTCGATCAATGATTTGATCGGCAGCGTCAAGGTGATGCTGGATGCCTACCTGGACGGCCGTATTGACCGCTTGTCCGTGGTGTCCAACAAGTTCATCAACACCATGACGCAACAGCCTACCGTGGAGCAGTTGATTCCACTGGTGGCAACCGCAGATCAAGAACTCAAGCACCACTGGGATTATCTGTACGAACCGGACGCCAAAGAGCTGCTTGACGGCTTGATGGTCCGCTACGTGGAGTCGCAGGTCTACCAGGCGGTGGTCGAGAACAACGCGGCTGAACAAGCTGCGCGGATGATCGCGATGAAGAACGCTACCGACAACGCCGGTGATTTGATCAGCGATTTGCAGCTGGTCTACAACAAGGCGCGTCAGGCTGCGATCACCCAAGAGATCTCGGAAATCGTCGGCGGCGCTGCCGCGGTTTAACGGTTCAAATATTCAGAGGATCCAGCTATGAGTAGCGGACGTATCGTTCAAATCATCGGCGCCGTTATCGACGTGGAATTTCCACGCGACAGCGTACCGAGCATCTACAACGCGCTGACAGTTCAAAGCGCGGCCGGGACCACCCTGGAAGTTCAGCAGCAGCTGGGCGACGGCGTGGTTCGTACCATTGCGATGGGTTCCACCGAAGGCTTGAAGCGCGGTCTGGACGTCATCGACTCCGGCGCAGCCATCTCCGTACCAGTCGGTAAAGCGACCCTGGGCCGGATCATGGACGTTCTGGGTAACCCGATTGACGAAGCTGGCCCGATCGACACCGAAGAGCGCTGGGGCATTCACCGTCCTGCGCCATCCTTCGCTGAACAAGCGGGCGGCAACGACCTGCTGGAAACCGGCATCAAGGTTATCGACCTGGTTTGCCCGTTCGCCAAGGGTGGTAAAGTCGGTCTGTTCGGTGGTGCCGGTGTAGGCAAAACCGTAAACATGATGGAACTGATCCGTAACATCGCCATCGAGCACAGCGGTTATTCCGTGTTCGCCGGTGTGGGTGAGCGTACTCGTGAGGGTAACGACTTCTACCACGAGATGAAGGATTCCAACGTTCTGGACAAAGTGGCACTGGTTTACGGTCAGATGAACGAGCCGCCGGGTAACCGTCTGCGCGTAGCACTGACCGGTCTGACCATGGCCGAGAAGTTCCGTGACGAAGGTAACGACGTTCTGCTGTTCGTCGACAACATCTATCGTTACACCCTGGCCGGTACTGAAGTATCCGCACTGCTGGGCCGTATGCCTTCGGCAGTAGGTTACCAGCCGACCCTGGCTGAAGAGATGGGCGTTCTGCAAGAACGTATCACTTCGACCAAGGAAGGTTCGATCACTTCGATCCAAGCGGTATACGTACCTGCGGATGACTTGACTGACCCGTCGCCAGCGACCACCTTCGCCCACTTGGACGCCACCGTCGTTCTGTCCCGTGACATCGCTTCCCTGGGTATCTACCCGGCGGTCGATCCACTCGACTCGACTTCGCGCCAGCTGGACCCGAACGTAATCGGCCAGGACCACTACGACACCGCTCGCGGCGTACAGTATGTTCTGCAGCGTTACAAAGAACTGAAGGACATCATTGCGATCCTGGGTATGGACGAGCTGTCGGAAGCCGACAAGCAGTTGGTAAACCGTGCTCGTAAGATCCAGCGTTTCTTGTCGCAGCCGTTCTTCGTGGCTGAAGTCTTCACCGGTGCTTCGGGTAAATACGTTTCCCTGAAAGACACCATTGCTGGCTTCAAAGGCATCCTCAACGGTGACTACGACCACCTGCCAGAACAAGCGTTCTACATGGTCGGCGGCATCGAAGAAGCGATCGAGAAAGCCAAGAAACTGTAATCCCGGCGCCCGGCAACGGGCGCTAATTTAGGTTGAGGCAATCAGATGGCTATGACAGTCCATTGCGATATCGTCAGCGCGGAAGGGGAAATCTTTTCCGGCCTGGTCGAGATGGTGGTTGCGCACGGTGCACTGGGTGATCTTGGTATCGCCTTGGGTCACGCGCCGCTGATCACTAATCTCAAGCCGGGTCCTATCCGCTTGATCAAGCAGGGCGGGGAAGAGGAGGTGTATTACATCTCCGGCGGTTTCCTCGAGGTTCAGCCGAACATGGTCAAGGTTCTTGCCGACACTGTGCAACGTGCTGCCGACCTGGACGAAGCCTCCGCTCAGGAAGCCGTTAAGGCTGCCGAGAAGGCCTTGCATGAGCGAGGCGCGGAATTCGATTACGGTTCTGCTGCCGCACGTCTGGCCGAGGCTGCAGCTCAGCTGCGCACCGTCCAGCAGATCCGCAAGAAGTTCGGCCATTAATTCGGCCGTCGACTTATTGTGTGATTGATTAAAAAGGGTAGCCTCGGCTACCCTTTTTTCTTTTCTGACTTTCATCACCCGGTCGCAGCCGCTGACCTCCCAGGATTAGTAGCCTGTCATGTCTCTTGAAATCGTTATCCTCGCTGCCGGCCAAGGCACGCGCATGCGTTCGGCTTTGCCGAAAGTTCTGCACCCGGTTGCCGGTAATTCAATGCTTGGCCATGTTATCCACACGGCGCGGCAACTTGATCCGCAACGTATCCATGTGGTGATCGGCCATGGTGCCGAAGCGGTGCGCGAGCGTCTGGCGGCCGATGACCTGAATTTCGTCCTGCAGGATCAACAGCTGGGTACCGGACATGCGGTGGCCCAGGCTGTGCCGTTCATTAAGTCCGACACCGTGCTGATTCTGTACGGCGACGTACCGTTGATCGAAGTCGAAACCCTGCAACGCTTGCTCAAGCTGGCTGCACCGCAGCAACTGGGCCTGTTGACCGTTGAGCTGGATGACCCGACTGGTTATGGCCGCATCGTCCGCGATGCCGCCGGCAAAGTTACCGCCATCGTCGAGCATAAAGACACCAACGACGTCGAGCGTGCGATCACTGAGGGCAATACCGGCATTCTGGCGCTACCTTTCGAACGTCTGGGCGATTGGGTGAGTCGTCTCTCCAATAACAATTCCCAAGGCGAGTACTACCTGACCGACGTGATCGCCATGGCGGTCAGTGATGGTCTGGTGGTGGCTACCGAACACCCCCATGACACCATGGAAGTGCAGGGCGCCAACGATCGCAAGCAACTGGCCGAGCTTGAGCGTCACTATCAGCTGCGCGCTGCTCGTCGTTTGATGGCTCAGGGCGTGACCCTGCGCGACCCGGCACGTTTCGATGTGCGTGGTGAGGTCACCATCGGCCGCGATGTGCTGATCGACATCAACGTGATCCTCGAAGGCAAAGTGGTCATCGAGGACGATGTAGTGATCGGCCCGAACTGCGTGATCAAGGACAGCACCCTGCACAAAGGTGTGGTGATCAAGGCCAACAGCCATATCGAAGGCGCGATACTCGGTGAAGGCAGCGATGCCGGCCCGTTCGCTCGTTTGCGTCCCGGCACGGTGCTGGAAGCTCGCGCGCATGTGGGTAACTTCGTTGAGCTGAAGAACGCCCATATGGGCGAGGGCGCCAAGGCCGGTCACTTGACGTATTTGGGCGACGCCGAGATCGGTGCGCGTACCAACATCGGCGCAGGCACCATCACCTGTAACTACGATGGCGCGAACAAGTGGAAAACCGTGTTGGGCGAAGATGTATTCATCGGTTCCAACAACTCGTTGGTAGCGCCTGTGGATATCTCAGCGGGTGCGACTACAGCGGCCGGTTCGACCATTACCCAGAATGTGGATAAGGCTCAGTTGGCTGTGGGTCGGGCTCGGCAGAAGAACATCGATGGCTGGAAACGGCCGGATAAGATCAAGAAGAGCTGAGTTATCCACAGCGCATGATGTGGCGCTCATGAGATCGCTTTCGCGGGCAAGTCGGATCGCCGCACCTCTCGCTCCTACGGAATATCACCGTCCGTAGGAGCGAGGCTTGCCCGCGATGCTTTTTATCCACAGATCATTTTTATTGTGTCCCGCTTGACGAAGTTTCGTTAATAGGTTTTGATTGCTTACGTTATCTTTCGAATCGAAACTTACCAAGCCATGTCGAAGCGCAATACGCCCCAACGCCGCCACAACATCCTCGCCTTGCTCAATGAGCAGGGGGAAGTCAGTGTGGATGAGCTGGCCAAGCGCTTCGAAACCTCGGAAGTTACGATTCGCAAGGACTTGGCGGCGCTTGAAAGCAACGGCCTATTGCTGCGTCGCTATGGGGGGGCGGTCACCATGCCTCAGGAGCTGGTCGCCGATCTCGGCCAACCGGTTTCCAAATACAAGCAGGCCATTGCCCGCGCCGCCGTCACGCGAATCCGCGAGCATGCGCGAATCATCATCGACAGCGGCAGTACCACCGCCGCGATGATCCCGGAACTCGGTCAGCAACCGGGTCTGGTGGTGATGACTAACTCCCTGTATGTCGCCAACGCTTTGAGCGAACTCGAGCATGAGCCGGTGCTGCTCATGACCGGGGGTACCTGGGATCCGCATTCCGAGTCCTTCCAGGGTCAGGTGGCCGAGCAAGTACTACGCTCATATGACTTTGATCAGCTATTTATCGGTGCCGATGGCATTGATCTGGTACGCGGGACCACCACCTTCAATGAATTGCTGGGCTTGAGCCGTGTCATGGCCGAGGTTGCCCGCGAAGTGATTGTGATGGTCGAGGCCGACAAGATCGGTCGCAAAATTCCCAATCTGGAGCTGCCGTGGAGCAGCGTCCATACCCTCATCACCGATGATCGCCTGCCACTGGAGGCACGCGATCAGATTCAGGCCCGCGGCATTAATTTGATTTGCGCCGCCGTCAGTCAGGAGAACTAGCATGTGTGGAATTGTCGGTGCAGTCGCAGAACGTAACATTACCGCCATCCTGCTCGAAGGCCTCAAGCGGCTGGAATACCGTGGTTATGACAGCGCCGGTGTGGCGGTGTACACCAACGACGAGAAACTCTTGCGCACGCGTCGTCCGGGCAAGGTCAGCGAACTGGAACAGGCGCTGATCGAAGAGCCTCTGGTCGGCCGTCTGGGCATTGCCCACACCCGCTGGGCGACTCACGGCGCGCCCTGCGAACGCAACGCCCACCCGCATTTTTCGGGCGATCTGGCGGTGGTGCACAACGGCATCATCGAGAACCATGAAGCCCTGCGCGAGCAACTCAAGGCTCTGGGTCACGTGTTCACGTCGGACACTGACACTGAAGTCATCGCGCATTTGCTGCACGAAAAACTCAATGAGCAGCCTGACCTGGCTGCGGCCCTGAAAGCGACCGTCAAAGAACTGCACGGTGCTTACGGCTTGGCGGTGATCAGTGCCCGGCAACCGGATCGCCTGGTGGCGGCCCGCAGTGGCAGCCCACTGGTGATCGGTTTGGGCCTGGGTGAAAACTTCCTGGCCTCCGATCAATTGGCTCTGCGCCAGGTCACTGACCGCTTCATGTACCTGGAAGAAGGCGATATCGCCGAAATTCGCCGCGACAGCGTGCAGATCTGGGACATCAACGGCGCACTCGTCGAGCGTGAAAGCGTTCAGTACCGTGACGGGGCCGAAGCGGCTGACAAGGGCGAATTCCGCCATTACATGCTCAAGGAAATTCACGAGCAACCGGCCGTGGTGCAGCGCACCCTTGAAGGTCGCCTGAGTCAGAACCAGGTGCTGGTCGAGGCGTTCGGCCCAGGAGCTGCCGAGCTGTTCGCCAAGGTGCGCAATGTACAGATCGTCGCCTGCGGCACCAGCTATCACGCCGGCATGGTTGCCCGTTACTGGCTCGAAGAACTGGCTGGCATCCCATGTCAGGTCGAAGTCGCCAGCGAATTCCGTTATCGCAAGGTAGTGGTGCAGCCGAATACCCTGTTTGTGAGCATCTCCCAGTCAGGTGAAACCGCCGACACTCTGGCCGCGCTGCGCAATGCCAAGGAGCTGGGATTCCTCGCCAGCCTGGCAATCTGCAACGTCGGCATCAGCTCTCTGGTGCGTGAATCGGACTTGACGCTGCTGACCCAGGCCGGTCGCGAAATCGGTGTAGCCTCGACCAAAGCCTTCACCACTCAACTGGTTGGCCTGCTGTTGCTGACCCTGTCTCTGGGTCAGGTTCGCGGTACGTTGGCTGAAGGTGTCGAAGCCACACTGGTCGAAGAGCTGCGTCGCCTGCCGACCCGCTTGGGCGAAGCCCTGGCCATGGACAGCACCGTGGAGAAAATCGCCGAGCTGTTCGCCGAGAAGAACCACACGCTGTTCCTCGGTCGCGGCGCGCAATTCCCGGTGGCGATGGAAGGGGCCCTCAAGCTCAAGGAAATCTCCTACATCCACGCTGAAGCCTATCCGGCCGGCGAACTGAAACATGGCCCGTTGGCGCTTGTGGATAACGACATGCCGGTGGTCACTGTGGCGCCGAACAACGAGTTGCTGGAGAAGCTGAAGTCCAACCTCCAGGAAGTCCGCGCCCGTGGTGGTGAGTTGATCGTCTTCGCCGACGAGCAGGCCGGCATGACCAATGGCGAAGGCACTCATGTCGTCCAGATGCCGCACATCCACGACATCCTGTCGCCGATCCTCTACACCATCCCGCTGCAGCTGCTCTCGTACTACGTCGCCGTGCTGAAAGGCACTGACGTTGACCAGCCGCGTAACTTGGCGAAGTCGGTGACTGTGGAATAAGTTATCCACAAGCAATGAAATGAATGAAAAGACCGCAGCTTTGGCTGCGGTCTTTTTTTTTTAAAAAAAGGTCAGCTATTTCAAGTCCACCAATACCGCACAAGATGAAAGAAGATCGGTGCCGCAAAACACACTGAATCCAGTCGATCCAGCATCCCGCCGTGGCCTTCGATCATGTGCCCCCAATCCTTCACGCCGCGATCACGCTTGATTGCCGACATCACGATGCCGCCGGCAAACCCCAGCAGGTTGATCAGCAGCGCAATCAAGAACGACTGCCACGGGCTGAACGGTGTGGTCCACCACAAGGCCGCGCCAATCAGCGAGGACAGCAAAACGCCGCCGACAAAGCCTTCAACGGTTTTCGACGGTGACAGACTGGGCGCGATTTTGTGTTTGCCGAACAATTTGCCGCATACGTACTGCAGCACGTCCGACAGCTGCACCACGATCACCAGATACGCGATCAGCAGCAGGTTGCGGCCTTCATAACCGACGATGTCCAGGGTCAGCAGGGCGGGCACGAACGACACGCAGAACACCGCGATCATCAAACCCCATTGCACTTTCGACGCCCGCTCGAGGAAGTGCGTGCTGTCGCCGCCGAGAGACGCAAGGATCGGCAGCAGCAAAAACACGTACACCGGAATAAAGATCGAGAACAGTCCGTACCAATCAGAATAGATCAGCAGATATTGCAGCGGCAATGCCAGGTAAAACGCTGCCACCAGCGCCGGGTAGTCGCTGCGTCGGGTGGGCATGAGGGTGAGGAATTCGCGTAGCGCATAGAACGATACCGCGTAGAACAACAGAATCACCGCGCCGGTGCCTAGCCAAAAGGCGACGCCGATCACCACCACCATCACCCACCAGGCATTGATGCGGGCGTTGAGGTTTTCGATGACTGCATTGGGCGTGCCCCGGGTGCGCAGTTTGAGGATCAGGCCAATCAGTGAGGCCAGCACCAGGATCATGCCTATCCCGCCGAACAGCATCAGGGTTTGTCTATCCATGTCAGGAATGCTCCGGGGCGAGGGCCAGCAGTGCGTCGCGGCTGCGTGAAAGGAACTGCTCCTTGCTCTCGTCTTCAGTCAGTTGCAGGGGCGCGCCGAAACTGGTGGTACACAGCAGCGGCAGTGGCAGCACTCGGCCCTTGGGCATGACCCGGTTGAGGTTGGCGATCCACACCGGAATCACCTGAGCCTGTGGGTAACTTTTTGCCAAGTGGTACAGGCCGCTTTTGAACGGCAGCAAACCCTCTTCCAGATTGCGCGTGCCTTCGGGAAAGATGATCAACGAATCACCGTTCTCCAGGGCGTCGAGCATGGGCTGTAATGGGTTATCCACAGGGTCCTTGCGCTCGCGGTCGATCAGCACGCCGTTGAACACCCGGCTGATGATGTAACGGCGTAACGCGCTCTTGTTCCAATAGTCGCTGCCGGCCACCGGTCGCGTAAGTTTGCGCAGGGTGGAAGGGAGCGAGGCCCAGAGCAGCACGAAGTCGCCGTGGCTGCTGTGGTTGGCAAAATAAATGCGCTGCACGGGTTCCGGCGCGCAACCCATCCACAGGCTGCGGGCGCCAGTAACGGTTCGGGCCATGGAGGTGATGAGGAAGGCGACCACAGGTTCGAACATTAACGATTTCCTTATCCAGCGAAAGGCAGCCAAGGGCTGGCCAGAATGACAGCCAATGGTGGCAGCACTTGGGCGACCAGCAGGACAGCCTGTTTACGCAGCAGTTTAAGCCCCCCACGCTGACGTTCGATCCAGGGCCGGCCGGCACGGTTGGCCGGTTGCAGGCCGAGGTTTTGCAGGGCCTGATCGAGGGCTTGAGTGCGGTCTGACAAAGTGTCAGCGTCGCGGGCCATCAGGGTAAACAGGTCAGCGTCGAAGGCCACCCGCAGCGCCCAGTATTTTTGCCATAGCCCGAGGATGATCAGCCAGGCGCTGAGGATCAAGAACGGCGCAGTCGGGGTGATCAGCAGCAGTTGCAGCAGGCCGAACAACACACCCAGCAAGGTCAGCCCTGTGGATAACTGATCGAGGGTGCGGCCCCGGCGCAGCAGGCTGGCGACCACGTGCAGTTCCATATCAACCGGCATAGGCACTCTCCAGGGCTTGGCGATGGGCCGGATGCAGCACCACTTGCGGGCGTGCGGCCTGGATCATCGCCACGGCGGCATCGACGGTGGTCGCTCGACCGCTGTGCAGCAACCAGGCCGCGATAGCAGTGGCGCTGCGTGAATAGCCCAAAGCGCAGCAGACCAGCAATGGACCTTGCTGGCGCAGATGTTCAATGGCCTGAGCGGCAGCGAGGCATTGCTCAGCGCTGGGCGCGGTCAGGTCGAGTATCGGAACGCTTTGATAGGCGCGGCCTCTCGGGTTGAGCGGCAGCTCAGCGCATAGATCAACCACCGCTTTGAACGGCGCCAACTGCTCAGCGTCGGGAAGCCTGCCGAGCCAAACGTTATCCACAACCTCATTGGGCTGTGGATGCTTGCGGGTCCAAAGCCGTGAGTTGATCCACGCCGCTGCCACGTAAGGTGCAAATAACCAACGGGCGGCCGGGCTAAGGCGGCCGTCGGCACGTTTCTGAAACCCGGTGGCGTCCAGCAGCGTGTAATTGAGCGCCACCAACAGCAACGCCACGGCGGGCCAGATCAGCCACAGCCATCCGCCGCCCAAGCCAAAGGCTGGAATGGCGAATATCGCCGCACCGATGCCATAACGCAGGGCCAGGCGCCAGCGTTTCGGATCCTTGGCCAACCGCAGACTACTCAAGGGGCTGGGCCGATCCAGCGGCCACAACCACACGCACAGCCAGCCGGCGAGGGCGCCTGTGGGTAAGTCGATAAAGTGATGTTGATAAGTGGTCAGCACCGAAATCCCGATCAATGCGAACCAGCCGTGCACCAGCCAGCGCCACAGGCCTTGCGTGTGCCGTTGGTACATCACCCACAAAATCACCAGCAGGGCGATGTGCAGCGACGGTGCCTGATTGAACGGCTTGTCGAACCCGGCCAGCACCGCGAACAGCCAGCCGAACACTCCGTCCAGTTCAGGCCGTTCGAAGGTGAAGCGCAGCGGCCATAACAGGAAACAACTGACTGAGATCACTTGAGCACTCAGCAGGCGCAAGGCGTGGCGCTTGAGTTCATGGCGACTGTCGGGCAGCACCAGCGAAAAACCGTACAGCAGATCAATCGTCCAGTAGGGGACGATGGTCCAGGCCCAGAAGGGCATGGCGGTTTCCCAATCGAAAACGAAGGTGTCGACATCGCTGCGCTGGGCCGTGACCCACGTGGCAAAGCCGTAGCTGGCAAAAAACAGCGGTGCCAGCACCAGCAACCAGAGCACGGCGGGTTTCAGCAAACCCGGCTCTCTCGGGGCAGCCCCCATCATTGCACCCGTTGCGCGAGGGACACGGTGAAGATCCCCCATTCATCCACTCGCTGGGTGATTTTACGAAAACCCGCTGCTTCCACCAGTTGATCCATTTCCGCCTGGCTGCGCCGACGCATCACCCAAGCCTGGCCTTGACGGTGACTGGTGAGGGCGCGGGCGATCAGTTCCAGTTGCGGGTGCCAGGGCTGACCGGTGTAGACCAGATAGCCACCGGGCTCCACGGCCTCGGCCAGGCCCGCCAGAGAGCCGCCGACCAGTGCATTGTCGGCAAACAGTTCATACAACCCGGATACCACCGCCAGCGTCGGCTTTGGGTCCAGTGCCGCCAGGTCGGCGCGGTCGAACGCGTCGCCTTTCACGAACTGCGCGATGTCTCCAAGGCCCTTATCGCGAATCAGCGCACCACCGTCACGTACATTGATGTCGCTGTAATCGCGCAACAGTATCGATTCCGGTAGCGGGCTGACGCCTTGCAAGGCTTCGAGAATATAGCGGCCGTGACCGGCGGCGATGTCGACGATGCGCACCGGTCGGCCTTCTTCGCGCAGCTTGGCCATGGTCAGGCGCAGCAACTCTTCGACATTGAGTTTGCGCTGGCGAATACCGCGCCAGCCGATGGAGTTCAGGTAGTTCTGATCAATCATCCGCCCGAGCCCGCCCTTGCCGGTGGGCTGGTTGCGGTACACGTAGTCCAGGGTGCTGCCGGAGTCGAAACCGGTGTCGAAGCCCAGCTTCACCCCGTCAGACAGCCGGCTGCCCAGGCGCATGCTGGCACGGGTCATGCGCCAGTACAGGTCGCGCAACGAGTTGTGCGGCAGCGGGGCGGCGAGGGATTCGGATTCGGCGCAGGTCAGGCCGATCTTGTCGGCATCGAGCAACGAGGCCCGGTCCAGCGGGTATTCAAAGTTTTGCAGGATAAAGCGTTTGGCGCTGGCTACGGCCACGGCGCGATCGCGTTCCCCAAGCGTGTCGTGGAAGAAGCCCGGGAGAATGTGTTTTTCCTTTTTCAGGCTGCCCAGACGTTCGAAAAACTGTTCCTGGGGTTTGCGGTGGACCACAAAATCCGAGCCGGAAATCAGCAGTTGGGTCGGCACTTGAATCGCCTGCGCATCGGCCACCACACGGTCGGCGGCTTCATACAAGCCGAGCAGCACATTCACCGAAATCGCCTTGGTGATCAGCGGATCGCTGTCGTAGGAGGCGACGCGTTCCGGGTCGTGGCTGAGGAACTTGGCCTTGACGTAGCTGTTGACGAAAAAGTTGCCGCGAAACGTGCGCATCAGCGCCAGGCCCGGACGGGCGAAAGGTACGTAGAGCTTGACCTTGAATGCGGGCGACGCGAGCACCAGCGAGCGGATACGCGGTGCATAGTCGTGGACCCAGGTCGAGGCAATCACCGCGCCGACACTCTGGGCGATCACGGCCATGTTCTCTTCGTCGATCTGGTGGGTCGCGTTCAGATGATCGCAAAACGTCTGCACGTCACGCACGCTGGTGGCGAAACTCGGGCTGTCGCCGCGAGCGCCCGGCGACTGACCATGGCCGCGCGCGTCCCAGGCAAAGAAGTCGAACGCTGGCAGGTCCAGTTCATCCACCAGATGGGCGATGCGCCCCGAGTGTTCATGGCCGCGATGAAACAGCAGTACAGCCTTGCGCGGTTCGCCCGGATTACCCGCCGTGGCCGGCCAATGGCGGTAGAACAATTCAACGCCGTCGTGGGTAGTGAAGGTCTGATTCTGAGTTTCACGCATTGCACTTTCCTTATGCTTGGGGAGCCTTACGCTGAGGCCTTATGCCGAGGGAGCGTTTTCCTGCACTTCTTTCAGGCCCAGACGGACCCGGTTGACCAAGGTGTAAGCCAGCAGGACGGCGACCACCGCAAACACAACGTTAATCCACAACGCGCTGATCCAGCCGATGGCAATGCCGGTGGCCAAGACGCCGAGTACAAACGCGCGATCGCTCTTGCCCATCGGGCCGTCATAACGCCGCGATGCGCCGACCATCGGCCCGAGGACGCCACTGTACTCGCTGAACAATGCCAGCAGCGTGACCAACAGCACAATCAACACACTCACGTCGGGAATCAGGGCAAAAGGCAGGATCAGCGCGCTGTCGGCAACGATATCGCACAGTTCATTAAGGTAGGCGCCGAGGCGCGACTGCTGGCCGAATTCCCGGGCCAGCATGCCGTCGATAGCGTTCAGCGCCATCCGCAGGATCATCCACACGGGAATCAGCAGAAATACCCACAGGTGATTGGCGAAACAGGCGATCCCGACGCCCGTCACGACCGAAATGACGCCGGCCAGAACGGTGATTTGATTGGCGGTGGTACCGTTATCGAACAGTCGCTGAACCAGCGGTCGCAACAGATTCTGGAAGGCGGGTTTAAGTTGGTAGATGGAGGGCATCTGGATACGGTCTCAGCAATTGAAAGCGTGAACGTTCAGGGTTATACGTCACAATAATCAGAATGCCAGTAAAACTGCACGGCTCATCCTCTTCCAGCGATATCCAGGTCCAATCGGGAGCTGTCGGCCTCGCGTTTTTCAGTGCTCAGGAGTTAATCCATGGACCGCTTCCAGGAAATGCAGGTCTTCGCCACCGTCGCCCAGGAGCAAGGCTTCTCGGCGGCGGCGCGGCGTTTGGGGATGTCGGCGGCCAGCGTCACCCGCGCGGTGGCGGCGCTGGAGAAACGCATCGGCACCCAGTTGCTGACGCGTACCACCCGCAGCGTGCATTTGAGCGAGGCGGGTCAGCGTTATCTGGAGGACTGTCGGAGAATTCTCACCGAGGTGCAGGAAGCCGAGGATTCAGCAGCCGGGAGCCACGCCCAACCCCGTGGGCAACTGACGATCACGGCGCCGGTATTGTTCGGCGATTTGTTCGTCACGCCGGTCATGGTCGGTTACCTGACTCAATTCCCTGAAGTCAGCATCAACGCTCTACTGGTCGACCGGGTGGTGAGCATGGTCGAGGAGGGCATCGATGTGGCTGTGCGCATCGGTGAGTTGCCGGACAGCAATCAGCATGCAATTCGTGTGGGCGAAGTGCGGCGGGTGATCTGCGCTTCCCCTGGATTCCTGACCGACCATGGTCGGCCTCGCCATCCTGCAGATTTGAGCGCAGCCCCGATCATCGCTACCTCGTCCATCGGTCAGCACAGAAGCTGGCCGTTCCTTGACGGGGGAGAGCCGATCAGCGTTCGTCCGGAACCGCGTCTTGTGGTCACAGCCAATCAGGCTGCTATTACTGCCGCCGCCATGGGACTGGGACTGACCCGAGTGCTGTCGTATCAAGTGGCGAGCAAGGTCGCCGCCGGTGAGCTGGAAATCGTTCTGGCTGACTTCGAACTGCCGCCATTGCCCATTCATGTGGTCTACCAGGGTGGGCGCAAAGCCCCGGTGCGGGTCCGTAGTTTTGTGGACTTCGCGGTGAAGGTACTGCGCGAACACCCAGCCCTGCACGACTGAGGGTTATTGCACTGGGTGAAATAATTGATTGCGTTTGCTGGTTATTCTGTTGTTTTGGTTGCGGATGGAAGATAGCCCCCTATCGGCGCTGATCTTTCCTGAATGGCGCCACTACCCAGCGGAGTCGACCATGCAAGCCATCAAACTCTACAATTTCCCCCGCTCTGGCCATGCTCACCGTGTGGAGTTGATGCTGTCGCTGTTGCAACTGCCGACCGAGCTGATCTTCGTCGATTTGGCCAAGGGCGCGCACAAGCAAGCGGATTTTCTGGCGCTCAACCCGTTCGGTCAGGTTCCGGTGATTGATGATCAAGGCGTGGTGCTGGCCGACTCCAACGCGATCCTGGTCTACCTGGCGTTGAAATACGGCAACGGCCACTGGCTGCCAACCGATCCGGTCGGGGCAGCCAAGGTTCAGCGCTGGTTGTCGGTCGCCGCCGGGCCGATTGCCTTTGGCCCTGGCAGGGCAAGACTAATTACCGTGTTTGGTGCGCCTTACAACGCGCAAGAGGTGATCGCTTACTCCCACACCTGGCTCAAAGTGATTGATCAGGAATTGGGCGCAACGCCCTATCTGGTCGGTAGCGAGCCGACCATCGCCGACATTGCCGCGTACAGCTACATCGCCCATGCACCCGAAGGCAATGTGTCGCTGGACGACTACGCCAACATCCGTGCCTGGCTGGCGCGGATTGAAGCCTTGCCAGGATTTGTCGGCATGCCGCGCACCGTCGCCGGTTTGCAAAAAACTGCCTGATGCTCACGGCCCGATTCAGTCGGGCCGTTCTTATTGCGCGAGGAGCGCAGGGGAGAAGCCGTTATGGAACGTTCACCTTGGCACGCAGGCGAGAAACAGTTGCAGGCTCACGTGGGTGTCGTCGAGCGAATGGACGCATTAGGTCGTAGGGTGATTCGCAGCGAGATGCCGGATCAGCACCGCGCGTTCTATCAGCAACTGCCGTTCATGCTGTACGGCGCGGTGGATGCTGACGGCAACCCTTGGGCCAGCATTCTTGAAGGAGCGCCGGGCTTTGCCCATTCGCCAGAGCCCACGCTGTTGCAGTTCGGCAGCCTGCCTGGCAGCGACGACCCTGCGCAATTGCAAGAGGGAGCGGCGATCGGTCTGCTCGGTATCGAACTGCACACCCGACGTCGCAACCGCCTCAATGGTCGAGTCGGCGCTGTGACGGCGGGCGGCTTCGAGGTGAAGGTGGAGCAGTCTTTCGGCAATTGCCCGCAATACATTCAATTGCGCCAGTTTCGCTCGGTGCCATTGGCGGATCCGGCGACCCGTATTGCGCAGCACCTCAATGGGCTGGATGACGCGGCCAAAGCCATGATCACCGGCGCCGATACCTTCTTTGTCGCCAGTTATGTGGACGTCGATGGCCAGCGCTCGGTGGACGTTTCTCACCGGGGTGGTCAGGCCGGTTTCGTCCATGTAGAGGGCAATCGCCTGACCATTCCGGACTTCGCCGGCAATCTGTTCTTCAACACCCTGGGCAACCTGCTGATCAATCCTCGAGCCGGTTTGCTGTTCATCGATTTCGATTCGGGCGATCTGCTGCAGCTCAGCGGTCGCACGCAAATCATCCTCGAAGGCCCGCAGGTCGAAGCCTTTCAAGGGGCCGAGCGGCTGTGGACATTCGAAGTGGAGCGCGTGGTGCGGCGGCCCGCGGCACTGGCCTTGCGCTGGCGCTTTGACGGCGTGTCACCCACCAGTTTGCTGACCGGCACCTGGGCGCAGGCGAACGCACGCCTGCAAGCCCAGGCCCTGGGGGATCGCTGGCGGCCGCTGCGCGTGACGCGCATCGAACAGGAAAGCCACAACATTCGTTCGATTTATCTGGAGCCTGCCGATGGCGCCGGGTTACCGGTGTTTCAGGCCGGGCAACATTTGCCTTTGCGGTTCAATCTTGGCGGCGAAATACATATCCGGACTTACAGCCTGTCGAGTGCACCGTCCGACGATTTTTTCCGCATTAGCGTTAAGCGTGACGGGGTGGTGTCATCGCATCTGCATGAACTGATCCGTGTGGGAGATCTGCTGGAAGCCCGTGCGCCTCAGGGGCATTTCACCGTGGCACCCAATGAGCGTCGGCCGCTGGTGCTATTGGCCGCCGGCGTCGGCATCACGCCGCTGCTGTCGATGGTGCGTGAGGTTGTTTATCAAGGCCTGCGCACGCGGCGCATCCGTCCTACGTGGTTCTTTCAGAGTTCGCGGACTTTGGCGGATCAGCCGTTTCGTCCTGAGCTGGATCGCTTGCTCGACGGCCTCGGTGACGTGGTGCGCGTGCTGCGTTTGCTCAGCCAGCCGGAACCCGACGCCCGCGAGGGTGAAGATTATGACCTGACGGGTCGCATAGACGCCGAGTTGCTCAAGACGATTCTCGAGGTGGAAGACTACGAGCAAGTGGATTTTGTCCTTTGTGGCCCGGGAAGTTTTACCCAGGGGCTGTACGACAGTCTGCGGGATCTGGACATCCGCGACTCAAGGATTCATGCCGAAACCTTTGGGCCGTCGACGCTGCGTCGCAAGCCTGATCCGGACGCCGTGGTCATCGAGCAACCCCCGGCCGCCACCGTTTCGGTGCCAGTCGTGTTCCAGCGCTCGGCCAAAGAAGCACGTTGGCAGCCGGACGGCGGCAGTTTGCTGGAGCTGGCGGAGAGTCGTGGCCTGCGCCCGGAATTCAGTTGCCGCGGCGGCTCGTGCGGGACCTGCAAGACCCGCCTGATCAGCGGAGAGGTGAATTATCCACAGCCCCCTGCGGAGGTTCCGGACGCTGGAGAGGTGCTGATTTGTTGTGCGGTGCCGGCGCAGGGTTCGCGGCCTTTGGTGTTGGATCTGTAACTGAACCAGACAACACAGAAAATCCCCTGTGGGAGCGGGCTTGCTCGCGAAGGCGGTGTGTCAGGCAACTTCCATGTTGAATGTTAAACAGCCTTCGCGAGCAAGCCCGCTCCCACATTTGATCTCGGCTGGCCTGAAAACATTTGCGAATATCCTACAGATTTGGCTGTTCTGAAGGACGATTCCGACAAGTTCTAGCGGTTGTCGTGTCAGAAGTCGGGGGGATAGGCTTTGGGGGTCGCTGCAAATTCAGTGATCGGGTTTGGTCGCCCAAGTTTAGAATGGCGCACTTTTATGCTTGCTTCATGGCGAGCTGTGCGTGGGAGGGCTTAGGCCCTGCCGGGTTCCATTCCCTGGTTGACCAACCCGCGTACGGTTCGCCACCCTTCTGCTTGGTCGCAGTGTTGGCGAACTCCAATCCTCGAATGGAGTTTCACCATGTTCAAAGCAACGGCGATGGCGATTCAACAGATCGTCATGCTGGCTGAACTGGCGGTGAACCGGATGCTGGATAACGTTGCCATACCAAAACCTGCGCCACACAACTGACCCAATGCGGGAATGGCTTTTGTGGCGAGGGAGCTTGCTCCCGCTTGAGTGCGCAGCACTCACAAATTCTGCAATAGATTGCCAGAATCCTGGGGCCGCTACGCAGCCCAGCGCGAGCAAGCTCGCTCGCCACAAAAGTCCGGCGCCGCAGGTTTAGGTGTAGGACAGGGATTTCTCTTCCAGTAGCGGGTGGTACCGAAAAGTGAGGTGATCATTGCCCGCAAGCCAATGGCTGAGTAGGGTAACGAGCAGAGCGACAAAGGGCCTTGAGAGGCCCTTTTTGTATTTCAGGGATAAGGTTTTTCATGGTTTTTTTCACACGCTTGATCGTTTTGTTGGCAGCGGTGTTGCTCAACGGTTGCGAGCGACCGGACGCGCCGCCGCTCGATCAGCAACTCTATGTGTGGCAACGGCAATGGACGCCCGCCCATGAGGCCGCGCTGCGCGACAGCCGTGCGGACTTCTCGACCTTGCGCGTGCTGGCCTTGCAGGCGTTTCCGCAGGCTGGCTGGAGCCGGGCGCGGATTGATCCGGCGCTGCTCAAGCGTGATGGCAGGCCGCTGATTGCAGTGATTCGTCTGGATGGCCAGCTCAAGGGGCTGGATCAGGACGAGGTCACGGCGCAAATCCAGCAGGTGCTCAGCGATTGGCAAGGGCAGGGGCTGATCCTCTCCGGCGTAGAAATCGACCACGATGCAGGTAATGCCCGGCTACCGGCCTACCGCGAATTCCTCACGCATCTACGCGCTCTTCTGCCGGCCTCCTTGCCACTGAGCATCACCGCGTTGCCGGCCTGGCTCGACAGCCCTGAATTGCCGGCGCTGCTGGCGACAGTCGACAGCAGCGTCTTGCAGGTGCATGCAGTGAGCGATCCACGGCGTGGGTTGTTCGACCCGGATCAGGCCCGGAAGTGGGCCAAGGCCTGGAGCCGTATTACCTCGAAACCGTTTTATCTGGCGCTGCCGGCTTATGGCGTGGCGCTGTTGCCGGGGGCCGGTGGTGCGCCGGTCGTGGAAAGTGAAGTGCCCATCGAGCGGGGCGGCAAACGCCGGGAGTTACTGGCGGACCCGTTGCAACTGAGCAAACTCGGCGCCGAGTTGCGCGCCGATTCACCGGCTCATCTGGCCGGGCTGATCTGGTTTCGCCTGCCGCTGGCCAATGATCGCAGGGCCTGGAGCCTGACGACGCTAATCGCTGTGGCGCGTGGCGATATGCTCGACAGCCGCGTGGGGCTGAAGCTCTCGGCGCAGGACGGCCTCTACGACATCAGCGTCAGCAACCAAGGCAACCTCGACAGCGCCTGGCCCGAACGCCTGACACTGGCGGTGCAGGGCTGCGATGGCGCCGATGCATTGGCCGGTTATGCGTTGCAACAACGCCCGGATCTGCTTACCTTCACCCGCCTGCGCGAGGGTCGAATCCCCGCCGGCGGGCAGCGCGCCATCGGTTGGGCACGCTGCGCAACTATTGATCAAGGAGGTTCGAATGTTCACCCGTAACTGGCCCCGCCATGTGCTTTGCCTGAGCCTCAGCCTGCCATTGGGTTCGGCGCTGGCCTGCGGGCCGGACTTCCCCATGCGGCTGCTGGACAACCGTGGCCAGTCGCTGGCGGAACTGCCGGAAGGCAACTTCAACTTTGAGATCAGCCGCCTCGGGCATGCCATCGCGGGACTGAAAAATGCAACCGCAGCCACCAACATTCCGGGGGACGGTTACGGCGATGCGCCGGATTACACGGGTCAGCGGAGCACCGCCGAACAGGCCGGTCTGACGCCTGAGCAGCAAGCGCTGGTTAAACAGCTGCGCAGCCTGACCGATGCCCGTCAGGTTGAAGAGCAAGGCACGAGCCTGCCGACCGAGCACATGTTCTATCTGGCGGGCGCTGTGGCGTTCAATGCCGGTGACCATGGTTTGGCCGCCGAATACTTTCAGAAGGTGTTGGCGCTGCCGGCGGATCAACGTGCGTTGCGCAGTACCTGGGCGGCTTACTCGCTGGGGCGGGCACTGTTTGCCATGAGCTCAGAGGCGGGCGCGGGCCCCGACCTGTTGGCTCAATCTCGAAAGGCTTTCGAGCAGACTCGTCAATTGAGTATCGACGGCTTCAGCGACCCGCTGGAACTGGGTGTTGCCAGCCTCGGCGAAGAAGCGCGAGTGGCCCGCACCGCTGGCGATTGGGATAGCGCCATCGAACTCTATGCCACGCAGAACCTCCACGGCTCGGCGGTGGGCTACAGCTCGTTGAAGTTGTTGATGGCTGATCTGATGGCAATGCCCGACGATCAACTGGCCGTGTTGCTCAAGGGCAAAGCGGTGCAGCAACTGGTGACGGCGTCGTTGATCAGTCGATTGGGCTGGTCATTCGGTGATCAGCCGCCAAGCGAACAGAAACTGATCAAGTTGCTGCAAAACAGCACCCGCGGCAGCCTGGATAACGCGGATCGCCTGGCGGCGATGAATTATCAACAGGGCGATTACGCCAGTGCCAAAGCCTTCCTCGAACAGGCCGGTGACGGTGGTCTCGCATGGTGGCTGCGGGCGAAACTCGCGTTGCGTGATGGCGACAAAAGCGCTGCCGCCGCGGCGTATGCCAAGGCAGCCCAGGCCTTCCCGCAGAACGAGTCCTGGGGCGAACGACGGACCCCGGACTGGGATTACGAAACGGTGCAGCCCAAGTGCCGGGTCGACGGCGAAAGCGCGATCCTGGCCCTGCAACGCGGGGATTATCTGCAAGCCTTTGATCAGCTCTATCGCAGCCAAAACATTTACTGGTACGACGCGGCCACCGTTGCCGAGCGGGTGCTGACCCTCGATGAACTCAAGCAGTACGTCGACACTCAGGTGCCCGCACCGCCGCCGCTCACCCAGCAGGATCGCGACAATTATGTGCCGTTGTCGGTAGCTGCGAACCTGCGCAATTTGCTCGGGCGGCGCCTGCTGCGTGAAGGGCGTTATGACGAAGCACCAGGGTATTTCGATAATGCTGTCTTGCAGGCCAGGGCCAAGTGGTACGGGGAGTTGCGCAACGACGCCGAATCAAAGTGGTGGCCGACCAAACGGGCATTCGCTTACTACCATGCAGCGACACTGGCCCGTTTTTACGGAATGGAGTTGTTGGGCTACGAAATGGCGCCGGATTACGCGACCTTCGGCGGCAATTACAGTCTGGAGTCTCCCGATCTCAAGGTCGGACCGCTGATAGCCGAGGGTGAGGTGCAGCGTCGGCAAGCCACGGTGGCGCAACCGGATGAACGTTTCCATTACCGTTATATCGCCACAGCCCTGGCGAGCAAGGCCGCTGATCACCTTCCTCATACCAGTCAGGCGTTTGCTTCAGTGCTGTGCAAGGCTTCAACGTGGGGTACCAGCCTGCAAGAGCAAAGTGCGTTCTACCGTCGTTACGTAGAGGAGGGACCGTATGTGGTCTGGGCCGGTGATTTCGGTCATCAATGCCAGGATCCAGACTTCCAGAGCGCCGATAAGCGTTATGTGACTCAGGTCACCGACGCTGCGCGATCCGTTCTGCGGCCTTACAAAAAACCATTGCAGATCGGCGGTGTGGTAGCGATCACGGCGGCGGCTTTGCTGCTGATCAGCCGCCGCCGTCGTAAAGCGCGGTAACGCTCAGGCCTGCTGCACAAAGGTCAGCCGCACCGCGAAGCCAATCAACAGGCTGCCGAACAACCACTGCTGCACCCGCTGGGCCGATGGACTGCGTTGCAGCCAGCGGCCCAGCGCTGCGCCGACCAGCGCGTAGGCGCTGTCGAACAACAACCCGACACCGACCAGCATCACGCCCAGCGTTGCAAATTGCGCGAGCACTGGCCCGGCGTGAGGTTCGATGAACTGCGGCAACAGCACCGAGCAGAACAGCAGCGCCTTGGGGTTGAGCAGGTTAGTCAGCAAGCCGCGTTGGATCGCCTCGCGCCAATGCGGTTTTTCGGTCGTTGCGTCTGTACCGTTCAAGCTCGGCAGCATCGTGGCGCGCAGGCACTGAATGCCGATCCACAGCAGGTACGCGGCCCCAACCAGGCGTACCACATCAAAAGTCCAGGGCGCCGTCTTGAACAGCGCCGCCAAACCCAACGCGGCCAAGGCCACATGACAACCACGCGCTATGCCCAGCCCCAACGCCGTGGCCAACGCCGCGCCTTTGCCCTGACGCGCGCCGGTCTGCAACAGCAGAATCATGTCCGGGCCGGGCAACAGGTACACCACCGCCAGTGCCATGAAAAACAGCCAGAGTCCTGCCATGTTGCACCCCATTCGTTGTCGATTTGGTGGGATCAGTCTATGGCTTAAGAGCAGGGCAGGTGGTTGCGTAGTCAGCTTCTAAAGCTTCGATATTTGGCATAACCTGCCATTTTGTGATGATCGAACCATCGGGATCTGCCAAACCATGAAACTGGACGCTTACGACCGCAAGATTCTCGCGGCGCTGCAACGGGACGGTCGCCTGAGCAACGTGCAATTGGCTGACGAAATCGGTTTGTCCGCCTCGCCCTGTTTGCGTCGGGTACGGATGCTGGAAGAAGCGGGAGTGATTCGCGGCTATCAGGCCAATCTGGATCGAGATGAAGTGGGCCTTGGGCTGACAGTGTTTGTCGGGGTCAAGGTCGAACGACACAACGATGAACAGGCCGAAGCCTTTCGCTTGGCCGTGACGGCATTGCCTGAGGTGATTTCGGCGTTCCTGGTGTCAGGGGAATCAGATTTTCTGCTGCAAGTGGTGGTGCCGGATTTACGCGCCTATGACCGTTTTCTCACCGGGCGACTGCTGAAATTGCCGGGTGTGAGCGACATCCGCAGTAACTTTGCGATTCACACGGTGAAGACGCCGGGGGCACTGCCGTTGGAGCATTTGCCCAGCTGAAAAGTGAAAGATCGCAGCCTGCGTAGGAGCTGCCGCAGGCTGCGATCTTTTGATCTTTCTACATCTGCGTCGCCATGCCCTCCACATCCATTGCCGCCTGGCGCAAGGCTTCGGAGCGGGTCGGGTGTGGATGACAGGTCAGGGCGATGTCTTCGGCCGAGGCGCTGAATTCCATGGCCACGCAATATTCGCCAATCATTTCACTGACGCTGGGGCCCACAAGGTGCACGCCGAGGACTTCGTCGGTGCGCTCATCGGCCAATACTTTGGCGAAGCCTTCGGTTTCATGGTTGATCTTCGCTCGGCTGTTGGCGGTGAAGGGGAATTTGCCGACCTTATAGGCACGACCTTCGGCCTTCAGCTGTTCTTCGGTCTTGCCGACGCTGGCCAACTCCGGTTTGGTGTAGATCACGCTGGGGATCAAGTCGTAATTGACCTCGCCGGCCTTGCCGACGATCTGCTCGATGCAGGCCATGGCTTCGTCTTCGGCCTTGTGGGCGAGCATCGGCCCCGACGTGACATCACCGATCACCCAGACGCCAGCAGCCTCGGTGCGGTGGCCCTTATTGGCGAGCATGCCGCGTTTGTCCGTGGCGAGACCGACGTTTTCCAACCCCAGGCCTTGGGTATAAGGGCGTCGACCAATGGCCACCAACACATAATCGGCTTCAAGCAACTCGGCGGTGCCACCCGTGGCCGGTTCGATGCTGAGCTGAACACCGCTCGCCGACGTCGTGGCGCTGGTGACTTTCGAACTCAACTTGAAGCTGATGCCTTGCTTGCTCAATGAGCGCTGAAGGGTCTTGCCCGCTTCGCCATCTACACCGGGGCAGATCCGGTCGAGAAATTCGACCACCGTCACCTGAGCGCCCAGGCGCCGCCATACCGAGCCCAGCTCCAGACCGATCACCCCGGCACCGATCACCACCAGGTGCTTGGGCACTTCGCCCAGCGACAGCGCGCCCGTGGAGTCGAGGATGCGTTTGTTATCGATGTCCACACCGGGCAGGGGAGTGGGTTCGGAGCCGGTGGCGATAACGATGTCCTTGGCGCTCAGCTCGGTCTTGACGCCCTGGCTGTCGGTCACCGTGACTTTGCCCGGCCCGTCGAAGTGGCCCCAGCCCTTGATCCAGTCGACTTTGTTTTTGCGAAACAGAAACTCGATGCCTTTGGTCAGCCCGGTAACGCTTTCATCTTTCTGTTTCATCATTTGAGCAAGGTTGAGGACGGGTTTGACCTCAATCCCCAAGTTGGCGAATTCCGCCCCCATGGCCGCGTCGTAGAGTTCGGAGGCATGCAGCAGGGCTTTGGACGGCATGCAGCCGACATTCAGGCAGGTCCCTCCCAGGGTGGCGCGGCCTTCCACGCACGCCGCTTTCAGACCCAGCTGGCCGGCGCGGATCGCTGCGTTATAACCGCCGGGGCCTGCGCCCAGAATCACGACGTCATAGGTGCTCATAGTGGTACTCCTGATGAAAGGGTGCAGGATCGATAAAAGTAGCCTTCGATAAAAATTACGAACGTAATATGTGCGTTTCGAGCCATTTCGGTCAAGGCTTCAGCTTGGCGACAGGGTCAGCGCTTTTAGATAGAGCGATTTACGACGAATATTTCACCACTTTCGTTATATCGTAACGAATTGTGATGTGAGCGATGGCTGGGGTGGTATGCAAGTCGATCTCGATGGCGATGGGGCACAAATAGCAGCACTGCCGCGCTTTCAGCAGGCGGTCGTTCAAGGACGTCGATTGCGGCAGGTCGCAATCGGTTTGGGTGCTTTGGCTGCAGCAGGGCTGGTGCTGGCGTTTTTTGTCGGTCTGTTTACGCCGCAGTCGTTGTGGGCGGCGCTGCTGGTCAATCAGAGCGCCAGTTTGCTGGTGCTGGTCGCCGGCCTGCAATCGGCATGGTGGGTGACGCAATGGCGCGCAAGAGCGATGAATCCGGCTGTGTTAGTGCCGGTGGTTGTCGCTGAGGAAGTCGTTGCCGGTGAAGGCTGGTACGAGCGGTTGCTGGACCGGATCAGTCAGCGTTGGTTGCGCTTGCTGGGGCAGATCGGTGCACCGACGCTTTGGCTTGGCGGCTGGGCGTTGTTGACGTTGTACAGCATCGAGCAAGTCTGGAATCTGACCTTGCCGCCCGCTGCGCTGGGGTTGTCGGCCAGTGTCGGCGCCGCGCTGTCGTTGCTGCTGGCTTTCGGTTTGCTGGTGCTGGAGCGGCAACTGGCGCAGGAAAACGTCGCCCAGTGGCCCGAAGCGGGGCCGTTGGCGCAGCTGACGCGGGTGGCGATTATTGGCCTGGTGCTCAGCGCCCTGTGTTTGTTGTTCGGCAGCGAAACATCGGTCTGGCCGGTGCGTCTAGTGGTGCTGATCGGCTTGCTGCCGGGGCTGGTCGCCGTCGAGTTGCTGCTGCGGGCCGTGTTGTCGCTGTTCAGTCCCCGTCGTGAACAGCTGGAACCGGCCTTGCTGGCACGAAGCTTCGTCGCCGACATGCTGCGCTGGCCGCCGCAACCTCTGCTCGCATTGCAGCACGAACTGCACAACCGCTTCGGTATCGATCTGCGGCAAATCTGGGCCTTCACCTACATGCGTCGGGCGTTTTTGCCGGTGCTGGCGGTGGTGGCTATCGTCGGTTGGTCGCTCACCGGCATTCACGAAATTGCGCTGCAAGGGCGCGGTATCTATGAGCGTTTCGGCAAACCGGTGGAAGTTTTCGGTCCTGGTTTACACGCCGGTTTGCCGTGGCCGCTGGGCCGCGTGCTGAGCGTCGAAAACGGTGTGGTCCACGAATTGGCCACCAGCGTGGGCGAAACGTCAGCACCGGTCGAGGCCGAACCAGCCGAAGGCCCGGCACCAGCGATTGCCAATCGCTTGTGGGACGCCAGCCATGTGAACGACAAATCCCAAGTCATTGCCAGCAGCCGCGCCGACAAACAGAGCTTTCAGATCGTCAATATGGATGTGCGCTTCGTCTATCGCATCGGCCTGAGTGATCAGGCGGCGCTGGCCGCAACGTACAACAGCGCTGACGTGCCAACGTTGATCCGCAGTACCGCCAGTCGGATTCTGGTTCACGATTTCGCTTCGAGAACCCTGGATGGTTTGCTCGGCGAGGACAGAGTAGGGCTCGCCGAAGAAATCGGTCGCGCCGTGCAGGCTGACCTGCAAAAACTCGACAGCGGCGTGGAAATTCTTGCCACGGTAGTTGAGGCCATCCACCCGCCAGCGGGGGCGGCCAACGCTTATCACGGCGTGCAAGCGGCGCAGATTGGTGCTCAGGCATTGATTTCCCGTGAGCGCGGGGCCGCGGCGGAGGCGACCAACCAGGCACAGTTGCAAGCCAGCATCGCTTACGATCAAGCCACGGCCAGTGCTCATGAAATCAACTCCACCGCCCAGGCCGCCGACCTGAAATTTGCCGCCGAGCGAAAGGCTTTTTCCAGCGCCGGCCAGGCCTTTGTGTTGGAGCAATACCTCAGTCAACTGACCCAAGGTTTGGCCAACGCCAAGCTGCTGGTTCTCGATCATCGTCTGGGCGGCAGTAGCAATGCGCCGACCATCGATCTACGTACATTCACGCTGCCGGCTGATCCTGCGTCGTCGCGTAATACCGTTCAGCCAGGAGCCGTCCATTGAGCCAGCCGACGCCTACACACAATCGCGATCACGATGACCACGCCGGCCACGATCACGGCCATGGCGGACATCACCACGGTCATCACCATAATCACCACGGCGATCCACACGAAGCTGGCCCTTTCCCGTGGCGGCGAATGGGTTGGGCGGCGTTGCTGGTGGCGTTTGCCATTGCAGCGGCGAGCCTGGTGCAAGTGCGTTCGGGAGAAGCCACTGTCATCACGCGCTTTGGCAATCCATCGCGGGTGTTGCTGGAACCGGGTCTTGGCTGGCGTTGGCCGGCACCGTTCGAGGCGGCGATCCCGGTGGACCTGCGGCTGCGTACGACCTCCAGCGGTTTGCAGGATGTGGGTACGCGCGATGGCCTGCGCATCATCGTGCAAGCCTACGTGGCCTGGCAGGTGCAGGGTGATCCAGACAACGTGCAACGCTTTATGCGCGCCGTACAGAACCAGCCGGACGAAGCGGCGCGGCAGATTCGCACCTTTGTCGGCTCGGCGCTGGAAACCACCGCCAGCAGTTTCGATCTGGCCAACCTGGTGAACACCGATGCCAACCAAGTGCGCATCGCCGATTTTGAAGCGCAGCTGCGTCAGCAGATCGATCAGCAGTTGCTCACCACCTATGGTGTGCGAGTGCTGCAAGTCGGCATCGAGCGTTTAACCCTGCCGTCGGTGACGCTCACCGCGACTGTCGATCGTATGCGCGCCGAGCGTGAAACCATCGCCACTGAACGCACCGCCATCGGCAAGCGCGAAGCCGCGCAAATTCGCTCTGCGGCCGAGCGTGATGCGCGAATTGTGCAAGCCGATGCGACGGTGAAAGCTGCGGACATTGAAGCCCAATCCCGCGTCGAAGCCGCGCAGATTTACGGCCGTGCCTACGCCGGTTCGCCGCAACTCTACAACTTGCTGCGCTCTCTCGACACCTTGGGCACCATCGTCACGCCGGGCACCAAACTGATTTTGCGTACTGATGCCGCACCGTTTCGGGTGTTGGTTGACGGTCCACCGACGCTCGATAACAAGTCCGGGTCGCAGCCATGAGTTTAGTTCCACGTGGAACACATGAGTTGAGCAGCCCCTGGATTCAGGCCGGACGCTTGGCTTTTTTGGCGCTTTACGCCGTGACCGTGCTGGCTGCGTTGGCGTGGGCCTTCTCCAATGTGCGGCAAATCGACCCGCAAAATCGTGCCGTGGTGCTGCACTTCGGCGCACTGGATCGTATTCAAAATGCCGGTTTGTTGTTGGCATGGCCGCGTCCGTTTGAGCAGGTAATCTTGTTGCCTGCGGCGGATCGGGTGATCGAGCGCCGGGTGGAAAATCTGCTGCGCACGGATGCCGCGTTGCAGGCGGATCGAGTCGCGAGTTTCGCCACGCCCATCAGCGATGCGCTCGCCGGCTCCGGTTATCTGCTGACCGGTGATGCAGGCGTCGTGCAGCTGGATGTGCGGGTGTTCTATAAAGTCACCGAACCGTATGCCTTCGTTCTTCAGGGTGAGCATGTGCTGCCAGCGCTGGATCGGCTGGTGACGCGCAGTGCCGTGGCGCTCACCGCCGCACGAGATCTGGACACCATTCTGGTGGCTCGACCGGAACTGATCGGTGCCGACAATCAGGCCGCTGAGCGCCGCGAACGTCTACGCGGCGATCTGGTGCGGGGCATCAATCAGCGCTTGGCCGAACTGACGGCGACTGGGCAGGGGTTGGGCATTGAAGTGGCGCGGGTCGATGTGCAATCGAGTCTGCCCGGCCCGGCGGTGAACGCGTTCAACGCAGTATTAACCGCCAGCCAACAGGCCGACAAAGCTGTGGCCAACGCGCGCACTGAAGCCGAGAAGCTGACTCAGTCCGCCAACGAACAAGCCGACCGCACGCTGCAAGTGGCTCACGCCCAAGCCAGCGAACGCCTGGCCAAAGCCTCTGCCGACACCGCCACGGTGCTGAGTTTGGCCAAGGCGCAACAGCAGGGCACTGACCCGCAAATGCTGCTGCGTATTTACCGTGAACGGATGCCGAAAATTCTCGGGCAGGCCGGCTCGGTGACCACGGTTGATCCGAAAGACGATTCCCGCCTGATCATTCAGGGAGCTGCGCAATGACTGCCCAACCCGCCGCCGCGCCGAGCATGTTGTCCTCGGCTGAACAACGTAGCGCCGCGCGCCAGTTGACCCTGGCCATGCTTGCGCTTGGGTTGCTTGTGCTGGGCCTGGTCTGGCGCTGGTTGTCGCCGGACCAGACCGGTGTCAGCCAATTGCTGCTGGGTTTTGCCTCCTTGCTGGTGGCCGTGCCGGTCATGCGCTCGGCGTGGTACAGCTTGCGTTATCCGAGCCTGCACGGGATCACCGATCAACTGATCGCCCTGGCCATGCTCGGCGCCTGGGCCACAGGCGATCTACTCACTGCGGCTCTGCTACCGATCATCATGATCTTCGGTCACGTGCTGGAAGAGCGCAGCGTAATCGGTTCCCAGGAAGCGATTCATGCCCTCGGCAAACTGACTCGCAGCCATGCGCGCAAGATTCAGGCTGACGGGTCCGTCGTTGAAGTCGACAACGGAACACTCAAGGCCGGTGACCTCGTGGAGGTGCGTGCCGGTGATCGAGTGCCGGCGGATGGCCGGGTGTTGTCCGGTCAGGCAAGCCTCGACACCGCCTCGATTACCGGTGAGTCGGTGCCGATAGAAGCCGGCGTGGGCATGCCGGTGTTCGGAGGGGCGATCAATCTTGATGGCCTGCTGCGCATTGAAGTGACCCGCACCGGTAACGAATCGACCCTGGGCAAAGTCATCGCGTTGATGCAAAGCGCGGAACGTTCCAAGCCGCCAATCACGCGATTGCTCGAACGCTATGCCGGCAGCTACATGGTGTTGGTGTTGCTGCTGGCCGCCGTGACCTGGTTCGTTACCAATGATGCGCAAGCAATGCTCGCAGTATTGGTAGCGGCTTGCCCTTGCGCGCTGGTGTTGTCGGCCCCGGCCACGGCCATTGCCGGGGTGGCGGTGGCGGCTCGACACGGGATTCTGATTCGCAGTTCGGCGTTCCTTGAAGAGTTGGCTGACCTGACGTCGTTGGTGGTCGACAAAACCGGGACGCTGACGTTCGGCACCTTGCGCCTGCAATCCATCGACAGTCCGCTGGAGGATCGCAGTCACGTACTGAAGCTCGCCGCCAGCCTCGGTTCCGCCAGCAGTCATCCGGTCAGCCGCGCCTTGGCCGGGTTGGTCACTCAGGAACACTTTCTGCTGCTCTCTGATATTCACGAGCGTCAGGGGCTGGGTGTAGTGGCGATGACCGAGCAGGGCGAAGCGGCCCTCGGTCGTCCGGAGCTGTTCGCGCAATTGGGTATCGACACTTCAGCTGTGCCCGACCACGACGGCCCGATTGCCGGGCTGGCACTCAACGGTGAATTTCTCGCCTGGTTGTTGCTCGCCGACAGCGTCAAACCCGAGGCGCGGTTTGCCCTGAGCGAGTTGCGTGAACTGGGCTTGGGTCGTCAGCTGTTGCTCACTGGGGACCGGCAGAGCGTTGCGCACACGCTGGCCCGGGATGTGGGCATCAGCGATGTCGAAGCCCAAGCCTTGCCCGAGGACAAACTCAATCGTGTGCTGAAAGAAATCGGCAGCGGATTTCGGCCGATGGTGGTGGGAGACGGCATCAACGATTCCCTGGCGCTCAAGGCCGGTGTGGTCGGCGTGGCGATGGGCGCAGGCGGTGCGGACATCGCGCTGGCCTCGGCCGATATCGTCCTTATCGGCAGCGACCTGCGCCGACTCGGAACCTGTGTACGCTTGAGTCGCCAATGTCGGCAGACCTTGCAGGTCAACGTGATCATCGGGTTGGGCTGGACCCTGGCCATAGTCGCGTTCGCCGCATTCGGCTGGCTCGGCGCGGCAGGGGCGATGATTGCCGCGCTGTTGCATAACTTGAGCACGTTATTAGTGCTCGGGAATGCCGGGCGTTTGCTACGCTTTCAGGAACCCCTACTCAAGCTTAAGGATGAGGTGTGAGCGTCTACAACTTTTCAGAACTGTGTGCCGGATTTGTAGTCATCTAGGGTAAGGCGATCATTTTCAACGATCGCCCGTTGGATGGTTTCAGTGTTGCAGGCAACACCGGGAATAGAAAAAGGCTATTAATTCGATAGCCTGCTATTTTTCAAGGATGGTCTACCCTCAGATTTGACGTCTGAAACAAGGGGGACTTTTCATGCTCGCGCAACTTCCACCGGCCTTACAGAATTTGCAATTGCCGCTTCGCTTGCGACTCTGGGACGGCCATGAGTTCAATCTGGGGCCGACGCCCAGCGTCACCATTGTGGTCAAGGACCCCCACATGGTCACCCAGTTCACCCATCCCAGCCTGGACGCGTTGGGGGCGGCGTTTGTCGAAGGCAAGCTGGAGCTGGAAGGCTCCATCAGCGATGTGATTCGTGTCTGCGATGAATGGAGTCAGGCGCTGCTCAACGAAGACGAAGATGCGCAACCGGTGCGCGCGGCTCATGACAAGGAAACCGACGCCAAAGCCATCTCCTACCACTACGACCTTTCCAACGCGTTCTACCAACTGTGGCTCGACAGCGACATGGCGTATTCCTGCGCCTACTTCGAGACCGGCAGTGAAACCCTCGAGCAAGCCCAACAAGCCAAGTTTCGCCATCTGTGCCGCAAGCTGCGGTTGCAGCCAGGCGAATATCTGCTGGATGTCGGTTGCGGCTGGGGCGGGTTGGCGCGGTATGCGGCTCGTGAGTTCGGTGCGAAGGTATTCGGGATCACGCTGAGTAAAGAGCAATTGGCGCTGGCCCGTGAACGGGTGAAAGCCGAAGGCCTGGAAGATCAGATCGAATTGCAACTGCTCGACTACCGCGATCTGCCTCAGGACGGGCGCTTCGACAAGGTGGTCAGTGTCGGCATGTTCGAACACGTCGGCCACGCCAATCTGGCCGAGTACTGCAAAATCCTGTTCGGTGCGGTGAAAGAGGGCGGGCTGGTGATGAACCACGGGATCACCGCCAAGCACACCGACGGCCGGCCGGTTGGGCGCGGCGCTGGTGAATTCATTGAGAAGTATGTGTTCCCCAACGGCGAGCTGCCGCATCTGTCGATGATATCGGCCGAGATCAGCGACGCGGGGCTGGAGATCGTCGATGTCGAAAGTCTGCGCCTGCATTACGCGCGAACCCTGGACCACTGGAGCGAACGCCTGGAAGACAATCTGGAAGCTGCCGGCAAACTGGTGCCGGATCAGGCTTTACGGATCTGGCGGTTGTACCTGGCGGGGTGCGCCTATGCCTTCGCCAGAGGCTGGATCAACCTGCATCAAATCCTCGCGGTGAAAGCCCATCCCGATGGCAGCCATGAACTGCCCTGGACCCGCGATGACATTTACAACCCTTAAAGAATTGGTGAAATAAGCCGGGCGATCCGCATGCCGATCTGTTGCAGGCGGTGGGTCTCCCGGCTTTCTTCTTTGGCGATTTCGTGAGCCTGGGCGAAGTCATCGTTGAGCATCTGTTCCACTTCGGCAGCAAACGCACTGTCGACCGTCAGCAACATCACTTCGAAATTCAGCCGGAACGAACGGTTGTCCAGGTTGGCGCTGCCAATGGCGCTGATTTCGCTGTCGATCAGCACCACTTTCTGATGCATGAACCCCGGCTGGTAACGGAACAAGCGCACACCGGCACGTACCGCTTCGAAGGCGTAAAGGCTGGAAGCGGCGTAGACGACCCGGTGATCCGCCCGCGACGGCAACAAAATTCGTACATCCACACCACGCAACACTGCCAATCGCAACGCGGCGAACACCGCTTCGTCGGGGATGAAGTAAGGGGTGGTGATCCACACCCGCTCTGCCGCCGCATGGATGGCTTCGACGAAGAACAGCGAACAGGTTTCGTAGGAATCCGCCGGGCCGGTGGCTAGCAATTGGCAGAGCACGCCATCATCCGGATAAACCTCCGGCAGGATCAGTGGCGGCAGCGAACGGGCCGCCCAGAACCAGTCTTCGGCGAAGGATTCCTGCATGCAGGCCACCACCGGCCCGCGCACTTTAACGTGGGTGTCGCGCCAGGGTGCCAGGGGTGGTTTCTCGCCCATGTATTCGTCGCCGACGTTGAGCCCGCCGACAAAACCGACAATCCCGTCGACCACGACGATCTTGCGGTGGTTGCGGAAGTTGACCTGAAAGCGGTTGAGCCAGCCACTGCGGGTGGCGAAGACTTTGACCTCGATACCGGCATCGCGCAACGGTTGCACATAACCATGGGGCAGGGAGTGGCTGCCGATACGGTCGTAGAGCAGGTAAATCGCCACGCCTTCGGCAGCTTTCTTCGTCAGCAAGGCGTGCAGGCGTTGGCCGAGGCGGTCATCGTGGATGATGAAGAACTGGATCAACACCGCTTGCCGGGCGTTGCTGATGGCGTCGAAAATCGCATCGAAGGTGGCTTGGCCATCGATCAGCAAGCGCACTTCGTTATTTGCCAGGCACGGCATGCGTCCCAGTTTCGGCATGGCCCTCAAGGACGCGTAGGCGCTGGAGGCACGAGCAGCCAGTGCCTCTTCTACCCAGGGACGCCAGTTCAACTCGGAGATTGCCTTGCGCATTTCCTCGTTGGCTTGCCGCCGGGCCTTGATATAGCCATCGAAGGTGCTGCGGCCGAAGACCAGATAAGGGATAAGCGTGAGGTAGGGAATGAACAGCAGTGACAGAGCCCAGGCGATCGAGCCTTGAGCGGTCCGAACGGTCAATACGGCATGGATGGCGGCAATCGAGCCCAGCGTGTGCAGCAGAGCGATCAGATAACCGAAAACATGCGGTCCAAAATAATCCATGGGGCAGCCTTGCTCCTGAAGAATTCAATGCTTAACAGACCATGTTCCGGGCAGAATGTCGCTATTTAATTGGCCCATGAACCGAAGCCCGTGACTGACGTCTAACGGCCACTAATGATCAGGAGTTACTCGATGAACGTTCGTCTGCTGGGTTTGGTCATTGCGTTTGGTTTGGCACTTCCTGTGGCTGCTCAGGCGCAGATGTTGCAACCGGGTTTGTGGGAAATGACTTCAAGCAACATGAAGGTCGATGACCAGAACCTGCCCGATCTGCAACTGATTCTCGGCCAGATACAGAGTCAGATGACCCCTGAACAGCGCGCGCAGCTGGAGAAGCAGGGTATCACCATGGGCGGCAAAGGGATTCGGGCGTGCCTGACGCCTGAGCAGGTGAAGACCGACAACATTCCACTGACGGACCCACAATCGGGCTGCAAGCAGGAAATCACCGAGCGTACCGGCAACCAGTGGAAATTCCGTTTCAGCTGTCCGAAAGCGCAAGGTGCGGGTGTCGCCACATTCCTCAGCGATCGTGAGTTCACCACCAAGGTTAACGGCACCTTCAACGCCACCGGCATTCAGCAGAAGGGTAGCCTCGATACTCGCGCTGTGTGGCTGGGACAGGATTGCGGCACAGTGAAGCCAAGGGCCTAAAAGCATCGCGAGCAGGCTCGCTCCCACAAGGTCATACGCGATCCCTGTGGGAGCGAGCCTGCTCGCGAAGGCATTCGCTCAGGCACCTCCAGTCTTCGGCAAATTCAACAATTCACACACCGCCTCAATCCCTTTCTCCCCGAAGTTCTCTCCGCTGCCGCTGCGCATGCTGACAAATCCGCCTTCCTTTTCCTTCTCTCCCACTACCAACAGATATGGCACTTTCTGGCTGTGCTGGCGAATCTTGTGGCTGATTTTCTCGTTACGCAGGTCCGAGTTGGCCCGCAGTCCGCGGCGGCGCAGCGTCTCGGTTACTGAGTGCGCATAAGCGCTATGACGTTCATCGATGTTCATGACCATCACCTGCGGCGGCGCTCGCCAAGTGTCCAGCTGCTGTTGGCTGGACCAGCATGTGCCGTAGATCCGTTGCTCAGAGGTGCCGCCAATATGATCCAGGGCGAAGGCCTGCAACACCTTGGTGGTGGGAACATGCGGGCCTGCGGCAAAACTTTCAAAATCCCCCAAGCGATACAGCGTTAACCGTTCGACTGGCGTCGCCCGGGGAGCTGTTTCCCGGCGGATCGAATGGTTGGTCGCCGCCAGTGCACGCATGCGCGCTTCGATAACTGGCAGCTCGGCCAGAGTTAAAGAGCGCTGGAAAGCAAACTCATAAAAGAAACCATCACCCAGCGACGATCCGGCTCGCAACTGTGCACGCGGATGGAGCTGCTTGACGGCCATGGCCAGCATCAGCGCGCAGGAACGCCGAAGGATCTCCAGGCCATCGGGTTCCTGGGGCGTGACGATACTGACCCGGGCATCGCCCTCGATCAGGAAACCACAGTCGACCAACACGCCGTCGACTCGACCGGCCACCGCCGCGTTGGCCAACCCGAGACTGATACTTGCGGCGACTTCATACACAGTCAGCGGCTGATCGTACTCACGCAATGAACCATCGGGCAGGGTGATATGGATCATGATCGGTGTTCTCGAATATTTTCGACAACGAGCGCTAGCGCATAAACCGTAGGGCTAAACCCTGGCAGCTGTCATTTAGACGTTGGTCGTGCCAGGCAATTTGCCCCGACACGACCGTGGTGGTGACGCTGTGGCGAAAACGATGGTGGGTGAAGGGCGTCCAGCCGCATTGCGAAAGGATCGGCTGCCGGGAAACGGCAAGGCCATCGGGCTCGGGTTTGATCAACACCAGGTCGGCCCAGTAGCCTTCGCGCAGGTAGCCGCGGTCAGGAATGGCAAACAGATCGGCGACCCGGTGACTGGTTTTGGCCACAAGGGTGGTGATCGGCAAAACTTCATCGGCCACCAGTTCCAGCAGCGCGGGCAGGGCGTGTTGCACCAACGGCAAACCGGACGGCGCCTGGCTGTAGGGGCGCTGTTTTTCGGCCCAGGTATGAGGCGCGTGATCACTGCCGATCACATCCAGTCGATTGCTCAACAATGCTTTGCGCAACGCATCGCGGTCGGCCTGGGTCTTGATCGCCGGGTTGCACTTGATCAGGTTGCCGAGGCTCGGGTAGTCGCGATCGTCGAACAGCAAGTGGTGCAGACAAACCTCGGCAGTGATGTGTTTCTGTGCCGGCAGTCTGTCTTCGAACAGCGCCAGTTCGCGCGCGGTAGTCAGATGCAAAACGTGCAACCGGGTGCCGTGTCGTTTGGCCAGATCAACGGCCATAGAGGAGGAACGAAAGCACGCTTCGGCGTTGCGGATCAGCGGGTGAGCGGCTGGCGGAAGGTGCTCGCCGAACAGCTCTCGCAGGTTCGCGGCATTGGCCTCAATGCTCGGCGTGTGTTCGCAGTGAGCCAACAAAATGGTCGGCACCTCGGCGAAGAGTCGCTCGAGAATCCGTGGATCGTCCACCAGCATGTTGCCGGTGGAGGCGCCCATGAACACTTTGACCCCGGCCACCTCGCAAGGATTGAGCGCGGCAACCGTGTCGAGATTGTCATTGCTCACGCCGAAATGAAAACCGTAATTGGCCACTGAACTTGTCGCCGCTCGACGCTTCTTGTCGGCCAGCGAGGCGAGAGTCAGGGTGGCCGGGGAGGTGTTGGGCATGTCCATGAAGCTGGTGATGCCGCCGGCCACCGCCGCTCGAGACTCGGTATGGAAGCTGCCCTTGTCTGGCGCTCCTGGATCGCGGAAATGCACTTGGTCATCGATCATGCCCGGCAGTAGCCATTGGCCGTTGGCATCGATTTCCACGGTGGCCGTTTCACCTTCGATGCTGCTGGCGATCTTGACGATGCGACCGTGGCTTACCAGCAAATCACCGTCGAACTCACGACCTTCATTGACCAGCCGGGCATTGCGAATCAGCACGCTGCTCATGGTCAGAACTCGTTTTGCAGGGCTTTGTAGCCCCGCACCAGATCGACGTTGGTGCGCGCCACGTCTTCGGAAAACTCCGAAGCGCTGACGCTAACTGGTGGGAACTGCGACAAGTCAGTGTTGGGGCCGATGCGCGTGGTGGAGGGCACGTAGAAGTCTTCAGGCAAGTCACGACCGTCGACCACCGAGTTGTGCCGCACCACGCAACCGTCGCCCACTTCGCAGTTGAACAGCACGCTGTTGAACCCGATGAACACTCGGTTACCGACGGTGCAGGGGCCATGCACGATGGAGCGGTGGGCGATGGAGCTGAATTCGCCGATTGTCACCGCCGCGCCGGACTTGGAGTGAATCACCACGCCGTCCTGAATGTACGAATTGGCGCCGATGGTGATTGGCTCCATCTCGCCTGAGTCATCCACTTCATCGGCGCGAATCACCGCGTACGGACCGACGAACACGTTCTCGCCAATCACCACTTTGCCGCAGATGATGGCGGTTTTATCCACATACGCCGACTCCGCAATCGACGGCAGATCACCTGAAGGATTCTTGCGGATCATGGCTTGCTCAACGCCTCATACAAGGTGTTGAGGTTGTATTCGAACAACCCGGCGAACGTGCTGGCCGGGCCGCTCGCCGCGAGGGCATCGGAGTACAGCGTGCCACCGATGTGCGCGCCGCTTTCATCGGCGATTTGCTTGAGCAGGCGCGCGTCCTTGATGTTTTCGATAAACACCGCTTTGACCTTGGCCTGACGGATCTGCGTGATCAGCGCAGCGACTTCGGTGGCCGACGGTTCGCGCTCGGTGGACAGACCTTGTGGCGCCATGAAGTCGATGCCGTAAGCCTGACCGAGATAGCCGAAGGCGTCATGGGAGGTCACGATTTTGCGATTACCCGGCGGCAGCGAACCGAGCTTGGCTTTGGCCTCGGCGAGCAAGGCGTAGATCTTTTTCAGATAGGCCTGGCTGTTGTGTTCGTAGTCGGTTCTGTTGGCAGGGTCGGCGGCGATCAGGGCTTTGGTGATGTTGCTGATGTACAACTCGGTGTTCGCCAGGTTGTGCCAGGCATGTGGGTCGGGAATGGTTTCGCCGTCTTCATCCAGCGAGCGTGGAATGACCCCATGGCTGGCGCTGATGACTGCGGCTTTGGTCTCGGTGCTGGTCACCAGACGGTCCAGCCATGGCTCGAAACCTAGTCCGTTTTTGATGATCAATCTGGCCTTGAGCAATGCCTTGGCATCGTCCGGAGTCGGCTCGTAGGTATGCGCATCGGCGTCCGGCCCGACCATGTTGGTGATCTGAATATGGTCGCCGCCGACCTGATGGGTCATGTCGGCGAGGATGCTGAAGCTGGTGACTACCTGGAGTTTTTCCGCGGCAGACAACGACATCGACAGCATCAAACTGAACAGCACGAGTAAAGCGCGCATCGGGCAACACCTCATTGGGATGTGAGCAAAGGCGGGCGGCGCAACAAACCGTGCACCGGACCGAACACCACGGACAGCAAATACAAGCCGCCAGCCACCAGCACGATCGCCGGGCCGCTGGGCAGTGAGTAATAAAGCGACAGCAACAAGCCGAACCAGACCGAGAGGCAGCCGAGCAGTGCGGCGATGGCGATCAGTACCGGCAAGCGACGACTCCAGAAGCGAGAAGCCGCCGCCGGCAACATCATCAAACCGACCACCATCAGGGCGCCGATGGCCTGGAAACCGATCACCAGGTTCAGCACCACCAGCGTCAGAAATACCCCATGAGCCAATGGCCCGAGGCGGCTGACGGTTTGCAGAAAGAGCGGGTCGAGGGTGTCCAGCAACAGGGGTTTGTAGATGAGGAGCATGGCGAGCAGGCTGAAGCCCGAGACCCAAATCATGCCGGTCAACGTCGGCCCGTCGACCGCGAGCGCCGAGCCAAATAACAGGTGCAACAGGTCCAGCCGTTTGCCGGCGATACCGAGGATCAGCACGCCACTGGCCAGCGATATCGGGTAGATCGCAGCCAGGCTCGCGTCTTCCCGCAGGCCGGTGCGGCGGGTGATCCAGGCGGCCAGTCCGGCCATGCTCAGGCCGGCGCCGAGACCACCTATGGTCAACGCGGGCAGACTCAACCCGGCAAACCAGAAGCCCAATGCGGCGCCCGGCAAGATGCCGTGAGCCACCGCGTCACCGATCAGGCTCATGCGCCGCAGGATCAAAAACACCCCAAGCGGAGCGGTGCTGCACGCCAGAACGAGACCACTAAGCAACGCCCGGCGCATGAACACGAATTCGTGGAACGGTTGCCAAAGCTGAGCGGAAGCGATCATCAAGCCACCTGCGTCTGGGGTTGTTGGCGAATCAGATCGGTACTGGGGCCGAGGACGCAGCCGCTACTTTTGATCAATAGGGCTTGTGGGATGTGTTGGCGTACGGCGGCGAGGTCGTGACACACCACGACCAGGGTTCGGCCTTCGGCATGCCAGGCGTGGATGTGTTTCCAGAGCAGCGCCTGGCCGAGTTCGTCGAGCGCGGCGTGAGGTTCGTCGAGCAGCAGCAAGGGGGCTTCGGCGAGACTCAACCGGGCGAGCAGGGCACGCTGTAATTCGCCCCCGGAAAGGGCCATCAATGGGCGGTGTTCCAGGCCGGTCAGACACCAGTCTTCCAGCGCAGACTTGAGTCGCTGGCTGCGAATTTCCGGAGTTTGTTTGCTGCCCCAGAAACCTGCGGCCACCAACTCTTGCAGACTGATGGGGAATTGCCGGTCCAGGTGTTGTTGCTGAGCCAGGAATGAAAGGCCGCCTTTGCGTGGAACATCAATGATCACTTTTCCTGTCAGTGGCTTTTGCAGACCGGCGATGACTTTTAGCAGGCTGCTTTTACCCGAACCGTTGGCACCGATGATGGCGGTCAGACTTCCTTTGGGTAACTGGAAGTCCACCGGCGGAGTGAGTGGTTGACCGGGAGCGCCCCAGCGCAAGGCTTGGCATTGGATCATGCGGCCTCCCAATTCCAGCGACTTTCGGCGACAGCATCGTGGGCGTGAAGACTTTCTGCGTGAACGACTCGCACGTGAAAGGCGTTGATGCCCGGGGTGCGTTTCAGGGCCAGATTCAAGCGTCGGGCGGCGTCTTCGCAGAACATCAAGTTCTGGCCGTTGGCGAGGGCGAAGGCTTGTTCGTCGGCGCGTTTCACGGCGGTTTGCACGGCGGTGCCGAGGGCGGCTTCCGCATCGTTGATCGCGGCGATCAGCGGCAGGTCATCCAGGTAGTCGTTCAGACGCAACTGCAATTGCGCATTGCTGCGTTGGCTATGGGGCGTGGCGACGATGCCTTTCGTGGAGCCGAGCCAAGCCAGAACGTCGGCGTGTTGCAGTGACTTGTTGGCAAAATCATCAACGAATTGCTGCTGAATTAACTGCCGAGAAAGTGCCGCTGAGCACGGACAGGTTGAGGAATAAGGAACGTCAATTTTTAGTTCCACGTGGAACATCGCGTTTTTCAAACTGGCTTCGATGCTCACCGGATAAGTTTTCCAACCGGCTAGCGGACTGATGAGCGCGGGTCTTTTGAGCAATAGTTCGGTGTGAATTTTTAGGTAAGCGCTGTGGGAAAGTCCCTCATGAGTATTGAGAAAACTCTGCAAGACTCGCCGCAACAACGTGGGTGAAAGGTGTTCCTGCTCAAGCATTTCCAACGCCAGATACAGCCGCGACATATGGATGCCGCGCGCCTCTCCATCGTCAAGGCTAACGCCAGTGTCGACCTTTGCACTCAGTCGCTGGCCATCGAGTAAAACAGGAAGAGCAATGCCGCACATGCCCACCCAATCGAGTGGCAGGGCTTGGCGTGAGGCCTGCGCGGCGATATCCGGCAGAGTCAGCGCATTCATGAGCAGGTCCATCGTGGGAGTTGATTTGGCATGTTATATTATAACAATCAAATCGACGATGCCTTTTTCGTGAGCGGGCTTTCACCATGCACAGACGTCACTTGCTCAACCTGATTCTGGCCAGCGTGGCCTTCGCATTTCCCTTTAGTGCGTCGGCCACGCAAATTCGCAATGCACGACTATGGCGCTCCGATGACAAGCTACGACTGGTCTTCGATCTGAGCGGGCCGGTGCAATACAAGACGTTTTCTCTGAGCGCTCCGGAACGGCTGATCATCGATCTGAGTGGCGCCAATCTCAGTGGCGACTTCAGTCAGTTGGCACTCAACAATACGGTGATTCGCGCAATTCGCTCCGGACATTTCGGTCAGGGCGATACGCGAGTCGTCCTTGACCTCAGCGGCCCGGTGCAGCTCAACAGTTTTCTGCTGCCGCCACAGGACGGGCAGGGGCACCGATTGGTACTCGATCTGAAGACCGATGCGCCGCCACAGATCGCAGCGGCGCCGATGGAAAAACCTGAACCCGTCACCGACAAGGCTCACCCCAAGCGCGACATCATCGTGGTGGTCGACCCTGGTCACGGCGGCAAAGATCCGGGCGCGGTCGGTGCCAAAGGTGAGCGGGAAAAAGATGTGGTGCTGTCGATCGCCCAGCTGCTGGCCAAACGGCTGAAACGTGAGAAGGGCTTCGACGTGAAACTGGTGCGCAATGACGACTTCTTCGTCCCGCTGCGCAAGCGCGTGGAGATTGCCCGCAAGCACAAGGCCGACATGTTCATCTCAGTCCATGCGGACGCGGCACCGCGTCTCACCGCTTCAGGTGCGTCGGTGTACTGTTTGTCCGAAGGCGGCGCGACCTCGGCCACGGCGCGCTTCATGGCGCAACGGGAGAACGGTGCAGACCTGCTAGGCGCCACCAGCCTGCTCAATCTCAAGGACAAGGATCCGATGCTCGCCGGGGTGATTCTCGACATGTCGATGAACGCCACCATCGCCGCCAGTTTGCAGTTGGGCAGTACGGTGCTCGGCAGCCTCGCGGGCATCACCACGCTGCATCAGAAGCGCGTGGAACAAGCGGGATTCGCCGTGTTGAAGTCGCCGGATGTGCCGTCGATTCTGGTGGAAACCGGCTTCATCTCCAACGCCCGCGACAGTCAGCGACTGGTGACTGCCCGCCATCAGCAAGCCGTGGCCGATGGTTTGTTCGAAGGGTTGCAGCGCTATTTTCAGAAGAACCCACCGATGAACAGCTACATCGCCTGGCAACAGGAACAGAAAAAGATGCAGGCCTAGCAGCCGGTCATCCGGCTACACGTGAACTTGCCGCTGCTGCCGCCGGAACTGGAAAACCGATTGATGGTTGTCCAGCCAACCCGGCGGTTGTAGCCGACCCAGGCTTCGCCATCGGACGCGATGCCCGTGAAGAACGTCAATTGCCCGTAGCGGCTATTGGTTTGCGCCCATTGGCGTTTGCCGGCCATTTCGAAGCCGCGCAAATAGATCGTGTTGCCGACGGTGTTAACGCTGTAGGCATTGCCGTCGGCATCCACGCAGGCCAGCAGATTGGCGCTGCGAGTGCAGTTGGCCAGGCTTGGGACTTGTCCCCTGGCATCGACCGCGATCAGCAACGAAAGGCTCAACAGCGAGAATCTCAGGGCGTTTCCCATGGCATTTCTCAAAGGGGCGGACGGGTTAAAGCATCGTGCCCTTTGTCGCAGCGAGCAAGAGGGGAGTGGCTTATTTGTATTGTTATACTATAACATAAAAATACTCCCGCTCTGATGATCCACCGCCATGACTGAACAAGAACTGCTCGCTCAACCCGCCGCCGATTACATGAACGATGCCCAGCAAGGCTTCTTTCGCGACCTGCTACTGGCTCAGCGCAGCGAGCTGCAGGAGCGCATTGCCGGCGAGTTCGACGTGTTGCGCGAGCAGGAACCCCACAGCGATCCCGCCGATATCGGCAGCGCCGAAGAACAGCGCCAGTGGCAACTGCGCCTGCTGGAGCGGGAAAAGAAGCTGCTGGACAAGATCGACGAAGCCCTCGAACACCTGGCTCGTGGCGAATACGGCTGGTGTCGCGAAACCGGTGAGCCGATCGGCCTTAAGCGCCTGCTGCTGCGACCCACCGCCACTCTGTGTATTGAAGCCAAAGAACGTGAAGAGCTGCGCGAACGCCATCAACGTGCGATTTGACCGGCCACATCCTGATGAGGAATACCTGATGCCCAATCGTCTCCCCGTGACCGTCCTGTCGGGCTTTCTCGGCGCCGGAAAAAGTACACTTCTTAATTACGTACTACGTAATCGCGATAATTTGCGGGTCGCGGTAATCGTCAACGACATGAGTGAGATCAACATTGATGGCAGTGAAGTTCAACGCGATGTGAGCTTGAACCGTGCCGAAGAAAAACTCGTGGAAATGAGTAACGGCTGCATCTGCTGCACCTTGCGCGAAGACCTGCTCGAAGAAGTCAGCAAACTCGCCAAGGACGGTCGTTTCGATTACCTGCTGATCGAGTCCACAGGGATTTCCGAGCCGCTACCCGTGGCGGAAACCTTCACGTTTCGCGATGAAGAAGGGCAGAGTCTGGCCGACATTGCACGGCTCGACACCATGGTCACCGTGGTCGACGGCATGAACTTCCTACTCGACTATCAGGCCGCCGAAAGCCTCGCTTCCCGTGGCGAAACCCTGGGAGAGGAGGATGAACGCTCGATCACCGACCTGTTGATCGAGCAGATCGAATTCGCCGACGTGATCCTGATCAGCAAGATCGATTTGATCAGCAGTAGCGAGCGCCAGGAGTTGATCGCGATCCTCGAGCGGCTAAATTCCCAGGCCGAAATCATTCCGATGGTCATGGGCGAAGTGCCGCTCAAGAAAATCCTCAACACCGGGCGCTTCGACTTCGAAAAAGCCGCTCAGGCGCCGGGATGGTTGCAGGAATTGCGCGGTGAACACGTGCCGGAAACCGAGGAATATGGTATCGCCTCCACGGCTTATCGGGCGCGGCGACCGTTTCATCCACAGCGCTTCTTCAGCTTCATCGACCGTCCGTGGGTGAACGGCAAATTGCTGCGTTCCAAAGGCTTTTTCTGGTTGGCCAGCAAACACAGGGATGCTGGCAGCTGGTCCCAGGCCGGCGGCTTGATGCGTCACGGTTTTGCCGGACGCTGGTGGCGTTTCGTGCCGAAAAACCAGTGGCCGCAAGATGAAGAAAGCACTGCCGGGATCATGGAAAACTGGACGGCCGCCACCGGTGATTGCCGTCAGGAGCTGGTGTTTATCGGCCAGAACATCGATTTCGCGCAACTCACCGTCGAACTCGATAACTGCCTGCTTACGGATGCTGAGATGGCCTTGGGTGTCGAGGGCTGGCAGTTACTGCCTGATCCGTTTGGTCCTTGGCACGAAGAGGCGGCTGCATGATGTTGGCGCCCAGTCTGAAGCTGCGACCGGTCATTCGCCAGGTTCAAGGTGATACGCCAAAAGCGCTGACCGGAATTCTGGACGACGGCGTGAACCTGGCCCTCTGGCAGCGCCAACTCCCGGCGCACATTGCCGATTTCGGTCGTTTGTTGTTGTCCCTGAACGAGCCGTTGGCCGAGGCGCTGTCCCTGGAAATGCCCGGCGATGACGCCGAACCCAATCTCCACGGTTTAGCCTCAGGCTTCAGCGACCTTGAAGGCTACGAAGGCTTTATCGCCGATGTTTCCTGGCTGGTCAGCGCCTTCGCCTGCCTGTTGGGCGCCCAGCGTATCGGCCTGCGTCTGCGGGTTCTGGACAAAGCCATGTGCCCGCGTTTCCACGTCGATCATGTGCCGGTGCGGTTGATCACCACCTACGCAGGTATTGGCAGCCAATGGCTGAAAGAAGGGGCGATGGATCGCCGGCAATTAGGCAAACCTGAGGCGGAACCACAGGACGGTTCGCTGATTCAACAAATCACCAGCGGCGAAGTGGCGTTGCTTAAAGGGGAGAAGTGGCACGGCAACGAAGGCTTCGGTTTGATCCACCGCTCGCCGCAGCCGGCGCCGGGCGAGCGTCGTTTGATTCTGACCCTGGACTGGCTGAGTTAGCGGTTCAAGGTTTGAGCCAGGTTCCCTGGCTCTGGGCTTCGCAAAACGGCTTCAAATACACCGCATCGGTGGCCACGCCGTAATAGTGAATATCCTGCCGGTAAGGCATATTGGCGACTTGAGCATTGCTGCACACCCCGAACGCGCCGGTAGGGCATTGGTCGACGTACTGCACCTCGACTTTCTGCCCGGGCAGATTCGGCTGGCAGAATCCGTCGGCGAACAGTTTTTCCGGGATGCTGCGGTTTTGCTGGCAAACTTTCACGTCGAGCCGCTCAGCCGTGCTGTGCACCACGCAGGCCTGAGCCAGCGCTTCGCCCGATGTGAGCGCCAGAAGCAACGACCATCCCATCAACCGCATTCTTTACCTCCTCAGAAAACCTCGACCATGTTGCAGAACATTCCCACCCACGTCATTGCCGGCCCGCTGGGTGCCGGCAAGACCAGCCTGATCAAGCACCTGCTGGCGCAACGGCCCGTGGGTGAGCGCTGGGCAGTGTTGATCAACGAGTTCGGCCAGATCGGTCTGGATGCCGCGCTGTTGACCCAGGACGCCGATGGTATCGCACTGGGGGAAGTGGCCGGAGGCTGTTTGTGTTGCGTCAATGGTGCACCGTTTCAGATCGGTCTCGGGCGGTTGCTGCGCAAGGCACGACCGGATCGACTGTTCATCGAACCCTCAGGCCTGGGACATCCGGCGCAGTTACTCAGGCAATTGAGTGAGGCGCCGTGGCAAGGTGTCCTGGCGGTGCAGCCGTGCGTGCTGGTGTTGGACGCCCAGGCGCTCGCGGCCGGAAAAGCGCTGCCTGAGGCGCAACAGCAAGCCTTAAGCAGTGCCGGGTTGCTGTTGCTGAACAAGGCAGAAGGCCTCGACGACAGTGATCGCCAGCGAATCGCCACACAGTTGCCGATGCGTCCTTTGTACTGGACGCAGCAAGCCGTCTTGCCGTTGAGCGAGTTACCGGGGCTCGGGGCTCAGGCTGTCGCGGGTGTGGATAACTTTGTCGTGCCCAAGGGATTGGCGCAGATGCCGGCCATCTGGACTGACCCCACGTTGCCGATTTGCTTGAGTCAGGCACAGGAGGGTGGCTGGAGCGTTGGATGGCGGTGGCATCCGAGTCAGATATTCGATGCCGTATTGATCGGGAAGTGGCTTGAGCGCCTTGAATGGCGGCGGGCGAAGTTGGTTATCCACAGTGTCGAGGGTTGGGTGTCGGCGAATGCGCTGGATAACTCGTTACTGGATTGGCAGCCCAGCGAATGGCGTCGGGATTCGCGTATCGAGCTGATTTTCAGTGAGGCGCAGGTTGTTGAAGTGCTGCAGGAAGGTCTGGCGGGATGCAGGGTTCAAGCGAACTAGCTGATTTTTTTGCACAGTCTGTGAAGGCCTCTTCGCGAGCAAGCCCGCTCTCACAGGGGGGCTGTGGTGTGCATACAAGTTGTGCAGCACAACAGATCAAATGTGGGAGCGGGCTTGCTCGCGAATGGATTTAACCGACAACAACTACCTTCAAGGACGCCACTTCGTGTGTTCTTGCCGCCACTGACTCAGTTCAATCACCTCAGCTCTGGGCTTCGTGATGTCGACCACCGGCGGTGTGTCATCGAACGGCATCGGGTAAGGCGCGAGCTCGATCTGCGCGCTATGGGCGCCGAATTGGGTGATGGTGCCGGTGTGGCGGGTTTCGCCGGTCACGGTGAATTCGAAGTTATACACACGGGCCAGGCGCCGACGGCCATTGGCGTCTTTAATGAAAGCGATCTTCTTCAAGGCTACGTTGCCGTCCAGCAGCTCGATCCGCAGCTTGGCGCAATGCTGTATGACCCGCTCCAGCGCGCGTTCGCGCAAGCCGTGGTTGTGCCACAACCACGCGCCACCGGTGGCGAGCAGCATCAGCACGAAGATATTTCCGAGGGTCAGCATCAACAGGGTGCTCCAACAAGATAGTGCCAGCTTAACTGCGTCGCCGGTCTGTCGTACAGGCTGCGTTTAGTCGCATACTGCGCGGCTCGAATTTCAATCGTTTGACGGAAAACTCACCGCATGAAACGTACGCCCCATGTGCTCGCCATCCAGTCCCACGTGGTGTTCGGCCACGCAGGCAACAGCGCCGCGGTTTTCCCGATGCAGCGGGTCGGGGTGAACGTGTGGCCGCTCAATACCGTGCAGTTCTCCAATCACACGCAATATGGCCAGTGGGCCGGTGAAGTACTGGCCCCGCATCAGATTCCGGAACTGGTGGAAGGCATCGCGGCGATCGGTGAGCTGGGCAATTGCGATGCTGTGTTGTCCGGCTACCTCGGTAGCGCGGCCCAGGGCCGGGCGATTCTCGCGGGCGTGGAACGAATCAAATCGATCAATCCCAAAGCGCTATACCTCTGCGACCCGGTGATGGGCCATCCGGAGAAGGGCTGTACCGTTCCAGCCGAGGTCAGCGATTTTCTGCTGGAAGAGGCGGCGGCAATGGCCGACTTCATGTGCCCGAACCAGTTGGAGCTGAACAGCTTCTCGGGGCGCAAGGCGCAGTCATTGTTCGATTGCCTGGCCATGGCGCGGGCGCTGTTGGCTCGTGGTCCGAAGGCGGTGCTGGTCAAGCACCTGGACTATCCCGGCAAACCGGCGGAGGGCTTCGAGATGTTGCTGGTGACCGCTGAAGGCAGCTGGCACCTGCGTCGGCCGCTGTTGGCGTTTCCGCGTCAGCCGGTGGGCGTTGGCGATCTGACCGCCGGGCTGTTCCTGGCGCGTGTGCTGCAGGGTGACAATCTGGTGAGCGCCTTCGAATTCACCGCGGCGGCAGTGCATGAAGTGATGCTGGAAACCCAGGCCTGCGCCAGCTATGAGCTGGAACTGGTGCGGGCGCAGGACCGGATCGCCCATCCGCGGGTGCGGTTTGAGGCAACAGCGATCAGCCTCTGACCTTCGCGTCGACTCCATTCGCGAGCAAGCCCGCTCCCACACTGGTTCTCTGTCGTACACGAAATCTGTGTGCACTGAAGATCCATTGTGGGAGCGGGCTTGCTCGCGAAGACGATCTAATGAACACCGTCAAACTGACTGAATTCAGGCGTCGCCCTTGATGTCCTGATAACGCTTTTCCAGTTCCTGACGAATCTGCCGACGCTGCTGGGCCTGCATGTACCGACGCTTGTCTTCACTGTTCTGCGGCTGCAGCGGCGGGACTGCGGCCGGTTTGCGCTGGTCATCCACCGCGACCATGGTGAAGAAGCAGCTGTTGGTGTGGCGCACCGAGCGCTCGCGGATGTTCTCGGTCACGACCTTGATGCCCACCTCCATCGAGGTGTTGCCGGTGTAGTTGACCGAGGCCAGAAAGGTCACCAGTTCACCGACGTGAATCGGCTCGCGGAAGATCACCTGATCCACCGACAGGGTTACCACATAGCGGCCGGCATAGCGGCTGGCGCAGGCGTAGGCCACTTCATCGAGGTATTTGAGCAGGGTGCCGCCGTGGACATTGCCAGAGAAATTGGCCATGTCGGGGGTCATCAATACCGTCATCGACAGCTGGGCGTTTCCGGGTTCCATAACGTACTCACGGGTTCAAGGCAGGATTCGGGGTTACACCTCTGCGGGCGCTTGGTTTTTCAAACCAACAGTTATCGGGACGCCGGGCGGGGGGCCGCCGTCACGCCGGAATCTATCTGTTTCCATATATTGCACCCTCTTTCCGCCGGAAGTCGCGATGTTACCCTTCAAAAGCCCACCCCAAGGAGCCACACGCCATGCATGCCATCAGCTTCATTCAGGATTTGGCAGTGATCATGTTGATCGCGGGTGTGGTGACCGTGCTCTTTCATCGTTTCAAACAGCCGGTGGTACTTGGCTATATCGTCGCCGGCTTCATCATCGGCCCGCATACGCCACCGTTCAGCCTGATCCACGACGAAGCAACCATCAAAACCCTTGCCGAGCTCGGGGTGATTTTCCTGATGTTCTGCCTGGGCCTGGAATTCAGCCTGCGCAAGCTGTTCAAGGTTGGCGCCACGGCGTTCATCGCGGCCTTCCTGGAAATCGTCCTGATGATCTGGATCGGCTATGAAATCGGCCGCTGGTTCGACTGGAATACCATGGACTCGCTGTTCCTTGGCGCGATCCTGGCGATTTCCTCGACCACCATCATCGTCAAGGCGCTCAATGATCTGAAGATGAAGAACGAGCGTTTTGCCCAGCTGATCTTCGGCGTGTTGATTGTCGAAGACATCCTCGGTATCGGCATCATCGCGTTGCTGTCGAGCATCGCGGTCAGCGGCACCGTCAGTTCCGGCGAAGTGTTTTCCACGGTCGGCAAGCTTTCACTGTTCATGATTGTCGCACTGGTTATAGGCATTCTGCTGGTGCCGCGACTGCTGGCCTACGTGGCGAAATTCGAAAGCAATGAGATGCTGCTGATCACCGTGCTGGGCCTTTGTTTCGGCTTCTGTCTGCTGGTGGTCAAACTTGAATACAGCATGGTCCTCGGCGCGTTCCTGATCGGCGCGATCATGGCCGAATCGCGGCAACTGCTGAAGATCGAGCAGTTGATCGAGCCGGTTCGCGACTTGTTCAGTGCCATTTTCTTCGTCGCCATAGGCCTGATGCTCGACCCGATGATCCTGCTGCAATACGCCAGGCCGATCGCGGTGATCACCGTGGCAGTGGTGCTGGGCAAGATGTTGTCCTGCGGCCTCGGTGCCTTTATCGCCGGCAATGACGGACGCACCTCACTGCGCGTGGGGATGGGGCTTTCACAGATTGGCGAATTCTCTTTCATCATCGCGGCGTTGGGCATGACGCTGCAGGTCACCAGCAACTTTCTCTACCCGGTGGCGGTGGCCGTCTCGGTGATAACCACGCTATTGACGCCGTATCTGATTCGCGCGGCTGATCCGCTGTCGATCAAGCTTGCTGCAGTGATGCCACAGCGCCTGAGCCGTGTGCTGGGGATGTATGGCGAATGGCTGCGCAGCATTCAGCCTCAGGGTGAGGGCGCACTGTTGGCGTCGATGATTCGGCGGATTCTGTTGCAGGTAGGGGTGAATCTGGCGTTGGTGATTGCGATCTTTTTCTCGGGCGCGTTCTTTGCCGAGCGCATGTCCGTTTACCTGCAAGACTGGATCAGCGACCCGAGCTGGCAGAAAGCGCTGATCTGGGGCGGGGCGTTACTGTTGTCACTGCCGTTCCTGATCGCCGCCTATCGCAAGCTCAAGGCGCTGTCGATGTTGCTGGCAGAGATGGGCGTGAAGCCGGAAATGGCCGGCCGCCACACACAGCGAGTGCGTCGGGTGATCGCCGAAGTGATCCCGATCCTCTCGCTGTTGGTGATTTTCCTGCTGCTGGCAGCCTTGTCGGCCAGTATTCTGCCGACCAACAAGTTGCTGGTGCTGATCGTCATAGTCGCGGCCGCGGTGGCGGCGCTGCTCTGGCGTTGGTTCATTCGCGTGCATACGCGGATGCAGGTGGCCTTGCTGGAAACGCTGGACAATCACAAGGACTCGTCCGGGCATTGACCACGCGGTGCATCAGGGTGGATCAGCTTTCCAGCCAGACGTCCCGCGCCCAGTGCCATACCGATTCCCAGGTTTCTTCGGCGATCAGCTCTTCTTCGGCCAGCCACAGCACCACGGTGCCGTCTTCTTCGACCAGGTAGTAATTGTCACCGTCCTGGCAGATCGGAATCATGCTGCGATCCACGCCTGCATCCCAGGCGTTGGCAGCAACGTCTGGCAGGTAGGTGTGGGACTGCGGGTCGGTGACGGTCACCGGCTCCAGGCTGCCGTAGACCACGTCGCTGACGGTCAGCAAAAATTCTCTGAAGACGAACGGGATGTCGATGAACAGTTGCTCTTCGATTTCCACAATCTGATCTTCGTCAGGCAATTCCAAGGGGACCGGTACCGGTTCGTTGGCTTCACGCAGTTGTTCGATGATTTCTTCCACGTCCGGGATCCTCTTGCTTGATGGCGCGGTTTAGTTGGGGCGGTTTATACAGTAGCTCGCTATAGATGCAACCGCGAAATAGAAAACCCCGGCCGAGGCCGGGGTTTTATTACAACAGGTGAAACGCGGGAAGTGATCAGCCGTTCTGGCGGATACCGGCCACCAGCCAAGGCTGGTTTTCGCCCTGTGGACGTTCCATGTTCCAGCTTTCGCTGAACACTTCGCCCTGGTCGAAACGCGAGGACTTCGACACGCCGCTGAAGGTCAGGGTGGCGATGGTCTTGTCCGCACGGTCATCAACGCCGTCCAGTTGTACCTGGAGGTTATCGATGTAGGTCGACTGGAAGCCGTCGCCCAGGTCAGCACGTTCGCGCTTGAGGAACTCCAGCAGTTGCGGAGTCACGAACTCGGCGATCTTGTCCATTTCGTTGGCGTCCCAATGCTGCTGCAGGGACTGGAAGTGGTTGCGGGCCGCTTCAATGAAGTTGTTTTCATTGAACCAGGCTGGCGCGTTGATCACCGGACGAGCGGCAGCAGGTGCAGCCGAGCCACCGAAGATCGAACCCATGGCTGATGGTTTCTGTTCGAACACTTCACGCTGCATCGGCGCGCCGGCTGGAGCCATGTGCTCCTGCTGCTTGCGACGACGGGCGGCGATGAAGCGGAAGACCAGGAAGGCGATGACCGCCATGATCAGGATGTCGAAGATCTGCATGCCCTGGAAGCCGTCGCCCATGAACATGGAGGCCAGCAGGCCACCGGCAGCGATACCGGCCAGAGGGCCGAGCCAGCGCGAAGCACCGCTGGCCTTGGTAGCGGCGCCAGCAGCACCGGCCGCGCCCGCAGTGGCAGCAGTGGCAGCAGCGCCGCCTGCAGCAGAAGAAGGAGCCATTTGGCTGGTCTGGTGAGTCGGCGCAGCGCCGGAGCTCTTGCCGCCACCAAAGCGCTTGGCAGCATTGGCGTCGAGGCTCATCGTCAGGCCAATGCACAACGCCATGGCGATGCTAAGAAAACGTTTCATAAAGGGAATTCCCATTTGTGGAAGGCACGCGCGCCATGTTGCACAGCTGAAGTGTTACTGGCTAGCGGCAGAGTGTTTCGGGCTTTTGCCTGACAGGTTGTGTTCAGCTTCAGCCAGCGCAATAAGGCCTGTTAACTTTGGTCTGTAGGACGAGTGGATAAGTTCTGTAGGAGTCAGGGCATCAACATGTGGGAGCGGGCTTGCTCGCGAAGGCAGCACCTCGGTGTATCAGAGGCACCGCGTCATCGTTCTTCGCGAGCAAGCCCGCTCCCACAAAAAGCTCTCGGTTGTGTTTATACCGCTTCCAGCTTGGCGTAACCCAGCATTAACCACTTGCTGCCTTCGCTGAAGTTCACCTGCACCCGCGCCTGAGCGCCGGCGCCTTCGAAATTCAGGATCACGCCATCGCCGAACACCGAATGCCGCACCGTCTGGCCGAGGCTGAACCCGGTGTCCGGGATCTCGCTGCCGCCGAACAGGCTGCTGGAACTCTGCTGCTGGCCACCGCCGAACGGACGGCTGACGCTGTTGGACAGCCGCACTTCCTGGATCAGGCCTTTCGGCACTTCACGTACGAAACGCGACACCTTGTTGTAGGTCTCGCTGCCGTACAGGCGTCGGGTTTCAGCATAAGTCAGTACCAGATTTTGCATCGCCCGGGTGATTCCGACGTAGGCCAGGCGGCGTTCCTCTTCAAGACGGCCGGGTTCTTCCAGGCTCATCTTGTGCGGAAACAGGCCTTCTTCCATGCCCACCAGGAACACGTAAGGGAATTCCAGGCCCTTGGCACTGTGCAGGGTCATCAACTGAATGCTGTCTTCGTGTTCGTCGGCCTGGGTGTCTCCGGCCTCCAGCGAGGCGTGACCGAGGAACGCTGACAGGGGCGACTGCTCTTCATCCTCTTCCGGGTTTTCGAAGTTGCGCGCGGCGCTGACCAGTTCCTCAAGGTTTTCTACCCGGGCCTGGCCTTTCTCGCCTTTTTCCGCCTGATGGTAGGCAATCAGCCCCGATTGCTCGATCACGGTTTGGGTCATCAAATGCAGCGGCATTTCCAGGCACTTGGCGGCGAGATCGTCAATGAGCTCCATAAACGCCCCCAGGGCGCCGGCAGCACGGCCAGTCAGGCCTTTGTTGGCCACCAGCTGACGCATGGCTTCCCACATTGACACATGGCTGTGGCGCGCATGATCGCGGATCGCTTCGACGGTTTTTTCGCCGATGCCACGGGCCGGAACGTTGATCACCCGCTCCAGGGCCGCATCGTTGCCACGGCCTTCCAGCAAACGCAGGTACGCCATGGCGTTCTTGATTTCTGCCCGCTCGAAGAAGCGCTGACCGCCATAGATGCGGTACGGAATGCGTTCACGCAGCAAGGCTTCTTCCAAAACGCGCGATTGAGCGTTAGAGCGGTACAAAATCGCGATATCGCTACGAGCCAAGCCGGTTTTCAGCGCACTTTCAATGGTTTCAACCACGTAGCGTGCTTCGTCATGCTCGTTGAAGGCGGCGTACAGATTGATTGCTTCGCCTTCGCCGCCATCGGTCCACAACTCTTTGCCCATGCGCCCGGTGTTGTTGGCGATCAGGGCGTTGGCGGCCTTGAGGATCCCGGCGGTGGAGCGGTAGTTTTGCTCCAGACGAATGATCTGGGCATCCGGGAAGTCGTCGGAATACTGATAAATGTTCTCGATTTTCGCGCCACGCCAGCCATAGATCGACTGATCGTCGTCGCCGACCACCATCAGGCTGTCGCCACCCTTGGCCAGCAGGCGCAACCAGGCGTACTGCACGGCGTTGGTGTCCTGGAACTCGTCCACCAGAATGTGCCGGAAGCGCTTCTGATAATGGGCGAGCAGTCCCGGGTTATCGCGCCACAGATCGAGGGCGCGCAGCAGCAGTTCAGAGAAGTCGATGACGCCGGCGCGCAGGCACGCGGCCTCATAGGCTTCATAAATGCTGCGCATGGTCGCCAGGAACAGATCGCCGCTGGCTTGAATATGTTGCGGACGCAGACCTTCGTCTTTCTGCCCGTTGATGAACCACTGGGCCTGTCGGACCGGCCAGCGTTGCTCGTCCAGGCCCAGCTCGCGGATCACCCGCTTGACCAACCGTTGCTGGTCGTCACTGTCGAGAATCTGGAAGGTCTGGCTCAGGCCGGCTTCCTGCCAGTGCGCCCGCAGCAAGCGGTGCGCCAGGCCGTGGAAGGTGCCGACCCACATGCCGGCCGGGTTGATACCCATCAGCTGCTCGATGCGATGACGCATCTCGGCAGCGGCCTTGTTGGTGAAGGTCACCGACAGAATGGAGTGGGGTGAGGCGTTTTCGACCTGGATCAACCAGGCGATACGGTGCACCAGCACTCGGGTTTTACCGGAGCCAGCACCGGCCAGGACCAACTGACGACCCACGGAGGCAGCTACGGCCTGACGTTGGGCATCGTTGAGGGAGTTCAGCAGAAGGGAGAGATCATCGCGCATCGGGGCATTCTAGGGTGCGCCGTCACACCGGGCAAACCGAGCTTTGCATTAGCCGATGAAAGAAGCACCGATGACGACCGGTCGGTCACCGGCTGCAAGCATTGGCGGAGCTCGTCTGGCCGCTTTTGTACCGGGGTGGGCGGCTCAAACTTTCGTCTATTTTATGACCTTGGGCTGTTTGGTCCGGGCATTTGCTTGTGTATGCTCCGTCCACAATTCGGGCTCGCATGCTCACTATAAGAACAAGAACATTGCCTATGACCCTCAGCTCCGACCTGTCGGGCCCCTCTGTGGAGCCCCGGGTTATCCGCAAACAGTACGCCATGGAAATGGCGGTCGAACGCACGCGTCTGCTGTATCAGGGCTCGCTGTTGCCTACGCTGTTTATGCTGATCAACGGTCTGGTATGTGCCGGCCTGCTCTGGAGCCCACAGCGTTACTTCGTGGTCAGCGTCTGGTTGATCTGGTTATTGTCGCTGGTGGCGTTGCGGGTGATTCAGGTCGCGGCCTTCGATTCGGCGATTCCCAACCGTCAGGCCCATCCGGTCTGGCGTCGCATGTTCATGCTCGGCTCTGCCATGACTGGCCTGACCCTGGCTTGTGCCGGCATCGCGTTGGTGCCCGCTGACAATTTCATGCAGCAAGCCTGGGTGTTCGGCCTGATCGGCGCCGCGGCCCTCTCGGCCAGCGTCGCTTATGCCGTCAGCCTGCCGGCTTTTCTGTCCTTTACCTTGCCCTGTCTATTGCCGGCCATCGGCTATCTGTTCTGGGGCGGCGATGAGCAAGAACAGGGCTGGGGCTGGTTTGGCCTGATTTTGCTGGGTTCGTTGAGCGTGGTCGCCTGGCAGGTCAATCGGCTGATTAACCAAGGGCTGCTGCGACGCTTTCAAAATCAGGCCCTGATCGAGCATTTGCAGCAGGCGCAAAGTCGCAGCGATCAGCTCAACCACGAACTGGCCAAGGAAATCGACCAGCGTCGCCGCGCTGAAGACGAATTACGTGAAACTCAGGTCGATCTCGAAAACCGGGTCGCACAACGCAGTCTGGAACTGGACGCCGCCAATCAGGCCTTGAGCAAGAGCGAAGCGCGGCTGGCGCTGGCGTTGAAGGCGAGCGAACTCGGGCTGTGGGACTGGAACCTGCAGACAGACGAAGTCCATCACACCCAACTCCAGGAGCTGTTTGGCCTGGAGCCGGAATTCGTGACAGCGATGCTCCGCCACCTCAAGCCCAGGCTGCACCCCGACGACTTGCCATCGCTCAGGCGTGCGCTGGTCGAGCATTTGAAGGGTCGCAGCGAGGATTATCAGATCGAGTATCGGGTAAGGCATGGCGATGGCCATTGGATCTGGATCGAGGACCGTGGTCGAGCGGTGGAGCGCGCCGAGAACGGCCGGGTGATCCGCATGGTCGGCACCCGCCGCGATATCAGCGCCAGCAAGGGCCTGGAAGAACAGCGTCAACTGGCGGCGACAGTGTTCGAGGCGGCCAGCGAAGGCATTGTGATTTTCGACCCGAATTACGCGCTGATTGCCGTCAATCAGGCCTTCAGCCGAGTGACCGGCTACGACATCGACGACATGCTCGGGCGTAACGTAGTCGATTTGCCCTGCAGCCGCGATGCCCGCCGGCATTACACCGCGATTCATCAGGCGCTGGAACTGCACGGCACCTGGCAAGGCGAATTGGTCGAAACACGCAAGAATGGCGAGTTGTATCCGCAATGGCTGCAATTGAATGCCGTGCGCGATGCGCGGGGAAATGTGAGTCATATTGTCGGCTTCTTCGCCGATCTGTCCGCGCGGCGTGAATCCGAAGAGCGCATGCGCTACCTCACCCATTACGACGAACTCACAGGATTGGCCAACCGTTCGTTGTTCCGCGAACGGCTGCGCGAGGCTCATCAGCGGGTGCGTCAGGGCGGTCGGCGTAGCTTGGCGTTGCTGCACATCAATTTGGACCGTTTCAAGCTGCTCAACGATAGCCTCGGCCACGAAATCGCCGATCAACTGTTGCAGAAAATGTCCCGGCGCCTGGTCAATGCGCTGCCGGAAGCGGACACCATTGCCCGTTTGTCCGGCGATGAATTTGCGGTGCTGTTCGATGCCTATGGCAACCTGTCGAGCCTGGCGCGCGTAGCGACCCGATTGTCGGCCAAGCTGCGTTTGCCGATCACCGTCGAGGGGCATGAATTGGTGATGAGCGCGTCAATGGGCATCAGCCTGTTGCCGGACACCGCGCGGGAGATTACCGCGCTGGTCAGCCAGTCGAACATGGCCATGCAGCATGCCAAACACTTGGGCGGCAACAACTTCCAGTTCTATACAGACAGCCTGCAAGCCAGCACGCTCGAGCGTTTGCAGCTCGAGAACCAGTTGCGCAAAGCCATCGAAGAAAAGCAGTTGAAAGTGTTTTATCAACCGAAACTCTGCCTCCCCACCGGCCGGCTGAATGCCGCCGAGGCGTTGGTACGCTGGAATCACCCGACCCTGGGCCAGGTACCGCCGGGGGATTTCATCGGCCTGGCCGAGGAAACCGGGCTGATCAGCGCTATCGGCGAGTTCGTTTTGCGTCAGGCCTGCTGGCAAGCGTGTGAGTGGCAGCGTCAGGGCCTGGAGCCGATTCGAGTGTCGGTCAACCTGTCGGTGCATCAACTGCGTCAGGGAAAATTGGTCAGCCTGGTGCGCCAGGTGCTGGAGGAAACCGGTCTGGCGCCGCATTACCTGGAACTGGAACTCACCGAAAGCCAGTTGCTGGACAGCGTCGAGCACATCATTGCGACCTTCCAGCAGTTGCGCGACCTTGGGGTGAAACTGGCCATCGACGATTTTGGCACTGGCTATTCCTCGCTGAGTTATCTGAAGCGGATTCCTGTGGATTACGTGAAAATCGATCAGGCATTTATCCGTGGTCTGGGGGAGAGCAGTGAGGATGCGGCGATCACCCGGGCGATCATCGCCATGGCCCACGGCCTGTCACTGAAAGTGGTGGCTGAAGGTGTTGAGCGGCCGGAGCAGCTGGAGTTTCTGAAAACCGAGCGTTGCGATGAAGTGCAGGGGTATTGGGTCAGCCGTCCGGTCGAGGCCGCCGACCTGGCCGAGCTTTTACGTCGCGACGCCAACCCTTTGTAGCTGCAGGCTTCGCCAGCTGCTACAAAGGCCGAAAGGGCTACATGGAGCGTATGTCGCATGAAATGGGGACATTGAGTTACGCATTGAGCAGGCAAAAAGCCGATTCATGTAGTATAACTACAAGCGTGCTACATCCCCGGCACCTGCCAATAACAAAGAGTCCGCCCCTTTGAATCTGCTGCAACACATCGCCCAGTCACGCCACCTGTTACGCAAGTCGGAGCTCAAGGTCGCCGACCACGTGCTGCTTGACCCTGCGGCGGTGATGCACAGTTCCATGGCCGACCTGGCCCACAGCGTGGGCATCAGCGAGCCGACCATCGTGCGGTTTTGCCGCGCCATCGGTTGCTCCGGGTTTCAGGATTTGAAGTTGAAACTGGCGCAGAGCCTGGCGGCCGGCGCGAGTTTCGGGCAGTTCGCGATCCATGAAGATGATTCGGTCGCCGACTACAGCCTGAAGATCTTCGACACCACCCTGCACACCCTGATGGAGGTTCGCGAGAAACTCGATCCGGTGGAGTTGCAGAGGGCGGTGTCGCTGATGTCTCAGGCCCAGCGTGTCGAGTTCTATGGCTTCGGTGCTTCGGGCGCCGTGGCGGCGGATGCCCAGCACAAATTTTTCCGTTTACTGCTGACCGCGGCGGCGTATTCCGACCCGCACATGCAGGCGATGTCGGCGGTTACCTTGAAGCCGAGCGACGTGGCGATCTGCATTTCCCAGTCGGGGCGTTCCAAGGACCTGTTGATCACGGCCAACCTGGTGCGCGAAAGCGGCGCTTCGCTGATCACCCTGTGCCCGAGCCAGACCCCGTTGGCCGAGCTATCGACTGTCAACCTGGCGATCGATGTGCACGAAGACACAGAAATCTATACGCCGCTGACGTCGCGCATTGCGCACCTGGTGGTGATCGATGTGCTGGCGATGGGCGTGGCCATGGCCCGCGGTCCGAGCCTGGTCAATCACCTCAAGAGCGTCAAACGCAGCCTTCGCAGCTTGCGGCTGTCGCCAAAATCGGTGAAAGCGCTGGACGATTGATTCTTCTGTAAGGTCGTTCCGACCTTAATCGCGAGCAGGCTCGCTCCCACATTGATCATCGGTGTTGCACGAATTGTGTGTGCACCATGGAACCTGTGGGAGCGAGCCTGCTCGCGATGGCGTTCTCGAATACGGCAATTTTCATCTCTCTGTAACCCTCCCGCCGCCAAACCGTCATCCCCCGCACCTATCTTGTAACTCCCGTACTCGCCTTGGGAGACTCGAAATGGCTCAGCCCTACGAAGAACGCAACAGCGCCGTCAAAACCCGTCGTCAGCAAGAAGACCAGCGCCGCATGGAATTTCGCCGCGCGATCGAAGATCGCAGCGAACGCCGCCAGCTTCTGGCCGAAATTGGCGAATTTCCTGACGATCTGGAACTCAATTACTGGCAGGCGGCTCCCGCAATTTCCCGTCGAAACGCTCAACCAGCGCGCTGATCTGCATCCGCTCGCTGCGGATAAACGCAAGGAATGCGTGGGCCACCGGCGATAGCCGTTTGGCCTTGGCCTGCACCAGGCACCAACTGCGGTACAGCGGCAGCTCTTCGACTGGCAACTCGATCAATCCGCCGGTTGCCAATTCAAGGTTCAGGGCATGGCGCGTCAATAGCGCCAGGCCCAGACCCGCCAATACGCATTCACGCTGAGCTTCGGCCGAGGCCACCTCCTGGGTCTGGGTGAAATGCACGCGCTTCTCTTTGAAGTACTCTTCGCACGCGAGTCGCGTACCGGAGCCAGGTTCGCGCAACAGCAGCGTGTAGGGTTCCAGATCCTGCAAGCGCAACGGCCCCATGTGGCACAGCGGATGATCCGGCGGTGCTACAGCGACGATCGGATTGTTGAGGAACGGCAGGAATTCCAGCCCCATGTCCTGTGGGACCATCGACATGATCACCAAGTCATCACGGTTATCCGACAGGCGCCGGATGACCTGGCCACGGTTGACCACGGTCAAGTGCAGGTTCACTTCGGGATGCTGGCGTTTGAAGGCGGCAAACAGGTGCGGCACGAAATACTTGGCGCTGGATTCCACCGCCAGTTTCAGCTGACCCTGCAATGAGCCTTGCATGTCCGACAGCTGCATATCGAGGTTTTCCAGGCGCCCGAAAATGTCCCGGCTGGCGCGCTGCAGCGCTTCGGCCGCCTCGGTCATGTAGAGTTTTTTGCCGACGTAATCGAATAAAGGTTGGCCGATCAGCTCTTCGAGTTGACGGATCTGTAGGCTCACGGCAGGTTGTGTGAGAGACATTTCGTCGGCAGCGCGGCTGTAGGACCTTAAGTCGCACACCTCATTGAAGATCTGCAATTGACGCAACGTCATACGCATCAATGACTTACGCATTTTCTAGAGACCCTGAGCGGAGGCTGATGCCTCAACTATAAGTCTTTGCTTATGTGTAACCCAATTATTATTCATTTTTGTTAATCCTTTGCGAAGGCTAGTGTGGAGCTGCGACTGAATTGAAACATTTGGTCACGCGTCGACCTGGTTTGACAGGTCGTGAGTACCACCGGCTCAAGGGAACCTCCAAGTGATAAAAAAGATCCTGATCGCCAACCGTGGTGAGATTGCCGTACGAATCGTGCGTGCCTGCGCCGAAATGGGCATTCGCTCGGTCGCGATCTATTCCGACGCCGACCGCCATGCCTTGCATGTGAAGCGTGCGGACGAGGCCCACAGCATTGGTGCCGAGCCACTGGCCGGTTACCTGAACCCGCGCAAGCTGGTGAACCTGGCGGTGGAAACCGGTTGCGATGCGTTGCACCCCGGCTACGGCTTCCTGTCGGAAAATGCCGAGCTGGCAGACATCTGCGCCGAGCGCGGTATCAAATTCATTGGTCCATCGGCTGAAGTGATTCGCCGTATGGGCGACAAGACCGAAGCGCGCCGCAGCATGATCAAGGCTGGCGTACCGGTCACTCCCGGCACCGAAGGCAACGTGTCGGGCATCGAAGAAGCCCTGACCGAAGGTGACCGCATCGGTTACCCGGTGATGCTCAAGGCCACATCCGGTGGTGGCGGTCGCGGCATTCGTCGCTGCAACAGTCGCGAAGAACTCGAACAAGCCTTTCCACGGGTCATTTCCGAAGCCACCAAGGCTTTCGGTTCGGCAGAAGTGTTCCTGGAAAAATGCATCGTCAATCCGAAACACATCGAAGCCCAGATTCTCGGCGACAGCTTTGGCAACGTGGTGCACCTGTTCGAGCGTGATTGCTCGATCCAGCGTCGCAACCAGAAGCTGATCGAGATCGCTCCGAGCCCGCAACTGACCCCGGAACAGCGCGCCTACATCGGCGACCTGTCGGTGCGTGCGGCCAAGGCCGTGGGTTACGAGAACGCAGGCACCGTGGAGTTCCTGCTCGCCGAGGGCGAGGTGTACTTCATGGAGATGAACACGCGAGTGCAGGTGGAACACACCATCACCGAAGAAATCACTGGCATCGACATCGTTCGCGAGCAGATTCGCATTGCGTCCGGTTTGCCGCTCTCGGTGAAACAGGAAGACATCCAGCACCGCGGTTTCGCGTTGCAGTTCCGGATCAACGCCGAAGACCCGAAAAACAACTTCCTGCCGAGCTTCGGCAAGATCACCCGTTACTACGCGCCCGGTGGTCCCGGCGTGCGCACCGACACAGCGATCTATACCGGCTACACCATTCCGCCGTTCTACGATTCCATGTGTCTGAAACTGGTGGTCTGGGCGCTGACTTGGGAAGAAGCGATGGACCGTGGCTTGCGAGCTCTGGACGACATGCGTCTGCAAGGGGTCAAGACCACCGCCGCGTATTACCAGGAAATCCTGCGTAACCCGGAATTCCGTAGCGGTCAGTTCAACACCAGCTTCGTTGAAAGCCACCCTGAACTGACCAACTACTCGATCAAGCGCAAACCCGAAGAGCTGGCCCTGGCCATCGCCGCCGCCATCGCCGCCCACGCAGGCCTGTGAGGAATATTCCAATGTCCAAGAAAATCCACGTTACCGACACAATCCTGCGCGACGCCCACCAATCGCTGCTCGCCACCCGCATGCGCACCGAAGACATGCTGCCGATCTGCGACAAGCTCGACAAAGTCGGCTACTGGTCGCTGGAATGCTGGGGCGGCGCGACCTTCGACGCCTGCGTCCGCTTCCTGAAAGAAGACCCGTGGGAGCGTCTGCGCCAACTGCGCGCGGCATTGCCTAACACGCGTCTGCAAATGCTCCTGCGTGGCCAGAACCTGCTGGGCTACCGCCACTACAGCGACGACGTGGTCAAAGCCTTCGTCGCCAAGGCTGCGGTTAACGGCATCGACGTGTTCCGCATTTTCGACGCGATGAACGACGTGCGTAACCTGCGAGTTGCCATCGAAGCGGTGAAGGCTGCCGGCAAACACGCTCAGGGCACCATCGCCTACACCACTAGCCCAGTGCACACCATTGACGCGTTCGTGGCGCAAGCCAGGCAAATGGAAGCCATGGGATGTGATTCCGTGGCGATCAAAGACATGGCCGGCCTGTTGACCCCGTACGCCACTGGCGAACTGGTCAAGGCATTGAAATCCGAGCAATCGCTGCCTGTGTTCATTCACTCGCACGACACCGCCGGCATGGCCACGATGTGCCAACTCAAGGCCATCGAAAACGGTGCCGATCACATTGACACCGCGATCTCCAGCTTCGCTTCCGGTACCAGCCATCCAGGCACCGAATCGATGGTCGCTGCTCTTAAAGGCAGCGAGTACGACACCGGCCTGAACCTGGAGCTGTTGCAGGAAATCGGCTTGTACTTCTACGCCGTGCGCAAGAAGTACCACCAGTTCGAAAGCGAATTCACCGCCGTCGATACCCGCGTGCAAGTCAACCAGGTACCGGGCGGGATGATTTCCAACCTGGCCAACCAGTTGAAAGAGCAGGGCGCCCTGAACCGCATGAGCGAAGTGCTGGCGGAAATCCCGCGTGTTCGCGAAGACCTCGGCTTCCCGCCACTGGTGACACCGACCTCGCAGATTGTTGGCACCCAGGCGTTTTTCAACGTGCTGGCTGGCGAGCGCTACAAGACCATCACCAACGAAGTGAAGCTCTACCTGCAAGGCGGCTACGGCAAAGCGCCGGGCACCGTGAATGAAAAACTGCGTCGTCAGGCGATCGGCAGCGAAGAGGTCATCGACGTGCGTCCGGCCGATCTGCTCAAGCCGGAAATGACCAAGCTGCGTGCCGAAATCGGTGCCGTGGCCAAGTCTGAAGAAGACGTGCTGACCTACGCCATGTTCCCGGACATCGGCCGCAAGTTCCTTGAAGAACGCGCAGCCGGCACCCTCACGCCAGAAGTGCTGTTGCCGATTCCGGAAGTGGGCGGCGTGGCGTCGGCCGGCGGCGAAGGCGTGCCGACCGAGTTCGTCATCGATGTTCACGGCGAAACCTACCGCGTCGACATCACCGGTGTCGGCGTCAAGGCGGAAGGCAAACGCCACTTCTACCTGTCCATCGACGGCATGCCGGAAGAAGTGGTGTTCGAACCACTCAACGAATTCGTCAGCGGCGGTAGCAGCAAGCGCAAGCAAGCCACTGCACCGGGCCACGTCAGCACCACCATGCCGGGCAACATCGTCGATGTGCTGGTCAAGGAAGGCGACACCGTGAAGGCCGGCCAGGCCGTGCTGATCACCGAAGCGATGAAGATGGAGACCGAAGTCCAATCGGCCATCGCTGGCAAAGTCACCGCCATCCACGTGGCCAAGGGCGACCGGGTGAACCCGGGTGAGATTCTGATCGAGATCGAAGGCTGAGTTAACAGCCTCGATATACCGCTTTAAACCTCGGGGGGGCATGTGCTCCCCTTTTTTTTCGCCCGATATTCAACCTGCCAAATGTGGGAGCGACCTGTGACGAGGGGGCTCGCCCCCGTTCGGCTGCGAAGCAGTCGTAAACCCGTTAAATGCGGTTCAACTTTAAAATGCGGGGGACCCGACGGGGGCAAGCCCCCTCGCCACATAGGCTCGCTCCCACAGGTTCTGCATCAAGTTAGTGAGAGTGGGGCGGCTTTATCAGAATGCCATCCGCCACTGCCCCATTACGCCATGACTGCGATTGTCATTGCCGATCTCGCCGTTGTAACCGACACCCAACGTATGCCGTGTCGAAACTGCCAGTTCCAGCCCTGCATCAAGCATCAGGCTGTCGCGCTCCAGAGCGGCGCCCTCGACGATGTAATTTTTTCCGCCGGTAGCCAGTCGCTGTTGAGTCTTGCTGTCGACATCACCATAGGTGTGTTTCCAGCCCGCGCTGAATCGCGGCGTCAGTTGCATGCCATTATCCAGCGTATTGAGCTGTGCAAGACGCAGGCCGAAGGTGCTGCTGAAGTTGTTCTGCGTTTGCCCATGGACCTGCAGTGCCGCCGCACCGCCTTTTTCTATATAGCTGTCGCGCTGATACCGCTGGAAGCCAAGATTGGCAAAGGGCTCGGCGCTGATAGTGCCGCTGCCGAGGTTGTAACCGATCTCTGTAAAGGCTTGTTGAGTGCTGGCGTCGTAACTGCCTTTTGGGCGATCGCTGAAACCGTTGAAAGCTACCCGACGTTTGGTGCTGCCATCATGGTTGCTGTGAGTCGCGCCCAGACGCAATGCCAGCGGACCACTTTGGCGCAGGGCGTAAGCGCCCAGATGCCAACTTTCCAGATCGCCGTCCAATTGGCTGCCGTCCAGACGCGTCTGCGATTTACCGCCTATGACGCCCACACGCCATTGCTCATCGAGCGCCCAATCCGCGCCCAGCACCAAACCTTTGGTGGAGTGTTGCAAGGTGCTTCGGCCATGACTGCGATCCAGTGTGCCGCCGTGGCCCAGTGCTTGTAACCAGACCCTGCCAGTGGCTTCACCACCCGCCGCCAGACGCGGGGTTCCGCTCTGTCCGTTGAGGTTGCTGCTATCCAGTTGGCGCATGGCCGACAGCATGCTGCTGCTCACCGGATTGGCGCTGCTCAGGGTGGCATTGGCGAGATTGGCATTGCTACCGCCGGCCAGTTGTTCAATAGCTCGGGCAGCAGTGGTTTTGTTGGAGCCGAGCAGGGCGGTGACAGCGGCATTTACGGTAAGGGATGGCGGCTGCGCCGCCGGGCTGGCTTTGGGCTCTTCAATGCTGTGAGCGACTTCCCGACCGTTTTTGCTTGTCGCAAATCTCTCGATTGGCACTTCGTTACGTGCGTAGGTCAGGCCAACGCTCTTTTCGTCGTCGTAGTCCGGGGTAGCCGTCATGAACGCGAGATTATTTTCGATATTGCCGAAGCGTCCATCAACCTTGGCGGCCTCGATAATGGTGTACCGGCTGGTTTGCGGATAGTCACCCGGCGCCGCGACGATTTTCAGGGTCGCACCGCCGAGGCTGGCGGTACCACCGACTTTGATCGTTTCGCCACGACCATCGGTGTTGACCGCATAGGCCAGTACGGCCGTTTTGGAGAGTTCCATATTTCTCGTAATCGTTGGCGCCCCTTGAGTCTGGTTGGCAAAAAAATGCCCCTTCACGTTCAGGGCGCCGACAGTGCCATTGCCAGAAAAGATACCCCCCTGAAGAACTTCAACGTCCCCATCAATGGTTCCCGAATTTTTCAGGACACCACCGGAGAACACGGTTACCCCGGCTCCGATTCCACCATTGTTGATCAGTGTACCGTGGGCCAATGCACCGCCATGAATGCGACCGTCATTGGTAAGTGTTGCCTCGGGGCGAACCAAGGCCCCAACACTGAAATCCCCGGGCCCGGTGAGCGTCCAAGTGCCCTGTTTGACTTCGAGCCCCATCAATTTGCGACTTTTGCCTATCTGGCCACCGTTCGCGGAATCGAGTTGCAGTACGTTTTTACCGCCACCACCGTCGACAATCCCGCTGACACTTCCCCCTGGAAGCATGATGATCAGCTCATCGACATTTTTCCCTTGGACGGCAACGCCGTTTTTCTTTGCTTTGGTTTCCTTGTTGACGTTGATCCTGGCGGTAGTGGGGTCATTGATGAACGCATCGAGCATCTCCATCAATTCAGCGGGCGTCTGTGTGGCGAGTAGGTCAGGCTCGGCTGCTGTCTGGGCTAGTGCAGCGTTGGTGTAGCCCACTGCTAGAGCGATCGCTAAGGCCAGGTGTTGTGGTCGGAATCTGTATTGAACGGGCATCGAATTCGGCCTCTTTTGAATGGAGGCCAAACTCTAAGAGAGAGGCTATAGGTGCCGATGTCAGCTGCTTCCGACGGGCTTGCGGGGAGTGTCAGATGGTTGTGTAGAAAATGGCCAGCCGCTTGATACCGGCTGATTTTATCTGTTCGCGCTGATGCTTTTTCTTACATCGAATCAAGATACGGGGGCTATCGCATTGCCAAAAACGTATCTGCTGCACATTAAAGATAAAAAGGTCTCAGCCTTCGGCAGGTCCTACGGGGTGCGAGTCGGCCCAATGCAGGAGCTGCCGAAGGCTGCGATCTTTTGGCTTTTAACCTAGCTACGGCTCAAATACGCCTTCCCGTAATGCCGCTCCATCCGCGCCTGAATCAGTTCCAGCCCGATCGACATCAACCAATAAATAATCGCTGCCGTCGTGAGCATCTCGATATAGCGATAGCTCGAGCGCCCATACGATTGCGCCAGGAACATCACTTCCCAAACCCCCATCACCGAAATCAGTGATGAGTCTTTGAGCATGGAGATGAACTGGTTGGTGGTGGGCGGGATGATGGTGCGCATGGCCTGGGGCAGGGTGACGCGCCAAAAGATCACGGTTTCGCGCATGCCCAGAGCCAGCGACGCTTCGCGTTGGCCGTGGGGAACGCCGAGGATGCCGGCGCGGAAGATTTCGCTCAGGTAGGCGCCGTAGTTCAGCGACAGGGCGATGATGCCGGCGGCAATGGCGCCTGGCACGATGCCGAGTTGTGGCAGGCCGAGGTAGATCAGCAGGATCTGAATCAGCAGCGGTGTGCCGCGAAAGAACGAGGCATAGAAGCTCGCGATACCGAACGCCACCGCACTTTTCGACAGTCGAGCCAAAGCCGTGATGAAGCCGAGCAGCGATGACGTCACGATTGAGCACAGGCACAAGAACAACGTCAGCGCTGCGCCTTGCAGAAAGCCGTTGGGCGCCAGGTGCAGGCCGATCAGGTTCGGCAGTTTGTCGAGGATGATCGAGAACTTCAGGTCGAAGCTCAGGAAGAAACTCGCGAACAAGCCGAACATCGCCGCCCAGGTCAGATACAGCCGAGTACGGAAGCCGAAGACCCGTTGCAGTAATGACTCAGCCACTGGTTGCGGCGGCTGAGGTGGTTTGGGGAAAGAAGTCATTTGCTGATGTCGGCGCCGATCCATTTTTGCGACAGCTTGCTCAAGGTGCCGTCCTGTTTCAGCTGGGCAAACACATCACGTACTTTGGCGTCCCACTGGGCGTCGCCTTTTTCGATGGCCACCGAGTTCGGCTCCGAGTACAGCGGCTCACCGGCGAGCTTGAAGCGCTTGTCTTCGTTCAGGCGTGGTTGCGCGGTCACCAGGTTGGTGAGAATCGCATCCAGACGTACGCCAGCGCCCAGGCCCAAATCCTGGAACGCGACGTTGTCGGTGTCATACGGGGCGATCTGCACATTCTCGAACGGGTACTGCAGTTGAGTGTCTTCGGCGCCTTCGATCACCAGGTTTTTGTTCAGATAGCTTTCATAGCTGGAGGCGCTGGTGAGGCCGACTTTCTTGCCGCTCAGGTCCTTGGCGCTGTGAATGCTGTCGTCCTTGGCGTTGACCACAATCACGGCAGGGGAGGCGTAGTACTCGACCGGGAAATCGAAGACTTCGGCGCGGGCTTTGCTCGGGGTCATGGAGCAGATGCAGATGTCGTAACGCCCGCTCCAGCGACCGGCGGCGATCACATCCCAGGACGGCGTTTCGAGGCGCAGCTTGACGCCCAGTTTGTCCGCCACGGCCTTCGCCACGTCGACGTCGAAACCGTCGAGCTGGTTTTGATCGTTGAGGAACGAGAAGGGCGGATAGCTTTCCATCAACACACCCACCAGTTCTTTCTTTTGCTCGATGCGATCCAGAGTAGCGCCCGCAAAGGCTTGGGTAGAGGCAGCCAAAATCGACAGGCCCAGGGCCAGCAGCGGTTGAAATTTCACAGTTGATCCCTGAAAAAAAAGAGGTTGTTATTAACCGGGTGGTGCGTATTAAATAGTTATAAGAACGACTCTGATAGTGAGTTATTTTCATAAGCTTATGAGTGAAAAGCATATGGGCGCAGGGACGGTAATTCTGGATGGTGGGATGGGTCGTGAGCTGCAGCGCCGAGGGGCGCCGTTCAGGCAGCCTGAATGGTCCGCGCTAGCTTTAAGCGAAGCGCCGCAAGCTGTGGAGGCCGTGCACGCGGCTTATATCGAAAGCGGTGCCAACGTGATCACCAGCAACAGTTACGCGGTGGTGCCGTTCCATATTGGCGAAGAGCGTTTTGCCGCTGAGGGCCAGGCGCTCGCGGCATTGGCCGGTGAACTGGCCCGGCGTGCAGTCGATGCGGCGGGAAAACCGGTGCGCGTGGCCGGTTCATTGCCGCCGTTATTCGGCTCCTATCGCCCGGACCTGTTTGACGGCGCGCGGGTGACTGCACTGTTGGCGCCTCTGGTCAACGGCTTGGCGCCTCATGTCGACCTGTGGCTGGCCGAAACCCAGAGCTCGATTATCGAGGCACGGGCGATCCATGCCGGACTGCCGAAGGACGGCAAGCCGTTCTGGTTGTCGTTTACCTTGAAGGATGAAGACACTGACGAAGTGCCGCGTCTGCGTTCCGGTGAGCCGGTGGCTGAGGCTGCTGCGGTGGCGGCTGAGTTGGGCGTCGAGACGTTGCTGTTCAACTGCAGCCAGCCAGAAGTGATCGGCGCTGCGATTGATGCGGCGCGGGAAACCTTCGAACGCTTGGGGGTGAAGATTCACATCGGCGCGTACGCCAATGCCTTCCCGCCGCAGCCGAAAGAGGCCACGGCCAATGACGGTCTGGACCCGTTGCGCGACGATCTCGACCCACCGGGTTATCTGCAATGGGCGGTCGATTGGCAGAAGCGCGGTGCAAGTCATTTGGGCGGTTGCTGCGGGATTGGGCCGGAGCATATTGCGGTGTTGGCCCAGAAGTTAGCGTGATGCCATTCGCGGGCAAGCCTCTCAGTTAAGGCGCGGAACCTGTGGGAGCGGGCTTGCTCGCGAAAGCGGTGTATCAGGCGACATCAATGTTGACTGTGCCGCCGTCTTCGCGAGCAAGCCCGCTCCCACATGGATTGCTAACTGACTGGCATTGAGGCTTGCCCGCGAAGGCGTCCGTCCGGGCGCCGAAGATTACTGGCGGCACTCAACCAGAGTTTTCACCTGCCCCGATTCCGTTTGGTTCTCATCGGACAGCCACCGCTCGAACCCTGCGCCAATCGCTGGCCACTCCGAATCCAGAATCGAATACCACGCCGTGTCACGGTTCTGACCCTTGACCACCATGTGCTGACGGAACACCCCTTCAAAACTGAACCCCAACCGCTCTGCCGCATATTTGGAGCGGGCATTGCCGTTGTTGCATTTCCATTCCAGACGCCGATAACCCAAGGCAAAGGATTCCCTGGCCAGCAGGTAAACCGCTTCGGTGCTCTTTGGCGAACGCTGCATCGGTGCGCCGAAGGTCACATGGCCGATCTCGATGCGGCCCTGGGAAGGGACAATCGACATCAGGCTGAGAATACCCTGCACGTCGCCGCTGGCGCGGTCGATCACCGTGAAGAAATACGGGTCGCTGTTAGCCGCGTGGTTGTTCAGCCAATCGTTGAACGCACTGCGCTCCTGGAAAGGACCATAAGGCAAATAGTCCCAGAGTTTCGGATCTGAGCCCGGGCCTTCGAGGGCTTTCCACAAGCCGTCGGCGTGACGCGCCGGGTCAAGTTTTTCCAGGCGAATGAAACGTCCTTCGATCAATTGAACCGAGGGCGGCGGAACGCCTTTCCAGTCCGCGAGTGAAGTCGACATGCTGCTCTCCTTGAACCTTATAGGGCGTGGCGAAACTGGATGAAACCGGGACGCTCGGCGATGCGCTCATAGAGCTGGATCGCGGTGGCGTTGGTTTCGTGGGTCAGCCAATGGACCTTGCAGCACCCGTCGGCCTTGGCTGTGGTGTAGACGAATTCAATCAGTTGCCGACCGACACCAGTGCCGCGGGTTTCTGGCGTCACCAGCAAGTCTTGCAGGTAGCAGGAGTTTTCGATGCTCCAGTTCGAGCGGTGGTAGATGAAATGCACCATGCCCACCGCTTTGCCATCGGCCCAGGCCAGCGCCCCATGGGTCGGCTCGCTCGGGTCGAGCAGGCGCTGCCAGGTGCTCTGGGTGACTGCGTCGGGCAATTCGGTGTTGTAGAAGCGCAAGTAGGCTTGCCACAACGGCAGCCAGGCAGCGTGATCGTCGGCGGTGACCTGGCGGATGTCGATCTGACTCATGTGGGTTCCTTAACGCATCAAGTGGGCGAGGGCCTGGTCGTGCACATCAGGGCTGGCGGCCAGCCCCTCGCGCACACCGGCGATGTCTGCAGCATTGCGGTTCTGGCTGAGCTTGCGTTTGCCCTCCAGACGCTGGATCGGCAAGGCAAAACCGACGATGGCCTTGAGCATGCCATCAATGTAGTCGGTGGGGGCGTCGGCGACTTTCCATGGATGGGTGCGACCCGCTTCATGACGATCAGTCAGAGCGCTGACCAGATTGCGCAGGCGATCGGCGTCGGTGAACACTTCGGCCATGCCATAGGCGTGTACGGCGACGTAGTTCCAGGTCGGCACGACTTTGCCGTGCTCGGCTTTGCTCGGGTAAAACCCCGGGCTGACGTAAGCATCGGCACCGGCAAAAATCACCAGCGCCTCGGCGCCGTTCTGCAATTCCCGCCATTGTGGATTGGCCCGGGCGAAGTGCCCGTAGAGGGTGCCATTCGGGCCGTGGTCGACATTCAGCAGCAGCGGCAGATGACTGGCTTGCAGGCCCTGTTCACCCTGAGTGACCAAGACAGCAAGACGGGTGCCGAGTATCTGCTGGTGCAGTTCATTCAAATCATCGATGGCGAAATTGCTGGGCGTGTACATGGAAATTTTCCTTGGCGAATGCCTGCATCCTAGGCAGGCTATTGGTCTGTTGTAAGAGCCATTAATGACCAATTTCATAGGTCCATTACCATGTCGAATCCGCCGCTTCCCTCGTCGTTCAATCCCGCAGGTATCGAACTCGACCGCCGTCAGGGCCTGAGTCGTCAGCTTTATCAGGCGTTACGGGTGCGAGTGCTCGACGGACGACTGGCCAGCGGCACACGACTGCCGGCCAGTCGCGATCTGGCGGCGGCGTTATCGATTTCCCGTAACAGCGTGGTCCGTGCCTACGATCAGCTTTACGCTGAGGGCTTCATCGAGGGGCGTGTTGGCGACGGGACTTATGTCGCGCAATTGCCTCAAGCCGCGGTGTCGGTGAAAAAATTATCCACAAAAGTATCCACAGGGTTTTCAACAGGGTTACCCACAGCCTTATCCACAAATTGGCTGGATTTACCTGTGGTTTCATCCAGTAAAGTTATCCACAGCGGTGCTTTGGACCGGGTTGAAAAGAACCATTTGACCTTGCCTCCCAGTGGTCCACCTCGGGCATTTCGTGTCGGCGTTCCGGCCTTTGATCTATTTCCTTTCGAGGTCTGGGCCAAGCTGAACGCGGCTTTCTGGCGTAAGCCGGATTTAGAGCAACTGTGTTACGGCGACCCAGCGGGTGATGCACGATTGCGAGGGCTGATTGCTGCGTATTTGCGCAGTTCGAGGGGCATGCAGTGCTCCGCTGAGCAAATAGTGATCACCAGTGGCGCACAACAAGGGATTAGCCTTTGTGCACAGTTGCTGGTGGAGCCTGGCGACGGGGTGGGCATTGAAAATCCGGGGTATCGAGCGGCGGGTCATGCGTTCGCTGTTGCCGGCGCGCGATTGCACGGGATAGCGGTGGACAGTGAGGGCATTGATTGCACCGAATTGGCGGCGCTCAGCGATTGTCGATTGGCTTATGTCACGCCGTCGCATCAGTACCCGACCGGGGTGGTCATGAGTCTGGCGCGACGTCTTGAATTGTTGGCCTGGGCCGAACGCACCCAAGGCTGGATCGTCGAGGATGACTACGATGGCGAATACCGTTACAGCGGCGCGCCGCTCGCGCCGTTGGCTGCGCTCGATCGGCAGGGGCGAGTGCTGTATGTCGGAACCTTCGGCAAGGTCGCATTCCCGGCATTAAGACTGGGTTACCTGGTGTTGCCGCCCGGATTGGTTGAGGCGTTCTCCCAGCGTCGTGCGGTGGACGTGCGGCATTCGGAGGTCAGCACTCAAGCGGTAATGGCTGAGTTCATGGCGGCCGGGCACTTCCAGCGACACATCCGGCGTATGCGCCGTGCTGCCTTGAGTAGGCGTAACGTCTTGCTCAATGGCTGGCCTGTGGATATCCCGGGCGTCGGTAAGCTGCCTAGTGTGGCGGCTGGTTTGCACCTGACGGTACGTGTCGACAGCGTGGCTCGTGAGCGCGAATTGATCGAACAAGCCACCAGCGTCGGGGTGGAGGTCAATGGACTGAGCAGTTATTGGCTGCCAGACACGACGCTCCCCGAGGACCAGCGAGCGGGGCTGGTCCTGGGGTTCGCCGCAGTGCCGGAGACGGCTATCGAAATGGCATTGGCGAGGCTCAAAGAGGTCTGGAGCCCGGAGTGAGTCGCGCTCGCCCGGATCAGGTCCCGGACTTGATCTTGGTCCAGGCGCGGGTCCGTGCCCGTTCGGCATCACGAGGCAACGGTTGCAGGGTGTAGAGCGTGCTCATCGCCGCTTCGGTCGGGTACAGGTTCGGGTTGTTGCGAATCGCCGGGTCGACCATTTCCGTGGCGTCCTTGTTCGGGTTCGGGTAGCCGACGAAATCGCTGACCGGTGCGATGACCTGGGGTTGCAGCAAGTAGTTGATGAAGGTGTAGGCGTCTTCCGGGTTTTTCGCGCCTTTGGGGATCGCCAGCATGTCGAACCAGATCGGCGCGCCTTCTTTGGGCAGGCGCATGTCGACGATCACGCCATTCTTGGCTTCCTTGGCACGGTTGGCGGCCTGGGAGAAGCTGCCGGAGTAACCGACCGCTACGCAGATGTCACCGTTGGCAATGTCGGCCATGTACTTGGACGAATGGAAGTAGGTGATGTACGGACGAATCTTCATCAGCAGCGCTTCAGCCTTGGCGTAGTCCGCCGGCTTCTTGCTGTTGGGGTCCAGGCCCAGGTGTTGCAGGGCCAGCGGCAGGATCTCCGACGGCGAGTCGAGCAGGGCCACGCCGCACTGCTTGAGCTTGCTGATGTTCTCTTCCTTGAAGATCAGGTCCCAGCTGTCCACCGGTGCGTTATCGCCCAAAGCCGCCTTGATCTTGTCCGGGTTGAAGCCGATCAGGATGGTCCCGTACATGTACGGCACGGCGAATTTGTTGCCCGGGTCGTTGGCTTCGATCAACTTCATCAGCTTCGGATCGAGGTGGTTCCAGTTCGGCAGTTTGCTGCGGTCCAGCGGTTGGAACACCCCGGCTTCGATCTGTTTGGCGAGGAACACGTTGGACGGCACCACCACGTCGTAGCCGGAGTTGCCGGTCAGCAACTTGGCCTCCAGCGCTTCATTGGTGTCGAAGATGTCGTAGACCAGTTTGGTCTGGGTGTTCTGGGTCTTGAAATCTTCCAGCGCTTTGGGGGTGATGTAGTCGAACCAGTTGTATACCCGCAATGTGCGTTCTTCAGCGTGAACGGCACCACTGACTATCATGGCGCACAGGGTTGGAACGATCAGACGCTTGAGTCGATTCATTTGTTCTAATTCCTCATTGGGCGCTTTCAAAACCTTCGAGAACGTTCACGGCATTGATGCCGATTTCTTCTACCGCGTAACCGCCTTCCATCACGAACAGCGTCGGCTTGCCGAGGCCCGCGATGCGCGCGCCCATCGCCAGGTAATCCGGGCTGTCGAGTTTGAATTGGGAGATCGGGTCGTCCTTGAACGTATCGACGCCCAAGGACACGACGACGATGTCGGCGCCGTACTTTTCGATCTCTTTGCAGGCCTGCTCCAGCGCCGCGCTCCAACGGTCCCAGCCTGAACCGGCGGGCAAAGGGTAGTTGAAGTTGAACCCTTCGCCTGCGCCTTCACCGTGTTCGTCTTCGTAGCCGAGGAAGAACGGAAACTCGGCTTCCGGATGGCCATGGATCGAGGTGAACAGCACGTCGCTGCGCTCATAGAAAATCGATTGGGTGCCATTGCCGTGGTGGTAATCGACATCGAGGATCGCGACCTTTTTGTGGCCTTGATCGAGGAATGCCTGAGCGGCGATGGCGGCGTTGTTGAGGTAGCAATAACCGCCCATCAAATCGCTGGCGGCATGGTGCCCCGGTGGGCGGCACAAGGCGAAAGCACTGCGCGCTCCGCGCTGGATCACCGCTTGGGCCGTGAGGGCAACTTGCGCCGCGCTATACGCCGCTTGCCAAGTGCCGGCGGTAATCGGTGCGCCGCCGTCGAAGCTGTAATAGCCGAGCTGGCCGTGCAGGCTGGTGGGCATGATCCGGCGCAAGGTACGGGCCGGCCAGGTGTAGGGCAGCAAGTCGCCGTCGGTATTGAATTGGGTCCAGCGCGCCCAGGCCCCTTTGAAGAAGTCGAGGTAATCGCGGCTGTGGATGCGCTCGATCGGCCCGAGACCGAAATCCTGCGGCGCCTCGACCGGGCCCAGGCGGCGGTACTGCACGCGTGCCAGCACATGGTCGGCCCGCGAGGGCATTTCGAAGCAGGGCATCAATTGCCCGTCCATCAATTCACAACGGCCGTGGTGCAGGTGGTGATCGTCCGAGTAGATCGTCAGCATTCTTGTTCTCCGCAGGCTGATTCGGTTGAACACAGTCTTGCGGCGGGCGGCGTTTGGGAGAACGGCAGGAAAGGCCAAAAGGGGATTAATATGGCCAAAAGATTTGACCGAAATTCGCCCCTTAATGGCACGTCGGCGCCCTCGAATGATGCATCCAACCCTGTAGGAGCGAGGCTTGCCCGCGAAGCTTTTGGCATTCTTGAGAATGCCTTCGCGAGCAAGCCCGCTCCCACAGTGGATTTGCGTCGTGCGTCGATACTGTGTTCGCTGAAGGTCAAATGTGGGAGCGGGCTTGCTCGCGAAGACGGCCTGAAGGACGCCGCAGAACTCAAGGCCTGAACTGGCTCGGCGCCACACCACTCCAGCGCACAAACGCATGGCGGAAGCTCGCGGTCTCGCTGAACCCCAACGCCTCGGCAATCCGGTAGATCGGCAGTTGATCTTCGCAGAGCATTCGCTTGGCCTGCTCGAAGCGCAACTCATCGAGCAGTTCCTGATAGCTGCAGCCCAGGTCCTTCAGATGCCGCCGCAGTGTGCGCGCCGAGCAGTTCAACTGTTCGGCCAGTCCATCCAGGCCCGGCGCCGCGCTCAGTTGCGCTGCGAGTAGTTGGCGGATACGCCCGAGCCAGGCCTGACGCCCGGTGAATTCGGTGTTTTGCTTGCGGCAACGCTCGGCCATGGCCTGGTGCGTGATGGCGTCGGCCAGAGGCAGGGGTTGTTCAAGCCAGCGTTTGTCGAAAGCAAAGGCATTGGACACAGCATCGAACTGCAAGGGGCAGTCAAAACGCTCGGCGTAGCGCGCCTGATAGTCCGGCGCCGGGTGTTCGAAGCGGGCGCCGAGCAGAGGCAGAGGGTGGCCGAGCAGGTCTTCGCAGGTGACTTTCATCGAGACCAGGCAAAACTCGACATTGAACGGCGCCAGCGCCGGATTTTCCCGATAGTCGCCGGCGGTGAGCCAGATGCGCTCGTCCTCTTCTTCCAGGCTCAACTCGAACAGTGTTCCCAATAGCGCCGGATAGTGCAGCGCCAACCGCAAGGCGTCACCTAAAGTGGCGCTGGTGAGTAAGGCATACCCGAGCATGCCATAGGAAGAAACATGCATCCGCCGGCCCAACTCCAGGCCGATATCGCGGCGTAACGCGACGGCGTTGGCACAAACCAGCATCTCTTGGTTGGTGGTGATGCGCGTGTCCGCCCGGCTCAGATCCGCCGCGCTGATGCCGCTGCCGGCCAATAACGCCTCGCTGGACAGGCCTTCAGCCTTGAAGGTATTGAGCACCAGGGAGACGGCGTTGAGGGTGGTGAGATGGGAGTGGAGCATGGGTAGTTCCAGCGTTGGGCGTGCCGGAAGGGAGCAAGTTATATGCCGGTTATGACCAACCCTGTAGGAGCGAGGCTTGCCCGCGAAGGCGTCCTCAAGTACGCCAAAAGCTTCGCGGGCAAGCCTCGCTCCTACAGGGTTTTGTGTTGTGTCAGCTCAGTTCGCCGCACAGGTCGAGTTCAACCAGTCGCCGAACTTCAGTGGTCTCAAGCCCTGCACCCAGCAGTCCATGCAACTTGCCAAACGCCGCCTCGCGAGTCATGCCGCCACCGGACAACACACCGGCGTCACGCAAGCGGCTGCCCGCCTCATACACGTCGAGCTGCACACCACCTTCATGACATTGCGTCACCGCGACCACCACCACACCTTTGTCCTGCGCCCGTTCCAGGCTGGCGACAAACTCTGGGTTGTCGCTTGGTCCGGTACCGCTGCCATAACATTCCAGCACCAGACCCTGAATACCGCTGTTGAGCAGGCCATCCAGTTGATCGGCACCGATGCCTGGGAACAGCGGCAGTACCGCGACCTTCGCCAGCTGTTTAGGCTGGTTGTAGTTCAGCTGCGCCGGCACGGAAGTCGCCTTCACGCCGCCGCCCTGACGCTCCAGCCGCTTGAATGGATGACGACCGAAGCTGCGAACTTTCGCGCAACGGGTCGGGTCGAGCAGTTCGCCGTGGAAGTACAGATGAACGCCCGGTGCGAGGCCCTGGCCAAGAGCAACCAACGCACCGCTGAGGTTTTCCCAGGCATCGCTGTCGGTCACGCCGGCCGGCAGCATGGAGCCGGTGAACACCACGCGGGCATGCAGGCCGAGCAGTTGAAAGCTCATGGCCGCGGCGCTGTAGGCCAGGGTGTCGGTACCATGCAGGATCAACACGCTGTCGCAGCCCTGGACATCAACGGCGTCGACCACCGCTTCACGCAGTTGCTGCCAGTAGGCGGGCGTCATGTTGGCGCTGTCGATCAGCGGCGACATCTCGCGAAAGCGCCACTGCGGCACTACCAGCTCAGGCTGGCTGTGCAGATATTCGCGCATCCGCGCTTCGAAACCGGACGCCGGGGCCAAGCCGTGGGCACTGGCTTGCATGCCGATGGTGCCACCGGTGTAGAGCACCATGACGTGCTGGGCAGCAGGGAAAGTCGAGGAATTCATGGAGGTTCTCCGAAAACGATGTGGGAGCGAGCCTGCTCGCGATGGCAGCGATGGGGTCTCAAGCCCGAACCAAAACGGCAGCATCAAAAAAGCTGCCACAACATGCGACCGAGCATGACGCCGGTCGCAAGCTGTGTCACGCCGGGCGCAGGGGATGCGCCCGGTTTTTTACCGATCAGCGTTGCGCTGCGGTCACGCCTTGCGGCTCGGCTTCTGCTTTAGGAGTGGCGGTTTGCGGATTGGCTGGCCAGGCTTTCAGGTCCAGGTCCAGATCCGGGAACTTGCTCGAATCGAACACCGGGGTCTTGATACCGGCAGCACGCTGGTCATCGTAGTCACGCAGGATGCGCATGCCGACCTTGAACAGCAGGAACAGCGCGATCAGGTTCACGAACGCCAGCAGGGTCATGGTGATGTCGGCGAACGCGAATACCGTGCTGAGGTTTTCGATGGCACCCCAGAAGATCAACACCAGTACCAGCGCGCGATAGGCGATCAGTGCCTTGCGGTTTTCGCCGATCATGAAGCGCAGGTTGTTCTCGCCCAGGTAGTAGTTGTAGAGGATCGAGGTGAACACGAACAACGCCAGAGCCACGGAGATGAACATCCGGCCCCAGTCGCCGACCACGGCAGCCAGGGAGTTCTGGGTCAGGGCAATGCCGTCGCCTTCAAAGCCCGGGGTGTAGAAGCCCGACAGCAGGATCAGCAATGCGGTGCAGGTGCAGATCACGAAGGTGTCGAGGAACACGCTGAACGCCTGAACCACGCCTTGCGAGACCGGGTGCTCGACCGAGGCCACAGCAGCCACGTTCGGCGCACTGCCCAGGCCTGCTTCGTTGGCGAACACGCCGCGCTTCACGCCCATGACGATGGCGCTGCCGATCAGGCCGCCGAACGCCTGGTCCAGACCGAAGGCACTTTTGACGATGGTCATCAACATGCCCGGAACGTGGTCGAACTGCAGCACGATCACGTAGATGGTCACGCCGATGTACACCAGGGTTTTCACCGGTACCAGCAGGTCAGCGACCTTGGCGATCCGCTTGATACCACCGATGAACACCAGACCCAGCAATACCGCCAGGCCAAGGCCGGTGTACGTGGTGTCGAGGCCGAAGGCATTGTTCAGCGAGTGGGTTACGGCGTGGGCTTGCAGGCCGTTGAAGGCAAAGCCAAAGGTGATCAGCAGCAGGAACGCCATGATCATGCCCAACCAGCGTTTCTGCAGGCCGTGCTGAATGTAAAAGGACGGGCCGCCACGGAACTGGCCTTCGGAGTCGCAGCGCTTATAGAGCTGGCCGAGGGAGCATTCGAAGAAGCTGCTGGACATGCCGACCAGCGCGGTCACCCACATCCAGAACACCGCACCGGGGCCACCAAGGGTCACGGCGATGCCGACACCCGCGATGTTGCCCGCACCGACGCGACCGGCGAGGCTGAGCATCAGGGCCTGGAAGGAACTGAGCTGGCCAGCGCTGCTTTTCAGACTGTCACGGAACACCGCGAACATGTGAAAGAAATGGCGGAACTGGACGAAACGCGAGCGGATCGTGAAGTAGCTACCGAGCCCGACAATGAGCACGATCAGTACTTTCCCTGAGAGGAAGTCGTTGATGACTTCGAGCATGGATTATTCCTCGCTATTTTTTGTGTGTGCAGATAATGGTGGACCGACACATCGCGTTACACCGGCTTGCGCGTGGCACAACAAGTGGATCGAGGTTCGTTCCGGTTCCATATCGCGGGTTTTATTAGTTCGGGTTTCGCATGGGTTTGGGCCTCGTTACCGACGACCGCTCACGCGAAGAGGGCCGGCACTATACATAGGAGAGTGCCTTCCGTCTGCACGGTTGTGGTGCAAGCGATGAAACGAGAGCGCTGCAAAATCAAAAAATCGCAGCCTTCGGTAGCCTCTACAGGGGGGTCTCAAACCCGGTAAGAGCTGCCGAAGGCTGCGATCTAGGCGGAACTGAAAGCATTCAGCATATTCGAAAATCCGCAAAAGGGTTAAAAAAAAGGGCTTGAGGGAAAAAATCCCCAAGCCCTCAAAAGGTGAGAGGTGTCTAGTCCCTCGACCTGGTGAGCGTGCTCTTCAAAAGAGCGAGCGTTCGGTTAAGCCTTCAAAGGCACCAGACGCGGAGCGATCATGTTTTCCGGGCGCAGGATGTCGGCGAGCATTTCTTCGTCGAGCAAGCCTTCTTCGCGCACCAGTTCCAGCACGCCGCGGCCGCTTTCAAGAGCGATTCGGGCAATGCGGGTGGCGTTTTCATAGCCGATGTACGGGTTCAGCGCGGTGACCAGGCCGATCGAGTGTTCGACCAGTTCACGGCAGCGCTCTTCGTTGGCGGTGATGCCGACGATGCAGTGCTCGCGCAGCATGTCCATGGCGCGCTGCAGCAGGCGGATCGAGTCGAAGATCTTGAAGGCGATCAGCGGCTCCATCACGTTCAGTTGCAGCTGGCCGCCTTCGGCCGCGATGGTCAGGGCCAGGTCGTTGCCGATGATCTGGAACGCAACCTGGTTCACGGCTTCCGGGATTACCGGGTTGACCTTGCCTGGCATGATCGAGCTGCCTGGCTGACGCGCTGGCAGGTTGATTTCGTTGATGCCGGTGCGTGGGCCGCTGGACAGCAGGCGCAGGTCGTTGCAGATCTTCGACAGCTTGACCGCGGTGCGCTTGAGCATGCCGGAGAACAGCACGAAGGCACCCATGTCGGAGGTGGCTTCGATCAGGTCGGCGGCTGGAACCAGCGGTTGACCGCTGATCAGGGCCAGACGCTGAACGGCCAGGGCCTGGTAACGCGGGTCGGCGTTGATGCCGGTACCGATCGCGGTGCCGCCCAGGTTCACTTCGGTCAGCAGCTCAGGTGCCAGGGTCTTCAGACGCGCCAGGTCTTCGCTCAGGGTGGTGGCGAAGGCGCGGAATTCCTGGCCCAGGGTCATCGGCACGGCGTCTTGCAGCTGGGTACGACCCATCTTCAGAACGTGGCTGAATTCTTCACCTTTGGCGGCGAACGACTGGATCAGGCTGTCGAGGCTGGCCAGCAGCGCGTCGTGACCCAACAGCAGACCCAGACGGATTGCGGTCGGGTAGGCGTCGTTGGTCGACTGCGCCATGTTCACGTCATTGTTCGGGTGCAGGTACTGGTATTCGCCCTTGCTGTGGCCCATGGCCTCCAGCGCGATGTTGGCGATGACTTCGTTGGCATTCATGTTGGTCGAAGTGCCAGCGCCGCCTTGAATCATGTCCACCACGAATTCTTCGTGGAAATCGCCGCGGATCAATCGGGCACAGGCTTCGCTGATGGCAGCGTGCTTGGCTTCGCTCAGGTGACCCAACTCGCGGTTGGCGTCAGCGGCGGCCTGTTTGACCATTGCCAGACCGACAACCAGTTTCGGGTAATGCGAAATCGGAACACCGGAGAGGCGGAAATTATTCACCGCTCGCAGGGTCTGGATGCCGTAATACGCTTGAGCAGGTACTTCGAGTACGCCAAGCAGGTCTTTTTCTGTGCGGAAAGATGCAGCGGAGGACATGATAGAAATCATCTCGATATGGACCCGGTCTATGCCGGAACACCGCAAATGCTAGGCTTGTGAAGAATTTTGGGCCAATGCTGTTAAACACTAGCCTATGCATATTCGGCATAATGCCCGTGTGACGCCGCGTGCGCGGCGAGCGTGTGACCTAAATTGGTGCGTGTCCGGGAGGGCGTGATGAATCTGGAAAGCAAATGGCTCGAGGACTTTAGTGCTCTGGCCGCCACCCGCAGCTTCTCCCAGGCAGCTGAACGACGCTTCGTGACCCAGCCGGCATTCAGCCGGCGGATCCGCAGCCTCGAAGCCGCGCTGGGGTTGACTCTGGTCAATCGCTCCCGCACGCCGGTCGAACTGACGGCGGCAGGGCAGCTATTTCTAGTCACCGCGCGAACCGTGGTTGAACAGTTGGGTGAAGTGCTGCGCCACCTTCATCACTTGGAGGGCGGGCAGGGCGAGGTGATACAAATCGCTGCCGCTCACTCCCTGGCACTGGGGTTTTTCCCGCGCTGGATCGCACAATTGCGCAACGAAGGATTGAATATAGCCACGCGACTGGTGGCCACCAACGTCGGCGATGCGGTGCATGCGCTGCGTGAAGGCGGATGTGATGTGATGCTGGCGTTCTATGACCCGGACTCGGCGATGCAAATGGACCCGGAAATTTTCCCGTCGCTGCATCTGGGTGACACTGAAATGCTCCCGGTCTGCGCGGCCGATGCCGACGGCAAGCCGTTGTTCGACCTGGAAGGCGAAACCAGCGTGCCTTTGCTGGCCTATAGCGCCGGGGCATTTCTCGGGCGTTCTGTGAATTTGCTTTTACGTCAGCGAGCGCTGCGATTCACCACCATTTATGAAACCGCCATGGCTGACAGCCTGAAAAGCATGGCGCTGGAAGGGCTGGGCATCGCCTGGGTGCCGCAGCTAAGCGTGCGCGCCGAACTGGCTCGCGGCGAGTTGGTGGTCTGTGGCGGCCCGCAATGGCATGTGCCGCTGGAAATTCGTCTGTACCGCTGTGCGCTGGTGCGCAAGGCCAACGTTCGGTTGTTGTGGCGTAAGCTTGAAGGTGGCGCAGCCCAAGGCACGACGGGTATCTGAGACCAATGAAGATCCAATGTGGGAGCGGGCTTGCTCGCGAATGCGGTGTGTCAATCGAGATCAATATTGCCTGACCCAGCGCATTCGCGAGCAAGCCCGCTCCCACAGGGGGATTTGTGTTGATCTTTCGCTGACCTTTGAGTCAATAAAACCGGCACTTTGCGCCGTATGACAGATGGTCGTATCGGGGGCTGTTTATCTGCTTCATTGAGGTATACTGCGCGGCCTTCGGCCGGTTCGTCCGGCCATTTTTCGTACAATCAAGCCACGCATTCTGCGTGGCTTGTTGTTTTTTGACGCGCCTGCGGGCGCCCAGAGAGAAGAGGCACGACGATGAGCGCACTGGTTGGCGTGATCATGGGCTCCAAGTCCGATTGGTCCACCCTTAGCCACACCGCCGATATGCTGGAAAAGCTCGGCATCCCTTACGAGGTGAAAGTGGTCTCTGCCCACCGCACCCCGGACCTGCTGTTCCAGTACGCCGAAGAGGCTGAGGCCCGTGGCATCGAGGTGATCATCGCCGGTGCCGGCGGCGCGGCCCACTTGCCAGGCATGTGTGCGGCCAAGACCCACCTGCCAGTGCTGGGCGTGCCGGTACAGTCGTCGATGCTCTCGGGCGTCGATTCGCTGCTGTCTATCGTGCAAATGCCTGCAGGCATTCCGGTTGCCACCCTGGCCATCGGCAAGGCCGGCGCGATCAACGCAGCGCTGCTCTCGGCGAGCATCCTGGGCGCCAAGCATCCGCAATTTCATACCGTGTTGAAGAAATTCCGCGCTGAGCAGACAGACAGCGTCCTGGACAATCCAGACCCACGCATCGCCTGAGGTTGTTGACGATGAAAATCGGTGTAATCGGTGGCGGCCAGTTGGGTCGCATGTTGGCGCTGGCGGGCACTCCGCTGGGCATGAACTTCGCTTTCCTCGATCCGGCGCCGGATGCTTGCGCAGCCGCGTTGGGCGAACATCTGCGGGCCGATTACGGCGATCAGGATCACCTGCGTCAGTTGGCCGATGAAGTCGATCTGGTGACCTTCGAGTTCGAAAGCGTCCCGGCCGAAACCGTGGCATTCCTGTCGCAATTCGTCCCGGTGTACCCGAGCGCCGAAGCGCTGCGCATCGCTCGCGATCGCTGGTTCGAAAAGAGCATGTTCAAGGACCTGGGGATTCCAACTCCCGCGTTCGCCGACATCCAGTCGCAAGCCGATCTGGATGCCGCCGTGGCTTCCATCGGTCTGCCGGCCGTGCTGAAAACCCGCACCCTGGGTTACGACGGCAAGGGCCAGAAAGTCCTGCGCAAGCTTGAAGATGTGGCTGGCACTTTCGCCGAGCTGGGCAGCGTTGCCTGCCTGCTGGAAGGCTTCGTGCCGTTCACTGGCGAAGTCTCGCTGATTGCCGTGCGTGCTCGCGATGGCGAAACCAAGTTCTATCCGCTGGTTCACAACACCCACGACAGCGGCATTCTCAAGCTGTCCGTGGCCAGTACCGACCACCCGCTGCAAGCATTGGCTGAAGACTACTCCAGCCGGGTGCTCAAGCAGCTGGAGTACGTCGGCGTGATGGCGTTCGAGTTCTTTGAAGTCGACGGCGGCCTCAAGGCCAACGAAATCGCCCCGCGCGTGCACAACTCCGGGCACTGGACCACTGAAGGCGCCGAGTGCAGCCAGTTCGAAAACCACCTGCGGGCCGTCGCCGGTCTGCCGCTGGGTTCGACGGCCAAGGTCGGCGAGAGCGCGATGCTCAACTTCATCGGTGTCGTGCCGCCAGTAGAAAAAGTGATCGCGATCGACGACTGCCATCTGCATCACTACGGCAAGGCTTTCAAGGTCGGCCGCAAGGTCGGTCACGCCAATCTGCGCTGTGCAGACCGTGATACGTTGGCTGCGCAGATCCTCAAGGTCGAAGCGCTCATCGCCGAATAGTTTCATGTGGCGGCGGCGGAACCTTCAGGAGCCGCCGTTCTCTGATGGCAGGATGCCAAAGTCTGTCTAGGCTTCGGCTAGGTGTCCTGTCTCACCAAATCATTCAGAGGGAAATGCCATGGGAATTATCGGAACCATCTTTATCGGCTTGATCGTCGGCCTGCTGGCTCGGTTCTTGAAACCGGGCGATGACAGCATGGGCTGGATCATGACCATCCTGCTCGGTATCGGCGGTTCGCTGGCGGCCACTTACGGCGGCCAGGCCCTGGGCATTTACCGCGCTGGCGAAGGCGCAGGTTTCATCGGTGCGCTGGTGGGCGCGGTGGTATTGCTGGTGATCTACGGCCTGATCAAAAAAAGGACCTGATTGAAGTGACAAAGCCCTCTCTGCGCCATCGCCGGAGAGGGCTAGAATGCTCGGCGTTATACCGTCCTTTCCTTTGCCGAGCACTTTCATGCGCCATCTTCTATTGACTCTTCTCTTCCTGGGCAGTGGTTTGGTCCATGCCGGCGAACTGCCGGAAACCGATTGGCTCGAACTGATGCCCAAGTCGGACCAGAAGGCCCTCGAGGCCATGCCCGAGATCGATCACAACTCCCCGGAAGCCAATGGCACCTTTACCGAAAAGGGTGGCATGAAGCAGAGCAAGGGCTTGCCCGCGGTGATGTACTCGACCAAAACCGTGCCGTCGATGAACGACAAGCACATCCGCATTGGCGGTTATCCAGTGCCGCTGGAGTCCGACGCCAAGGGTCACAGCACGCTGTTCTTCCTTGTGCCGTATCCCGGCGCTTGCATCCACGTGCCGCCACCGCCACCTAACCAGTTGGTGCTGGTGCGTTATCCAAAAGGCTTGAAGCTGAATGACATCTACACGCCGCTGTGGGTGACCGGCACGCTGAAGATCGAGAAGGTCAACAACGACCTGGCGGATGCGGCGTATGCGCTGGATGCCGCGCAGGTGCGGGTGGTCAAAGAGTCGGATTTGTAAAAACGACAGTCAGCCGGCACAGATCAAAATGTGGGAGCGGGCTTGCTCGCGAAGGCGGTGTGTCAGGCAACATTAATGTCGACTGATACGCCGCTTTCGCGAGCAAGCCCGCTCCCACATTCGTTTTGTGGTGTTAAAGGGATTTGCTGGCGATGCTCACGCCCAGGGTATGACTTGCCCCCGGTGCCAGCGTCACCACATCACCCATCACATTCGCCGTTTCAATGCATAGCATGCGCTGCCAGCCATCGTCGGCCATGTCGCTGAACGCTGCGGCGCGGTCGATCCAGGGGTTCCAGATCACCGCAGAGCGCGAACCGCTGCTGGTCAGTTCAATGCGTCGTTCCCAGTGCGGGTCAACGATGCTCAGCTTCGGCGGGGTATTGAGATAGATGCGGTCGGTCTCGCCGGTAAAACGCAGATCACCGGTCTGGGTGACGGTTTTCCAGTCGTCCAGGGTTTCGATATAGCTCAAGCCATCCAGCCCTTCAACGTGCACGTTGCGCACATCGCTGACCGCGAAATAGCTGTGCAATGCCTGGCTGAGCGTGACGTGTTCGGCGCCCTTGTTTTCACTCGTCAGGCTGATATGCAACTGCTCATCCAGACGAATGCTCAGTTTCAAGTCCACCTGATGCGGCCATCCCGGCAGACCTTTTTCAGGGTAGGGCAGGACGAATTCCACCTTCAGGCTTTCGCCCTCGGTTTCGATGCCGAGCAATTCCCAATCCATCGCTCGCACCAGGCCATGGGCCGTTGGCGGTTCATTGCCGACGCGCATGGCCTGGACACTCTGCGGGTTACGCGACAGATTGCCGAACCATGGCCAGCACACTGGCACGCCGGCGCGGATGCTCTTGCCTGTCTTGAATACCGCCTCGTCGTTGAGCCAGATCAGCGGCGGCTCGCCGGCCAGTTGATAACTGAGGATGTGCGCGCCTTGCTGGGCCACCAGCAATTCGGCCTGACCGTGGCGGATGCGCCAGCAGTTCAGTTCATCCAGTTTCACGGCTTCAACGTTGGGCGTGCTCATGGGGCAACTCTCGATCGGGAACAATGACAGCAATGGACCGCAAAACGATCGCCGGGTTTAACGCACCCTTTTTTTACAGGCTCCGTTTTTACAGGCTCCGGTTTTTACGAGCTCTGGTTTAACGCGCTCTAGGCGGAACCGAGCGAGTGCGGCCGCTGCCGTCGATGGCGACGAACACGAAGACTGCTTCGGTCACTTTACGCCATTCGCTGGACAGTGGATCGTCGCTCCAGACTTCGACCATCATCTGAATCGAGCTGCGACCGATTTCCAGAGCCTGGGTATAAAAGGACAGCTGAGCGCCCACCGCGACCGGTACCAGGAACGCCATGCGATCGATTGCAACGGTGGCCACGCGACCGCCGGCAACCTTGCTGGCCATGGCGGTGCCAGCCAAATCCATCTGCGCTACCAGCCAGCCGCCGAAAATATCGCCAAAGCCGTTGGTTTCACGCGGAAGCGCAGTGATTTGCAGGGCCAGATCGCCTTGCGGGATTGGATCTTCTTGTTCGAGCTCTATCATGCCGGGGGTGCCTCTGACCCGTGACTCTTCATTAGTACTTCAGGTGAATAGCCGTCTTACGGCTCCACGCGCAGAGTGCCTGCGCACTAGAGCCTTGGAAAAACGATTCAGCCCCGAACATACTACGTTCGTCACGTTTTTCGTAAGGCGCCTAAAGGGAAACTCTGCGAAATCGGCTGACAGGTGCCAACGACGGTTTCGCACAGCAACCCCTTACAAGCCGTTGCAATGTTGCGAGTATATCGATCGGTAGACTCCGAGACGACTGTCTGGTTCTCATTTCGACCGTCAAATACGCGCCTCTATGTGCTTTTTCGAACTATTTGCTATCGTGCCGAACCTGCCCAAGCCTCTGCCAGCGTTGTCGAGGTTGCAGATCCGACTATAAGAGAAGCCCTTGCCATGACCACAGCGCCCTCCAGCATCGCGCAACCCACCCAATCCGCACGTCCGCTGACCCGCAACGACTATAAGACGTTATCGCTGTCTGCCCTGGGCGGCGCGCTGGAGTTTTACGACTTCATCATCTTTGTATTCTTCGCCACGGTGGTCGGCAAACTGTTCTTCCCCGCCGACATGCCCGAGTGGCTGCGCTTGATGCAGACGTTCGGCATCTTCGCCGCCGGCTATCTGGCGCGGCCGCTGGGCGGCATCGTCATGGCGCACTTCGGTGATCTGCTGGGGCGCAAGAAGATGTTCACCTTAAGCATTTTCATGATGGCAGTGCCGACCCTGATCATGGGCTTGCTGCCGACTTATGCGCAGATCGGCATGTGGGCGCCGATCCTGTTGCTGCTCATGCGGGTGATCCAGGGCGCGGCGATTGGCGGTGAAGTGCCTGGGGCGTGGGTATTCGTTTCCGAACACGTGCCGCAGCGGCACATTGGTTATGCCTGCGGCACGCTGACCTGCGGACTGACCGCCGGTATTCTTTTGGGCTCATTGGTCGCCACCGCGATCAACAGCATTTACACACCGGTTGAAGTGTCGGATTACGCCTGGCGAATCCCGTTCCTGCTGGGCGGCGTGTTTGGCCTGTTCTCGGTCTATCTGCGCCGCTGGCTCCACGAAACCCCGGTGTTCGCCGAACTGCAATTGCGCAAGGCCCTGGCCGAAGAGGTGCCGCTGCGAGCCGTGTTGCGCGACCACCGCGGTGCGATTCTGATTTCCATGCTGCTGACCTGGCTGCTGTCCGCCGGCATTATCGTGATCATCCTGATGACACCGACCGTGCTGCAGACCGTCTATCACTTCTCGCCGACTACCGCGTTGCAGGCCAATAGCCTGGCCATCGTGTTCCTGAGCCTGGGCTGTGTGGCCTCCGGTGTATTGGCTGACCGCTTCGGCGCCGGCCGGGTGTTCGTGTTCGGTAGCGCCGCGCTGCTGATCAGTTCGTGGACGTTCTATCACAGCCTGTTCAACCATCCCGACTGGCTGTTCCCGATGTATGCCCTGACCGGCCTGCTGGTCGGTACCATCGGAGCGGTGCCGTATGTGATGGTCAAAGCCTTCCCGGCGGTGGTGCGCTTCAGCGGGTTGTCGTTCTCCTACAACCTGGCCTACGCGATTTTCGGTGGCCTGACGCCGATGGTGGTGACGTTGCTCTTGAAGGAAAGCCCGATGGGGCCGGCCTATTACGTGGCGATTATTTGCGGCGTCGGGATTCTGGTGGGTGGGTATCTCTGGAAGAAAGGTCGTTAAGCCGACGCTTTCATCGACTGCACTGGCCCCATCGCGAGCAGGCTCGCACCCACATGGGTTCTGTATTCACCGCAGATCCCCTGTGGGTGCGAGCCTGCTCGCGATGAAGGCGACGCGAATCATCTTGTAAAACCAAATGCTGGCCTTTCATCCAATTGTCATATTTCAGCCATAGAGTGTTCACACGGCCTGCTGATACTTGGCCCCGACTTAACACACCTATCTGCTAGGAGTAAGGCATGAAACTGAAGCGTTTGATGGCGGCAATGACTTTTGTCGCTGCTGGCGTTGCGACTGCCAACGCGGTTGCCGCTGTTGACCCTGCTATCCCGAGCTACACCAAGACCACTGGTGTGTCGGGCAACCTGTCCAGCGTCGGCTCCGATACCCTGGCTAACCTCATGACCCTTTGGGCTGAGAACTACAAAAAAGAATACCCGAACGTAAATATTCAGATTCAGGCTGCCGGTTCTTCTACCGCGCCACCTGCGCTGACTGAAGGCACCGCTAACCTGGGCCCGATGAGCCGCAAGATGAAGGACAACGAGCTGCAAGCCTTCGAAACCAAGTACGGCTACAAGCCAACCGCTATCCCGGTTGCTGTGGATGCCTTGGCGGTGTTCGTACACAAAGACAACCCGATCAAGCACCTGACCATGGAACAGGTCGACGCGATCTTCTCTTCGACGCGCCTGTGTGGCGGTAAAACCGACGTGAAAACCTGGGGTGACCTGGGCGTGACCGGCGACCTGGCCAATAAGCCGGTTCAGCTGTTCGGTCGTAACTCGGTATCCGGCACTTACGGCTACTTCAAGGAAGAAGCCCTGTGCAAAGGTGACTTCAAGCCAAACGTCAACGAACAACCGGGTTCGGCTTCGGTCGTGCAATCGATCAGCTCCTCGCTGAACGGCGTCGGTTACTCGGGCATCGGCTACAAGACCGCCAGCGTGAAAACCGTGGCCCTGGCCAAGAAAGGCAGCACCGAGTTCGTTGAAGATACTGAAGAAAACGCCTTGAACGGCAAGTATCCGCTGTCGCGTTTCCTCTACGTTTACGTCAACAAGGCCCCGAACAAGCCTCTGGCCCCGCTGGAAGCCGAGTTCGTGAAACTGATTCTGTCCAAACAGGGTCAGGAAGTGGTTGTGAAAGACGGCTACATCCCGCTGCCAGCCAAGGTTGCTGCAAAAGCACTGGCTGACCTGGGTCTGCAGGAAGGCGGTAACGTCGCAAAAAAGTAAAACCCTAGGTCCGGGCTAAACCCGGACCTGTACAGGAGCGAGCAAGCCTCGCTCCTGCACAGGCTCAGGGTTGCCACGATGGCAACCCGGCCCTCCCAAATTTCCGATCCACTGCCAGTTTCCACAGGCGGCGGATTTGTTGCGTCACTGCATTGTCATCTTTCTGTCATACAGGATCGCTAGGGTGTGCGCATGAATGATCTGGCCAACTCCACCATGACTACAAATCCCCCCAAGCGAATTGACTTCAATACGCCTGAGCTGCAACGCAAGCGCCGTATTCGTGCGCTGAAAGATCGCCTGACCCGCTGGTACGTCCTCGTCGGCGGCCTCGCCGTTCTTGGCGCGATCACCCTGATCTTTTTCTTCCTCGGCTACGTCGTCGCGCCACTGTTCCAGGGTGCCGACCTGACCGCCAAAGACGCCATCACGCCCGCCTGGATGCAAGACGCCGGCAAGCCGCTGATGATTTCCCTCGAAGAGCAGAACCAGGTCGCCATGCGGGTTTCCGACAGGGGCCAGGCATTGTTCTTTGATATCGACACTGGCGCCGAACTGCGCCGCGTCGACCTGCCGATTCCGGCTGGCACCAGCGTAACCTCCATCGGTGAAGATCAACCTGGCCAGCCATTGGTGGCGGTGGGTTTGTCCAACGGTCAGGCGCTGGTGTTCCGTCACACGTATAAAGTCAGCTACCCGGATGGCAAGAAAACCATCTCGCCGGCCATTGAATACCCGTACGGCGAAACGCCAATCGTGCTGAACGAGGCGGGCGGCGCTCTGGAGCACGTCAGCCTCAACGCTGCCGATTCGACCCTGCTGCTGGCCGGCTCCACGGCTGCGCAGCTGCATGTCCTGTCGCTGACCAGCGAAGAAAACATGATGACCGGCGAAGTCACCAACGAGCAGAAGCGCGTTGAGCTGCCGCAAATGACCGAGCCGGTGAAGAACATCTTCATCGACCCGCGTCAGCAGTGGTTGTACGTGGTCAATGGTCGCGCTCAGGCCGACGTTTTCAGTCTGCGCGACAAGAGCCTGAACGGGCGCTACAAGTTGCTTGAAGACGGCAATGCCGAAGTCACCGCTATTACACAATTGTTGGGCGGTATCTCGCTGATCGTCGGTGACTCCAAGGGCGGTCTCGCCCAATGGTTCATGGCTCGCGACCCGGATGGTGAGCAGCGTCTGAAGCAGATTCGTACCTTCCAGATGGGCACTGCGCCGATCGTTGAAATCACCGCCGAAGAGCGTCGCAAAGGCTTCGTTGCCCTCGACGCGTCCGGCAAACTCGGCGTGTTCCACAGCACCGCTCACCGCACTTTACTGGTGGATCAGGTGGTCGACGGCCAAGGCCTTTTCGGCATGTCGCCACGGGCCAACCGCGTGATCGTGGAGCAGGGCGGCAAGCTGCAACCGTTGCTGCTCGACAACCCGCACCCGGAAGTCTCGTGGAGCGCGTTGTGGAGCAAGGTCTGGTACGAGAACTACGACGAGCCTAAATACGTCTGGCAATCGACCGCGGCCAATACCGACTTCGAACCCAAGCTGAGCCTCTCGCCGCTGACCTTCGGTACCCTGAAAGCTGCGTTCTACGCGATGCTGCTGGCCGCGCCACTGGCCGTCGCCGCTGCGATCTACACCGCGTACTTCATGGCCCCGGGCATGCGTCGCAAGGTCAAACCGGTGATCGAGCTGATGGAAGCGATGCCGACGGTGATCCTCGGCTTCTTCGCCGGCCTGTTCCTCGCACCTTATGTCGAAGGGCATTTGCCCGGCATCTTCAGCCTGCTGATGCTCTTGCCGATCGGCATTCTGGTGGCGGGTTTCGTCTTCAGTCGCCTGCCTGAATCCATCCGCCTGAAAGTGCCGGACGGCTGGGAAAGCGCGATCCTGATCCCGGTGATTCTGTTTGTGGGCTGGTTGTCGCTGTACATGAGCCCGTACATGGAAACCTGGTTCTTCGGCGGTGACATGCGCATGTGGATCTCCCACGACTTAGGGATTACCTACGACCAGCGCAATGCTCTGGTGGTCGGTCTGGCCATGGGCTTCGCGGTTATTCCGAACATCTATTCCATCGCCGAAGACGCCGTGTTCAGTGTGCCTCGCGGCCTGACCCTGGGCTCCCTGGCCCTCGGTGCCACGCCGTGGCAGACCATGACCCGCGTGGTGATCCTCACCGCCAGCCCGGGCATTTTCTCCGCGCTGATGATCGGCATGGGCCGTGCGGTCGGTGAAACCATGATCGTGCTGATGGCCACCGGTAACACCCCGGTCATGGAAATGAACCTGTTCGAAGGCCTGCGCACCCTGGCAGCCAACGTTGCGGTGGAAATGCCTGAGTCAGAAGTGGGCGGCAGCCACTACCGCGTGCTGTTCCTCTCGGCGCTGGTGCTGCTGTTGTTCACCTTCATCATGAACACCCTCGCGGAACTGATTCGTCAGCGTCTGCGCAAGAAATACTCGTCGCTTTAAGAAAGGTAGAAGTCTGTGAAACAGAACTCCCTGAATGGATGGTTCAAGAGCGGCGCCCCAGGCGTCTGGATCAGCGGTGGCGCGGTGTCCATTGCGGTCATCATGACCATTGGCCTGCTGGCGGTGATTGCCGTGCGCGGTCTGGGTCACTTCTGGCCGGCGGACCTGGTCCACGCCAGTTACGACGTGCCAGGCCAAGCCAATCACCTCGTCATCGGCGAAGTGGTGCAGAAGGAAGAAGTGCCACGCGAGCGCCTGAAAAGCGCTGGCCTGCCGGTGCCCGATCAGGGCCCGGAGTTCATGACCCGCGAGCTGATCAAGGTCGGCAACCGTGATCTGAACGGCACTGACTTCACCTGGATTGTCGGCGAGTGGCTGACCAACCAGAAGACTCCACCCGAGCTGATGGCTATCGAGCGTCGTGAGTGGGGCAACTTCTACGGCTACCTGGTCAACGTTAAGCAGGACGGCAAAGTCATTGCTGAAGGCGAGGCCGCATGGCCTGAGTTGCAGACGCGCGTGGATCGCGTCAACCAGCTCGCCGCACAGCTCAAGACCCTGGAAAAGGTCGACATCGGCGCGATCAACGCCGGCCTTGAACGTGTGCGTCTGCACGGTCGCAAACTGGAACTGGCCGGCCATCTCGACGCTGCCGCCCAAGCGGACCTGGAGTCCGAACGCGCCGAGCTGAATGCGCGTTATCAGGAAATCGAAGCGCGCCTGAATGATCTGCATGCTCAATTCAACCGCGACAGCCTGACCGCTCGCGACGCAAACGGTAAAGAGGTCGAAATCGGCATCGGTAAAGTGGTTCACGCCTACCAGCCGAACGCCATGGGCACCTTCACCAAGATCGGCTTCTACTTCAGCAAGGTCTGGGAATTCCTCAGTGATGACCCGCGTGAAGCCAACACCGAAGGCGGGATTTTCCCGGCGATTTTCGGCACCGTGATGATGACTCTGATCATGGCGATGATCGTGACGCCGTTCGGCGTTCTGGCGGCGGTTTACCTGCGTGAATATGCACGGCAAGGACCGATGACGCGGCTGATTCGCATCGCGGTGAACAACCTGGCGGGTGTTCCGGCCATTGTTTACGGCGTGTTCGGTCTGGGCTTCTTCGTCTATGTGCTCGGCGGTTCGGTCGACCGGTTGTTCTTCCCTGAAGCACTGCCGGCACCGACCTTCGGTACGCCGGGTCTGCTCTGGGCTTCGCTGACCCTGGCACTGCTGGCGGTGCCGGTGGTGATCGTGGCCACTGAAGAAGGCCTGGCGCGGATTCCTCGCACCGTGCGCGAAGGCTCGTTGGCCCTCGGCGCGACCAAGGCCGAAACTTTGTGGAAGATCGTGCTGCCAATGGCCAGCCCGGCAATGATGACCGGCATGATCCTCGCCGTGGCCCGTGCCGCCGGTGAAGTGGCGCCGCTGATGCTGGTGGGTGTGGTGAAACTGGCGCCGTCGCTGCCGCTGGATGGCAACTACCCGTACTTGCACCTGGACCAGAAGATCATGCACTTGGGCTTCCACATTTATGACGTCGGCTTCCAGAGCCCGAACGTCGAAGCCGCGCGGCCGCTGGTGTATGCCACGGCGCTGCTGCTGGTACTGGTGATCGCGACATTGAACCTGTCGGCCGTTTATATCCGTAACCATCTGCGCGAGAAATACAAAGCGCTGGATAGCTGATTTCCATGTGGGAGCGGGCTTGCTCGCGAAAGCGGTAGGTCAGGCAACATTGATGTTGAATGTGCTGACCTCTTCGCGAGCAAGCCCGCTCCCACACTAGATCGCGTCCAACCGAACATTTATTGGGCATGCTGCGAAGCGGCGTCCCGAACCGAATTTGTTAGCACAGGGAGCCTCCCATGCAGCACGAAGCACATACTCACGGCATCAACATGTCGGCCTTGGGCCGCGACAAACAGAGCCTGAGCCTTGAGCAGGAAACCGTGGCCATCGAAGTACCGGGCCTGAGCCTGTTCTACGGCGACAAACAAGCGCTGTTCGACGTCAGCATGAACATCCCGAAACAGCGCGTGACCGCCTTCATCGGCCCGTCCGGCTGCGGCAAGTCCACGTTGCTGCGCACCTTTAACCGTATGAACGACCTGGTGGATGGCTGCCGCGTCGACGGCGCGATCAACCTCTACGGCAACAACATCTATCGCAAGGGCGAGGACGTGGCCGAGCTGCGTCGCCGGGTCGGCATGGTGTTCCAGAAGCCTAACCCGTTCCCGAAAACCATCTACGAAAACGTGGTTTACGGTTTGCGCATCCAGGGCATCAACAAGAAACGCATCCTCGACGAAGCTGTCGAGTGGGCGTTGAAAGGCGCGGCGCTGTGGGATGAGGTCAAAGACCGTCTGCACGAGTCGGCACTCGGCCTGTCTGGTGGTCAGCAGCAACGTCTGGTGATTGCCCGCACCATCGCCGTGGAGCCGGAAGTGCTGCTGCTCGACGAACCGTGTTCGGCACTCGACCCGATCTCCACGCTGAAAGTCGAAGAGCTGATCTACGAACTGAAATCCAAGTTCACCATTGTTATCGTGACCCACAACATGCAACAGGCCGCGCGGGTTTCCGACTACACGGCATTCATGTACATGGGCAAACTGGTGGAATTCGGCGACACCGATACCCTGTTCACCAATCCGGCGAAGAAGCAGACCGAAGACTACATCACCGGTCGTTACGGCTAGGAAGCCGTGGTTGCTCATTGAACTGACGCTGCGGTCCACCGCACCTTACCGGACGCTCCAAGGACGCCAACATGATTAGTAAAGAAGGCCTTACCCATCACATCTCCGCGCAGTTCAACGCTGAGCTGGAGGAAGTTCGCAGCCACCTCCTGGCCATGGGCGGGCTGGTGGAAAAGCAGGTCAACGACGCGGTCACCGCGCTGATTGAGGCCGACTCCGGTCTGGCCCAGCAAGTGCGTGAGATCGACGACCAGATCAACCAGATGGAACGCAACATCGACGAAGAATGCCTGCGCATTCTGGCCCGTCGTCAGCCGGCGGCGTCGGACTTGCGTTTGATCATCAGCATCTCCAAGTCGGTGATCGATCTGGAGCGCATCGGCGACGAAGCCACCAAGATCGCCCGTCGTGCCATCCAGTTGTGCGAAGAAGGCGAAGCGCCACGCGGTTATGTCGAGGTTCGCCACATTGGCGACCAGGTGCGCAACATGGTTCGCGATGCTCTGGATGCGTTTGCCCGCTTCGATGCCGACCTGGCGTTGTCGGTGGCGCAATACGACAAGATCATCGACCGCGAATACAAGACCGCATTGCGTGAACTCGCTACCTACATGATGGAAGACCCACGCTCTATCTCGCGGGTCTTGAGCATTATCTGGGTGCTGCGTTCCCTGGAGCGGATCGGCGACCACGCGCGCAATATCTCGGAACTGGTGATTTACCTGGTGCGCGGCACTGACGTGCGTCACTTGGGCCTCAAGCGCATGAAGGAAGAAGTTGAAGGCACAAGTGCCGAAACCGCTAATGTTCCGGGCAAAGCTGACGATAAGTAAGATTGCCCAAGAAAAGCGCCCGGCCCTTTGGCCGGGCGTTTTTGTTTGTGGTTTTTGGATGAAAAAGCAGCACCCGCGAACGAAAAGTCCCGGCGTGACTGAAGAGTTTTGGCAAAGTGCCATCAGCCAGCGTTATGCTTGCCGGGATTTTTAAAGGGGTGTTGGATGAGCAAGATCAGTGTGTTGGTCGTGGACGATGCGTCGTTCATTCGTGACCTGGTGAAGAAGTGCCTGCGCAACTACTTCCCGGGAATCCGGACCGAAGATGCAGTCAACGGTAAAAAGGCCCAGGCCATGCTGGCCAAAGAAGCGTTCGACCTGGTTCTGTGCGACTGGGAAATGCCGGAAATGTCCGGTCTGGAACTGCTGACCTGGTGCCGCGAGCAGGACAACCTCAAGACCATGCCGTTCGTGATGGTCACCAGCCGTGGCGACAAAGAGAACGTCGTCCAGGCGATTCAGGCCGGGGTTTCCGGCTACGTCAGCAAACCGTTCACCAACGAACAGCTGCTGACCAAGGTCAAGCAGGCACTGAACAAGGTCGGCAAGCTCGACACCTTGATGAACAGCGCGCCGACCAAAATGAACTCGGCGTTCGGCAACGACTCCCTTAGCGCGCTCACTGGCGGCAAGGCAGCCGTGGTCGCGCCATCGGCGGCACCGGTCAACCCATTCGCCAAACCTGCCGCCGCCGCACCAGCCCCGGCTGCCGCACCGTCTCGCGGCCTCCTCAACAGCCCGCCGGTCAAGGCACCTGCTACCTCTGCTGCTGCATCGGCTGGTGGTCGTGGCCAAGGCCAACTGCGCCTGCCGAGTGGCACCCAGCAATGCGTGATCAAGGCCTTGAGCATTAAGGAAGCGCTGCTGGTAGTAAAACGCACCGATACCCTGCCGCAAGTCCTCGACAGCGCCGTGCTCGACCTGGAGCAGGGCGATAACGCTGAAATCGCCCGTCTCAACGGCTACCTGCACGCCATCGTCGCCTTCGAGCCGAAACCTGACAGCGAATGGCTGCAACTGACTTTCCGCTTTGTCGACCAGGATGCGCAGAAGCTCGACTACATCTCCCGCCTGATCGCCCGCGGTACCGCGCAGAAGCATTTCGTACCCGGCGCGTAAGCCTGGCGTTGCCTGACCCAAACTCATCGCGAGCAGGCTCGCTCCCACATTGAAATGCATTCCAATGTGGGAGCGAGCCTGCTCGCGATAGGGCCATCGAACTCGCCGCACCTCTCCCGAACAGCCCATTTTGAAACATCTGCCGACAACGCTGGTCCATTTCAGCTGCTAGGCTCCTTTCCAGGCCTTACTCGACAGAATCTTGCCCATGCTCGCGCGCCTGCTGTTTTTCTGTGGTCTGTTCCTGGCCTCCACCTCGGTTGTGGCCATGACGATCTACAGGTCCACCAATGCCAGTGGCGTGGTCTCTTACAGCGACCGCCCCACCAAAGGCGCGAAGGTGTTCGTTTTTCGGGACCGGATGGTCGAGCGCCTTGAGCGGCAGGTGTACCTCGATATCAAGAAGCAGAGGGGCATGGACAGTGTGTTTGTGCGCAACGATCTGTATGCGCCGGTCGAGATCGAGCTGAGTTTTGCCGGGTTGAATAACGTCAGCGGCGCGCCGAGCCGACCGATTCGTCGTGTTCTACCGGCGCGCAGTAACATTCGTCTGGCGCTGCTCAAGGCGACGAAGGCCGGAAGGCCGCTGACGTATACCCCGAGGTTCGAATATTCCCTGGGCGACCCTGCAGGGTCCGCCATGGCCTATCGATATCCGTTGCCCTGGCGTGGTGGGCCGTTTCGGCTGAGTCAGGGCGCCAATGGCCAATATAGCCATTACGGGCCGAAGAACCGTTATGCGATGGACATTGCCATGCCCGAAGGCACGCCGATCATCGCGGCGCGCGGCGGGATGGTGGTGAAAACCGAAAATGGCCAGACCGGGCGCGGCAATGATCCGTCGGGCAACTTCGTGCGTGTGTTGCACGATGACGGGACCATGGGCGTGTACCTGCACCTCAAGAAAGGCTCGGTCAGCGTACGGGAAGGTCAGCGAGTGGTGGTGGGCAGTGCGCTGGCGCTGTCGGGCAACACCGGCAATAGCAGCGGCCCGCACCTGCACTTTGTGGTGCAGCGCAATACCGGGTTGGGGCTGGTATCGATTCCGTACCAGTTCAATCAACCGGTAGGCGCGTTGCCCAATTTTGCGTTGGGCAAGCAGTGATGGGTTGGCTGGGCTGACGTATTCGCGAGCAAGCCCGCTCCCACACTTGTTATGCGTCGATCACATAAATAGGGTTCGACGCCGATCAAGTGTGGGAGCGGGCTTGCTCGCGAAGGGATCGACGCGGATCTGGATCAGGGCATTAATCCAGCATCAACACCTTCGCCAAAATAATCTTCGGCCCTTTCATCTTCTTGATGATGATGCGCAAGCCTTCGACTTCCAGCACTTCTTCCTCTTCCGGCACCCGTTTCAGGGTTTCGTAGACCAGCCCGGCGAGGGTTTCGGCTTCGATGTGGTCCAGATCGATGCCCAACAGGCGTTCAACCTTGAACAGCGGCGTATCGCCCCGCACCAGCAGTTTGCCCGGCTGATACGCGAGGATTCCGCGTTCGGCCTTGCGGTGTTCGTCCTGAATGTCGCCTACCAGCACTTCCAGCACGTCTTCCATGGTCAGGTAGCCGATGATGTTGCCGTCGGCTTCCTCGACCAGAGCGAAATGCGAGCCGCCCTTGCGGAACTGTTCCAGCAATTGCGACAGCGGCATGTGACGAGACACGCGCTCCAGCGGGCGGGTCAGCTCGGCGAGGTTGAACGACTCGGGAATGTGATCCAGGGCCGCCAGTTCCAGCAGCAAATCCTTGATGTGCAGCAGGCCGACGAACTCCTGGCGCTCGCTGTCATACACCGGGTAGCGGCTGAACTTGTGGCGACGGAACATCGCCAGGATTTCCTTGAGCGGCGCGTTGAACTCCAGCGTCACCAGATCTTCCCGGGAGTTGGCCCAGTCGACCACTTCCAGCTCGCCCATTTCCACCGCCGAAGCCAAAACGCGCATGCCTTGGTCGCTCGGGTCCTGGCCACGGCTGGAGTGCAGGATCAGTTTCAGTTCTTCACGGCTGTAATGGTGCTCGTGATGCGGGCCGGGTTCACCTTGGCCGGCGATCCGCAGGATCGTGTTGGCACTGGCGTTGAGCAGGTAAATGGCCGGGTACATGGCCCAGTAGAACAGGTACAGCGGCACGGCCGTCCAGAGCGACAGCAGCTCGGGTTTGCGGATGGCCCAGGATTTGGGGGCCAGTTCGCCGACCACGATGTGCAGGTACGAAATGATGAAGAACGCGGTGAAGAACGATACGCCCTTGACCACTTCGGCGGACTCTACGCCAATGGCGCTGAGTATCGGCTCGAGAAGGTGCGCGAATGCCGGTTCACCGACCCAACCGAGGCCCAGGGAGGCGAGGGTGATACCCAGCTGGCAGGCCGAGAGATAAGCATCGAGCTGACTGTGAACGGTGCGCAGAATGTGTCCGCGCCAGCCGTTTTTATCAGCGATGGCCTCGACCCGGGTCGAGCGCAATTTGACCATGGCAAATTCCGCCGCAACGAAAAAGCCGTTGAGCAAAACCAGGATCAGAGCAAAAAGAATCATGCCGAAATCGGCGAAGAGTGTCGCGAGGGTCAAGCCAGGGGATGGGTCCATGATGGAGTTTTGCGGGTTCCGTGTATTCAAAAAAGAAGGAAATGCGGTGCCTGAAGGGCAGGCACAAGTCAGCCAATGTAGCGGCTGACTGAGTGATTGCCTAGTGGCGAGTGCTGGCCGGTATCAGTCGGCGGCGCTGATGACGCGGGATTTGGTGACCTGGGCTGGCGAAAAATGGCAGGTAAACGTGCTGCCATGGCCCGGCACACTGCTGATTTCCATACGTGCCCGATGGCGCAGCAACACGTGTTTGACGATGGCCAGTCCCAGCCCGGTGCCGCCGGTGTTTGAGTTGCGGCTGGAATCGACGCGGTAGAAGCGTTCAGTCAGGCGCGGCAAGTGTTTGCTGTCGATGCCGATACCCGAATCCTGCACGCTCAGGTGTGCGCCTTGATCGTCGCCCCACCAGCGAATGCGAATATTGCCCTCGGCCGGTGTGTATTTCACTGCGTTGAACACCAGGTTGGAAAACGCGCTACGCAATTCGGCTTCGCTGCCCTTGAGCAGAATCGTCGGATCGGCTTCCAGGGTGATGTGCTGATTGCGTTGACCGGACAGCTGCTGAGCATCGCCCTTGATCGATTGCAGCAAGCTGTCGATGGCCACCGGTTGGTTATCCGACGGGTAATCAGTGGCTTCCAGTTTGGCCAGCAACAGCAAATCGTTAAGCAAGGTCTGCATGCGCCCGCCTTGCTGCTGCATCTGCTGCAGCGCACGGGTCCAGCGCGGGTTCACTTCCTCGACGTTATCAAGCAGCGTTTCCAGGTAGCCGCAGATCACCGTCAGCGGCGTACGCAGCTCGTGGGACACGTTGGCGATGAAGTCTTTGCGCATCTGTTCCAGCTGATGGATGCGCGTCACGTCGCGCACCAGCATCAAGTGTTCGTTGTTGCCGTAGCGGGTGATGTACAGCTGAATGCGCAGGCGATCATTGATCGGCGAAGGAATTTCCAACGGCTCGGCGTAGCTGTTCTGCTCGAAGTATTCCTTGAAGCGCGGATGGCGCACCAGGTTGGTTACGGGCTGGCCACTGTCTTGGGGAGTCTTGAGACCGAGCAGGGTTTCGGCGGCGCGGTTCCACCATTCCAGGTTGCCGTCGCTGTCGAGCATGATCACCGCGTCTTTCAGCGCCGCGGTGGATTCCTGGACCCGGTCAATCACTGCTTGCAAGCGCCCGCGCACCCGTTGGTCGCGGCGTTGCAGGTGGTAGATGCTGTCGAACACTTCGCCCCACAGGCCATAGCCATCGGGCGGAGCCTCATCGGGTTTGTGCAGGCGCAGCCATTCGTGCAGACGCAGCAGTTGCTTGAGGGTCCAGGCCAGATAAAGGCCCAGGCCCACGGCGAGGCTCCAGCCGTAGTAGCCGGAAATCAGACCGATCACCAAGCAGGCGGTGACCAGCAACAGCATGTGGCGAATCAGGGTGCCATGCCAGTTTTGGTTCACGGAAAAATGCGTCCTTGTCAGCGAGTCTGGCGGTCGGCTCAGGCCTTGGTGGAAAACCGGTAGCCAGTGCCGCGCACGGTTTGTACCAGATTTTCGTAGGCATCGCCGAGGGCTTTGCGCAGGCGACGGATGTGCACATCGACCGTGCGCTCTTCGACATAGACATTGCCGCCCCAGACCTGATCCAGCAACTGGCCGCGTGTGTAGGCACGTTCCTGGTGGGTCATGAAAAATTGCAGCAAGCGGTATTCGGTCGGGCCCATCTCGGCAGGTTTGCCGTCGATGGTCACTCGGTGGCTGATCGGGTCCAGCAGCAGGCCGCCGACTTCGATCGGCGATTCGCCATCGGTCGGGCCGGCGCGGCGCAGTACGGCTTTCAGGCGCGCCACCAGCTCGCGTGGGGAAAACGGTTTGGTGATGTAGTCGTCAGCGCCGACTTCCAGGCCCTGGATCTTGTTGTCCTCTTCGCCCTTGGCCGTGAGCATGATGATCGGGATATCCCCGGTCAGCTCATCGCGCTTGAGGCGGCGGGCCAGCTCGATGCCGGAAGTGCCGGGCAGCATCCAGTCGAGCAGGATCAGGTCCGGTTTGCGGTCGACGATAATGGCATGGGCCTGCTGCGAGTTCTCCGCCTCCAGGCAATCATAGCCGGCCATTTCCAACGCAACGGCGATCATTTCGCGAATGGGCGCTTCGTCGTCGACGATCAGAATGCTCCTGCCAACCATGCGTTAATCCTCTTGTCATTTAACTGTCTTGCGCCGCATTAGATAACGGAATTATTGCAGTCGTGTGACAGTATTTTAGCCGTCCTGCGATTGTCGTGATCCTGAACTAAGCTCTAAGTCCGAATCCTGACAACCACAAAAGGAAGGTTTCCATGACATCGCACACTTTTTCCTTCAAAACCCTGATGCTGGCCGCTGCCTTGATTTTTCCGACGATGGCTTTCGCCGCCGAACCGGCGATGATGAAAGGCGACATGATGGTCGACCATAAGGGTATGACCGTTTACACGTTCGACAAGGACACCGGCGGCAAGTCGATGTGTAACGATGATTGCGCCAAGAACTGGCCACCGATGATGGCCCCGGCAGGCGCCAAGGCCGAAGGCAAATTTACGCCAATCAAACGGGATGACGGCACGATGCAATGGGCTTATGACGGTAAGCCGCTGTATCTCTTTAAGAAAGATGAAAAGCCTGGCGAAATGAAGGGTGACGGCATGAAGGACGTCTGGCACGTCGTCCATGAGTCGCAAAAGTAACCGGCTCAAGGTTGTAGCCGCTGCCGAAGCCTGGGTTCGGTAGCGGCTACGCGAAGATGTGGGTTACTCAGCGAGTGGCGTAATCCAGCACAATCCCGACAAAAATCGCCAATCCGGCCCAGTGATTGTGCAAAAACGCCTGGAAGCAGCGCATCCGGTCCTTGCTGCGGGTGTACCAGAACTCCCACGCAAAACAACCCGCCGCCGCCAGCAACCCGAGGTGGAACCAGCCGCCGAGCTGGAATTTCGAACCCGCCAGCAGCAGGCATCCCAACGCCAAGCCCTGCAGGGTCAGAATAATCACCCTGTCGGCGTCGCCAAACAGAATCGCAGTGGATTTCACCCCGATCTTCAGGTCGTCATCACGGTCGGTCATGGCGTAATAGGTGTCGTAGCCCACGGTCCATAACAGATTGGCGATCCACAGCAACCAGGCCGCCGCCGGCAGTTCACCGGTTTCGGCGGTGAATGCCATCGGCATGCCCCAGGAGAAGGCCGCGCCCAGTACCACTTGTGGGTAATAGGTGTAGCGCTTCATGAACGGGTAGCTGAAGGCCAGGGCCAAGCCGCCCAGCGACAGCCATACAGTCATCGCATTGGTGCACAGCACCAGCAAAAAGCTCACGCCCATCAGCACTGCGAAGAACACCAGCGCTTCTTTCGAGCTGATCTTGCCACTCACCAACGGCCGTTGTTCGGTGCGTTTCACGTGGCCATCGACCTTGCGGTCTGCCCAATCGTTGATCACGCAACCGCCGGCACGGGTCAGTACCACCCCGAGCACGAAAATCACGATATTGGCCAATGAAGGCGATCCTTCACCGGCAATCCAGAGTGCCCACAACGTTGGCCACAGCAGCAAGTAAATGCCGATCGGCTTATCCATGCGGGTCAGCTGAATGAAATCCCAGGCCCGAGGATTAACGCGGTTCAGGGACTTGAGCAGGCTCTGGTACATCAGCAATTCTCCGGATGGGCGCGGGTGGCGTTCCACAAGGTCGGCAGGAAAATCTCGGCCACCAGCACACTCAAGGCGCCGCGGTCGAAACGCGAGCGCCGGCCCCACAGTCCCGGCGCCTGAGCATCCACCGGCAACCATGCTTGAGGATAGTGACAAACCTCGATGGCCCGGCGCTGAAATGCCTGATCACAAAACAGCAATTCGCCCAGCGAGCGGCTGCCCAATTCATCCATATGTAATCCGTCGCCCTGCAACGCGCTACGCGCCGCCACGCTGCGGGCAAACACCCAGGCTTCACCGTGACCGCGCAAATACACCTCGCGCACCCAGCCTTCACTGCCTTCGGCCAGCTCCAGCGCAGCACATTCATCGGCGCGCAGCGATTGCCAACCTTCGAACAGCGGCGTGACGCTGAAGCCATCATTCGACAGGCGGATCAAGCGCCGGGTCAGCGACCCTTCATCGAACAGCCAATCGAGCGTAGACGTGTCGGGGAGGGGCGTCAGTTGGCTTCGAGGGAGCCAAATCGGTGTCGCGGAGGGGGATTTTGAGTGCGGCACAGTGAGTCATTATTGGCAGCAAATGAGGCGGCGAGCTTACCATGTCAGGCACCGATATTGATTGATCCCGCCTGCCGTTACGCCGAACAGGCTTGCATCTGCCGGGCCCGATCAGTACAAAACGCCCCTGAGCCGGACGGCAACACTTTACCGATCGACCGTTCGCGCCGGCAAAAGCCTGAATCCTGAGGAAGTACCTGAATGAAAAAGTGGCAATGTGTGGTCTGCGGCCTGATTTATAACGAGGCCGAGGGCTGGCCGGACGACGGCATTGCGCCGGGCACGCTGTGGCAGGACGTGCCGGAAGACTGGCTGTGCCCGGACTGCGGCGTGGGCAAGATGGATTTCGAAATGATCGAAATCAACTAAGAATCCAAGGAGTAAGGGAATGAACGCACCTGTCGTGATCGTCGGCACTGGGCTGGCTGGCTACAACCTGGCCCGGGAGTTTCGCAAACTCGATGGCGAAACCCCGCTGCTGTTGATTACTGCAGATGACGGACGCTCTTACTCCAAGCCGATGCTCTCCACCGGCTTCGGCAAGAATAAAGATGCCGATGGCCTGAGCATGGCCGAACCGGGCGCCATGGCCGAGCAGTTGAAAGCCGAAGTGCGCACCCACACGCGCATCAGCGGTATCGATCCGGGCCATAAACGCCTGTGGATCGGCGAAGAAGCGGTGATCTACCGTGACCTGATCCTGGCGTGGGGCGCGGAAACCGTGCGGGTGCCGATCGAAGGCGACGCGGCGGATGCCGTTTTCCCGATCAATGATCTTGAAGACTACGCACGCTTTCGCGCGGCTGCGGCCGGCAAGCGTCGGGTATTGCTGCTGGGCGCCGGTTTGATCGGCTGCGAATTCGCCAACGATCTCATCCTCGGTGGTTACGAGGTGCAACTGGTTGCACCGTGCGAACAGGTCATGCCGACCTTGTTGCACCCAGCGGCGGCCGCTGCGGTCCAGGCCGGCCTGGAAAGCCTGGGCGCGCGCTTCCACCTCGGGCCGGTGCTCAATCGCCTGCAACGAGTGGCTGATGGCCTGGAAGCGCATCTGTCCGATGGCCAGGTCATCCCGTGCGATGTGGTGGTGTCGGCCATTGGTCTGCGTCCGCGCATCGACCTGGCGGCCGCTGCCGGGCTGCAGGTCAACCGTGGCGTGGTGGTCGACCGTCACCTGAAAACTTCTCACGCCAACATTTATGCCTTGGGCGACTGCGCCGAGGTCGATGGGCTGAATCTGTTGTACGTCATGCCCCTCATGAACTGTGCGAGAGCGCTGGCCCTAACCCTCGCCGGCAACCCTACAGCAGTGAGTTATGGCCCGATGCCAATCACCGTGAAAACCCCGGTCTGCCCATTGGTGGTTTCGCCGCCGCCACGGGGCGTGGAGGGCGTCTGGACGGTCGAAGGGCAGGGCGCGGACATCAAGGTGTTGTGCCGCGACAGCGCCGGCAAACTGCTGGGTTATGCCCTGACAGGCGCGGCGGTGATGGAAAAACTCGCCCTGAACAAAGAGCTTCCAGCCTTGCTGGCGTAAATAGCGGTCGTTCTGTCGGAATCACCCCGCTTTTGCCCCCACAAAGGTCGCGGGGAGACTGGCGCCGCTCTAAAGCGCGTGCCATTCTCACTCCCGTCTGCCGCAGAGTAGAGCACCTGCGGCGCCTTAGGCGCTGTTCCACGAGAACAGCACGGACATAACAACAAAAAACCGTCAAAGGGGCTTCACTAATGCGTAAACCAGAACTCGCCGCTGCAATTGCGGAAAAAGCAGACCTCACCAAAGAGCAGGCCAACCGCGTTCTCAACGCCGTTCTCGAAGAAATCACCGGCGCTCTGCACCGCAAAGACAGCGTCACGCTGGTGGGCTTCGGGACCTTCCTGCAACGCCATCGCGGTGCACGTACAGGCAAAAACCCGCAGACCGGTGAGCCAGTCAAAATCAAGGCCAGCAACACTGTTGCGTTCAAGCCAGGCAAGTCGTTGAAAGACAGCGTTAATCCGTAACACGCACCGACTTCCCGCATAGCGGGTTAGCGGGATAAAAAATGGGCACGCCAACGAGGTTGGGTGCCCATTTTTTTTGTTCTTCACGGCCTTGTGCTGGGCTTTGCGCAGGATGCGCCGACTCAGTTGACTGATCCACCCAGGCCTGCTTCCGCCCGTTGCATCAGTGACGCGCCCCTCGACCGACCAGCGGTTCAAAGCACCTCTTTTGCAAGCAACGTCGCCGAACTGGTCGAGAAAAAACTTCTAGAAACCTCGCAAGCTGAAACGTATCAGCTTCAGAAAAATATCAAATTATGCACAAATGCATTTTTTTCTTGACCCGGAAGATTGAGTCTCTTAAAGTTAATTTGCTGTATGCATATACAGTATTTTTTTGATCGAATATTTATTCGAATCCATTCATGGACGAGGTAATACCCTATGAAAAGCAACACTGAAAAATTCGGCAAAACGCCCCATCAATCCAGCCTCTGGACCCGCGCTGATGCGTTGAAAGTCCGTGCGGACGATCCCACCACCACTCAGCCGCTGGTCAGCGCGGATTTCCCGGTATTGAGCAACGAAGTGTTCATCTGGGACACCATGCCGCTGCGCGACTTGGACGGTAACGTGACGTCCGTCGATGGCTGGTCGGTGATCTTCACCCTGACTGCCGATCGTCATCCAAACGACCCGGAGTACATCGACGAGAACGGCAACTACGACATCACTCGCGACTGGAACGACCGCCACGGTCGGGCAAAGATGTACTACTGGTTTTCTCGTACCGGCAAGGACTGGAAACTCGGCGGCCGTGTGATGGCTGAAGGGGTTTCGCCGACCGCTCGCGAATGGGCCGGTACGCCGATCCTGTTGAACGACCAGGGTGAGGTGGACCTGTATTACACCGCTGTCACCCCGGGCGCGACCATCGTCAAGGTGCGGGGCCGGGTGGTGACCACCGAACATGGCGTCAGCATGGTTGGCTTCGAGAAGGTCAAGCCGCTGTTCGAGGCCGACGGCAAGATGTACCAGACCGAAGCACAGAACTCCTTTTGGGGCTTCCGTGATCCATGGCCATTCCGCGACCCGAAGGACGGCAAGCTGTATATGCTGTTCGAGGGCAACGTGGCCGGCGAGCGCGGCTCGCACAAGGTGGGCGAAGCGGAAATTGGCGATGTGCCGCCGGGTTATGAGAACGTCGGCAACTCGCGCTTTCAGACTGCCTGTGTCGGCATCGCCGTGGCCCGTGACGCGGACGGCGACGACTGGGAAATGCTACCGCCGCTGCTGACCGCCGTGGGGGTCAACGACCAGACGGAACGTCCGCACTTCGTGTTCCAGGACGGCAAGTACTACCTGTTCACCATCAGCCATACGTTCACCTATGCCGACGGTGTGACCGGGCCGGACGGGGTGTACGGTTTTGTCGCGGATTCGCTGTTCGGCCCTTACGTGCCGTTGAACGGTTCCGGCCTGGTGCTGGGCAACCCGTCCTCTCAGCCGTTCCAGACCTACTCGCACTATGTGATGCCCAACGGCCTGGTGACCTCCTTTATCGACAGCGTACCGACCGATGCAACCGGCACGCAGATTCGTATCGGCGGCACTGAGGCACCGACGGTGGGCATGAAGATAAAAGGGCAGCAGACGTTCGTGGTGGCCGAGTACGACTACGGCTATATCCCGCCGATGCTAGACGTCACGCTCAAATAATAGCGATACAGGGCTTTCAGGCAGCGGGTTTGAGGTCGATGAAAAAACCGTTGTGGATATGATCGAGATATCCCGCCTGATTCACTGCGACGTTGATCGCAAGCCCCATTGAATAATGTGTAGTAACAGCCCTTCGTTACTGGCTGCAAGGATGCAGCCAGTAACGGGTATCTTCCCTCCGCTACCGCCTCCTGTTCGTCAGGCCAGCATTTTGTCTTGCGTTTCCTTCAGATTCGCAGTCACCCGCGACACCCTTGCCTCTGGCTAACACCCCCTCTTGCGGGGTGTGTAAAGGGCTTCTACCTCCAAGTCATCCAACTCACCACCACAGTGAGCCAAACAGCGCCAGTCACGGCGCTATTCGCCATGCCTGGTGCACCAATAAAAAGGTTCTTCACGGTTTTCCGGGAAGAACCATTTTTTATGGGGGCGGAGTACTTTCTTTCCTGGTGGATCAACTGACTCGGCTTTGTTTCCTGGCGAGAATCGCCGCCATCTCCGGCTCATCCAGATGATCCAGCGCTCGTTCTACCAACAAATGCACGCCATCGGCCATGCGGCTGAGCGTAGCTCTCTCTGAATGAGGCTGCGACCGGTCCGCTACTAAACGAAATGGAGGCAGCTGTACGCAGGTTAGTAGACCGACGAGCTAAGAAATCGGCGCGCCCGAGAGCGCCCTACGCACAGCTACCATCAAGCGCAGGGTTAAGACCCTGACTGATGAGTACTTGTACGACTTAACTACGACGGGCTACTAAACCCGATCACTGATGGGCAGTGACGGGAATCAAGTTACCGACCGGCCCCAAGGCGCACAAGCCGGCGGATTCTGGCGTAGCCGTAGGCAACGACGCAAGGTGTTGTAGCTTTCACGACGTTACCTACAAGGCTTTTAAACAAGCACTGTCAGGCATTGGCGTGGGACCGACTGGAAAACCATTTTTGATCAGGATTGGGGTTGTCTGCGTAATCGTCAGGCAGAAAGCATTAGTACTTCCTTGTTGATTTGGCGACTGACCGGATAGCGAGAGAGCATGATGAGCGCGAGCTGGAAAAAATGGGCACACCAACTGGATCAGGTGCCCATTTTTGTTGGAGCAGAGATGAACTTCTAACGAACTCCCTCTACCAGTACCTTGTCTTTCTCGCCGCCCCAAGGATCGTCCAGCAGGTACCTGGCTGGAGCTTTGCTGTCTGATGGGACTAGAGTGATTTTGTAAAAGATTTCTTCACCTTCGCAAACCTCGAAGTACAACGCATAGTCGCGTTTCTCTAGATCAAGCTCGACCTTGAATTTTTCAGCAGCGGATGCAATTTCCACATGACCGGGATCCGTGACATGAAATGGCACGACGATGCAGCGCTGGGTGGAGGGGTCGAGGTTGAAACTGTCTTCCAGTTTCAGGTGCACGTTTGCCCCGAAAGCATCTTCGGGTAGAGGGTCAAACACAACATAGTCGCTATGGAGGACCGCACCCTGCGCCAAGTTAATCTTGCCCCATTGGCTTGAGGTTTCGTCGAAGTCCCGTGAGCGGAATTGAATTTGGCTGTGGGAGATTAATAGGTCCACAGTTTGAGCTATCTTTTTCATCTGTAAACCTCGATCGACATCCTGCTCGTTTTCTTCGACGCGTCGGCCCTAGAGCCCTAGACCTTGGTTAGGCTTTTTTCTCTAAATAGAACTTCAGATATTTTTTTGGTCTTTCTTGAAAGGCTCGTGCCTTACCGAAGCTATAGGCATCGTCAAAGTATTTATAAGCCTGTGAATAATCTTTCAGTTCAAAGTAGACCATTCCCAAGTTGATCAGCGGACCTGTATCGATATCTGACTCCCGGCCATCCAGGGTCTTTTGCGCCCAATCTTTAGCGGTCTCGAAGTCACCGTTGTCGAAGTGCAGGTTGAAAAAAGAACCTGTGACCCATGACGACAAAGGTGTCCATTCAAGTTTTGGCTCAGGAAGTAAGTCCCATGCTTTTTTGTACAAGGCCTGGGCTTCATTTTTTTTGTTTTGCTCATCGAGCTCATTGCCCGAGGCCATGATGGCCATTATTTCATCTGCCAACGTGGGGTTTTTATCTGCCAAGTTTTTCATATGATAGTTCTGTATTTATGGTAGATGTGACCACGCTGCCGTTTTCATTGCGCACTTCAATCAACCGACTCTCGGTGTCGTAACCGAAGCGCTGCACGCTCCGTTTAGTACTGCGTTCTTCGATCATCCGGCCAAACGCGTCATAGAGGTAACGTTTGTCCTGATAGGTCAGCAGTTCGTTGTGCACCACCAGCCCAGAGTCGCCCCTAAAAATGTCGATCATCATGGGGGCCAGAAGCCTAGGCCTGATTTTTATAAGGGACAAACGTGCGGTTGGCAATATAGAAACCCAAGCCTTTGTTGCTTTTGAATTTTTTCTCGATCATAGAATCGGCCAACTGCTGAGAGATCAGAAGGTCTCCCGACTCTGGCTCACGAGCGATCCCGCGCATTCCCGCAGCATTGTCCAGGAACCAGGTTTTAGTGAAATAGATGATCGATCCATCATCGTCCCGTTCAGCGACAGATTGCCCTTGATCTATCGCGTTGACGGTATTGATTGCATTCACTATGAAAAAAGTTTCGTCGACCTCTTCCCCATCTGCAATGACGACAGCAGGCTGAATGAGCTGAGCAGATTGATGGGTGAGAAAATCTGCAAGTCGCTCAGTGACTAGTGGGACTCCCCCAAGTAGCCATAGGCAGTCATACGTAAGCAGTTTTTCTTTCTTGCACGGAAAATAGACCTTTGGTTTGTCCATATTCAATGGGTAGGGTTTTCCCGCCAACAATGACAGGTAGTCAAAATTCGAACCGGCGGTTTCATAAGAACCGCTTTCGATGTCATACGAGCCGATCAGTTGTTCGCTGTAATAAGTAGGAGCTTTCCAACTTAAGATCATGTTTGATTTTCCTGGTCGTAATAAGCACCGGCCGTCCGGCCTTCGGGCAGCCCTCGCCACAGGGTATCTATGCTTTTAATGAAGTCTTTCCACCAGCAGCTTTTTCACCCTACTAAGGACCGTCCGACAGGTACCATCTCGGTGAACAGTTCTTTGGGGGCCTACTTGTTACCTGCCCCCAGAATTTTATTTGCCAAAGCCAGATCGAATTGTTTGTTTCCGAATATTGATTTGGTTGCGAGGACTTTTTTGAAGGCGTCTGAGTCCAGGCTCAGGTCATTTTTTTGCGCTGCAAATAATGCGGTCAGAAAGGGGTATGCATAGTTGTCAGGTTCGGCCAATACGTCACCAATTAATGAGGGCGTGCCAAGGATGCAGTTTTCTGCCTTTGACAGGTAAAATTTTATCAGTCGCTCGTTTATTTTTTGGACTGTTGCGCTTATTTCATCAGGAGATGGGGTTTTAATGATGCCGCCCAGCTCGTCACCAAACTGTTTTGTTTCTTCCGACAATGATCTTTTCGACAAGAAAGATGAGTTCAACAGTCGGCTCTGATAGGGAGGTGATTGGTTTGTGCAGAAGCTAAATGCCTCGCATGTATAAACCTCCAGGCCCGCATAATAGCCGTCGGCCTTGGTCAAATGCTGTATGTAAATCTCCCCGAGCTTTTCCTTGGAGATAAGTAGGCCAAGTTTATTTTTGCTTGCTTTCAGGTCCAAGTGGGGCGACGTTGTCTTTTTTAGCGCTTCCAGTAATTCTGCTTCCAAGCTTTTACGAATTTCTATGCTCATTATGTTCACTTGTAAATTAAAAGATTGAAGGTTGCATTGTGCTGTGTGCCTTTCCCACCCAGCGGCACCCCCGGCTTTCCTTTGGTATCAACCTTGAATGTACCCTGCGTGCCGGCCGAAGGTTTTATCGTGCCCCCTCCCAAATGTTGTGTTGTGTTGGCCGGCTTAGTCATGTCGAAGACTTTGGAGTCGGTTTGGTTGGGGGTCAACTTCCCGGTGCCGTGTTTCACTTCAAATACGTGCAGCTTTCCGTTTCGGTCCTTAGCTACGAAGTCAGCCCGGATACGTTTCCCATTGACCTTCATGGTGACTTCTTCTGCGACGACCTTAAACCCATTTCGCTTAAGGTCATGAATCGCCTTGGTTCGGCCTTTATTGCCACTGACTGCGCTTTTGCATGCCCATCCCCATGGGTCCATCCACGTCAGAGGGTTTGGCGCATATTGATAGAGGTTCAATCCCCCCACCAACCCAATCGGATCCGGCGTCGTAAACCGACCCACATCCGGGTCATAAAACCTGAACGTATTGAAATGCAGCCCCGTCTCCCGGTCCAGGTATTGCCCCTGAAACCGCAGGTTCTGCTCTTCAATGTAATACGGCTCGCGCACCTCTTCTAACGTGTTGCCCCACACCCGATAAGTCGCCTGCCAGACGTTGTGGCCGTCCGCCTTGGTGAGCTGTTCCGGCAGGCCGTTGAGGTCGTTGTGGTAATAACGGATTTTTTGCAGCGGGCCGGTGCCGTCGACACGGGCCAGCGGTTCGTAACCTTCGTCTTCGTAGAGGTAGAGGCTGGTCTGTTGATGGCGATGCTCCTGCAACAGACGCAGGCCGTCCCAGGTGAAGCATCGTTTCCGTGAATGTTGGGCTGGGTGGAGCCGCCATCTTGGATGGTAATAAATAACCCTAGAGTACGGCCGCCTCTCGAATGCTCTGAGTCTTCAAGTGTGGGTAAATACTTGCTCGTCAAGAGTTTGATCTCGTCAATCATTCCTCAGGATAAATTTTCAGTTTGCTATTGTCCGTAAGTACTTCAAAAATGGTTAGGGAATCACCTGCGTGATTGATCTCATAAGATCTTTCCGTGAAGGTGCTTCGCCATATTTTTTCAGTAATCGAAGTGATTTTATCGGCGTTATATTTATAAAGGGTTTCGGAGTATTCTCCCGTGTTGTTCAAGCAGTAATGCCCTGTAGCTTTGTCATTCAGAAACTTAATAAGGGAAACCGAGTCAAGGTTGGCCTCTAGGTTGCCGTTTAGCTCACTGCCGAATGTAAGCTCAAGGATTTGATCGGCCTCATGCAAAAAAAACCTTCTATAAACAATCCATTGCTTTTTAATTGTTACGTATTTCGCAAATTTCAACTCGCCTATTATGTTGTTATCTTTATTTAAGAAGTAACATTGCCTGTTTTTGTCTGGCTCGGAATCTTTTTTTAGAAAGCGTCCAGGCTTACATCCCTGGAGCTCCGACATATAGGGGGCCGGCGAATAGGAAGGCATGATCCCCATGCCCCAGATTGTCGTTTTGTAGTTTTTCTCCATAGACGATATAAGCTCTGAGTATTTATCCTTATATTCGTTGAGTCGTGCGCATAAAAAGTCCTTCATGGGGGAATCTCCTACTTTGCTAATGGAAAAACCTTTCCACCGTTGAGCTCCAAGTTGAGTTTATTTAAACCCGACTCGAATCCAGATTTTGTGTTCGCCCCTTTCAGGGTTTCCCATACGTGTTGTTTATACGCATTGCCATGTACGCCTTCCCCGGCATGAGCGGTTGCTGTTGTATTTGGTAAGCGGGACTGTGGGTTTACAGGTAGCCATATACCATTTTCTTTCTGATTTATGTCAATACCAAGTCTGTCCATACGTCTTCTCAACCAGCGCATACGCACATCCTTCGAATTAGACATTACTATATGGTGGGCTCGATAGTTTGAGTTTGGCGCTTTACCCAAACGGCTTCCAAGAACTTTAGCATCGCTCGAGCAACTCAGGCCCAGAGCGTCTATCCAAGTGAATGGGTTAGGTGAGTACTGATAAAGATTGAGTCCCCCCGCCAACCCAATCGGATCCGGCGTCGTAAACCGACCCACATCCGGATCATAAAACCTGAACGTATTGAAATGCAGCCCCGTCTCCCGGTCCAGGTACTGCCCCTGAAACCGCAGGTTCTGCTCTTCAATGTAATACGGCTCGCGCACCTCTTCTAACGTGTTGCCCCACACCCGATAACTCGCCTGCCAGACGTTGTGGCCGTCCGCCTCGGTGAGCTGTTCCGGCAGGCCGTTCAGGTCGTTGTGGTAATAACGGATTTTTTGCAGCGGGCCGGTGCCGTCGACACGGGCCAGCGGTTCGTAACCTTCGTCTTCGTAGAGGTAGAGGCTGGTCTGTTGATGGCGATGCTCCTGCAACAGACGCAGGCCGTCCCAGGTGAAGCGGGTTTCGCCGAGTGGGTAGCCGTTGGTGTCGTGCTCGGTTTTTTCGATGCGCCGACCCAGCGGGTCGTAGGTCATCCTGAGCACGCTGCCGTTTTCGTTGCGTACTTCAATCAACCGACTCTCGGCGTCATAACCGAAGCGTTGCAGGCCCCGTTTAGCGCTGCGTTTTTCGATCATCCGGCCAAACGCGTCGTAGCGGTAGCGTTTGTCCTGATAGGTCAGCAGTTTGTTGTGCACCACCAACCCACTACCGGGTTGTGGGCCGTCCAGCAGGTTGGCGGCGGCGTCGTAGGCGAAGGTTTCGCGCTGGCCGTGCAGGCTGTCCTGGCTGGCGATGATGCGGCCGGTGGCGTCGTAGTGCAGCAGTTGGCGATGTTGCGCGGCGGGTTGTTGGTCGAGTTTGCCGATCAGGTTGTCGGCGGGGTCGTACTCGAAATGTTTCTGCACGGCGGCCGGCATCAGCGATGGCTGGCTGATGTGTCGGCGTTGGCGTGAGCGCAAGCGCCCGCTGCGGTCGTATTCGCTGCGGGTGCTGATCTGGCCTTGGGTGCGCAGCACTTCGCGGTGCAGGCGGTCGCGTTCGAAGTCGCTGATGACCTGGCCGTCGAGGTTGATCTGGTGCAGGTGGCCGCTGCCGTAGTACAGGCGATTGAGCCAGCGACCGTCGGGCAGTTGGGTCTGGATCAGGTTGCCGAGTTCGTCGTAGTGGTATTGCAGACTGCCGGCCGCGCTTTGTTCTTCGAGCAACTGGCCGAGGGCGTCATAGGCGAAGCTCAGGGTTTGTGCGTTGCCGTGGTGGTCGGTGAAGGTGACGGCGGTGAGCTGGTCCAGTGGGTCGTAGGTGTAGTCGGTACGGCCATCGTCGGTGAGTTTGGCGATCAGCCGGCCGACAGCGTCGCGTTTCAGTCGATGAACGATGGGGGCCAGGGGCGTCTCGGGGACGATGGCCAAGCCGTTGCCGTAAGGCGCCGGCACAGCCGTTATCGTCGCGACGTTATCCAACGGGTCATAGGCGTAGCGCTTGGCGCTGCCGTCGAGGTCTTGTTGTTCGGTCAGTCGGTCCGCGGCGTCCCAGGCAAACCGATAACTTTCGCCGTTCTCATTGGTCAGCGCTTGCAGCCGCCCGTAGTTGTCATACCCGAACTGCACCTGCCTGCCGTGGGCGTCGGTACGCTGACGCACCTGGCCGCGACGGTTGTGTTGATAGAGCGTGGTGTGCCCGGCCGGGTCGGTATAACCGGTCAACTGGCCGCTGACGTCGCGCTGATACTGTTCGGTGCGCCCGTCCGGCAATTGGCTGCTGAGCAACCGCCCCTGGGCGTCGTAGCTGAATTGGGTGCGTTCGCCGAGGGCATCGGTGATGGTTTGCAGATAGCCCCGGTTGTCGTAGCTGAACCGCGTCGGATAACCCGAGCAATCAATGTGTTCGATCAATTGGCCGAACGGGTTCCAGCGCAGCTTTTTGCTTTTGCCGGTGGCGTCGATGATCTCGATGACCTGACCGTGGGTGTCGTAGCGGTATCGCGTGATGTGGCCCAGCGGATCGGTTTCGGCGATGCAGTTGCCGCGCTGTTCGTAGCGATACTGCCAGCTGTTGCCGGCAGCGTCGGTTTCCACCAGCGGCAAGGCCCAGAGCTCCAGCCACAAGGTCGAGTCACTGCGGCCCAGCGGGTCGGTTTCGCCGATCAGGTTGCCGGCATCGTCGTAGCTGTATGCGTAGTGCCCGCCCTGTGGGTCGGTGGCGCTGAGCAATTGGCGCTCGTCGTTCCATTCGAACTGCCAGGTCTGGCCAAGGTTGTCGCTGTATTCGGTGATCTGGTGCTGGGTGTTCCACCGTCGTGTACTGACGCGCTGCAAGCTATCGGTGATGCGCGTGACACCGGCGCCGAGGTCATAGTCGAACTGGTAAGCGTCGCCCTCATCGGTCCAGTGCCCGACCACGCGCCATTCCAGGTCTTCAACCAACGCCCATTCATAGAAACAACGCAGCCCTGTGGGCAACTGGTGCTCGACCATCCGTTGTCCGGCGTCGTAGGCGAAGCGCCGTTGCACCTGGCCGGTGGCATCGCGCACTTCGGTCAGGTTGCCCATTGCGTCGTAGCCGTAGCTGACGAGTATTTCGCGGTGTTGGTCGGGGTACAGGCGTTCAACCCGAGCCACGCGTCCGCCTTCGTGAATCAGCTCGACCTGCACCAGATCGAAGGTATCCCGCAGGCGCGCCAACCGTCCGGTTTCGTCATAGTCGAGATAAATGCGGTTGTCATTGCGATCGCCCAATTGATCAAGGCGCAGCAGCGCCGTATTGCCCGGCGTTGGATTGAACAACCGGTACACACCGTCATCGCTTTCAATCAACAACTGCCCATTAACGTGGCGCCGAACACTAAGCCCCTCACCCGCGCTGAACACCGCGCCGCCCAAGGGGATCGAACCCATGTCGATGCGCCGGCCCTGTTCATCGGTGTAGACCAGCGTTTCCCCGCCCTCCGGGTGAGGCAGGATTTCAACCCGCACCTCGTAGGCAACGCTCCAACCCGCCCCGAACAACCCATCGCGACGCTCGTCGCGGCTGTTGTAGAAGCGCTGCCAATCCATCGGCAAGATGCCAGGCAATACGAAATCCAGCTCTACATCGCCACCCAGCACCTTGGCTCCGGTGGCGGCATGCACCGGGTTCGACGAGCCCATGGCGGCGTTGGCCATCGCCCCCATCGCGCTGCTGACGGCCATCGACGTCGCGCCACCGATCAGCATGCACGGCAGGTTACTCAGGAATTTTCCCTTGCCGCCCTTGAGCATCAGCAACGCGGTGACCGCCAGGCCCACGCCCGGGGTCTTGCCGCTGCGGATCTCGCGTACCACCACCGAGCCGCCGCCAATGGTCACGTTGGAGGAAATCAGACCGGACGACACCACCTTGGCGTCGCAGGTGCTGCGGTCGCCGCTGCGCACGGCGGGCTGACCGTTGATAGTGACCTTGTCCGAGCCCTCGGCCATGAACTGCGGCGGCATCGGCGGATGCTTCATACAGACGAGCAGGTCCAGCGGCTTGGGCACCGCGCCGGGCGCCGGGGTGGCGACGGTGGGGCGCCACATCTGGGAGAAGAAGCTCTCGGCCATGTCCAGGTAACTGGCTTCGGCTTCGGGCTCGGGCGCCTCCAGTTCGGTACCGGCCGGCGCGACATGGGACGGAATCGCCCCGGCGGCCCGAGCGGCGGGAATGTTGTTGGTGAGGGTGTTGGTGGAGCCGGTGAGAATGTTCGCCTGCACCGTGGGCGGGAAGAGGGCGTTGCTGAAACTCTCGCATAAATTGCTCAGGCCTTTGTCGGCCCCGGTCTTGCTCATGGCGAGGCCGACAATCGTGCCCACCACCAAGCCGAGCACGACGCAACCCAACCCCCCGGTGACGACCGTGATGCCCGTGGCCGCGACCACGGCAGCCGTCGCCACCGCGGTGATCGCAATATTCGCCGCCACCTCCAGCACGCCGCCAAGAATGTCGGCCATCATCGAGGTGTGGTTGAGTGCATCGCCCAGCCGGGCGGCCCAGAGCGCGTCAGACATGCAAGGTGCTCATCAGGCCGGAACGTCGAACAACAGCGAACTCTTGATGGTCGCCCAATGTGCGGCTTCGGCATCGCCGAGTTTTTCGGCCTTCACGTAGCTCAGGGCGAGCATTTTGCGAGTGCCGGGCAACACCAGTGCCAACTGGTATTGGAAGACTTTGTCGTTGCCCTTGTTGAACTGGCTGCGCAACTCGATGCCTTCGACTTCCTGGCTGGCGCCCAGACGCACGGCGACGCCCGGTTGAAAACGCAAGTCTTGCACTTGTTTTTCCAGACGCTTGAGCTGGTCGTCGAAGTTGCTTTGCAGGGTTTCGCCCTCGGCCAGCAAGCTGCGGCTGACAATCAGCGAAGTGCCCAGTTCAGGGAACTTGAGGATGTTGATCGACGCGTCTTGCAGTTCGCTTGCCGGCAGTTGGAACTGGAATTCATTGATTCGGTAAGTCATGGAACACAGATCTCGTGATTAGCCCTTGGGTTTGGGAAACGCGGCATTGATGTTGGCGTCGATGCTGGCCTTGACGCCCTGGCCATCAGGCGTGGCGCCAGCGCCGCCGCCGTTGTTCAGGTGCAGCACGCCGCCGGTGTTGAACTCGGCATCACCGCTGGCATAGAAGCTGATTTGCACGCCGGTCAGGTTGATCTGGCCGCTGGCATTGAGCTCCAGGATGCTTTCACCACAGACCAGCCGCAGGTTCTCGCCCACTTCAATGACATAGCTCTGGCTGATGCTGTCGGTCTTGCGTTGGCCCACCGAAAGAATGTCTTCCTGTTTGACGATACGCAGACGGTTGTTGCCGATGGTCACCGTCTCGTTATGCCCGATGCTCTTGTTGCGGTCGTGGCCCACCGAGTGGCTTTCATCCACCTCGACCACGATGTCCTGATTGCGCTCGGCATGGATGTACAGCTGTTCGGCGCCTTTCTTGTCTTCCATGCGGATTTCGTTGAAATTCGCCGGTGTGCCGCCCTTGCTCGAACGGCTTTTCATGCCGCTTTGGGTGGCGTTTTCCGGCAAGTCGTAAGGCACGGTTTGTTCCGCGTTGTAGACGCGGCCGGTGATGATCGGCCGGTCCGGGTCGCCTTCGAGGAAGCTGACGATTACTTCCTGGCCGATTCGTGGGATCTGCATCGAGCCCCAGTTTTTACCGGCCCAGGATTGCGACACGCGAATCCAGCACGAACTGTTTTCGTTGGACTGGTCGTGGCGGTCCCAATAGAAATGCACTTTCACCCGGCCGAATTGGTCGGTCCAGATTTCCTCGCCCTTGGGGCCAACCACCAGTGCGGTCTGCGGACCTTTGACGATGGGGCGGTGGGTGTTGGGCAGGGGGCGGTAGCTTTGTTGGGCGTCGATGCAGGTCAGGCTGCTTTCGAACTGCGCCGAAGCAGCAGCGCCGCCGGTTTCCCCGCTTTCCTGGGCGACGTAGTAACGGGCGCCGACGATCAGGTATTCGCGGTTCTGGTCCTGGCGGCTGAAGCCCGTGAGGCTGAACAAATGACCCGACCCCAGACCCCGGGCGTTGCCGGCGAACTCGACCTGTTCGTGCAGCGTCTGCAAGGCTTCGATGCGGGTGCGGGCGTAATGTTCGCCGTCTGCGCTTTGCACATAGGTGCCGGGATAGTCGTACAGGGGATAATCGCCGGCGGTGTGCGGACGAGGCATGGCCGAGCGCACGTCAATTCGCGCACTGGGGCGCTGGAAGTCATAGTCGTTGAGTTCCAGCGAACCCGGCTGGACTTCCTGGGCCAGGTGCCAATCGTGGATGTGATCACGTTCGCGCTGCTGTTCATTCTTGGGGTAGTAGGGCACCGAAGCGTAGCCGGGCACGCTGGTGTGGGCGCCGTAGGCATCGGCCAACACCAGCACGTGACGACCCTGTTCATGGCGGAAGAAGTAGTAGATCCCTTCCTGTTCCATCAGGCGGCTGACGAAATCGAAGCTCGTTTCGCGATACTGCACGCAGTATTCCCACTCGCGATAGGACCGGCTCAGGGCATCTTCGAAATCGGAAAAACCCAAATCGCGAAAAACCTGCTTGATGATCTGCGGGATGGTCAGGTTCTGGAAAATCCGGCAATCGGAGGTGCGGGTCAGCAGCCATAGCCAGGGCCGCAGCGTGGCCTGGTAGCTGGCGAACTGGCCCTGGTCGACGTTCTGGCTGCAACGGGCAACGATGCCATGGAAATAGCGCTCGCCACCGCCGTCCAGTTGCAGGCTCAGGCACATGGGTTTGCCCAGCAACTGGTTGAGGTCGATGGCGTTGTCCAGCGAGTGCAATTGCAGCTCATAGTTGAACAGCCGCCCCAGCTCTTCGCCGCCGCCCAAGTCCTTGAGCAGCAGCACATCCGGCCCCAGGGGGCTGGTGATTTTTGCCAGGCGTGAGAGTTGCTTGAATAGCATCAGTTATCCCGTAAACGTTGTAATCGCCGCGCCGCTTTTCCCTGCCGCAACCGGATCAAGTGTGGGAGCGGGCTTGCTCGCGAAGGGGCCATGACATCCAGCATCAATGTTGAATGTCAGTCCGCCTTCGCGAGCAAGCCCGCTCCCACATTGACCGTGTTCTAGTCAGGTCAGGTCAGGTCAGGCCGCGTCGCTGAAGTCGTAGTGCAATTCGTTATCCCGGGCGCTGATCCGCACGCCTGCCAGCGCTTTGCCTTCGAGCATGCGGGTGAGGAACTCGCGGCTCATGTCCGGCAGCAGGCTGTTGGTCAGAATGGTGTCGATCATCCGCCCACCGCTTTCGGTTTCGGTGCAGCGGGAGACGATCAGGTCGATCACTGCTTCGTCGTAATCGAAGGCCACTTTATGGGTGTTCTCCACGCGCTTTTTGATGCGGTTGAGCTGCAGGCGGGTAATGGCCTTGAGCATCTCGTCGCTGAGCGGGTAGTACGGAATGGTCACCAGGCGGCCCAGCAATGCCGGCGGGAAAATCTCCAGCAGCGGTTGGCGCAGGGACTTGGCGATCTCTTCAGGCGCAGGCACGTTTTGCGGGTCTTTGCAGACTTTGGCAATCAACTCGGTGCCAGCGTTGGTGGTCAGCAGGATCAAGGTGTTCTTGAAGTCGATCACCCGGCCTTCGCCGTCCTCCATCACGCCTTTGTCGAAGACCTGGAAGAAGATCTCATGCACGTCCGGGTGGGCTTTTTCCACCTCGTCCAGCAGCACCACGCTGTAGGGTTTGCGCCGCACGGCTTCGGTCAGCACGCCGCCTTCGCCATAGCCGATGTAGCCCGGTGGCGCGCCCTTGAGGGTGGACACGGTGTGAGCTTCCTGGAATTCGCTCATGTTGATGGTGATGACGTTCTGCTCACCGCCGTACATGGCTTCAGCCAGGGCCAGGGCCGTTTCGGTCTTGCCCACGCCGGAGGTGCCCGCGAGCATGAACACGCCAATCGGCTTGCTCGGGTTGTCGAGGCCGGCGCGGGAGGTCTGGATGCGCTTGGCGATCATCTGCAAGGCATGGTCCTGGCCGATGATGCGTTTTTTCAGGTGCTGGTCGAGGTTGAGCACGGTTTCCAGTTCGTTACGGGCCATGCGGCCCACCGGAATACCGGTCCAGTCGGCGACCACCGAGGCCACGGCCTGGTAATCGACCGTCGGCAGAATGAGCGGGGTTTCCCCTTGCAGGGCGCTGAGGCGCTGTTGCAGGTCCACCAGTTTCTCGCGCAGGGCGTGGCTGTCGTCACTGCCAACGTCGCTGTCTACCACGCCGACGCTTTCGCGCAGGGTGGCGCGGGTGGCGAGCAGTTCGTCCACCAGGGTTTTCTCTTCGGCCCAGCGGCTTTCGAGTTCGGCCAGGCGTTCGCGCTCGGCGGCCAGCAGGTTTTCGCTGTTGCTCTGGCGGGCACCGATGACGATGCCAATAGCGTGCTCGCGGGCGATGATTTGCAGTTCGGTTTCCAACGCCTCGATGCGGCGACGACTGTCGTCCACTTCGGCCGGCACGGCGTGCAGGCTGATGGCGACCCGGGCGCAAGCGGTGTCCAGCAGGCTCACGGATTTGTCCGGCAATTGGCGCGCCGGGATGTAGCGATGGGACAGCTTGACCGAGGCTTCCAGGGCTTCGTCAAGGATCTGCACCTGATGGTGTTTCTCCATGGTCGAGGCCACGCCACGCATCATCAACAGCGCTTTGTCTTCGGACGGCTCGGCGACTTGTACCACCTGGAAGCGACGGGTCAGGGCCGGGTCTTTCTCGATATGCTTTTTGTACTCGGCCCAGGTCGTGGCGGCCACGGTGCGCAGGGTGCCCCGGGCCAGGGCCGGTTTGAGCAGGTTGGCCGCATCCCCGGTGCCGGCGGCGCCACCGGCACCTACCAGCGTGTGGGCTTCGTCGATAAACAGGATGATCGGTTTTGGCGAGGCCTGGACGTCTTCGATGACCTGGCGCAGGCGCTGTTCGAATTCACCTTTCATGCTCGCGCCGGCCTGCAACAGGCCGACGTCGAGGCTGCGCAGTTCCACGTCCTTGAGCGCTGGCGGCACGTCACCGGCGACGATGCGCAGGGCAAAGCCTTCGACCACGGCGGTTTTACCGACGCCGGCTTCACCGGTCAGAATCGGGTTGTTCTGCCGGCGGCGCATGAGGATGTCCACCAGTTGGCGGATTTCTTCGTCACGCCCGACAATCGGATCAAGCTTGCCGCTGCGGGCCTGCTCGGTGAGGTCGACGGTAAAACGCTTGAGCGCTTCCTGCTTGCCCATGGCACTTGGGGCCATGGCGCCGCTGGCTTCACCGGGCACGCTGCCTGCGTTGAAACCATCGCTGGCGCTGAGCGCATTTTCCGGCGAGTCACCGACGTATTCGTCAAAACGCTCACTCAGGGCCTCGACCTTGATCTTGTCGAACTCTGCCGACAGCCCCAATAGTCCATGGCGCAGGCTCGGCGTCTTGAGGATGCCCAGCACCAGGTAACCTGTACGCACCTGGCTTTCGCCGAACATCAGGCTGCCGTAGACCCAGCCACGTTCCACGGCTTCTTCCACATGGGAAGAAAGGTCAGTGATTGAAGTCGAGCCGCGTGGCAAACGGTCCAGGGCTTCGGTCAAGTCACGGGCCAGGCGCGCCGGCTCGATATTGAACTGGCGGATGATGCGGTGCAGGTCCGAGTCCTGCAGTTGCAGCAACTGATGAAACCAGTGGGCCAGCTCCACATAAGGGTTACCGCGCAACTTGCAGAACACGGTGGCGGCTTCGATGGCTTTGTAGGCCACGCTGTTGAGTTTGCCGAACAACGCGGCGCGACTGATTTCACCCATGCTCATGGCTCCTTGAGGTCTGTGAGGTGTTGGCCTGCTCGGCGTAATGCCGGGCCAGTATTAAATCCTTGGCATCTTTTTCGGGTTGGCCCAGCCAGGTATTGAAACCCAGACGGAACTGGCGATTGAGTTGCAGCGCTGGTACTTCGGGCTGTTTCAGAACCAGGTTCAGATCCCAATCCAGTTCATGGCCCAGGTATTCGGCCACCCAGGCCACCAGCTCATTGAAGGGTTGGCTACCGGGCAGCATGCCCATGTAGTCATCCAGCTTGAGTGGCCCCAGGCGAATGCGGAATTTGTGCTGGCGATCCCAGACGTAACGGCCCAGGCAAAAATCCACGCCCAATTGATGGGCGCTGGCGCCCACGCGGCTGCGTTCCGGCAGCTCCAGCCATTGGCCGACGTACTCTTCGATCTCCACCGGCAGGCCGAAGTACTCGCTGAGAATGGCCTTCAAACCGTCCGGGTAGCGGGTTTGTGCCGACAGATGACCGCTGTAATGCAACTTCGCCGTGTCGGGGATCAGCCCTTGTTTGAGCAGGCTCGGCATGCCCCGGCCGCTCAGTGCCGCCAGGCGTGCCGACCAGTAGTCATCGTCCGGGCGGTCATGGCTGACCGTCGGCCGCGCTTCGGCCCAGGCCCGGTAAAACAGGCTCAGCAGGCGGTGATGGAACACATCCAGGAAGCGTTTACTGGTGCTGTCGGCGTTGTTGCGCTGGCGTTCGCGCACATATTCGGTGATGTGCAGCGGCAATGGGCCGTTAGGGCCGCCGAGGCCGAAAAAGAACTGCTCCAGGCGCGCCGGCGCACCGTCGACGCCCGGCTGTACCGACGCCAGGGTCGCCGGGGCGAAGGTGCAATCGGCTTGTTGCCCAAGGCGCAGCGGATCATCGGCCAGGCGCAACGAATGGCCCAGGCGCGGCAGTTCAGGCGATTCGCACTCGATGCGCCGCAACGCCTGGAAGAAGTCGTATTCCCAGGGCTCCTGGTGCATCGCGTCCAGGGTACTCACAGGGTCGGACGGCGTCCGGGCTTGGCTTTCCATCGCATGATCTCGCCGCGTTCGGTGGTACGGATCACCGTCTCGGTAAAACTGTTGATCGACACGTAGCGTGCCAGGAAGCGCTCGAACACTGCACCGAGCAAGAAGACTCCAGTGCCGCGAAACGCGTTTTCATCGAATTCCAGGGTGATCTCCAGGCCACGACCAAACACGATCGGGCCCGGCATTGGCAGCCGTCGGGTGCAGGCCTTGCTGCTGACGTCGCGCAGGCCTTCGATCTGCAATTGCAACGCCGCATCGTTGCTGTCGCCGTACAGGCGCAGCAGTTCGCGCAGGGCGGCGGCGCCCTGGCCTTGCTCGCTGAGGGACAAGTAATTCAGCGAAAGCTGGCTGATCAACCGCCATGCCTTGGCGTCGTGGGCATGGCTGGCGCGTGGGCGGCTCGGGCCTGCCACGCAGCGCACCGCCGCCACCGGTGCGCTGTCGGCCAGGGTGAAGTCGGTCTTGCTGTTGCCCACGCTCATGAACAGCGGCAGGTCGCGGTTGGTGCATAACGCCGTTACGCCCAGTTGGCGCAGGTCGTGGCGATAAGGCGCCTGCTGGCTGTCCACCAGGCTGACGAAGGTTTCGCTGCCGATGTAAGTCGAGCGCGGGCCGTTGCGCCGCTGGCCGCTGGACAGCACGCGGGGTTCGCGCCGCACCGTGTACCAAGCCTGATCGCGGCCGTAGCGAGACGGATCACGTACCGCATAGAACGGCAAAAAAGGCTGCTCCGACCCGGTGCCGTGGCCGGTGAGGGTGGTCAGGGAATGAATCTCGAAATCCATCGGCCGGGTGCGGTCGGCGATCACATGGTGTTCATTGACCCGTTCCGACAAGTGGATGCGATCCAGGCGCTTGGGAAACAAGTTGATTGCCGGGGTGCAGAACGGCAGGAACTGCGCGGCTCCGACGCTGCCTTCCAGGCTCGGATCGTGACGGTCGAACAGCACGATCAATTCCAGTTCCTGGCCGTCGCAGCGTTTGACCGCCCGGCTCAGGTGGGTGAAGTCGACAAACAGGAAGCGGTGGGGCAGGGCGAAGTATTCCTGCAACAGGCGATAGCCCTGGAAGGCCCGCGAGACCACTGGCAGCGCGGCGTCGGTATCGTCGAATCCCTGGGAACGCAGTGCGTCCTGCGGCAGGCGTTCCACCCAGTCACCGCCGGGCTGACGGGCGAACACGGCGCAGACGTTGCCCAGTAGTTGTTCATAGAGGCGGAAGGGTTGCTCGTCTGCGCCATTGAGGTACAGCGGCAGGTTATCCAGGGCCAGACTGTTGAACGGTAGTTCGGCGCCGGTGCGCAGGGTCAGGCGCAGACCGGCCTTGGCCTTGGGTTCGCTGGCGGCCAGGCGTCCGAGCATGGCGGACGGGTTGCCGAAGTACTCGGCCTGGCTGACCTGCAACGGCCACAACGTCACCGCGTGGGCGGTGCGGTACTCGCAGCAGGTTTGGGTTTCGCGGCCCAGGGCGGCGCGCAGGACCGTGTCCCGCGGCAGCGGGAAACCGCTGCTCAGCGAGCCTTCATCGGGGTCGGCCTGCAATTGCACCACGGTCATCGACGGTGTCGGCGCCAGGTAATGGGGGTACGCGATTTCCAGCAGGTTATGAGTGAAGGTCGGGTATTCGGCATCGAGTTTGAGCTGTACCCGCGCCGTCAGGTAGGCGAACCCTTCCAGCAAGCGCTCGACGTACGGGTCGGCGCAGTCCATGCCGGACAACGTCAGCCGACTGGCGATTTTCGGGTATTCCTGAGCGAACTCCGCCGCGCTTTCGCGCACGTGGTGCAATTCCTGGTTGTACAGTTCCAGCAGGCGCGGGTTCATGAGCGTCTCCGCTGTTCGGCGTTGATCACTCGCACATGACCGGATTCCAGGTCCAGGTCGGTTTGCAGCATCAGGCGCAGCGGCACTGGCTGGGCCCAGAGATCGCCTTCGATCTCGAAACTCAGGGCGTTGTGGTTCATCTCGGCGGATGCCCGGGCCCGCACGCGCAAAGTGTTGCGCAGAATCCGCGGTTCGAACGTGGCGATGGCCTGGTGGATCAGCGCTTCAAGCGCCGCGATATCGACGTTCGACGCACTGTTGCCGGCCAGGGCTGGCAGCCCGAAGTTGACCACTGAAGTGCCGGCCGGGGTGTGCAACGTCGCATCGGCGCTGAGCAACGACGTGGTGTTGAGCAGCCACGCCAAGTCACGCAGCACCGAGGCTTTCAGTTGGGTCAGGGAGAGCACGCGCTTGTCGGCGCTTTCCTTGAGGTTGCTCGGATCGTCGTCGGTCAACCGGTCCAGCAGGGACGGTTGCAGGCGATCGCGGGTGGCGATTTCGGTTACCACGAGAAATGCGCCACAAAATTTTTCTGGTCCATGACGCCGGTCATACAGCCAGCACTATGGGCGACCTTCGACACTTCCATTGGCTGGCCTTTGATTTGGCGGATGGCCTGATACCGAGCGTCACAATCACGACTTGGAGGCGGCTCGGGTATGGAGTGCTCCACGATAATGATTTGGGCGTTTTTGAAGGTTTCGACCCGTGGCTGACCTTTTCGATCGACACTCAGAAAACAAGGCCACGGCATGTCCAGTTTCAAGAGGCTTTGGTCCTGTTTGCGCAAGGCGCATTGCTGATCGTGTCTTTCCAGGGTCAGTGTTTGTCCGGCGACAATTACCTGATTGCCGGGTGCAGCGGATGGTTGCTGTTCGGCCCAGGCATTGAGGCTCAGCAGGCCGCCCGACAGTAGTATCAACAGGGTTCTTTTAATCATTTCAACCTTCAAAGCCCAATCTGTCTTGAGCGATGCGCAGAGTCGTGGACGATCGCATGTGAGGTCGGCTACCAAATGAAAAGACCCGTGTAATCTTTCTGATCCCCTGTACCGCGCAGGCAACTGGCACTGCGCGCGACCACCGAAGGTTCGAGCTGGCCTTTGACTTGGCGTACGGCGCGATACTCGGACCGGCATTCACGACTGTTCGCAGGATCAACGCTCACATGCAGCACGATCACGATTGGTACGTTATTGAAGGATTCGACGTGAGGTTTTCCCTGTCGGTCGACAGCAAATTGGCAAGGCCATGGCATCTCGAGGGGCAGCACGCTCTGATCCGGTTTACGCAACACGCATTGCTGCTGATCGTTCCCCAGCGTCAGTCGTTGTTCGCCCAGAGTGACGACCTGATCCTCGGAAGCAGGGGTAGCCTGTTGGCCGGCGCACGCCCACAGGCTCGACAATACGCAGCACAGGGCCGCCAGGTTTCGGCTGGATCTGATCATGCCAGCTCCCAGAACCAGATGGCTTTGGATCGGTATGCAGGGTCGCTATACCGGCCAATGGTCAGGCCGCGATTCCACAGGTCGATATGATCGCCGGTGCGATTGTCCGATGACTCTCCTGTCTGCTGGAAACAATCCTTGAAGAAGATGAGGCCGGTCTTGTCTTGTAACTTGCGGCGTTCGTCGGCGCTTCCACCGAGAATCTGTGGCCGTCCCAGATGATGCTTCCACAACCAGTTCGCCAGTGATTCGGCACCCCTCGCGTGTTCATGTTCACATTTGGGTTCGGTATAGGTGGATTTGTTGACCTTTATGGTCAGCTCCGCATTGAGCGTCATGCTCATGCGAATAGCACACTGGTTTGCCCAAGGCCCTTCGCAGGGCTTTGCGTCAGGGTACTTAATCAGGAGGTCGGAATACGCTTTCCACAAATTAATAAACGAAGGCTTGGCCATGACTCAGACACCGGAGGGAAAAGGATTGGATTCGAGCAAGCACCAAAATGCCCCCGACGTATAACGGCGGGGGCATGTTCGTTACACCTTGACGTTCTGGCGGATGTTCCAGCCGAACTTGACCGGCCCGCCTTCCTTGGTGCCATCGGCCTTTTGTGGCTGGTAGTCCACCAGCACCTTGGCGAAGTTCAGGGTGAGGTTTTCGGTCAAGCGATCATCGCTACCCGAGCCGCCGGTGCTCAGGGAAGTGACCAACACTTCTTCCAGGTTGATGATCATATACTCGACCTGGCTTTCGCCGCCGGCCTTGCGCACGGTCAGCTTGACCTTGTCGATGTGCTTGCCGCTGGCGCAGTGCATCATCAGGTTCGGTGAGGCTTTGTCGACGTACTTGGTCAGCGACAGGTCCTGGATGTTCACCTTGCCTGCACCACCACCGCTGCCCACGTGCATATTGCCGGACTGAGACATGCCCCAGCTCCAGTTCAAGACGTCGATTTCGTCCTTGTGGGCCTTGTCCATGGACTCGCCCTTGATGTCGCCGATCTTGATGAAAATATCAACAGCCATGTTTTCTCCCTGTGTGGTCTCTACCACATTGTGTTTTGTTGATCGTTCCCACGCTCTGCGTGGTAACGCATCTGGGGACGCTCCGCGTCAATGGGACGCGGAGCGTCCCGGGCGGCATTCCCACGCAGAGCGTGGGAACGATCACATCAAGGTCGGTGTTACGCGCCTTTGGCCGAAGGCAGCTTGGATACCAGGCGCAGCGACACGGTCAGACCTTCGAGCTGATAGTGCGGGCGCAGGTAGAACCTGGAGTTGTAGTACCCCGGGTTGCCTTCCACGTCCTCGACAATCACTTCGGCCGCAGCCAATGGGTGCTGGGCCTTGGTGGTTTCGGTGGAGTGCGCCGGGTCACCGTCGACGTAGTTGAGGATCCAGTCCTGCAACCAACGCTGCATTTCGTCCTTCTCTTTGAAGGAGCCGATCTTGTCGCGCACGATGCACTTCAAGTAATGGGCGAAACGGCAGGTGGCGAACAGGTACGGCAGGCGCGCGGCCAGGTTGGCGTTGGCGGTGGCATCCGGGTCGTCGTACTCGGCCGGTTTCTGCAACGACTGGGCGCCGATGAACGCGGCGAAGTCAGTGTTTTTCTTGTGCAGCAGCGGCATGAAACCGTTCTTCGCCAGTTCCGCTTCACGGCGGTCCGAAATGGCGATTTCGGTCGGGCATTTCATGTCCACGCCACCATCGTCAGTCGGGAAGGTGTGCGCCGGCAGGTTTTCCACTTCACCGCCAGACTCCACGCCACGAATGCGCGAGCACCAGCCGAAGTGTTTGAACGAGCGGTTGATGTTCACCGCCATCGCGTAAGCGGCGTTGGCCCACGTGTACTTGGAGCTGTCGGCACCGTCGGTGCTTTCTTCGAAGGCGAAGGCCTCCACCGGATCGGTCTTGGCGCCATACGGCAGACGCGCGAGGAAGCGCGGCATGGTCAGGCCGATGTAGCGCGAGTCTTCCGATTCGCGCAGCGAGCGCCAGCCGGCGTATTCCGGGGTGGTGAATATTTTGGTCAGATCGCGCGGGTTCGACAGTTCCTGCCACGAGCCCATGCCCATCACGGTCGGCGATGCGGCAGCGATGAACGGCGAGTGCATGGCGGCGCAGACTTTCGACAACTCGCCCAGCAACTCGACATCCGGCGGCGACTGGTCGAAGTAGTAATCGCCCACGAGGCAACCGTAAGGTTCGCCGCCGAACTGGCCGTATTCTTCTTCGTACATCTTCTTGAAGATCGGGCTCTGGTCCCACGCGGTACCCTTGAATTTCTTCAGGGTCTTGTGCAGGTCGGTCTTGGAGATATTGAGCACGCGAATCTTCAGTTGCTCATCGCTCTCGGTGTTGTTCACCAGGTAGTGCAGGCCACGCCAGGCGCTTTCCAGTTGCTGGAAATCGGGGTGGTGAATGACCTGGTTGACCTGAGCGGTGAGCTTGGCGTCGATGGCGGCGATGATTGATTCGATCGACTTGATGGCGTCGTTGGACACCAGGTCGGTCTGCGCCAGAGCCTGTTCGGCCAAGGTGCGCACGGCGGTCTCGACGGCTTCACGAGCGCGTTCGGTCTTGGGTTTGAATTCTTGCAGCAGCAGGGAGGCGAACTCGCTGGCTTCTTCGGTGGTGCCCAGTGTCTGAGCGTCTGCACGTACTGAATCGGTCATGATCATTCGTCCTGATTAAGCCTGAGGCTCGGCTGGCTTCGGCGCACTGGCAAGTGCCTGGAGCAGCGCCGGATCCTTGATGGCCTTCATGATGATTTCTTCGGCACCGGTCTTGCCGTCCATGTAGGTCAGCAGGTTGGCCAGTTGGGTGCGCGCTTCGAGCAACTTGTTCAGCGAGTCGACCTTGCGCGCCACTGCGGCCGGGCTGAAGTCGTCCATGCTTTCAAAGGTGATGTCCAGGCTCAGGTTGCCTTCGCCGGTCAGCTCGTTGGGCACGTGGAACGCGACGCGTGGCTGCATGGCCTTGAGGCGCGAGTCGAAGTTGTCGACATCCACCTCGAGGAACTTGCGATCGGCCACGGGTGCCAGAGGCTCGGCGGGCTTGCCGGCGAGGTCCGCCATGACGCCCATGACGAAGGGCAACTGGACCTTTTTCTCGGCGCCGTAGAGCTCGACGTCGTACTCGATCTGCACTCGAGGCGCACGGTTGCGCGCGATGAATTTCTGAGAACTTTGCTTCGCCACGTTGCTGCTCCTGGTCGCTCAAGCGACGGTGTTGGCGTCATCGGTGGTACCGGTGACGTGACTGCGTGATCCGTTCGCTTTTATTCGCTGTCTGGTCCGCGCAGGTTTTCAAATTGGCTCATGCCGTCGGGAATCAGGTTGCGCACGATGGCCGCAAAGTCGGCATGCACCAGATTCTTCGCCCGGTTCAACAGCACCGGCAGCGGGCTGGAGGGCTCATGACGGGTGTAGTACGCAAGAATCCGGTCCAGGCTGCGCAGCACGTCGTCGCGGTTGTTGATTTCGCCAGTGCTGCGCGGTGTGCTCGGCGCGGTGGAGTGTTCAACCGGCGCGGCACTGTCGTCGCTGATGGCATCGGGCAGGGGGCTGTCGCCGCTTTGCGGGGCGAACTGGCCGAGAATCTGCAGGGCCATTTTTAGCGGTTGCTTCAACGGGCCAAGGTCAACGCCCTGGGCGGAACCGATTTGTTCGCTGATCTGTTGCTCGATGGCCTCGGCGACGCTGCGGGCCTCGTGCAAAGCCGCGCGGGTGATTTCCAACTGTTCGGGATCGCTGTCCAGGAACGCCCCGGCGAGCTGCTCGGCGCCGAGGTTTTCGTCAGGGAAGCTTTGCAGGCCGCTGGCATTGGCGGCGGCGCGCAGGCTGACAGCACCAAAGGTTCGCGAACGGGCCAGGATGCTTTCGCGCAGCAGACGAATGGTTGCATCGGACGTCAGGCCGGCGAGGGCATTGATGCGCACAGTGGGGTCGTTGTTGTCTTCGGCATCCAGGCGCGGATGCAGGTCGGCCCAGTACTGCTTGAGCAACTCGCTGATCAGCGTCAGGACGCGGGCAAGGCCGGTGACGCCTTCGAGGGCAAGGGAGCTTTGCAAAAGGAAATGGGTGATGCGCAGGTCTTTGCTGCGTTGCAACAACTCCAGACTTTGCTGCTGGATGCTGCGCCATTCAGGGGGGGCGGCAGGCAATATCGAATCGCCCATGCTGCGCTCGGGCTGGCCCAGGGAGTCGCGTTCCAGGCGCAAAAAATCCGCGTCATATTCCAAATCTTCACCACAAGGCGAAGTCGCAGAAACGGCGGCGAGCAACAAAGGCACTTCCACTGAATTTGATCTCCCTATCGCCCGACTGACAGTCGGGCTGTTCACACGTTAGTTCCAGGTGGAACTAACGTGTTTCCTTGAGTGTAATGGCCCTTTGGATGCGCGATGATCTTAAAGTGCCATCATTGATATTCAAGAAGTTGTGCATTTTTGGTGTAGTACTTATGGCTTGTCAAGGTAAGCTATTTCCCCTGTGTGACAGATGTGAGGTGCTTAACAACCCGCGCGACCGATGGGTCGAGGCAGGCACTGATGCAGGTTTTTTGTCACGCAAGCCGGTTAATATTAGCAATCATGCTGGCAAAAAGCCGTTTTCGAGGTTGTTTGCAAGGTAGTCGGACCGAGTCTGGCGGGAGTAAATCCCGATTCGTCCGCGCGCAAAGTGTTCAGCAAGGAGGCAAGATGTCGCTGTGTTTGACTATTACTAGTTATCACAAAATTACCCCTGGCCAGTGCCCTGAGAAATCCATGAATCAGGGTGTGATGGCGATAGGTCGAAACTCTGATAATGACTGGGTATTGCCCGACCCTGAGCGCTTGGTTTCCGGCAAACATTGCGTTATTCAACATAAAGATGGCCGGTATTATTTAACCGATAACAGCACCAACGGTGTGGAGTTGGTCAAGGCCGGTATTCGTCTGCGCAAGGGCAACAGCGAGCCGTTGCAAGATGGCGAAGTTATCCGCATCGGGGATTATGAAATCCAGGCGCGTATTGATTTCAGTCTGCCGGTGACCGACGGCAACCCTTTTGCTGATTCGTCCAGCAGCTTTGAGGCCCTGATGGGGCGTCAGGGCGCTGTCGTGAATACGCCGACGTCGTTGCCCGTGACACCACCTGCACATTTTCAGGGCGTATCGGCCATGGACACGATGCCGGACCTGTTCGACTTTCTGACACCGACCAGCGTCCCGCCAGCCACCCAGCCTGACCATGTCCCGGCCGAGCAGCACGACTTCCGCCCGCCGACTCCGATCCCCGACCCAACGCCCGTGGCCGGGCCTGCACCGCTGGCGTCGGCCCCGGTGATTCCGGAAGATTGGGACCTGCTCAGCGACAAGCCTGCGCCGGTGGCTGTTGCCCCGCTGCCGGTTGCAGAGGTTGCGCCGCCACCCGAACCTCACATCAACGTACCGATCGAACCGGCTCCCCTTCGCGAACCGTCCGTGGCCGTCGTCGAACGCCTGGTCGATCCGGTCAACCCTGCCGACAATTCTCAACCCGACCTGTTGCAAGCCTTTCTGCGCGGTGCCGGGCTGGATCAAGTACGCCTGGACAAGGCCCAGGCCGAAGCGCAAATGGAAAGCATCGGCCGCAGTTATCGGCTGATGGTCGAAGGCCTGATCGATGTCTTGCGCGCCCGTAGCAGCCTCAAGGGCGAGTTCCGCATTCAGCAGACGATGATTCAACCGGTGGAAAACAACCCGCTGAAATTCGCTCCCAACGTCGATGAAGCATTGCTGTTGCTGTTGCGCCACAGCAATCAGGCATTCATGGCGCCGGACCTGGCTGTGCGCGACAGCTTCGATGACTTGCGTGCCCACCAATTGGCGGTGATGGCTGGCGTGGAAGCTGCGATCAAGCACCTGCTGGCGCGCTTCGAGCCGGCGCAACTGGAAGAGCGCATGGGCAAGCCCGGCGGCCTGTCGAGCATTTTCAGTGGATCGCGACAGGCCCAGTACTGGCAGCAGTTCACCGAGCTCTACAGCAATATTTCCCGCGAGGCCCAAGAGGATTTCCAGGACCTGTTCGGTCGGGAATTCAGCCGTGCCTACGAAGAACACAGTACAAGGCAGCGCCGCGGCTGAGCATCGCCATCGCATAGCGCCATTGATAGCAAAGAACGGAACAACGGATAGCTGAAACGTCATTGAGGACGCAGGATGATTCCCAGGTTTTTACTCGCAGTTGTCACCGCGCTTCTGCTGACCGCATGTGCCAAGGATGCGGCCAAACCCCAGCCCGAAGAGGCTGAGGCCGAGGCCGACACGGCCGCCGTCGAGTTGCACTTTCACGCCATTGCCGGGCTCAACCCCGGCGCCACTGGCCAGCCAGCCCCGGTCCGGGTGCGTATTTTCGAACTGAAAAATGCCGCCACCTTCGGCCGCTCCGATTATTTCGCACTGGCCGAACGGGCCCAGGCGACGCTCGGCGCCGATCTGATCGATCAGGACGAAGTGCTGATCCAGCCCGGCCAGCAGTTGAGCCTGCAGCGCGACCTCGACCCGGCCACCCGCCATATCGGCGTATTGGTGGGGTATCGCGAGCTGGATCAGTCGTTGTGGCGCGCAGTGATGAATGTCCCGCCGCGCCAATACACCGAATACCAGATCAGCCTCGACGTGCGAGCCGTGCGCAGCGCCGTCGTGGTTTCCCCATCCAGCCCTGCCCAATAAGCAATCGGAGCCCCCCATGTCCTGGAACAATCGTGTGGTCTGGTCGGAAGGCATGTTCATTGGAACGCAGCACTTCCAGCAGCATGACCGTTACCTGGAGAACCTCATCGACGCCCGGAGCCGCCCGTTGTCGGCCGGCGCCTGGGGTTTCTCCGAATTGCTGATCGACCAGGGCCTGCTGGCCCAGGGCAAACTGGCGATTATCTCGGCGCGGGGCCTGTTGCCGGACGGCACGCCATTCAACATTCCCCAGGATGACCTGGCACCGAGCCCGCTGAATGTCGATGACAACCTGCGCGATGGCTTGGTGTACCTGGCCTTGCCGCTCAAGCGCGCCGGTGCGCGTGATACGGTTGACGAAGGCGAAGCCCTGGGCGCTGCGCGCTACGTGAGCCAGGTGCGCGAAGTACGGGACGACAACGCGCCGTTCGAAAATCAGGCCCCGGTAGCCGTGGGGTCGAGGGCGCTGCGGTTATTGGTTGCCCAGGATGGCATCAGCGACTACGCCGCCATCGGTCTGGTGCGAATCAAGGAGAAACGCGCCGACCGAGCCTTGGTGCTCGACGATACCTACATCCCGCCGCTACTGGATGTGGTCGCTTCCAACCCCCTGGCTGCGTTTCGCAACGAACTGCTGGGCCTGCTGCATCAGCGCGGCGAAGCCCTCGCCGGGCGGGTGGTGGCATCCGGTGCCGGCGGTGCTTCGGAGATTGCCGATTTCATGCTGCTGCAACTGGTCAACCGTGCCCAGCCGCTGATCCAGCACTTGAGCCAGTTGAGCCCGTTGCACCCCGAGCGGTTCTACAGCGAGCTGGTGAGTCTGGCCGGCGAGTTCTCGACCTTTACCGCTTCCGGGCGGCGACCCCAGGAATACCCGCAATACCAGCACGATGACTTGGCGCTGAGTTTTGCGCCGGTGATGCAAGCCCTGCGTGAGGCGCTGTCGATGCTGATCGACAGCAAGGCCACGCCGATTCCGATTGTCGAAAAAGCCTACGGCGTCCATGTGGCGATGCTGGCCGACAAGTCCCTGCTCGACAGCGCCAGCTTCATCCTGGTGGTGCGCGCCGACGTGCCCGCCGAAACCCTGCGCAGCCACTTCGGCCAACAGAGCAAGGTCGGCTCGGTGGAGCACATCCGCAACCTGGTCAACCTGCAATTACCGGGCATTGGCCTGCTGCCGCTGCCGGTGGCGCCACGGCAAATCCCGTATCACGCCGGCTCCACTTATTACGAACTGGACCGGGGCAGCGAGCATTGGCAGCAACTGGCCAACTCCGGCGGTTTTGCGTTCTACATCGCGGGGCAATTCCCGGGGCTGAACCTGGCTTTCTGGGCGATCCGAGGATAAACCGCAATGAGCAACGACGATCGTACCCAATTCATGCCGACTCCCGGTGGCCGTGGCCCCGACCCGGTCCGCCATGAGGCTGGTCGGGCCCAGGCCGCGCCACTTTCGATGCCGGCCGCGCCGCTTTTGATCGGCAAGGCCGAAGGTCTCAATCCCCTGGAGAGCGCGGCTGGCCCGTTGCTGGCTTTGCTGACCCGTTTGCGCAACACCATTGCCCACCCGGCGCCGGCGAGCCTGCGGGCGCAATTACTGGCCTACCTGCGCCAGTTCGAGGAGCGCGCCGAGGCTGCCGGCGTGTTGCGCAACGATGTGTTGCTGGCCCGTTACGCCTTGTGCACCGCCCTGGATGAAGCGGTGTTGAGTACGCCGTGGGGTGGTGCCAGCGACTGGGGCAAACAGAGCCTGCTGATCACTGTGCACAACGAAGCTTGGGGCGGCGAGAAGGTGTTCCAGCTGTTGGAACATTGCCTGCAAAGCCCCCGCGAACGTTTGTATCTGCTGGAACTGTTGTACCTGTGCATGTGCCTGGGTTTCGAAGGGCGTTATCGGGTCATGAACGACGGTCGCAGCCAACTGGAAGCCTTGCGCGAACGCACCAGTGCGGTCATCCGCAGCGCCCGTGGCGATTATGAGCGTGAACTGTCGCCCCATTGGCGCGGCGTCACCGTGGCCCGCGACCGGCTGGCGCAATTCATGCCGCCTTGGATCGCCGTGGCCATCGGCGTGGCGTTGCTGCTGGCACTGCTGTTCGGCCTGCGATTGAAACTGGCCGCCGATGCCGAGCCGGTGTTTAAAAATATCCATGCGCTGGGCGAGATCCCGGTGCAGGCCATCGACCGTCCGGTGGTGCAACCGAAACTGATCGAGCGTCCCCGCCTGGCGGGCTTCCTCGCCGATGAAATCAAAGCCGGTCGGGTGGCCGTGGAAGATGCCGTTGACCGTTCAGTGGTGACCATCCGTGGCGATGAGCTGTTCGCCTCGGGCAGCGCCAGTATCGTCGACAATTTCCAGCCGCTGATGCTGCGCATCGCCGATGCCATTCGCAAGGTCAAGGGCCAGGTCCGGGTGACCGGCCACAGTGACAATCGCCCGATTGCCACCCTGCGGTTTCCATCGAATTGGGCCTTGTCCGAGGCGCGTGCCAATTCGGTACTGCAAATCCTTTCGGCCAAAACCGGCCAGCCCGAACGCTTCAGCGCCGAAGGCCGCAGCGACACCGAACCGTTGGCCTCGAACGCTACAACAGAGGGCCGCGCACGCAATCGTCGGGTCGAAATCACAGTGTTGGCGGAGGGGGTCGAGTGAAGGCGTTTTTCAGTTTTATCATCCGCTGGATCATCCCGGTACTGGGCCTGATCGCCCTGAGCCTGATCATCTGGTTCGTTGGTCCGCTGTGGGAATTTCTGGTGCCCGAAGGCCGGCGCTGGGCGCTGATCATTCTGGTGTTCGCGGTCTGGACCGCCTACCGGGCGTTCCTCATCATCCAGGCCCGCCGCAAGGCCGCCGAAGTGATGCGCAGCCTGGCGGCGCAAACCCCGCCGGACCCCACCAGTATCGCCACCGCCGAGGAACTCGAAACCCTGCGCCAGCGCATGGACGAAGCCTTGGCGCTGCTCAAGAAAGCCAAGCTGGGTGGCGACGAGCGACGCAACCTCTACGAACTGCCGTGGTACGTGATCATCGGCCCGCCGGGTTCGGGCAAGACCACCGCGCTGGTCAATTCTGGGCTGCACTTTCCCCTGGCCGCGCAGCTCGGCGCCGGGGCCGTGCGCGGGGTTGGCGGTACGCGCAATTGCGATTGGTGGTTTACCGACCAGGCGGTGCTGCTTGACACCGCCGGACGCTACACCACCCAGGACAGCGACGCGACCGTTGATAAAGCCGCGTGGCTGGGCTTTCTTGGCCTGCTGAAAAAGCAACGGGCCCGTCGCCCGATTGACGGTGCGTTCATCGCCATCAGCCTGTCCGACCTGCTGCTGGGCAGCGACACCGAACGTGCCGCCCACGCCGCCGCGATCCGCCTGCGCATCCAGGAGCTGTACACCCAGCTGGGCGTGCGTTTCCCGATCTACCTGATGCTCACCAAGCTCGATCTGGTGCCGGGTTTCATGGAGTATTTCGACACCCTGAGCAAAGAGGAGCGGACCCAGGTATGGGGCATGACCTTTGCCCTGGATGACGGCAAAAGCAGTGACAGTCCGCTGGCCCATCTGCAAAGCGAATTCGCCGGCCTGGAGCAGCGCCTCAACGATCGTTTGGTGGAGCGTTTGCAACAGGAACGCGACCCGGCGCGGCGCGACCTGATCTACGGCTTCCCACAGCAGTTCGGCGCGTTGAAAGATTGCCTGCAAAGCTTCCTTGAGGGCGTGTTCAAACCTAACGCCTTTGAAGAGCGTGTGCTGTTGCGCGGGGTGTATTTCACCAGCGGTACCCAGGAAGGCAGCCCGATTGACCGGTTGATCGGTTCCATGGCCCAGAGCATGAACCTGGACCGCCAGCACCTGGCGCGCCAGAACGGCACCGGACGCAGTTACTTCATCGAAAAACTTTTCAGCGCCGTGGCCTTTGCCGAGCGTGGGCTGGTGGGGGTCAACCCGAAAGTCGAACGTCGGCGCAAGTGGATCGCCCGGGGCGTACTGGCCTCGACCGTGGCCCTGGTGCTGGTGGTCGGGACCTTGTGGTGGGTCAGCTACCGCGCCAACCAGGCGTATATCGCGCAAGTCGATCAGAAAGTCGCGCCCCTGGGCCAGTCCGTGCAGAACCTCAGCCCGGCCCAACGGGAAGTGCTGGCGGTATTGCCTTTGCTCAACGCGGTAAAACACTTGGCCAACGATGCGCCGAGCTGGGCCGAAGGCTTGGGCCTGTATCAGGGCGACATGCTGGAAGCCGAGTCTGGCAGCGTCTATCGCAAGCTGTTGATCGCGGTCTTCGCGCCACGCTTGCTGACGCGCATCGAAGAGCAACTGCATGGCGGCGGCAATTCGGATTTCCTTTACGAAGGCTTGAAGGCCTACCTGATGCTGGCCGACAGCGAGCATTACGACGCCGACTTCATCAAGGCGTGGATCGCCCTGGATTGGGATCGCAGCCTGCCGCGCGACTTGCCGGCCGAGCAGCGTCTGGCTCTGGAGGAGCACTTGCAGGCACTGTTCGAGCGCCATCCGCCCACTGCACGTCTGGACCCGCGGCTGATCGACGATCTGCGTCGGCAGTTGCAGCAGCTGCCAGTGGCCCAGCGCGTCTATGACCGGATCAAGCGCCAGAAACTGCCGGACGGCATCCCGGACTTTCGTATCAACGAAGCCGCCGGCCGCGACGCCGCGCTGGTGTTCAGCCGCAAGAGCGGCAAGCCGTTGGGCGAACCCTTGAGCGGGTTTTTCACGGCCAAGGGTTACCGCCAGGGCTTTTTGCTCACCAGCCTGAACCAGACCGGCACCCTGGCCGAAGAGCAATGGGTGCTCGGTCGCGATCAGGCAGACCAGCAAAACGTCGCCAGCCTCGCCGCCGATGTGCGCCGTCTGTACTTCGAGGATTACCAGCGCCAGTGGGACGCCTTGCTCGCCGATATCGACTTCGTGCCGATCACCAGCGTGGCCCAGGCCGCCGATGTCTTGCGGGTGCTCTCCGGCCCGACCTCGCCGCTGAAAAAGCTGCTGGTGGCGGTGGCGAAGGAAACCGATCTGCAACAGGAAGAACGTCAGCTGGCCGCCCAAGGCGCGCCGGCTGAGGGCGGGGTGGACAAGCTCAAGGAGCGTTTGGGCAACCTGCTCGGCCAGGAAGAGGCGTCGCAAAACGCGCCCCAGGCCAGCGACGATCCGATCACCGCGCATTTTGCCGAACTCAACGGCATCGTCAGTAAGAATGACGGCGAGCCGGCAGCCATCGACGGCTTGCTCGCCGACATGAACGCCTTGTACGTGCAAGTCAGCGCCATGGTCGGTGCAAGCGGCGATGCCTTGCTCGGCGAAGCCAAGAACCAGGCCGCAGCGGCCGCTACACGGGTCAGCCTCAACGCCGAACGCCAGCCGCCGCTGGTGCAGGGCCTGGTCAAGTCGGTGGTCAACTCCACCACCAACAGCATGATGGGCGGGGTGCGCAATCAACTGAACGCGGCCTGGACCAGCGAAGTGGTGAACATCTATCGCCAGTCCCTGGCCGGGCGCTACCCGATGTCGCCGGGCAGTGCGCGAGACGCGACCCTGGACGATTTTGGCCAGTTCTTTGGCGTCGGCGGGGTGATGGACAACTACTTCCGCAAATACCTGCAGCCGTACGTGGATACCTCGACCCAGGCCTGGCGCTGGCAACCGGGCGCCGCACAGAAGCTCGGCATCTCCCCGGGCGTGCTGCAAACCTTCCAGCGGGCAGCGACCATCCGGGATGCGTTTTTCCGTTCCGGCGGCACCCAGCCGATGGTGCGCTTCGAACTCAAGCCAGTGGCGATGGACGCCACCATCACCCAGTTTTTGCTCGACCTCGATGGCCAGCAATTGAGCTATGACCACGGTCCTAGCCGTCCCACCTCCATGCAATGGCCCAACCCCGGCAGCATCGGTGTGGTGCGGATCTCGATCATGCCGCCTTCAGCCAGCGGTCGTTCGGGCATCACCCTGGATGGGCCTTGGGCCTGGTTCCGCTTGCTGGAGCAATCGGACCTGACCGCTGGCAACTCGCCGGATCGCTTCAACCTGCGGCTGCGAGTCGACGGCGCCAGCGTCTCTTATGAGCTGCGGGCCAACAGCGCCTTCAACCCGTTCAAGAGCCGTGTGCTCAGCGGTTTCAGCCTGCCGGAGCGTTTATGAGCACGCCGGGCTTCTATGGAAAGCTGGCCAGTCGCGGGGACTTTGTCAGCCGTGGCTTGCCGCAGAGTTTTATCGGCCCCTGGGATTCGTGGCTGGCGGCGGGCCTGCTTGCCAGCCAGAGCCTCGGGGACCGTTGGCTGGATGCCTATCTGGTCAGTCCGCTGTGGCGTTTTATGCTCGGGTCCGGTGTCTGTGGGCCACAGGCCGCCGTTGGGGTGGTGATGCCGAGCATCGATCGGGTTGGCCGGTATTTTCCGCTGACCGTCGCGGTGCTGCTGGATCACGACGCTGATCCGGCGTCAGTGGTGGGCGGCGCGGATGTCTGGTTTGAACAGGTTGAGCAATTGCTGTTGAGCACGTTGAGCGTGGAGGCGAGCTTCGAAGCCTTCGGTGCAGGACTGGAAACGCTGGGCGGTCCGGCGTACCTGCCACGTGCTCCAAGCAGCCGTTTTGCCGGCCTGCATCGCTTTGATGCCACCGACCCGAAGGCGCGAATGACCGTGCTTGCCGAATTGGCCTGCGAAGGCGCGAGCCTGTGGTGGGGCCAGGGTTCGGAGCGTATCGCTCCTGCTTTATTGCGGTGCCAGGGCTTGCCGGCCGCCGCTGATTTTGCGCAATTTTTGCTCGGCCAAGAAGGTGTTGTGTAGATGTGTCCAAGCGTTGGAAAGACGTTCAAGTCTGCAAGCAAGAGCCATGTCGGTATGGTCCGCCAGGTTAACGAAGATGCTTGCCTGGATCAGCCGGAAAACGGCCTGTGGGTGGTCGCCGATGGCATGGGCGGGCATGCGGCGGGCGACTACGTCAGCAGTCTGATCGTCGACAGTCTGCGTAGCATTGCCGTGGGCCGCTCGCTGGATGAATACGTCGCGGCGCTGAAAACCGACCTGCAGCGGGTCAACGCGGCCGTGCGTGAAGAAACCGCCAACCGCGGCGTGACCATGATGGGCAGCACTGTGGTGGTGCTGGCGGCGCGCGGCTTGCGCGGGGTGTGCCTGTGGGCGGGTGACAGCCGCTTGTATCGCCTGCGTGATGGCCTGCTCGAAAGCATCTCGCGGGACCACAGTTACGTTCAGGATCTGCAGGACAGCGGCCTGCTCAGCGAAGCTGAAGCCCGGGTGCATCCACGGGCCAATATTGTCACCCGCGCCATCGGGGTCGAGGCGCAACTGAAACTGGCGATAGTCGAGCTGTTGTTGATGCCCGGCGACAGTTACCTGTTGTGCAGCGACGGGCTGAACAAAACGGTTGAAGATCATGAGATCAGTGAGGTGCTGAGTCACGACGAGCCCGGTGAAATCGCCAGCAGCCTGGTGTCCCTGGGCCTGATGCGCGGCGCTCCGGACAACATCACCGTGATTGTCGTGAAGGTGCCGTCATGAATTCCGCCCTGCACATTCTGATCCCCGGCTATGACATAGACGGCGAGATCGGCGAAGGCGCCATGGCCAACGTTTACCTGGCGACCCAGCGCTCGCTGGAACGCAAGGTGGCGCTGAAGGTCATGGCCGCGGCACTGGCGGCCGACCCGAGTTTCTGCGAGCGTTTCCTGCGCGAAGGTAAAACCCTGGCGCGCCTGTCTCACCCGCATACGGTCACCATCCATGACATCGGCCATGTCGGTGAGCTGTATTACATGGCCATGGAATTCCTGCCCAACGGCACGCTCAAGGAGCGCATCGCCGCCGGCCTGACGCCGGAGCAGGGCCTGATCTATATCCGTCAGATCGCCTCGGCCCTGGGCTATGCCCATGGGCTGGGGCTGGTTCATCGCGACGTCAAACCGGCGAACATTCTGTTCCGCGCCGATGGCACGGCAGTGCTCTCAGACTTCGGCATCGCCAAGTCCATGGATGACCGCACCCAGTTCACCCAAGCCGGTTTCGCCGTTGGTACTCCCAGCTACATGAGCCCGGAACAGGCGCGTGGCCAGGATATTGATGGCCGGGCCGATCTTTATGCCCTGGGCGTGGTGCTCTACGAAATCCTCGTCGGCAAACTGCCGTATACCGGCAACGACGCACTCTCCACGGCCCTGGCGCATTTGACAGAACCATTGCCGGAGCTGCCAGTGCACCACGGTCGCTATCAAGAAGTGCTGCGCAAGCTGTTGGCCAAGGACCCGGCCGACCGTTTCCCGGATGCAGCGGCGCTGTTGCAGGCGCTGGATAATCTGCCTCGGGAATCGGTTGAAGCGACCACCATCCGGCCATTGCCAATTCCGGTATCGCCGATTGCGGTGAGCAAAGACCTGGCGGGACTGACGCCGGTGTCCATCGATTTACCGACCGGCCCCGCGCAGCCACAACCTCGGCCCAATCCTGTTCCGCCGACTGTGAAGCCGACGCCATCGTCCACTGTCTCGGAGCAGCGAAAGGGGCCGGTGTTCGCACTCGCCGCCGTCGCGGTGGCCGTGGCGCTGGCCTTGGGCGGCGCGGGTTATTGGTGGCTGTCCGGTGACGTCGAAGACGACGCCAGGGTGCCGGTGGTTTCAGCACCGCCGGCCAGTGCGCCGCCGACCGTGGCGCCACCCGTAAAGCCCCCCGTGGCAACGGAGGTCGATGGCGGTCAGCGGCCGCTGCTGATGGCCGGCAAAAAAACCTTGTTCCAGCGAGTACTCAGCAAGCCGGGGGCGAAAATCGCCAGTGACCCGGGGGCCACACCCGACAAGGCCTTGCCGGCGTTCTCGGTGCTTTATGTCTATCAGCGCAAAGAGGTTGATGGCAGCCCGTGGCTGCGTGTCGGCGCCGCCACCGACGGGCGCAGTGACGGCTGGTTGCCGGCCACGCAAGTCAGCGACTGGAAGCAAAGCCTGGTACTTAAGTTCACCGAACGCTCCGGCCGTGCGCCGGTGATGTTCCTGCGTCAGCCCGGTGACGTGGAGAAGCTGCTGGCAGATCCGTCGACGGCAAAAAACCTGCTGCTCAAGGCCCAGCAGAATCGCGAAGACAACCAGCAGGTATTGGCCCTGGAACCGGCCGCCAGTGCGGTGCCGCAGAATCAGTTTTACCTGTTGCCGATTTTCGATTCGCGCGAGAGCTTCGATGAGAACGGCCAGTCGGTGCAGTTGCTGAACGTGGCGTCCATCGACCCCGGTGATGCGCCGAAGGCCACTGCCAACAATACGCCAATCACTACCGCTAACGCCGACGCGTTCCGCACCGCCGTGGTGTTGGTCGTTGACACCACCGTGTCCATGCAGCCCTACATCGATCAGGTCCGCGACGTAGTACATCAACTGCAAACCCGCATCGCCGAGCGGGGCGAGCAGGACAGTGTCAGCTTCGGCCTGGTGGGGTTTCGAAGCAGCACCCAGAAAACCCCGGGCCTGGAATACGTCGCCAAAACCTTGATCACTTTGGAGCAGGGCCGCGACCCACAGCGCTTCATGGACCTGGCGCGGCAGGTCAAGGCGTCCACGGTTTCCAGCCATTCGTTCAACGAAGACGCGTTTGCCGGTGTGATGGAAGCGGTCGAGGGCATGGACTGGTCCGGTTATGGCGGGCGCTTGATTCTGTTGGTCACCGATGCCGGTGCCTTGCGCAAGAACGACCCGTATGCCGCCACGCAAATGAACGAGGCCGAAGTGCGCCAAGCCGCGCTGGGCAAGCAGATCAAGATCTACGCCTTGCACCTGCTCAGCGATGCCGGCAAGAAAACCCATGGCGGTGCGCAAAGCCAGTATCGCATCCTGACCGCCGACGCCAACCCGCAGATCGGCGATCTGTACATTCCGGTGCCGGGCGCCGATGTGCGCAAGTTCGGTGAGCGGGTGGACGAGATCGGTTCGGTGTTTGCCGACCTGGTGCATCAGGTGCGTGGCAACAAGCCGCAAACCGTGCCGCTGCTGAGCGCCGCGCCGAGCCTGAGCGACAAATCGGCGGCCGTCGGCTACGCGATGCACATGGATTTCCTGGGGCGTAAAGCCGCCAGCCAGGCGCCGCAACTGGTCAGCGCCTGGACCGCCGACCGCGACCTGACCAACCCGGCACTGCCGGCGTTCCAGGTGTGCGTGATGCTGACCAAGTTGCAGCTCAACGACTTGCAGCAATCGCTGAAACTGATCGTCGATGCTGCCCGCAAGACCCAGACCTCGCCGAAGAATTTCTTTCAGGAAATCGCCAGCGCCAGCGCCTACATGAGTCGCGATCCCTCGGCCTTGCGCAAGGGTGGCAACCTGGCCGATGGCGGGGTTCTGGGTGAGTACCTGGAGGGGCTGCCATACCGCAGCAAGTCGCTGAACATGACCCAGGATTTGTGGCTTTCGCTGAGCGTGGCCGAGCAGGAGGACTTTATCGACGAGCTGGATTCGAAGATCCGCCTCTACGAAACCTTCCACAACGACTTGGCTAACTGGGTGCGTTTCGGTGATGCCGAACCGGGTGATGCCTTGTACCGCGTTCCGTTGTCGACGCTGCCGTGATGCTGAACATGAACGCAGTGCACAAAAACCGCGGCGTCGGCAGCCAGCGCTACAGCCTGGTGATTCCACGGCTGCAACTGCATGCCGGTGAACAATTGGCGGTGGTCGGTCCCAGTGGCTGCGGCAAAAGCACGTTGCTCGATTTGCTGGCGCTGGTGCTGGCTCCGGATCAGGCCGGGCAGTTTGATTTTGCGCCTGGCCAAACCAGGACGGACATTACTGGGCTGTGGCGGGCAGATGCGCAAAGTGCCTTGGCGGACCTGCGCCGCCGGCACTTGGGCTACGTACTGCAAACCGGTGGCCTGCTGGATTTTCTGGACGTGCGCGACAACATCGACCTGTCGCGCAAACTGCTCGGCTTGAAAGACGACGGCAGCGTGGATCGCCTGGCGGGAGCTTTGGATATCGCCGATCAATTGGGCAAAAAGCCGGGTGACTTGTCTGTCGGTCAACGGCAACGGGTGAGTTGTGCCCGTGCCCTGGCCCATGGGCCGCATCTGCTGCTGGCCGATGAACCGACCGCCGCCCTCGATCCGCTGAACGCGGAACGAGTGATGCAGTTGCTGGTGACTCAGGCCCGCGAACATGGCGTGTGCTGCGTCGTCGCTACCCACGATGAATCACTGGCCCGCGCCAGCGGTTTGCAGGTGCGGCGCATCAGTTGTCATCGCGACGTCGATGGCGGTGTCACCGCCATCCTCGGAGAGGCCTGCTGATGCGCAGCGCGCTGGTGGCTTCCCTGGCCTGGCAGGATTACCGCAACGATGCGTGGCTGTCGGCTTGTTCGGTACTGGCGCTGGTGGCGGTGGTCGCACCGCTGCTGGTGCTGTTCGGCTTGAAATTCGGCCTGGTCAGCAGTTTGACCGAGCGCTTGGAAAACGACCCGGCCACCCGGGAAATCATTCCCTTGGGTGGCGGTCGGTTCAGTGCCGCGTTTATCGAACAATTGAGTCGGCGCAGCGACGTGGCTTTCGCCTTGCCGCGCACCCGGCAGATTGCCGCGACGGCGGATCTGAGCGCTGGCGCTTCGACGGTGACCGTCGAAATGATCCCCACCGCCGCCAACGACCCCTTGCTCGGCAGTCTACCGGTGCCCCAAGGGCTGGATCAGGTGCTGCTCAGCCAGACCTCCGCCGAAAAACTCGGGGCCAAGGCCGGTGATTGGCTGGAGGCCAGTTTCGGTCGGCAGGTGGCCGGTCGTGGCGAGGCGCAGCGTGCTCGCGTCCAGGTGCTGGACGTTCTGCCGCTGGAAGCTTTCGCCCGGGACGGATTGTTCGCGTCATTGGCGTTACTGGAAGCGGCTGAAGATTACCGGGACGGCCGCGCCGTGCCAGCGTTCGGTTGGCCAGGTGATGCGGTGGGCTTGACGGAGCAGCGGGTGTATCCGGCGTTTCGCCTGTACGCCCGCAGCCTCAAGGATGTCGAGCCACTGCGTCAGTACTTCGCTGCACAGAATCTGCTGGTCTCGACCCAGGCCCAGACCATCGCCCAGGTGCAATCGCTGAGCCGCAACCTGTCGATCGTGTTCTGGATTATCGCCGGATTGGCCTTGGCGGGAGCGTTCGCGGCGATTTTTGCCGGCGCGCTGGCGGCGGTCGAGCGCAAGCGTCGAGAGTTGTCGGTGTTGCGCCTGCTGGGGTTTTCCACGGCGGCGTTGCTGTTGTTTGTGGTGGTGCAGGCGCTGTACAGCGCCGGCCTTGCCGCCCTGTTGAGTGCCGGGCTGTATGGCCTGGCGCAATCGGGTTTAAACCATTTATTTGCGCAGATGCCGGGTGAGTACGCCAGTCATCTGCTGGCGCGTCACTACGCGTTGGCCCTGGCGGCCGTGCTCGGCGTCAGCGCCGTGGCGGCAGTCTGTGGTGGCTGGCGAGTGGCGCGTATCCAGGCGTGTGAAGGAATCCGAGATGTATAAGTTATTGGGCGCCGCCATGGCGCTGAGTCTGGCCGGTGTGGTCTGGGCCGATGAAAGCACCGACAAACTGGACAACCCCAAGCCGCTGGCCGACGACGTCAGCCTGCCGCTGCCGTGCGAAGGACAAATGGTGTTCCGTTACGTCTACATCCTGGCGCAGGGCACTCTGGACGACCGCGAGATCAGCCTCGGCTATCCATTCAGCGAGGGCGAGTCCGGTTATCAACAGTCGTTCATCTCCGGTTACCGCCGGGACTTTATCAACGGCCAGTTCACCCTCAAGGATCTGCCCAAGGATTGGGGCAAGACCATCACGCCGTTGATGCCCAAGACGGACGCCAAGACCCCGCTCAAACCGATGCTCTATTTCATCGGCAAATACGAAGTCACCGCCCGCCAATACGCCCAGGTCATGGCCCAGGCACAATCGTTGGCCAGCGGCGAGCCGGCCCCGGCCTGCGAGGCATTGCAAGCCGAGGCCCCGCAAGGCATGGCCGGGCGTTTGCCCAAGGTGAAGTTGTCGCGCTTCGAGGCCGAACGCTTCTCGGCGGTGTATAGCGCCTGGCTGATGAAATACCACAAGGACCTGCTGCCAGTGAGCGGTCGTGGTACCTCGGCGGAAGAGGGCGGGCTGGGTTTTGTGCGCTTGCCGACCGAGGTCGAATGGGAATTTGCTGCCCGTGGCGGGCAGGCCATTAGCCGTCAGGACCTGGAAGGGCGTCTGTTTCCCCGGCGTCTGGAAGGCAGCGAAAGCGACGGGCCACTGGCGGACTGGGCCGTCTTCAATCAGGTCGCCGGTGGCACTGGCCAGGCGGCGCGCCTGATGCCGATCGGTACCAAACTGCCAAACCCCATCGGTCTGTTCGACGTGATCGGCAACGCCGCCGAGATGGTCCAGGAGTCCTTCCAGCTCGTGCACGCCGGACGCCGCCAAGGCACCTACGGCGGCTTCGTGGTCAAGGGCGGCAACTACCTGGAAGGCGAGGGCACCTTGTTCACCGGGATGCGTCGCGAGTACCCGCTGTTCGCCGCCGACGGCACCGAGCAAAGTAACGAAACCACCGGATTCCGGGTGGCGATTGGCGCGTTGTCGGCGCCACGTTCGCGCTACAAGGAACTGTTTGCCCAATGGCAGAAAGAAGGTCGGCTAGCTTCGCTGACCGATGCCATCGACGACGCCCAGGACCCGACCAAACGCCTGGACAGCATCATTGCTGCCAGCGTCGACCCGCGCCTGCAAGCCGAGTTGGGGCTGGTCAACGAAGAGCTCAAGCGCAACGTCTCGCTCATCGCCCAACAGCGCGAGGAGGCGGCCGGCAACCTGATCCAGTCGGCGGCCCTGGTGGCCGAGACCGTCAACAACTACAACATTCGCCTGACCAATTTGCAGAAGAGTCGCCAGCAGGCCGTGGACGCCAAGGACGAGGCCAGCGCCAAGCTGTTCGCTACCGCCATCGACAATGGCCGCAGCGCACTGGACGGCGCGGTGGCGATCTACATCGACAACCTGGCGACCGGCACGCGCTACACCGATGCCGTGATCCAGGCGCAGTTTCAACGCATCAAGGAAGAGTTGGAGCGCAAGCCGGTACTGGGCAAGAGCCTGGTAACGCGCGCAACGTTATTCGTTCGCCATGTCGGTGATTATCGTCAGCAACGACGAGCCGACCCGGCGGCGATATTGAAGGAATTGCTCGCATCGAACGCTCAGCGGTCTTGATCATTCGTTGTACAGCGAGCTTGGAAGGGACTCAGGCGGCGGTGGGCCGTGCTGAGCTGGTCAAACTTAAAAGAGAACACAACTATGCTTTCCTCCCGTAAACCTTTTGCTTCGCTTTCCAAGCGTCACTTGCTGCTGATGGCCGTTGGCTTCAGCACCGTACTGACCGGTTGCGCCACGTCGCCGACCTCCAAGGTCGCCTCGAGCACTAAGGTCGAGTACTACCCCAACTGCTACGAGCCGGTGCAGCACTTGCGTGCCACCGAGGGGAACATGACCAAGTCGGTCGTCACCGGCGCGGCCGTCGGCGCTGTCGGCGGTGCACTGCTGGGCGCCCTGACCGACTCCGAAAACCGTGGCCGCAACGCCGCCATCGGTGCAGCGGGCGGTGCCCTGGCGGGCGGCGCGGCCGGTTACTACACCGAGCGCCAGAAGCAGATCGCCGATGACAACCAGCGCATCGCGTCCTACGCCTCCGACGTCAACAAAAGTGCCGCCGACATCGACCGCAGCACCGCGTACGCCAAGACTTCGCAGCAGTGCTACCAGAATGCGTTCACCAAACTGGTTGCCGACCGCAAGGCCAAGACCGTCAACGACACCGAAGGCCGCAAGCGTCTGGCAGAAATCGTCGCGGGCCTCAAAGAGTCCAACGACCTGATCGTCGCGGTTAACGGTAAAGCCAGCGAAGACCTGAACAACTACACCCAGGCCTACGAAAAAGACCTGCAGCAAGTAGGCGTGCAGCGCACCGACGTGGTCACTGTGGCAACCGCCGACACCACGCCGGTCGTGGCACCGACCAAGAGCAAAAAAGCGGTGAAACCGGCGAAAAAACCGGTGCTGCCAACCGTGCCGAAAGAAGCGGTCACCACCGAGAAAACCCTGCAGACCGCACAAGCCAAACAGGCGGAAAGCAAGCAAGTCGCCAGCGCCGGCAACACTCAGGTCAACAGCATGTGCAAGAACCCGGACCTGGGCGACTGGGCACCGGTACCTTGCCCGAATGCTTGATTAAGTTTCTGTAGGTCTTTGATCATTCCCACGCTCTGCGTGGGAGTGATCTGTACTGGCTATGCCTTGGCGCTATGCGCCGCCATCTCCTGCGCTTGCAATGATCCAGCGCTCGCTCCACCAGCAACTGCACGCCATCCGCCATTCTGCTGAGCAAACCCTCCAGGTTCGACATCAGGGTATTCGCTGACTAGTTCAGCCTGGGTTGAATACAAGGTGCTGATGGCTTCGATACCTTCAAAGGCCAGCACTTTAAAAATCGTTGCGAACAAACGGGATCAATAACGTGAAGTGCGCAACATTGGCCGGCGCGAACATACTTTTATCCTCAGCCAAAGGATTCATGTAGGAAGGGGCCTGAAGCAAGGTCCGAAATTTCCGTATTTCAGAATGTGTGCCGTCATTTCAATGGAGATTTTTAATTACTTATTGTCTGTCCGTACTTTGTTCATGGATGACTGTAACTTTCAGAAAACTCCTACATTTTTCATTTTATATTTTTGTCATGCTGGGTTCCGCTTCAGGGTGTGAATGTTCAGTGATCATTGGCGGCGTTGATGAGCCGCTCTGGCTCAATGGTTTTGCGGGTGATACGTCGAAGATAGGGAGGTCAAAACCGGCATCAGGGAATCCCTTGTCCCCTCTAGGGTGATCTCCTACAGCAACAAAAAAGACGCAGTTTTATTGTTTGATCGGGTGCTTGCAAATGGCCATCATTGTGCTTAGGATGCGCGCCTTGAAAGAGCGCGAACTCAATTGGATGAGACTCATCGCAACTTTTTGATACTGTCCGGCGCCATTACAACTCCAATGGCTGCATGACTGTAATTCTAATTAAAGGTCACGGATGTCCTACTCAAGCAAACTTTCCGCTTATTACCTTGAACTCGCAAAAGCCTCTATTTCAATAGAGAATTTCGCGGGCGAGGATGTTCGTTTTTCGAGCGAATATGAAGCGTTGGAAAGCGAGCTGGGCAAAGCCCAATCCATGCACGAAAGCGGTCAGATCGACTGGCTGAAAATCCGCGAAAACAGTGAAAACCTGCTGCGTACCCAATCCAAGGATTTGCGTGTTGGCGCGTGGCTGACCTGGGCGCTGTACCAGCGTGAATCCTTCCAGGGGCTGCTCGCCGGCCTCGGTTTGTTGCACTACCTCTGTGAAAATCACTGGGCCGAAGTCCACCCGAACAAGGCCCGCACTCGCTCCGCTGCCATCAGCTGGTTGGTGCCGCGTCTTGAGCAGGTGTTGAACGAAAACGTCGCGATCAAAGAGCAGCTGCCGCTGTTCCGCCGTCTGGTCGAGCATCTGGAAGGCCTCGATGCCGCGTGCACCGAGCATCTGGGCGATGACGCGCCGTTGCTGCTGCCGATTTCCCGTCGCTTGAAAAACATGGTCCAGCGCGCCGCCGACAATCAGCCGGAACCCGGTGTGGTGGGCGCCGCAGTGGCGCAGGTCAAGCAGGCCGCGACTCAGCTGTTCACCCCCGGCGCACCAATCGACAACGAGAAAGAAGCCCACAAGGCCCTGCGTGCCCAGCAGGAAAATGCCCGTCCGTTGTGTGCCTGGTGGCTCAAGCAGAAAGCTACCGACCTGCGCGCCCTGCGCCTCAATCGCACGCTGTTGTGGTTGCCCATCGACGCGGTGCCTGAGCGCAACGCAGAACAGATCACCGTTCTGCGTGGCTTGCCGGCGGACAAACTCAAGGCCTATCAGGACCGTTACGACCAAGGGAAATACGCAGATCTGCTGGTGGAGCTGGAGGCGAGCCTGGCGAAGGCGCCGTTCTGGTTCGATGGCCAGCGAATGGTCTGGGAATGCCTTCAAGGGCTGAACGCCGAGATGGCGATGCGCGAAGTGGAAATCCACTTCGCGCTTTTGGTTCAGCGCCTGCCCGGCATCATCGAATTGCGTTTCCATGACGGCGCGCCGTTCGCCGATCCGGCCACCCGCGCCTGGATCGGTGCCCACGTCATGCCGCACCTGCAAAGCGCCAGTGCGCCGCGCAAGATCGAAGTCGCCGATACCCAGCCGGCCTGGGAACTGGCTCTGGAAGAAGTCTTGCCGATTCTGCGCAAGGATGGCCTCAAGGCCGCCGTACAGATTCTCAAGCAAGGCCTGCAAAGTGCCCACGGCGGGCGGGTTCGATTCTTCTGGCAGTTCGCCCTCGCGCGGCTGTGTTTCATGGCCAAGAAATACGAGCTGGCCAAGACCCAACTCGAAACCCTCGACCAAACATTACAGGACTCAGGCCTGCACGCCTGGGAGCCCGATCTTGCGCTGGAAGTGCTGCATTTGCTGCATAGCTGCTGCGAGTTATTACCGCAGAACCATGCAGTGCGTGAACGCAAGGAAGAGATTTATCGCAGGCTGTGCCACCTCGATCTCGAAGTGGTACTCGAATAGGCCCCCGGGCCACAACCGCAAGGAGAAAAGCCATGGCCAAAGAAGGCTCGGTAGCCCCCAAGGAACGCATCAACGTCACCTTCAAACCCGCCACCGGCGGTGCTCAGGAAGAGATTGAACTGCCGCTGAAACTACTGGCAATCGGTGACTACACCCACCGCAAGGACGAACGCAAAGTCGAAGATCGCAAGCCGATCAGCATCGACAAAATGACTTTCGACGAAGTGCTGGCCAAGCAAGAGCTGAGCCTGACGCTGAGCGTGCCGAACCGTCTACAGGAAGAAAGCGACACTGAAGAACTGGCCGTGAAACTGCGCGTCAACTCGATGAAGGACTTCAACCCGGCCTCGCTGGTCGAGCAAGTGCCTGAGCTGAAAAAACTGATGGAACTGCGCGACGCGCTGGTGGCCCTCAAAGGCCCGCTGGGTAACGCACCTGCGTTCCGCAAAGCCATCGAAGGCGTGCTCGCCGACGACGAATCCCGCGGTCGCGTACTGGGTGAGCTGGGCCTGAACGCCGCAGCCCAGGACGCCTGAGCCCCTATCAGCCAAGGAAGCCAACACAATGAGCACTAGCGCAGCACAGCAAAAGAGCAACGAGAACAGCGAGTACAGCATTCTCGACAGCATCATCGCCGAAACCCGCCTGACCCCAGATGACGAAGCCTACGACATCGCCAAACGCGGTGTGTCGGCGTTCATCGAAGAGCTGCTCAAGCCGCAGAACAACGGTGAGCCGGTCAAGAAGGCCATGGTCGATCGCATGATCGCCGAGATCGATGCCAAGCTCAGCCGTCAGATGGACGAAATCCTGCACCATCCTGACTTCCAGTCCCTGGAATCGTCGTGGCGTGGCCTGCAGTTGCTGGTCGACCGCACCAACTTCCGCGAAAACATCAAGATCGAAATCCTCAACGTCTCCAAAGAAGACCTGCTGGACGATTTCGAAGATTCGCCGGAAGTGATGCAGGCTGGCCTGTACAAGCACATCTACACCGCTGAATACGGTCAGTTCGGTGGTCAACCGGTTGGCGCGATCATCGCTAACTACTTCATGTCCCCAAGCTCGCCGGACGTGAAACTGATGCAGTACGTGTCCAGCGTTGCCTGCATGTCGCACGCTCCGTTCATCGCGGCTGCCGGTCCGAAATTCTTCGGCCTGGAAAGCTTCACCGGTCTGCCGGACCTGAAAGATCTGAAAGATCACTTCGAAGGCCCGCAATTCGCCAAATGGCAGAGCTTCCGCCAGTCGGAAGACTCCCGTTACGTGGGCCTGACCGTGCCGCGTTTCTTGCTGCGTAACCCGTACGACCCGGAAGAAAACCCGGTCAAATCGTTCGTGTACAAAGAAACCGTCGCCAACAGCCACGAGCACTACCTGTGGGGCAACACCGCCTACGCGTTCGGCACCAAGCTGACCGACAGCTTCGCCAAATTCCGCTGGTGCCCGAACATCATCGGCCCGCAGAGCGGTGGCGCGGTTGAAGACCTGCCGTTGCACCACTTCGAAAGCATGGGCGAAATCGAAACCAAGATTCCTACCGAAGTTTTGGTTTCCGACCGTCGTGAATACGAATTGGCCGAGGAAGGTTTCATCTCCCTGACCATGCGTAAAGGCTCCGACAACGCGGCGTTCTTCTCCGCAAGCTCGGTGCAGAAGCCGAAGTTCTTCGGCATCAGCGCTGAAGGCAAGGCCGCAGAGCTGAACTACAAGCTCGGCACCCAACTGCCGTACATGATGATCGTCAACCGCTTGGCTCACTACTTGAAAGTGCTGCAGCGCGAGCAACTCGGTTCGTGGAAAGAACGTACCGACCTCGAGCTGGAACTCAACAAGTGGATCCGCCAGTACGTGGCCGACCAGGAAAACCCGAGCGCCGAAGTGCGTGGCCGTCGTCCCCTGCGCGCTGCCCAGGTCATCGTCAGCGATGTTGAAGGCGAGCCTGGCTGGTACCGCGTCAGCCTGAACGTGCGCCCGCACTTCAAGTACATGGGGGCCGATTTCACCCTGTCGCTGGTTGGTAAGCTGGACAAAGAGTAAGCGGAGCCTGACTCATGACTGGATACGGCAGCCTTTTCGAACGCCTGGGTGGCGACGCGGACAAACGCGTCGGCTGGAGCCGCGAGGTTTCCGCCATGGCGTCCGTGGCTGCCCATTTGGCCAAGATGCTCAGCACCCGTGCGGGCAGCGTGCAAACGCTGTCCGATTACGGGCTACCCGATCTCAATGACATGCGCCTGAGCCTGCACGACTCCCTGAGTCAGGCCCGCCTGGCCATCGAAAGTTTCATCGAAGCCTACGAACCGCGCCTGAGCAACGTGCGTGTCATCTCCCTGCCGCGTAACAACGATCAGCTTCGCCTGTCCTTCAGCATCGAAGGCCTGCTGGAAGTTGATGGTTTCAAGCGCCAGGTCAGTTTCGCCGCGCTCCTGGATGGCAGCGGTCAAGTAAAGGTCAATTAAGGAGATTCGTATGTCCGGCAAACCAGCAGCACGCGTATCCGACCCCACCGCTTGCCCGCTCCCCGGCCACGGCACCAACCCGATCGCCGCCGGTTCCGGCGACGTGTTCTTCGACGGCCTCGCGGCCGCCCGCCAAGGCGATGCCTCGGCGTGTGGTGGTGCGATGGTTGGCGATCTTGCGACCACCGTTTTGATCAACGGTAAACCGGCGGCCACCGTGGGCTCAGCCGGTACTCATGGCAACAAGGTTACGGCCGGGTCCGGGACGGTGATTATCGGGAATTCGCATTCGCCGGCGCCGTTTATTCCACCGGTTCCATTGATGCTGTTTTCCCATTGTCAGCATGTTGTGATGGAAGATCAGGATGGAAATCCACTTCAGGATATTCCTTATCAAATCACCACTGCCAAAGGCGAAGTTATCTCTGGGCAAAGTGATGCAATGGGTAGAACTCAGTTGGTAGGAGGAAAAGAAGGTGTAACTTTTGACTTCCACGCCGCGATGGATGGAGCGATGGTATGAGTGCAGAAATTCTATCTACGCTAATGGCGCGCTCAATCGCATTAACTCCAAAGGCAGACAAGGCGCCAAAAAAAGTTATCTATAAGGTTTTTTGGAAAACAACAGCTTTCTGGACCGAGGCGGATATTGCTGATTATCACAGAGAAGCACCGGAAATTTCTGAGCGACTTATCGTGGAGAAGTACTGGAATAAAGACGGTGCGATAAGCGGCAATAAGTTTACATGCGAGGATTTTGCGTTGCGCTTGCTTTGTGAGTTTGCCTCAAAGCGCGGTCTACCTGTAAAGCTGACAACAGGTGTAAGAACATACAAAAATATGGAGAACTATTCCGCCACGGCGCACGATCGCTATTCTTCGCATATGTACGGTTTCTGCGAGATGGTTATGCTGACCTATGGGGCTCCAGATATGCAGCGTGTTGGAGTGAATACGCTTGCTGTAGAAACGGTGGAAGCCTTGCTGCCTGGGGACATTCTTGCGCAGGCGCTGGACCGCGGTATCGCTCACCATATTCAAATAGCCGTGAATATCACCGCATCGAAGTTAGAGATAAGGCAAGGTAATACTGGAGGGATCAGTGTCCGACCCGTTACGACAGTAAAAAAATGGTTAGGCGCAAATATGGCCGACCCGCAAAACTCCGGGTATGCGGGTATGCCTATAGAAAGTGGCTATTACACAAAGGACGCGGTTGGTTGGACCTACAGGAATGAAACTACGGGTTCGGTTACTGCAGATCTTCTGAAGATATTTTTGTTTTACCGTTGGAATTTCATGGAGTTCAATAAGTGACTGTAGAAGGTTATTTTGCAAATGTGGCAGACAGCGATTTTTTTGGCACATTGGCGATTATTTGCGTCTTAGTTGCTGTGTGTGGGATTTTTCCCAGTATCAGGGCTCGCCGAATCCATAAGGTAATGATGTACTTGTGTGTGTTGCTGATCCCTCTAATACATGCAATAGGAACTTATTTTTTAAACCTGTTGCCAGCTTAAGTTGGTGGGATTTGACTCCGCTCTATCGCAGGTGCGTTTGGCACTAATAAAAGCAGTTGGCTCCCTCGAATTTTCAAGCAGGCAGGTAACCCGTGTCCTTTAACCACTACTACCAAAGCGAACTCACCGCACTTCGCCAGTTAGGTCGTCGATTCGCCGAGCGTAGCCCGGCGTTGGCGCCTTTCCTGGGACAGGCCGGGCGGGATCCGGACGTGGAGCGGTTGCTCGAGGGCTTTGCCTTTCTGACCGGGCGCCTGCGCCAGAAGCTCGACGACGAGTTGCCGGAACTCAGCCACTCGCTGATGCAGCTGCTGTGGCCGAACTACATGCGGCCGCTGCCGGCGTTCAGCATTTTGCAGTTCGACCCGTTGAAGCGTTCCGGGCCTGCCTTGAGGGTCGAGCGTGATACGCCGGTCGAGAGTGTGCCGGTCGATGATGTGCGCTGCCGTTTTCGCACGTGCTATCCGACCGAGGTATTGCCGCTGGATCTGGCCGCGCTGACTTACTCGGTGAAGGGCGACGGTTCGCTGTTGAGCTTGCGTCTGGAGATGAGCGCTGACGGTCACCTCGGCGAGCTGGCGCTGAGTCGTCTGCGCCTGCACTTTGCCGGTGAGCGCTACATCAGTCAGATGCTTTACCTGAGCCTGTTGCGCAACCTCGAAGGCATCGAACTGATCCCGCTGGACGACGCCGGCAAGGCCATCAACGGGGTGAACGGCCTGCCGATGGCGTTCAAGATGCCCGGCGACCGCGTGCAGCCGGTGGGCTTTGCCGAAGAAGAGGCGTTGATCCCGTATCCGCTGAACACCTTTCGCGGCTACCGCTACCTGCAGGAATATTTCGCCTTCCAGGACAAATTCCTCTTCGTCGACATCAACGGTCTCGACCTGCTCAAGGCGTTGCCGGAAGACACCCTCAAGCAGATGCGTGGCCTGGAATTGCGCTTCGATATTCGCAAGAGCGGCATCATGCGTATGCGTCCGACCCTGGACAACGTGAAGCTCTACTGCACCCCGATCGTTAACCTGTTCGAGCACGATGCTTTGCCGATTCGCCTCGATGGCAAACAGGACGAATACCTGCTGTTGCCGGCCGAATTCGACCTGGAAAACTGCGGCGTGTTCTCGGTGGAAACCGTCACCGGCTGGAAGCCCGGCGGCCTCGGTTATCAGGAGTACGTGCCGTTCGAATCCTTCGAGCACGACCCGAGTTTCGACGTGCCGACAAGCCGTCCGCATTACAGCATCCGCCAGCGTTCGTCCTTGCTGCACGACGGCCTCGACACTTATCTGAGCTTCGGCATCCGCCACACCGAAGCCCACGAAACCCTGTCGATCGAGCTGATGTGCACCAACCAGAACCTGCCGCGCAAGCTCAAGCTCGGCGACATCTGCATGGCCTGCGAAGAGACCCCGGAGTTCCTCAGCTTTCGCAACATCACCCCGGCCACGTCGAGTTTTGCGCCGCCGCTGAACCGCGACTTCCTCTGGAAGCTGATCAGCAACATGTCGCTTAACTACCTGTCGCTGGCCGACGTCAATGCGTTGAAGGTGATTCTCGAAACCTACGACCTGCCGCGCTACTACGACCAACACGCGGAAAAAGTCAGCAAGCGCCTGCTGGGCGGGCTCAAGTCGATCAAGCACCAACACGTCGACAGATTGCACCGAGGGTTGCCGGTTCGTGGGTTGCGCACCGAGCTGACCATCGACCCGGAAGGGTATATCGGCGAGGGCGACCTGTTTGTGTTCGCTTCGGTTCTTAACGAGTTTTTCGCGCTTTACGCCAGTCTCAATTCGTTCCACGAGCTGCGGGTAAAAAGCACACAGGGAGAGGTGTACCAATGGACACCACGTATGGGCCTGCAGCCCCTGCTTTAAGCGGGCTGACCCGGGTAATACGCGAGTACTCGCTGTTTCAGGCCGTGCTGCTGGTCATTGACCGGCTGCGTGAGGCACACCCGCACCTGAGCGAAGACGACCTGTACGACCAGCTGGAATTCCAGGCCAATCCGAGCCTGGGTTTCCCTGGCAGCGACGTCGATCGCGTGGAGTTTTTCAAAGAGCACGGGCAGATGCGTGCGCGTCTGCGTTTCAACCTGATTGGCCTGGTCGGTTCCGGTTCTCCGCTGCCGGCGTTCTATGGCGAACAGGCTCTGGGTGACAGTGAAGACGGCAATCCGACCCGCAACTTCCTCGACCTGTTCCACCATCGCCTGCAACGGCTGATGCTGCCGATCTGGCGCAAATATCGCTACCGCGCAAGCTTCCAGAGCGGCGCCCTCGATCCGTTTTCCTCGCAGTTGTTTGCGTTGATCGGCCTCGGTGGCGAAGAGATCCGCAGGGCCCAGGAACTGAACTGGAAACGCCTGCTGCCGTACCTTGGCCTGCTCAGCTTGCGGGCGCACTCGGCGGCGCTGATCGAAGCGGTGCTGCGTTACTACTTCAAGCATGCCGAACTGACCATCGAGCAGTGCATCGAGCGCCGCGTCGAAATCCTCGACGAGCAGCGCAATCGCCTGGGTCGCGCCAACAGCATGCTCGGCGAAGACCTGGTGCTGGGCGAACACGTGCGTGATCGCAGCGGCAAATTCCGCATTCACATCCGCGAACTCGACTGGCAACGCTTTCACGAATTCCTGCCGATCGGTTTCGGCTACCAGCCGCTGTGCGCGCTGGTGCGGTTCACCCTGCGTGACCCGCTCGATTACGACATTCGCCTGGTGTTGCGCCAGGAAGAAATCCGCGAACTGCGCATCGGTGAACAGAACGCCTGTCGCCTGGGATGGACCAGTTGGCTGGGCCGCGAAAAAGCGGACGGCGTGGTGACCTTGGGCAGCAAAATTCATTAAGGACAGATGACACATGATCAACGTAGACCTGCAACAACTTATCCAGGCGCTGGACGCCGAAACCCGTCGTGATCTGGAAAGTTCTGCGGAGCGCTGCGTCGCCCGTGGCGGCAGCAAGATTCTCGTCGAAGACCTGCTGCTGGGCCTGCTGGAGCGCCCGCAAGGCCTGCTCGCCCGCGCGCTGCAAGATGCCGAAGTCGATGCCGGTGAACTGAGCGCCGCGCTGCAATCGCGGGTCGAGCACAGCGCCTCGCGCAACCCGGTGTTCGCCCCGGAACTGGTGCAATGGCTGCAAGACGCCTTGCTGGTGGCCAACCTCGAACTGGGCCAGAGCCAGGTCGAGCAAGCCGCGTTGATCCTCGCACTGCTGTGCAACCCGATGCGTTATGCCGGAAGTCGTTATCAGTCGTTGCTGGCCAAGCTGAACATCGAGCGTCTGAAAGAATTCGCCCTGTCGCAGAAAGAACAACCGGCCACCGGCAAACCCGCTGTGCCCGGCGAATCGCTGCTGCAGCGCTTCACTCACAACCTGACCCAACAAGCCCGCGACGGCAAACTCGACCCTGTACTGTGCCGCGATGGCGCGATCCGGCAGATGGTCGACATCCTCGCCCGTCGCCGCAAGAACAACCCGATTGTGGTCGGTGAAGCCGGCGTCGGTAAAACCGCGATTGTCGAAGGCCTGGCTTCGCGCATCGCGGCCGGTGAAGTGCCGCAAGTCTTGAAAGGTGTCGAGTTGCTGTCGCTGGACATGGGCCTGTTGCAGGCCGGCGCCAGCGTCAAAGGTGAATTCGAACGTCGCCTTAAAGGCGTGATCGACGAAGTCAAAGCCTCGCCAAAACCGATCATTCTGTTTATCGACGAAGCTCACACTTTGATCGGTGCGGGCGGCAATGCCGGTGGTTCCGACGCGGCCAACTTGCTCAAGCCAGCCTTGGCCCGTGGCGAATTGCGCACCATCGCCGCTACCACTTGGGCGGAGTACAAAAAATACTTCGAGAAAGATCCGGCCCTGGCCCGTCGTTTCCAGCCGGTGCAACTGCACGAACCGACCGTCAGCGAAGCGGTGACCATCCTGCGTGGTTTGGCTCAGGTCTATGAGAAGAGCCACGGCATCTACCTGCGTGATGACGCAGTGGTTGCCGCGGCCGAGTTGTCTGCCCGTTACCTGGCGGGTCGTCAGCTGCCGGACAAAGCCGTCGACGTACTCGACACCGCGTGCGCTCGAGTGCGCATCAGCCTCGCCGCCGCCCCGGAAAGTCTGGAACGCCTGCGTGGCGAGCTGGCCGAAGGTGGCCGTCAACGTCAGGCCCTGCGTCGTGACGCCGAGGCGGGTCTGCTGATCGATCATGAAGCATTGGATGCTCTGGAAGATCGCTTGGCCGATGCTGAAGACGAAATGGTCGCTCTGGAAACCCTCTGGACCGAACAAAAAGCACTGGCCGAGCGTCTGCTGGACCTGCGTCAGCAATTGGCCAAGGCCCGTGAAGCCGCTGCCGTCGAACCGACCATCACGGTTGAAGAAGACGCTGAAGGCACCGTGATTGAAACCCTGCCAGTAGACGAAGCACAAAGCGTCGCGTCCCTGGAAACTGCACTCAACGAAACCCACCGTGCCCTGACCGAGGCCCAGGTCAAGGAACGTCTGGTCAGCTTCGAAGTCTGCCCGCGTCTGGTGGCCGAAGTGATCAGCGCCTGGACCGGCGTGCCATTGGCGCAACTGGCTCGGGAACACAATGCCAAGGTCGCGAGCTTCGCCACCGACCTGCGCACGCGCATTCGTGGTCAGGAACAAGCGGTTCATGCACTGGACCGTTCGATGCGCGCCACCGCCGCAGGCCTCAACAAGCCTGATGCACCGGTCGGCGTGTTCCTGCTGGTTGGTCCAAGCGGTGTCGGCAAGACCGAAACCGCCCTGGCCCTGGCCGATTTGCTCTACGGCGGTGATCGTTTCATCACCACCATCAACATGTCCGAGTTCCAGGAGAAGCACACCGTCTCCCGTCTGATCGGTGCGCCGCCGGGCTACGTCGGTTACGGCGAGGGCGGCATGCTCACCGAAGCCGTGCGCCAGAAACCGTACTCGGTGGTGTTGCTCGATGAAGTCGAGAAAGCCGACCCGGACGTACTGAACCTGTTCTACCAAATCTTCGACAAAGGTGTGGCCAACGACGGGGAAGGGCGCGAGATCGACTTCCGCAATACGCTCATTCTGATGACCTCGAACCTTGGCAGCGACCGCATCAGCGAACTCTGCGAAAACGGCGCGCGGCCGACTGCAGAAGTGCTCTTAGAAACCATTCGCCCGGTGCTCAGCAAGCACTTCAAACCGGCGCTGCTGGCGCGGATGCGTGTGGTGCCTTACTACCCGGTCGGTGGCCCGGTGCTGCGCGAGCTGATCGAAATCAAACTCGGTCGTTTGGGCGAGCACCTGAACCGTCGCCAGCTTGATTTCACTTACTCCCAGGACCTCGTCGATCACCTGGCCGAACGCTGCACCCAAAGCGACAGCGGCGCGCGCCTGATCGACCACTTGCTCGACCTGCACGTGCTGCCGTTGGTGGCTGACCGTTTGCTCGATGCAATGGCCACCGGCGAAAGCCTCAAGCGTGTGCATGCGACGCTCGACGGCAACGCCAGCGTGATGTGCGAGTTCGCCTGAGGTGGGTGTGATGTTCACTCAAGTGCCGCAACCGCTGGTCTATGCCGAAGCCTTGCTGGCGCAGTTCGCCAGCCTGTCGCGCGCGGCGGACGGTGCTGCGCTGCTGGGTGACTTCGTGCGCGGGTTGGCCGAGCTCAGCGGTTGCGAGCTGACGCAGCTGTACCTGCTGGACGCGACCCACACCTGCCTGGGGATGAACGCCGAGTGCCTGAACGGCATTCTGCAACCCCGGGAAGGGGCGAGCCTGCCGGCGGATTACAACGGTGAACAACTGCTGCAATTCGCCCTGTGCCAGAACCGCGTGGTATGCCTCAGCGAGCTGAGCGGCAGCCTGCACGAAACCAGTTTCCTGCCACTGCAGGCAACGCCTTGGCAGTCGCTGTTGTGCGTGCCGTTGGTTAATCAGCAAAAGGCTGTCGAAGGTTTGCTGCTGTGCGCCAGTCGCCGGCATATCGACCTGCAAGGCTTTGCCGATTCCCTCGGTCAACTGGGCTCGTTCGTGCTCGGCCAATTGCACTTGCTGCAGCGTTTGCGTCAGCCGACCGGCAATACACGGCTGACTCCGGTCAACGTCCCGAGCGCCAGCGGTTATGGCCTGATCGGCAAGAGTTCGGCGATGCGCCAGACCTATTCGCTGATCAGTAAAGTTTTGCACAGCCCTTACACCGTGCTGCTGCGCGGCGAGACCGGCACTGGCAAGGAAGTGGTCGCGCGGGCGATTCACGATTGCGGCCCGCGCCGTTCCCAGGCGTTCATAGTGCAGAACTGCGCGGCGTTCCCCGAGAACCTGCTGGAAAGTGAGCTGTTCGGCTACCGCAAAGGTGCTTTCACCGGCGCCGACCGCGACCGTGCCGGGCTGTTTGACGCGGCCAATGGCGGCACCTTGTTGCTCGATGAAATCGGCGACATGCCGTTGTCCCTGCAAGCCAAGTTGTTGCGCGTGTTGCAGGAAGGCGAGATCCGCCCGTTGGGTTCCAACGACACCCACAAGATCGACGTGCGCATCATCGCCGCGACGCACCGGGATTTATCGGTACTGGTCAGTGAAGGCAAATTCCGCGAGGACTTGTACTACCGCCTCGCGCAATTCCCGATCGAGCTGCCGGCCCTGCGCCAGCGCGAAGGCGACATCCTCGACCTGGCCCGGCACTTCGCCGACAAGGCGTGCGCGTTTCTGCAACGGGATGCGGTGCGCTGGTCCGACGCGGCGCTGGATCACCTGTCCGGTTACGCCTTCCCCGGCAACGTGCGTGAACTCAAAGGTTTGGTCGAACGCGCGGTATTGCTGTGCGAAGGCGGCGAGTTGCTGGCCGAGCATTTCTCCCTGCGCATGGAAACCATGCCGGAAGACAGCAGCCTGAACCTGCGCGAACGCCTGGAGCAGGTTGAGCGCAGTTTGCTGCTCGACTGCCTGCGCAAAAACGACGGCAACCAGACCCTCGCCGCCCGCGAACTCGGGTTGCCGCGCCGCACGCTGCTGTACCGCCTCGGGCGCCTGAATATCAATTTGGGTGACTTCGATGGGTAGGCAAAAGACCGTCGATTTCACCTCATTCGCTTCTAACAGCGCCACCCAAACGGGTCGGCGCTTTGCGCTTTGTCTACTCCTGGAGACCCTCTGATGTCTGTTCGTCACTGGCAAGCCGTCCTGCTGACCCTCGTCGTTCTATGCGGCCTCGGCGGCTGTAGCGGCAATTACAAATACAACGACAACACCTATCGCCCATTGGGTGATCCGCAGGCGGTCAATCGCGGCAAGTGACCGCAAGGAGTATCACCATGGAACTGGTTTTCGAAATGCTGAACACCAAGCAGTTCGTGCCCACGGATTTGTGCCAGAAAACCTTCAAACAGGCCGGTGGCGTGATCGGCCGGGGCGAGGATTGCGACTGGATCATCCCCGACCGCAAGCGTCACCTGTCCAACCATCACGCGTTGATCAGCTACCGCGAAGGCACGTTTTTCCTGACCGATACCAGCAGCAACGGTATCCAGGACAGCGACAGCGGCGCGCGCCTGCGCAAGGGCGAGCCGATGCGTATCGAGCACGGCAGCGTGTATGTGCTCGGTGATTTCGAGATTCGTGCGCGACTGGTACGCGACCCGGCGACGTTCGACGTTGAAGTCGGCCGTCCGCAGGCCGCGGGAAGCATCATTCCGGACGATGCGTTCCTCGACCTCGACCCGCTGAATGCCCTCGACCAGCAAGAGTGCGTGTACTCGGAAATCGACGAACTGATTTCCCCGAGTACTACGATCGAAGACACCCGTCAGCGTGCCGACTACGCGCGCATCGACATGGAAAGCCTGATGGTCCCGGAGCTGATCGACGCCCCGGCAGAGCCAGCACCGGCGCCACCGCCGAAAGCGGTCGAACGTCAGCGCGAAGGTTTCTGGGAGCACTTCGGTGCAGCGCTGGGCGTAGACCTCAAAGGCCTGGACCACGACGCCCGCGAAGCCTTGGCGCTGAACGCTGCGCGCCTGCTCAAGCAAAGCGTCGGCGGTTTGCAGCAGAGCCTGCGCACTCGCAGCGAACTGAAAAACGAACTGCGCCTGGCCCAGACCACCGTGCAAGGCACCCATAAAAATCCGTTGAAATTCGCCGTCGATGCCGGTGAAGCGCTGGGCATTCTGTTGCAGCCGAACAAGCCAGGTCAGTTGCCGGCGGAGCAAGCGATCTCCCGTGCGTTCCGCGATTTGCAGGCGCATCAGGTGGCGTTGCTGACCGCCAGCCGCGCCACCGTTCGCGGCACCCTGGAACACTTCTCGCCGCAACAGCTGACCCTGCGTTTCGAGCGTGACAACAAGCCGTTGCTCGCCACCTCCGGCAGTCGCTGGAGAGCCTATGGGCGTTATCACCAGGCCCTGCGTCAGGACGATGACTGGAGCGAACGCCTGCTGGCCCGCGACTTCGCTCAGGCCTACGAAGAACAGATCCGCCTGATTTCCACCCTTCATACCGACCACCAAGGATGATGCGCATGTCTCGCTGCTCGATCGCTTTTTTCAAGACGCTGACTGCGCTCACAGCCCTCGTGCTGTTGGCCGGTTGCTCGTCGCTGTCGCCGTATTCCACCGTGACCAAGCTCAACCTGAAACTGACCGCCAGCGATCAGCTGAACCCGGACCTCAACGGTCGTCCGTCGCCGATTGTCGTGCGTCTGTTGGAGCTCAAGCACCCGGTGACGTTCGAGAACGCTGATTTCTTCAGTCTCTACGAACGCGCCAAGGAATCCCTCGCCCCAGACCTGGTGGCCGGCGAAGAACTCGAACTGCGCCCGGGTGAAACCATCGAGCTCAAGCTCAGCGTGGAGGAGGGCAGCCGTTACGTCGGCGTGCTCGCGGCTTACCGCGACCTGCCGGAAACCAAATGGCGCTACACGGTGCAAATCACTCCGGTGGAAGTCACCGAGGCTGACCTGACCCTCGATCAGGCCGGCATCCGCAATACCCATGAAACGCTCGCCAAGGCGGATGACTGAACATGAATGCGCATAAAGTCATTTGGCAGGAAGGCATGCTGCTGCGACCACAGCACTTCCAGCACAACGATCGTTACTACGACCACCAGATGAAGACCCGCACACAGTTGCTGGGCAGCTACACCTGGGGCTTCCTGAACCTGGAAATCGACTTGCAGTTCCTCAACATGGGCAAACTGGTGATCAGCCAGGCCTCGGGGATTCTGCCGGACGGCAGCCTGTTCGAACTGGGCGGCAACACCGAGCCGTTGGCCCTGGACGTGCCGCCGAACACTGGCAACACGCCAATCTATCTGGCACTGCCATTGGTGACCGGTAACCACATCGAGTCTCGCCGCCCGGAGCAATCCGACGTGTTGGCACGCTACACCGCGTACGACGCGGAAGTGGCCGACTCCAACGCCGGCGATGACTCTGCCAGCCAGGTCAGCTGCGGTCGTCCGGACTTTAAATTGTTGCTCGGCGAGCAGCAGAGCGACCAGGCCTACGTGAAGCTGAAGATCTGCGAAGTGCTCGACACCACGCCCGACGGCGTGATCAGCCTCGACCCGGACTTCGTGCCGACCTACATCCAGGCGCATTCGTCCAGCTACCTGCTGTCGTGCCTCAAAGAAGTGATCAGCATGCTCGGCCACCGGGGCGACACCATCGCCGACCGGATTCGCTCCAACGGCAAGGTCGGTGGCGCGGAAGTCGGCGACTTCATGATGCTGCAACTGATCAACCGCACCGAAATGCTGCTGCGCCATTACCTCGGCCTGGAACAGGTTCATCCGGAAGAGTTGTACCGCACGCTGCTGACCATGCTCGGCGATCTGGCGACGTTTTCCAGCGAGAGCAAGCGCCCGCGTCTGGACAGCCGTTACCAGCACAGCGACCAGGGCGCGAGCTTCCGCAAACTTATGGAAGCGATTCGTCAGGTGCTGTCGATGGTGCTCGAACAGCACGCCATTGAACTGGTGCTGCAAGCGCGTCAGTACGGGATCATCGTGTCACCGTTGCACGACCACAAACTGCTGGGATCGGCCTCGTTCGTGCTCGCGGCCAGTGCCAACTGCGACTCCGAAGAACTGCGCCATCGCTTGCCGGCGCACCTCAAGGTCGGTCCGGTGGAGCGCATCCGCCAACTGGTCAACCTGCACCTGCCAGGCATCAAGGTCAAACCGTTGCCGGTGGCCCCACGGCAGATCGCGTTCCACTCCAACAAAACCTATTTCATCCTCGAACTCAGTTCCGAAGACCTGGCGCAACTCGAGCGCTCGGGCGGCTTCGCATTCCACGTGTCCGGCGAATTTGCCGAGCTTGAACTGAAATTCTGGGCCATCAGGAACTGACCGACATGATCAAGGACATGGAATACAACCAGGACGACAAAACCGTCCTGCTCGACCGCCAGGGCCACGGCCCGGCGTCGAGTCCGCTGACTGACTTCGCTGCTCCGCCGCGTTTCGAACAGCTGGAAGAGCGGATGATCTACGCCGCGCGTTTGCGCCCGGCCGAAGCGTTCAACATCAGCCTCAATTCGCTGGTGGCGGCGGCGTCCGAGCTGCTGTCGGAAGTGGTGCGCCTCAAGCACAGCGACACCCGCGAAGACATGTACGCGCTCAACGAACGATTGACCGCCGGGCTCAAGCTGTTTGAAGTGCGTGCGCTGCACAACGGCGCTGAAAGCAGCCAGGTGATGGCCGCCCGTTACGTGCTCTGCACCGTGGTCGACGAAGCCGTCGTGACCACACCGTGGGGCAACGAAAGCGAGTGGTCGCAGATGAGCCTGCTCAGCAGCTTCCACAACGAAACTTTCGGTGGCGAGAAGTTTTTCCAGCTGCTGGATCGCCTGTCGAAAAACCTGGTCAAGCACCTGCCGATGCTGGAGCTGATGTACCTGTGCCTGTCCCTCGGTTTCGAAGGCAAATACCGGGTGCAAGCCCGAGGCATGCTCGAGCTTGAAGGCATCCGCGACGCCTTGTATCGGCAGATTCGTCAACTGCGCGGCGACGTGCCTCGTGAGCTGTCGCCGCATTGGGAAGGCTTGAACGATCAGCGCCGCAGCCTGGTGCGCATCGTGCCGGCGTGGATGGTGGTGCTGTTCACCGTGGTCTGCCTGGTGGTGATGTATTCGGGCTTCGCCTGGGTACTGGGCGAGCAACGCGAAACCGTTTTGCAACCTTATCAGCAGTTAGACCCGACTGCGGTTCAGCCGCAGTCGCAGCCGTAAACAGGGACGTGTGATGAAAAAGTTTTTCAAGAAAGTCGGCGCATTCCTGTGCCAGACCTGGGTCTGGACCCTGCTGCTGGTGCTGTTTGTCGCGCTGCTGGTGTGGTTCGTCGGGCCGCTGCTGGCGGTCAATGACTACAAGTTCTGGGAGGGTTCGACCTCCCGCCTGCTGACCATCAGTGTGCTGTTCCTGATCTGGGGCCTGACCATGGTCTTCGTCAGCTGGCGCGCCGGTGTGCGCAAAAAAGCCATCGAAGAAACCGAAGATGGCCAGGACCGTATCCGCCGTGAAGAGCTGATCGACGAAGAGCAGAAAGAGCTTCGCCTCCGCTTCAAGGATGCGTTGAAAACCCTGAAGACCTCTAGCCTGTATCGCGGCCGCAGCGAGCGCTGGCGCAGTGATTTGCCGTGGTACTTGCTGATCGGCCCGCAGGGCAGCGGCAAGACCAGCTTGCTGGACTTCTCGGGCCTTGAGTTTCCGATCAACAAGATCGACCGCAAACTCACCCGCGACACCCTCGGCACTCGTCATTGCGACTGGTACTTCGCCGACCATGGCGTGCTGATCGACACCGCCGGACGTTACCTGACCCAGCCGGATGCCGAAGTCGATGGCAGCGCCTGGAGCACCTTGCTCGACCTGCTGCGCAAGCGCCGCCGCAACCGTCCGTTGAACGGCGTGCTGGTGACCATCCCGGTGGAAACACTGCTGGGTGGCAGCGAGCAAGACCTCGACACCCTGGCGCGCCAGGTGCGTGCGCGTCTGCAAGACGTGCATCAGAAACTCCACGTCGATGTGCCGATTTATCTGGTGTTGAGCAAGGCCGATCGCCTGCTCGGTTTCGACGAATTCTTCGATCAACTGACCCGCGAAGAAAGCGATCAGGTCCTCGGCACCAGCTTCCGCAAAGAGCAGAGTGGTACCGACGTGGCCGTGTTGCGCGCCGAGTTCGAAGAGCTGCTGCGTCGCCTGAACAGCCAGGTGATCATGCGCATGCACCAGGAGCGCGACACCCAGCGCCGTGGTCGCATCCTCGACTTCCCGCATCAACTGGGGCAGATCGGCGAGCGCTTGTGCCTGTTCGTCGACATGGCGTTCACCGGCAACCGCTATCAGCGCGTCAGCCAGTTGCGCGGTTTCTACCTGACCAGCGCACCGCACCTGACCCAAGAGATAGACCAGACCACCGCCGGCATCGGCGCGAACCTGGGCATGAACGCTGGCGTGCTGCCGACCCTGCGCAGTGGCCGTTCGCGGTTCATTCACCATTTGCTCAGCCGGGTGATTTTCCCCGAGGCCGATCTGGCCGGTCTGGACAAGCGCGAGCGCAGTCGCATCCATTGGGGCCAACGCGCCCTCTACGTTGGTGCACTGGCGGCACTGGCGCTATTCGGCATGCTGTGGGCTGGCGGTTTCTCGGCCAACTATGAGCGTCTGGAAAACCTGCGTTCACTGGCACAAAACTGGAATCTGCAACGCTCGGCCCTGACTGCGCGTGATGACTCCATGGCAGTGCTCAAGACCCTCGACACCAGTTACGCGGCGACTCAGGTCTTCCCGAACAAAGGTGACGTGTCGTACCACGAGCGCGGCGGCCTGTACCAAGGCGAAGACGCCAATCCGGTGGTCAAGAACGCCTACGAGCGAGAGCTTGAAGCGCAGTTGCTGCCACGGGTTGCAACGCTGCTGGAAGGGCAGATCCGCGCCAACATGAAGGACCGCGAACGCCTGCTCAACAGCCTGCGTGCGTACCTGATGTTGAACATGAAGGATCGCCGCGATGCTACGTGGCTCAAGGATTGGGTCGCCACTGACTGGTCCCTGCGTTACGCCGGCAACACCGCGGTGCAGAACGGCTTGAATACCCACTTCGAGCGTTTGCTCAAGCAGCCGTTTATCTACCCGCTGAACGATCAACTGGTGACGCAGGCGCGTCAGGTGCTGCGCAGCGAGTCGCTGGCCAACGTGGTTTACCGGATGCTGCGCGAGCAGGCTCGCAATCTGCCGGAATACCGTTTCAGCCAACACTTGGGCCCACAGGGTGCGTTGTTTGTCGGCACCGATTACGTGATTCCAGGGTTCTACACCCAGCAGGGTTATCAGCAGTACTTCTCGATCCAGGGCACTGCGCTGGTTACCGATATTCTGCGTGACAACTGGGTGCTGGGCGAAGGCTCGGGTATCAGCGGCATGGACCTGCGTCGCCTGATGGTCGAACTGGAGCAGTTGTACTTCCGCGACTACGCCAACTTCTGGAGCGAAGCGGTCGGCCAGGTTGCCTTGCCACCGATCAACGACGCCGGTGAAGGCGCCGAGCAACTAGCTGGCCTGACTTCTGCCAACTCCCCAGTGCTGCAACTGCTGGTGGAAGTGCGTGAGAACACCCGTTTCCCGGTCATCGCAGACAGCGCAGATGAAGCCGCTGAAGCGGCAGAAAAACTGGGCGAGAAGGGTGGCAAGTTGGGCAAACTCGCTGCAGCTGCCGCGGACAAAGCGTCGGACATGGCCAAGAACTTGCCCGACACCGCGAAGAAATCCCTGCAACGTCGCTTCGAACCGCTGCACCGTTTGCTGGATCACAACAACGGCCCGGCCGCTGATTTGACCCCGGCCCTGCAAGCACTCAACGACCTGCAACTGCAACTGTCGAGCCTGGCCCGTGCCAGCGCGCCAGAGCAGGCTGCGTTCGAAATGGCCAAGACCCGTATGAGCGGCCAGCGCGATGCGCTGAGCAACTTGCGCAACGCGTCGAACCGTCTGCCGCGCCCGGTAAGCGTGTGGTTCAACGTGCTGGCCGAAGACACCTGGCGTCTGGTGCTCAACGATTCTTACCAGTACCTGAACCAGCGTTATCAGAGCGAGCTGTACAGCTTCTACGGCAAGGCGATCAACAAGCGTTACCCGTTCAGTGCCCACAGCACCAGCGACGTGGCGATCAGCGACTTCCGCGAGTTCTTCAAAGCCCAAGGCATCGCCGACCGCTTCTTCGAGAACTACATGCGTCCGTTCGTGAGTGGCGATCCAGGCAATTACCGCCTGCGCAGCATTGACGGTCACAGCATGCCGATCTCCAAGGTCTACCTCGACCAGATGGCCGCGGCACAAGTGATCCGTCAGAGCTTCTTCGCCAGCAACCCGGCCGAGCCGCAAGTGCAGTTCAAACTGGAGCCGTACACCCTCGACCCGGCTGTCAGTCGTTCCGAGTTCAAGTTCGGCGACAAGACCATTGAATACCGTCACGGCCCGATCGTGCCGGTGTCGTTCAAATGGCCGACCGATGCTGAAGACGGTCGCACCAGCCTGGTCCTCGACAAAATGGCCGGCCGTCCGATCGGCATCGAGAAGAACTCCGGCCCATGGTCGCTGTTCCGTCTGTTTGACCTGATGCAGACCGAGTACCTGACCGGTCTCGACGTGTTGGTGCTCAAGGCTGACGTGGGTGGCCTGCGCGCCAACTACTTGCTGTCGAGCCAGCGCACGCCGAACCCGTTCGACATGGGCGTGCTGCGCACTTTCCGTATGCCGGTGCAGCTCTGATGCTGGTTGCCAGTCCCTGGCGCAGCGCTGCGCGTACCGATCCGGGCAAGGTTCGGGCGCGCAACGAAGATGCTTTTCTTGACTGTCCACAGCAGGGGCTGTGGGTGGTCGCGGACGGCATGGGCGGTCATCAGGGTGGCGACATCGCCAGCCAGTTGATCGTCGCCAGCCTGGCGGAATTGCCGGTGCAGGATGACTTCGACGAGCGACTCAAAGGTATTCGCCAGTGCCTGCACTGGCTCAACCGCCGCTTGGGTCAGGAGTTGACCGTCACCGCCGGGCGCCATGACAGCATCATGGGCAGCACCGTGGTGGCGCTGCTGGTGGAAGGCAATCGCGCGGCCTGTATCTGGGCCGGCGACAGCCGCTGCTACCTGTGGCGCGACCAGCGTTTGTATCAGCTGTCCAAGGACCATTCGCTGCAACAGCAACTGATCGACGAGCAGAACATGAGTGTCGAAGACGCTCGTGCGCATCCTGCCGCTCATGCGCTGACCCGTGCGGTCGGCGCTGCCGAGCAACTGACCTTGGACGTGCTCGAACTCGAGGTCTATCCCGGCGATGCGTTTCTATTGTGCAGCGACGGTTTGTATCAAGGGCTGAGCAGCGATGCCCTGGGCAACGCCCTGAGCCTGACCGCGCCACATGTTGCGCTGGAGCGTCTGTTCGACGGCGCGCTGCGTGGCTCGGCCCGGGACAACCTGACTGCCGTGGTGATCCGCCAATGACTGAATTCATGCCACTGATCGACGACCTGCTGGTGACTGAGGAAGAAGCCAATAACCTGACTTACTTCGCCTTCGCCAAGCCTTTAAACGGAAAGCCTCTAAACGGAAAGCCGCGTAAGGCTGAGCCTGCGCTGGCGCCGACCCGGGCCAGCATCGGTGAACTGCCCGACGTGCTGGCGGGGCGTTACCGCATCGAGCGCCTGCTCGGTGCCGGTGGCATGGGCGCGGTTTACCGTGCACGGGATCTGCTGAGTGAGCAGTTCGGCGATCCCGACCCTTACATCGCGCTGAAAATCCTCAGCGAAGAATTTGCCGAATCGCCGGACGCCAGTGCCTTGCTCTACAGCGAGTTCGCCCTGACCCGACGACTGCGCCACGACAACGTGCTGCGACCGCACACCTTTGAAGTGGACACCGACTGCCAGCGCGCCTTCATCACCATGGAACTCATGCGTGGGCTGACCCTGGACAAATTACTCTGCGAGCGGCCCCTGGGCCTGCCGTGGAAAGAACTGCGTGACATTGCGCTGCCGCTGCTCGACGCGCTGGCCTACGCCCACGCTCGCGGCGTGCTGCACGGCGATATAAAGCCAAGCAACGTGATGCTCAGCGAAGAGGGCGTGCGCCTGTTTGACTTCGGCCTCGGCCAGGCGGAAGAGGGCATCTTGCCCGGCCTGCCGCACCTGAGCCGCAACCGCTTCAACGCCTGGACCCCCGGCTACGCCGCCCCCGAACTGCTCGAAGGCCAGACGCTGTCGGCCAGCGCGGACGTGTACGGCGTGGCCTGTGTGATCTACGAACTGGCGGGCGGCAAACACCCGTTCCGCCGCTTGCCCTCGACCGAGGCCCGCGCCGGGTACCTCGACCGAGAGCTGCACCCACCAAAGAATCTACCGAAACACTGCTGGCCAGCCCTGCACAAGGCGCTGGCTTTCGATGCGGCAGATCGAACGATCACTGCCGCCCAACTGCGTGACGCTATGGGCGCCACATCGTCTTGGCTGCAACGTCTGCGACTCCGGGCGTAACGGATGACTACCGAACAGGGAGCAAGCAATGTTCAACTCAGCTAACGAAACGCATTTCAGCCTCACAGTCGAAGACTATGCCGGCGACCTGCAAGTTCTGTCGTTCGCCGGCACTGAAGGCATCAGCCAGCCGTATCGCTTCGACCTGGAACTGGTCAGCGAAAATCCGGACCTGGACCTGGAAAAGCTCCTGCACAAACAGGCGTTCCTCGCATTCGACCCGAAGGGTTCCGGCATCCACGGCCAGATCTACCGCGTCGCCCAAGGCGATACCGGCAAACGCCTGACCCGCTACAAAGTCTCCCTGGTGCCGCAGCTGCAGTACCTGCATTACCGCACCAACCAGCGCATCTACCAGCAGATGTCGGCGCCGAAAATCATCGCGCTGATCCTCGAAGAACACGGCATCAAAGGCAACGCCTACAAATTCCAGTTGAGCCAGCCGTGCCCGGACCGCGACTACTGCGTGCAATACGACGAAACCGACCTGCACTTCGTCCAGCGCCTGTGCGAAGAAGAAGGCATTCACTACCACTTCCAGCACACCTCCAAAGGTCATTTATTGGTATTCGGTGACGATCAAACGGTGTTCCCGAAACTCGGCCAGCCCACCGCCTACGTCCAAGGCAGCGGCATGGTCGCCGACGAACCCGTGATCAAAGGCTTCAAACTGCGTCTGGAAACCCGCACCAGTCGGACTACTCGCCGCGACTACGACTTTGAAAAACCGCGTCTGCAACTGGAAGCTGCCTATAAACCTGATGTTCAGAGCGAAGAGCCGGACCTCGAAGACTACGACTACCCCGGCCGCTTCCTCGACCGCGCACGCGGCAAATTCCTCAGCCAGCGCGCCTTGGAACGCCACCGCGCCGACTACCAGCAAGCCGAAGGCCACGGCGACCAGACCACCCTCGTCAGCGGTCACTTCCTGGAAATCTCCGACCACCCGCGCACCGAGTGGAACGACCTCTGGCTGCTCACCGAAGTCGTCCACGAAGGCAAACAGCCGCAAGTGCTCGAAGAAGGCGTGACCAGCGACACCACCGACAACAAAGACGACTTCCACCAGGGCTACCGCAACCGCTTCCTCGCCACCCCATGGGCCGTGTTCTACCGCCCGGCCCTGGAACACCCCAAACCCCGCGTGCTCGGTAGCCAGACCGCCATGGTCACCGGCCCCAAAGGCGAAGAAATCCACTGCGACCAATACGGCCGCATCAAAGTGCAATTTCACTGGGACCGCGAAGGTTTGGCTGATGACAAAACCAGCTGCTGGATGCGCGTTTCTTCGAGTTGGGCGGGTGATCGATATGGCGCCGTCGCCATTCCGCGTATCGGTATGGAAGTGCTCGTCACCTTCCTCGAAGGCGACCCCGACCAGCCGTTGGTAACCGGGTGCCTGTATCACAAGGAAAACCTCGTTCCCTACGACCTGCCGGCGAACAAGACTCGCACCGTGTTCAAAACCCTCAGCTCACCGGGAGGCGGTGGGTACAACGAGCTGCGGATTGAAGACAAGAAAGGGGCGGAGCAAATCTTTATTCATGCCCAGCGGGATTGGGATGAAAACATTGAGCATGACCAGAGGATTCGGGTGGGGAATGAACGCCACGATACCGTGGAGAAGAACACCTACACCGAGCTGAAGGCTGAAGAACACCACACCACCATCGCCGACCGCAAGACTGAAGTGCGGATGGATGATCACCTGACCATTGGGCAGAACCAGCATGTGAAGTTGGGGACTGCGCAGTTGACCAGTGCGGGGAAAGAGATTCACCTCAAGGCTGGGGACAAGATTGTTATCGAAGCTGGAATGGAGCTCACGGTCAAGGCCGGTGGGAGCTTTATCAAGCTCGATGCCGGTGGTGTGACGGTTGTTGGGCCGGTGGTGAAGATTAATGCGGGTGGGTCGGCGGGGAATGGGACCGGGATTGGGATTAAGCCACCAGTGCTGCCGGGGGCGGCGGATAAGGATAAGGCGGGGAGTTTGATGGATCAGGCGTTGGGGAATGCGTCGCCTGAGAAGGTTAAGCCAACTATCGATTACCCGTTCTCGTTATGAATGGACGTATAAGCATCAATATGAACAAGGATTTTTCAGAATGATCATTAGCCCTCCCTTTATTCCAGCTCCAGTTGCGGGAGAGACCGACGAGGCCTTCCTGGCGCGCGCCATGGTGGGTGGTGTTCCTGGTGATGGTGGTTATCCGCTGAGTTTTGACCTGAATTGGCATGGCGGCATCCATTTGACTGCTCCCCAAGAGGGGGGGCGAGTATTGCCTGTGAGAGCAATATGCGATGGGACATTGGTGTATTTCCGCGACTCGGTTCCTGAGAGCGCAGACTCGGCTCATCCGCTAAATTTCCGTGGGGGATGGACTGATAAAGGTTGTGTGGTCCTGCGTCATGAGACTGAAATTGGCGAGGAAGAACAGTCGAAAGTAGTCTTCTATTCGATCTATATGCACCTATCGAAGATCAGTCTGAATGGCCCACAGATAGGAAAAGTGATCAGCAGAAAAGACGCCATTGGTGAAGCAGGCAGTATTTACGGAAGCAAGGGGCGGATTCATTTTGAAGTTATTGCGGATCAAAGTCAGATAGCCAATTTGACGGGTAGGGATACTCTCGACCTCAAATATCAAGCACAAAATGGGCGAAAAAATAGCTGCTGGGGGGATATGTACTTTTTCGTACCACCGGAAGTTTTGCTTTACAGCGCCCCTCCTAATGACCGCCGACAACCACTAAACAATGCTGCGGTAGCCTATCGGCCTCCGGTCATGCCCGTGACCGTGCCGCACAGCATCGTCTTCAGATTCTTCCGCTACAGTGGACGGATATGAACCTGCAGTAGCATCCATGCTTCAAGAAGGTATCTACGTGCGCATGCGTTACGAAAAAGGCGAATGCAAATTGACTTCCTTTTATTTGAGTGGACAGGAAATTGGCACTCAACCGGAGGATGCTGAGTATGCGTACAAACTTTACGACAAGGCTAAGCAGTACTACCCACAGTCTCCTAGTGCGGGGTATGAGTTGCTACGGTTTGGGCGTGTACTAGGACCTGATACTCTCCAGCCTGTTGATGCCGCACATTGGCGCCAAATCAAGTTTCCTGGGAAGGCAGGAGAACAGAGTAAGGCAGGTTGGGTAAACTTGAATGCCGACAGCGTGACTAAATTCAGCGATGCAGATTTCCCTCATTGGCAGGGGTGGCGCTTGGTTGATGACGATATGGATACAGATAGTCATTGCCAGTCGGATTTCATTAAGAGCCTCTTTGGTTTGGGGACAGAGACGGTTAAACATGACGCTGGTGATGCTGTTAGCATTGCGAACTCACCGGGTTACGCAGTTCTTTCAGCTGAAGAAAAACAAAATTTGTCAGAGCGTTACACAAATGAGCGTCAGTTGAGTATGTCTCGATTACGCTCGGATGATACACAGCAACTTCTAAAGCGCCTTATATGCAAGTTTCCAACCGAATGGACGGCGAACGACTTTGATACCCGTTATGGCTGGTTGCTGAAAGTAGCAGATGGTGGGCCGATGCCTCAGGAGCAATATGAAAAAATCAAAAGCCACCAGAAAGAATTAGCATTCTGGGAGCTAGCTAATTTGACTGGTATCGAAAGTAAACACTGGCACTTTCCTCCGCTTGAATTTGTTCGCGTATTCAGATCGTGCGGTTGGCTTAGTAGTGATGAACTGGCAAATGTTCTCAAGCCTTCTGATGCACTTGGAAGGCAACGCGCTGCTGGTTTAAGAGTTCAAATGAATAGGATGCTTTCGAAATACTTGATCAGCAGTTCAAAACTTAGAATGACTCATTTTTTCTCTCAAGTCGGAATAGAAACAGGGTGGTGGAGGTATCGAGAGGAAATCGGCGGCACACGATACTTCCGAACAATGTATGAGGTTATTACGCCAGCTGAAGCTGGAGAAGATTATGATAACGCTGTTACTAGAGTGCGTAATCTACCATCCGGTCGTCGGCCAGTAGAACTTCCCAACCCTGGACCAAATCCAAAGCCAACAATTAACCGAGCTGGTTATATGGCAGCGCGTCCTGGCCAAGTATTAACTAAGGCTGCTGGGATGGGCAATGGAGTGGCAAACGCCGCGAATGGTGGTATGGCAGGTGATGGTGACAGATTTCATGGTCGTGGCTTTCTGCAAATTACGGGAAGAAAAAACTATACGAGCTATGAAAAATACCGAGGGAAAGATTTCACAACTGATCCCCATTCGGCACTTCTCGCCACAGATGATTACAATGCTTGCGATGCATCTGGTTTCTTTTGGGTGAGGGAGAAAATCAGTAAACACGCGGATGGTGGCCCAAGCTCATCTGTTTCAACTGTAGTTGGCTCCGTCATTAATAGAGGTAACCCCAATAGTACTCCAGAACACAATGCCGAAAGGCAAAATGCACTTGTACCTATGTGGAGCGTGTTAAGTGACAAAATATAGAATCAACTTCTCTGTGTTAGGGGTGTTCTGCGTCGCGCTTGTTTCAACTTCAGTATTTGCTGAAGCGCAGCATTGTGCATTTGATGATTTGAGATTTAAGCTTGAGGTAGTTAGTTGTGCGTCGAAGGATAGTCTGAGTATATTGAAATTGGCGCCATCCGGTCAGCCTTCTTATGAAGCAAATCTTGAAAATCTTCCAACATATATTGTAAGTGGCAGTGACCTGGGTTTGGTGTTGAAGGCTGTGGGGAATGGCGCACAGTCACGATACAATAACTTGATTGAGTTACCCTATCCAGAAGCGATTTTGCACTACAATGATGCGTCCGCTGCGGCGAAACTGAAGTTGTCGGAAACTGGTTGGAAGTTGTTGGATATGAAGGATTTCGTATATGAGGGGCAGGGTGGGGAGGAAGGAGCAGGCGTAGTTTGCAGTACTCTTGAAAAACAGATGGACTCAAAGTATGTAGTTGTTTCGCAGTGTAATGCGTTTTATGAGGCTGATATATCGGATTTTAAAGTGTTGCTTGGATTGATAGAAGAAAAATGGGACAGGTTTATTTATGATTGGATTTGTTGCTTGTGTGGATGTGGTCGCCAATAAATAAATTAGCCCGCCTTGTAGTCTTTTTTGCGGGTTTTCCTCTTTCTGATGGGTGGGTCGTGCGCGTTCTAAATTTATTTTATGTTTTTGCCCTAGTGTTGACTTCAGTCTCTGCTCGAGCAGAGGGCACTATGGTCGCAACTGTACTCCAGGCTGATTTTGCTCGTGATCCTGAAGTCCGGTTGCTAGTAAGGGTTGCGGATGTCGGTGGAGGCGAAGTTTCGGCGCCAATGGCGAGCTGTAGCAATAAAATGAAATGGGGACAGACCACGTTTCAATAATGATCTGAAAAACGTGGTCTGTCTCCGTTCCCTCCCCCGCGACGCTCGCTTTGTCGAAGGCTACGCACAGTGCCTGGCAGGACAACAGGCCGGTTAACGGCGACAAGGAATACTCAATGAATCAGCTTTTTTTCGCTGGCGGCCTGTCATTGCTGCTCTCGTCCCCGGCTTTCGCTGCGCCAGCGGATGCTTATACCCAGCGCGATGTCATGCAGTGTGGCGGCGTCGAAGTGGTGCTGGTCTCGTCTTGCCGAACAGTAACGGTGGAAGACACGGAAACCAATGTCATCCCGGTCTGTTCCGACCAGACAATCAACATCGGCGGCAAAGTACTTCGGCGTGATATCGGCAAAGTTTTACAGCGCACGTCCGACGGTGCGAAGACGAAGATGTTGAACAACGTGGTGGTGGCGATGGATTGCGTGAAAGGAACCAAGGGCAGCCTGGTTTCAATTGGCGGTTATGGCGGATGCGGATCCTGCCCTGAATGGCGCGGGTACTACTCGACGACCGGACGGTTAGAGCATTACAGCTACAGCAATAGCTATCGGTCGTTTGGTTCGAAAGGCTCCTGGGAAGAGCTTATCAAGGCTTACGGTGTCACAAAGAGACAGCTGCAGGAAGAAAGTCCTGCGGTTAAAAGGATCAACTATGAGCGGCCTTAAGTCGGCGGCGCAAGTCTTTGAAGAATGATCAGCTCGTGGATCAACAGGGAAGTGAATGGAAGTGGCCAGGTTTTTTAGTTGTGTGTGCGTACTTGTATCAATCATCGGTTTTGCATCACAACCGGTGTCAGCCAATGACCTACAAACCATCGATCAAATGCATCCATCGGTGGTGGCTTCGGTGGGTGAGCAGAAAATCACGGTATTTTTCTTGCAGAACACGCTCAAAGGTCAGACGACAGGCGCGTACGTACCCAATGGTGAAGTTTTCTACGCAACGATGAGTGCTACAAAACCAGAACTCACTTATGTAGCGCCGGTCATTGGCGAACAGATAGTGTCGGTGTTCTTCTTCGAGCGTAAATTTCCTGAGCGAGCGGGGAAGTCCCTGTATGTGCTCACGAAAAACAAGGAGTCGGCCCGTTTCGAGGGCTACTCCTATTCGACGCTGGAGTTACCACTGATTAAGGACGGGGATCAGTTGTCGTTGCGGTTTTTTCGCGGTGACCCGCCAGATCCCGAATTGCAGGACTGTCGCGATGGGCGAGACCTGGAAGCGGGCGTAGATGTTGAATGTGCTTACAAGGATGCGGCGAGTATTAAAAAGCGTCTGGCAGACTTGGATGCAAAGATTATTGCGGATTCAAAAGTGGGACATGGCATCAACCAGGATCCGCGCAACATGAGTAATTCGGCCAATGTCACTTGTCCTTCGACCGAGTTCTCAACATTCCTCACAGCCTTTTCCGAACGTGCAGACGTGCAAAAAGCGTTCGTCCAACAGCCTCTGCAACTGGCCACGACCGTGGCAGGTGATCCGGAGCCCGAGTTGCAAAAAAGCAGCGTCAGCGGTGACCAGATCAAGTTTCCACTCATTCCGGATCGCGTGAAACGCGAAGCCCAAGGGCTGACGTTGACCGTCAAGCAGGAGCAGGGCAACCAGGCCACGGCGATTCTGCAGAAGCCGGATACCGATTATGTATTCGAGTATCGGTTTGTTCGTGGGCAGTGTTGGCGTCTTGAAGAGGTGACGGATTATTCGCTTTAGAAACGCCCGGGCGCATGGGTATGGACGTTTTCAACAGAGCGAGATCAGAGAGATTTGTGAAGAAGTTATTTTTGATGCTGTTGTTGGTGTTGCCGTTGACGGCCCGCAGTGAGGTCACAACACAGGTTTCTTGTTTCCGTTCGCTGGAAGGCAAAAACATCAATTTCGAATTCAGAACCTATTACGACTCGATCACCCAATGGAGCGGCGCGAGGGTTAGGTATAGCAAGTCGAAGAAGGCCATTCCTCTCGTCTATCGGAACACTGAGGAAGAAGTCATGACGGAGGGCGGGCCTTATCAGTTCACGACGACTTGGGTGGAGGTTTCTGACGGTGTGGTGACGGGGGAGTATGAAAGGGCGACTCAGGGGGCTCGGGTAAACTCGATGTACTACACGAATTACAAATCCGGTAAGAGGTATTCGTTCGATCAAGATATCAGCATGGAGGCGTCACCAGAGACAGGCTGTCAGTGGTGAGTCGAGATCATTGAGAAAGGGGACTCAACGTCCCCTTTTTCTTTCTGTGGTCCCTTTATGCCTTCGCCCGATACTCCGCTGGATTCGGCGAATCAATATGATCCAGTGCTCTCTCCACCAACAACTGCACCCCATCCGCCATTCTGCTGAGCGCCAGGGCGACTGAGCGGCGGGTGCCGTCGATGTCATCAGCTAGGTCGGCAGCGATGGCGCTGATGGACTTCAGGTCTTCGGAGGCGTTGGCCAGGAGGGCTTCGGTGTCGATATCGGGGGAGACTGTGAAGAGTTTGCCTTTACGCTTGGGTTTTTCGTTAGGCGGTGGGGCGAAATGGTGGTCGAGGGCGCGTTCGGCGGCTTCGTGGAGTTTTTTCGAATCGAAGGATTCGTAGGGGGATGTGGCTGGGTTTTCGGGAGGATTCGGTGTTGGCTTGATCATTAAGTGTTACTCCATGATTTAAGGAGCTGACACCATTTCGCGTGCACTTCGAAAGAGGTGGCAGCTGTGCATAGGTGTGCAAGACCGGTGGAGTCACCCGGCAGACCCGAAGGTCTCCCATACACAGCCGCCATAACGATTCGCGAGCATAGGAAAACGCTCGATGAATTGCCATAACCGAATGTGTACTCCACCGGACTTGCACGTCCGAATCACCGATTTTGCGGTGACGAACAGAGGTTATCGGTGATGGCCCAAGCCGCCTAGTTCATGAACAGCCCGGCGTTTTGAAGGAAATTTCCCAGAGATTTGAGGGCATCAAGATCAAAAGATCGCAGCCTTCGGCAGCTCCTACAGAATGTGTTTCTTCAGGTGTAGGGCGGGTGTTGGGTGTGACGCGGAGCGCCACGGGATGCAATCCCACGCAGGAGCGTGGGAACGATTAAGGTAGAGGCGGGAAAGCGTGACTTGGCGGTCATCATGCGGGAAAAGCGGTTCATCTTCTTCTAACGCAACCCGACAGTGGCGTTCTGGCTTGAAGCCGCTACACTGCGCCGGCCGTTCATTTTTCTCTTGAGGCTGTGCGCATGAAATTTCGTTTTCTTCTGTGGATGCTGGGTTTGTTGATGGGTAAGGCCAGTCGGACTAATCCTGCGTTTCAGCAGCAGTTGGGTGACAAGGAGCTTGTATTCCAATTACAGACCCTGGACGGGAAAGTGGCGCGGCATTTCTTTGTGAAGGACCAGCGCATTACCAGCAAGTCGGGCGTGTATGCCGAGCCGACGTTTGCGATTGCATTTAAGGACGCGGCGTATGGCTTTGCCACGATGCAGGCGAAGAACAAGCAGTTGGCGTTTATGACGGGGATCCAAGACAAGTCGATTCAGATCAAGGGCAACCCGGCATTGGTGATCTGGTTTCAGGGGTTGACCAAGTATTTGAAGCCGCGGAAGGCCAAGCCTAAGGCATAAGTCTTTGAGGTGGCTCGCCGGGATTTTTCGAGAGCAAGCTAGCCTCTTCAGCCATCCGACTCAGGAGGCCCGTGGGCGTCGAGTGGCTGGGTCCGGTATGTCTTGTAGATCTGCTGGACTTGCGGGTTGTCCAGGTTCTCGTAGGTGATGTCTTCCTTGTCCAGGCCATCCAGGCCTCTGATACCACCGATGGTCTCTGGCCACTCGTCACGACTGGATATATCGACTACGAACGGGTTGAGGTAGTTATCGAGATGCCTCTCGCGAGGCTCTCGGATCTCATCGCTGAGTGCCCGCAGGTAGTCGTCTTTGCTTGTCCTTGACCAATCGATGGCGAACTCGGCTCGATAACAGAGTTCCATGAAGACTAATAGAATCGTGCGCCCATTGCCGTCCAGGAAGGGGTGTGCGAAAGCCAGCTGACCCATCACTCCGCCGGGATGGGCTCTAAAGCGTTTCTTGTCTGCTGCTAGCTTTAGCGCATAGTCGATAGACATTTTGATGGAGTCCGGGCGCTCGAAGATGGTGCTGTGGGGATCGTCGAGGGAACCTTTGAAGACTGCCAGGTGAGGGACAAGCTCGTTCCGGTCTTTTCCTGCCCAGTGATAGAAGCCGGAGAACAGGATTTCGTGAACTTTGAGTACAGTCTTGTAATCGATTGGCTTTTTTTTAGCCAAATAGGCAAGCGCATCTTCGATACTCAATTCGAACGAAAGATGCTCTGACTCTTTTACTTCAGTGGGATCTTTCAGTTGCAGCGAGTTTTGAAGATATCCAGCAGTTTCGAAGTCGCCGAACGGATCAAAAGTCATGCGCTACGTTTCTGTGCACGCCTTTCCTGAAGATAGCGCCCTTGAAGCGCCAGGATTTCAGACTTGCTCAGAACGCCTTTTCTCTTGAGATTGACGAGCAACTGTTCGATGCCATCCAACTCGACGACATCGCCAGCCAAACGGGTAATGCTCACGGCCATACGACTCATGCCGTCACGTTCAGCAGTGACCTTGTTTTCTTTCGCAAGCTTACGAACTTGGCTTGCAACACTGACAGCAGCTGTTTGGGTCATCGGAAAGCCCTCTATTTGCCGTCAAATCATAGCAGGGCGCTTGCTTCCTGTCGTCGTTGGCTCAAAGGCCAAAATCTGTGGAAACAGGGCAATATTTGCAACCGAACAGGCCCAGAGTGGTGTATCTGGCTTACTTTTGGGTTGAAACAAGGGTTGCTGCGTGCTACAGGGATTTAGGTGATCCCTGTAGCAGCGTGGCTTGCCCGCGATGCTTTTAGGCCTGGCTGAATTGTGAGGCAAGTTCGCGAAGCAGCACTTCAGCCTCAAGCACTTTGCTGACCACATCGTTGGCTTTGTCGCGAGTCAGGCCTACGCGCTCCAGTAGGGCGTCGGGAATGTCTTCATCCGGACCAGAGCCAATCCCGCGACTACGCAGCAGGCGCACGGCCAGGCAGACGAGGTTCGGGTATTCGGCGTAGTCGCCGTCGTAGCTTGGGTCGTGCTGGAAGCGCAAGGAGGTGGCCAGTTCTTCTGGCATGTCCCAGTAGCGCATCAGCCATGAGCCGATCTGTTCGCGGCTGATGCCGAGCAGGTGTTGCTCGACGTAGCTGTGGCACAGGTGCGGGTTGACCTCCAGGTGGCGGCAGATCAGCGAGAAGTGCGGCGGGAATACGTGGGCCAACAGCAAGTAGCCGAAGTTGTGCAGCAGGCCGGCGAGGTAGGTCAGGCCGGCTTCCGGGCGCTGGGCGCGGGGCATGGCGCGGGTCAGGCCTTCGATGACGGCGGCGGTGTAGATCGATTGCTGCCAGTACGGCGTGGTGTGTTGCGGGTGGTCTTTGGGCAGGCTCAGGGTTTTGCCCAGGGCCAGGCCCAGCGCCAGATTGATCACCAGGTCGAAACCCAGTACCCGGACGATGGCGTCTTCCACTGAACGAATCTTGCCCGGCGAGGCGTAGTACGGCGACGCTGCCCAGCTGACGACTTGCGCGGCCAGGGCCGGGTCGGTTTCAACCACGCCGGTGATGTCGTCGATGGTGGCGTTGGGGTCGACGCGCAGTTTGATGATTTTCTGCGCGGTTTCGGCCAGCGGCGGAATCTCGATGGTCTCTTCCAGACGTTGCTGGATCCGCCGCGCGGTGAACGCTTGCACGGCCTGGGTGATTTCCTCGCGGTCATCGTTGGGGCGGTCGAGGTTTGGGCGGATGCGGTTCACGGCTTCGCCGAAGTTACCGGCGCTGGCCTTGGTCAGCATGGTTTTGAAAGCGTCGCTGGAGATTTCCAGCAGCACCCCCGGCTCGCCCGAGTTGATCAGCAACGTCGGTTCGCGCAGCAGGTTTTCTTCATACAGGCACGGCGAGCTGGTAAGTGCCGGCAGGCCGGGCAGCAGGCTCAGGCTGTGTTTGCCGAGCATTTTTACCAGACGTTCGGTGGATACAGCAGTCAACCGGCGGCCAGTGAGTTCGGCGAGGCGGTTGAGGTCCAGCAATTGGCTCTGGGGGAACAGCACCATGAGCGTGCCGACGGCATCGTCCAGCAAAACTGCCTGCACTTTACGCGCGGCATTCAGGCCGTGATGGTCGAGGACTTCTTCGTAGGCGATGTCCAGCTTGCCGAGCATCAGCCGAATAACAGACGGAGCGTGCGGGGTTTCGGGGGCGAGGGCAGCTTCTGTCATGGTCTGTATCCGTTTGCAAACAATTGCAGGAGTATAACCAGCTTGTTTAAAGCCAGGGTCCAGAAACTGCGGCAGTGCTCACACTTGGCCGTATTGCTGCCCATGGCGTAGCCAGCGGTCGAGCAGCGGGCTGACGTGATCCGGCCAACGCTCGAGCAAGGCCTGAGCAGCGTCGCGCACAGCGGGTAATAAATCGGCGTCGCGCATCAGGTCCGCGACCTTGAATTGCAGCAGACCGGTCTGGCGCGTGCCGAGCATTTCGCCGGGGCCGCGCAGTTCGAGGTCTTTTTCGGCGATGACAAAACCGTCGTTGGTTTCGCGCATGATGCCCAGCCGCTGACGGCCGATCTGCGACAGCGGCGGATGGTAAAGCAGCACGCAATGGCTGACGGCGCTGCCCCGACCGACACGGCCACGCAGTTGGTGCAACTGTGCGAGCCCGAGACGTTCAGGGTTTTCGATGATCATCAGACTGGCGTTGGGCACGTCGACGCCGACTTCGATCACGGTGGTGGCGACCAGCAGTTGCAGGTTGCCGGCCTTGAACTCGGCCATCACCGCGGCTTTCTCGGCGGGCTTCATGCGGCCGTGGATCAGCCCGACCTTCAACTCGCCGAGGGCGGCGGTGAGGTCTTCAAAAGTGGTTTCGGCAGCCTGACAGGTCAGCTCTTCAGACTCTTCGATCAGCGTGCACACCCAATAAGCCTGACGCCCTTCGGCACAAGCGCCGCGCACGCGTTCGATCACTTCGACGCGCCGGGTGTCGGTGACCAGCACCGTGTTTACGGGCGTACGGCCGGGCGGCAGTTCGTCGAGGATCGAGGTGTCGAGGTCGGCGTAGGCGCTCATGGCCAGCGTCCGGGGAATCGGTGTGGCGGTCATGATCAGCTGATGTGGACACATCCGCCCGCCGACGCCTTTCTGCCGTAATGCCAGGCGCTGCTGCACGCCGAAGCGGTGTTGTTCGTCGATGATCGCCAGCGCCAGGTTCTTGAACTGCACCTCTTCCTGAAACAGCGCGTGGGTGCCGACCACCATCGGCGTACCGCTGGCGATTTGCTCCAGCGCGGCGACGCGGTTTTTGCCCTTGAGCTTGCCGGCCAGCCACGCGACTTCAATGCCCAGCGGTTCGAGCCAGCGCTTGAAGGTGATGAAGTGCTGCTCGGCGAGAATCTCGGTGGGCGCCATTAATGCGACCTGATAACCGGCCTCCAGCGCTTGCAGCGCGGCGAGGGCAGCGACCACGGTTTTGCCGGCGCCCACATCGCCCTGAATCAGCCGCAACATGGGCTCATGCTGACTGAGGTCGTAAGCGATTTCGTTGCCGACCCGTTGCTGGGCGCCGGTCGGCGTGAAGCCGAGGTTGGCCAAATACTGAACGGGTAGCTTCGTGGCTTTTGGCATTGCCGGGGCACGCAGGGCACGCATGCTCTCGCGCAGGCGCTGCTGGGACAGTTGATGGGTCAGCAGTTCTTCGAAGGCCAGCCGATGCTGCGCCCAGTGATGACCGAGGGCGAGTTCGTCGACGTCGGCATCGGCGGGCGGGTGATGCAGGTAACGGATCGCATCGGCCAGCGGCGCCAGTTGATAGTCCCGGGCCAGTTCGGTCGGCAGCCAGTCGGGCAGGCTGCTGGGGCCGAGCAGGGTCAGGGTTTGCATGCACAACTGGCGCAAGCGCTGCTGGGTCAGGCCTTCGGTGAGCGGGTAGACCGGGGTCAGGGTTTCATCCACCGGCGGCGGCTCGTCGCCGGTGATGGCGCGGTATTCCGGGTGGTAGATCTCCAGCCCCGACGCACCGGGCCGCGCTTCGCCGTAGCAACGAATGCGCGTGCCGCGTTTGAGGCCTTCTTTCTGGGCGTTGCTGAAATGATAGAAGCGCAGGCTGAGCCCGCCGGTGCCGTCCTGCAGACGGACAACCAGGCTGCGGCGTCGGCCCATGACCACGTCGGCGCCGCTGATGGTGCCTTCGATCACGGCGTCTTGCCCGGGTCGCAAATGGCCGATCGGGACCACGCGGGTGCGGTCCTGATAACGCAGCGGCAGGTGGAACAGCACGTCCTGGAGATTCTCCAGACCGACCTTGGCCAGTTTCTCGGCCATGGCTTCGCCGACACCCTTGAGTGCCGTCACCGACACTTGCGACAACTCGGTCATGGCAGCGACTTAACCGGCCACCACCGGCGCTGGCGGCTTGGCCACCGAGCACAGGCGAATGGAGTCGGCGAGAATTTCAATCGCCTTCGGCCGCGGGAAGCTCGCGCGCCAGGCGATGGCCACGGTGCGGAACGGCACGGGCGCGCTCAATGGGCGCACTTCGATCACGCCGGGAGCGTAGTGGTGGCTGTCGACCGCCGACAGCGGCAGGATCGAAATGCCCAGGCCGGACGCGACCATGTGGCGAATGGTTTCCAGCGAGCTGGATTCCACCGTGGTGTGTTTGGCGCCGTCGTTGCCTTTGGCCAGGGTCGGGCAGGCTTCCAGCACTTGATCGCGGAAGCAGTGGCCTTCGCCGAGCAGCAGCAGGCTCTTGTCGTTGAGCAGGGCGGCGTCGATGGATTCTTTTTGGGTCCACGGGTGCTGGGCCGGCATCAAGACGTAGAACGGCTCGTCGTAGAGCTGCAAGGTCAGCACGTCGGCTTCGTTGAACGGCAGGGCGATGATGATCGCGTCGAGTTCGCCGTTGCGTAGTTTGTCGCGCAGCACGTGGGTGAAGTTTTCTTCGATGTACAACGGCATCTGCGGGGCGACCCGGTGCAGTTGTGGAATCAGGTGCGGGAACAGGTACGGGCCGACGGTGTAGATCGCGCCGACTTTCAGCGGGGCAGTCAGCTGGTTCTTGCCGGCTTGGGCCAGTTCACGGATGCCTTGGGCCTGCTCCAGGACTTTCTGTGCCTGGGCGACAATGCCTTCGCCGACCGGGGTCAGGCGCACGGCGCTCTTGCTGCGCTCGAAAATCAGCACACCGAGTTCGTCTTCAAGCTTTTTCACGCCCACCGACAGGGTCGGCTGGCTGACGTGGCAACGCTCGGCCGCGTGGCCGAAGTGCTGCTCTTGGGCGAGGGTAACGATGTAGCGTAATTCTGTGAGAGTCATAGCAAGCGTCCATGAAGTTGCGGGCCAAGCATACCGGCTGCAATCGATAGACGCACGTTATCAGACTGAGTGTGCTGAGTGACACAGGGCAATGCGTTTCCAGACATGCAAAAAGGCACCTTTCGGTGCCTTTCATGGATTTTGTAGCCGCCGAAGAACCTGTGGGAGCGGGCTTGCTCGCGAAGGCGGTGTGTCAGGCAGCATTAATGTCGACTGACACTCCCTCTTCGCGAGCAAGCCCGCTCCCACATTGGTTCGGCGGTGTCTTAGCGTCGGCGTTCCAGCGAGTAAACAAACGGTGCAACGATTTCGATGGAGCCGTTATTCAGCATGTCGGCCGGTGGCTTGGGCAGCGGTTGGGCGCGGCGGATCATTTCCAGGGTGGCCCGGTCCAGATCGGCGTTGCCGGAGCGACCCACCAGTTCGAACGACAACACGTTACCTTCCGCATCCACCACGAAGCGCAGACGGTTCAAGCCTTCCTTGCCCCGCTGCTGTGCACTGGCCGGGTACTTTTTGTACTTGGCCAGGTGCGCGAGCAGGGTGCCTTGCCAACTGGCCTTGGCCGCTTGCTGCGCCGGCGATGGACCGGGTGCCGGCTGAGCGGATTTCTCCGTCGGTGCCTGGGTCGGTTGCGCGTCGCTCGGTTTTTCCTCGGAAGGCTTTTCCTTCGGCGGTTCCGGCTTTTTCTCCACAGGCTTGGGCGGTTGAGGCTTCGGCTTGGGTTTGACCGGTTTCGGCACGGCAATCTCGGCCTTCGGCGCTTCAGCGAGTTTCGGCAGCGGCAGTTCTTCCACCGGAGCCGGAGGCTGTGGCGGCGTGATCACCTTTGGCGGTGCGGGCGGTGGCGGGGCCGGAACCGGCGCCAGCTCGACCATCATCGCTTGCGGCGGCAGCTCGATCGGCGGGCGCGACGTCCAGTTCAGCGCCAGCGCAATGGCCAGCGCATGGACGCCCAGCACCACGGCCAGGCTCCCGCTGTAACGCGTCAGCTTTTGGCGCGTGTTGATCATTTCTTGGCTGCCGTCTCAAGTCCGACCAGGCCGACCTTCAGATAACCGGCGGCGCGCAGGGCGTCCATCACGCTCATCAGGTCACCGTAGTCCACGCCTTTATCGGCCTGGAAGAAGATCGTCGTGTTTTTCTTGCCCTTCGTCTTGGCGTCGAGTGTGGCGCCGAGGGTTTCGGCCTTCACTTCGTCTTCGCCGAGGAACAGGCGCTGGTCAGCTTTCACGCTGAGGAACACCGGTTTCTCTGGCCGCGGCGCCGGTTTGGCGGTGGAAGCGGGCAGGTCGACCTTGATGTCCACGGTGGCCAGCGGGGCCGCCACCATGAAGATGATCAACAGCACCAGCATCACGTCGATGAACGGCGTGACGTTGATTTCGTGGTTCTCGGCGAGATCGTCGTCTGCGCCTTCTTTCAAATGCAGGCCCATGGCCGATTACCCCACTTTCACCATGTGCGGTTGCGAGCTGCGCTCGGTCGGCAGGTGGTCGAGATCACGGCTGACCAGCAGCAGGACTTCTGCCGAGGCATCGGACACTTGCGCCTTGTAACCGGCGATGGAGCGGGCGAAGACGTTATAGATGACCACTGCAGGAATCGCTGCAACCAGCCCCAGCGCGGTTGCCAGCAGGGCTTCGGCGATACCGGGAGCTACGACGGCGAGGTTGGTGGTCTGGGTTTTGGCGATGCCGATGAAGCTGTTCATGATGCCCCATACGGTGCCGAACAGGCCGACGAACGGCGCAGTGGAACCGATGGTGGCGAGTACGCCGGTGCCACTGCTCATGTTGCGACCGCATGCAGCGACGAGGCGCTCGAGGCGGAAGCTTACACGTTCCTTGATGCCTTCTTTTTCGCGGCTGTTGGCCGACAGGCGCATTTCTTCCAGCGCGTCGTGGACCAGCAGGTTGGCGAGAGTGCCTTCCTTGGCCGCCGTGGCGCTGGCTTCTTTAAGGGTGGCGGCTTTTTTCAGGTGGACGATTTCAGTGCGCAGACGACGCTTGGCGCCCATCAGCTCGAAGCCCTTGGCGATCCAGATGGTCCAGGTGATGATCGAGGCGATGGCCAGGCCGATCATCACGATCTTCACAATGATGTCGGCGTTCTGGTACATGCCCCACGGCGACAAGTCATGGGCCATGCCCAGCGTGTTGTCGGCTTCGAGGACTTCCGGCACGTCAGCGGCGTCTACGGCCTGGACCGGATCGGTCGCGGCAGGTGTCACAGCAGGCGCGGCGGGTGTTTGAGCGGCAGCAGGCTGTGTGGCCGGCGCTTGTGCGTCGGCGAAGGCGGCGGTCGGCGCCAGCATCAGGCTGAGCAGCAGGGCGGCCACCGCGCTCCAGGCGCGAGGTCGTTTGGTTGGCGAAGCGGGGAATTGATTGCGTGTCATGCTGGCCGGACCTGAAAGGAAAAAAACGGTAAATGTTCTTCCAGGCCTCGTGAGGCCGAGAACAAAAGTGACCCGCATTATTGCAAGTAATTCTTGTTAACAAAAGTAATAGAGTATCTTTTTTTCCTTCATTGCTAGCCGCGTGTGCTTTGCCGACGCTAGTCTGTAGCTTTGCGATAGGAGTTTTCTGATGTCCGCGCCTTCTGTTTTGATCGCCGGCTGCGGTGATGTCGGCAGTCGTCTGGCCACGCAATTGCTGAATTCAGGGTGGGAGGTTCACGGCTTGCGGCGTGACGTCTCACGCCTGCCCCAAGGGGTGATTGGCGTTGCCGGTGACTTGTTCAATAAAGACTGCCCGCCGACCTGGCCAATCGGAGCGGTGGATTACCTGATGTATTGCGCGGCGGCTACCGATCACGATGAGGCCGGATACCGCGCCGCTTATATTCAGGGTTTGCAGCACGTGCTGGAATGGCTGGGGGACTACGGGCAAGTGCCTAATCGGCTGCTATTCGTTTCCAGCAGCAGCGTTTACGGCCAGCAAGAGGGCGAGTGGATCGACGAGAACTCGCCGACCGTGGCGGCTGGCTATTCAGGGCGTGTGATGCTGGAGGCCGAGCAAGTGGTGCGTGATAGCGGCATCCCGGCGAGCATCCTGCGCTTGACCGGGATCTACGGTCCGGGCCGAGAGTTTCTGCTGACCCAGGTCCGTCGCGGTTATCGCGTGGCGATCGATCCACCGTTGTACGCCAACCGCATTCACGTCGATGACGCGGCGGGGTTGCTGGCGTTTCTGCTTGAGGCGGATTGGCGTGGCGTGGCGCTGGATGATGTCTATATAGGCGTCGACGATGCGCCCGCGTCATTGGCGGAGGTGGTGGGCTGGTTGCGTGAGTATCTGGGCGTGACCGAATGGGCCGAGGATGCCAGTGTGCGTCGTGCCGGCAGCAAGCGCTGCAGCAATGCCCGGGCGAAGGCGTTGGGTTGGGTGCCGAAGTATCCGAGTTTCCGCGAAGGCTACGCTGCGATCCTCGAAGGTCGCTGCTGATTTCCAGTCACAAACCAAATGTGGGAGCGGGCTTGCTCGCGAAGGGGTCATAACATTCAACATCATCGTTGACTGTTACACCGCTTTCGCGAGCAAGCCCGCTCCCACATGGATTCTGCGTTGGCCTTAGGGCCGGGTTACTGCTTTTCCAGCAACCATTTGCGATCACCCGGCGTAAACGAAGGCATCTCGTCCGCCAGTGCGGTATTCACGGTCTGGAAAATCTCCAGTTCCTTGCCCTTGCGCGCAAAGATCCAGGTATTGCCCTGGCCGTTTGCCTGCAGCCAGATGTTATCGTTGCCGCCGCTCATCGACGCGCAATCGCCCGCCAGGCACAGGGCATAACGATCCGCACCGGGCAGGCCGGCAACCTGGCCATCGGCCTGGAATTGCACGGTGTTGCCTTCGCCCGGGCCGCTGAGAATTTTCCAGCTGCCGCCCATATAGGCCGAATACAGTGCCCGCTCGAAACTCGCGCCAATCGGTGCGCCTTCCGGCACCGGGACCGCTGCACGGTCGAAGACTTGCTCCGGCTCGTTGTCGTTGGCGGCCTGGCTCAGTTGCTTGCCATCACGCTTCAGCTCGCTGGCGGAGCTGCCATAAAAGTCGACTTTCCAGGCGCCGGACTCTTCGCCCAGCAGCTTGCCTTCGACATTTTCAAAACCATTGGTGTAACGGGCCTGACCGGCCCTGGTGTTGACGTCCCATTCCAGATTCGGGCCATAGGCCTGGAGCGCTTCGCGCAGGGGGCCGCCTTTGGATGCAGCATCGATCGCCGACTGATTGATCCAGGTGCCGCTGATATCACGGTCGGCAGGGTCGCTGGCACAACCGCCCAAGAGAAGGGCGACCAGCGAGAGAGCTAGCGCTTGGCGCATGGTGGAATCCTTTCAGAACGAAATCGGCGCAACCTCTGGGGTTGCGCCGGACACATTACTCGATGACCAGAATGGCATCCATTTCAACCTGCGAACCCTTTGGCAGGGCTGCTACGCCGATGGCGGCGCGGGCTGGGTAAGGCTGGTCGAAGTACTTGCCCATGATCTCGTTGACCTTGGCGAAGTGGCTCAGATCGGTGAGGAAGATGTTCAGTTTGACGATGTCCTTGAACGAACCACCGGCCGCTTCAGCCACGGCTTTGAGGTTCTCGAACACCTGGACGGTCTGGGCTTCGAAGCCTTCGACCAGTTCCATGGTTTTTGGGTCCAGAGGAATCTGACCCGACATGTAAACGGTGTTGCCAGCCTTGATCGCCTGGGAATAAGTACCGATGGCGGCCGGGGCCTTGTCGCTGTTGATAACGGTCTTGGTCATGTATGACTCCTTGTGAAGGGTGGGCTACGCGCGCATGCGGGTGATGCGGATGACCCCGGTCAGGGCGCGCAGTTTCTTGATCACGCGGGCCAGGTGCACGCGGTCGTGCACACTGACCACCAGTTGGACCACGCTGATACGACCGTCGCGTTCGTCCATGCTGATTTTTTCGATATTGCCGTCGGCCGCGTTGACGCTGCTGGCCAGCAAGGCGATCAGGCCGCGCTGGTGTTCCAGTTCGACGCGCAGCTCGACGTTGAATTCGCCGGTGACATCCTTGGCCCACGAGAGCTGGATGCATTTTTCCGGGTTGTGGCGGATTTCGCTGATGTTGCGGCAGTTGTCCAGGTGCACCACCATGCCTTTGCCCGCGGAGAGGTGCCCGACAATCGGGTCGCCCGGGATCGGCGTGCAGCACTTGGCGTAACTGAGCACCAGGCCTTCGGTGCCACGAATCGCCAGCGGACCTTCCGGGCTCGGCAGCTGTTCGCCTTCGCCGAGCAGGCGGCGGGCAACCACGTAAGCCATGCGATTGCCCAGGCCGATGTCTTCGAGCAAGTCTTCGATGAGTTCGAGGCGATATTCGTGAAGCATCAACTGCACGCGCTCGACCGGGACTTTTTCCAGGGAGCTGTCGAAGCCGTTGAGCACCTTGTTCAGCAGGCGTTCGCCGAGGCTGATGGACTCGGAACGGCGTTGCAGTTTCAGCGCATGGCGGATGTGGGTTCGCGCCTTGCCGGTGACCACGAAGTTGAGCCAGGCCGGGTTCGGCCGCGCGCCGGGGGCGCTGACGATCTCGACCGTGGAGCCGCTTTGCAGCGGTTCGGACAGCGGCGCGAGACGACGATTGATCCGGCAAGCAATGCAGCTGTTACCCACGTCGGTGTGCACCGCGTAAGCGAAGTCGACCGCCGTGGAGCCTTTTGGCAGCTCCATGATCCGGCCTTTGGGCGTGAACACGTAGACCTCGTCCGGGAACAGGTCGATCTTCACGCTTTCGATGAATTCAAGCGAATTGCCGGCCCGTTGCTGCATTTCCAGCACGCCTTTGACCCACTGGCGGGCGCGGGCGTGAGTGCCTTTGGGCTGCTCGTCGCCGCTGGATTTGTACAGCCAATGGGCGGCGATGCCGTTGTTGGCCATCTCTTCCATTTCACGGGTGCGGATCTGGATCTCGATCGGTACACCGTGCATGCCGAACAGCGTGGTGTGCAACGACTGGTAGCCGTTGGCCTTGGGGATCGCGATGTAATCCTTGAAGCGACCCGGCAACGGTTTGTACAAATTATGTACAGCGCCTAGCACGCGGTAGCAGGTATCGACCTTGTCGACGATGATCCGGAACGCGTAGACGTCCATGATCTCGTTGAAGGCCCGACGCTTGCCGCGCATTTTCTTGTAGATGCCGTAGAGGTGTTTCTGACGACCGCTGACCTCACCCTGAATGCCGTCGATGGCCAGGCAGTGGCTGAGGGATTCTTCGATCTTGTTGACGATTTCCTTGCGGTTGCCCCGGGCGCGTTTGACCGCCTGGTTGATCCGAGCGGAACGCATCGGGTGCATGGCCTTGAAGCCGAGGTCTTCGAACTCTATGCGGATGGCGTGCATGCCCAGGCGGTTGGCGATGGGTGCATAGATTTCCAGGGTTTCCTTGGCAATCCGCCGGCGTTTTTCGCCGGACAGCACTTCCAGGGTGCGCATGTTGTGCAGGCGGTCGGCCAGCTTGACCAGGATCACGCGAATATCGCGCGCCATGGCCATGGCCATTTTCTGGAAGTTTTCGGCCTGGGCTTCGGCTTTGGTCTCGAAGTTCATCTGGGTCAGTTTGCTGACCCCGTCGACCAGTTCGGCCACGGTTTCGCCGAACTGCGCTTGCAGCGCTTCCTTGGCAATACCGGTGTCTTCGATCACGTCATGCAGCATGGCCGCCATCAGGCTCTGATGGTCCATATGCATGTCGGCAAGAATATTCGCAACCGCGAGTGGGTGCGTGACGTACGCCTCACCGCTGCGGCGGCGTTGGCCATCGTGGGCTTGTTCGGCGTAGAAGTACGCTCGGCGGACCAGATTGACCTGGTCCTTGCCGAGGTAGGTCGATAAGCGATCGGCGAGGGCGTCTATGCTCGGCATGATAATTCCTGCCGTTCGTTGTGACCCCGCGCCGTGCTACGTCGACCAGGCATGGACTTATACTGCCTCGTTGGACTCGTCCTCGAACGCTGCGAACAGCGGTTCGTCTTCGACGATTTCTGCGTTGGCGATGAACTCGTAGCTCATCAGGCCTTCGGCGATTTCACGCAGCGCTACAACAGTAGGCTTGTCGTTTTCCCACTGAACCAGGGGCTCTTTGCCGCCGGTGGCCAGTTGACGGGCACGCTTGGTGGACAGCATGACCAGTTCAAAACGGTTTTCCACGTGGTTCAGGCAGTCTTCAACGGTTACGCGGGCCATGGTATTCCTCGGAGCGAATGCAATATGCGCGCTGCCCGGGTGGGCGAGCGGACTCAACAGTTTAAAAAATCACCAGCGATTAGGGAAGCGCTGATTTTTTGACCAGGCTCTTCGACGCGCTATAAGTGCCAATGTAAAGCCCTTGCAGCGGTTTTGGGAAGAGCTGTTTAGTCGAGCAATTCAGCCAATAATTTGCCATGACGCTGCTGCTGACGCTTCTGATGCAGCTGATTGGCGCGGAAAATCGCCTTCAGATCGTCCAGTGCATGGGCGAAATCGTCGTTGATTATCAGGTAGTCGTAGTCGACGTAGTGGCTCATCTCGCTGACGGCTTCGCGCATCCGGCCTTCGATGATCTCGTCGCTGTCCTGGCCACGATTGGTCAGGCGCTGGTGCAAGGCCTGCAAAGACGGCGGCAGGATGAAGATCGAGCGCGCCTGGGGCATCAACTTGCGCACCTGCTCGGCACCCTGCCAGTCGATTTCCAGAATCAGGTCGTGGCCTTCATCCAGGGTCTGCTGCAGGTGGCTTTGCGAGGTACCGTAGAGATTGCCGAACACTTCGGCGCGCTCGAGGAAATCCCCGTGCTCGATCATCTTCACGAACTCGCTGCGTTCGACGAAGTGATAGTTCACGCCGTTCACTTCGCCGGGGCGCATGGCGCGGGTGGTGTGGGAGACCGAGACACGGATCTCCTGATCAGCGTCGGTCAGGGCCTTGACCAGGCTGCTCTTGCCCGCGCCCGAAGGGGCGGAAATGATGTACAGGGTGCCGGTGCTGTGGGTCATGTCAGGTTGCCTTACTCAATATTCTGCACTTGTTCGCGCATCTGCTCGATCAACACTTTGAGGTTGACCGCCGCTTGGGTGCTGCGCGGGTCGAAGGCTTTGGAGCCCAGTGTGTTGGCTTCGCGATTGAGTTCCTGCATCAGGAAGTCGAGGCGCCGACCGGCAGCGCCGCCGGATTTGAGCACCCGGCGAACTTCGATGATGTGAGTGCTCAGGCGATCCAGTTCTTCGGCGACGTCGCTCTTTTGCGCGAGCATGACCATTTCCTGTTCCAGTCGCTGCGGGTCGAGGTCGGCCTTCATGTCGGTGAAGCGGTCGAGAACTTTCTGGCGTTGGGTGGCGAGCATCTGCGGAACCAGCTCGCGCAGGATCACCACATCCCCTTCAATAGAGGTCAGGCGCTCGTTGATCAATCGCGCCAGCTCAGTGCCTTCGCGCTCGCGACCGGCCTTGAGTTCTTTCAGGCCCTGATGGAACAGCGCCAGGGCTTCGGCATTCAGCGCTTGCGGGTCGGCGGCATCGGCCACCAGCACGCCGGGCCAGGCCAGGACTTCCAGCGGGTTCAGTGCGGCCGGGTTCTTGATCAGGCTGGCGACCGTCTCGGCGGCAGCGACCAGTTGCGCGGCGCGCTCGCGGTCCATTTGCAGCGGTTTGCCGGTGCTTTCTTCGGTAAAGCGCAGGGTGCATTCGAGCTTGCCCCGGGACAGTTCCTGGCGCAGGGCTTCGCGGACCGCGCCTTCGAGGTCGCGGAAAGATTCCGGCAGACGCAGGTGGGGTTCCAGGTAGCGGCTGTTGACCGAGCGCAATTCCCAGCTCAGGGTGCCCTGGACGCCGGCTTTCTCGACGCGGGCGAAGGCGGTCATGCTGTGCACCATGGAGGTACCTCGCAATGCAGGTCGGCGCGTAACCCATGGTTCCGCGGACCCGCTATCTGTGAATTAAAGCCGACAGGCAGCAAAGGCGCAGGATTGTAGCGCAGTGGGGCGGATGCGCCCAAACACACGCTGTGACAAAGAGCTGCAGGCCGTCGGCTAAGCTCTATTCAGGGGCTTCAATCGTCGGGCGATTTTTTTAGAAGTGCCCACTCGCGGCCCGCGGCTCTATAATGCTCGGCAGTTTTCCGTCCTCCGTACAGGTAATCCCTATGAAACGTCCAAGTGGTCGCGCTGCCGATCAGCTCCGCTCGATCCGCATTACCCGCAACTACACCAAACACGCCGAGGGTTCTGTGCTGGTCGAGTTCGGTGATACCAAAGTCATCTGCACCGTCAGCGTCGAGAACGGCGTGCCGCGTTTCCTGAAAGGTCAGGGCCAGGGTTGGTTGACCGCCGAATACGGCATGCTGCCGCGCGCCACTGGCGAACGTAACCAGCGTGAAGCGAGCCGCGGCAAACAAGGCGGCCGTACTCTGGAAATCCAGCGTTTGATCGGCCGTTCCCTGCGCGCGGCGCTGGACATGACCAAGCTGGGCGACGTCACCCTGTACGTCGACTGCGACGTGATCCAGGCTGACGGCGGCACCCGCACCGCGTCCATCACCGGTGCGATGGTTGCACTGATCGACGCCTTGAAAGTGATCAAGAAGCGCGGCGGCCTCAAAGGCGGCGACCCGCTCAAGCAAATGATCGCTGCCGTTTCGGTGGGCATGTACCAGGGCGAGCCTGTGCTTGACCTCGATTACCTGGAAGATTCGGCTGCCGAGACTGACCTCAACGTGGTGATGACCAGCACTGGCGGCTTCATCGAAGTTCAGGGCACTGCCGAAGGCGCGCCGTTCCAGCCTGAAGAGCTGAACGCGATGCTGGCGCTGGCGAAGAAAGGCATGAACGAGATTTTCGAACTGCAGAAGGCTGCACTGGCCGACTGACCGGACCCGCTCCACGCAAGGAGGACGCCATGAGTGACGAGCAACTGCCGCTACCCACACCGAGCCGAGAGGTTCGTCAGTGGGCGATGTTTTGTCACCTGTCCGCCTTGCTGGGGATCTGGCTGCCGTTCGGCACGCTGATCGGGCCGCTGATTCTCTGGCAGATGAAGCGCGAGTCAGACCCGTTCATCGACGCGCAAGGCAAGGAAGCGCTGAACTTTCAAATCACCGTCGCCATTGCTTCCGCCATCTGCTTCCTGCTGATGGTGGTGATCATCGGGTTCTTCCTGTTTGGTCTGGTCGCGATCGGTGCACTGGTGTTGACGATCATTGCCGGCGTGAAAGCCAATGAAGGGTTCCCGTACCGGTATCCGTTTACTTGGCGCCTGGTGAAATAATAGCCAGCAAAGATTTCCTGTGGGAGCGGGCTTGCCCGCGATAGCGATCTGGCAGGCAACACATCTGTTGACTGTGACGGCCTCATCGCGGGCAAGCCCGCTCCCACAGAAAGCAAATCATTGCCCACAAAAAAGCCGACAGTGATGTCGGCTTTTTTGCATCTGCGAAAAGACGCTTAGATAGTCAGCGTCCAGTCGTAGTCCACGATCAGCGGTGCGTGCTGCGAGAACCGTGGCTGACGTGGCAGGCGTGCGCTGCGTACGAAGCGGCGCAGGCCCGGGGTCAGCAACTGGTAGTCGAAACGCCAGCCCAGGTTGAGCATCTCGGCCTGTTCGTTGTCCGGCCACCAGCTGTACTGGTCGCCTTCACGGCTGACTTCGCGCAGGGCATCGACATAACCCATGTTGCCGACAATCTCGTCCATCCAGGCACGCTCAGGTGCCAGGAAGCCCGGGGATTGCTGGCTGTCGCGCCAGTTCTTGATATCCAGCTTCTGTTGCGCCACGTACAGCGAGCCACAATAAATGTACTCGCGACGCTTGCGTCGCTGTTTATCCAGATAACGGGCGAAGTCGTCCATTAGCTTGAACTTCTGGTTCAAATCTTCATCGCCGTTCTGCCCCGAAGGGAGCAGCAAGGTCGCGATGCTGACCTTGTCGAAATCGGCTTGCAGGTAACGCCCGTAGCGGTCGGCCGTCTCGAAGCCGAGACCGCTGATGACTGCCTTCGGTTGCAACCGCGAATACAAAGCCACGCCACCTTGGGCGGGAACTTCGGCTTCGCAGGCATAAAGGAAGTAGCCATCCAGTTGGAAGGCTGGATCGTCCAGTTCAAAGGCGGAGGCGCGGGTGTCCTGCAGGCAGATGACGTCGGCATTCTGTGCTTGCAGCCAACTGAGCAAACCACGCTCGACTGCAGCCTGAATACCATTGACGTTCACACTGATGATCCGCATAAGTGGCCCCAAAAATCGCGTGCGGGTATGATACACGGCGTCTACCTAATTAGCTAAATCCGTGGTATTTGGGGTTTTTTTCATGCAAGCGTATCAACGCGACTTCATTCGTTTTGCCATTGATCGTGGCGTTTTGCGCTTCGGTGAGTTCACCCTGAAGTCCGGGCGCACCAGTCCTTACTTCTTCAATGCCGGCCTGTTCAACTCGGGTTCCGCCCTGGCGCAGCTGGGTCGTTTCTATGCGGCAGCCATCGTCGAGAGCGGTATTTCGTTCGATGTGCTGTTCGGCCCGGCCTACAAAGGCATCCCGTTGGCGGCGACTACTGCCGTGGCGCTGGCCGAACATCATGGTCGTGATCTGCCATGGTGCTTCAACCGCAAGGAAGCCAAGGCCCACGGCGAAGGCGGCAGCCTGGTCGGCGCGCCATTGACTGGCGACGTGCTGATCATCGACGACGTGATCACCGCAGGCACCGCCATCCGGGAAGTGATGCAGATCATCGCTTCCCAGGACGGCGCCAAGGCCGCGGGCGTGTTGATCGCCCTGAACCGTCAGGAGCGGGGCAACGGCGAATTGTCGGCCATTCAGGAAGTGGAGCGTGACTTCGGCATCCCGGTGATCAGCATTGTTTCGCTGAACCAGGTTCTCGAATTCCTGGCGGATGACCCGCAGCTCAAGCAACACCTGCCGGCAGTTGAAGCCTACCGCGCCCAATTCGGCGTCTAATAGAAAAGGCCCTGTTTACAGGGCCTTTTCTTTGGGTGGTACCTAGCGCAGGTGGCACCATTTGGCGATGAGCCGCACAGTCAGCCAAACGTTGAGCGCCGCAAACGCCAGAAGCGCGCAGGCCACAAGTACATAAAGCGTACGACCCACATCGAAATCCCACAGATCCAGCGTGCTGCTACGCGTGATCCGCACGGCGGCCGGCAAATTGACGTAAAACAGCGCCACGAAAGTGCAGGTCAGCGGTAATGCACAGCTGAAGAAAACACTTATGACCTGTTCCCGGCTGCGTTTTCTCGCCTGCGGACCTGATTGTTTTTCATCCAGTTCCAACGCTTCATGTAGCCTGGGCCACGCCAGATTGAACATGAAAGTGGTCAGGGTCAGCAGCAAACCGCTGACCGCGACGATGTCACTGAACGGCATTCAGACCAAGCGTCCTGCACAGCAAGTCGTGAGAGTCTTCGCTGATTTCGAACAGCCCGGCGCTGCCTTTGCGTTTGGTGATGGGCTTGAAGGTCGGCTCGTTCTGGGTGATCAGCATGTTCAGTTCATCACGAATGACGTCGGAGCTGATGACGACCAGGTAAACCGTCTGCGCATGGTCTGCGGTTTCGATCACGGCCCGCATGCTGTTCTGCAGGATGTCGTCGAGTTGATTGCGAAACCGCGAGACCGTGTTCTTCAGGAGCGTTTTGCTTTGGCTCTGGGTCAGTTGGAAGATCGTTGATATCTGCGATTCGGTCGGCAGCGTTTGCCCGAAGTAACTCTGAATCAGATACAGCAGACGATCCTGTTTCGCCTCATCGGCCCTGCTTGGCATGCCGCCTTCGACCAGCATTTTCAGGTATTCGGTCAGGCTCGCCTTGGCTATTCGCTGTAGGGCATGAGCGATTTCGTGGTCGGAAATCCTCAGCGTCTTTTTGACCGGTTCCTTTTGTTCCAGGTCGAAGGCCTGGGCGTCGATCGTGAACGAGATCTGCATGGCTCAGTCCTCCAGGATTATTCTTTGCTGGTGCTGCTGAGCGTCTCGGCCTTTTTGATCCTGACGGGTTTACTGGCTTTCTCTGGGTACGGATCACTAGCGGCATCGCCCTGACCGGTAAGAATTTTCCAGCCATGGCGGGTGTGTGGGGTTTTCCGGAGTTGCGGGCACGGCGGCATTGAGGTTTTGGCCTGGTTCGAATACTCATGACCGCAATCAACGCAGGCATAGGTGCCAGGTGAAACATCGCTGCCGTATGGGACATAGTCTTTTTGCATGAGGTAGATCTCCTGTGGGTTCAGGGAAAATCCTATGCAGATTGCATACTTCGCGATGTCAGACGTTTCGCTTAGTCAGGTCAGGCATTTCCTGCACGCATAAAAAAGATCGCAGACTTCGTCAGTTCCTACGGGGTTTTCGTACATCCGAAAATCCGCTTTTGTAGGAGCTGCCGAAGGCTGCGATCGTTTTAAGGCTTGAATCAGTGACGCTTGCGATTGCTGATCAAGGTGCCCACACCGGTGTCGGTGAAGATTTCCAGCAGAATCGCGTTCGGCACCCGACCATCGATGATCAACGAGCTACCCACGCCGCCCTGTACCGCTTCCAGTGCGCAACGAATCTTCGGCAGCATGCCGCCGTAGATAGTGCCGTCGGCGATCAGGTCGTCGACCTGCTGGGTCGTCAGGCCGGTCAGAACCGTGCCCGACTTGTCCATCAGGCCGGCGATGTTGGTCAGCAGCATCAGCTTCTCGGCTTTCAGTGCCTCGGCCACTTTACCGGCCACCAGATCGGCGTTGATGTTGTACGACTCGCCGTTGGCGCCGACGCCGATTGGCGCGATCACCGGAATGAAATCGCCTTTGACCAGCAGGTTCAGCAGGTCGGTGTTGATGCCGACCACTTCGCCCACTTGGCCAATATCGATGATTTCCGGCTGGGTCATTTCCGGCGTCTGACGGGTAACAGTGAGCTTTTTCGCGCGAATCAGCTCGGCGTCTTTACCGGTCAGGCCGATGGCGCTGCCGCCATGACGGTTGATCAGGTTGACGATGTCCTTGTTGACCTGGCCGCCGAGGACCATTTCCACCACGTCCATGGTCTGCGCGTCAGTCACGCGCATGCCATCGATGAAGTGGCTCTCGATCGACAGACGCTTGAGCAGGTCGCCGATTTGCGGGCCGCCACCGTGAACCACCACCGGATTGATGCCCACGGCTTTCATCAGCACGATGTCGCGGGCGAAGCCGGTTTTCAGCTCCTCGCTTTCCATCGCGTTGCCGCCGTATTTGATCACCAGCGTCTTGCCGACATAGCGGCGAATATAAGGCAGCGCTTCGGACAGGACCTTGGCGGTGTTGGCGGCGGCTTCGCGTTCGAGGGTCATTCAGGGCTCCGGGTACTTCAGAAGATCAAAACGGTAATTGGAGATCAGGTGCAACGCGTTTCAGCTGGACGTGGAACACATCCTTGATGCGCTGCAATTCAGCCTCGTCATCGGCCTCGAAGCGCAGCACCAGCACCGGTGTGGTGTTGGAGGCGCGAACCAGGCCCCAGCCTTTGGCATAGTCGACTCGCACGCCGTCAATGGTGGTCAGGTCGGCGCCTTCACCCCATTGCGCATCGTGCAGTGCGTCAATGATGCTGAATTTGCTCTCTTCGGTCACATGGATATTGATCTCTGGCGTAGAAATATCGTTCGGGAAGGTCGCGAACAGCTCTTCCGCGGTGGATTTTTCCTTGCTGAGGATCTCCAGCAGCCGCGCGGCGCTGTAAATACCATCGTCGAAACCGAACCAGCGTTCCTTGAAGAAGATATGCCCGCTCATTTCGCCGGCCAACAGGGCACCGGATTGTTTCATTTTCTTTTTGATCAACGAGTGACCGGTCTTCCACATCAGCGGCCGACCGCCGTATTCCTTGATCAGCGGGATCAGGCGACGGGTGCATTTGACGTCGAAGATGATTTCCGCGTTCGGGTTGCGCGCCACGACGTCGCGGGCGAACAGCATCAACAGGCGATCAGGGAAAACAATGCTGCCGGTATTGGTAACAACGCCTACACGGTCGCCGTCGCCGTCGAAAGCCAGGCCCAGGTCGGCGTTGGTTTCCTTGACCTTGGCGATCAGGTCCACCAGGTTTTCAGGCTTGCCCGGGTCCGGGTGGTGGTTCGGGAAGTTGCCATCGACTTCGCAGAACAGCGGGATGACTTCGCAGTTCAGGGCTTCGATCAGCTGCGGGGCGATCACGCCGGCCGCGCCGTTGCCGCAATCGACCACCACTTTCAGGCGGCGGGCGAGTTTGATGTCCTGGACGATTTCAGTGTTGTAGCGGTCGAGGATCTCGACCTTGGTGATGCTGCCCTTGCCGCTGCTCAGATTGTTGGTCTTGAGGCGTTCGTGCAGGGCCTGGATCTGTTCGTTGGCCAGGGTGTCGCCGGCAATGACGATCTTGAAGCCGTTGTAGTTCGACGGGTTGTGGCTACCGGTGAGCATCACGCCGGATTTGCCGGCCAGAACGTTGGCGGCGTAGTACAGCGCAGGCGTTGGCACCAGGCCGACGTCGCTGACGTGGCAACCGCTGTCGGCCAGGCCCTTGATCAGTTGCTCGACCAGTTCCGGGCCGGACAGGCGACCGTCGCGGCCGACTGAAACGTTCGGTTCATCCTGGGCCAGGCTCTGGGAGCCGATGGCGCGACCAAGCCAATAAGCTGTTTCAGCGTTCAAGAATTCCGGGACGGTGCCGCGAATGTCGTAGGCGCGGAAGATGCTGTCGGGGAACTTGGGTGCGACTTGGGCTGGGGTGCTCATCTGTAGGAATGCTCCATCTTGAAAGTGGCTGGACAAGCCTGCGAAAAATTCGTGGGCTGGCTCAAACTGAAGGGTATGACGGTGTTTTCCACCGAGAGTTCGTGGTGTGAAAAGGCCATGCCATCAGCATCAGCGAGCAATTGCCGTTCAATGCCTTGATTTTCAGTGGTAAACCTTCCTGATGACGACTGTGCAATTTTTGGTGAGGGAGCTTGCTCCCGCTTGAGTGCGTAGCACTCACAAAAATCGGTAATGACTCACAGAGTTTGGGGCCGCTTCGCTGCCCAACGGGGGCAAGCCCCCTCGCCACAAGGTTGCCATCTTTCGGATCAGTGGCTGCCGGAGTGGCCGAAGCCGCCGGTGCCGCGCTGGGTTTCGACGAACTCTTCGACCATTTCAAAATGGGCTTGAACTACCGGTACCAACACCAACTGGGCCAGGCGTTCGCCTACCACCATGTTGAAATCGGTCTGGCCACGGTTCCAGCACGACACCATCAACGGGCCTTGGTAATCGGAGTCGATCAGGCCGACCAGGTTGCCCAGCACGATGCCGTGCTTATGGCCCAGGCCGGAGCGCGGCAGAATCAAGGCCGCCAAGCCCGGATCGCCGATGTACACCGATAGGCCGGTAGGGATCAGCAGGGTTTCGCCCGGCTTGATGACGGTATCTTTTTCCAGCATGGCGCGCAGGTCGAGGCCGGCGGAGCCTGGCGTGGCGTACTGTGGCAGCGGGAATTCGGTACCGATGCGTGGGTCGAGGATCTTGGCTTGCAAAGCGTGCATGTAAATTAAACCTGGTTCAGACGTTCGGCGATAAAAGTGATCAGCTGGCGAGCGATTTTGCTCTTGCTGGTCTGGGCGAAGAGTGTGGCGTGCAGCTCACGGTCAATCACGCTGCAGGCGTTTTCTTCGCTGTTGAAGCCAATACTCGGGTTCGCGACGTCGTTGGCGACGATCAGATCGAGGTTCTTGTCTTTCAACTTGCGAGCAGCGTAATCGAGCAGGTGTTCGGTTTCGGCAGCGAAGCCGACACTGAACGGACGGTCGGGACGGGTGGCGATGGTGGCCAGGATGTCTGGGTTACGCACCATCTGTAGCAACAAGCCGTCGCCGTTCGTAGGGTCTTTCTTGAGTTTCTGTGGGGCGACGACTTCCGGGCGGTAGTCCGCGACCGCGGCCGAGGCGATGAACAGGTCGCAAGGGATCGCCGCTTCACAGGCAGCGAGCATGTCGCGGGCACTCACCACGTCGATGCGCGTGACGCGATCCGGGGTCGGCAGGTGCACGGGACCTGTGATCAGGGTCACGCGGGCGCCAGCTTCTACCGCGGCTTCGGCCAGGGCAAAGCCCATTTTTCCGGAGCTGTGGTTGGTGATGTAGCGCACCGGGTCGATGTTTTCCTGGGTCGGGCCGGCGGTGATCAGCACGTGTTTGCCGGTCAGCGCCTGGCGCTGGAAGCAGTCTGCCGCGCACTGGGCGAGGTCGGTGGCTTCGAGCATGCGACCCATGCCGACGTCGCCGCAGGCCTGGCTGCCGGAGGCTGGGCCGAAGACTTTGAGGTCGCGGCTTTCGAGGGTTTGCAGGTTGGCCTGGGTCGCCGGGTCGCGCCACATGGCCTGGTTCATCGCCGGGGCAACCGCGACCACCGCGTCGGTGGCCAGCACCAGCGTGGTCAGCAGGTCGTCGGCAATGCCTTGGGCCAGGCGGGCGATCAGGTCCGCGGTGGCGGGAGCGATCAGCACCAGGTCGGCCCATTTGGCCAGCTCGATGTGGCCCATCGCGGCTTCGGCCGCCGGGTCCAGCAAATCGAGATGGACCGGATGCCCGGACAACGCCTGCATGGTCAGCGGGGTAATGAATTCGCTGCCGCCACGGGTCATGACCACGCGCACTTCGGCGCCCTGGTCGATCAGGCGGCGAACCAGCTCGGCGCTCTTGTAAGCAGCAATGCCGCCGCCGACGCCCAGAACGATGCGTTTCCGATACAGCCGCTGCATAGGTCTGCCTTTCATTTCGTTGATGACTGCTTGGCGATACCCCCTCCCCAGGGATGAATTCGCCAGCAAAAAAGATGGGCTACGATATCACAGCGACCGCTATGGAACAGCGGCGCCCACATACATGGAGGTGCTATGAGCATTCGCGATTGGCCGGCGGCGGAGCGACCGCGGGAGAAGCTACTTGAGCAGGGATCGGCAAGTCTTTCAGACGCCGAGTTGCTGGCAATCTTTCTACGAACCGGCGTGTCCGGTAAAAGCGCGGTCGATCTGGCGCGACACCTGCTGCATCAATTTGGCAGCCTGCGCACCTTGCTGGAGGCCGATCAGCCGACCTTCAGCGGTCAGCTTGGCCTTGGGCCGGCAAAGTTCGCCCAGTTGCAGGCAGTGCTGGAAATGGCCCGGCGGCATCTGGCCGAGCGCTTGCGTCACAACTCGGTGCTGGAGAATCCATTGGCGGTGCGTGACTACCTCAAGTCGATGCTGCGCCATGAGCCTCACGAGGTGTTTGGTTGCCTGTTTCTCGATTCCAAGCACCGGGTGCTGGCCTTTGAGGCGCTGTTTCGCGGCTCCATCGACAGCACCAGCGTTTATCCGCGGCAGGTGGTCAAGCGCGCCCTGGCTCACAACGCCGCAGCGCTGATCCTGTGTCACAACCATCCGTCGGGTAACCCAGACCCCAGTCAAGCCGACCGAATGCTGACCAAGCGCCTGCAAGAGGCCCTGGATCTGATCGATGTGCGGGTGCTCGACCATTTCATAGTTGGTGACGGCGATCCGCTGTCCATGGCCGAGTATGGGTGGATGTAAGAGGCTAGAGGTAAGCAACCCCTGTGGGAGCGGGCTTGCTCGCGAAGGCGTCGTGTCAGTCGATATCAATGTCTACTGACAGACCGCTTTCGCGAGCAAGCCCGCTCCCACAGGGTTTTGTGGCGAGGCGGATTACTTGAGGCTGACCTTCGAGTAATCCTGACGACCGAACGGGCTGACCTGATAACCCTGCACATCCTTGCGTGTCAGCGCAAAGGCCGTCGGGTGCGCCAGTGGCAGCCACAACGCCTGTTGCTGGATCTGCGCCTGGGCCTGTTCGTAGAGCTTGGTGCGTACACCTTGCTCGCCGGTGGTCTTGCCGGCGCTGATCAGCTTGTCCAGGTCCTGGTTGCAGTAGCGGGCGAAGTTGGTGCCGGATTTGACCCCCGCGCAAGAAAACTGCGGCGTGAGGAAGTTGTCCGGGTCACCGTTATCGCCGGCCCAGCCCATGAACAACAGGTCGTGCTCGCCGGCCTTGGCGCGGCGAATTAGCTCGCCCCATTCGATCACGCGAATCTCTGCCTGGATGCCGATTTCCGCCAGGTCGGACTGCAGCAATTGCGCACCGAGGCTCGGATTGGGGTTCAGCAGGCTGCCGGAAGGGCGGGTCCAGATGGTGGTCTGGAAACCACTCTTGAGTCCCGCCTTCGCCATCAAAGCGCGGGCTTTCTCGACATCATGGGGATAGCCCGAGAGGTTTTTGGCGTAGCTCCAGGTGTTGGGCGGATATGGGCCATTGGCGGGTTCGGCGGTGTCTTCGAACACGGCTTTGACGTAGTTGGCCTTGTCGAACGCGAGATTGATCGCCTGGCGTACTTCAGGCTTGTCCAGCGGCGGATGTTGGCTGTTGATGCCAACGAAGGCGGTCATGAAGGCGTCCATCTTTTCGACTTTCAGGGTCGATTCTTTCTGCGCCGCCTGTACGTCCAGCGGTTTGGGCGACAGGGCGATCTGGCACTCGTTGCGGCGCAACTTCTGCAAACGCACGTTGGCATCGGGGGTGATGGCGAAGATCAGCGGGTCAACCGACGGCTTGCCACGGAAGTAATCCGGGTTGGCCTTGTAGCGAATCGAGGCGTCTTTCTGGAAGCGCGTGAAGATGAACGGGCCGCTGCCGATCGGCTGGCTGTTGAGTTTCTCCGGGGTGCCAGCCTTCAGCAGTTTGTCCGCGTACTCAGCCGAATAGATCGAGGCGAAACCCATGGTCAGGGTTGGCAGGAAAGTCGAGTCCGGGTGATCAAGGGTGAAGCGGATGGTAAGCGGGTCCAATGCGTCGATCTTCTTGATCAACGCCGGTAACTGCATCGACTGGGCGTGCGGGAAGCCGCTCTGGGCGACTTTGTGCCACGGGTTCGCCGGGTCGAGCATGCGGTCGAAGCTGAACTTCACGTCTTCGGCGGTCAGGTCGCGCGTCGGGTTGAAGTATTCGGTACGGTGAAATTTCACCTGCGGGTGCAATTTGAAGACGTAGGTCAGGCCGTCGGGCGTGACTTCCCAGCTGTCCGCCAGGCTGGCGACCACTTTGCCGCTGGCCGTGTCGAAGTCCACCAGGCGGTCCATCAGCACATCGGCCGAGGCATTGGTGGTGGTCAGCGAGTTGTATTGCACCACATCGAACCCTTCCGGGCTGGCTTCGGTGCAGACGCTCAAGGCGGCAGCATGGGCCAGGGGGCTCAGTAGAAGCGGGGCGAGCAGCAGCGGTAGGGCAGCGAGGCGCATGGTCGGATTCCTTTACAGATCGAAGGCCCATCTGCAAGTGCAGTCTGGAAAAGGCTTACCCTAGTGGGCTCTTTTGCAAATGACTATCCCCTTTTTCGTTTTAAGGGGACTATGTGCGCTTGTTTTCGGTGATGCGGGCCGAGGAAAACCCGGAATCGGTCGGTTTGCCGATTCTCTGCGACGAGCGGTCTTAATCGTCGACAGCCTTTATCCAAGGCGCCCGGCGCCAGGAAAAGGGGGAATTTATCAAGTTCGCGCACACGGAATGTTGTTGCTCTCCAGTCTTTCTGGTATAAAGCAGCGCTCTTTTCTAGGGGCCCGGTTCCTTCACTGTAGGTGTAGCCGGTAAGACCTCTAAAGAAACGCGGCGCCTGGCGCCAAATGACTGAGAGATTAAGCGGCCAACCCATGCCGGGTTGGGCATGTGGTTTTAGAGGGCTGAGGCATGTCGAGAGTATGTCAAGTTACCGGTAAGGGTCCGGTGACTGGGAATAACATTTCCCACGCAAACAACAAAACCCGTCGTCGTTTCCTGCCGAACCTGCAGCATCACCGCTTCTGGGTTGAAGAAGAGAAACGTTTCGTGCGTCTGCGCGTATCTGCCAAAGGCATGCGTATCATCGACAAGCGTGGCATCACTGTCGTGCTGGCCGAAATCCGCAAAGCCGGCAAGATCTAAGGGAGCTAATCATGCGTGAATTGATTCGTTTGATTTCGAGCGCCGGTACTGGTCACTTCTACACTACCGACAAGAACAAGCGCACTACTCCGGACAAAATCGAGATCAAGAAATTTGATCCGGTTGTTCGTAAGCACGTGATCTACAAAGAAGGCAAAATCAAGTAATTGATTTTTCCCTCTTACGAAAAAGGCCCGTATCGCGAGATACGGGCCTTTTTTGTTGCCTATGGGTTTAGTGTTGTCTGGCAGGGCCTCATCGCGAGCCTGCTCGCGATGAGGTTGGTGAGGGCAACACAAATCCTCAAGCCTTCTGTTCAAACACCACATAGATCTTGCGGCACGGCTCCAGCACTTCCCAGGTGCCTTTGAAACCGGCCGGAATCACGAAGCGATCGCCCACACGCAGAGTCTTGGCGTTGCCATCGGCGTCGCGCAGCACTGAAACCCCCTGAACGATTTCGCAGTATTCGTGCTCGGTGTAGTTCACTAGCCACTGGCCGACTTCGCCTTCCCAGACACCTGCACTCATCTGGCCGCACGGGCTGTTGTAGTGGTTGTACACCGCTTGCTCGGGGTCACCCTTGAGGACTTTTGCAGGGTCGGGCCGATAACGATCGGGCTGGGTGTTGGCCTGGCTGAAATCGACGATATCCTGAATGCTCATGCTGGTATTCCCCCGTGATTGCGCTGGAAAGTTGAAAGTCTATGTTTATTAAAATGAACATCGCAAGGCCGTTTGCCAGCCTTGTGTCAAATATATTGAAACATTACCGGCCGCTGGTTTAGGGTAACGGTTGCCTTGAGCCGAAAAGCAGGCTGGCCGGGCAGAATTCCTGACAGCACCCGCATAGAACGCGGGGCAGTCGTATTCAATAAGAGGAGGACACTCGAATGACCACCCTGACTCGTGCCGACTGGGAACAACGGGCTCGCGATCTGAAGATCGAAGGCCGCGCCTACATCAATGGCGAATACACCGATGCCGTCTCCGGTGAGACCTTCGAGTGCATCAGTCCCGTCGATGGCCGTCTGCTGGGCAAGATTGCCAGCTGTGACGCCGCCGATGCCCAGCGTGCCGTGGACAACGCCCGCGCCACTTTCAATTCCGGCGCCTGGTCGCGCCTGGCGCCGACCAAACGCAAAGCCACCATGATCCGTTTTGCCGGGCTGCTGAAACAGCACGCCGAAGAGCTGGCCCTGCTCGAAACCCTGGACATGGGCAAGCCGATCAGCGATTCCCTGTACATCGACGTTCCCGGCGCGGCGCAAGCCCTGAGCTGGAGCGGTGAAGCCATCGACAAGATTTACGACGAAGTCGCTGCCACCCCACACGATCAGCTGGGTCTGGTGACTCGTGAGCCGGTCGGCGTGGTCGGCGCGATCGTGCCATGGAACTTCCCGTTGATGATGGCCTGCTGGAAACTCGGCCCGGCGCTGTCCACCGGTAACTCGGTGATCCTCAAGCCTTCCGAAAAGTCGCCGCTGACTGCCATTCGCCTTGCAGCGCTGGCCGTTGAAGCCGGCATCCCGAAAGGCGTGTTGAACGTGCTGCCGGGTTACGGTCACACCGTCGGCAAGGCCTTGGCCCTGCATAACGACGTCGACACCCTGGTGTTCACCGGTTCTACCAAGATTGCCAAGCAACTGCTGATCTACTCCGGTGAGTCGAACATGAAGCGTGTCTGGCTCGAAGCTGGCGGCAAGAGCCCGAACATCGTGTTTGCCGATGCGCCGGACCTGCAAGCCGCCGCCGAAGCCGCTGCCGGTGCCATCGCCTTCAACCAGGGCGAAGTCTGCACTGCTGGTTCGCGCCTGTTGGTCGAGCGTTCGATCAAGGACAAATTCCTGCCGCTGGTGATCGAAGCCCTGAAAACCTGGAAGCCTGGCAATCCGCTGGACCCTGGGACCAACGTCGGTGCACTGGTGGACACCCAGCAGATGAACACTGTGTTGTCCTACATCGAATCCGGTCACACCGATGGCGCCAAACTGGTGGCTGGCGGTAAGCGCATTCTTCAGGAAACCGGTGGCACCTACGTCGAGCCGACGATTTTCGATGGCGTGAGCAATGCGATGAAAATCGCTCAGGAAGAAATCTTCGGTCCGGTGTTGTCGGTCATCACCTTCGACAGCGCTGAAGAAGCCATCCAGATCGCCAACGACACGCCATACGGTTTGGCTGCTGCAGTCTGGACTGCCGACATCTCCAAGGCTCACCTGACCGCCAAGGCTTTGCGTGCCGGTAGCGTGTGGGTCAACCAGTACGATGGCGGCGACATGACCGCGCCGTTCGGTGGCTTCAAACAGTCCGGCAATGGTCGCGACAAATCGCTGCACGCGTTCGACAAGTACACCGAGCTGAAGGCGACCTGGATCAAGTTGTAAAGTGAAGGGGCCCGGTAGTAAGTCGGGCTCCTGAACGACACAGATCCCCTGTGGGAGCGGGCTTGCTCGCGAAGGCGGTGTAACAGCCAACATCAATGTTGGATGTGATGGCCTCTTCGCGAGCAAGCCCGCTCCCACATTGCTTTGCGTGGTGCCTGAAAATAATAATCCACAGGAGTGTGGAACATGCGTTGGGCGACGTATTTCGCCGTTTTGGCGTCTGTCTTGAGTGTCGGCCTGGCCCTGGGTGTCAGCATGCCGTTGGTATCGCTGCGTCTGGAAGGCTGGGGTTACGGCTCGTTCGCGATCGGCGTGATGGCGGCGATGCCGGCCATTGGCGTACTGCTGGGGGCGAAAATTTCCAGCCACCTCGCAGCCCGTCTTGGCACGGCTAATCTGATGCGCCTTTGCCTGTGGGCCGGGGCGGTCTCCATCGGCTTGCTTGCGCTGTGGCCGAGCTATCCGATCTGGCTGGTGCTGCGGTTGATGATCGGGGTGATCCTGACCCTCGTCTTCATCCTCGGCGAAAGCTGGATCAACCAACTGGTGGTCGAGCAATGGCGCGGTCGGCTGGTGGCGCTGTATGGCAGTAGCTATGCGCTGAGTCAGTTGGCCGGGCCGTTGCTGTTGGGCGCATTGGGCACCGAGCACGATTACGGCTTCTGGGTTGGTGTCGGTTTACTGATGACGTCACCGCTCCTGCTGCTGGGTCGCGGCGGAGCACCCACCAGCGAAGCCTGCAGCGTAACCCTCGGTGACTTGTTGACCTTCTGCCGCGGCTTGCCGGCAATTGCCTGGGCGGTATCGCTGTTCGCGGCGTTTGAAGCGATGATCCTGACTTTGCTGCCGGTTTACTGCCTGCGCCAGGGCTTCACCACGGAAATCGCCTTGGCGATGGTCAGCACGGTGGTGGTGGGTGATGCCTTGCTGCAGTTGCCGATTGGTGCGCTGGCCGATCGCTTGTCGCGGCGTACATTGTTTACCGGTTGCGCGATGCTCTTGCTGCTGTCGAGCCTGGCGATTCCATTGCTGATCGACACGCTACTGATCTGGCCGCTGTGGGTGTTGTTTGGCGCCAGTGCCGGCGGGTTATTCACCTTGTCGCTGATCCTGATCGGCGAACGTTATCGCGACGATGCGCTGGTGCGGGCCAATGCTCATATCGCACAGTTGTGGGGAATTGGTTGCTTGATCGGGCCCTTGGCGGCCGGTGCCGGGAGCCAGTGGATCAGCGGGCATGCCTTGCCGTTGCTGATGGCGGCGGGCGCGTTGGGGCTGGTGATTCTGGTGTCGCGGCAAGGGGCGTTTGGTGTGGTGCAGCCGGCATAGATCAAAAGATCGCAGCCTTCGGCAGCTCCTACATTTGAAATGCGATCCCTGTAGGAGCTGCCGAAGGCTGCGATCCTGGCAATTTAAGCTACAACATCCGCTCCAGCCCAACCATGCTGCTGAGCCATGAATTGAAGTGTCTCCACCAACCTCCCGGTTCTTCGGTCAATGTGTGCTGCTTGCCGTCATCTTCGGTGACCCAGACGATCTGACCCTTTTCCAGTCGGGCATGATAGCTGAGGGCAGGCGCCATGCCCTCCAGTGCCAGTTCGCGCACCCGCCCGGCTAGTTGCGGGTTGTCCACCAATACCCCGACTTCGGTGTTCCACAGTACCGAGCGTGGGTCGAAATTGAACGAGCCGATGAAGGCTTTCTGTCGGTCGAAAATCATCGCCTTGCTGTGCAGGCTCGAGTCGGAACTACGGTAGGAGCTGCTCCCGCTGTGAAACAGGCTCGGTCCGCTGCCGCCATTGTCTCCATTGTCGCCGGGCTGGCGGCGTAATTCGAACAGCTGCACGCCATGCTCCAGTAAGGCTTTGCGATAAGGTGCGTAACCACCGTGCGTGGCCGGTACATCGGTGGCTTCCAGTGAATTGGTCAGCAAACTCACCGACACGCCTGCATCAGCGCGACCGGCCAGGTACACCAGCCCCGATTGGCCGGGCACGATGTAAGCCGAAACCATGATCAGCTCCTTGCTGACCCCATTGAGTTCGGGCGCCAACTGGGTGGTCAGCAACAAGTGCGGATCCGGCTCGCCCTTGGACAATACCTTGCTCGGTGCGTCCCACAACGCCTGGTTCCAGGCCCAGATCAGCTCCCGGCGCCAGACATCCAGGCGCGGGTGAGTGGTGTAGGCCATTAGCTGCTGATAAAGCGCGTGGTTCTGTTTGCGCGTTTCCTCCAGGGATTCGTCCAGCCGGGTCCGGGTGTTTTTCAGATCCCTGGCTGTCGGCTTGGTCGAGAGAAACTGCTCGATCGGCTTGCTCAGGGCGCTGTTCCAGTACTGGTCGAAGCTGTGCCCCAACTGCTCTGCAACCGGGCCGACACTGAGCATGTCGATGTCGGTGAAATTGAGGTTGGGTTCGGCATCGAAATATTCGTCCCCCAGGTTGCGTCCACCAACGATCGCCGCGCTGTTGTCCGCCACCCACAGTTTGTTATGCATGCGCCGATGTTGCTGCGACAGGTTGAAGAACCGGCCCATGGTTCGCGTAACGACGGTGCTGCGGCCAAGATGCAGCGGGTTGAACACGCGGATCTGAATCTTCGGATGTGCGGCGAGGGTCGCGATGATCCGGTCCAGACCATCGCTGGTGGTGTCGTCGAGCAGAATCCGCACCCGTACTCCGCGGTCAGCGGCCTTAAGCAGCTCGCTCACCAGTATTCGTGTGCTGATGCCGTCATGGACGATGTAGTACTGCAGATCGAGGCTGCTTTGGGCGTTGCGAATCAGCTCGGCGCGGGCGGTGAAGGCTTCGGCGCTATCGGAGAGTAAGCGAAAACCCGATTGGCCCTGATGGGGGGCGGCCTGGGCCTGGATCGAGCGGCCGAACGCCGAATCGGCCGCTGGCAGGGCCTGACTCGGTTCGCGAGGAACGTTGAGTGTTGTACAGCCACCAAAGAGCGAGGCGAGTAACAGAAGAGCAAGCAGGGGCTGTCTGATTCTCACGGAGCGTATTCCGGGTGGTGGCAGTTAGCATATGGACGCCGCTTCCCGAAGAAAGGTCAGTCAGTTTCCGCCAGCAGTTTGATCGCTGTCGCACCGACCTTGCGTACTGCTTCTTCGATCTGCGGGGTTGTTTTGGCAGCGTAGTTCATCCGCAGGCAATTACGGTATTTGCCCGAGGCGGAAAAGATACTGCCGACAGCAATCTGTACGCCTTGATCATGCAGCGCCCGATTGAGTTTCAGGGTATCGAAGCCCTCGGGCAGTTCGACCCACAGCATGAAGCTGCCTTGCGGACGGCTAGCCCGGGTGCCAGCAGGGAAATAGCGGGTCACCCAGTCGATCATCGCGTCGCGATTGCGCTGGTATTGCGTGCGCATCTTCCGCAAATGCGGTTCGAAGTGCCCGGCCTTGAGAAATTCGGCAATCGCAATTTGCGGTTGCGGCGCGGTGGAGCCGGTGCTGATGTACTTCATGTGCAGCACCCGTTCCAGATAACGACCCGGCGCGACCCAACCAATGCGCAGGCCCGGTGCCAGGGTCTTGGAAAAAGAACTGCAGAGCAGGACGCGGCCGTCTTCGTCGAAGGATTTGATCGTGCGCGGGCGTGGGTAGGTGTAGGCCAGTTCGCCATACACATCGTCCTCGATAATCGCCACGTCGAAACGCTGTGCGAGCGTCAACAGCGCACGTTTACGCGCCTCCGGCATGATGTAGCCCAACGGGTTGTTGCAGTTGGGGGTCAGCTGTATGGCTTTGATCGGCCATTGCTCCAACGCCAGTTCCAAAGCATCGAGGCTGATGCCGGTGAGCGGGTCGGTGGGGATTTCCAGGGCTTTCATGCCCAGGCCCTTGAGCGTCTGCATGGCGCCGTGAAAGCTCGGCGAATCTACGGCGACGATGTCACCCGGATCGCAAATGGCACGGATGCTGGTGGACAGTGCTTCATGGCAACCGGTAGTGATCACCAGATCGTTGGCGCTTAACTGGCAGCCGGAATCGAGCATCAGACGAGCGATCTGTTCGCGCAATTCAAGGGTGCCGTAGATGTTGTCGTAATACAGACCGGGCATATCCTGCCGCCGGCTGATTCGCGCCAGGTTGCGCAGCAGCGGTTTCATGGTCGGCGTGGTGATGTCCGGCATGCCGCGACCCAGTTGCACGACGTCCTTGCGCGGTACGGCGCGGATCAGTTCCAGCACTTGATCCCACTGCGAAATATCCACCGGTCGTTGGGCGGGCCGGCCAACCACTGGCAGCTCCGGCAGTTCGCGACTCACGGGGACGAAGTAGCCGGACTTGGGTTTGGGCATCGCCAGGCCAACGTCTTCCAGCACTCGATAGGCCTGCTGCACCGTGCTCAGGCTGACCCCGTGTTCGACACTCAGTGCCCGCACCGAGGGCAACCGGTCACCGGGACGATAGAAGCCCTGTTCGATACGAGTGCCGAGCAATTCGGCGAGGTTGACGTAAAGGGTCATGGCGCAGTCTCGGTGTGGGTGATTCGGTTAACCAGCACAGATGGGGCAAAAATATGTGATTCAGAGGCTTAAATGGAAAATCTGTATGGAATTAATACACCATCGTTGAATCTGTAATGCTTTTCGCCGTCCGCGCATCATGAAAGCTCTGGCTACCCAAGTAAACAGGAGCGACGAAAATGAACGGCTTGAGCGATGTGCGGCTGACGTTACACAGTCAGGAACTGGCGGCAGGGCAAAAAAACGGCGCACGCGAGGCGGTCATGCGCAACGCACCGTCCTGCCTGGGTCGCTGGGGCCTGTTCTGGCATCGTCTGCACACGCGCAAGGTGTTGCTGGAATTGACGCCGGAGCAGCTCAGGGATGTCGGATTGAGTCAGGAGCAGGCGTTGGAGGAGGGGCTTAAACCGTTCTGGCGGATCTGAGTTTTGCGGTGTTCTTTAAATCGATTCGCGAGCAAGCCCGCTCCCACATTTGATCGTCAACGAACGCAGATTTTGTGTTCGACAACGATTAAATGTGGGAGCGGGCTTGCTCGCGAAGGCGTCGATACAGACGCCGAAAATCTTTCAGACCAATTCTTTGAACCGATGCCACAACATCCCCAACGCCAACAACGGCGAACGCAAATGTTTGCCGCCGGGGAAGGTGATATGCGGCACCTTGGCGAACAGATCGAACCCTCCACTCTGCTGACCACTGATAGCTTCAGCCAACAACTTGCCCGCCAGATGCGTGGCGTTCAACCCATGGCCGGAATAAGCCTGGGCGTAATACACATTCGGCTGCTCCTTGAGCTGTCCGATCTGCGGCAGGCGATTGGCGCCGATGCCGATCATCCCGCCCCATTGATAGTCGATTTTCACCCCGGCCAGTTGCGGGAATACCGCCAGCATCTTCGGTCGCATGTACGCGGCGATGTCTTTCGGGTCGCGTCCTGAATAATGGCAGGCACCGCCGAACAGTAAGCGTCGGTCCGCCGAGAGTCGGTAATAATCCAGCGCCACCCGTTGATCGCAGACCGCCATGTTTTGCGGCAGCAGCGCGTGAGCCTGTTCTTCACTCAAGGGTTCGGTGGCGATGATGTAACTGCCGGCGGGCAGCACCTTGCCGCCGAGTTGCGGATTGAGATCGTTGAGGTAGGCGTTGCAACCCAGCACCAGCGTCTTCGCGTGAACTGAGCCCTGGGCGGTGTGGACTTTGACCTCGGGGCCGTAATCGATGCGGGTCACCGCCGATTGTTCGAACAGCTTTACGCCCAATTGTTGGGCGGCGGCCGCTTCGCCGAGTGCCAGGTTCAATGGGTGCAGATGCCCGGAGCCCATGTCGATCAGACCGCCGACATAGCGGTCGGAACCCACCACGCTGTGTATTTCATTGGCTTGCAGCAAACGGGTTTCGTAACGGTAACCGAGGCTGTGTAGCTCGATGGCGTCTTCGGCGAAGCCTTCCAGGTCTTGAGTCTTGTTGGCGAGGTCGCAGTAACCCCAGGTCAGGTCGCAAGGGATCTGAAAACGCTCGATCCGCTGTCGGACGATTTCCACCGCTTCCAGGCCCATCAGTTTCATGTGACGCACACCGTCTGCACCGATCACGTTGGCGAATTGGTCGAGGCCATGGCCGACGCCGCGAATCAATTGCCCGCCATTGCGCCCGCTGGCGCCCCAACCGATCTTGTGTGCTTCCAGCAGCACCACGCTGAAGCCGCGTTCGGCCAGTTCAATCGCGGTGTTCAGCCCGGATAACCCGCCGCCCACCACACATACGTCCGCAACCAGCTCACCTGTGAGCACCGCAAAATCGGGTTGCGGCAAGCTGCTGGCGGCGTAATAAGAGGCCGTGTGTTGATGGCTCGGGGCTGGTTGCTGAACGGGGGCGTTCATGTGCGTCATCCTGAGTTCGTGTGTTTGAAAAAGTTGACGGAGCATAAGCCGCCGTTTCGGCCACGGGCAACACCGGTCGGTTGGCGCTGTCTGGATCGGGGTTTTTGCGTCAGAATCCCGGTCTATTCCGCATTCGGTCACCGCTTCGATGAGTTGCAACAGTCAGAAAATTCGCACGCTGCGCCAGCAGATTCCCTCTTTCGAGTGCGTGCCCGGCTGCCATGACTGCTGTGGGCCGGTGACCACCTCGCCTGAAGAAATGTCCCGCCTGCCGCGCAAGACCCGGGCCGAGCAGGATGCAGCGATGGATGAACTCAATTGCGTCCATCTAGGGCCCAACGGCTGCACGGTGTATGACGAACGACCGCTGATCTGTCGGCTGTTCGGTACCACCAAGACGTTGCCATGCCCCAACGGACGGCGACCGGTGGAGCTGATCCATCCGCGGGTCGAGAAGCAGATTCATGAATACATGGCCAGCACCCGGCAGGTGTTGGTCTAGCTAGACCGAGGCGCGGCCTTCGCGAGCAAGCCCGCTCCCACACTTGATCTTTGCCGTACACAAATCCATGCCCACTGAATATCTAATGCGGGAGCGGGCTTGCTCGCGAAAGCTATCGCCCTGACAGCCATTTCCTCAAGGCAGCCCCTCAATCCGGAATCGGCAGGTTCAAGCTCTCTTTCACTTCTTCCATCACGATATAGCTCTTGGATTCGCGCACATGCGGTAGCTTGAGCAGGATGTCGCCCAGCAGTTTGCGGTACGAGGCCATCTCGGAAATCCGTGCTTTCACCAGGTAATCGAAGTCACCTGACACCAAATGGCATTCCAGTACGTGGGGCAGTTTCAGCACCGCGCGTCGGAACTCTTCGAAAGTATCGCCGGATTTGTAGTCGAGGCTGATCTCGACGAACACCAGCAGGCTACCCTTGAGGTGCTGCGGATTCAGGCGGGCGTTGTAGCCCATGATGATCCCTTCGCGCTCCAGTCGCCGTACCCGCTCGGTGCAGGGCGTGGTGGAGAGGCCGACCTTTTCCCCGAGCTCGGTGAAGGAAATACGCCCGTCCGCTTGCAGGATCCGCAAGATGTTGCGGTCGATCTTGTCCAGCTCACGTTTGGTCTGAGTGTTGGTCCGCATAGGGGATGCGCCTCCGTGAAAAGGGTTTTTGCCGAGAATTGTCGCCAAATATAGGCACTTATATAGTGAAAAGCACTGGCTAATCTTTTTTAAACTGCCCGCATCTTCGGTCTGCACAATAAACGTCAGCGGTAAGCCGCGATGAGGGATATGAAAATGCGCGTTCTGGTCTTGGGTAGCGGCGTCATCGGTACCGCCAGTGCCTATTATCTGGCACGGGCCGGCTTTGAGGTGACGGTGGTTGACCGTCAGCCAGCGGCGGCCATGGAAACCAGTTTCGCCAACGCCGGGCAGGTTTCGCCGGGTTATGCCTCGCCGTGGGCCGCACCGGGCGTGCCGCTCAAAGCCATCAAGTGGTTGTTGCAGCGTCACGCACCGTTGGCGATCAAGGCCACTGCCGACATCGACCAATACCTATGGATGGCGCAGATGCTGCGCAACTGCACCGCCAGCCGTTACGCAGTGAACAAGGAGCGCATGGTGCGCCTGTCCGAGTACAGTCGCGACTGCCTCGACGAATTGCGCGCCGAAACCGGTATTGCCTACGAAGGCCGCAGCCTGGGGACTACCCAGCTGTTCCGCACCCAGGCGCAGCTTGATGGCGCCGCCAAAGACATCGCCGTGCTGCAAGAGTCCGGCGTGCCGTTCGAATTGCTCGACCGCGCCGGCATTGCCCGGGTCGAACCGGCCCTGGCCAGTGTCACCGACATCCTCGCCGGTGCCTTGCGCCTGCCGAACGACCAGACCGGCGACTGCCAGATCTTCACCACCCGCCTGGCCGAGATGGCTACGAAACTGGGTGTGGAATTCCGTTTCGGCCAGGACATTCAGCGCCTCGACTTCGCCGGTGATCGCATCAACGGCGTATGGATCGACGGCAAGCTGGAAACTGCCGACCGCTACGTGCTGGCGTTGGGCAGCTACTCGCCGCAATTGCTCAAGCCGTTGGGCATCCGGGCTCCGGTGTATCCGCTCAAGGGTTACTCGCTGACCGTGCCGATCATCAATCCGGCGATGGCCCCGACGTCGACCATTCTCGACGAGACCTACAAGGTCGCGATCACACGTTTCGACAACCGCATCCGCGTCGGCGGCATGGCGGAAATTGCCGGTTTTGACCTGTCGTTGAATCCGCGTCGACGCGAAACCCTGGAGATGATCGTCAACGACCTTTATCCTCAGGGCGGCGATCTGCCTCAGGCGAGCTTCTGGACCGGCCTGCGTCCGACCACTCCGGACGGCACCCCGATTGTTGGCGCCACACCGTTCAAAAATCTGTTTCTGAATACGGGCCACGGTACGCTCGGCTGGACCATGGCCTGTGGCTCCGGTCGTTTGCTGGCCGATCTGATGGCGAAGAAAACGCCGCAGATCAGCGCCGAAGGTCTCGATATTTCCCGTTATAGCAACAAACTTCAGGAGTCCGCAAAACATGTCAATCCAGCGCCAGCTCACCAATGAGCGCATGAGCCAGATCGTTGTCCACAACAGTACCGTGTATCTGGCAGGGCAGGTCGGCGATGACATGAGCGCCGGGATTGAACAGCAGACCCGTGAAACCCTCGCCAACATCGAGCGCTTGCTGGACCTGGCCGGGACCGACAAGAACCGTCTGCTGTCGGTGACGATTTACCTGAAAGACATCGACGCGCACTTCGAAGGCATGAATTCGGTGTGGGACCAGTGGCTGCCGAAAGGCGTCGCCCCGGCCCGCGCTACCGTTGAATCGAAGCTGTGCGAACCGCAAATCCTGGTCGAGCTGTCGGTTGTTGCCGCGCTGCCATAACGCTCAGCCAGAAAGATCCCTCTCCCGGTGCTGTTGGCGGTTCACGCTGTCAGCCAGCGCCGGTTTTTTTTCAAATGACCGACTAGAAGTCTGCCGCCATGCGTCCAGCCCGTGCCCTGATCGACCTTCAAGCCCTGCGCCACAACTACCGGATCGCCCGTGAAGTCACGGGGGCCAAGGCCCTCGCGGTGATCAAGGCCGATGCCTATGGCCATGGCGCGGTACGTTGCGCCCAGGCTCTGGAAACCGAGGCGGACGGGTTTGCCGTGGCGTGCATCGAAGAGGCGTTGGAGCTGCGTGCCGCCGGCATTCGTGCGCCGGTGTTGTTGCTCGAAGGTTTTTTCGAAGCCGATGAGCTGTCGCTGATCGTCGAGCATGACTTCTGGTGCGTGGTGCATTCGCTGTGGCAGCTCGAAGCCATCGAAAAAGCCGCGCTGAGCAAACCGATCACGGTATGGCTCAAGCTCGACTCGGGCATGCATCGGGTTGGCTTGCACCCGGCGGATTACCAGGCGGCCTATCAACGGCTGCTGGCCAGCGGCAAAGTGGCAAAGATCGTGCTGATGAGTCACTTCGCCCGCGCCGATGAACTGCACTGCCAGACCAGCGCCGAGCAGGTCGCGGTGTTCGAGGCGGCGCGTCAGGGGTTGTCGGCTGAAATCAGCCTGCGTAATTCGCCGGCGGTGCTCGGTTGGCCGCAGATTCCGAGCGATTGGGTGCGCCCGGGCATCATGCTCTACGGCGCAACGCCTTTCGAAGAGGCCAATGCCGTGGCGTCCCGCCTGCAACCGGTGATGACCCTGGAATCGAAAGTGATTTGCGTGCGTGAACTGCCGGCCGGCGAGCCGATTGGTTACGGCGCGAAATTCGTCACCCCCAAGCCGATGCGCGTTGGCGTGGTGGCAATGGGTTATGCCGACGGCTATCCACGTCAGGCTCCGACCGGTACGCCCGTGATGGTCGCCGGGCAGCGCAGCCAGTTGATTGGCCGCGTGTCGATGGACATGCTCTGTGTCGACCTGACCGATGTGCCGCAAGCCGGTCTCGGTTCGCCCGTCGAGTTGTGGGGCAAAAATATCCTCGCCAGTGACGTTGCGACGGCAGCGGGCACGATTCCTTACCAGATCTTCTGCAACCTGCGTCGAGTGCCGCTGCTCTATTCCGGGGCCTGACGAAAAACGTTCCCGACCGAAAGTCGCTTCGCCAAACAGGATTCAGGTCCAAGTGTTGTAAATACTGAACGCTGTCGCCATGATAACGCTCAATATTCCTGCAACCTGAATCCCTGGAGGCTCCAGCATTGGACGTCGGTGAACGACTGCAATCCATCCGTAAGCTCAAAGGTCTTTCCCAGCGTGAGCTCGCCAAACGCGCGGGTGTTACCAACAGCACCATTTCGATGATCGAGAAGAACAGCGTCAGCCCCTCGATCAGTTCGCTGAGGAAGGTACTGGGCGGGATTCCCATGTCCATGGTCGAGTTCTTTTCCGAAGAAATCCTGCAGGAAAAACCGACTCAGATCGTCTACAAAGCCCACGAGCTGATCGATATTTCCGATGGGGCAGTGACCATGAAACTGGTCGGTCGGGCTCACCCGAGCCGGGCTATCGCGTTCCTCAACGAAATCTACCCGCCAGGCGCCGACACCGGTGACGAGATGCTCACCCATGAGGGCGAGGAAACCGGAATTCTGGTGGAAGGTCGGCTGGAGCTTGTGGTCGGGCTCGAAACATTTGTGCTCGAAGCCGGCGATAGCTACTACTTTGAAAGTACCAAGCCGCACCGCTTCCGTAATCCGTTCGATGCCCCGGCGCGACTAATCAGCGCAGCCACTCCAGCGAATTTCTAAGAGAAGAGGCGTCCTGCCCGGATTGTGGAGACGCCCATGCTGTATTCCCATCCCACGACAAGACCCCTTCGACTTTGGGGTTGTTTCAGTGTGACGGGCTTACCGCTATACTTGCGCCCGCCTGCGAACCGTGGCCGTGGGCGTGACTAGCCACCATTGAGGGTGTACGCGTGAACCTAATTATGAAAATGCTGGCCGCACCAGCAACCGTATTGGCCCTTTGGGCAGTCAGCGCACAGGCAGCGACCAACGACGATATCGCTAAACGTCTTGAACCCGTCGGCCAGGTTTGTGTGCAGGGCAAAGAGTGCAAGGGGATGGAAGTCGCTGCTTCTGCGGGTGGTGGTGATGCCAAAACCCCAGACTCAGTGATTGCAAAACATTGCAACGCATGCCACGGCACCGGCCTGTTGGGCGCACCGAAAGTCGGTGATGCTGCAGCCTGGGGCGAGCGTGCCAAGAAAGAAGGCGGCCTTGATGGCTTGCTAGCGAAAGCAATTTCCGGCGTCAACGCGATGCCACCAAAAGGCACTTGCGCCGATTGCTCTGATGGCGATCTCAAGGGCGCCATCCAGAAGATGTCCGGTCTGAAATAACCCCGTCTTCAACGAAAAGCCGCTTTCGAGCGGCTTTTTTGTGCCTGCGATTTTCCCCTGAGGCTATTCTTTGCGGCAAAGACCCGGCAAGCTCGGTCCAACCCCAATTCATGGAACGGGCGGGAGGATCAGATGGTGCAGTTGTGTTCTATCGAACAGGCGGTCGATGATGTCCTGGCGCGGTTGCCTGCGCATATCCACATGGGCTTGCCCCTGGGGCTGGGCAAACCCAATGACTTCGTCAACGCGCTGTATCAACGGATCGCGCAACTGCCCGAGCGGCAACTGACGATTTACACCGCCCTGTGCCTCGGACGCCCGCCATTGGGCGATGGCTTGCAAAAGCGCTTCCTCGAACCCTTCATCGAAAGGGTGTTCGGCGATTATCCGGAGCTGGACTTTCTCGCCGACCTGCATCGCGACAGCCTGCCGGCCAACATTCACGTCCATCAATTCTTCCTGCAGCCAGGCAGCCTGCTTAACAGTGCATCGGCCCAGCAGGATTACGTCAGCAGCAATTACAGCCACGCCGCCCGGGACATCAATGCCGCTGGCTTGAATCTGGTCGCGCAACTGGTCGCCAGCCACAGCGAGCATCCCGATCGCCTGAGCCTGAGCTGCAACCCGGACATCACCCTCGACCTGTTTCCGATGATCGCCAAACGCCGGGCGGCGGGGGAGACGATCCTGATGGTGGGCCAGGTACACAACGATTTGCCGTACATGCCCGGCGATGCGGAAATCGGCATCGACAGCTTCGACCTGCTGATCGACGCGAAGGACAGCACCACGCTGTTTTCCACGCCGAATATGCCGGTGGGTTTTCAGGATCATTTCATCGGCCTGCACGCCAGCACGCTGGTGCGCGACGGCGGTACCTTGCAGATTGGCATCGGCGCCATGGGCGATGCCCTGACGGCAGCGTTGCTGGCGCGGCAGGCTGACAGTGACGGTTATAAGGCGTTGCTGGCGGATCTGAATCTCAGCCAGTGGGCGCAGTTGATTGAGCGTGAAGGAGGCATCGAACCGTTCGCCAAAGGCCTTTACGGTTGCAGCGAAATGTTCGTCAACGGCTTGCTGGTATTAGCGGACGCCGGGATCGTGCGGCGCAAGGTCTACCCGGACGTGCCGACCCAGCAGCAGGCAAATGCCGGAACGCTGGACGAGGCCGCGCAGACTGATGGCATCTCGGTGCATGGCGGATTTTTCCTCGGGCCGCGCAGTTTCTATGAACGCCTGCGGGAGATGCCTCAAGGCAAACGGCTCGAATTCAACATGACCCGCATCAGCTACATCAACGAGCTCTACGGTCAGGAAGAACTCAAACGCTTGCAGCGCCTCGATGCGCGCTTCATCAACACTGTCTTCACCATGACCTTGCTCGGCGCCGGCGTGGCCGATCAACTCGAAGACGGGCGGGTGCTGAGCGGTGTCGGCGGGCAATACAACTTCGTCGTCCAGGGCCATGCGCTGGAAGGTGCGCGTTCGATCCTGCTGCTGCGCAGTTGGCGCGAGTCGGGCGGTGAAGTCAGTTCGAATATCGTCTGGCAATACGGTCACTGCACGATCCCGCGGCACCTGCGGGACATCGTTGTCACCGAGTACGGCATCGCCGATTTGCGGGGCAAGACCGACGCGGCGGTGATCGAGGCATTGCTGAATATCAGCGACTCACGTTTCCAGCCAGGGCTGATCGAGCAGGCGCAGAGCGTTGGCAAATTGCCGAAGCATTTTCGCCTCGATCCGCGTTTCGCCGACAACAGCCCACAGCGTTTGCAGGCCATTCAGGGGCGGCATTTGAATCTGTTTCCGGAATATCCGCTGGGCTGTGATTTCACCGCTGAGGAACGGGACTTATTGCGGGCGCTGAACTGGTTGAAGAGCAAGTTCAAGCTCACGGAGATTCTGGAATTGGGCAAGGCTGCGCTGGATGCGCCAGCGGCTTCGGAATTCCCGGTGCATCTGGAAAGGATGCAGCTGACGAAACCGGAAGGGCTGAAAGAGGATTTGTTTCAGCGGCTACTGCTCACTGGCCTGAAGGCTACCGCGCAGTAACAGCCACCACAAAAACCTGTGGGAGCGGGCTGGCCCGCGATATAGGAGTCAGCTCGAAGTGCCTGTTTAAAGGTGTTTAGAGTTACTTCCTGAAAGCTACAGCACCTTGCGGCATTGCCTACGACTACGCCAGAATCCGCCGGCTTGTGCGTTATGAGCACCCTCGGTAACTTGATTTCCGTCACTGATTCCCAGTGATCGGGTTTAGTAGCCCGTGGTATGAGAAGGTCGCACGAGCGTCCGTCAGACAGGTATTTCCATGCCTGTATTTGATGGTGGCTGTGCGTAGGGCGCCCTCGGGTGCGCCGGCTTTCTTCTTTTCCCCGGTCTACTAACCTGCGTACAGCCGCCACCCCCTCGTATTAGTAGCGAGGCGTGGCTGCCCATTAGGAAAAGAATACTATGTGCAAAATTACGCCCAATCCGCCAGACGCCGATCCGGCATCCCCCTACGAATCACTCGATTCAAGAAAACTCCACGAAGCCGCCGACCGCGCCCTCGATCACTACCTAAACCCCCCATCCTCAAATCCCCGGTCGCCCGCAAACCGAGCACCATGTTCATGGTCGCGCCGGATATCAGAGATGAAGACCTGCTGACGCATACTTGCGAATCACTCGCCTCGGCCAGCGTCATGACCAGCGACTTCGCGGGTTACCTGGAAGGACCACATCGGCACACGGCGATGGCGATTCAACAGATCATCATGTTGGCGGAACTGGCAGTGAATAGGATGCTCGATAACGTCAAGGTGTCCAAGTAACCAGCGGGAAACCGTGTAATCGTTCATCGCGAGTAGGCTCACCCCTACTTGGATCTCCAGAGAACACAAATTTTGTGTCCGGCGAACATCCAAATTAGGAGTGGGCTTGCCCGCGATAGCGATGTATTCAGCAACGCGAGGGGGCGCACATGCGCAGGCGTTGTTGCGACAGAGATATAGAACAGATGTTTTTAACGTTATCGGGTTGCTATTGAATTAATTAGTGTATTGGGTTTACGTTCACGGAAGGACTAAGGAAGTCTATGTGGTAACCGGAAGACCCATCACCAATGGCTAAATGAACCCCGCTGATGCCTTCATTCATTTGTGAGTTGATCTTGTAATCAATATTTGATGCGATAGCCTCGTTTACCCCGATGGCGAACTCCGTCAGTTGAAGTCCACGAGAACCAGCCGCAAGATCCAGAAGCTTTATGTGCTCCTCATTTTTTACCTTTAGTGAAGTGATGGTGTTGTCTTTTATTGATAAGAGTGCACCTTCTTCCGAAATTCGATCACTCAGCCATCTAAGGGAGGTTTTCAAACCATCTGGCAGTATCGGATTAGGTTTTCTAAGTACTGTTAATATTCCCGCGATTTTTAATGTGCCGGTAAAAGAAAACGGACAGGGCTCCTGTGGGTTCATGTGCACGTAATGAACTTCAAAAAACTCTGCCACGGACTGAACAAAATCGTGAGACACGTCTTCGGCAAGTAGTGCGTAAGGCTGGGCGTGCGGAAAAACCGAGACCTGCGCATCGGCGTCGTTACCAGACAGGAGAAATGACTCATTTGAATTGAGCATGTTTAACACGGATCGCTGTGTACATAAGGCATGTTCAAAATTGCAGCTCAGCAAAAGCTTCAGGCTATAAAGCGCCGCAGCTACAGTGGGCTCGAACACTTGAGTTGCGCAGAAAACGCTTTTCTTGCTCTCCGTGTTTTTTGCTAGATCAAACGTCATTTTTGCAGCGTCGTTGCTAAAGGAAAAAACAATACTGTTTTTTGGTAATTTCTCTAGCTTTGAAATATTGGCCGTATTGAACCCTAGAAGCGCACATTCTCTGAGGAAGTGCTCTGAGTCCGCAATAATTGATAATTCCTCATGGCCGAAGAGTGTCGATATCCTATTCGGTGGTGACATACAATCCTCCTGGTTTTTTCAATGTGCGGCAAAAATGCTTGCCGCACATTGGTGTTATTTACTCTTCTGTGTGAGCCCAAGCCAATGGAGCCCACCCAAAATTATCCGGACCAGAAGTGATCCGGTTAAGCTTTTCTTCGACGTTTTTTTCATTTTTCATCTGATCATCCTTTTTCATTTTTTTGGTTTTTGCTCCCCGAACTGCTTGGGAGTGGAATAATTAATACAGAATTTTCTAATGTATTAAATGATTTGTTGGGCGATTTTTAGAATAAATTTATCTGCCAGGGTTTTCGGAGGGTTTAATTCGGTTATTTGTGTGGGGCGCATCTGTAGTCTTGGTCTGAAAATCCGATATCTGTCATTTTTTTGTTGTGGTAGTTGATCGTGTGTCGTTAGATTTATTTATGGGCTTGCTTTTTTGGCTCGTTGTTCAACTGTGGATCGAGGGTTATATAGTGCGCGCATCAAAGAAATATCTGACAGATACGTCTGTCCATCAGGCCCTATTATTGGATGATCTAACCGAAACAAAAGATCCCGATCACGCCGTCCGATTGCTGCTAAATGAAATCCTCAAAGGACTCTCTGAAAAAGGTTGGCCTCAAGCGCAACTACAAACCGGGCCGAGGATTGTGTCCGCTGAAGAAAATTACGGTTTACTCGGTTATGACCCGGCAGAGGTTACGCTGGGGAGTGAACACACCCGTTGGGTCGATGAGCACTCGCTGTTGCGAACACAAACCACCAGCCAGATCCCGGTAGCGCTTCAGCGAGCGGCTCAGATGCGCCAGCCGGGACAGACGATATTATTGGCAGCGCCAGGTATTACTTTCCGTCGTGATAGTCGGGATCGTTGGCATTGCGCTGAACCGCATCAAATGGACATTTGGGTGCTGGGTGATCCGGAACTGGCAACGCACGAACATCTGTTGCGTTTGGTCGGCGATATCCTTAAGTCTGCCGTTCCTGACAAACGTTGGGTCTATAGCGATAGTCCGCATCACTACACAGAGGGCGGAATCGAAGTGAATGTCTTGAATGATGGGGCTCCGGTGGAGGTGCTGGAGTGTGGTCGTATTGCGAGGTCTTTGTTGGAGCGCTTGAACATAGACCCGCTGCATCATGGAGGGTTAGCGCTCGGGATGGGGCTGGATCGCCTGACGATGTTGCGAAAAGGCATTCCAGATATTCGCTTGCTACGCGATCAGAACATGCGAGTGCAGGCGCAGATGTATGATCTGAATCCATGGACGGCGGTATCTCGTTTGCCGTCTATTGCTCGTGACATTTCGTTGGCGGTAACACCGGGGCTGAGCGAGGAAGTGTTGACCGAAAGAATGTTGCAGGCGGCCGGCGACTGCTCTGACTGGATCGAGGAGATGCAAGTTCAGGGGCGGTGGGAGTTCTCGGATTTACCCGCGCAGGCAATTGAGCGGCTCGGGCTGCTGCCGGGCCAGGAAAACGTGCTTTTACGCGTGGTGCTGCGCGATTGTTCGCGATCAATCACTACCGCTGAGGCGAACGCCTTGTATGCGGACATTCAGGCGGCGATGCATGAAGGAGCGCCTGGGGCGGGTTACAGAATGGACCTGCCAAAGGCTTGAAACCGAGGTGTTCGAGTAATAACTGAATCGCCGCGTTATTGTCATCTCGGAACGCCACCCGGAGCGAGCTCTCTCCCACAGTTGACCGAGTTATCCAAGCGGACGCGGTTTAATGTGGGAGCGAGCAGGCAGGAGATGCGGTGTGGCGGTTTAATCGATGAAGGTTACAACGCCATCCTTCAGCGACTGCACCCGCGCCAACGATTCAACGCGATAACCCTGAGCATCCAGTTCCGCACGACCACCCTGAAACGATTTCTCGATCACGATCCCCAAGCCCGCCACGGTCGCGCCGGCCTGTTTGATGATCGAGATCAGCGCTTGCGAAGCCTTACCGTTGGCCAAAAAGTCATCGATGATCAGCACGCGGTCGCTGCTGGTCAGGTGGCGCGGGGAGATTGCCACGGTGCTTTCGGTTTGCTTGGTGAACGAGTAAACGGTCGCCGACAGCAGGTTTTCAGTCAGGGTCAGGGACTGATGCTTGCGGGCGAAAATCACCGGCACGCCAAGGTTCAGGCCGGTCATGATCGCCGGGGCAATGCCCGAGGCTTCGATCGTGACGATCTTGGTGATGCCCGAATCCTTGAACAGCGTGGCGAATTCGTCGCCGATCAGCTTCATCAGGGCCGGGTCGATCTGGTGGTTCAGAAAGGCGTCGACTTTCAGAACCTGGTCGGAAAGCACGATGCCTTCTTCGCGAATTTTCTTGTGCAGTGCTTCCATGAAGCGTTCCTCTACTGGCGCCAAGTGCGCCTAGCTTGTAAATAGTGTTCGGTTAAAAAGTGCTCAATTCTAGCGCTTTAACATCGCGCGTATATCCGCCAATGCGGTATTACCGCGAACGGCTTTGACTTCAACGGGAGTGTCGTCATTACCTTCCCAGGCCAGGTCGTCCGGCGGCAGTTCATCAAGGAAACGGCTAGGCGCGCAGTCGATGATCTCGCCGTATTGCTTACGCTTGGCGGCGAAGGTGAACGCCAACGTCTGACGCGCTCGGGTAATCCCGACGTAGGCCAGGCGGCGTTCTTCTTCGATGGTGTCGGCTTCGATGCTGGAGCGGTGCGGGAGAATTTCCTCTTCCATGCCCATGATGAACACGTAGGGGAATTCCAGACCCTTGGAGGCGTGCAAGGTCATCATCTGCACACCTTCGGCGCCATCCTCTTCTTCCTGCTGACGCTCCAGCATGTCGCGCAGGACGAGTTTGCCGATGGCGTCTTCGACGGTCATCTCGCCTTCTTCGTCTTTCTCCAGCGTGTTTTTCAGCGCCTCGATCAGGAACCAGACGTTACCCATGCGGTAATCGGCGGCCTTGTCGCTGGAGCTGTTGGTGCGCAGCCAGTTCTCGTAGTCGATGTCCATGACCATGCTGCGCAGGGCGGAGATCGGGTCTTCGCCGGCACACTGCTCGCGAACCTTGTCCATGAAACGCTTGAAGCGCGACAGGCGATCGGTGAAGCGTGTGTCCAGATGCTCCCCCAAACCGATTTCGTCGGTGGCGGCGTACATCGAGATTTTTCGCTCGGTGGCGTAGTTGCCCAGCTTCTCCAGCGTGGTCGAACCGATCTCCCGGCGTGGGACGTTGATCACCCGCAGGAAGGCGTTGTCGTCGTCCGGGTTCACGATCAATCGGAAGTAGGCCATCAGGTCTTTCACTTCCTGACGTCCGAAAAAGCTGTTGCCACCGGACAGGCGATACGGAATCTGGTGGTGCTGCAGCTTCAGTTCGATCAGCTTGGCCTGGTAGTTGCCGCGATACAGGATCGCAAAATCGCTGTATGGCCGATCCGTGCGCAGGTGCAGGGTCAGCAATTCGACGGCCACGCGCTCGGCTTCGGCGTCTTCGTTGCGGCAACGGATCACGCGGATTTCGTCGCCGTGGCCCATCTCACTCCACAGCTGTTTTTCGAACTCGTGCGGGTTATTGGAGATCAGCACGTTGGCGCAGCGCAAGATACGGCTGGTGGAGCGGTAGTTTTGCTCGAGCATCACCACTTTCAGGGACGGGTAATCGTCCTTGAGCAGCATCAGGTTTTCCGGACGGGCGCCGCGCCAGGCGTAGATCGACTGGTCGTCGTCGCCCACCACGGTGAACTGGTTGCGTTTGCCGATCAGCAGTTTCACCAGCAAATACTGGCTGGCGTTGGTGTCCTGGTATTCGTCCACCAACAGGTAGCGGACCTTGTTCTGCCATTTTTCCAGGATATCGTCGTGTTCCTGGAACAGTTTTACCGGCAGCAGGATCAGGTCGTCGAAGTCCACCGCGTTGAACGCCTTGAGCGTGCGCTGGTAGTGGGTGTAGACGATGGCAGCGGTCTGTTCCTTGGGATTACGGGCGTTTTCCAGGGCTTCAGGCGGCAGGATCAGGTCGTTTTTCCACGAGCCGATCATGTTCTTGATCTCGTCGACGCCGTCGTCGCCCGAGTATTCCTTCTGCATGATGTCGGTCATCAGGGCTTTGACGTCGGTCTCGTCGAAGATCGAGAAGCCCGGTTTGTAGCCTAGCCGCACGTGTTCCTTGCGGATGATGTTCAGGCCCAGGTTGTGGAAGGTGCAGACCGTCAGGCCGCGGCCTTCGCCACCTTTGAGCAGGGTGCCGACCCGTTCCTTCATCTCGCGCGCGGCCTTGTTGGTAAAGGTCATGGCGACAATGTATTGGGCGCGGATGCCACAGCTCTGGATCAGATGCGCAATTTTGCGAGTGATCACGCTGGTCTTGCCGGAGCCTGCGCCGGCGAGCACCAAAAGAGGGCCGCCGACGTAGCTCACGGCTTCTTGCTGCCGGGGATTGAGTCGGGACATACGAAATCAGGGAGTCATTAGCGAAATGGGCCGGCATTTTAACAGGCTCAGCGAATTGTGCTGCTCTCTCCGACTTGTGACCCAACACGCTATCTCTATTTGCCGGTTTTGCTACTTTCACGCAGGATGCGCAGTGAATTTGCGTCTAATGTTCGTATTCAATACGCCAAAGTCGTGTTTGATAACCGATGTCATGTTGTCATTGGTTATCTGCGCGGCATAATGCCCGCCGCCTACATCTTTGCAGAGTCTAGGGAGCTAGCTTGTCTACGCCTGTCGAACCCTTGCGTTTGCTGCTACTGGCCGAAGAGCCGGCGTGGGCAGCGTTGTTGCGCGAGTGTCTGGCTCCGATGGGGAGTTCGGCTGTGCTGCTCAGCGCGCCGAGCTGGGAGTCGGTCAGCAACCTGTTTGATGACAACCGCAGCGCGGTGTTGTTGACGATTCCTGCTCTCCAGCCGGCACCCGGCCGTTGCAATCTGCCGACGGTGTTGCTGCTCGAACACGAGCCGCTGGCGCCGCCCGACGGTGTGAGCGACTGGCTGGTGCGCAATCTGCTGGATCCCGGCATGTTGCGCCGCTGCCTGCGCCATGTGCGTGAGCGCGGCGTGCTGGAAAACACTTTGCAGCGCCTGGCCGAGCAGGACCCGTTGACCGGTATCGCCAACCGTCAGGGTTTCCAGACCTTGCTGGCGGCGCGTCTGGCCGAAAACGAAGGTCGCGGCCTGGCCCTCGGTCACCTCGACCTCGACAACTTCCGACACGCCAACGACGCCCTCGGCCACCAGGCCGGCGATCGGTTGATCCTGCAAGTGGTCTCGCGGCTGAAAAGCCAACTGGAGGCCAGCGATCAACTGGCGCGGCTGGGCAGCGATGAATTCGCCCTGCTGATCGACACCCGCCGCGCCCCTCAGCGCGCCGAATGGATGGCCGAACGCATTACCGAAGCCCTGTCCGAACCCTATTGGGTCGACGGCGAAAGCCTGTTGATCGGTTCCAGCCTTGGCATCGCTCACGCACGAGCGCAGGCCGGCCCCGACCCGTTGATGTGGCACGCGCACATCGCCATGCAGCAGGCCAAGAGCACTCAGGGCTGCACCTTTCACATCTTCAACGAACGGATCAATCGCAATGCCCGCAGCATCGCCGACCTCGAAAGCGAGCTGCGCCGGGCCTTGCGTCGCGATGAGCTGGAATTGCATTACCAGCCGCGCCTGAACCTTGAGGACGGCCAGATTGTCGGCCTCGAAGCGTTGGTGCGCTGGCGTCATGGCGAACGCGGCTTGCTGCCCCCCAGCGAATTCGTGCCGCTGGCCGAGCAAAGCGGCTTGATCGTGCCGTTGGGTTACTGGGTGATTTCCCGGGCCTTGCGAGACATGCAGGCGTTACGCGAACGAGGTCTGCCAGCGCTGCATATGGCAATCAACCTGTCGTTCCGGCAGTTTCAGGACAGCCAGTTGCTGTCGACCCTGAGCCGGCTGATTGCCGAGCGAGGCGTCGAGGCGCAATGGCTGGAATTCGAACTGACCGAAACCGCGGTGATGCGTCGCAGCGATCTGGTCAAGCAGACCATGGACGCTCTCGGACGTTTGGGCGTGCGCTTCTCGCTGGACGATTTCGGCACCGGGTTCTCTTCGTTCGTGCACCTCAACAGCCTGCCGATTGCGTTGTTGAAGGTCGATAAGAGCTTTGTCGGCGGCATGGAAGAACGGGAAGAGAATCGCAAGCTGGTCCACGCGATGATCAACCTGGCGCACAACCTCAACCTCGAAGTGGTTGCCGAAGGAGTGGAAACAGCGGAGCAGCTGGATTTGTTGCGCGGCTTTGGTTGCGATCAGGTGCAGGGGTATCTGATCAGCAAGCCGTTGCCGTTGGCAGAACTGGTTGAGTATTTGACCTTTGGCAGCAGTCAGCAGCCTGCACTGGAAGTCGTGGTTTAAACTCGGACAAATGTGGGAGCGGGCTTGCTCGCGAAAGCGGTGTATCAGTCACCGTAGATGTCGACTGACACACCGCTTTCGCGAGCAAGCCCGCTCCCACAGGGGATCTCAGTCAGGCTGAGCGACCTGGAAATTCTGCTCTGACGTCGGTTCCCGCCGAATCATCCGCTTCATCTTCCACTCAAACGCCAGCGTCAGGCTCACCGCCGCACACGCCAGCCCCAGTGCCAGACCCCACCAGACCCCCGTTGGCCCCCAATTCAAATGGAAGGCCATCCACCAGGCGGCCGGTGCGCCGATCAGCCAATAGCAACCCAAACCCACCAGGAACGTGGTCTTGGCATCCTTGAGCCCGCGGATGCAGCCCATGGCGATGGTTTGCGTGCCGTCGAACAGCTCGAACCACGCCGCTACTGCCAGCAGGCTCACAGCCAGGTTGATGACTTCGCGGAACGCCGGGTCGTTGTGGTCCAGGAATAAGCCGATCAACTGATGCGGCAGCAGCCAGAAGACCATGGCAAACCCCAGCATCGACGCAGCGCCGAAGGCGATCCCGACCCGTCCGGCCAGTCGCGCATCGAGCAATTGCCCGGCGCCGTAATGCTGGCCGATGCGCATGGTGATCGCGTAGGAAAGCCCCGCCGGAATCATGAACGCCACCGAGACGATTTGCAGGGCGATCTGGTGCGCCGCCAGTTGCGTACTGCCCATGGTGCCCATGCACAGCGCGGCGAAGGCGAACAGGCCGACTTCCACCGCATAGGTGCCGCCAATCGGCAGGCCCAGGCGCCACAACTCCTTCAAGTACTGACGGTTGGGCCGCGACAGACCCTGACGCAACGGATAGGCGTTGTAAGCCGGATGCCGACGAATGTGCAGCGCGAGCGCCAGCGCCATGAGGTTCGCAACGATCGCCGTGACCAGGCCGATGCCCACCAGGCCCATTTTTGGTAGGCCGAACATGCCGGTGATCAACGCATAGTTGAGCAGGAAGTTGGCCACGGTGCCGGCGAGGCTGATGACCATCACCGGCGTCGCCCGGCCGATGGCGCTGGTGAAGCCGCGCAGCGCCATGAAGCTCAGATAACCGGGCAGGGCGAACGGCAGAATCAACAGAAACTGGCCGGCAGCCTGGACGTTGGTTTCGGTCTGACCGAACAGCAGCAACACCGGTTTCAGGTTCCACAGCAGCAAGCCCGCCACCAGCGCCATCAACCATGCCAGCCACAACCCGGCCTGGGTCAGCCGCGCGGCGCCAATGATGTCGCCCGCGCCCTGACGGATCGCCACCAAGGTGCCGACGGCGGCGATCACGCCGATGCAGAAAATCGACACGAACGAATACGTCGCCGCACCCAGACCGCCACCGGCCAGTGCTTCGGGGCTCAGGCGCGCCATCATCAATGTGTCGGTGAGAACCATCAACATGTGCGCCAACTGCGAGGCAATCAACGGCCCCGCCAGCCGCAGGATGGCCCAGAGTTCAATACGCGCTGGATGCTGCATGATCATCACGCTCGAGTGTCAGAGATAACAGGAAGCGTCGATTCTCGGCGCTCTGCGGGGTTTTCACAAAGGGATAAAAAGGATGGGTGGCATGATTAAAACTCATGCTGGGGAGTTTCTGATAAGTTGGTGCAATCGCGCTATAGGAGCTTTCCTGATGTCTCGTCGTCTTCCTCCCTTGTATGCCCTTCGAGCATTCGAAGCGGCGGCGCGGCATAGCTCGTTTACCCGCGCCGCCGAAGAACTGTCGATCACGCAAAGTGCGGTCAGTCGGCACATTCGTACGCTCGAAGAGCATTTCGCCTGTCGGCTGTTTCATCGCAGCGGGCGCAACCTGCAACTGACTGAATCGGCGCGGCTGATCCTGCCCGGCATTCGCGAAGGCTTCACCGCCCTCGAACGGGCCTGCAATACGTTGCGTGCCGAGGACGACATCTTGCGCATGAAAGCCCCGTCGACCCTGACCATGCGCTGGCTGTTGGCGCGGCTCAGTCGTTTTCGGCACTTGCGACCGGGAAACGAGGTGCAATTGACCAGCGCCTGGATGGACATCGATAGGGTGGACTTCAACCACGAACCCTTCGATTGCGCCGTCATCCTCAGCAACGGGCATTTTCCACCGGACTGGGAGGCGACTTTCCTGTTCCCCGAAGAGCTGATTCCGGTAGGCGCGCCGAATCTTCTGAAGGATCAACCGTGGGACGTTGCGCGCCTGGCCAGTACCGAGCTGTTGCACCCGACGCCGGACCGTCGCGACTGGCGCAACTGGCTGGAGCGCATGGGCCTGACCGATCAAGTCTCGCTCAAGGGCGGGCAGGTCTTCGACACGCTGGAGCTGGGCATGATTGCTGCTGCCCGGGGTTACGGCGTGTCCATGGGCGATTTGCTGATGGTGGCGGAGGATGTTGCGCAGGGACGTCTGAGTTTGCCGTGGCCGACGGCCGTCGCCAGTGGTGAGAATTATTACCTGGTCTGGCCGAAAACCCGCCCCGGCGGTGAGCGTTTGCGCCGCCTCAGCGATTTCCTGCAAGGCGAAGTCCGGGCCATGGAATTACCGGATGTCGAACGCCTGGGGTGAATCGATGGAGCCGCTGCAATGGCGGCCTTGAGCCATATCCCCGTTAATTACTCAAGTATTCAGCTTTGCCGCCGAAAATCTGCTGATGGCACCGTCGTGCAGGTTCCATGTTTTCCCCACAATCAGAAATTTTGCCGAGTGTGCGATGCGATCAAAATGATCCGGCCACTGGGTCAGGAGCTGTCATGTCTCAACCTCGTGCTCGGATTGCCTCACAGCTGGGTCTTGCGCTTGCCGTGATTCTGGCGATTGTCATCAGTGGCAGTACAGTATTCGCCCTGCGCTCGCTGGACACCGCCAACCTTGCCACCCGCGAAGAGCATCTGGCCAGTGAGGCCCGCTTGCTTGCCGATCAGCTGAGCACCTTTCACGGCACCCTGCGTGAAAGCACCCAGCGCTTGGCCGGCCTGTTCGAGAAGCGCTTCAGCGCCGGTTTGAGCGTGCATCCGGATGAGCCGGTGACAGTGGCGGGTGTGCAGACCCCGGGCCTGCACTTGGGCAGTGAAGTGTTGAACAACAACTTCGCGGAAGTCGACGAATTCAAGCAGATGACTGCAGGTGTCGCGACCGTGTTCGTGCGCAGCGGTGAAGAGTTCATTCGGGTCAGCACGAATGTCACCAAACAAGACGGCAGCCGCGCCATTGGCACTCTGCTCGACCACGCGAACCCGGCTTACGCCCGTTTGATGGCGGGGCAGAGCTACGTGGGTCGAGCTTTGCTTTTCGAACGCTTCTACATGTCGCAGTACACTCCCGTACGCGACAGCAGCGGTAAGATCATTGCCGTGCTGTACGTAGGATTCGATTACACCGACGCGCAGAACGCGCAGTTCGCCAACCTCAAACGCTTCCGCATCGGCCAGACCGGTTCCCTGGCGTTGCTGGATGAACAAGGCAAATGGCTGGTGCCGATTGCCGGTGTAGAAGCGCTGGATCAAGCGGTCCCGAGCATCTTCGGTCTGGCCAAGACACCGGGCAAAGGCGACTTCTGGAGCGACAAGTCGCAAGACTTTTACAGTGTTGCCGTGCCGTTCGAAGGCGGGCCGTGGTCGGTGGTGGCGAGCATGCCGAAAACCGAAATCCGCGCCGTGACCTGGAGCGTCGGCATTCAATTGGCGATCGGCAGTTTGCTGGCGATGTTGCTGGCGGTCGGTGCGGCGGTCTGGTTGCTGCGCAGCAAACTGGCCCCGCTGGGTAATCTGGTGCGTCAGGCCGAAGCCTTGGGCGCTGGTGATTTGAGTGTTCGCCTCAACGTGTCGAGCAATGACGAAATCGGCCAACTTGCCCGCGCCTTCAATCAGATGAGCCAGGCCCTGTCGACCATGGTCGAGCACATCCGCAAGGCCTCGGGAGAGGTCAACAGCCGTGCCCAGGCGTTGTCCGGTTTGTCCGGTGGCGCCTATGAAGGGATGGAGCAGCAGTCCGGCGAAATCACCAGCATGGCCGGCGCCGTAGAAGAATTCAGCGCCACCTCGCTGAACATCGCCGACAACATGGGCAACACCCAGCGTTTGGCGCAGGAAAACGCACAGCAAACCCAGATCGGTCGTACGTCGATGGACGAAGCGTCCTCATCCCTGGAGCAAATCGCCGGTGCGCTGAACAGCACCGCGACGGTGATCAATACCTTGGGGCAGCGCTCCCAGGAAATCGGCGGCATTGTTGGGGTGATTACTTCGATCGCCGAACAAACCAACCTGCTGGCGCTCAACGCCGCCATCGAAGCCGCCCGCGCCGGTGAACAAGGTCGTGGGTTTGCGGTGGTGGCCGATGAGGTGCGCAACCTGGCCTCACGCACCCGCCAAGCCACCGACGAAATCTCCGGGATGATTCAAAGCATCCAGCAGGAAACCGGCAACGCCATCAGCACCATGGAGCAAGGCAACGTGCTGATGCAGGAAGGCCTGTCGCGCAACGCCAACGTCGCCTCGGCACTGGCGCGGATCGATGAACAAAGCCGATCGGCCGGTCAGCAATTCGCCGCCATCACCACCGCGACCCAGGAACAAAGCAGTACCGCGACCTTGCTCAGCAGCAATCTGCAAAGCATCGCTTTGGCGAACAGTGAACAGCGCGAAGTGGTGTCGAACCTGGCTGTGACGGCCAAAGAGCTGGAGAAGCTGGCGGCGGATTTGCGGCATGAGGTTGACCGGTTTCGTTGAGTCGCCTCTGAAATAGTCTTCGCGAGCAAGCCCGCTCCCACAGTAGATCTGCGGTGAACACAGTATGTGTGAACACCCGAGATCAAAATGGGAGCGGGCTTGCTCGCGAAGGGATCGACCCAATTCCCGATTTGTCTCAATGCTGTGTATCAATTACTCACTAGTAGTCTTCCTTGGCATTTAGCACCAGTGTCTCGATTTTTATGCTTGCTGAAACGTTTCTTCAAGTCTATAAAATTGGCACAACTCCAAGAAAGGCTGCTGCCATGACCCCGCTCAAACTCTTCGTTGCCCTCAGCGCACTGTCCGCTGCCTCCCAAGCCATGGCCTGGGACTACGTCCTGCTCGACACCGACAAAGCCGCCCAGAACTGGCAAATCACCAGCCAGCAACTCGGCGTAAAAACCGACAAACCCTTCAGTGTGACCCTGCGCACCTTGCATGGCGGCCGGCAGGAAGGCGTCAGCATCGTCGATATCGATAACGGCACGATGAAACTTTCGGTGGTACCGACTCGCGGCATGAACGTCCTGCAGGCCTCGGTCGGCGATATGCGCATGGGCTGGGATTCGCCGGTCAAGGAAGTGGTCAATCCATCCTTCATCGAACTCAACGGCCGTGGTGGCCTGGGCTGGCTGGAAGGTTTCAATGAGCTGGTCACCCGCTGTGGCTACGAATGGGTCGGTCATCCCGGTATGGACAACGGCGAACTGCTGACCCTGCACGGTCGCGCCGCTAATATCCCTGCGAACAAAGTTACCCTGCACATCGACGAAAAACCGCCGTACGCCATCACTCTGCGCGGCGAGCTGAAAGAGCAGGCATTCAAGAAAGTCGACTTCTCCGTCGCAACCGAACTGGTTACCGAACCCGGCAGCGTAGCGTTCGCCCTCAACGACACCCTGACCAACAACGGCGACTATCCGAAGGAATACCAGGCGCTGTATCACAGCAACTTCAGCACCCCATTCCTGGAACAGGGCGCTCGCTTCGCCGCGCCGGTGAAACAAGTGTCGCCGTTCAACGACAAGGCCAAGGGCGATCTGCCCGACTGGCAAACTTACCGCGCACCGACCAAGGACTACGACGAAACGGTCTACAACGTGGTGCCGTATGCCGATGCCAAGGGCGATACGTTGACCGTGCTGCATAACAAGGCCGGCAGCTTGGGCGTTTCGGTCGGCTTCAACACTCAAACACTGCCCGTGTTCTCCCTGTGGAAGAACACCGATACCCAGGGGCAGGGCTATGTCACAGGGCTGGAGCCGGGGACGAGTTTTTCCTATAACCGCCGGTATCAGCGGCCACTGAACCTGGTGCCGACGATTGGGCCGAAGGAACAGAAGCAGTTCGGGATCAGCTACAGCTTGTTGGCGGATAAGGCGGCTGTGGATAAGGCGTTGAAGCGGGTGAGCGAGATTCAGGGTGGGCGGGAGACTGAGGTGCGGCAGACGCCGTTGGTTGATCTCACCAAGGGGTGATGCCTGCTAATTTGTGCTCGGCCGGTATTGCAGTGCCTCGGCCAAGTGCTCGCGGGTAATTCCATCGACTTGCTCAAGGTCCGCCAGGGTGCGCGCCACTTTGAGCAGTCGATGGGCTGACCTCAGCGACAAGGTCAGCCGTTCACGCGCCGTTTCCAGCCAGATTTGGTCAGCAGTGACGGGAATCGCGCGAGCCCTCCCAAAATGCCCTACCGGGTTTTCAGTGCATTGGCCAGGCGCAGCATGGCCGCTTCGATTTCATAAGCGGTCAGCGACGAGTAACCCAATAACCAGCCTTGTTTCTTCTCCTCGCCGGCGTACAACCGGCTCAGACCGGAAAGCTGAACGCCCGCGCTGGCTGCTTGGCGGATGGTTTTTTCTTCAGACCAGCCATCGTGCAGCAGGCAGGGAATTTGTAGCCCGCCAGGAGGGCGCAAGGCGGTAACGATGCCGTCCAAGTGCTTACCGATCGTGTCGAGCATGATGGAGCGGCGTCCGGCATACAGCTTGCGCATGGCTCGGACGTGGGCGTTGTAATGGCCGTCTTCCATAAAGCGCGCCAGGGTCAGTTGCAGGATTTGTGGTGTATGGCCGTCAATCATGCTGCGGGCGTAGGTGAAAGCCTTGATCAGCTCGTGGGGGAGTACCATGTAACCCATTCGCAAACCGGGGTAGAGGGTCTTGCTGAAGGTGCCGATATAGAGCGTACGCTGATACTTGTCCAGGCCCTGTACGCAGGCGGTCGGTTGCCCGTCGTAGTGAAACTCGCTGTCGTAATCATCTTCGATGACCCATTTGCCCTTCTCCGCTGCCCAGTTGATCAACTCAAGACGACGCTCCAGCGGCAAGGTCGCGCCGGTGGGGTATTGATGAGAAGGCGTGACATAAACGCAATTGGCGCCGCTGCGGTCGGCGTAAAGCAGGTCGGTGCGTATGCCCAGTTCGTCGACATCGATGGGAAGAACGTTGGTCTCGGCGGTTTCAAAGGCTTTCTTGGCGCCATAGTAACCCGGGTTTTCCAGCAGGATCGGTTTGCCGACGTCCACCAGCAACTGCGCACACAGAAAAAGAGCCTGGCGAGTGCTGCTCAATACCATGATCTGGTCGGGGGAGCATTTGGCCCCGCGCTCGAGGTTCAAGTAGGTGGCGATGGCCTTGCGCAGCGGCTCGGCGCCTTGCGGATCGCCGTGCAATAACACGTTGGCGCGATAGTCCTTCATCACTTGGCGTTGCAGGCGCTCCCAGACATCGGTGGGGAAGGTGCGGGTTTCCGGCAGGCCGGTCGCGAATGCCTTGATTACCTGCTGATCGTTCACGCCGCCACTGTCGAAGATCATCCGCCCGCGCTGGCTCAATCCCGCCCCCGGTGCCGCCTGACTGCTTTTGACTTCCTGCGCCTTGATGCGTCGGCGCGCTGCGCCGCGCAATTCGGTGCCCAGCGTTTCACAGACATAACTGCCAGCCCCTTCGCGCCGCACGATAAAACCGTCGCGGTGCAGTTGCACGTAGGCGTTTTCAACGGTGTCGCGGGCAATCCCGAGTGACTTGGCCAGGACCCGGCTCGCGGGCAGCTTCAAGCCTGGGGCAAGGGCGCCATCGAGGATCAATGCACGCAGTGCGCGCTGAATCCGCTGATGCAGATTCAACAGCTGAAACTCAACATCGTTGAGGCGCATTTTCAGCGTTTCCAGCTCGAACGTTTTCGCCATGCGGTCTGCCTGATCTTAGTAAATTGGCCTGCAAAGGCAGGCCAGTCTATCCGTAGAATCCGCCCCTCGTCACTGCCTTTGCGCTCGGTGATCGGTCGATGCATTGAGCGACTTCATGAAGAATTTTGCCCGCGGGCTGAGGCAGGGATCGCTTTCAGTCACAGCAAGCGGTCTGGTAGTGGTCTGGCCTTCTGCGAGAAAGTGTAGGGGCAAAGCATGCCATTTCAACGTTATAAATCCGCCCTTATCCGGGACAGGCACCTCGTTTTGCAAGGAGCAAAGCCATCATGTCGTCTTCAGCATTGCCATCGCCCCTGCGTCTACGGGACCTTCTGCATCCGATTGTCGCCGGGCTGATTTCAGTCATCGTCAACTATGGCGGCACTTTCATCCTGATCTTTCAGGCCGCCAAAGTGGCCGGGCTCAGCCCAGAGCTGACGGCGTCGTGGGTATGGTCGGTGTCGATTGGCGTGGGCATTACCGGGCTGTTTCTGAGTTGGGTGAGCCGTGAGCCGATCATTACCGCCTGGTCGACACCCGCGGCGGCTTTTCTGGTCGTCGCGCTGTCCACCACGCCTTACGCCGAGGCGGTGGGTGCGTACATTATTTCGGCCGCCGCCTTCGTGCTGCTGGGTTTGTCCGGTTGCTTCGAAAAACTCATCCGCCTGATTCCGTCGGGTGTGGCTGGGGGCCTGCTGGCCGGTATCTTGCTGCAGTTCGGAATCGGCGCGTTTGGTGGCATGAGTCTTGACCCAGTGTTGGTCGGGTTGCTGATTGCCGCTTACGTTGTGCTCAAGCGCTTTACCGCGCGCTACGCGGTGGTGGGCATTCTGGTGCTGGGGCTGGCGTTTCTTCTGACGCAGGGCCGTGTAGAACTGTCGGGGCTGGCGCTGCAATTCGCGGCACCGGTATTCACCCAGCCTGAGTTTTCGATCAATGCACTGCTCAGTGTGGCACTGCCGCTGTTCCTGATCACGCTCACCGGCCAGTACATGCCGGGCATGCTGGTGCTGCGCAACGATGGCTTCAGCACCAGCGCTAATCCTATCCTGACTGTCACAGGGCTGGGCTCCTTGCTAATGGCGCCCTTCGGTTCTCACGCCTTCAATATCGCGGCCATCACGGCGGCCATCTGCACCGGCAAAGAAGCCTCGGAGGATCCGCCCAAGCGCTGGATCGCCGGGGTTGCTGCGGGACTGTTCTACATCCTCGTAGGGATTTTCGGGGTGACCCTCGCTGCAGTGTTCATGGCGTTACCGGCCACCTTCATTACGACGCTGGCCGGGCTGGCCCTGCTCGGCACTATCGGCGCGAGCCTGGCCAGCGCCATGGCTGACGTCAAAACCCGCGAAGCCTCGCTGATCACCTTTCTGGCGTCCGCCGCGAACATCACCTTGCTGGGGATTGGTGGGGCGTTCTGGGGATTGCTGATCGGTCTGGCGGCTTACGCCTTACTCAATGGCCGCTTACCGCGTCGCGAGACGATGGTCATTCCGGCTGCCGACGCTGTTGTGACGACCAAAGGAGCCACCCACTGATGTTTGATCAATTGGAAAAAACCGTCACCCTGCACGAGCGTCATGGCCGTTACCCACAGGCCACCAGCGTCGAGGACTTTCGCCGCAACCTGGCAGCCGTGCAGCAGCGGATCGCTAACGCCTGTCAGCGGGTTGGACGTGATCCGGCGAGTGTGCGCCTGCTGCCGGTCAGTAAAACCTTTGACGAAGCTCATCTGCGTCTGGCCTACGCTGCCGGCTGCCGGCTACTGGGTGAGAACAAAGTGCAGGAAGCGCAGCGCAAATCGCAGGCCATGGCCGATCTGGCCGACTTGCAGTGGTCGGTTATCGGCCACCTGCAAACCAATAAGGCCAAGCAGGTGGCGCGTTTTGCCAGTGAGTTTCAGGCGCTGGACAGCCTGCGAGTGGCCGAGGCCCTGGATCGTCGCCTGCACATCGAGGGGCGCCAGCTGGATGTGTTCGTTCAGGTCAATACCTCCGGCGAAGCCAGCAAATACGGCTTGGCGCCCGAAGCCGTCGCGGACTTTTTGTCCGCCCTGCCGGCGTTCCCGGCGTTACGGGTGCGTGGGTTGATGACACTGGCGCTGTTTTCGGCCGACGTGCTCCGTGTCCGCCCTTGCTTTGTACGGCTGCGCGAACTGCGCGAGCGCTTGCGCCAGCGCGCCCCGGCGGGCGTCGGGCTGGAGGAACTGTCCATGGGCATGTCCGGTGATTTCGAAGTCGCCATTGAAGAGGGGGCCACCGTGGTGCGTGTTGGTCAGGCCATCTTCGGCGCACGTGCCATGCCGGATGCCTACTACTGGCCGACCGCGGATGCCCGCCCGGGAAGTGATGAGTAGTCGTCGCTGACATTCCCCTTAACATCTTGATCCAGCTCTACAGGAAGCCAATCCGATGTACGACTCAACGCTGACCCTTAAAGCATTCGACGCCGAGCTGTGTGAGGCGATTCATAACGAAGAACATCGTCAGGAAGACCACGTCGAACTGATCGCTTCCGAAAACTACGCCAGCCCTCTGGTGATGAAAATCCAGAGCACCGTGCTCACCAATAAATACGCCGAAGGCTATCCAGGCAAGCGCTACTACAGCGGCTGTGAGTATGTCGATGTGGCCGAGCGTCTGGCCATCGAACGGGTCAAGGCCCTGTTCAGCTGCGACTATGCCAACGTGCAGCCACATGCGGGTGCCCAGGCGAACGCCGCGGTATTCCTGGCATTGATCAATCCCGGCGATACGGTGATGGGCATGAACCTGGCTCAAGGTGGACACCTGACCCATGGTAACCCTTCAAACTTCTCGGGCCGTCATTACAAGATCGTTCCTTATGGCCTTGACCCGGAGACGGGCTTTCTCGACTACGACGAGATGGAACGTATCGCCCTGGAAACCCGGCCGAAGATGCTGATTGGTGGTTTTTCTGCCTACTCCCGGTACAAAGACTGGGCGCGCATGCGGGCCATTGCCGACAAGGTTGGGGCCATTTTCTGGGTCGACATGGCCCACGTCGCAGGGTTGGTCGCCGCGGGAGAATACCCGGACCCATTGCCGCATGCCCATGTGGTCACCAGCACTACACACAAGACCCTGCGGGGCCCACGGGGTGGCTTGATTTTGTCCAAGGGGCAAGATGAAGCATTCTACAAAAAGCTCGATTCTGCGGTATTCCCGGGTGTCCAGGGCGGCCCATTGATGCACCAGATCGCCGCCAAGGCCGTCGCTTTCAGGGAAGCACTGAGGCCCGAGTTCAAAACCTATCAGGCACGGGTGGTGATCAACGCCCGGGCCATGGCGGCCGTGCTGCAAGAGCGGGGTTACAAGATCGTCTCCGGTGGCACCGATAACCACATGATGCTAATCGACCTGTCCGACAGGCCCTATACCGGCAAGGAAGCCGATGCGGCCCTGAGCAATGCCTACATCACCGCTAACAAGAACTCGGTGCCCAACGACCCGCGCTCACCGTTCGTGACCTCCGGGCTGCGCATCGGTACCCCGGCCATCACCACCCGTGGTTTCGGCGTGATCGAATGTGAACAATTGGCGGGCTGGTTGTGCGACGTACTGGACGCCCTGGAAAACGGCGACAGCGAGAGGGTCGGGCGCCACGTGCGTGAACAGGTGGTGGAGCTCTGCCGCCGTCATCCTGTCTATCGTTAACCCTGTTACTCCGGGCTATTGCCAGGCTGATGTCATCATTGGGCGAAAAACCAGGCGCGCGGCAAGACGCCTGGGACGAATGGGTGCATCCGATGCCAACCTGTTGCGTCTCTAGCTGGGTGCTGATGGCCGATATTGCAGTGCTTCGGCTACGTGGCTGCGACCGATAGCGTCTACTTGTTCCAGATCCGCCAGGGTACGGGCGACTTTCAGTAGGCGGTGAGCCGCACGAAGCGAAAGAGTTAGTCGCTCGCAGGCGCTTTCCAGCCAACCTTCATCTGCTTTGGATAACGCGCAATGCTGGCGTAGCCCTGGCAGGTCGAGAAAGGCGTTGGCGCAGCCCTGACGCTGTTGCTGACGCTCCCTGGCCTGGGCGACCAGGGCAGAAGCGCTGGCCGTGTCGTCACCGGCCTTGATCGGGTTCAGTGCCGTGCTTTCCCGGGCTACGGTCAAATGCAGGTCGATGCGGTCCAGCAAGGGCCCGGACAATTTGTTGCGATAGCGCTGAACCATGTCCGGTGTACAGGTGCAACGGCCGCTCGGCTCGCCAAGATATCCACAGGGGCAGGGATTCATCGCGGCGACCAGTTGAAAGCGCGCCGGAAAGCGCACGCGGTCCTTGGCGCGGGAAATCACGATGTGGCCGGATTCCAGTGGCTCTCTCAGTACCTCCAACACCTTGCGATCAAATTCCGGGAGTTCATCGAGGAAGAGCACGCCATGGTGAGCGAGGGTGATTTCGCCCGGTTGTGGTTTCGAGCCACCGCCCACCAGTGCTGGTCCTGAAGCGGAGTGGTGTGGCTGTCGGAAGGGGCGCTGTGGCCAATGACTCAACGGCACGCAACTGGCGACCGATTGAATCGCCGCCACTTCCAACGCCTCACTCTCGATCAATGGCGGTAGCAGCCCCGGCAGACGACTCGCCAATAACGTTTTCCCCGTCCCCGGCGGTCCGCTGAACAGCAAGTTATGAGCTCCCGCCGCTGCAATCAGCAAGGCGCGTTTGGCCGCGAGTTGCCCCTGCACTTCATTCAAATCGGGGTAGGGTTTGCTGGCGTAGAGCAAGCCATTGGAAGCGTAGGGTTCGATGGGCGTGTGGCCATTGAAATGCGCGACCGCCTCCAGCAAATGATCCACCGCAATCACTTTCAATCCCGAAGCCAGGCAGGCCTCCTCGGCATTCGCTCGCGGCACCACCAGCGTGCGCCCGGCCTTGCGCGCTGCCAGCGCCGCCGGCAACACACCCCGAACCGCCCGCACCGCCCCCGACAGTGCCAACTCTCCCAGGCACTCGACGTCATCCAGCGTCAACGTTGGCACTTGCACACTGGCCGACAGAATCCCCAAGGCAATCGCCAGATCGAACCGCCCGCCGTCCTTTGGCAGATCGGCAGGGGCGAGATTCAAGGTGATGCGTCGCGCCGGAAATTGCAGCCCTGAATTGATGATCGCGCTGCGTACTCGGTCCTTGCTTTCCTTCACGGCGGCTTCGGGCAGCCCGACCATGGTCAGCGACGGCAAGCCGTTGGCCAGATGGACTTCTACGGTGACGGCGGGCGCTTCCACACCGACCTGGGCGCGGCTGTGGACGATGGAGAGGGACATGGTCGTTCCTTGAGCTGTACGGGAACCGCTTCCTGCGGTTTTTTGAAGGGTAGCCGGGGAGTGAGGGTTTAGCGTGGCGGCAAGGGAAGGAAACTTTCGCAGGATGTTGCGAGTGTTGGTGAGCTAATTCGGGAGCTTCGTCAGGCTCGTACCTGCAAGCCAGCCACTCGGTTCAAGTTCTTTGCCCTGAGCAGCGGCGACATCCAAAAAGCGGCGTTGATTGGCCGATACGCTCCCGGCTAACCGGAGTGCCTCAGCATGATATTCAGCGGCGAGTATCAGTTTGGCTTTTTGTTTTTTAGATTTCATAGCGACCTTTTGGATTCGTAGATTGGTTTTTTTTGGGGTCAGTTAGCTTAAGAGGTAGACACGGTTTTGATGCAATGGGAATTGGCGCTTGTTTTTGTAGGACTCGGCTGGATTTCGAAAGCCTTCTGAAGGACTCAGGTAGTCCTTTTCCTAAAGTTTTGAGAGGGGGCCAAGAATCGCAACACCGCGTTTGCATTAGTGAATTCAGGTTATACACTCAAGATTAATGCATAACGTTAAGCTTTAAATTATGATCGTTAGCTTTAAGTGTTCTGAGACCGAGTACCTGTTTCGCAACGGAAAGACCCGTATGTGGTCAGCCATTCTGAGTGTCGTGGAACGAAAGCTGACGATGCTTGATGCTGCTGCCGTGCTGATGGACCTTCGATCACCACCAGGCAATCGATTGGAGGCGCTGGAAGGAGATCGAAAAGGTCAGCACAGCATCCGCATCAACGCTCAATGGCGAATTTGCTTTGTTTGGGGTCTTAACGGGCCAGAGAATGTCGAAATCGTCGATTATCACTGAGGTGAGTAATGACTAAGAATGGTATGCGCCCGGTTCATCCTGGCGAGATCCTCAAAGAGGAATACCTGGAGCCTCTGAGCCTTACGGCTGCGGCCTTGGCCAGAGCGTTGAGCGTTTCGACGCCTACGGTGAACGACATCGTGCTTCAGCGTCGAGGTGTCAGTGCCGATATGGCTCTAAGGCTATCTATCTGCCTGGACACGACTCCCGAGTTTTGGCTGAACCTGCAATCGACATACGATTTGCGAAAAGCCGAGATCGAACGAGGGGCTGCGATCCGGGATCAGGTTGAGCGTCTTCCGCACTGTGCTTGATCCTCTGCTCCTGAACGAACCCCACGCTACGAACGTGGGGTTTTTTTGTCGTTCAGAATGCCTGAAGTATTCGCGACGCACGTTTCCACCACGGCGCATTGACCGAATGCTGTGGCTGTTCTCGATCTGGCAGGATCTGCGGAACATCCTGCAATCGAATCCACGGCTGGTTATTCCAGTGCAGCAAACTCAACGACATTTCCGGCCAATTCAGCAGGCTCAGGATCGGGCGCTCTGTTGAGGTGGGTTGTTGGGCGTCTCTGAGCGCCGGCACCACGTCGTGGGTCAGCCATTCGCGCAGGCCTCGGTATTCGGGGCAGTAGTGGTAGACCAGTAATGCGTAGACACCGGATTCGCTGATCAGCAGTGTGTTTTCGACGGTGCCGTGGATGAGTGTCTGCAGATTCTGGTGCTGGTCGGGATCGAGTTTGCGTAGTGCTCGTTCGTCGAGGAAGAGCCTGAGCAATCGACCGAGGTCGCGGGCGCTGAACCAGGGTTGGTTTTCCAGGAGGAGGGCGTGGAGGTGGAGTTTGTGGCGGGTGAAGATGTGGGGGGTCAGGTAAGTGTCATCGCTATTCATTGATACAGCTCCTTTTGCTAAAGGGGCTGCCGTCAACCGTCGCCAAACGATTGGGTGGCAGCTGTACGCGGGTTGGCGAACCGGAGCAAAAGGAACCCGGCAGACCCGAAGATCTCCCACGCACAGCCGCCATGACTCGATATGGCGGAAATAAACCCGCCATCGGATGGTCGTTGTGCGCCTTAAGCTTCCGGGTCGCCAAACCCAGTGCTGAACATTCAGCAGAAGTGAGCTTAAGAACCGGGGCTTCACGGCGCAATCGGACGGCGGTGCTGATCTTTGTAGGAAGTTGCCGGGATGTTTGCGGGGCTTAAGATCAAAAGATCGCAGCCTTCGGCAGCTCCTACAGAGGTGGTCGTTCCAACGAGGGGCTGCTGGAACATCGTGGTGACTCTATCGCGAGCAGGCTCGCTCCCACATAGACCCCATTGTCAAAGGGGATCGGCGGGGTTACTCGGTCGGTGGATTGAGCTTCGCTTCCAGCTCCGCCACTTTCGCTTCAAGGCTCTCCAACCGTGCGCGGGTCCGCGCGAGCACAACCATCTGGCTATCAAACTCTTCCCGGCTCACCAAGTCTAGCTTGCTGAAGCCGCTCTGCAACAGAGCCTTGAACTGGCTTTCGATTTCGCTTTTCGGCAGTGGGGTGTCGCCGCTGAAGAGGCGGGAGGCGGTGCCGCTCAGGGCGTCGAGGAAGTCTTTGGGCGCGAGCATGGGAAATGTCCTGTCAACAATGGCGGGCAGTGTATCACGCAGTGTCTATAGTCAATCTCGGCGACTGCGATGCACGCTTTTCGCGCATATGGGTGGACGGCCGCGCACTGTTGTTGTGCGTAACTGTTGCGTCAATTGAGCGAAAGGGTCTGCGGCAGCGGCCAAGCACTTGAAATCAATGGGTTTTGGATAGATGGCAAGCTTTCTGCTTAGTCGCTGGTGACCCATGCACTGATGCAGTCGCTGTGACGAATGCAGTGCGCCAAGCGGAACGGGGGAAGTTTCGTGCGGAGTGGTTCGCTGGCGTCGGACGGGCAGGTAGGCCGACGATGCGTTACAAAGCCAGGCACTGCGCTTAGACTTGAGTCGGGTTTGTTTTCCTGGGGCAAGTCCACCAATTCGGGAGAGAGTTTTCATGAAGCTAGTCACTGCCATCATCAAGCCGTTCAAACTGGACGACGTGCGCGAGTCGCTGTCCGAGATCGGCGTGCAGGGCATTACCGTTACTGAGGTCAAAGGCTTCGGTCGGCAGAAGGGTCACACCGAGCTGTACCGCGGCGCGGAGTACGTGGTCGATTTTCTGCCCAAGGTGAAGATCGATGTCGCCATTGACGACAAGGATCTGGACCGGGTTATCGAGGCGATAACCAAGGCCGCCAACACCGGCAAGATCGGTGACGGCAAGATCTTCGTGGTCAATCTGGAACAGGCGATTCGCATCCGTACCGGCGAAACCGATACCGACGCAATCTAAGCCGCCACAAACCCAACGCCCCAGGAGAAAACAATATGACTCTGCGTAAATTCGCAGGGCTAGGAGCCCTGTTGTCCCTCGTAATGCCCGGCCTGGCCATGGCGGCAGACGAAGTGGCGGCCCCAGTCCTCAATTCCGGCGATACCGCCTGGATGATGACCTCGACAGCCCTTGTGCTGTTCATGACCATTCCCGGTCTCGCGCTGTTCTACGGCGGCATGGTTCGCTCGAAAAACATTCTTTCCGTGATGATGCAGTGCTTCGCCATTACCGGTCTGATCAGCATTCTGTGGGTCATTTATGGCTACAGCATTGCGTTCGACACCACCGGCATGGAGCAGGGCGTCGTCAACTTCAACTCGTTCTTCGGCGGCATGGGCAAGGCATTCCTCGCCGGTGTCACGCCTTCGAGCCTGACCGGCCCCGCGGCGTTGTTCCCCGAGGCGGTCTTCATTACCTTCCAGATGACTTTCGCCATCATCACCCCAGCGTTGATCGTCGGTGCTTTCGCCGAGCGGATGAAGTTCTCCGCCATGCTGATCTTCATGGGCATCTGGTTCACCCTGGTTTACGCACCGATTGCGCACATGGTCTGGTCCGGCAACGGCGGCCTGATGTGGGACTGGGGCGTACTCGACTTCGCCGGCGGCACCGTGGTGCACATCAACGCCGGTGTGGCCGGTCTGATTGCCTGCCTGGTGTTGGGCAAGCGTAAAGGTTTCCCGACCACCCCGATGGCTCCGCATAACCTCGGCTACACCCTGATGGGCGCCGCGATGCTGTGGGTCGGCTGGTTCGGCTTCAACGCCGGTTCTGCTGCCGCCGCTAATGGCACCGCCGGCATGGCGATGCTGGTCACCCAGATTGCCACCGCTGCTGCGGCGCTGGGCTGGATGTTTGCCGAGTGGATCACCCACGGCAAACCAAGCGCACTGGGTATCGCTTCGGGTGTTGTGGCCGGTCTGGTTGCAATCACTCCGGCAGCCGGCACCGTGGGCCCGATGGGCGCGCTGGTGATCGGTCTGGCGGCGGGCGTGGTGTGCTTCTTCTGCGCCACCACCCTGAAACGCAAACTCGGTTATGACGATTCCCTGGATGCCTTCGGTGTGCACGGAATTGGCGGTATCCTCGGCGCGATCCTGACCGGTGTGTTCGCGGCACCGGCCCTTGGTGGCTTCGGCCCAGTGACCGACATTGGTGCACAAGTCTGGATTCAGTGCAAAGGCGTGGGCTTCACGGTGATCTACACCGCGATCGTCACTTTCATCATCCTTAAGGTCCTGGACGCCGTCATGGGTCTGCGTGTCACCGAGGAAGAAGAAGCTGTCGGCATCGATCTGGCGCTCCACAACGAACGCGGCTACAACTTGTAAGCACGCGCATAAAAAAATTGCCCGGCTTGCCGGGCATTTTTTTGTCTGGAATTTGTCAGTGGAGGAAGGGCTGAAAGGTTTTTTCTGACACGTTCAGTCGCGTTTGCGACGGGCGTTTTTCTACGGCCAATGGCTTACACGATTGAAGGAATATTAGGGCCTTTGTTTTTTCACAGAGCGCGCTAGAATGCGCCCCGAACGTGCGGAGAACTGTATGTGGCAACAGACTCTGATTACCCTGCGGGCACGGCCCCGGGGCTTTCATCTGGTAACGGATGAATTACTCGCCGGCTTGCCTGAACTCAAGGCGTGTCGGGTCGGTCTGTTGCATTTGTGGCTACAGCATACCTCGGCGTCGTTGACCATCAACGAGAACGCCGATCCGGCGGTACGTCGCGACTTCGAACGATTTTTCAATCGTCTGATCCCACAAGGAACAGACGGCTATGAGCATAACGACGAAGGCCTGGACGACCTCCCGGCGCACTTCAAGGCCAGTGTACTTGGCTGTCAGCTCTGTTTGCCGATCTCGGCAGGCCGACTGGCGTTGGGGACCTGGCAAGGTGTTTATCTGGGCGAGCACCGTGATCACGGCGGTGCCCGTAAAGTCCTCGCCACCGTGCACGGTGAAGGGGCATGAAAACCGCTGGTTACCAGCGGTGGTTGATTTTTTTCCGGCAGCCGTCGACAGACGGCAAAGCTGGGCTATAACTAATCTGCTTTTCGCAAGTCATGAGGTAGAACATGAGCGACGATGATCTGGAAAACGACGACCTCGAAGTAGGCGACGAAGACGAAACCGAAGAAGGCCTTGAAGCGGCGGCAGAAGACGTCGCTGAAGATGACGGCGGTGATACGCCCGTTCCGACTGCCAAAGGCAAGGCCAAGGCTGCGGTATCGGTCGATGAGCTGCCGAGCGTCGAAGCCAAGAACAAGGAACGCGACGCCCTGGCCAAGGCCATGGAAGAGTTTCTGGCTCGGGGCGGCAAGGTGCAGGAAGTGGAGGCCAATGTGGTCGCCGATCCTCCCAAGAAGCCTGATAACAAGTACGGCAGCCGGCCTATCTAAGCGCCTGCTTCTTGCTTGCTGAAAAAGCCCGCCGTCGCTGCGGGCTTTTTCATGGGTGGAACAAAAGTCTTGGGCAGGGCGCGATCCAATGTGGGAGCGGGCTTGCTCGCGAAAGCGGTGTGTCAGCCGACATCAATGGTGGCTGATGCGGCCCCTTCGCGAGCAAGCCCGCTCCCACAGTGTATTTGTGTACTTACACAGGATTAGTGTTGGGCGTTCCACCGCGCCAACAACCCCGGCAATTCGTTCAGGCTCCGAATCTCGGCATCCGGCGCCTTCTCGGCTTCCCACACCTTGCCCGCCGGGTTAAACCAGATTGCCCGCAACCCCGCCTGCTGGGCGCCGGCAATGTCATCGCCGGGATGGTCGCCGATATGCACTGCGGTTTCGGCGGTCGCGCCGCCCCGCTGCAGCGCTTCATGAAACAGTCGTGCATCGGGCTTGGCGATGCCGATGTCTTCGGCGCACAGGGCAAACTTGAAGTAATCCGCCAGCCCCAATCGACGCACATCGGCATTGCCGTTGGTCACCACGCCAAGCGCATAGTGATTGGCCAGAATTTCCAGGGTCGGTTGCACCTCCGGGAAGATCTCCAACTGATGCCGCGCATGCAGAAACACTTCGAAACCCTGATCAGCAAGATCGAACGCTTCGGTGTGTCCATAACCGGCTTCTTCCAGCGCATGGAACAACACCCGCCGACGCAGGGCACTGATGCGATGCTTGAGGCTCGGTTCGTTGCTCAGCACTCGCTCGCGAATCGACCACAGATGCTCCACCGGCACCGCGCCCAGGTTCGGTGCATGCTCGGTCAGCCATTCACGCAATATGGCTTCGGCGCTGACGATCACCGGGGCGGTGTCCCACAGGGTGTCGTCGAGGTCGAAGGTGATCAATTGGATGGTCATGAATCATCGCCTTTAATGCGTTTGGCCCGTGGATGGGCGCTGTCGTAGACCGTCGCCAGGTGCTGGAAGTCCAGGTGGGTATAGATCTGGGTGGTCTTGATGTCCGAGTGGCCGAGCAGCTCCTGCACCGCGCGCAAGTCCTGAGAGGACTCCAGCAAATGGCTGGCGAAGGAGTGTCGCAACATGTGCGGGTGCAGGTTCTGCCCCAGTTCGCGCTCGCCGGCGGCCTTGACCCGTACCTGAATCGCCCGAGGGCCGAGGCGCCGGCCTTGCTGGCTGACAAACACCGCGTCGTCCGCCGGGTTGGTCATGGCTCGTAGCGGCAGCCACAACTCCAGCGCTTCGCGAGCCTTTTTGCCCACTGGCAACAGTCGAGTCTTGCTGCCCTTGCCGAGCACCTGGACCATGCCGTCAGCCAGGTCCAACTGATCAAGATTGAGCCCGGTCAGTTCGGAGAGGCGCAGGCCAGAGGAATAGAACAGTTCCAGAATCGCCTGATCCCGACGCGCCAGAAAATCATCCTCTACCGCGCCCTCAAGCAGTTGCAGTGCGCGATCAGTGTCGAGGGTCTTCGGCAGGCGACGTTCGCCCTTGGGCGGTGCCAGGCCATTGGCCGGGTCGTGGTCGCACAGACCTTCGCGGTTCAGATAGTGATAGAGCCCGCGCACTGCCGACAGCAGCCGCGCCAGACTGCGGGATGATTGGCCTTGGGAATGCAGGCGAGCGATCAGGCTGCGCAGGCGCTGGATGTCCAGCGCGGCCCAGCTGTCGATGTTCTGTTTGACACACCAGCCCAGCACTTTGTCGAGGTCGCGGCGGTAGGCGTACAGTGTGTGCGGCGACACCTGCCGCTCACTGCGCAGGTGTTCGCAGTAAGCGCCCAGTTGTCGTTCCATGGTCAGCGTACCGAGCGCAGGGAGCTATTGACCCGTGGCAGCACGCGGCCCATGACTTCGGCGATGTAACTCAGGAACAGCGTGCCCACCGAGCTCTTGTAGTGCTGCGGATCACGGCTGGCGATGGCCAGAACGCCGTGGATGCCCTGGTGGCTGATGGCGACGACGGCGGTGGAGCCAATTTGCTTGCGCTGTTCTTCACCGAACAGGAAGTCCAGTTCATGCTCACGCAGGCTGCCGCTGACGCTCTTGTCTTCCGAGAGCAAGCCGCCGATGGCCGTTTGCGCGTCGGCATGCGTCACCCAACGGCCCACCGGCATCGGGTTGTCGCCCAGCAGAATCAGGCTGACGAAGGGCACCTGGAAGTCTTGCCGCAGACTGTCTTCAACGCTGATCACCACATCTTCCAGGCTGGTGGCGTCCATCAGCGCGAGAATCAGGCGGCGGGTCTTGTCGAAGAGTCGATCGTTGTCGCGGGCCACGTCCATCAATTGCGAGAGGCGGTGGCGCATCTCGATATTGCGGTCGCGCAGAATCGTCATCTGGCGTTCGACCAGCGAAATGGTGTCGCCGCGCTGGTGCGGAATGCGCAGGGCCGGCAGCAGTTCTTCATGCTCGATGAAGAAATCCGGATGAGCCTCCAGGTACGCGGCAATCGCCGCCGCCTCAAGGCTTTCGGAAGGAGATTCGTCGGGCTGTAGGGCGGGAACCTGAGGCTTGTCGGTCATGGATTTGGCTCACTCAAAGACGCACTTGTCCTTCGTATACGCGCACTGCCGGGCCGGTCATCATGACCGGTTGGCCAGGGCCTGCCCATTCAATGGACAGACGCCCGCCGGGCAGGTCGATCAATAGCGGCGAATCCATCCACCCCTGGCTGATCGCGGCCACTGCAGCAGCACAGGCGCCGGTTCCGCATGCCTGGGTTTCCCCGGCCCCGCGTTCCCAGACGCGCAACTGCGCGCGGCTCCGGTCGATGACCTGGAGAAAACCGACATTGACCCGCGCCGGGAAGCGCGGGTGATGTTCGATTTTCGGCCCCAGTTCATGCACCGGTGCGTTGTTGATGTCGCTGACCCGCAACACGGCATGGGGGTTGCCCATGGACACCGCGGCCAGTTCGACCGTGGTGCCGTCGACGTCGACTTGATAGCTCAAGGCCTGGCTCGGGGCTTCGAACGGAATCTCAGCCGGTACCAGGCGCGGGGCGCCCATGTTGACGCTGATCTGGCCATCGTTGCGGATGTCCAATTCGATGATGCCGCTTTTGGTCTCGACGCGAATCAGCCGCTTGGCGGTCAGGCGCTTGTCGAGCACGAAGCGGGCGAAACAGCGCGCACCGTTGCCGCACTGTTCCACTTCGGAGCCGTCGGCGTTGAAGATCCGGTAGCGGAAATCCACGTCCGGGTTGCTGGGCGCTTCGACGATCAGCAACTGATCGAAACCGATCCCCGTGTGCCGATCGCCCCATTGCTTGGCGTGTTTTGGCAGGATGTGCGCGTGCTGGCTGACCAGGTCGAGAACCATGAAGTCATTGCCCAGGCCGTGCATCTTGGTAAAACGCAGCAGCATGGTTTTACTCCGGCAGCAGGCTTTCGCCAGCAAACAACTCGGCTACCGTCTCACGGCGACGCACTTCAAATGCCTGATCACCGTCCACTAACACCTCAGCGGCACGGCCGCGGGTGTTGTAGTTGGAACTCATGACAAACCCATAGGCACCGGCCGAATGCACGGCCAACAGATCGCCTTCTTCCAGGGCCAGCTTACGATCCTTGGCCAGGAAGTCGCCGGTTTCGCAGATCGGGCCGACGATGTCGTAGGCACGAGCGGCGCTGTCGCGCGGGCGCACGGCGGTGACGTCCATCCAGGCTTGATACAGCGCCGGGCGGATCAGGTCGTTCATGGCCGCGTCGACGATGGCGAAGTCTTTGTGCTCGGTGTGCTTGAGGTACTCGACCTGGGTCAGCAGCACGCCGGCGTTGGCGACGATGAAGCGGCCCGGCTCGAACACCAGCGCCAGGTCACGACCGTCGAGACGTTCGCGCACGGCTTTGATGTAGTCGGCAGCCAAGGGCGGCTCTTCATCGCGATAACGCACGCCCAAACCACCACCGAGATCGATGTGGCGCAGGTAAATGCCGCAATCACCGAGGCGGTCGACCAGGCCCAGCAGGCGGTCGAGGGCGTCGATGAACGGCGGCAGGGTGGTCAGTTGCGAACCGATGTGGCAATCGACGCCGACCACTTCCAGGTTAGGCAGTTGTGCGGCACGGATGTACACGTCTTCGGCGTCGGCGATGGCGATGCCGAACTTGTTTTCCTTGAGACCGGTGGAGATGTACGGGTGAGTGCCGGCATCGACGTCCGGGTTCACGCGCAACGAGATCGGCGCGCGAACGCCCAGCTCGGCGGCCACCACTTGCAGGCGTTCGAGCTCATCGGTGGACTCGACGTTGAAGCAATGCACGCCGACTTCCAGCGCCCGACGCATGTCGTCACGGGTCTTGCCGACACCGGAGAACACGATCTTGTCAGCAGTGCCGCCAGCGGCCAGTACGCGTTCCAGTTCGCCACGGGAAACGATGTCGAAACCGGCGCCCAAACGCGCCAGGACATTCAGTACACCCAGGTTGGAGTTGGCCTTGACCGCAAAGCAGACCAGGTGCGGCATGCCGGCCAGCGCATCGGCGTAAGCCAGGTATTGGGCTTCGATGTGGGCACGGGAGTAGACGTAGGTCGGTGTACCAAAGCGTTCGGCGATGGCGGACAGTGCAACACCTTCCGCGAACAGCTCACCGTCACGGTAGTTAAAAGCGTCCATAGCGTTCCCTTAGTAGACGTCGTGCTTGTGTGCCTTGGAGGCAGGCTGCTGTTGCGAGGACTTGGCCTGCTCGGCAGGATCCTGGTTCTCATCAGGCAGGTACAGCGGGCCTTTTTGACCACAGGCCGACACAAGACAGGCAACCGCGACGAGCGCAGCAAGGGAAGAGATCAGGCGCTTCATGGCGAAATCCTTGAAAATGCGTTAATTGCGCCGGAGTATACCGGCCACCCGGCAGCTTGCCTATGCGACGCGCCTCCCGTCCGGCGGGCCTTTGCCTGATGCCGGCCAGCCAGGTGCATTCCATTGTGGGAGCGAGCCTGCTCGCGAAGGCGTAGTGTCAGTCATCATTGATGTTGAATATGATGACCTCTTCGCGAGCAGGCTCGCTCCCACAGGTTTCGTGATCGCCATGGGTCGTTATCCTTTGCAATCACCGGGGCTCGCCCGTATCTTGCGGCGCTTGAGCGTGAGTAGACACTTTTTGAGGTTCCCGCAATGAGTTTGACTGAAGCCCGTTTCCACGACCTGGTCGATGCAACCCAGCAGTCGCTGGAGGATATTTTCGACGAGAGTGGCCTGGATATCGATCTGGAGAGCTCGGCCGGTGTGCTCACCGTCAAATTCGAAAACGGCACCGCGCTGATCTTTAGTCGCCAGGAGCCATTGCGTCAGCTGTGGCTGGCGGCGGTATCCGGCGGCTTCCACTTTGATTACGACGCAGAAAGCGAGCGCTGGATGTGTGACAAGAGTGAAGAGCAGCTCGGTGAGATGCTTGAGCGCATCGTCAAGCAGCAAGCCGATGTCGAACTCGATTTCGAAGGTCTGTGAGATCGTGACCCAGCCTGCGCCCGTTCGTCCGCCCAAACCGCTTTACAGCAATGTCAGCCCGGCGGTGCCTTCGCCGTGCAGCGGTGTGTGTCGGCTGGATGAACAGAAGGTCTGCCTGGGGTGTTTCCGCCATGTTGAAGATATTCGCGAATGGCGCTCGGCGGATGATGAGCGGCGGCGGGTGATTTGTGCGCAGGCTGTTCAGCGAAAATCTGCGATCTGATCACTCTATTGGGTAGCGATGCTTACCTGTGGCGAGGGGGCTTGCCCCCGCTGGGTCGCGAAGCGGCCCCAAAAAGCTAACGACTGCTGCGCAGCCGAACGGGGCGGTGCGGCGTTCCGACAAGCCCCCTCGCCACAAAGTTACTCGCCAACCCTAAAGAGGGCGTTCAGCGGCCTGACTTGTATATTTATTGAGCTGTGATAGTGTCCAGAGACGCCTCAACCCATCGAGGCTCGTGAAAACCCCGCCTTTTTCTGGCGGGGTTTTGCTTTTTTCGTGCAGAAGAAAGGAGTCTGCCCTGATCATGACCGCACCTTCCATCACCCTTACCCGTCTGGACGTACAACGTCTGGAGCGCCTGATCGACAGCCTGGATGACACGCTGCCGGGCGTTATCGCGCTGCAAACCGAACTGGATCGCGCCGATACTCTGGTCGGTCACGATGAAGTGCCCGCCGATGTCGTGACCATGAATTCCCGTGTGCATTGCTGTGAAGAGAGCAGCGGCAAGGACTATCACCTGACGTTGGTTTACCCCAAGGATGCCAACGCCGACGAAGGCCGGATTTCCATTCTGGCGCCGGTGGGCAGTGCTTTGCTCGGTCTGAAGGTTGGCCAGCACATCGACTGGCCGGCACCAGGCGGCAAGACCCTCAAACTGACCCTGCTGGAAGTTGAATCGCAGCCTGCTCATGGCGGCGACTTCCCGGAATAACATCCCTTCAGACCTGCTCGAGTGCCTCGTTCAGTGCGCGCTCCAGGTCGGCCTTGTAGCGCAGATACAGCTGGCTTGAACCCTGACCATCACCGAGCAGGCCCGACAGGTCCAGGTCGGTGATGTAGCAGCGATATCGTTCGGCCTCGCGGCGCTGCTCGACGATTTCCCGGGCGACTACACTGAACAATTGGTCGCCATATTCCAGCTCTGAAAACTCCCGCTGATTGCAATACAACGTGACCTGTACCTGTCCAGGTGCGGCTTTGCCGACGATCGCCTGCACGTCATAGAACGGTTTGTTGACCGGGGTTTGCGGCGCCGGCAGGGCTTCGACCCGACGCGCCCGTGCGGTACCTGAAGGCAACAACTGGTAATACAAAGTGTCCAGGCTCAGTGGCTGGGCTGCGTCCATCGGCAGCAAGGCATCGCGCCGGTACTGGATCGATTGCAGGAAGCGTTGCAGCGGCACCAACAGGCTTTGCTCGTCGTGATAAGGCAAACGCTGCTGCCACAGGGCATTGAATTCATCCAATACATACACATCGGCCTGGTGTTCGTTGATCCGGTAGAACACCTGAACGCAGTCGGGTTGCCCCATGGGCAGGATCAACGCCAGATCGTGGTCTTCCAGTGCCATCGGGTCCAGATGAAACGGGCTGTAGCTGGCTAGTTCTTCGCCGAGGTAGTCGAACAGCGCCGGCAGGGTGGCGAGGGCGACGTGATTGACCTGCCCGGGCATCAGCTCCAGCACGTGGTAATGCTGCTGGACCTGAATCAGGTAACGATGATTGAGTTTGCTCAGTAGCAGGTTGTGCGCGGTGTCGAGGATTTCTTCGACCCGCCGGGCAATGAATTGCGCGCGGTTGTGGCAGAAACAACGCACCCGCAGTTTGGGCTGTTGTGGCCCGTCCGGCAGGTTGTTGAGGTAATCGCGCAGGCAGTCGAGCAGGGCGTGGGGGCCATCAAATCGGCTGACCAGCACCTCGTTCCAGCTGTTGAGCGTGACCTGATCCAGGGTCAGCACCAGGTTTTCCCGCACGCCGGCATAGCTCAGGGAATCGGTGCGTTCGGTAGTCATCAGAATATTCAGGTCGCGATGGTGCTTGAGCGGATCGATGCCGACATTCACCAGAATCAGTACTTCGCTCGGCACACTGGCGCGCAGCAAAGGCTCTTCGGAGACAGTAGTCAAAGGCAGGGCGATGCTTTGTTGCAGGCTGCCGAGCAGGTTGAACAGTTCGAACTCGCTCAAGTCGCTGGTGCCGGGGTGCAGGGCCAGGCGGGTGCTGCTGTCGATCACGCCGTTGCGGTGGCACCAGGTGAGCAGTTCCAGTAACTGACGGCTGCGCTTGATCGGCGCGAAATGCTCCCACTCGTGGGCGGCCAGGCTGCCGTTGTACAAACCCCATTGGGTTTGCCCCGGTTCTTTCTTGTTGGGTGCCTGCACCAGCGTCAGGGTGTCTTCGGCCAGATCGGGAGCGATGCCAGGGTTGATGAATTCGACCTTGTCGGCCTTGCGCTCGAAGGCCGCATACAGCCGCCGGCCCAGCACATTGAGGTCGCGCTTGTTGATCAGGCTGACGGTCTGCTCATTGCGGGCAAACTGCGTCAGGAAGCGGTAGCTGTAATTCAGCTCGCCCACCAGGGCTCGGCGTTCGGCGCTGACCTGGCGGACTTTCCACTGGCTGCGGCTGTCGAGCAATGCGAGCTGACGCTGATCCCAATGCCATTCGTTGGCCAGGCGTTCGAGCAATGAACGCTGCCAGCTCTGGGTACGACTGCTGCTGCCAGTGAGCTTGCGGTTGACCTTCAAGTACAGCGCGCGGCGTACCAGCTCCAGTCGTTCCGGTTCGCCCCGGGCCGTGAGGTACTCCTCGATGCGCCGGTAAACCACGACGTATGGATCCAGTTCATCGAGGTCCAGTTGATTGGCAAACACCGCCTGCTTGAAGCGCAGGCTCAGGCACTGGACCTTGGGGTGTTCGCTGGCGTAGACCTCGGTCAGCAGCAGTTTGAGCACCGATTTGTAGGGTGACTCGATGCCTTTGAACAACTGCCAGAGCCCGGCACCGATGAACTCCCCTGGCGGGATATACGAAAGATGCCCCAGGTCCAGAGTCTCGTCGGCACGGATGAAGCGCTTGGATAACAGCGTGTGGGTGTAGCGGTCATACGCCGCCTCTTCGTAAACCGGCACCAGCCACCAGATGGGTGTGCGGCCGGCCAGCCAGATCGCGGTGCGGTAGAACTCGTCCAGCAGCAGATAGTGCTGGGTGGTGCCGCAGTCTTCTGAACTCAGTTGGGTATCGCGCTCGCCGAGCACGAAGCGAGCAGGGTCGATCAGAAAGAAATGCGCCTCGGCACCCTGGCTGGCGGCCCATATCTCAAGCAACTGGCATTTCTTGCGCAGCTCTGTGAGCTCGCTTTCGCTCAAGTCCGGCCCGTGACAGACCCATACGTCCATGTCGCTCTGATCGGCTTGGGCCAAGGTGCCGAGGCTACCCATCAGGAACAGACCGTGAATCGGTCGTGGCGGATTGCTGCCGTGGCGCGGCTTGTAGGAAAACGAGCGCGTCAGGCGCTGGGCTTCTGCGAGGGCGTTGGCGTCTGGTTCGAAATTCGACAGCCCGGCCGGGGTGCTACCCGAAACGTAACCCGGCAATAGCGGATGATTAACGTGGAAAAACAGCGGCAGCAGGGTCAGAACCGTTTGCTGGCGGGTCGACAACCCTTCCATGGCACGGGCCATGCGACCCTCGTTGAGCTTCAGAAAACGGGCGCGCAGCTGGCTGAGAACCTTGCGGTCGATTCCCTCGTCCAGATCGGGGCGGATTTCATGGGTACGGGTCATGTCAGCTCAATCCGGCTCGCGGGGCTCGGACGTGGAGGGCTCGGGATGAGGGGCAGTTTAGCGCCTCGGCCCCGGGACTTTTAAGCTGATTTTGTATTTCTGGCGTCAGGTTCCTATCGCAGGGCGACAGCGGGCACCAAAGTGTGCCCGCGGAAATCCCGTGACAGAGGTTTCCGTGGGCGATGCGGTGAGGCTCAGGCTGTTTCGCGCACGGACAGAATGGTTAGAACGGTTTGCACATTTTGTGCAGCGTCACGCCCTAGGCTGGTCAGATAACCGCCATCGGGCTGGGTGATCAATTCTTTGTCGAACAGTCTTTGGGCAGCGGCAATGGCTTTCGGGGCAGCGGTCTGATGAATTTTCAAACCTTCCTGGGAACTGTCCAGGTTGAAGAGGGCGAGGATTTCCAGTTCGGCAACCAACTCAGGGGTAAGCGACATAAGGACTCCAGACTTTCTAGGAATTGGACGATAGCGCTCCTAAGGTGATCCCACTCGCGCAGCATGTCCAGTGCTCGTAACAGGGTTTTTTCGCCTTGGGGTGGTTTCCAGTTTAGTCAGCGTCTGGGGGAAGGCGGTATTGATTGGTGACAATCTATGTGGAGGCGGGCTTCTATGGCGAAAGGGCTTGTCTGTGGCGAGGGGGCTTGCTCCCGTTGGGTCACGAAGCGGCCCCAAAAGCTTTGCGACTGCTACGCAGCCGAACGGGTGCAAGCTCCCTCGCCACAAAAGCCCCGTGACAGGGCTGGCTTATTTCTTTTCCGGCGGCAACTCTGGCAGAGCGCGCAGCGCAGCTTCGTACCATTCGGTATTGAACGCGCGGTCTTCTTCGAGGATCGCGTCGATTTCCACCGCGAGCACGTGGGCCATCAGGCTGAGGATTTCTTCACGCTCGTAGCCTACCAGGGTCAGCTTGTTGAAGGTCGCCTTGGCTGCTGGCGGGTTATCGCTTTCGATCTGGTTCTCGATCGCTTCGATCAGCGTCGTTTCAGTGAACTCTTCTTCATCGTTGTCGATATCGTTTGGCTCGCTCATGGCAGGCTCCTCAAGGAAAGGCAGCCAGTTTACCTGCATTCAGCGCTGTGATGCTGCTGGCAAGAAGTGCCCCGGCGTTCTATAACTGGCGCTGCCAACCCCCTGCACGGCCTGGAGGCTAAGTAATGCTCAAGCTTTATGGATTTTGCGTCAGCAACTACTACAACATGGTCAAGCTGGCGTTGCTGGAGAAGGGACTGCCATTTGAAGAAGTGCCGTTTTACCCAGGCACTACCCCCGAGGCGCTAGCCATCAGCCCTCGTGGAAAGGTTCCAGTGCTGGGCGTCGAACAAGGTTTCATCAATGAATCCAGCGTGATTCTCGAGTACCTCGAGCAGAGCCAGAAAGGCACGCCGCTGCTGCCGAGCGATCCTTACGAGCGAGCGCAGGCCCTGGCTTTGGCCAAGGAAATCGAGCTGTACATCGAACTGCCAGGACGCGCCTGTTACCCCGCGGCGTTTTTCGGCATGACGGTACCGGACGCTATCCAGGAAAAGACCAAGGCTGAGTTACTGCTGGGGTTTGCCTCGCTGGGCAGGCACGGCAAGTTCGCCCCTTATGTGGCGGGTGACAGCCTGAGCGTGGCCGACCTGTATTTCCTCTACAGCGTGCCGTTGGCGCGTGCCGTGGCGCAGAAGCTGTTTGATATCGATCTGTTGGCCGAGATGCCGGCGGCCAGGGCGCTGCTGGAGCGTCTGGAGCAGAATCCGCATGTGCAGCGGATCGCAAAGGACAAGGACGCGGCGATGCCAGCGTTTCTGGAGATGGTCGCGTCCAAAAAGTAGACGTGTAACGATCTTGAGAATGCCTTCGCGGGCAAGCCTCGCGCTACAGGACAAACACAGTCCCTGTAGGAGCGAGGCTTGCCCGCGAAGCTTTTAACGGCTGGCGAGCAATGCCTGACCGCGAGCAACAGCCTTCTTGACCTGCGCCGGTGCAGTCCCGCCGATGTGGTCACGGGCATTCACCGAGCCTTCGAGGGTCAGCACGGCAAATACGTCCTGCTCGATCTGATCGCTGAACTTGCGCAGTTCTTCCAGGCTCATTTCCGCCAGGTCCTTGCCGCTTTCCACGCCGTACTTCACGGCATGGCCAACGATCTCGTGGCAATCACGGAACGGCAGGCCACGGCGCACCAGATAGTCAGCCAGGTCGGTGGCGGTGGAGAAACCGCGCAGAGCCGCTTCGCGCATCATCGCGTGCTTGGGCTTGATCGCCGGGATCATGTCGGCAAAGGCCCGCAGCGAATCGCGCAGGGTGTCGGCGGCGTCGAACAGCGGTTCCTTGTCTTCCTGGTTGTCCTTGTTGTAGGCCAGTGGCTGGCCTTTCATCAGGGTCAGCAGGCCCATCAGCGCGCCGAATACCCGGCCAGTCTTGCCGCGAACCAGCTCCGGCACGTCCGGGTTTTTCTTTTGCGGCATGATCGAGCTGCCGGTGCAGAAACGGTCCGGCAGATCGATGAACTGGAACTGCGCGCTGGTCCACAACACCAACTCTTCGGAGAAACGCGACAAGTGCATCATTGCGATGCTCGCGGCCGAGCAGAACTCAATGGCGAAGTCGCGATCGGACACGTTGTCCAGGGAGTTACCGCCGACAGCGTCGAAGCCCAGCAGTTGAGCGGTGTACTCGCGATCGATCGGGTAAGTGGTGCCGGCCAGTGCGGCGCTGCCCAGCGGCATGCGGTTGGTGCGCTTGCGGCAGTCGACCAGACGCTCGTAGTCGCGGCTGAGCATTTCGAACCAGGCCTGCATGTGATGCCCGAAGGTCACCGGCTGCGCGGTTTGCAGGTGAGTGAAGCCTGGCATGATGCTTGCGGCTTCGCGCTCGGCCTGCTCCAGCAAGCCTTGTTGCAGGCGGGTGATTTCGCTGAGGATCAGGTCGATCTCGTCACGCAGCCACAGGCGGATGTCGGTGGCGACCTGGTCGTTACGGCTGCGGCCGGTGTGCAGCTTTTTACCGGTGACGCCGATGCGGTCGGTCAGACGCGCCTCGATGTTCATGTGCACGTCTTCAAGGTCGATGCGCCAGTCGAACTGGCCGGCCTCGATTTCACCCTGGATGGTGTTCAGGCCATCGATGATGCTGTCACGCTCGGCATCGGTCAGCACGCCGACCTTGGCCAGCATGCTGGCGTGGGCGATCGAGCCCATGATGTCGTGGCGATACAGGCGCTGGTCGAAGGTGACGGAGGCGGTGAAGCGGGCGACGAAGGCGTCGACGGGTTCACTGAAGCGGCCGCCCCAGGACTGATTGGTCTTGTCAGTGCTCATGAATTCGCTCGTATCGGCTTGAAGAAAGATGGCGTGAAACGCTGATGCGGATAATAACAGGGTTGCCAATCCTGTCGCTGACACTGGTCGACAGGTTTTTTTCTCATCGGGCGACCCCTGCTTGCAGCAAGCGATACGGAAATTGCGCAACGATATTTTTCAATTGAGCAATATCGTCCCGGCAACCGTCTACAGTTGGACAGAGGATCAGCGCACTTCTCGATGCTGCAGCTGACTATAGAGAGAAGAGGGGTGTTCATATTGTGTATCAGCAAACCCTACGGCGATGCCTCGCCAGTGCGGGCCTGGGCCGCCAGTCACGCGGCAGATAAAAATTTAGCCGTCGGTCTCGCGGCACTTTTTGGCCCTCGCGCTAGTCTTAGCGTGGATCGCGGTGACGGACGTCACTTCACCTGTCTACGCTATCCTTGTGCGAGACTCACGCAGGAATCCAGCGCAATATGAATGTCCTGATCGTTGATGACGAACCCCTGGCCCGCGAGCGCCTGAGCCGAATGGTTGGCGAACTCGAGGGATACAATGTCCTGGAGCCCAGCGCCACGAACGGCGAAGAGGCGTTGGCACTGATCGACAGTCACAAACCGGATATCGTGCTGCTCGATATTCGCATGCCGGGCCTCGATGGCCTGCAAGTGGCTGCACGATTGTGCGAACGCGAAACCCCGCCCGCCGTGGTGTTCTGCACCGGGCCCGATGAATTTGCCGTGGAAGCCCTACAGGCCAGCGCCGTGGGTTATCTGGTGAAGCCAGTGCGCACAGAACAGTTACACGAAGCATTAAAGAAAGCCGAGCGACCCAATCGTGTCCAACTCGCGGCCTTGACTCGCCCGGCGGCCGAAACCGGTAGCGGTCCGCGCAGCCACATCAGCGCCCGCACCCGAAAAGGCATCGAGCTGATTCCGTTGGGTCAGGTGGTCTACTTCATTGCCGACCACAAGTACGTCACCTTGCGTCATGAAGGCGGTGAAGTGCTGCTCGACGAACCACTCAAGGCCCTCGAAGACGAATTTGGCGACCGTTTCGTGCGGATCCACCGCAATGCACTGGTTGCTCGCGAACGCATCGAGCGGTTGCAACGCACGCCCCTGGGGCATTTCCAGCTGTTTCTCAAAGGCCTGAACGGCGATGCCCTGATCGTCAGTCGACGCCATGTGGCCGGCGTGCGCAAAATGATGCAACAGCTTTAATCCGCCATTCAGGGCGGATTTCTACCCTATTACCGGACATTGAGGGCCAGGGAGGCCACGCAGTTTCTGATACAAGTCAAAGTGGATTTGGCTGAGCTGTTATTATCTGCCGTATCTATTCAGTACGGATTGATCCATGTCCTCTCGCGAAATCCGCATCGCCACCCGCAAAAGTGCTCTCGCCCTGTGGCAGGCCGAATACGTCAAGGCTCGTCTGGAAGAGGCCCATCCGGGCCTGCTCGTGACGCTGGTTCCCATGGTCAGTCGAGGCGACAAGCTGCTCGATTCGCCGCTGTCGAAAATCGGCGGCAAGGGCCTGTTCGTCAAGGAACTGGAAACCGCGCTGCTGGAAAACGCAGCCGACATCGCCGTGCATTCCATGAAAGACGTGCCGATGGACTTCCCCGAAGGCCTCGGTCTGTTCTGCATCTGCGAGCGCGAAGACCCGCGCGATGCATTTGTCTCCAACACATACGCCAGCCTGGATGAGTTACCGCCAGGCAGCATCGTCGGCACCTCCAGCCTGCGTCGCCAGGCGCAATTGTTGGCCCGCCGCCCGGACCTGGAAATCCGCTTCCTGCGCGGTAACGTCAACACTCGCCTGGCCAAGCTCAATGCCGGCGAATACGACGCCATCATCCTCGCCGCAGCGGGTTTGATTCGCCTGGGCTTCGAAGACCGCATCACTTCGGCCATCAGTGTCGAAGACAGTCTGCCGGCCGGTGGCCAAGGCGCAGTCGGTATCGAATGCCGTAGCGCCGACACTGAAATCCACGCGCTACTGGCGCCGCTGCATCATCAGGACACGGCCATTCGTGTGACTGCCGAACGTGCTCTCAACAAACATTTGAATGGCGGCTGCCAGGTGCCGATCGCTTGCTACGCCGTGCTTGAAGGCGAGCAGATCTGGTTGCGTGGGTTGGTGGGTGATCCGAGCGGTGGCCTGTTGCTCAGCGCCGAGGCCCGGGCGCCACGGGCTGATGCCGAGGCTTTGGGTGTGCAAGTGGCCGAAGACCTGCTGAGCCAGGGCGCTGCGGACATTCTGAAAGCAGTCTATGGCGAGGCAGGTCACGAGTGACTGGCTGGCGCCTGTTGCTGACGCGCCCTGCGGATGAATCGGTGGCGCTTGCCCGTGTGCTGGCCGACGCGGGGGTTTTCAGCAGCAGCTTGCCGCTTTTGGATATCGAGCCGATTCCCGCCTCTGACACAATGCGCGAAGTGATTCAGAACCTGGATGGCTATTGCGCGGTGATCGTGGTCAGCAAGCCGGCCGCCAGAGTCGCTGTCGATCTGCTCAATCAGTACTGGCCGCAGCCACCGATTCTGAAGTGGTTCAGCGTGGGCGCGGCGACCGCGCAGATCCTCGAGGATAACGGGCTGGATGTGAGCTTCCCGGTCGACGGCGACGACAGCGAAGCCTTGCTGGAGCTTGCGTCGTTGCGCGAGGCTGTCAATCGACCCGATCCGCGAGTGCTGATCATGCGCGGAGACGGTGGGCGTGAGCTGCTGGCTGAGCGTTTACGCGAGCTTGGTGCTAGTGTCGAGTATCTGGAGTTGTACCGACGCGGTTTGCCGCAGTACCCGTCGGCAACGCTGCCTGACCGGATCAAGGCGGAACGCTTGAACGGGCTGGTGGTCAGCAGTGGACAGGGTTTTGAGCACCTGCACCGATTGGCTGGCGATACCTGGCCGAGCATGGTGCGGCTGCCGTTGTTTGTTCCAAGCCCCAGGGTCGCCGAGTTGGCACGCGCCGCCGGGGCCCAAACAGTTGTGGATTGTCGTGGCGCCAGTGCCGCGGCATTGCTGGCGGCGTTACGGGAACACCCCGTGCCCGTTTTCTAATGCAAAGGATGGATACGTGAGCGAAACAGCCTTGCCTAAAGATGACGTCCGGCCCGTGCTTGATGCACCGGCTGATGCACCGGTTGAAACTGCGCCACCTGCTGTTGAGCAGCGCCGAGGCAATGGGTTGGCAATCGTCGCGCTGCTGTTAGGCGCTGCCGGTGTTGCCGTGGGCGGTTGGGGAGTCTGGCAGGTGCGTCACCTGCAAGCCAATAACCAGCAACAGTTGAGTCAGGTTCAGGCGCTGAACGATCAGGCCCAGAGCCTGAAGCTCAACGAGCAACGCCTGACGGCTCGCCTTGAGCAAATGCCGGCCGCCGAGGAACTCGACGCGCGCAGCCGCTTGGTCACTCAACTTCAAGGCGATCAGCAACGCTTGAATCAACGCCTGGAAACCGTCCTCGGCGCGAGCCGCAAGGACTGGCGTCTGGCTGAAGCCGAGCACTTGCTGCGTCTGGCCAGCCTGCGTCTGTCGGCGTTGCAGGACATCAGCAGCGCCCAGGCCCTGGTGCAAGGCGCCGATGAAATTCTCCGTGAACAGAACGACCCGGGGGCTTTCGCCGCTCGCGAGCAAGTGGCCAAAACCCTGGTAGCCCTGCGCAGTACCGAACAGCCGGATCGCACTGGGTTGTTCCTGCGACTGGGGGCCTTGCGCGACCAGGTGATCAACCTCACCGAGCTGGCGCCTGAGTACAAGGACCGTGGCGAATCCCTGCTGGGCCTGACCGCCGATGGCGACGGTGCCAGTCGCTGGGCACAATGGTGGGATCAGATCTCGCGTTATATCCGCATCGATTTCAACGCCGACAAGAATGTCCGGCCGTTGTTGGCAGGGCAGAGCCTGAGCCAGGTGCGTCTGGCCCTGAGCCTGGCGCTGGAGCAGGCGCAATGGGCCGCGCTCAATGGCCAGGCCGCGGTTTACACCCAGGCGCTGGCCGAGGCGCGGGACGTGCTCAAGGGCAACTTCAACCCGGACAACCCTCAGAGCAAAATCATGCTCGAGCAGGTGGTCGAGTTGAGCAAGCAGCCGGTCACGGTGGTCACGCCAGATCTGACGGGCACGTTGAGTTCGGTGCAGGCCTATCTTGAGCGGCGCAACGTCAACGCCGAGGAGTCGGTGAAACCTCTGGCCAAACCTGCCGCGAGCACGATGCAGGAGGCCACGCCATGAAGCGCCTCTATGTGATCGTGTTCGTGGTCATCGCTGCCGCCGCCGCGCTGGGATTGGCGATTGCCGAGCATTCCGGCTACGTGCTGATCGCCTACAAGAGCTTCCGTTACGAATCGAGCCTGTGGGCAACCCTGGCTCTGGTGGTCGTGCTGTGGCTGGTGTTCTGGGGCATCAAGGCGTTGATCGAGCTGGTGACGACTTCCGGTGGAGTGGTCAATCCATGGTCACGGCGCAATCGCAGTCGGCGGGTGCAAGTAGCGATCGAGCACGGTCAGCTGGATTTGGCCGAGGGCCGTTGGGCCAGTGCGCAGCGTCATCTGTATCGCGCAGCGGAAGCCGAGCGGCAGCCGTTGCTCTACTACCTCGGTGCCGCCCGCGCCGCGAACGAACAAGGTCACTACGAGGAAAGCGACAACCTGCTGGAGCGCGCCCTCGAGCGGCAGCCCCAGGCCGAGCTGGCAATTGCCTTGAACCATGCCCAATTGCAGACTGATCGCGGCGACACTGAAGGCGCGCTGGTGACCCTGCAAGCCATGCACGAGCGTCATCCTCATAACGTCCAGACCTTGCGCCAGTTGCAACGCCTGCTTCAGCAGCGGGGCGACTGGTCGGCAGTGATTCGCTTGTTGCCGGAGTTACGCAAGGACAAGGTATTGCCACCGGCCGAACTGGCTGAGCTGGAGCGCCGGTCCTGGGGTGAAAATCTTTCGTTGGCGGCACACCGGGAAGAGGACGGAACGGTCGGTTTGCAATCGCTCAATCGCGCCTGGCAGCAACTCACCGCCGCTCAGCGCCAGGAACCGCAACTGGTGCTGGCCTATGCCGAGCAATTGCGGCAACTGGGGGCGCAGGTCGAGGCCGAGGAGGTCCTGCGTGCAGCCCTCAAGCGCAAATACGACAGCCATCTGGCACGCCTGTACGGGCTGGTTCGCGGCAGCGATCCGGCCAGGCAACTGCACACCGCCGAGGGTTGGCTCAAGGATCATCCCGCCGACCCGAGCCTGTTGCTGACGTTGGGCCGTTTGTGTCTGCAAAGCAGTCTGTGGGGCAAGGCCAGGGATTATCTGGAGAGCAGCCTGCGTGTACAGCGCAACCCTGAAGCCTGCGCCGAACTGGCGCGGTTGCTGGCGCAACTGGGTGACACCGAACGCAGTAATCAGCTGTTCCAGGAGGGCTTGGGTCTGCTTGATGAACGCTTGCTGGCGGCACCGCTGCCGGTGCCGGCTCACGCCTGATTCCCGCCCCTGTAGCAGCAGGCTGCGCCAGCTGCTACAGGGGCGGGAATCGCTTCGAATCCGCCACTGTTTCAGCGTTGTAGTCCTTTGCCGGCAAAGTCCTACAGAGGACTACATCAAATCCTCTCGACCCTGTCGGGAATTCCCTACACTTCTGGTGAAGTGTCCGTGGTGGTCTGCCTTGAAAGGCTGCTGCGCTTTCCTCTACCGTAACCGCCTGTCTCTACTGTTACGGAAAAGCCATGTCTTTGGCCTGCTCACGCTCCTTGTTTTTCATGGTTTTCATTGCAGGTGCCCTGGCCTTGGGCGTTTCCTATTACCTGGAATATGCGGTCGGCCTCAAGCCTTGCGGGTTGTGCCTGTTGCAGCGGGTTTGCCTGGCGCTGCTCACGGGTGTCTGCCTGGTGGCTTCAGTGCAGGGGCCTGGCCGCTTCGGGTCGTTCCTGTATTGGCTTCTGGGTCTGCTCTGCAGTCTGGCGGGGACCATCACTGCATGGCGGCAGGTGGTGTTGCAGAGCGATCCGGTGCATCAGCTATCGGCGTGCTCGACTGACCTGGCCGATCTGTTCGCCAGTACGCCCTGGCTGTGTGTCGTGCAGCGAATGTTCAAAGGAACCGCCGATTGCGCGGAAATTTCCTGGACGCTGTTCGACCTGAGTATCCCGGAGTGGAGTCTGCTGTTCTTCGTTGCGATGATGATTCTGGGCGGGCATCAGTTGCTGCGCCTTGTCTGGATCGCGTGTCAGCGACCGCTCAGCGGCGAGTCGTCGCACCGGGTACTGGCGGGCGATTAAACACTTGTATGAACTTTATCTCCTGCGTACCTTGAAGCCATAGGCGCGCGGGCATAATCTGGCCCGCACGTGTCATTGGATTTATGTTGCTCGAATGACGCTCTGCCTGGTCGATTCTTGATCTTCAAGTGTGCGACAGGTGTAGAGCAGCATGACCCACAAGGGAAGAGAGAATCACCATGCTCGAAAGTTGTCAGAATGCTCAGGAACGTTGGGGTGGAGTGCATCTGCTGATCGATCGCTGGTTGCAGGAGCGTCACGAACTGGTTCGGGCCTATGACGCTCTCGGCGCCAAGCCCGAAGCTCTGGGCGAGAACCGAAAACCGTTGCAGGAATTCTGCGGCGTGCTGGTCGACTACGTGTCTGCCGGGCATTTCGAGATTTACGAACAGCTGACGGGCGAAGCCAAGGCGTTCGGTGATACTCGCGGTCTGGAATTGGCCGAGACAATTTACCCGCGCATCGACGTCATCACCGAGAAGCTGCTGGCGTTCAACGACCTGTGTGATGCCGGCAAGTGTGTCGCGGAGAAATTCAAGGAGCTGGGTGGCTTGTTGCACGAACGCTTCGAACTGGAAGACTGCCTGATCGAAGTGCTGCACACCGCTCACAAAGAAGAGGATTCGGTTCAGGCCTGAACCTTATCCAGCAACACCCTCAAAAACGGTGCGCCAATGCGCGCCGTTTTTCGTTTCCGGCTTTCAGCTTGTAGCACCACGCAATTCGACCTCGAATACCAGCGGCGTGAATGGCGCGATCAGGTCGCCGGCACCGTCGGCACCGTAGGCTTGGGCCGATGGAATCACCAAGCGCCATTTCGCACCGACCGGCATGTTTTGCAGCGCACTGCGCCATCCGCTGATTACGCTATCAAGACTGAACCACTGCGGCTGGCTGTTCTGGTCGAACACCGAGCCGTCAGGCAGGCGTCCGACATACAGCACCTGGACCTTGCCATTTGGACCGGCCTTGGCACCGGTGCCCGGCGCCAACTCTGTCAGCAATATTCCATCTGTCAGTTCGCGAACGCCGGGTTTGGCTTTTTCCTCGGCGAGAAAACGTCTCTCGTTTTCTAAAGCCAATTCGCTTTGCGGCACAGGCGATTGCATGGCAACCCGGGCTTCATGCTCAGCCAGAATCTGTTCGATCCGCTCATCTTTCAGTGCCAGCGGCTTGCCCTGATAGGCTTGTTGCAAACCTTCGAGCAGGGCCTGAAGTTGCAGGTCCGGAACTTCCTGGCGCAAGCGTTCGCCAAGGCTTGCACCCAAGCTGTAAGCGAGATCGTGAGCGTCATTTGCGGCGTTTTTTTCGGCGGCCTGGGCCACGGAAAAAAACACGCACAGCGATAAAAAAAAGTAGCGCGACATGGGCACTCTCCGACCTGAGATGCGCAGGATTATGCCAGTGCGAATGCGCTCGAAGGTGAACTGGTTTTACCTAAGCGCAGAACTTTTTTGATTCGTTGCAACGGAGTGCTTTAGATACTGTCAACATGCCCTAGCGGCGGTAGCAGCAGAGGTCTAGTATGAGCCGCATTCACGTCAGCCAGGAGGTAAACCATGTCGGCCACCAAGAAGCCTGTAAATACTCCGTTGCACTTACTCCAACAACTCTCGGGCAGCTTGCTCGAGCATTTGGAAAACGCTTGTTCCCAAGCTATGGCTGATGCTGAAAAACTGCTCGCCAAGTTGGAAAAGCAGCGCGGAAAAGCGCAGGAAAAACTGCACAAATCCCGGACCAAATTGCAGGACGCTGCGGCGGCCGGCAAAGCCAAGGCGCAAGCCAAGGCCAAAGATGCGGTGAAAGAACTTGAGGACTTGCTCGATGCCCTCAAGGATCGCCAGTCCGAAACGCGCAGCTACATCCTGCAACTCAAACGCGACGCTCAAGAAAGCCTGAAACTGGCCCAGGGTGTCGGTCGTGTCCAAGAGGCTGTCGGCAAGGCGTTGTCCCTGCGTTCGGCCAAGCCAGCTGCGGCAACTGCGAAGAAAGCCGCTGCCAAACCAGCTGCTGCAAAAGCACCGGCCAAGCCTGCTGCCAAAGCCCCGGTGAAAGCCGCAGCCAAGCCAGCCGCAAAACCGGCGGTGAAAAAACCAGTCGCTGCCAGTGCTGCAAAACCAGCGGCTAAAACGACGGCTGCCAAACCTGCCGCCAAGCCAGCTGCTGCCAAAACAGCTGCCGCTAAACCAGCTGCAAGAACCACGGCTGCCAAACCCGCCGTGGCAAAAACCGCAGCGGCAAAACCAGCGGCTAAATCTGCTGCCAAGCCAGCCGCTAGAACTGCCGCCGCTAAACCGGCTGCCAAGCCAGCCGCCAAACCTGTCGCGGCTAAAACCGCCGCAGCCAAGCCAGCTGCAAAACCAGCTGCTAAACCCGCTGCAAAAGCTGCGGCCAAACCCTCCGCTAAACCGGCTGCCAGAACTGCTGCTGCGAAACCTGCTGCCGCTGCCAAGCCAGCCACTGCTGCAAAACCAGCCGCTGCAAAACCGGCTGCAAAACCAGCAGCAAAACCGGCCGTGAAAAAGCCAGTCGCCGTTGCCAAACCGACTGCTGCGTCAGCGATCAAGCCAGCAACTCCGGCCCCGGCTTCTTCGGCTTCGCCCGCGCCTGCAGCAACCACCTCGACCACCACGTCTGCGCCAACGCCAGCCGCGTCGTCGAGTATCAGCACCACCCCAACCAGCGCTTCCTAAGTGCCGGTTACCGCGACGCGCAGCTGATGCAGCGCGTCGCGGTCCAGGTTGGCGGCGCCCCCCGCCATACCTTCCAGCCAGGCCGAGAGATCGGTCGCCTCATCCTGCGGCCATCTCTTTGCCGACCGCTCCAGTCGCAACAACAACTGTCGCTCAGCTTGCAGTTCCAGGGTTTTGACTTGTTCGCGCAACGTATTCAGTTCGGCATCCTCGGCCGCGCCGGCTTTCCATTGCCTGCGCAACGCCCGTAGCGGTCGCACGACCTCCGCGTCCCAAGGCTCGGCCACGTAGCGAAGTTGCTGTAATCGTTGCCCATTGCAGGCGACACCTCGCTGTCCCAGCCACAATCCACAGAGCAGCAGGCACACGTTCACCCCTGCCGACTGTAATTGCAGGCAGGCAGCTTCAACGCCGGGACGGGCGTAAGTGCCAAGGGAAAAGCTCCACAGGTCAGAGGACATAGTGCTACTCGCGCCAGTTGCGAGCGAAGCTGGTAGACTCCGCCGCCATTATGATTCGACTTCAGAACCTGACTTTACAGCGTGGCCCGCAACGTCTGCTAGAAGACGCCGAGCTGACCCTGCACGCCGGCCACAAAGCCGGCCTCATCGGTGCCAACGGCGCCGGCAAATCGAGCCTGTTCGCCTTGATCCGGGGCGAACTGCACCCGGACTCGGGTGATTGCTTCCTGCCGGCCGACTGGCGCATCGCCCACATGCGCCAGGAAATCGAGACGCTCGAGCGCATCGCGGTCGACTACGTGCTCGATGGTGACCTGCGCCTGCGCGAGGTGCAACGCGACCTCGCCGCAGCCGAAGCGGCCCATGACGGTGCCGCTCAGGCCCGCCTGCACTCGGAACTCGACAGCGCCGACGGCTACACCGCCGACGCTCGGGCTCGAAAGCTGCTGGCCGGCCTTGGGTTCACCAATGAGCAGATGGATCGGCAAGTAGGAGATTTCTCCGGTGGCTGGCGGATGCGTCTGAACCTGGCGCAGGCTTTGATGTGCCCTTCGGACCTGTTGCTGCTCGACGAACCGACCAACCACTTGGACCTCGACGCCATCATCTGGCTCGAAGAGTGGCTTAAAAGCTACCCCGGCACCTTGATGCTGATTTCCCACGACCGGGACTTCCTCGATGCCGTGGTCGATCACGTAGCCCACGTCGATCAACGCAAGATCACCCTGTATCGCGGTGGTTATAGCGCCTTCGAACGCGCCCGTGCCGAACGACTGGCCCAGCAACAACAGGCCTACGAGAAGCAACAGGCGCAACGTGCGCACATGGAAAGCTACATCGCCCGCTTCAAGGCCCAGGCCACCAAGGCCCGTCAGGCCCAGAGCCGGATCAAGGCGCTGGAGCGGATGGAAGAGCTGTCCGCCGCGCACGTCGATTCTCCGTTTGATTTCGTCTTCCGCGAATCGACGAAAATTTCCAGCCCGTTGATCGATCTGTCGGATGCTCGACTGGGTTACGGCGACAAAGCCATTCTGGAGAAGGTCAAGCTGCAACTGACTCCCGGCGCACGGATCGGTTTGCTCGGCCCGAACGGCGCGGGTAAATCGACCTTGATCAAAAACCTCGCCGGTGAGCTTGAGCCGTTGGCCGGTCGCCTGACGCGCGGTGAAAACACCGTCGTTGGCTACTTCGCCCAGCATCAGCTCGACTCCCTCGACTCCAAGGCCAGCCCGTTGCTGCACTTGCAGCGCCTGGCGCCGACCGAGCGTGAGCAGACCCTGCGCGACTTCCTCGGTGGTTTCGACTTCCGCGGCGCGCGTATTGATGAGCCGGTACTGAATTTCTCCGGCGGTGAGAAGGCGCGTCTGGCCCTGGCATTGATCGCTTGGGATCGACCGAACCTGTTGCTGCTCGACGAACCGACCAACCACCTGGACTTGGAAATGCGCTTGGCGCTGACCATGGCCTTGCAAGAGTTCAGTGGCGCGGTACTGGTGGTCTCACACGATCGCCATCTGCTCAAAAGCACTACTGACAACTTCTATCTGGTGGCAGACGGCAAGGTTGAGGAATTCGACGGCGACCTGGAAGACTACGCCCGTTGGCTGGTCGAATACCGTCAACGCAATGCCCCGGTCAGCAATACCCCGGTCAATCCGGACAAGACCGACAAGAAGGCCCAGCGTCAGGCTGCTGCTGCGTTGCGTCAGCAACTGGCACCGCACAAGCGTGAGGCCGACAAGCTTGAAGCCGAGCTGGGCAAGCTGCACGAGAAGCTGGCGAAGATCGATACCAGCCTCGGCGACAGCGACATTTACGAGCCGATGCGCAAGAACGATTTGCGTGATCTGCTGGCTGAACAAGCCAAGCTGAAGGTGCGTGAAGCCGAACTTGAAGAAGCCTGGATGGAAGCGCTGGAACTGCTGGAAAGCATGCAGGCGGAGCTGGAGGCACTGTCCTGATGGAAGCCTTCAAGCTGCCTTTGCCGGCTGGGTGGGGCGAGCCGCTCTGGCTGGTCGCGCAAATCCTGCTAATCCTGCTGGCCGGCTATATCGCCCAGCGTGTCGTCGCTAAATGCCTGACTCGATTGGGTGAGCGCTACCCGTTTCCGCCGCAGTTTTTCATGCCGCTGCGCGGCGGTTTGCGCTGGCTGATCATGGGCAGCGCGCTGATCTTCGTGCTCGAACGCCTTGGCGTGTCGGCCACGGTGCTCTGGACGGCGTTGTCCGGTTTCGTTGCGGTGGCCGCCGTGGCGTTTTTCGCCATGTGGAGCGTGCTGTCCAACCTGCTGTGCGCGATCCTGATTTTCACCGTCGGCCCATTCCGTATCGGCGATGTGGTCGAATTGGTGGATACCACCGACAAGCCCGGCGTCAAAGGCCGGGTGGTGGCGATCAATCTGCTCTACACCACGCTGATCGAAGCCGAAGAACTCGGTACCGGCAGCGCCATGGTGCAAGTGCCCAATAGCCTGTTCTTTCAGCGTTCGGTTCGACGCTGGCGCGGCACTGATGTGTTCTCTTCGAACGGGTTTGAAAAATAGGCTCTGAATTCCTGCATCGATGTCGCCTGATATACCGCTTTCGCGAGCAAGCCCGCTCCCACACTAGATTGATGTGGATCACAAATTTTGTGTCCACTGGAGATCCCATGTGGGAGCGGGCTTGCTCGCGAAGGGGGCCTCAAGCCGTAAACGCTGGTCGGCAGTCGCCATGTCCTACAAAAAATCGGTAGTCATCGGCCCAAAGGCGCATTAGCTTAGACGTCTGTCACGAGTCTGAGTCGAGGTGTGCGATGGTGCTTCAAACATGGCTGGCGTTTTTTGCCGCCTGCTGGGTGATCAGTCTTTCTCCCGGCGCCGGCGCCATTGCGTCGATGTCCAGCGGTTTGCGCTACGGTTTCTGGCGCGGTTACTGGAACGCATTGGGCTTGCAACTGGGCCTGGCGTTGCAGATTGCGATTGTTGCTGCCGGTGTGGGGGCGATCCTCGCGGCCTCCGCCACAGCCTTTTACGCGATCAAATGGTTTGGCGTGGCCTATCTGGTCTATCTTGCGGTCAAGCAATGGCGCGCGCTGCCCAACGACATGAGCGACGACGCTGCCATCCGGCAGATCGGCAAGCCGATGGCGCTGGTATTCCGCGGTTTTCTGGTCAACGTCAGCAACCCCAAGGCCTTGGTGTTCATGCTCGCGGTGCTGCCGCAATTTATCGACCCCCACGCGCCGCTGGTGGCCCAGTACCTGATCCTCGGCGTGACCATGATCTGTGTCGACCTGATCGTCATGGCCGGCTACACCGGGCTGGCGGCCAAGGTGCTGCGTTTGCTGCGCACACCCAAGCAGCAAAAACGCATGAACCGCACCTTTGCCGGGCTGTTCATCGGCGCGGCGGCCTTTATGGCGACCCTGCGCAAAGCCGCGGTGTAAAACCTTCAGGCACAAAAAAGGCGACCCTCACAGGTCGCCTGATCGTTCCCATGCTCTGCGTGGGAATGCCTCAACGGACGCTCCGCGTTCGGCTCTTTGGGACGCAGAGCGTCCCTGGCTGCTGCATTCCCACGCGTAGCGTGGGAATGATCAGAGCCTACTCAGTGCAGAATCACCGGCGCCGTATCCCGCGGCAGGTTATTGCGCAGCGGCGCCTGCCCCGGCTGCTCATAGCCACCGCCACCGAGCTGTTGGCTCAGTTGCGCAGCCACATCCTCACCCAGTGCCTTGGACACATCACGTACCACCCGTGGGCGGTTCAGCGAAATCTTGATATCCCGGCCATTCACCAGTTTGGTGTCCTGACCTTCGCCCATCGCCGTGAAGGCCGAGGTGATCTCATAGGTCTTGGTGTTGATCAGACTGAAATCCGCCACCAGCGTCAGCCCCAGCACTGCCGAATAGCTGTCGGTGTTGGCCAGTTCGTTCATGTCGCGGGTGAAGTCGATGTCTGACACGGTGCCGAACAGCACGTAGTCGGCACCCTTGAAGCTACCGGCCTTGATCCGCTTGATCACGTCATACACATCACCTTTGGACGAGGCTGTATAAGGCGTGCCCTGCACCAGCTGGAACATGCCGGTGCGCAGAATCTCGCCCTTGATGTCGCCAGTGAATTTACGCAGCTCGCCTTGCTCGATGTAGCTGCTGGTTGCTTCGTACTCTTCGTAACTGGACGAACCACTGGCGCCGTAATAGCTCTGGCTGTGGTTGCTCTGGGCCGAAACAGTGTGGACGTATTGTTCCACCCGTTCCTGATACGCCAGGTCCGCTACTGCGACTTTCGGGGCCGCTTGCACGCTGAACGCGCAAGCCAGGGCCATCATGCCAATCCATGTGCGCATCGATTAACGCTCCGTGGTTTTGCGAATCTCTTTTTCGTCCATCCACTCGGCCAGACCGCTTTCTACATCGATCAACTGCAGGCTGAATTTGTAGAAGACGTCCTTGTAATCGCTGCTGCGCTTGACGATCGAGCTGATCGAACCTTCGATGCGATACTTGGCTGCGATCATGTTGCCAGTCTTGGCCACGGTGCTTTTCTTGTACAGGCCGCTCTGGTTTTGTAGCTTGAGCTGGTCAACCTGGCTTTGCATGGCAGTGTTGTCGCTGGCGAAGCGGGCGACACCGGTCTTCATCAACTGGGTCTTGATGCTGGTGGTGATTTCGCGGGTATCGATGTACTCGCTGGTCTTGTTCTTCACGTCGTAAACCTGAACCACCGGACGGCCTTGCAGGATGCCGGACTGGGCCAGGGAGCGCGTCATGGATTCGGCGATCATCTGCAGGTCGGTGGAGCCGAACTCGTTGGTCACGGTTTCCACGGCCTTGGTGTCGCCGTAGCTGATGTTTTTACTGCCCAGGGTCGGCGAAGTGTTGGCGCAACCGCTGGCCAGGAGGGCGATGACGGCGATGAACGAAAAGCGTGCAAACATGGGAATGCTCTCTAGAACTGAACGAATGGTGTAGGGCTTAAGGCGTTTTGATTTCGAGACGGAAATCCACGGCTTTGGTGGTTGGCGCAATGGCCTGAATGAAACGGGTCTGCTCGCCATACATCATCTGGCTTTTCCAGGTTTCTTCTTCGGCAACCGGGAAACCTTCAGGGCCGAGCCAGGCAAAACGGTAGTAGAAGGTCTTGTTGTTGTAGCTGGTGTTGCTCAGCTGCGCATTGACCGTCATGAAGCCGTTTTCCCGGGCCACGCGCATGGCGCCGACCACGATGTTCTTGAGCTTGCCCATGGCCACGACCTTGCTGGCAGCGCTGCCTGGCTCTGGCGGTGGCGGGGTGGCGCAGCCGGCCAACAAGGCGAGGGCGACGACAGCGATGAATTTGAAGCGCATGCAAAAGACTCCGTTCTTAAGGTTGTTTGAGGCTGGCCACGGCGGTCGGGTTGGCGCTCGGGATCACGTGCGCAGCCAGGCCGCTGGCGAATACTTGATTGCCCACGGCGCGCAGAGTGATGACCTGAAAGCGCTGATCGACGGTGACCTTGACCACCGAGCCGCCCACGGCGCTCGGCAGCGTGACGCTGTGTTCGCCTTTCTTCAAGCGCAGACGCACTACCTGAGTGTTGTCCGGCAGCGTACGCCACGTACGGGTATCGGCGCCTTCGAGCACGGCTGAAGAAATACCGACTGCAAGACCCGCCAGCGGGTTGGTTTCGTTGATCTGCTTCTGCGCCACGCCACGGGTGATCGCCCGCACAGTAGTGCGCAAGATGATGCCCGGCATGTCATCACGTAGCGCACGACGGGACATGGCGGTGGTGCTGTTGAGTTGAGTCAAGTTCAGCTGCTGACCATCCACGCCGATCTGGGCGAAGGTGGCAGTGGAGCTATCCGGCTTGATGATCGGAAACGACAGCGGTGTGATCACCACGTTGTTGCTGATCGGCAATGGCAGCGGAATGCGGATCGAATCGCGGGACGGCGCCAGGCCGCTTTGCACGACGATCAGGATGTCGCTGTCATCGTTCTTGGCCGGTTTGTCGAGATTCACGAGCGCCTGTTCCAGCAGTGGCGTGTTCGGACGCAATTCGGCGGCTTTGCGATAACCCGGCGCCGCCAGATCTTTCTCGCCCAGAGCTTCATAGACGAAGCCGGCCAGGTAATGGCTGAACGCGCTCTGATAGCTGTTTTTCAAACCGACCACTTCTGGCGCGTCGAGGCTGGCCACCGGGTAACCCTGAAGATCCTTGTACTGGGTTTTGACGCCTTCTTTCTCGGCTTGCTCTTCGCTCTTGAGGTATTCCTTGTCACGCAGGTCGGCGATCACCGCTTCACGCTCGTGAGTTTTCTTGATGGCGGTGCGCGCGCCGTCGAAGTCATTCACCGCCAGCAGGTTGAGGGCCATCTGCGTGGTCAGCATGACTTTTTCGTAGTCGTAGCCTTCGTAGCGACGAACCTTGTCGTTGACCAGGAAACTGCCGAACTGAGCCAGGTATTTGTCGGTATCGAGTTTGACCGCGTCTTCCCACTTGCCCACCACCTGATCGGCACTGGTCCAGGCGTTCTGGCTGCCGGACAAGTCGCCTTTGGCGCGCAGCAGTTCACCTTTCTCGAAGTAATAGAGCAGGTCTTTGTCTTTGCTGGTGTTGTTCTTTTCCAGCAGGGTCAATGCGGCGTCGACGTTGCCGGAAGCCAATTGCTGGTTGGTTTGTGCAAGTTCCGAATCGTAGTTACGAAAGGCCGAGCAGCCGGAAAGCAACGTGACAGCGCTGAGCGCGATCAAGGTGGGGGCACGGAATGCCATAAGGGGTACGTCTTCCCTGAATATAAGCAGCCGCGTGCTGGTCGGGCTGTTGGGACCCATCGGCAGGGTTGTTGGCCTCCTGCCAATTCCTCATAAAAAAAGGAGCTTAAATGCCATATCGCAATAACGACGGCGCGGCATTATAAACAGGGATGCCGGCTATGTAATGGCTTTTTAATTACATGATTTCACAACGTGCCACTACTTATTTCAGGCCTGGTACCTCAGCGCTTCGCGCTGGAAATACCAACAAAGCTTGAGTGAAACTCATTGGGAGTGAACAATGTGTTACTTCGTATTTCCATTTGAGATTTATTCATGATTGCCTCCTCTCGTTTTCTGGCGTGGCTCGTGCTGCCGGTGATCGCGTTTTGCAGCTTCAATGCGCTGGCCGAAACCACGGAAGGTGCGCCCAAGGCCCTGCATTTGCTCGATTACATTGGCGCTGATTACCCGGCGACGGTCGAGGCGGGCAAAGTCATTGATGAGTCTGAATACCGCGAACAGCAGGAATTCCTGAAGGTATTACAAGGCTTGATCGCCGATTTGCCGGCCAAACCCGAACGCGCAGAGCTGGAGCAGGGCGTCAGCAGCCTTGGCGCTGCGATCGCCGCCCGCAAGGACGGCGCGGATGTTGCCCGTCAGGCGCGGCAGCTGGGGGCAAAACTGGCGGTGACCTATGAGGTCAGTCAGGCCCCGGTCATCACCCCGGACCCGACTCGCGGCGCGCCGCTGTATGCCCAGCAATGCTCGGTGTGCCATGGCGATGCGGGCGCCGGTGACGGCCCGGCGGGTGTCGGCATGACGCCACCGCCGGCCAATCTGCGCGATGCCGTGCGACTGGACCGTCTGAGCCTCTATGCGATCTACAACACGCTGGGCATGGGCGTTGAAGGCACCGACATGCCGGCCTTCGCCGATCAGCTCGATGATCGCCAGCGTTGGGACCTGGCGACCTACATCGCCAGCTTCAGCGCCGATCCGGCCGCGGCAAAATCCGGGAAAACCTACAACATCGCCGATCTGGCACGTCAGACGCCCGCCGAAGTGCAGGCCGCCGAGGGTCCGCAAGCGGCCGCGACCTTCCGCGCGCAACGAGCGCAGCCGCCGCAGGTCAAGCGTGGCCCGGGGCAGTTGCTGGAATACACGGCCGCTACGTTGGACAAGAGCATCGCAGCCTACCGCGCCGGCGATCACGATCAGGCCTACGACCTGTCGGTGGCGGCGTACCTGGAAGGCTTCGAGCTGGTCGAAAGCTCTCTGGACAACGTCGACGCCAACGTGCGCAAAGACACCGAGAAGTCCCTGATGGCGTACCGTCAATCGTTGCAAGATGGCTTGCCGGTGGCCCAGGCCGAGCAGCGTCTGGAGGCGGCCAAGGCCAAATTGAAAGAGTCCGCTGGCCTGCTCGGCAGCGATGGCTTGAGCTGGTCGCTGAGCTACATTTCCGGCCTGTTGATTCTGTTGCGAGAAGGTCTGGAAGCGATTCTGGTGCTCGCGGCGATCCTCGCGTTCCTGCGCAATACCGGTCAGCAATCGGCGGTGCGCAGCGTCAACATCGGTTGGGGCCTGGCGCTGCTGGCCGGGCTGGCGACCTGGGCGGTGGCGGCGTATGTGATCGACGTCAGCGGTGCCCAGCGTGAACTGCTGGAAGGCGCGACGGCGTTGTTTGCCAGTGTCATGGTGCTCTGGCTTGGCGTGTGGATGCACGACCGTCGCCACGCAGCGGCCTGGCAGGATTACATCAAGAGCAGCCTGGTGAGTGGCGGCGGGCGTTTCGGGTTTGCGATCCTGGCGTTCTTCTCGGTGTATCGCGAGTTGTTCGAAGTGATCCTGTTTTACGAAACCCTGTGGTTGCAGGCCGGGCCGGCAGGGCACAACGCCGTCATGGCGGGCGGGGCGACGGCGCTGGTATTGCTGATTGGTCTGGCTTGGGTGATTTTGCGCGGCTCGGCGAAACTGCCGCTGGCGTTGTTCTTCGGCATCAATGCCGGGCTGCTGTGCGCGTTGTCGGTGGTGTTTGCCGGCCATGGTGTGAAGGCGTTGCAGGAAGCCGGGATCTTCGGCACGCGACCGGTGCCGTTCTTTGACTTCGACTGGTTGGGGATTCACGCTGATGCGTATTCGCTGAGTGCCCAGGCCGTGGCGATCATTGCGATCATCGTGCTGTACAGCCGTAGCCGGATGGCCGAGAAGCGGCGGGTGTCGGTTTCTTAAAAGCATTCGCTGCGCTCACAATCGCGAGCAGGCTCGCTCCCACAGGATTGCGTATAACCTGTGGGAGCGAGCCTGCTCGCGATTTTTTTGGAAGAGGAAAACACTATGCGCGTGTGGATCGATGCCGACGCTTGCCCGCGGGCAGCCAAGGATCTGGTGGTGAAATTCGCCCTCAAGCGCCAATTCGAAGTGGTGCTGGTGGCCGGTCAGCCGCAGATCAAACCGGGCCTCGCCCTGGTGAAGCTGATCGTGGTGCCTAGCGGCCCGGATGCCGCCGACGATTACCTCGTGGAACACGCGGTGCCAGGCGAACTGGTGATTTGCAGCGATGTGCCGCTGGCGGACCGGCTAGTGAAGAAGGGCGTTGCGGCGCTGGATCCACGGGGCAAGGAGTTCGATGCGCAGAACATGGGCGATCGACTGGCGGTGCGTAACCTGTTCACCGATCTGCGTGAGCAGGGTCAGATGAGCGGGGGGCCGGCACCCTTTGGCGAGCGCGAGAAGCAGGCGTTCGCCAATGCGCTGGACCGGATACTTACCCGGTTGTCGCGCAAGTCTTAAGCAAGACGGTGGTCCCTGTGCGAGCCTGCTCGCGATGGGGTCGGCACATTCAACATTGATGTCGACGGTTAGACCGCTATCGCGAGCAGGCTCGCTCCCACATTGAACAGTGTTACTCGTCGTTTTCGTGGGTCAGTTCCAGTACGCGGTCGACCAGTTTGTTGATGCCGGAAGCAGCCTCGCTGATCGATTGCGCCAGCATGTACGCCGGAGTGCTCACCAGCTTGCGCGCCTTGTCTTCGACGATGTCGGTCACTGCGCACTCGGCATGGGTGGCGCCCATTTTGTTCATCGCGGCGGCGGTATCGGCATCGTTGCCGATGGTGCAGGTCACACCCGGGCCGTAAATCTTGGCCGCCAGGGCTGGCGAGATGCAGATCAGCCCCACCGGTTTGCCGGCTTCGGCGAACGCTTCGGTCAACGCCAGGACGTCAGGCTGAACGCTGCAACCGGCGCCTTCGACGGCAAAGTTCGACAGGTTCTTGGCCGATCCAAATCCGCCAGGAACGATCAGCGCATCGAAGTCTTCGACGCTGGCTTCGCGAATGTCCTTGATATTGCCCCGGGCGATCCGCGCCGACTCCACCAGCACGTTGCGCGCCTCGGGCATTTCTTCGCCGGTCAGGTGGTTGATTACATGCAACTGCGCAATATTAGGTGCGAAACACTGCACCTGGGCGCCGCGCTGGTCCAGCCGCAGCAGGGTGATCACGCTTTCGTGGATCTCGGCGCCGTCGTACACGCCGCAGCCGGAAAGGATCACTGCAATTTTTTTGCTCATGGGCTTTTCTCCAGATTCATGGCGTTAAATGTCCACTAATTTGTCACTCGTTGCCATAGGGTTAATACGCGGCTACACCTAATCTCTGCTGAACGATTCTGATCAGGGCGCGTCATGGACTTCATTCTGTATGCGGTGCCGTTTTTCTTTGTGCTGATTGCGGTCGAGTTGCTGGCCGACCGTTGGCGCGGAGTGAGCAATTACCGCGTGGCAGACGCGATCAACAGCGTCAGCACTGGTGTGCTGTCGACTACCACGGGCCTGTTGACCAAAGGCGTCGGCCTGGTGACTTATGCCTTCGCCCTGAAGCATCTGGCCGTGATTGAGCTGTCGGCCGACAGCGTTTGGGTCTGGGTGTTTGCCTTCGTCTTCTACGACTTCTGCTATTACTGGCTGCACCGCATGGGCCACGAACGCAACATCCTCTGGGCTGCCCACTCGGTGCATCATCAGAGCGAGGATTACAACCTCTCCACGGCCTTGCGCCAGACCAGCACCGGGTTTCTGCTGAGCTGGATTTTCTACCTGCCCATGGCCGTGCTCGGTGTGCCGCTGGTGGTGTTCGTCAGCGTTGCGGCGCTGAATCTTCTGTACCAATTCTGGGTGCATACCCGGCACATTCCCAAGCTCGGCTGGTTCGAATGGTTCTTCGTCACGCCGTCCAATCATCGGGCTCACCATGCACAGAACGCTCTCTACATGGATCGCAACTACGGCGGGGTGTTCATTATTTGGGACCGTCTGTTTGGCTCGTTCCAGGAAGAGGACGACAACGAACCGGTGATTTTCGGCGTAACCACGCCACTGGCAAGCTGGAATCCGTTATGGGCGAACGTGCAGTTCTATGCGCAGCTGTGGGATGACGCCCGGCGCGCCGAAAACGGGTGGGACAAGCTGCGGATCTGGTTCATGCGCACCGGTTGGCGGCCTGCGGATGTGGCGGCCAAGTACCCGATGAACAAACCGGACCTGAGCCAGTTCCGCAAATTCGAGGTACGGCTGGATGGACGCCAGCAGTGGTATGTGGCGCTGCAATTTTGCGTCTACATCGCCTTGGGCAGTTACTTGATGAACCTGGAGCAGAGCCTGCCGACTTCTGCCCTGGTGTTGGGCTGGGGCGCCGTCGCACTGGGGCTGTTTGTGTTGGGCGTAGCCTTGGAAAATCGCCCGCAGGCACTGAAGCTGGAGCTGTTGCGGCTGGCGTCGAACTTGCCGCTGGTGTGGCTGGCGCCAATGGTCGGGCTATGGCCGGGCAGCGCGGTGGGCTGGGTGTGGCTGCTCAGTTACAGCCTGCTCAGCGCAATCGGTCTCTACTGTTGTAGAAACCGCTTCACTCGATGGGCGTCGTAGGTTCGCTGGACTTGGCCTGTTCGGCTTTCAACGCTTGCTCGTCGGCATAGATCTTCTTCGCCAGACGGGCATTCTTGAAGCGCCGCCGCAGCCACAGGCCAAAGCCCAGTACCAGCAGGGCGCCCAGCACCCACAGCTCGTACTTCTTGATACTGCCAAGCATGCCTTCGAGTACCGCGCCGAAGTGATAAGAGGCGGCGGCCAGCGCAGTGGCCCAGATCGCTGCGCCAATCCCGTTGAGCAGCAGGTAACGTCCCGGCGGATAGCCCGACAGACCGATCGCCACCGGCATTACGGTGCGCAACCCGTAGACAAAACGGAAGCTCAGCACCCAGATGTCCGGGTGCTTGCGAATATGTTCCAGCGCCCGATCACCCATCAGTTGCCAGCGCGGTTTGCGGGCCAGCAATTTGCGCCCGTGCTTGCGCCCCAGGAAGTACCACAGCTGATCGCCGGCATAACTGCCGAAGAACGCCACGACCACCACCAGGTTGATGTCCATGTATCCGCGGAACGCGAGGAAGCCTGCGAGCACCAGAATGGTTTCGCCTTCGAAAAACGTGCCGAGAAAAAGGGCAAAATAGCCGAAGTCATGCAGAAATTGTTGGAGCATTGTCTGGGTGCTGGCGAAATGAACGCGCAGCCTAACCCTTCGTGCACATTCATGAAAGTGTCCAAATGTGTCTCGACGTGAACATTTCCTACAAGGACAATGGAATGCGGCTATAGGGGGCGTTCTCAATTAGTTTCCCCACCGCGCCGGGTCTGCTGTTGTGCAGGGCAAGGCGCGAGAAGCGTGGTTTGGTCATTCCAAATAAGCTTCGAGCAACGCAGCCCTGCACAACAGCAGGCCCTGCCCTTCGGGTTGTGCCTTAAAGCGGGCCAGGCTGCGTTGCAGGCCTTGGAAAGGGAATAACCATTCCCAGCGGCCTGCGCCTTGCCTGGCCCGCATTAAGGCGACAACGCGGCAGGGAAACTAATTGAGAACGCCCCTAGTCACAGGGGTGCACATAACTGTAATACGTTCGTCATAATGGCCGCTTATAACTGTCACGCTCGCCCGCCAGCGCGGGCTCAGGAGTCTGCCGTGAGCTTTACCCCCGCCAACCGTTTGTTTCCTGCAACCCGCCTGCGTCGCAATCGTCGTGATGATTTCTCGCGTCGACTGGTCCGTGAAAACGTACTGACCGTCGACGATCTGATCCTGCCGGTGTTCGTGCTGGACGGTGAAAACCGTCGCGAAGCGGTGGCCTCGATGCCGGGCGTCGAACGCCTGACCATCGATTTGTTGCTTGAAGAAGCGGCGAAGTGGGTCGAGCTGGGGATTCCGGCACTGGCATTGTTCCCGGTGACACCACCAGAGCTCAAATCCCTGGACGCCGCCGAAGCCTGGAATCCCGACGGCATTGCCCAGCGCGCCACCCGAGCGCTGCGTGATCGATTCCCTGAGTTGGGTGTGATCACCGACGTCGCTCTGGACCCGTTCACCACCCACGGTCAGGACGGCATTCTCGACGAAGAAGGCTACGTGCAGAACGACATAACTGTCGACGCACTGGTTAAACAGGCCCTGTCCCACGCCGAAGCCGGCGCTCAAGTGGTGGCTCCGTCGGACATGATGGACGGTCGCATCCAGGCGATCCGCGAGGCGCTTGAGCTGGCCGATCACGTCAACGTGCGGATCATGGCTTACTCGGCCAAATACGCCAGCGCCTATTACGGCCCGTTCCGCGATGCGGTGGGTTCGGCGCTGAACCTGGGCAAGGCCAACAAGGCCTCCTATCAGATGGACCCGGCCAACAGCAACGAAGCTCTGCACGAAGTGGCAGCGGACTTGTCAGAAGGCGCGGACATGGTCATGGTCAAGCCAGGCATGCCGTATCTGGATATCCTTTACCGGGTTAAAGAAGAATTCAAAGTGCCGACCTTTGTCTATCAGGTCAGCGGCGAATACGCCATGCACATGGCAGCGATCCAGAATGGCTGGTTGAGCGAAGGGGTTATCCTCGAATCCCTGACCGCTTTTAAACGTGCAGGCGCTGATGGCATCCTGACTTACTTTGCCGTCCGCGCTGCTCAATTGTTACGAGAGCAAAAATAGCCCTCCCAGGAACATTCGATGAATACCGAAGGACTCACTGAAGTTGCCGTAAAAGACGCTCAACCTGTGGTGGAGCAAATCGCCGAAACCCCGCCGGAGCTGGAGCCTGCTCCACCCGCGGTGGTGGCCGAGCCCGCCGTGGCGGCGCCAGCGATTGCCATTCCCGGCCTGGATGACAGCAGCCTGTACATCCATCGTGAGCTCTCGCAACTACAGTTCAACATCCGTGTGCTGGAACAGGCGCTGGATGAGTCCTACCCATTGCTGGAGCGGCTGAAGTTTCTGCTGATTTTCTCCAGCAACCTGGACGAGTTCTTCGAGATTCGTGTGGCCGGCCTGAAGAAGCAGATCACCTTCGCCCGTGAACAGGCTGGCGCCGATGGCTTGCAGCCGCATCAAGCTTTGGCCCGCATCAGCGAGCTGGTGCACGGCCACGTCGATCGCCAATACGCGATCCTCAACGACATTCTGTTGCCGGAACTGGAAAAACATCAGGTCCGCTTCATCCGTCGTCGCTACTGGACCACCAAGCTCAAGACCTGGGTTCGTCGTTATTTCCGCGACGAGATCGCACCGATCATCACCCCGATCGGCCTCGACCCGACGCACCCGTTTCCGTTGCTGGTGAACAAAAGCCTGAACTTCATCGTCGAGCTCGAGGGCATTGACGCCTTCGGTCGCGACTCCGGTCTGGCGATTATTCCGGCACCGCGTCTGCTGCCGCGGATCATCAAAGTGCCGGAAGAAGTTGGTGGCCCCGGCGACAACTACGTGTTCCTGTCGTCGATGATCCACGCTCACGCCGATGACCTGTTCCAGGGCATGAAGGTCAAGGGCTGCTACCAGTTCCGTTTGACCCGTAACGCCGACCTCTCGGTCGACACCGAAGATGTAGAAGACCTGGCCCGCGCCCTGCGCGGCGAGTTGTTCTCCCGTCGCTACGGTGACGCGGTGCGGCTGGAAGTGGCCGATACGTGCCCGAAACACCTGTCCGATTACCTGCTCAAGCAGTTCAACCTGCACGAGACTGAGCTGTATCAGGTCAACGGCCCGGTCAACCTGACCCGGTTGTTCAGCATCACCGGCCTGGACAGTCATCCGGAGCTGCAATACACCCCGTTCACCCCGCAGATCCCGAAACTGCTGCAAAACAGCGAGAACATTTTCAGCGTGATCAGCAAGCAGGACATCCTGCTGCTGCACCCGTTCGAATCGTTCACCCCGGTGGTCGACTTGCTGCGCCAGGCGGCCAAGGACCCGCACGTGTTGGCGGTTCGTCAGACGTTGTATCGCAGCGGCGCCAACTCCGAGATTGTCGATGCGCTGGTGGACGCTGCGCGTAACGGCAAGGAAGTGACGGCGGTAATCGAATTGCGCGCGCGGTTCGACGAAGAATCCAACCTGCAGCTGGCCAGCCGTCTGCAAGCGGCCGGTGCGGTAGTGATTTACGGCGTGGTCGGCTTCAAGACCCACGCCAAGATGATGCTGATTTTGCGCCGCGAGGCTGGTGAGATTGTCCGCTACGCCCACTTGGGTACCGGCAACTACCACGCAGCCAACGCCCGTCTGTACACCGACTACAGCCTGCTGACCTCCGACGACGCCTTGTGCGAAGACGTCGGCAAACTGTTCAGCCAGTTGATCGGCATGGGTAAAACCCTGCGCATGAAGAAACTGCTGCATGCGCCGTTCACGTTGAAGAAGGGCATGCTCGACATGATTGCCCGGGAGACGCAGTTCGCCCTCGACGGCAAACCGGCGCACATCATCGCCAAGTTCAACTCGTTGACCGATCCGAAGGTCATCCGCGCGTTGTACAAGGCCAGTCAGTCCGGGGTGCGTATCGATCTGGTGGTGCGCGGCATGTGCTGCCTGCGCCCGGGCATCGCCGGCGTTTCCCACAACATCCACGTGCGCTCGATCATCGGTCGCTTCCTGGAACACACCCGGGTCTTCTACTTCCTCAACGGCGGCGAAGAGCAGATGTTCCTGTCCAGTGCCGACTGGATGGAGCGCAACCTCGACAAGCGCGTCGAGACTTGCTTCCCGGTCGAGGGCAAGAAGCTGATTTTGCGGGTCAAGAAAGAGCTGGAGCTTTATCTGACCGATAACACCCACAGCTGGAGCCTGCAGGCGGACGGTCGCTACATCCGCAACACGCCGACCGGCAACCAGAACCCGCGCAGTGCCCAGGCAACCTTGCTTGAGCGTTTGGGCAGCCCGATTCTGGCTGTTCGTTAACGCGCAAAAACTGTGGGAGCGGGCTTGCTCGCGAAGGGGGCAGCACATTCAGCAAGGATGTTGACTGACACACCGCTTTCGCGAGCAAGCCCGCTCCCACATGGGATTTGCGTCGTTTGCTGAATCGCGGGCACAAAAAAGGCCTTCCGAAGAAGGCCTTTTTTAATTTCAGCGCACGTTCAGCACGAAGCCGACGCGGGTCAGCCACTCCGCTTCCAGGGCGAAGTCGGCCTGGGTCAACTGGTTGTCGTCCAGCCAGTGCTCCGGGAATAACACATCAAGGCTGTCGCCGTTGGCGTGCAGCACCACTTGTGGCATCTCCTGGGTACCGCGGATGTGGTGGAACAGAATCGCAAAGCGCAGCAGCACGCACAGGCGAATCAGCTTGATGCCGTCGTCACCGAAGTCGGCGAACTTGTCTTTGGGGATGTTGCGTCGGTGACCGCGCACCAGTAGCGCGAGCATTTGCTGGTCTTCGCGGGAAAATCCGGCCAGGTCCGAGTGCTCGATCAGGTAGGCGCCGTGCTTGTGGTACTGATAGTGGGCGATGTCCAGGCCCACTTCGTGGACTTTGGCTGCCCAGCCCAGCAATTCGCGCCAGACGCCGTCGTTCAGATCCCAGTCTTCAGCCACTTGATCGAAGGCGTGCAGTGCCTTGCGTTCGACTCGTACGGCTTGTTCCAGGTCGACGTGGTAACGCTCCATCAGCGAGCTGAGCGTGCGCTCACGGACGTCTTCGTGATGATGACGGCCCAGCAGGTCATAGAGCACTCCTTCGCGCAGGGCGCCTTCACAGTGATCCATACGTCGAAGTTCGAGGGAGTCGAAGATCGCTTCGAGAATCGCCAACCCGGCGGGGAAGATCGCCCGGCGGTCGGGCTTGATGCCTTCGAAATCGATTTTCTCGACATCGCCGAGTTTGAACAACTTGCGCTTGAGCCAGGCCAGGCCTTCGGCATTCACTTCGCCAGTGCCATGCCCGCCGGCCTTCAGCGCCAGGCCAATGGCGCGAATGGTGCCCGAGGAGCCGATGGCTTCATCCCAGGTCAGGCGGTGCAGGGCGTGTTCGATGCTCATGATCTCCAGCCGTGCCGCGGTGTACGCTTGGGCGTAGCGGGCCGGGGTGATCTTGCCGTCCTTGAAATAGCGCTGGGTGAAGCTGACGCAGCCCATTTGCAGGCTTTCGCGCAGCAGCGGCTCGAAGCGCTGGCCGATGATGAATTCAGTACTGCCGCCGCCGATGTCGGCCACCAGGCGCTTGCCCGGGGTGTCGGCGAGGGTGTGGGAGACGCCGAGGTAAATCAGGCGCGCTTCTTCTCGGCCGGAGATGACTTCTACCGGGTGACCGAGGATTTCTTCGGCGCGATGGATGAATTCGGCGCGGTTACGGGCTTCGCGCAGTGCGTTGGTGCCGACGATCCGCACGGTACCGGGCGGCATACCGCTGATCAGTTGGGCGAAACGCTTCAGGCAATCGAGCCCGCGCTGCATGGATTCTTCGCTGAGTTGACGTTCTTCGTCGATGCCGGCGGCCAGCTGAACCTTCTCCCCGAGACGTTCGAGAATCCGGATTTCGCCGTTCTGGGCCTTGGCCACGACCATGTGAAAGCTGTTGGAGCCCAGGTCGATTGCGGCGATCAGGGACAGATTCTTGGCTTGGGATTGCGGCATGGTCAGGGGGTCTCGGTCGATAACCTCGACATCCTGCCACGATCAAACGCTGCCGCCAACGCGTAGGAGCTGTCGAAGGCTGCGATCTTTTACCACGGGGCACTTGCGGCGTTGCGGATGGCCCCTTCGCGAGCAAGCCCGCTCCCACATTGGTTCGGTGTCGTTCGCAGGATTGTAGGTAACACAAAATCCCAGTGGGAGCGGGCTTGCTCGCGAAGACGGCCTGTCAGCCACTGAAAATCGCTCAGCCTGCCGCCTCGACCGTCCCAATGAAATTCGCCAGCTCCGCCGTCTGCGGGTTGGCAAACAACACCTTCGGATCCCCCACCTCATGCACCTTGCCGTGGTGCATGAACACCAATTTGTCACCAACCTCGCGGGCAAAGCGCATTTCATGGGTGACCATGATCAGCGTCATGCCCTCCTTGGCCAGTTGCCGGACTACGCTGAGCACCTCGTTGACCAGTTCCGGGTCAAGTGCCGAGGTGATCTCGTCGCATAACAAGACCTTCGGCGACATCGCCAAGGCACGAGCAATCGCCACCCGCTGTTGCTGGCCGCCAGACAGTCGATCCGGGAATGCATCGAACTTTTCTCCCAGCCCGACCCGTTCCAGCATCTGCCGCGCCAGTTCGGCGGCTTTGGCTTTCGGCACTTTCTGCACCACTTGCGGCGCGAGCATGACGTTTTCGCCGACGGTCAGGTGCGGGAACAGGTTGAATTGCTGGAACACCATCCCGACTTTCTGCCGCAGGCTGCGCAGGTCGGCGCGGGCGGCGTCGAGGTATTCGCCGTCGACTTCGATCACGCCGTCATTGATCGACTCCAGGCCATTGAGGGTACGCAACAAGGTGGATTTGCCCGAGCCGCTGCGGCCGATGATCGCCACCACCTGGCCTTCGTCGACACTCAGGTCGATGCCTTTGAGCACATGGTGGTCGCCGTAATATTTATGTAGGGCGGAAATTCTAAGCAGAGGCATGCAGTCTCCTTTCCAGGTAGCGCGCACTGAGGGACAAGGGGTAGCAGAGCAGGAAGTAACCGAGCGCCACCAGGCCGTAGACCATGAAGGGTTCGAAGGTTGCGTTGGCGAGCATGCCGCCGGTCTTGGTCAGTTCGGTGAAGCCGATGATCGAGGTGACGGCGGTGCCTTTGACCACTTGCACCGAGAAGCCCACGGTCGGCGCCACGGCGATGCGCAGAGCTTGCGGCAAGATCACGTAACGCAGTTGCTCCAGCGGGTTGAGCGCCAGGCTCGACGAGGCTTCCCACTGGCCGTTGGGGATCGAGTCGACGCAACCGCGCCAGATCTCCGCCAGGTAGGCGCTGGTGAACAGCGTCAAGGCAATCGCCGCAGCCATCCACGGTGAAATCTCCACACCGGCCAACGCTACACCGAAGAACACCAGAAACAGCTGCATCAATAGCGGCGTGCCCTGGAACAGTTCGATGTAGGTGCGGGCGAAGTGGCTGGGCAGGGATTTTTTTGAAATCCGCATCACCATGATCAGCAAACCGATCAGCCCCCCGCCGATAAACGCCACCAGCGACAATGCCAGGGTCCATTGCAGGCCCGTGAGCAGGTTGCGCAGGATGTCCCAGAAGGTGAAATCGCTCATTGGCTGCTGCTCCTAGCTATGTAGCGCCGGCCGATCCAGTTCAGCAATTGGCGGATCAGCAGCGCCATGCACAGGTAGATCAGTGTGGTCAGGGCATAGGTTTCAAAGGCGCGAAAGTTGCGCGATTGAATGAAGTTGGCGGCGAAACTCAGCTCTTCGGTGGCGATCTGCGAACAGACCGCCGAGCCGAGCATCACGATGATGATCTGGCTGTTCAGGGCCGGCCAGACCTTGCCCAGCGCCGGCAACAGAACCACGTGACGGAAGGCTTCGAAGCGCGTCATTGCCAGGGCGGCGGCGGCTTCCAGCTGCCCGCGGGGGATCGCTTGAATGCCGGCGCGGATGATCTCGGTCGAATAGGCGCCAAGGTTGATCACCATCGCCAGCACCGCCGCCTGCCATTCGGAAATCTGCAGGCCCAGCGACGGCAAACCGAAGAAGATGAAAAACAACTGCACCAGGAATGGCGTGTTGCGGATCAACTCGACGTAAACCCCGAAAATGCCGGCGAACGGGCGGATGTTCCACGCCCGCACCAGAGCCCCGACGATGCCTAGGCCGACCCCGAGCACCGCGCCAATGGCCGTCAACTCAAGGGTGAACAGCGCACCGCGCAGCAGCAGATCGGTGTTTTCCACCACCGGCAAGAAATCGAACTGATAAGCCATAAATCGTCTCCCGCGCGAACGATCAGAGATCGGCCGGCAGCGGCTCTTTCAGCCAGGTTTGCGAATTCTTTTCCAGCGCACCGTCAGCCTTGGCCGTGGCGAGGATGTCGTTGACCTTGCCCAGCAGCGCCGGCTCGTTCTTGTTCACGCCAACGTAAACCGGCGAATCCTTGAGTTTCACTTTCAGGGCTGGCACGCGTTTCGGGTTTTTTTCGCTGATCGCCACCATCACCACGTTGCCGCTGGCGATCAGGTCGACCTGGCCGGCGAGGTAGGCGGCGATGGTCGAGTTGTTGTCTTCGAAGCGTTTGATGGTCGCGCCTTCGGGAGCGACTTTGGTCAACTCGATGTCTTCAATGGCGCCACGGGTGACGCTGATGGTTTTGCCCTTGAGATCGTCCATGCCCTTGATGGCGGCGTCTGGTGGGCCGAACACGGCGAGGTAGAACGGTGCGTAGGCACGGGAGAAGTCGATGACTTTTTCGCGCTCAGGGTTCTTGCCGAGGCTGGAAATCACCAGGTCGACTTTGCCGGTGGTCAGGAACGGAATGCGGTTGGTGCTGTTGACCGGGGTCAGTTCGAGTTTGACCTTGAGTTGGTCGGCCAGCAGTTTCGCGGTGTCGATATCGAGGCCGCGAGGTTTCATGTCCGGGCCGACCGAACCGAACGGTGGGAAGTCCTGGGGCACGGCGACTTTGAGGGTGCCGCGCTTGACCACATCCTCCAGACCGTCGGCGTGGGCGGGTGCCTGGCTCAGCATCAGGCTGGCAAACAGGGCTGCGAGGAGGACGCTGTAACGCTGGGTCATGGCAAATCTCCGGATCGGCGGGAAGTGATTTCTGCGGATCGACAGAGCACGGGCCATGCCAAGATTGGGTTTTGGGGGGCGCAGGCCACGGTTTTGCTGGTGTCGTTCGGTCTTACTGGTCTGAACAGTTGAGTGGCATTTCGCACCCTGATGGCGCACCCGTGAAAATTCCCGAACCCCCATGGGGCACGACTTGCCGGACGTCGCGAATAGCTTTACAACTAGCCGCTCATTGGCCTGGCTCGTCTGAAAAAAAACCATGAACTCGATCTCCCGCGCCGTACCCGAAGTGGCGCTGCAAGCCATACGCAAACTGATCACCGAGCAAGGTTTCGGGGCGGGGGATGCCTTGCCCTCGCAACGGGACCTGGCGGTGCAATTGGGGGTCAGTCGGGCATCATTGCGTGAGGCGTTATCGTCCCTGAGTGCGCTGGGCGTGATCAGTATCCAGCCAGGCAAGGGCGTGTTCGTGCAGTCACCGGTCGATCTGCCCCGTGGCGATGCGGCGCCGGGCTGGCCGTTCGCGGCTCAGGCATCGCCGCTGGACATCTTCCAGTTGCGCTACGCGCTGGAAGGTTTTGCCGCCGGGCTGGCGGCTGTGACCCTGAGCACCGATGAGCTCGATGCCCTGGAAGACAATGTCGCCGCCATGCGCAACGAACTGCGTGCCGCTGATTTCGATGCAGCGGCGCGACTGGATTTCGAGTTTCACCGGCGCATTCTTCTCGCCAGCGGCAATCAGGCGATGTTGAGCATCCTTACAGCCAGCGCCGACATCTTCCTGGAGAGCCAGAAGCTACCGTTCATCCGGGCCGAACGCGCCATGGAAACCTGGCAGGAACACCGTAAAATCCTCCGCGCGCTGGCTCGTCGGGCCTCTGGCGCCGCGCAGAAGGCGATGCAAGAGCATGTGCGCAACGCCGCCCTGCGCACCGGAATTGCTTTCGTCGCTCCCGCCACCTCATGACTTGAGCTATACCCAAACTCATGGACCACCATAGCGAGACTCAATCATCTGCGGCTTCCTGAACACGGGAAGGGCGGCTATGATGGGCCACGTTTTTTATTGCTTACAACCCGGAGACATCCATGAGCAGCGATCTTATCAAGCACGTCACCGACGCTAACTTCGAAGAAGAAGTACTGAAGGCTGCTGGCCCTGTGCTTGTTGACTACTGGGCTGAGTGGTGCGGCCCTTGCAAAATGATCGCCCCGGTTTTGGACGAGATCGCTGGCACCTACGCTGGCAAGCTGACCGTTGCCAAGCTGAACATCGACGAAAACCAGGAAACCCCGGCCAAGCACGGCGTACGTGGTATCCCGACACTGATGCTGTTCAAGAACGGCAACGTCGAAGCCACCAAGGTCGGCGCGCTGTCGAAGTCGCAACTGGCTGCTTTCCTCGACGCCAACATCTAAGCGTTGTTATAAAGCGTCATGAAAAGGCCCCGCATAATGCGGGGCCTTTTCGTTATTGAGGGCTAGACGCTCCGAAACTCAGGTGGTACATTCGGCCCCGCACTGGTTTCTCCACTGCCCCCTGCTAGCCGTCGCCGACGCACTCCTTTTCGAATAAGTACGCGATCCTGTCGCCTTCTCTGCGGCGCGGCCTCATTAAGCCAAAAGCTTAATTTCCCCCCTCCATAAATGATTACGTCATTCCTATATGAATCTGACTGAACTCAAGCAAAAGCCGATTACCGAACTGCTCGAATTGGCCGAACAGATGGGCATAGAAAATATGGCCCGTTCGCGCAAGCAGGACGTGATTTTCTCCCTGCTCAAAAAGCACGCTAAAAGCGGCGAGGAAATCTCCGGTGATGGCGTGCTGGAGATTCTCCAGGACGGCTTCGGCTTCCTGCGCTCCGCTGACGCTTCCTATCTCGCCGGCCCAGACGATATCTACGTCTCGCCGAGCCAGATCCGCCGCTTCAACTTGCGCACCGGTGACACCATCGTTGGCAAGATCCGCCCTCCAAAGGAAGGCGAGCGGTATTTCGCGCTGCTCAAGGTCGACACGATCAACTACGATCGTCCCGAGAACGCGAAAAACAAGATTCTCTTCGAGAACCTGACCCCGCTGTTCCCGACCGTGCGCATGAAGATGGAAGCCGGCAACGGTTCCACCGAAGACTTGACTGGTCGTGTCATCGACCTGTGCGCCCCGATCGGTAAAGGCCAGCGCGGCCTGATCGTTGCACCGCCGAAAGCCGGTAAAACGATCATGCTGCAGAACATCGCGGCGAACATCGCACGTAACAATCCTGAAGTTCATCTGATCGTATTGCTGATCGACGAACGTCCGGAAGAAGTGACCGAAATGCAGCGCACCGTTCGCGGCGAAGTGGTTGCCTCGACGTTCGACGAGCCGCCAACCCGCCACGTGCAGGTTGCCGAAATGGTGATCGAGAAGGCCAAGCGCCTGGTCGAACACAAAAAGGACGTGGTGATCCTGCTCGACTCCATCACCCGTCTGGCGCGTGCCTACAACACCGTGATCCCGAGCTCCGGCAAGGTACTGACCGGTGGTGTCGATGCCCACGCCCTGGAGAAACCAAAACGTTTCTTCGGCGCTGCACGGAACATCGAAGAAGGCGGCTCGCTGACCATCATCGCTACCGCGCTGGTTGAAACCGGCTCGAAGATGGACGAAGTGATCTACGAGGAATTCAAAGGCACCGGCAACATGGAACTGCCTCTGGATCGCAAGATCGCCGAAAAGCGTGTGTTCCCGGCCATCAACATCAACCGTTCCGGTACTCGCCGCGAAGAGTTGCTGACGGCCGACGACGAGCTGCAGCGTATGTGGATCCTGCGTAAGCTGTTGCACCCGATGGACGAAGTCTCTGCCATCGAGTTCCTGGTCGACAAGCTGAAACAGACCAAGACCAACGACGAGTTCTTCCTGTCGATGAAGCGCAAGTAAATCGCAGAAAGTCAGCAAAAGCCGGGGAAACCCGGCTTTTTGCTATCTGATTTTTGATGAACCGGCAGTTCGTGGTTCTGAATAGAGGGGTTCGGCGCTAAACTGCCTGCCCCGAACGCCACGGCCAACACGAGGCTCACGCATGCAGTATCGCGACTTGCGCGACTTTATCAGCGGCCTGGAAAAGCGCGGCGAACTCAAGCGCATCCAGGTTCCAGTGTCCCCAGTGCTCGAAATGACCGAGGTCTGCGATCGCACGTTGCGCGCCAAGGGCCCGGCGCTGCTTTTCGAAAACCCTACCGGTTATGACATTCCAGTACTCGGCAACCTGTTCGGCACCCCCGAGCGCGTGGCGCTGGGCATGGGCGCAGAAGCGGTCAGCGAATTGCGCGAAATCGGCAAGCTGCTGGCGTTCCTCAAGGAGCCCGAGCCGCCGAAGGGCCTGAAGGACGCCTGGTCGAAGCTGCCGATCTTCCGCAAGATCATTGCCATGGCGCCGAAAGTCGTCAAAGACGCGATCTGCCAGGAAGTGATTATCGAAGGCGACGATGTCGATCTGGCGATGTTGCCGGTACAGACTTGTTGGCCGGGCGACGTCGGTCCGCTGATTACTTGGGGCCTGACCGTCACCAAGGGGCCGAACAAGGATCGCCAGAACCTCGGCATCTACCGTCAGCAAGTGATCGGCCGCAACAAGGTGATCATGCGCTGGCTGAGCCATCGTGGCGGCGCGCTGGACTACCGTGAGTGGTGCGAGAAACACCCTGGCCAGCCGTTCCCGGTCTCTGTGGCCCTGGGCGCTGACCCGGCAACCATTCTTGGCGCCGTGACGCCGGTGCCGGACAGCCTCTCCGAATACGCTTTCGCCGGTCTGTTGCGCGGTAACCGCACCGAGCTGGTGAAGTGCCGCGGCAATGACCTGCAAGTGCCGGCCACCGCCGAGATCATCCTCGAAGGCGTGATCCATCCGGGCGAAATGGCCGATGAAGGTCCATACGGCGACCACACCGGCTACTACAACGAAGTCGACAGCTTCCCGGTGTTCACAGTCGAGCGCATCACCCACCGGATCAAACCGATCTACCACAGCACCTACACGGGTCGTCCACCGGATGAGCCGGCGATTCTCGGGGTGGCGCTGAATGAAGTGTTCGTGCCGATCCTGCAAAAGCAGTTTCCGGAGATCACCGACTTCTACCTGCCGCCCGAAGGCTGTTCGTACCGCATGGCCATCGTGACCATGAAGAAGTCGTATCCCGGCCATGCCAAGCGGGTAATGCTCGGTGTCTGGTCGTTTTTGCGACAGTTCATGTACACCAAGTTCGTTATCGTCACCGACGACGATATCAACGCACGGGACTGGAACGACGTGATCTGGGCCATCACCACGCGCATGGACCCCAAGCGTGACACGGTGATGATCGACAACACGCCGATCGACTACCTGGACTTCGCCTCGCCGGTCTCCGGCTTGGGCTCGAAGATGGGGCTCGATGCCACGCATAAATGGCCAGGCGAAACCACTCGCGAGTGGGGCCGGGTTATCGTCAAGGATGAAGCCGTTACCCAACGGATCGATGCCATCTGGAATCAGTTAGGAATAGATTGATGCGTGTAACCTTGCAGCCCTCCGGAGCAGTGCTAGAGATTCTGCCCGGCGAGCGTATTCTCGATGGCGCGCGGCGCCTGGGCTATGAATGCCCGCAGAGCTGTCGCAACGGCAATTGCCATGTGTGCGGCGCGTTGCTGGTGGAAGGGCGGGTCGAACAGGCCGGCGATGTGCGCGACCACGGCGAGTTCTACACTTGCATTGCAGAGCCGCTGGAAGACTGCATCGTGCTGTGGGATGGCGTGCTCGCGCTGGGAGAGTTGCCGGTGCGCAGCGTGTCGTGTCAGGTCATTGAATGTAGAGACGTCGGCGGCGATACCTGGCGCGTGCGTCTGCGTGCGCCTGCGGGCAAGTCGCCGCGCTATCACGCCGGTCAGTACCTGATGATCGAGCGTGAGAACGGCGAGAAGTCCGCCTTCTCCCTGGCCTCTGCACCGCATTCCGGCCGCGATCTGGAAATTCACGTGCTGGCGCGCGAAAGCAGTGCGCTGAGCCTGATCGAACAGCTTCAGCGCAACTCGATGGTGCGCATCGAGATGCCATTCGGCGACACCCATCTGGCGGAATTGCCGGACGGTCCACTGGTACTGATTGCTGCCGGTACCGGCATGGGCCAGATCCACAGTCTGATCGAACATTGCCGGGCCACGGGTTTCAAGCATCCGGTGCATCTGTATTGGGGTGTGCGTCGTCCCGAAGACTTTTATGACATTGAGCATTGGGACGAATGGTTGAAGCTGCCCAATCTGTTCCTGCATAAAGTCGTCAGCGATCAATGCGGCTGGGGAGGGCGCTGCGGCATGTTGCATGAGGCGGTGTGTGAAGACTTCCCTGATCTGAAAGCCCTGCACGTCTACGCCAGCGGCTCTCCGGCGATGGTCTATGGCACGCTGGATGCGCTGGTCGAAGCGGGGATGGATGCCCATCAAATGCGCGCGGATGTTTTCGCTTATGCGCCCCGATCTTGATCCTCGATTTTAAATCGTTATAACTCCCCATATAGCCGATCGGTATTTATAGATTTATATAAATGCCGGTAGGTTATATCTCATTCAGGCAATAAGTTTCAGAGCGCCGCCATGGCACTTAAATTGCCTTAAAACATATGTGCCTTATTGTTACAGCGGTGCGTTCTATTAAGTAATTCTTTACCCGCGCGGGGAGCTGAACGCTATTCGCCATGAGCGCCATTGAATCTGCTTTTTTGAATCTGGCTTACCCTCCGCGGCTCGATCTGGGGCCGCAGCTCACGCACGAACAATTACTCGGCTCAATGCAGGCGACCATGGCACGCCACAAGGGTGGGCCGGTCTGGTTGTTCGCTTATGGTTCGCTGATCTGGCGTCCTGAATGTGCGGCGGTTGAGAGAGTGCGCGGTCGCGTGCATGGCTACCATCGCGGTTTATACCTATGGTCCCACGAACATCGCGGTACGCCGGAAGTGCCCGGGCTGGTGTTTGGCCTGGATCGCGGCGGCTCATGCAGCGGGTTTGCCTATCGCTTGCCCGAAGAACAACTCGAAGCTTCGCTTTATGCGCTCTGGCAGCGTGAAATGCCATTTCCGTCCTATCGCCCACATTGGCTTAACTGCCGTCTTGAAGACGGAAGCCAGGTTCAGGCATTGGGATTTGTATTGGAGCGGCACCTGCCCAGCTATGCCGGCAACTTGCCGGATCATGTGCTGAGCCAGGTGTTCGAAAGCGCTTGCGGGCGTTATGGCACCACTCGCGAGTATGTCGAGCAGACTGCGCACGCCTTGCGTAGCCACGCCATGCCAGACCGGAATCTGGAGGCGCGGCTCAAGCGCTGCAAATCAAAGGCCGATCAGGCGATCGCTTCGCGGCTCTGACTGGCGACGTTCTTGTGACCCAGGGTGGGTGCAAGGAACGCCATCGCCAGCAGGCAGGCGACGACCAGCAGGATGAAGCCGCCATCCCAGCCGAAATAGTCCACCGTGTAACCCATCAGGGCGCTGGCCGCGACTGAACCACCCAGATAACCAAACAGACCGGTAAAACCGGCAGCCGTGCCCGCTGCTTTCTTGGGTACCAGCTCCAGCGCTTGCAGGCCGACCAGCATCACCGGGCCGTAGATCAGGAAGCCGATCGCGAATAGCGAGATCATGTCGACCATCGGGTTACCCGGCGGATTCAGCCAGTAAACGATCGTTGCAACGGTCACCAGTGCCATGAACACCATGCCCGTCAGGCCACGGTTGCCCCGGAAGATCTTGTCCGACATCCAGCCGCACAGCAGCGTGCCGGGAATGCCTGCCCACTCGTACAGGAAGTAAGCCCAGGACGTCTTGTCGAAGTCGAAGTGCTTGACCTCTTTAAGGTAGGTCGGCGCCCAATCCAGAATGCCGTAGCGCAACAAGTAGACGAAGACATTAGCCAGCGCGATGAACCAGAGCATTTTGTTGCGCAGCACGTATTTGACGAAGATGTCCTTGGCGCTGAATTCTTCTTCGTGGCTGGCGTCGTAGCCTTCCGGGTAATCGTTCTTGTACTTCTCGATGGGCGGCAAGCCCGTCGATTGCGGGGTATCGCGCATGACAATGAAGGCAAATACAGCGACCAGCAACGCCACCGCAGCCGGCACATAGAACTTGCTGTGCCAATCGTTGAACCAGCCCATGCCGAGTATCGCCAGCGGACCAATCAAGCCGCCGCCGACGTTATGCGCGGTGTTCCATACCGAAACCACACCGCCGCGTTCTTTCTGCGACCACCAGTGCACCATGGTGCGCCCGCTCGGTGGCCAACCCATGCCTTGCGCCCAGCCGTTGATGAACAGCAGGATGAACATCATGGTCACGCTGGACGTCGCCCAGGGTGCGAAACCGAATACGAACATCACCCCGGCGGACACGATCAGGCCAAAGGGCAGGAAGTAACGAGGGTTGGAGCGGTCGGACACAATCCCCATCAAAAACTTGGAAAGGCCGTAGGCGATCGCAATCGCCGACATCGCCACCCCGAGTTGGCCTTTTGTATAGCCTTGGGCGATCAGATCCGGGAATGCCAGGGTGAAGTTCTTGCGCAGCAAGTAGTAACCCGCATACCCAATGAAAATCCCGGCGAAGATCTGCCAGCGAAGTCGTTTGTAGGTGTCGTCTATTTTTTCTTCAGGCAATGGAGCCTGATGTGCGGCAGGACGAAAGAAAGCAAACATTCAAGAGCTCCAGATTTCTTGTTTTGACTGCGGATGCGAATGTTACAGTTTCGTTACCGAAAATAGCACCGCTTCACATCGGCCAAACAGGGGAAATGTTGGAGATCGCATGTTCTTTTATGAACATGTCGCTCATATATAAATGCAGGACGGTATGAGGATGGCGGAACCGGGTCGCAGGGCTAGGACCCGGTTTAGATCAAGTAGGTGAGTAAACGATCAGCGAACCTGAACCACCACTTTCCCGACCGCCTTGCGCTGGCCAAGATCATTGATGGCCTGCGCCGCATTGCTCAGGGGATAAACCTGGGATACCAGCGGCTTCAACTTGCCTTCGGCAAACCAGCCAAACAGTTGCTGGAAATTTGCCGCGTTGTCCTGTGGCTGACGTTGGGCGAAGGAGCCCCAGAACACCCCGATTACTGCGGCACCTTTGAGCAGCGCCAGGTTTACGGGTAGCTCGGGGATTCGTCCGCTGGCGAAACCGACCACCAAAAGACGGCCGTTCCAGGCGATGGCGCGGATGGCCTGGTCGAACAGGTCGCCGCCCACCGGATCGTAGATCACGTCGGCGCCCTGGCCATCGGTCAGGCGTTTGATCTCGTCCTTGAGGCTGGTTTCGCTGTAGTTGATCAACTCATCGGCGCCGGCGGCCTTGGCTACCGCGAGTTTTTCCGCGCTGCTGGCGGCGGCTATGACGCGAGCGCCCATGGCTTTGCCGATTTCCACGGCGGCGAGGCCGACGCCACCGGAAGCGCCGAGCACCAGCAAGGTTTCACCGGGTTGCAGGTTGCCCCGTTGCTTGAGGGCGTGCATCGAAGTGCCGTAGGTCATGCTGAATGCGGCAGCAGTGTTGAAGTCCATCGATGACGGGATCGGCAGCACGTTGTAGCCCGGCACCGCGACCTGCTCGGCAAAGCTGCCCCAGCCAGTCAGGGCCATGACCCGGTCACCGACCTTGAGGTGACTGACCTTTTCGCCCACCGAGCTGACCACCCCGGCCGCTTCGCCCCCCGGCGAAAACGGGAAGGGCGGTTTGAACTGGTATTTACCCTCGATGATCAACGTGTCCGGGAAATTCACCCCAGCCGCGTGCACGTCCAGCAGGATTTCATTCTTCTTCGCGACAGGACTGGCGACGTCTTCCAGCACCAGCGATTCGGCAGGGCCGAAGGCTTTGCACAGCACGGCTTTCATCAGGGCTATTCCTTTGGGAGTGATGGCCGATAAGTGTAGGTGTGTGAGTCATTGGGTCAACGAGCATGCCCGACCCTGATAGTCAGCCATAAGCTTGTGCTTGAGCGGCGGGTCGTTATGCTTGGCCGCAAACCGGATAAGGAGCGAATTGTGAAAGCGTGGATCATGTTGTTGCTGGCCCTGTCTCTGCCTGTGGCAGCGATGGCCGAAGAAGCCAAAGAAGGTGAAGCCCCGAAGGTCAATTACATCACCCTGAGCCCGCCATTCGTGGGCAACTATGGGCTGGACGGCACGCCGAAGCTCAAGGTCTACAAGGCCGATGTGGCGTTGCGGGTGACCGGTGAAGAAGCGACCAAAGCGGTGAAGGCCAATGAGCCATTGATCCGCAATCAGCTGGTGGCGTTGTTTGCGCAGCAGACCACTGAAGCCATGAACAATGTTGAAGCCAAGGAAAAACTGCGTCAGGAAGCCTTGAAGCAGACTCAGCAAGTGATGAACGACGAGACCGGCAAGCCGGTGGTTGAGGATTTGTTGTTCAACAACCTGATCATTCAATAAGTCTTTTGCTGTCCGGGCTAACCCTTTCGCGAGCAAGCCCGCTCCCACAGTTGACCGCGTACTTATCCAGCAACTCGGTTTAATGTGGGAGCGGGCTTGCTCGCGAAGGCATTCTTGCTGTCGCTACATCGCTCATGCCCGTAATGCAATCACCGCCGCCCACTGCTCGGCTGTCACTGGCATCACCGACAGCCGCGAACCCTTCTGCACCAGTGGCATCTCGGCCAGCGCCGTTTGCTGCTTCAGATAATCGAGCTGCAGCACCTTGGGAAACGTCTCGATATGCGCAACATCAATCGCGCTCCAGGCGTTTTTCTCGGCAGTGGCCTTCGGGTCGAAGTAATGACTCTCAGGCTCCAGCGCCGTCGGGTCCGGGTACGCGGCTTCGACAATCTTGCCGATCCCGGCAATTCCCGGCTCCGGGCAGCTGGAGTGATAGAAGAAAAACGCGTCACCCACCGCCATGGCCCGCAGGAAGTTACGCGCCTGGTAGTTGCGAACCCCGTCCCAGCGCGCTCGGCCAAGCTTCTCCAGGTCTTTGATCGAGAGTTCGTCGGGCTCGGATTTCATCAGCCAATAGGCCATGGTTTTGCTCCTTGCGAGGTGAGTGGGCAAGTGGTCGGGCAATTTTATGACAAACCGACGGTCGGTTGACGCCAGCGTTTGCGTGTAGGTTCACGTTGTCGCAAAATGCCGGCCTTCTAAGCTTGACGCTGCTGCACGGCCTACACCTACAACGGAAACCGCTGCTGTCATCGTGTTGATGTGCCTTTGGGGGGCAATCGATGAAACGCAAACCGGATTTACTATGGATTTTGGTAATTTTATTCGGCCTTGGTGTCGTGACCACCGGCTATGCCCAAAGCCTGTGGAACAACAAACCCGATGCTCCCGTCGAGATCGCACAGCAACAGCCGTCGGCCTTCAAGCGCTGAACCTGTCTTTCGACGCCGCTGAAATCAGTGGCGTCTAGTCCGCGAAATACCACGCCTTGTCCGTGACCGTTCCCTGCAGCGGTACATCCCAGCTCGCCTGAGCCAATCGTTGAACCTTCTGACATTCATGGGCCAGGCCCAGCAGCGTCGGCTTGCGCCAGTTTTTGCGGCGCGCCAGGTACGCCAGGCTTCGATCGTAGAAGCCACCGCCCATTCCCAGGCGTCCGCCGACATCGTCAAACCCCACCAGCGGCAACAACACCAGGTCCAGCGCCCAGACTTTGCGTTGTCGAGCAATGTTGTGCCGAGGCTCGGGGATGCGAAAGCGGTTGGGTTTAAGCTTTTCGCCGGGATGAATCCGCTGGAACACCATTTTGGTTCGCGGCCAGGCACTGAGCACCGGCAGATAAATCGCCTTGCCCCGACGTTGCGCGGCACGCGTCAGCAGGTGCGGATCGATTTCACCGTCGTTGGGCAGGTACAGAGAGATGTGTTTTGCGCGGCGGAACAGCGGGTGCTGGGCCAATTGCTTATACAGCCCGCGAGCGGCCTCGCGCTGCTGACAGGGTGTCAGTGCGCGGCGGGCCTTGCGCAGCATGCGTCGAAGTTGCGGGCGGGGCAGCAGCGCAGGTTCGGTCATGGATTCAGGCTTCGCAAGTGCGAGTACTAAAGCGTACCCGTAAAAAAGCCGATGCCGGTATTTAAACCGGCATCGGACTGGAATCAGGCTCCCCGGATGAACCGCTGTCGACTTAGCCCTTGAACCCGAAAGTTCAAGGTGGAAGATGCAGTAGGCTTTAAGGCTTTCCGTCTAGCGGACATGCACACCAGCCCAACGTGCAACCTCCAGGGTAGTGCGAATCGGCTCAGGGACGTCGTCAACTGGCAAGCACCCCAGGGAGTGATGCGAGTATACCCCAAGCGGTCACGCGAATCAGCCCTTGGTGACATCCGGATCGGTTGCCAGTACCAGATCGACGCGGTCCAGCAGGTCGCGAACCTGCTCACGGGTCGAGCCGCTGGCCTGTACATCCGGGCGTTCTTCCTTGTGCAGAAGATCGTGCGTGATGTTCAGCGCGGCCATCACGGCGATGCGGTCGGCGCCGATGACTTTGCCGCTGCTGCGGATTTCGCGCATCTTGCCGTCCAGGTAACGGGCAGCGCTCACCAGGTTGCTGCGCTCTTCCTGGGGGCAGATGATCGAATATTCTTTGTCGAGGATCTGCACGGTAACGCTATTGCTTGAACTCATGAGTCTTGCTCCAGGGCCTTGAGGCGCGAAATCATCGATTCGACCTTACGCCGGGCGATTTCATTTTTTTCAATGAGGTGCGCGCGTTCCTCGCGCCAGCTCTTTTCCTGAGCTAATAGGAGTCCATTCTGACTCTTTAGTTGCTCGACTCGAGTAATTAGCAGTTCGAGTCTGGCCATCAGCGCTTGCAGGTCGGTGTCTTCCATTGTGTCCACTGGTTGTGTCTGATGGGTGGCAGGCTCTGTACAAAACTGCCTGCGCGTCGATCATGCTGCGTTAAAAACAGGCTCGCAATGCTCATGTAGGGCCCTACACTCCGCTTGCTCGCCTGTTTTTGCCTTGCCTGATCGCCGCTCGGCGAGTTTTCGTACAGGCCTGGCTGGCGGACAGCCTTTAATAGTCTTAGCGAGTCTGTCGATGTAGGATACAAGGCCTTCATTCTAGACATAGCGCCGTCTGGCGCCTAGCTGCCCATGCCCATTCAGAATTCTCCGTACCAAGCCTTTGCCACCCTGCTGAGCACCAGCGGCCATCCCGTCTCGCCTGCCGAACTGCATGGCCTGTTGCTCGGCCGCAGTTGCGCCGGTGCCGGCTTCGAGTCCGACAGCTGGTTGGCAGACGCCGCCGAGCTGCTCGAAGGCGAGCCACAAGACAACGTTCGCAACGCCTTGATCGGCCTGCAAGAGATGGTCAAGGGCGAGCTTACCAGCGACGACATGACCGTTGTTCTGCTGCTGCCGACCGACGACGCGCCACTCACCGAGCGTGCGGCTGCACTGGGCCAGTGGTGCCAGGGCTTCCTTACTGGCTTCGGTCTGACCCGCCGTGAATATGCCTTGAGCACTGAAGCCACTGAAGTGCTGCAGGATCTGGCCGCTATTGCCCAGGTACAGGACGCGCTGGAAGAGTCCGACGACGGCGAAAGCGACTACATGGAAGTGATGGAGTACCTGCGCGTCGCTCCGTTGCTGCTGTTCACCGAAACCAAGAAAACCGACGAAGCGGCTGCCAAACCGTCGTTGCATTAATCGCGTGCAAGGGAAAGCCATCTGCCCATGATTCATATCCCGAAATCGGAATACAGCCGTCGCCGCAAGGCGCTGATGGCGCAGATGGAACCCAACAGCATCGCCATCCTGCCCGCCGCCGCGGTGGCCATCCGCAACCGCGATGTCGAGCACGTCTACCGTCAGGACAGCGACTTCCAGTACCTCAGCGGTTTCCCCGAGCCTCAAGCCGTCATCGTCTTGATGCCCGGCCGTGAGCATGGCGAATACGTGCTGTTTTGCCGGGAACGTAATGCCGAACGGGAATTGTGGGATGGCCTGCGCGCCGGCCAGGAAGGCGCGATCCGCGACTTCGGCGCCGACGACGCATTCCCGATCACCGACATCGACGACATCCTGCCGGGCCTGATCGAAGGCCGTGACCGGGTGTACTCGGCCATGGGCAGCAACCCGGAATTCGATCGGCACCTGATGGACTGGATCAACGTGATCCGCTCTAAAGCGCACCTCGGCGCCCAGCCGCCGAACGAATTCGTTGCCCTGGATCATCTGCTTCACGACATGCGCCTGTATAAATCGGCGGCAGAAGTGAAGGTGATGCGCGAAGCCGCACGGATTTCCGCTCAGGCACATATTCGTGCGATGCAAGCCAGCCGTGCCGGTTTGCATGAGTTCAGCCTTGAAGCCGAGCTCGATTACGAATTCCGAAAGGGCGGGGCGAAGATGCCGGCCTATGGGTCGATCGTCGCGGCGGGGCGCAACAGCTGCATCCTGCATTACCAGCAGAATGACGCGGTGCTCAAGGACGGCGATCTGGTGCTGATCGACGCTGGTTGCGAGATCGACTGCTACGCCAGCGACATCACCCGCACCTGGCCGGTCAACGGCAAGTATTCACCAGAGCAGAAGGCGGTTTACGAGTTGGTGCTGGCTTCCCAGGAAGCAGCGTTTGCCGAGATCGCGCCGAACAAACACTGGAATCAGGCGCACGAAGCCACGGTCCGGGTAATTACCGCCGGCCTGGTGAAGTTGGGCCTGTTGCAGGGCGACGTCGACGAGTTGATCGCCAGCGAAGCCTATAAAGCGTTTTACATGCACCGCGCCGGCCACTGGCTGGGTATGGATGTGCACGATGTTGGCGAATACAAGGTCGGCGGCGAATGGCGCGTACTGGAAGTCGGCATGGCGCTGACGGTCGAACCGGGCATTTACATTGCTCCGGACAACCAGAGCGTGGCAAAGAAATGGCGCGGTATTGGCGTACGCATCGAGGACGACGTGGTGGTCACCAAAACCGGTTGTGAAATCCTGACTAACGGCGTGCCGAAAACGGTCGCCGAAATCGAGGCCTTGATGGCCGCAGCACGGACACAAGCGGCATGAGTCGAGTCAATCTGGCAATCATCGGTGGTGGTCTGGTCGGCGCCAGTTTGGCGTTGGCGTTGCAGGCCGGGGCCAAGGCCCGTGGCTGGAAGATCGTGCTGATCGAACCGTTTGCCCCCGGCGACACTTATCAACCGAGTTATGACGCCCGTTCTTCGGCGCTGTCCTTCGGTGCCCGGCAGATTTATCAACGGTTGGGCGTGTGGCAGGAAATCTCTCGCCGCGCCGAGCCGATCAAGCAGATTCATGTCTCCGACCGTGGGCGTTTCTCCACCGCGCGGCTGTCGGCGATGGAAGAGGGCGTTCCGGCGCTGGGTTATGTGGTTGAAAACGCCTGGCTTGGCCAATGCCTCTGGCAAGGTCTGGACAAAGACGTGATCAGTTGGCGTTGCCCGGCGGAAGTCACCCGCATGGAACCGCTGACCGACGGCTATCGCCTGACCCTTAACGATGAAACCATCCTGGAATGCGACCTTGCGGTGCTCGCCGATGGTGGCCGTTCCGGTTTGCGTGAGCAACTGGGGATTGGCATCAAGAAACGCCCGTACAACCAGAGCGCGCTGATCGCCAACATCACCCCCAGTGAAGCGCACAACGGCATGGCCTTCGAGCGTTTCACCGACGATGGCCCGATGGCCTTGCTGCCGTTGCCGGACAATCGTTGCGCCTTGGTCTGGACCCGTCTGGGCATGGACGCGCAACGGCTGGCGGCCCTGGATGACCGCAGTTTTCTCGGCGAGTTGCAGGGCATCTTCGGTTATCGCCTCGGCACGTTGAAACAGGTGGGCGCACGGCATTTGTATCCGCTGTCGCTGATCGAAGCCGAGGAACAAGTCCGCCCGCATCTGGCGATCCTCGGCAACGCCGCCCACAGCCTGCATCCGATCGCCGGGCAGGGTTTCAATCTATCGTTGCGTGACGCCCAGGCGCTGGCCGACAGTTTGTTGGGCAGCGAGACCGGGCCCGGCGATTTCGCCACCTTGCAGGCTTATCGCGAGCGTCAGCGTCTGGACCAGAGCCTGACCGTGGGTTTTTCCGATCAGGTCACCCGCTTGTTCGGCAGCACTCAGCCGCTGGTTTCCCTGGGCCGCAACATTGGGCTGCTCGGCCTCGATCTGCTGCCGCCGGCCAAGCGCTGGTTCGCCCGGCAGGCCATGGGGTTGGGTACGCGTCCCGATGATTAAGCGAAAACCGGGCAGGGTGCACCTGCAAGTCGATATTCATGACGGCGCGAGCACTTGGGTGACGCGGGTCGAGAAAAACCTTTATGTGCGGCTCAAGCCGCAAGCGAGACAGGCTTAAAGCATGGAAATGCGCGCAGATCTGCTGATTGTCGGGGCCGGAATGGTCGGCAGTGCCCTGGCGCTGGCGTTACAAAACAGTGGGCTCGAAGTCCTGCTGCTGGACGGTAGCCCCCTGAGCGTCAAACCTTTCGATGGGCAGGCTCCGTTCGAACCGCGGGTGAGCGCCTTGTCGGCTGCCAGCCAGCGAATACTCGAACGCTTGGGCGTCTGGGATGGCATTGTCAGCCGGCGCAGTAGTCCGTACACCGACATGCACGTCTGGGATGGCAGCGGCACCGGGCAAATCCATTTCTCGGCGACCAGCGTCCATGCCCAAGTGCTCGGGCATATCGTCGAGAACCGCGTGGTTCAGGACGCTCTGCTCGATCGACTGCACGACTGCGATCTCGGGATGCTGGCGAATGCGCGTCTGGAGCAGATGCGCCGCTCCGGTGACGACTGGCTGCTGACCCTGGCCGACGGCCGAACCTTGCGAGCGCCTTTGGTAATTGCGGCGGATGGCGCCAATTCGGCCGTTCGGCGCCTGACCGGCGTTGCGACTCGCGAGTGGGATTACATGCACCACGCGATCGTTACCAGCGTGCGCAGCTCAAAACCTCATCAAATGACCGCCTGGCAGCGATTCACCGACAATGGCCCGCTGGCGTTTCTGCCGCTGGAACGGGACGGTCAAGGGGATTGGTGCTCGATCGTCTGGTCGACCACGCCCAGCGAAGCCGAACGCCTGATGGCGCTGGACGACGAAGGCTTCTGCAAGGAGCTGGAACGGGCCTTCGAGGGTTGCCTCGGCACAGTGCTCAGCGCTGACCCGCGTTTGTGCGTGCCGCTGCGTCAGCGTCATGCCAAGCGGTATGTGGCTGAAGGCCTGGCGCTGATCGGCGATGCGGCCCACACCATCCATCCGCTGGCCGGGCAGGGCGTGAACCTCGGTTTCCTCGATGCCGCAGTATTGGCCGAAGTGCTGTTGCAAGCGGCTGCACGCGGCGAGCGGTTGGCGGATGTGAAAGTGCTCAGTCGTTATGAGCGTCGGCGCATGCCCCACAACCTGGCGTTGATGGCGGCGATGGAAGGGTTCGAGCGACTGTTCCAGGCCGATCCGTTGCCGGTGCGCTGGTTGCGTAATACCGGGTTGAAGATGGTCGATCAAATGCCCGAGGCCAAGGCGTTGTTCGTGCGTGAGGCGCTTGGGTTGATTGGGGATCTGCCGGCGTTGGCCAAGGCCTGACATCATCGCTGCAGCTGATGGCCTCTTCGCGAGCAAGCCCGCTCCCACATTTGAAATGCATTCCAATGTGGGAGCGGGCTTGCTCGCGAAGGCGGCGGCACATTCAACGCACATCCCAAACCGTGCAACATCCGGTAACGCCTCCACTCACTGTTCGATTGAGAAGCGAAATGTGAGTCCTTATCATTTGCCCTCACTTCCCCATTCGAGAGACCGCTTCCATGTTGGCACCCAAGCGTCTACTGACCGCACTGGCCCTGACCCTGATTGGCAGCACCGCCGCCCAGGCCGCCGACGAGGTGGTGGTTTACTCCTCGCGTATCGATGAGCTGATCAAGCCAGTCTTCGATGCCTACACCCAGAAAACCGGCGTGCAGGTGAAGTTCATCACCGATAAGGAAGCGCCGCTGATGCAGCGGATCAAGGCCGAGGGCGAAAACGCCACTGCCGACCTGCTGCTGACCGTCGATGCCGGCAACCTCTGGCAGGCCGAGCAGATGGGCATCCTCCAGCCGTTCACTTCCAAGGTGATCGACGCCAACATCCCGCTGCAATACCGTGCGTCCTCCCATGCCTGGACCGGCCTGAGCCTGCGGGCGCGGACCATCGCCTACTCCACCGACCGGGTGAAACCCGGTGAGCTGACCACCTACGAAGCGCTGGCCGACAAGCAATGGGAAGGCCGCCTGTGCCTGCGCACGGCGAAGAAGGTCTACAACCAGTCCCTGACCGCCACCATGATCGAAGTCCATGGCGCCGAGAAAACCGAGAAAATCCTCAAGGGCTGGGTCAATAACCTGTCCACCGACGTGTTCTCCGACGACATTGCCGTGCTGGAAGCGATCAACGCCGGTCAGTGCGACGTCGGTATCGTCAACACTTACTACTACGGCCGTCTGCACAAACAGAAGCCGGACCTGCCGGTGAAGCTGTTCTGGCCGAATCAGGGCGACCGTGGCGTGCACGTCAACCTGTCGGGCATTGGCCTGACCAAACATGCGCCGCACCCGGAAGCCGCCAAGGCGCTGGTGGAGTGGATGACCACGCCTGAAGCGCAGAAGATTTTCGCTGACGTGAACCAGGAATTCCCGGCCAACCCTGCCGTTCAGCCTTCAGCTGAAGTAGCGAGCTGGGGCAAGTTTGTGGCCGACACCTTGCCGGTGGAAATTGCCGGCAAGCGTCAGGCTGAAGCGATCCGGATGATGGATCGGGCTGGCTGGAACTGAGTCTGTCGATATACTGCGCCACAGAATGAAGTCGGCGGCGTCTCTGCCGGCCTGATCGTTCCCACGCTCTGCGTGGGAATGCATCCACCGACGCTCCGCGTCGAGGCGTGACGCAGAGCGTCACAAGATGTGTGCCCACGCAGAGCGTGGGCACAATCATTTAAACGAGAGCTTTCCTTGGCCCACCCCGCCCAACGCCGCTGGTATCCCCTGGTCTTCGCCATTGCTGCGCTGGTCCTGCTGCCCCTGAGCGTCCTGCTTCTCTCCTGGCAAACCATCGATCAGCAGATCTGGTCCCACCTGTGGGACACCCAGATGCCGCGACTGCTGGGCAATACACTCACGCTGGTCCTCGGCGTCGGTTTTGGCGTAACGCTGCTGGGCGTCAGCCTGGCCTGGCTCACCAGCCTCTGCGAATTCCCCGGGCGGCGTTGGCTGGATTGGGCGTTGATGCTGCCCTTTGCGATTCCTGCTTATGTGCTGGCATTTGTCTTCGTCGGACTGCTGGATTTCGCTGGCCCCGTGCAAACCTTGCTGCGCGAATGGTTTGGCAGCGGTTTGAGGCTGCCGCGAGTGCGCTCCACCGGCGGTGTGATTCTGGTGCTGGTACTGGTTTTCTATCCCTACGTTTACCTGTTGGCGCGTACCGCATTCCTGGCCCAGGGCAAAGGTTTGATGGAAGCGGCGCGAGTCCTCGGGCAATCCCCGTGGCAGGCGTTCTGGCGAGTGGCGTTGCCCATGGCACGTCCGGCCATCGGCGCGGGAGTGGCGTTGGCGCTGATGGAAACCCTGGCGGATTTTGGTGCGGTGTCGGTGTTCAACTTCGATACGTTCACCACCGCTATCTACAAGACCTGGTACGGCTTTTTCAGTCTTTCCACTGCCGCGCAACTGGCCAGCCTGTTGCTATTGGTGGTGATGGTCGTGCTGTATGGCGAGCGCCGTGCCCGCGGGGCCAACCGGGCGAGCAACGAACGGCCACGGGTCAAGGCGTTGTATCACCTGCGCGGGGTCAAGGCGCTGGCGGCCATGAGCTGGTGCGGCCTGGTCTTCGCCTGCGCCTTCGTCATTCCCGTGCTGCAACTGGTGGTGTGGTTCTGGCAACGCGGGCGCTTCGATCTGGATGAGCGCTATACCGGATTGATCATCCACACCCTTTATCTGGGCGGCATGGCGGCGTTGATCACTGTTGGTGTCGCTCTGGTGCTGGCCTTTGCCCGTCGATTGGCGCCGACCCGGGCGATCCGCTCCGGCATCAGTCTGGCCAACCTTGGCTACGCCTTGCCGGGCTCGGTGCTGGCGGTGTCGATCATGCTGGCGTTCAGTTACCTGGATCGCGAACTGGTGATCCCGCTGTCGGGCTGGCTTGGCGGCGCGAGCAAACCGTTGCTGCTAGGCAGTCTGTCGGCGTTGTTGCTGGCCTATCTGGTGCGTTTCATTGCGGTGGCCTATGGACCGCTTGAAAGCAGCCTGGCGCGAATACGGCCCTCTTTGCCCGAAGCAGCACGTAGCCTTGGCGTTAGTGGGCCACGACTGTTTTTCAAAGTGTATCTGCCGCTGCTGCTTCCGGGCACGTTGAGTGCGGCGTTGCTGGTGTTCGTCGATGTGCTCAAGGAAATGCCCGCGACCCTGCTGATGCGCCCGTTTGGCTGGGACACGCTGGCAGTGCGTATCTTTGAAATCACCAGCGAGGGCGAGTGGGCGAGGGCCTCGTTGCCAGCATTGACCCTGGTGTTGGTCGGGCTGTTACCGGTCATCGGATTGATCCGACGTTCGGCGCATCGAAACACGTAGGTGTCAGTCCTACACCTTGCGGCTACAATGCGCGGCATTCGGTGCGGTCCGTCTTTCAGACCGGGTGGCTGAAACGGCTGAAAGTCTTTTATTTCAAGGCATTTCCCCCCGTGCAGCGCCTGTCCGCACCTTCGCCACGCCCGGAAGGAGAAACCCATGGGACAGCGTACGCCTCTGTATGACCTTCATCTCGCCCTCGGCGCGAAGATGGTCGATTTTGGCGGTTGGGATATGCCTCTGCATTACGGCTCGCAGGTCGAGGAACACCATCAGGTGCGCCGCGACTGCGGGGTTTTCGATGTATCCCACATGACCGTGATCGATGTTGACGGCCCCCAGGCCAAGGCCTGGCTTCAGTATTTACTGGCCAATGACGTCGAACGTCTGCACAGCCCCGGCCGTGCCTTGTACAGCGCCATGCTCAACGAGCACGGTGGCATCGTCGACGACATGATCGTCTACCGTCTCGAGGACGGTTATCGCCTGGTGGTCAACGCCTCCACCCGCAATCAGGACCTGGCCTGGATGCAGGCGCATCTCGGTGACTTCGAGGTGCAGCTCAACGAGCGCTCCGAACTGGCGATGCTGGCCATTCAAGGGCCTCACGCCCGGCACAAGATTGCCGAACTGGTGACTCAGTCCCGTGGCACGCTGATTCAGCAGCTCAAATATTTCGAAGGTCAGACCGACGGTGACTGGTTCATCGCGCGCACCGGTTACACCGGTGAGGATGGTCTGGAAATCGTGCTACCGGCCGATCAGGCTCCGGGCTTCTTCAACGATCTGGTGGGCGCGGGTATTTCCCCGATCGGCCTCGGCGCCCGCGATACCTTGCGTGTCGAAGCCGGCATGAACCTCTACGGTCAGGACATTCATCAAGAAGTTTCGCCATTGGCCTCCAACATGGCTTGGAGCATTGCCTGGGAACCGGCCACGCGCCAGTTCATCGGCCGCACAGCCCTGGAAGCGGAAAAGGCCAGCGGCGTGCAGCACAAACTGGTGGGTCTGGTCCTTGAAGAACGTGGAGTTTTACGGGCGCATCAAGTGGTTCGCATCGCCGATGTTGGCGAAGGGGAGATCACCAGTGGTAGTTTCTCTCCTACGCTTAGCAAGTCGATAGCACTGGCGCGCGTGCCGGTGGCCACCGCCGACCGCGCTGAAGTGGAAATCCGTGGCAAGTGGTACCCGGTTCGAGTGGTCAAACCGACCTTCGTACGCCACGGCAAAACTTTGATCTAACTTTTTTGGCGGGCAATAACCGCTGACATTTTTCTTGAGGACACAGAACATGAGCGAAATCCCTGTCGACCTGCGTTATGCCGAAAGTCACGAATGGGCCCGTCTAGACCATGATGGCGGCGTGAAAGTGGGTATTTCAGACCATGCTCAGGAAGCCTTGGGTGACGTAGTGTTCGTTGAGCTGCCGGAAATCGGCAAAGTGTTCGCTGCCGGTGAGGCTGCGGGTGTAGTGGAATCGGTCAAGGCTGCGTCGGATATCTACTCGCCAGTCTCCGGCACAGTCATTGCCGTTAATGAAGAGTTGGCCAACAACCCGGAACTGGTCAACAGCGCGCCTTATGACAGCTGGTTCTTCAAGCTCGAGCCAAGCGATACCTCTGAGCTGAACAATCTGCTCGACCCGGTGGCCTACAAGGCTGCTATTGGCGAGTAAGCCTTAGCGTTACCCCAAAAGCCCCGATTTTTCGGGGCTTTTTTGTCTCTGCTAACTTGATGCGCTGGAGATTAAATGTGGGAGCGGGCTTGCTCGCGAAAGCGATTAATCATTCAACGTATATGTCGACTGACCCACCGTTTTCGCGAGCAAGCCCGCTCCCACAGGGTATGTGTCAACTTTCCCACAGGTTCGCTGCTGGCAGCGACTGCTATGCTGGTTTGACCGCATTGCATCGACGCCGAGCGCCAGTAAAGAGAGAGCCCGTCATGTCCCAGTTGCCGTCCTTGAGTCAGTTACGCGACCCCAATACCTTCCTGCGCCGCCATCTGGGCCCCGATGCCGCCGAGCAGCAGGCGATGCTCGACAGCCTTGGTCTTGGCAGCCGGGTCGAACTGATCGAGCAGACGGTGCCACCGGGAATCCGCCTCAACCGGCCACTGGACTTGCCGCCGGCCCTCGACGAAGAAGCCGCGCTGGTCAAGCTGCGGGGCTACGCCGAGCAGAATCAGGTCTGGACCAGCCTGATCGGCATGGGATACCACGGCACCCTCACGCCGGCGGTCATCCTGCGCAACGTGCTGGAAAATCCCGGTTGGTACACCGCCTATACGCCCTATCAACCAGAGATCGCCCAAGGCCGGCTCGAAGCGTTGCTGAATTTCCAGCAGCTGACCATCGACCTGACCGGCCTGGAACTGGCCAACGCCTCGCTGCTGGATGAGGCCACGGCGGCAGCGGAGGCCATGGCCCTGGCCAAGCGCGTGGCCAAATCCAGAAGTAACCTGTTTTTCGTCGATGAGAATTGCCACTCGCAAACCATTTCCGTGGTGCGGACCCGGGCCGAAGGGTTCGGTTTCGAGCTGATCGTCGACGCTGTGGATAACTTGAAACAGCACCAGGTGTTCGGCGCGCTGCTGCAGTATCCCGACACCCACGGTGAAGTGCGCGATCTGCGTCCGTTGATCGATCATCTGCATGCCCAACAAGCCCTGGCCTGTGTGGCGACCGATCTGCTAAGCCTGCTGTTGCTGACCCCGCCGGGTGAACTGGGCGCCGACGTGGTGTTCGGTTCGTCCCAGCGATTCGGCGTGCCCATGGGGTACGGCGGCCCGCACGCGGCGTTTTTTGCCAGTCGCGACGAATACAAACGGGCGATTCCCGGGCGGATCATCGGCGTATCAAAAGATGCGCGCGGCAACGTCGCTCTGCGCATGGCCCTGCAAACACGTGAGCAACATATCCGCCGGGAGAAAGCCAACTCCAACATCTGCACCGCTCAGGTGCTGCTGGCCAATATCGCCAGCTTCTACGCGGTCTACCATGGCCCGGAAGGGCTCAAACGGATTGCCCAGCGCGTCCACCGGCTGACCTGCATCCTCGCCGCCGGACTGGAGCGTCACGGCATTACCCGTCTCAACCAACACTTCTTCGACACCCTGACCCTGGAGGTCGGTGGCACTCAGACTGCGATCATCGAAAGTGCCCAGGCGGCGCAGATCAACTTGCGTATTCTCGGCCGTGGACAGCTCGGCCTGAGCCTCGACGAAACCTGTGACGAAACCACCGTGGCGAAGCTGTTCGATGTGTTTCTCGGTGCCGATCATGGGCTCAACATCGACGACCTGGACGCTGAAGCGCTGGCATCCGGCATTCCTGCCGGGTTGCAGCGCAGTACGCCGTATCTGCGTCATCCGGTGTTCAACGCTCATCACAGCGAAACCGAAATGCTGCGTTATCTCAAGCAGCTGGAAAACAAAGACCTGGCGCTCAATCAATCGATGATTCCGCTGGGCTCTTGCACCATGAAGCTCAACGCTACCAGCGAGATGATCCCCATCACCTGGCCGCAGTTCGCCAACCTGCATCCGTTCGTGCCCAAAGAGCAGGTGGTGGGTTATTCCTTGATGATCGAGGAACTGGAGCGCTGGCTCTGCGCGATCACCGGTTTCGATGCGATCTGCATGCAACCCAACTCGGGCGCTCAGGGTGAGTACGCCGGGTTGTTGGCGATCCGCAAATATCACGAGAGCCGCCATCAGGGCGCGCGGGATATCTGCCTGATCCCGTCCTCGGCCCACGGCACCAACCCGGCCTCGGCGCAAATGGCCGGAATGCGGGTGGTGATCGTCGAGTGCGACGAGGGGGGTAATGTCGATCTGAATGATCTGAAGGAAAAGGCCACGGAGGCGGGGGACAAACTCGCCTGCCTGATGGCGACTTATCCTTCGACCCACGGGGTCTACGAGGAAGGCATCAGCGAGATCTGTGAAGTTATCCACAGCCATGGCGGTCAGGTGTACATGGATGGCGCCAACCTCAATGCGCAGGTTGGATTGGCAAGGCCGGCTGACATCGGTGCCGACGTGTCGCACATGAACCTGCACAAAACCTTCTGCATTCCCCACGGCGGTGGCGGACCGGGGATGGGCCCGATCGGCGTTCGGGCGCACCTGGCACCGTTCGTCGCCAATCACCCGGTGGTGCCAATCGAAGGTCCGCTGCCGGAGAACGGCGCGGTGAGCGCGGCCCCTTGGGGCAGCGCAAGCATTCTGCCCATCAGCTGGATGTACATCGCCATGATGGGGCCGCAACTGGCGGACGCGAGCGAGGTGGCGATTCTCGCCGCGAATTACCTGGCGCAGCATTTGGCTGGTGCGTTTCCGGTGCTCTACACCGGGCGCAACGAGCGAGTGGCCCACGAATGCATTCTCGACTTGCGACCGCTCAAGGCACAGACCGGGATCAGTGAAGAGGACGTTGCCAAGCGTCTGATGGACTATGGCTTCCATGCGCCGACCATGTCGTTCCCGGTGCCGGGGACGTTGATGGTCGAACCGACCGAGAGTGAGCCGAAGGCGGAACTGGACCGTTTTATTGGCGCGATGCTGAGTATCCGCGCGGAAATCACCGAGGTGCAGAACGGCAACTGGCCGGCAGAGGACAACCCGCTGAAACGTTCGCCGCATACCTTGGCCGACATCACCGGGGTTTGGGAGCGGCCGTACAGCATCGAACAGGCAGTGACGCCGGATGCTCACACCAAGGCCCATAAGTACTGGCCGGTGGTGAACCGTGTGGACAATGTCTATGGCGACCGCAATCTGTTTTGCGCGTGTGTGCCGGTGGATGAATACCGCTGAAGTAACGGAACACGCAAACCCCAATGTGGGAGCGGGCTTGCTCGTGAAAGCGGTGCAACATTCACAATTGATGTCGACTGAAACACCGCTTTCGCGAGCAAGCCCGCTCCCACAATGGATCGCATTTCGGGCAAAAAAATGCCGCTCATGAGAGCGGCATTTTGTTCAGCAACGAACCTTATTTCGAGGCGATGGCATTCTTCGCCAGGATTGCGTTTGCCAATTCCATGTCCGTGGCTTGCAGGCCAGGGTTATCGGCGCGGACTTTCTGTATCGCAGCTTCCAGATAGGGGCCGCGAATTACGCCGTCACTGGCGACAAAGCTGCCGGCGTCGTCCTGGGCGGCGACGACCAGCTTGTGATCCCTGGAGGTCAGGTAGGACGTACCGGTGGTGGCACCGGAAGTAAGGACGTTACGCCAAAAGCTGTCATCAGCCATCGCCGAACCGACTGGAAGGGACAACACGGCGAAGGTAACAACAGCAAGTTTGAGACGCATAAAAGGTGACTCCACTGGATTAACTGCGGGCTTTGATTGCCAATAACCCAATCCAGTTCCGTGACGTTAGTCGGCCTGGAGTGTGTAGCGGTTGCAATGGCCTACTTCTGCTCACTCTGCGGCGTCACTCGCAACACCTCTTCGATCGTGGTCAAACCCGCCGCCACTTTCTGCGCCCCCGACAGCCGCAAACTGCGCATGCCTTCCTTGAAGGCCTGACGGCGGACCGCCAGCAAATCGGTATCAGGGTTGATCAGCGCTTTAATGCCGTCAGTCAGCTGCATGATTTCGTACACCCCGGCGCGGCCGCGATAGCCGGTTTCGCGGCATTCCAGGCAGCCGATGGCGCGTTGTGCGTTACCTGGCAGTGGCGCTTGCCAAGGCCGGGTCAGGGTTTGCCAGTCGTCCTCGCCCAAAGTTAATGGCGCCTTGCAATGCGGGCAGAGGGTCCGGACCAGACGCTGAGCCATGACCCCGAGCACCGTGGCCTTGATCAGGTAATGCGGCACGCCGAGTTCCAGCAGGCGGCTGATGGCGCTCGGGGCGTCGTTGGTGTGCAACGTCGACAACACCAAGTGGCCGGTGAGTGCGGCTTGAATCGCCATTTCGGCGGTTTCGAGGTCGCGGATCTCGCCGATCATGATGATGTCCGGGTCTTGCCGCATCAGCGCACGCACGCCGGCGGCAAAGGTCAGGTCGATGTTGTGCTGGACCTGCATCTGATTGAACGCCGGTTCGACCATTTCGATCGGGTCTTCAATGGTGCAGAGGTTGACCTCCGGCGTCGCCAGTTTCTTCAGGGTGGTGTACAGCGTGGTGGTCTTGCCTGAACCGGTCGGCCCGGTCACCAGAATGATGCCATTGGGCTGGCGGGTCATGTCTTGCCAGCGACGCAGGTCATCGGCGGAAAAACCCAGCTGATCGAAGTCCTTGAGCAGCACTTCCGGGTCGAAGATCCGCATGACCATTTTTTCACCGAACGCCGTCGGTAATGTCGACAGCCGCAATTCGACTTCGCCGCCGTCCGGGGTTTTGGTTTTTACCCGGCCGTCCTGGGGTTTGCGCTTTTCTGCGACGTTCATCCGCCCCAGGCTTTTCAGGCGGCTGACGATAGCCATGGTCACTTGCGGCGGGAATTGATAGACGTTGTGCAGCACGCCGTCGATGCGAAAGCGCACCGTGCCTTGCTCGCGTCGGGGTTCGATGTGGATATCGCTGGCCCGTTGCTGGAACGCGTACTGGAACAGCCAATCGACGATGTTGACGATGTGCGCATCGTTGGCGTCCGGCTCCTGGTCGCTGGCGCCGAGGTTGAGCAACTGTTCGAAGTTGCCCAGGGTGCTGGTCTGTTGATCGGCGTTGGTGGCGCCGCTGACCGATTTGGCCAAGCGGAAAAACTCCACGCTGAAGCGCTGGATGTCCACCGGGTTGGCCACCACGCGCTTGATCGGCAGCTTCAGCACGTGGGTCAAATCGGCTTCCCAGCTGCTGACGAAGGGCTGGGCGCTGGCCACGGTGACGGCGTCGCGGTCGATGGACACCGCCAGAATCTTGTGGCGTTGGGCGAAGGCATAGGACATCAACGGCGTAATGGCCGCGACATTGATTTTCAGCGGGTCGATGCGCAAGTAAGGCTGACCGGCCTGCTGAGACAGCCAGAGCGTCAGGCTTTCCAGATCGAGGTGTTTGCCGGGACGGCTGAGGTCGTCCAGGTGTTGGCTGGCGATGAACTCCAGCGGGTGCTGCTGACCATTTATGGCGTGACGGCGGCGGGCGTTGAGTGCGTGTTCGGCCGAGTCCTGACTGATAAAGCCTTGGGCGACCAATTCACGCAGCAAATCATTGAGGTCCAGCCAGCGGTCCTGAGTGGCGAGTTGAACGGACATGCGGGCTCCTTATGAACAACCGTTCGCAAAGGATAGTCGCGCACCCGTAGACCGTTGGGCCACTACCCGACCAAGTCGTGTCGGGTTTTTTCAGGGGTTTTTTAACCAGCTGCCTGAGCCGGCTCTCCCCACGCAGAATCAGCCGCTTGCAGGTTCACCGAGCAGACGCTGATCAGGTTACGTAATTTTTCCGCGATTACTTGAGCACGGTGCCAGCTCAGGCCGTCCATGACGATGTCGATCGACAGCAGATCGTCCATACGCTGCACGTTGACCTGCTGCGGCGTCAGAAACTGCAAGGCGAACAAGTTGAGCGCCCGACACAGCAGATCCGGCTCGGCCTCGGCCAGTAATTGATATTGAACGCGGCAGTGGGCGTTGCTGACGTTCCAGGCATCGGCGCGGGCGGGCGGGGTATTTACGGCTTCTAAGTGCGGCATGGTCGTGCTCCAAAATCACTGGAGGAATTTTTACATTCGGTGCCGGACATTTCTTATCTATGATTGGGCTTACTGATCATTTATCGAATCAATCAATTCGATTTAGTACAAACCACAGGTTTTTTTATGCACAGCGAGCTGGATGGCTACGACCGCAAGATTCTCGCGTTGCTGCAAGAGGACGCTTCGCTCTCCAGCGCGCAGATCGCCGAACAGGTGGGGCTTTCACAGTCGCCGTGCTGGCGGCGGATTCAGCGGATGAAGGAGGAGGGGATCATTCGCGGTCAGGTGACGTTGCTTGACCGCAAGAAAATCGGCCTTAACACGCAGATTTTCGCCGAGATCAAACTCAACGCCCACGGACGTTCGAACTTCACTGAGTTCACCGAGGCGATTCGCGGCTTTCCCGAAGTGCTGGAATGTTATGTGCTGATGGGGTCGGTGGATTTCTTGCTGCGGATCGTCACGGCGGACATCGAGGCTTATGAGCGCTTCTTCTTCGAGAAGCTGTCGATGGTGCCGGGGATTCAGGAGGTCAACTCGATCGTGGCGTTGTCGGAAATCAAATCCACGACGAGTTTGCCCGTCTGAAGCTTTTGCGGTGAATGTGCTGGCCTCATCGCGGGCAAGCCCCACATTGATCTTCAGCGTCCACGAATACGTGAGCGACAGATAACCCTGTGGGAGCGAGCCTGCTCGCGATGGCGGTATCACAGACGCAGCAAAGTCTTCCAGGCGCGATTCTGATACACCGCAATCGCCTGGTGCTTACGCGCATCCAGCGATTCATCGGTGATCGGCTCGTTGGCCAGTTGCGTCAGTTTGTTCAGCTCACCGTACAAGCGATCCATTTCCGGGATCTCCAGCACGCCACGTGCATGATGCAACCAGGACTGGATGCGCTCGATACGCGGCAGTTGCTCAGCCAAGTCTTCCGGCTGTTGCTGGTAACGCTGCAATTGCAGCGAGTTGGCTTCTTCGCCCAGCATGCGCGGCAGCCAGCTGCCCAGTTGTGCAGCGCCCTGGCGATTGCCGCGGGTGTTGCGATCGGCGGCCCAGGCGCGGGCCAGCAACCAGCGTGAAGTGTTCAGGGAGAACAGGCCCCAGCGCACGTCTTTCAGTTCTTCGAGGAACTGCTCCGGCGCGGCTTTGCGCACGTCTTCGTCATCGAGGCCGGCTTGTACCAGCGGGCGCCAGTCTTCCAGCAGGGCATCCAGCGCGACCCGCAGATCGTGAGTCGACTGACGCGGTGCGGCCTGACCGAGGCTGCTGATCAGCGCGCGCATTTCAGCGAGGTTCTCGACCCAGTCCTGCAACAGGCGCCAGTGGCCATTGAAGCGATATTGCTCGGCCAGACGTTGGCTGCTGCTCAGCAAATGCCAGCTCAGGGCGGCGAACGCATCGTCCAGCGGCATTTCGGCGGTGATCTGCGGCGCCGGCAAGCTCAGCGAGTAGCTGTTGGCATCGAACAAGCGATAACCGCGTTCGGCCTTGCTGATGTCACATGGCATCAGCGCCAGGGTGGCGGCCAGTTCGGCGGCCAGTTCCAGCAACGCGGCCGGTTCGCCTTCGCGCAGTTCCAGTTCAAGCTCGCAGATTTCTTCTTTCTGCTTGCCGACCGCCACGTGGCCCAGGTCCAGCGCGGCTTCGATGACCACTTTGGTCTTGCCACGGCCCCAAGCGATTTCCGCGCGTTCGCGAACGAAATCGGTGGTAAAGATGGCTTTCAGGGTTTTCTTGTCCAGCTCGGCCAGCTCTTCGGGCCAGCATTCACCGTCGAGTTTCTTTACGTCGAGTTTGGCTTTGGGCAGGGACCAGTCGTACTCGTGACGCTCGGACAGACCGGCGACGCTCTGGCCACGGGTCTTGAGGGTCTGAATCACTTCTTCGCCATCGCGGCGCAGGCGCAGGGCAACCTTGGCGCGGGCCAGGTCGCGCTCAGGCGTGTCGAAGTACTGGTTCATCAACTCACGGCGTTCCCAGCCACTTTTGTTGCGTTTTTTCAGTAACGGGTGCTCGCGCAGAGCGGCGAGGGTTTCGCGGCTGACGCGGAGTTTGATTTCGGTTTCTTTCTGCATGGCCGGAAAATCCAGGATCGGGAGCGCAGCCGGGGGAATGTGTGGCTGCCAAGGTCGTGCAGTGTACAGGACTGATCCGTCCTACGCGCCGTAGCGGTTTATTCCTGTCGCCGGATGGTTCTATGATGGACTTCAATTCGGGAGTGTTGGGAGTCAGCGATGCCTTTGCCGTCCATGAAAGATCAGTTCGCTGCGCTGATCGCCGCGCCATCCGTCAGCTGTACCCAACCCAGCCTGGATCAAACCAATCGGCCGGTCATCGACTTGTTGGCGACATGGCTCGGGGACTTGGGTTTTGCCTGCGATATCCAGCAGGTCAGCCCCGGCAAATTCAATCTGCTGGCCAGTTTTGGTTCCGGCCCCGGCGGCCTGGTGCTGGCCGGTCACAGCGATACGGTGCCGTACGACGAGGCGTTGTGGCAGACCGACCCGCTGAAACTGACGGAAGTGGACGGTCGTTGGGTCGGCTTGGGCAGTTGCGACATGAAGGGCTTTTTTGCCCTGGCCATCGAAGCCGTCAAACCCCTGCTCGACCAACCGTTCAAGCAACCCTTGCTGATCCTCGCCACCTGCGATGAAGAAAGCTCGATGTCTGGCGCTCGCGCTCTGGCCGAAGCCGGGCGGCCATTAGGTCGCGCGGCGGTGATCGGCGAGCCGACCGGGCTGAAGCCGGTGCGGATGCACAAAGGCATCATGATGGAACGCATCGATATCCTCGGCCAGAGTGGCCATTCCTCGGACCCGCGCCTGGGCCATAGCGCCCTTGAAGCCATGCACGATGCCATCGGCGAACTGCGCGGCTTGCGCCTGGCGTGGCAGCGCGAATTCCGTAACCTGCAGTTCAGCGTGCCACAACCGACGATGAATTTCGGCTGCATTCACGGCGGCGATAACCCCAACCGCATCTGCGGCCAGTGCTCGCTGGAGTTCGACTTGCGTCCGTTGCCCGGCATGGACCCCAAAGCCCTGCGCGCGGCGATTTTGCAGAAGCTCGATCCGATTGCCGAACGGCATAAGGTGAAGATCGATTACGCGCCGCTGTTCCCCGAAGTGCCACCTTTCGAGCAAGCCGAGGACTGCGAATTGGTGAAGGTCGCTGAAAAGCTTACCGGCCATCGCGCCGAAGCAGTGGCATTCGGCACAGAAGCGCCTTATCTTCAGCGCCTTGGTTGTGAAACGTTGGTATTGGGACCGGGCGACATCACCTGCGCCCACCAACCGGGGGAATACCTCGAAATGTCACGTTTGCAGCCTACCGTGCATCTATTACGACAACTGATTGAACATTACTGCCTGACACCGGCCAAAACGGCGATGCCAGTCAGTTGAGCGCAACCAATGTGGGAGCGGGCTTGCTCGCGAATAGGGAGTGCCAGTTGATATTAATGTGTCTGATACGCCGCCTTCGCGAGCAAGCCCGCTCCCACAGGTTCTGTGTTTTGGCTGGCTAACCGTATAAATTGCCGATGTCCCAACCCGTATTCATGAGGAGAGCGCGCGTGTCGCCAAGCCTGTTCCGACGATAACCATCAGCCCGCTGTGCGTTTACTGCTTTACCCTTTTTTCGGCTGCTATTTATTACAGGCCCAGGTTCATGCCCGAATACGTCAATTGGCTTCGCCACGCTTCGCCTTACATCAACGCCCACCGCGATTGCACCTTCGTCGTCATGCTGCCCGGCGACGGCGTGGAGCACCCGAACTTCGGCAACATCGTCCACGACCTGGTGCTGCTGCACAGCCTGGGCGTGCGTCTGGTGCTGGTTCACGGTTCGCGTCCGCAAATTGAAACCCGCCTCGCTGCTCGCGGCCTGACCCCGCATTACCACCATGGCATGCGCATCACCGATGCGGCGACGCTTGAGTGCGTGATCGATGCAGTCGGCCAACTGCGCATCGCCATCGAAGCGCGGCTGTCCATGGACATGGCCTCATCGCCCATGCAGGGTTCGCGCCTGCGGGTGGCCAGCGGCAATCTGGTGACTGCACGGCCGATCGGCGTACTTGAAGGTGTCGACTATCACCACACCGGCGAAGTGCGCCGGGTCGACCGCAAAGGCATCAATCGCCTGCTGGACGAACGCTCCATCGTGTTGTTGTCGCCATTGGGTTACTCGCCGACCGGTGAGATCTTCAACCTCGCCTGCGAAGATGTCGCTACCCGCGCCGCTATCGATCTGGGGGCAGACAAGCTGCTGTTGTTTGGCGCGGACCCTGGTCTGATCGACGAAAATGGCCGGCTAGTCCGCGAACTGCGTCCGCAGCAAGTGCCAGCGCATTTGCTGCGTTTGGGCAGCAATTATCAAGCGGAGCTGCTGGATGCGGCCGCTGAGGCGTGCCGGGGCGGGGTGGCGCGCAGTCACATCGTCAGCTACGCCGAAGATGGCGCGCTGTTGACCGAACTGTTCACCCGTGACGGTGGCGGTACGCTGGTGGCCCAGGAGCAATTCGAAGTTGTGCGCGAGGCAGCCATCGAGGATGTCGGCGGTTTGCTGGACCTGATCAGCCCGCTGGAAGAGCAGGGCATTCTGGTACGGCGTTCCCGCGAGGTGCTGGAGCGTGAGATCGAGCAGTTCAGCGTGGTCGAACGCGAAGGCATGATCATCGCCTGCGCCGCGCTCTATCAGATCGCCGATTCGGATGCCGGGGAGTTGGCGTGTCTGGCGGTGAACCCGGAGTACCGCCATGGCGGTCGTGGCGATGAACTGTTGGAACGCATCGAAACCCGCGCCCGGGCACAGGGTCTGAAAACCTTGTTCGTGCTGACCACCCGGACCGCCCACTGGTTTCGTGAGCGGGGCTTCGTGCCAAGCAGCGTCGAACGCCTGCCGTCGGCGCGGGCATCGCTTTACAACTACCAGCGTAATTCGAAGATCTTCGAAAAAACCCTCTGAACCGGGCGACCCCAAACCCAGCAGGAGCGAGGCTTGCCCGCGAATTAGGCGACTCGATTTATCGGTTGTCCTTGATGACGCCGCGGGCAAGCCTCGCTCCTACAGGGGGGCGGGGTGTTATTCAGTGACATATTTCGCGCTGACATACGGCGAATAATCCGGCAGCACCGTCTCGACCTTCCCTTGCTCCTTCAAAAACTTTGCCGTCTCACCAATCGCCTTGGCTGTGCCACCGTCCAATAGCGCGGTGGTCTGTTGTGCCTTGGCATCCGGGAATGTGGACCCGGCCAGCAGTTCCGGTACATCGGCGGCATTGGCACCGGTCAATTTGGCGATTTTTTGCACCGGTGCCGAATCGGCGGTCCAGCTGTCTTTATGGGCAGCATAGTCGGCGAATGAATCCAGAGTGACCTTGGCAAATCGGGCCACGACATCAGGATGCTTCTCGGCGTAATCCTTGCGAGCGACCCACACCTCGAAGGTCGGCGCGCCCCATTGGCCGACCTGCGCCGCGTCGGTCAATGTCTTGCCGGTCTTGCGGATTTCCCCCAGCGCCGGCGACCAGACAAACGCGCCATCGATGTCGCCACGCTTCCAGGCTGCGGTGATTTCCGCCGGTTGCAGGTTCACCACTTTGACTTTAGAGGCGTCCAGGCCCCAGTGCTTCAGGGCGCCAAGCAGGCTGTAGTGGGAGGTTGAAACGAAGGGCGTGGCGATGGTTTTGCCGATCAAATCTTGCGGTTTATCAATGCCGCTGCCGTTGCGCACCACAAGGGCTTCGGCAGCGTTGATCTGAGCCGAAACAATGAACGCGACAATCGGCAGGTTACGCGATGCGGCTGCCGCCAGCGGGCTTGAGCCGAGGTTGCCAATCTGCACATCACCGGACGCAATGGCGGTGACCACTTCCGGGCCACTGTTAAAGCGACGCCAATCGATTTTCTGGCCAATGGTTTTCTCGTAAACACCATCAGCCTGAGGGACTTTGCTCGGGTCGATACCGGTTTGATAACCGACGGTGAGAGTCGCCGCGTGAGCGGAAAAAGAAAATATCAGCGATACACAAAATGTAACAAATTGACTAGATAGTGCGCGTTTGGCCATCATGGCGTCGCCTTTTCGATAGTGATTGACGTATGGGGAATACGCCAACGCTAATCGATCTAAAAAAAGGCTAATAAATACCATTTAGTAATTAGCTTATGAGCCGATACCTTTTGTCCCGGTTCGGATCATGGCTCGAGAGCTATATTCCTAAATGGAATTAAAAAGAATGAAATAATTCTTTTTGGGTTTATGAGGAACTCATTACCCTGCAGGGACCAAATCACTGCGATTAGACCTTGGTCGCAGACACATATGGTTACGATTGACTTGTCAGTCACGGTCTGGCGCTAATCGCGCATCTGTGGATCTAGGGCGTTAGACCCGAGACCAAAGAACACAAAAATTAGAACGAGAGGAGCGAAACAATGAAGAAGTCCACCTTGGCCCTGGCTGTGGCCGTAGGGGTTTTGGCGCAGCAGGCAGGCGCCGCCGGTTTCATCGAAGACAGCAAGGCTACATTGGGGCTGCGCAACTTCTACATCAACACGGATAACCGCGATTCGGGCACCAAAGCTGCTGGCGCTCAGAACAAGAACGAAGAATGGGGCCAAGGCTTCGATCTGCGTTTCACCTCGGGCTACACCCAAGGCACCGTTGGCTTCGGTATTGATGCTATCGGCCTGCTGGGCGTGCGTCTGGATTCGGGCGGCGGCACCAACGGCGCCACTGCTACCTCTTATGGTGGCACTGTATTCCCAAGCAAATCCAACGGCGAAGCGGTTGATAACTTCTCCAGCCTGGGCCTGACTGCCAAAGCCAAGATCTCCCAGACCGAACTGAAATTGGGCACTCTGCAGCCAAAACTGCCAGTGATCGTGACCAACGACGGCCGTCTGCTGCCGCAAACCTTCCAGGGCGGCCAGATCACCTCGAACGAAATCAAAGACCTGACACTGGTCGGCGGTCAGATCGAGCACGCCAAGGGCCGTAACTCCAGCAACAACGAAGAGTTGTCGATTGCTGGCGCGAACTCTCCCACTGCTTCCGGTCGTGACAGCAACAAGTTCATCTACGGTGGCGGTGACTACAAAATCACCAAAGACCTGACTGCCCAGTACTACTACGGCAACCTGGAAGACTTCTACAAGCAACACTTCCTGGGTCTGGTTCACAACTGGTCGATCGGCCCTGGTGTATTGAAGTCTGATTTGCGTTACTTCAACAGCTCCGATGACGGTGCCAACGGCCACGACTCGGCTTATTTCAGCACCGGTAACGATGAGGGCTTCCGTTCCGGTCGAGGTAAAGTCGACAACAACCTGTACAGCGGCCTGTTCCTGTACTCGGTTGCCGGGCACACCTTCGGCGGCGGTTATCAGGTCAGCAATGGCAGCAGCGACTTCCCTTGGCTGAACCAGGGTGACGGCTCGTCGGCTTATCTGACTACCGACAGTCAGATCGCCAAGTTCGCCCGTGCCGGCGAACGTACCTGGCAAGCTCGCTACTCGTATGACTTCGCCAAGGTTGGCCTGCCAGGCGCTACTGCCGGCATCATTTACCTGCGTGGCGACAACATTGATACCGTTGGTACCAATGGTCGTGAGAACGGCTCCGGCCGTTCCGAGTGGGAGCGCGATCTGACCCTGGCATACGTAGTGCAAGGGGGGCCGTTGAAAAACCTGGGCTTCATGTGGAAGAACGCCATGTGGCGCAACGACATTCCAGGTCAGCGCGACCAGGACGAAAACCGTCTGATCGTCAGCTACTCGATCCCGCTGTTGTAACAGCACTCGCGTAACCGACGTAAAAAAAGCCCCGCCCGGCATCTCGCTGGGCGGGGCTTTTGCGTTTTCAAGGCGGGCTCACCCCCGTAAACCCTCCTCGAAATTCCCCTCTTTTTGCAGCAACTCAAGGCCTTCTCGAACCTTGTAACCGATGTTCATACCGATGGCCGTTCAGGTCCAGTGAACAGATTTTTAATATTCTTATTAGATCTAAATAAATCGATATTTATTCTTTTTAATTAATATCGAACGCAGGCACAGTTGGGCTCAACAAGCACTCACAAGGAGCAGCACATGAGCCTCAGACTTGGCGATATCGCCCCCGATTTCGAACAGGATTCCAGCGCCGGCACTATCCGTTTCCACGAATGGCTGGGCGATAGCTGGGGCGTGTTGTTTTCCCATCCGGCGGACTTCACGCCGGTGTGCACCACCGAGCTGGGCTTAACCGCCAGGCTCAAGGATGAATTCACCCAGCGCGGCGTCAAAGCCATTGCTCTATCGGTAGACCCGGTGGACTCGCATCACAAGTGGATCGAGGACATCAACGAAACCCAGAACGCCATCGTCAACTTCCCGATCCTCGCCGATGCGGACCGTAAAGTGTCCGACCTGTATGACCTGATCCACCCGAATGCCAACGACACCCTGACCGTACGTTCTCTGTTCGTGATCGATCCGAACAAGAAGATTCGGCTGACCATTACTTACCCGGCGAGTACTGGCCGTAACTTCAATGAAATTTTGCGGGTGATCGATTCGCTGCAGCTCACCGACGACTACAAGGTGGCGACCCCGGCCAATTGGCAGGACGGTGATGAAGTGGTGATCGTGCCATCGCTCAAGGACGAAGACGAAATCAAACGACGTTTTCCCAAAGGCTATCGCGCAGTGAAGCCATACCTGCGTCTGACGCCGCAGCCGAACAGGTAATCATCCGAATTTTGCGGTGGGGCTGAAATCGCTATCGCGGGCAAGCCCGCTCCCACAGTGGATTGGGGAGGGTCAGAGGTGTGTGGCAGACCTAAAACCCTGTGGGAGCGGGCTTGCCCGCGAAGGCGGCAGACCGGCCAGTGAAAATTTCATGTCATCCACAAAGCAGGGGTTTTCAGGCCGTTTCGACGGCCTTTTTTTTCGCCTGAAAAAGGCATTCTTTATATTTCCATAAAGAATAACCAAATGAATAAATATGATTTATGGATATATAAATCAACTGTTAAGGTCACTCCATCAACGCGAGATCGCCAGCCGCGAATCGCCAACATCGCTTAAGGAATTGTCTGAATGCTGGTCGTCTCACTTGGTGGCAGTCCCAGCCCACGCTCCCGTTCCGGAGTTTTGCTGGAGCGCTCGCGACGCTGGTTGCAAGAGCAAGGGGTGGAAGTGGTGAGTTACCAGGTACGGGACTTCCCGGCCGAAGATTTGCTGCATGCCCGCTTCGACAGCCCGAAGGTGATCGACCTGCTGCAACAGATTGAAAACGCCGATGGCTTGCTGATCGCCACGCCGGTTTACAAAGCGTCGTTCTCCGGTGCGCTGAAAACCTTACTCGATCTGCTGCCCGAACGTGCCTTGAGCCACAAGGTGGTTTTGCCGATGGCTACCGGCGGTAGCATCGCCCACATGCTGGCGGTGGATTACGCGCTCAAACCGGTGCTGTCGGCGTTGAAAGCCCAGGAAATGCTGCAGGGGATTTTCGCCGTGGACAGCCAGATCGCTTACGGCGAAGGCAGCGCCCAGGCGCAGTTGGCGCCGGAGCTTACGCAACGATTGTTTGAAGCGCTGGAGCAGTTTTTCAGCGCCATGGCTCGTCGGCCCAAGCCGCTCGATCCGAACCTGTTGAACGAACGTTTGTTGAGTGCTCGCTGGAGCATTTAAGCCAGCACTCAAGCCATACCTGAATTTGAAATACTCACCTTACTCAGCCGCTAACGGTCAAGCAGGTGCAGCCAAAACCCAACTGCAAAAAGGAGAGCGCTATGCGCACTGTCATTTTGCGTCGTGGTCTGGTCGCTCTGTTTGCTGCGGCTGTGTCCTTCGGCGCCATTACTCAAGCTCAGGCGCTTTCTACCCATGAAGGCGTGCTAAGAATCGGTTATCAAAAGTACGGCACTCTGGTGCTGCTCAAAGCCAAAGGTACTCTGGAAAAACGCCTCGCCGCCCAAGGCGTGGACGTGCAATGGACTGAATTCCCCGGTGGCCCGCAACTGCTCGAAGGCCTGAACGTCGGCTCCATCGACTTTGGCGTCACCGGTGAAACGCCACCCGTGTTCGCTCAGGCGGCCGGCGCCGATCTGCTCTACGTGGCCTATGAACCACCAGCGCCCCACAGCGAAGCGATCCTGGTGCCGAAGGACTCGCCGGTCAAATCGGTGCAGGACCTCAAGGGCAAGAAAGTCGTGCTCAACAAAGGCTCCAACGTGCACTACCTGTTGGTGCGTGCGCTTGAAGACGCCGGCCTCAAATACACCGACATCCAGACCGTGTTCCTGCCGCCAGCCGATGCCCGCGCCGCGTTCGAGCGTGGCAGTGTCGATGCCTGGGTGATCTGGGATCCGTACCAGGCTGCCGCCGAACAGCAACTGCAAGCACGCACTCTGCGCGATGGCAAAGGCCTCGTCGACAACCACCAGTTCTACCTGGCGACCAAACCTTACGCGCAGAAAAATCCTGAAGTGATCAAGGCTCTGGTGGAAGAAGTACGCGCGGTTGGCGAATGGTCCAAGGCCAATCCCGAGGGCGTGACCAAGCAAGTTTCGCCACTGCTCGGCCTGCCAGTGGACATCACCCTGACCTCGGTGAAACGCCAGGGCTACGGCGCGCTGTTCCTTACGCCGGAAGTCGTCGCTGCCCAGCAAAAAATCGCCGACAGCTTCTACCAGCTCAAGCTGATTCCCAAACCCTTGAGCATCAAAGACGTGATCTGGACGCCACCGGCGGCCGTTGCCAAAGCGCCGTAATTCGCCATGAAGAAAATCATCCACAACCTCGCGCCTTGGGCGTTGCCGGTCTTGTTGCTGGCGGTATGGCAGTTATCGGTGTCGGCAGGCTGGTTGTCGACGCGGATTCTGCCGGCACCGATCGCGGTGATCGAGGCCGGTGTGAGCCTGGTCAGCAGCGGTGAAATCTGGACCCACCTGGCCATCAGCGGCTGGCGTGCGGCGCTCGGTTTCGCCATTGGCGGCGGCATCGGTCTGACCTTGGGCTTCATCACCGGCTTGTCGAAATGGGGCGAACGCCTGCTCGACAGTTCGGTGCAGATGATCCGTAACGTACCGCACCTGGCACTGATTCCACTGGTGATCCTGTGGTTCGGCATCGACGAGTCGGCGAAGATTTTTCTGGTGGCGTTGGGCACGTTGTTCCCGATCTACCTCAACACGTATCACGGTATCCGCAACGTCGATCCGGCACTGGTGGAAATGTCCCGCAGTTATGGCCTGTCCGGCTTCGGCCTGTTTCGTCAGGTGATCCTGCCGGGTGCACTGCCATCAATTCTGGTCGGTGTGCGTTTTGCCCTGGGCTTCATGTGGCTGACATTGATCGTCGCGGAAACCATTTCGGCGAGCTCGGGCATCGGCTATCTGGCGATGAATGCCCGGGAGTTCTTGCAGACCGACGTGGTGGTACTGGCGATTCTTTTGTACGCAGTGCTCGGCAAGCTGGCCGACCTTGCGGCGCGTGGGCTTGAACGTGTGTGGCTGCGCTGGCATCCGGCTTATCAGGTTGCCAAGGGAGGTGCCGCATGACGGCTCAACAACCTCCACGCTTGCTGCGCGGGATTCCGCTGGTGGTGCGCAGGCTGCAAAAAACCTTTGGTTCACGGCAAGTGCTGCGGGACATCGATCTGCACATTCCGGCCGGGCAGTTTGTGGCGGTGGTCGGGCGTAGCGGCTGCGGCAAAAGTACCTTGCTGCGTTTGCTCGCCGGTCTCGACAAGCCCACCGGTGGTGAGCTGCTTGCTGGCGCAGCGGCACTGAGTGATGCGCGGGAAGACACCCGGCTGATGTTCCAGGAAGCACGTCTGCTGCCGTGGAAAAAGATCATCGACAACGTCGGTCTCGGGCTCAAGGGCAACTGGCGGCCGCAAGCATTGCAAGCGCTGGAAGCGGTCGGCCTGGCGGATCGCGCCAACGAGTGGCCGGCAGCGTTGTCCGGCGGGCAGAAGCAGCGTGTGGCCCTGGCTCGCGCGTTGATCCATCAACCGCGCTTGCTGTTGCTCGACGAACCGCTGGGCGCATTGGATGCCCTAACTCGAATCGAAATGCAGCAACTGATCGAACGGCTCTGGCAACAGCATGGTTTCACCGTGTTGCTGGTGACCCACGACGTCAGTGAAGCGGTGGCGATTGCCGATCGGGTGATCCTGATTGAAGAGGGTGAAGTCGGCCTCGACCTGCATGTGGAACTGCCGCGCCCTCGGGTCCGTGGCTCCCATCGGCTGGCGGCTCTGGAAACCGAAGTGCTCAACCGCGTGCTGTCCCTGCCTGGCCAACCGCCGGAACCGGAACCTGTTTCACCACTGCCTACGCAATTGCGTTGGGCTCAATAACTTAAAGATTCATCCAACGACAGGAATCAACATCATGACTATCAAAGCCATCAACGTTCGTAACCAGTTCAAAGGCTCGATCAAGGAAATCGTGCTGGGTGACGTGCTGTCGGAAATCGACGTGCAGACCGCCTCCGGCATCGTCACTTCGGTGATTACCACCCGTTCGGTGAAAGAGCTGGAACTGGTGGTCGGCAGTGAAGTGATCGCGTTTGTAAAATCCACCGAGGTGTCGATCGCCAAGTTGTAAGCGTGTGTGCAAACAACAACCCCGGAGGGTGTGAACCCTTCGGGGTTTTTTATGCGCGTGATTCAGTGAGTTCGGCGGTACGGCCTTCGCGAGCAAGCCCGCTCCCACATTTGATCTTCAGTGGACACAGATTCTCTGTACGACAGAAATCCACTGTGGGAGCGGGCTTGCTCGCGAAGGGGTCAGTGAAGCCTGCGAGGATATCAGGCTGTAATAGCGCGCTTGGGCAGGTAGGGTGGCAAATACAACCCAAGATAAGCATCAAACACCCGCATCCCTTCTTCAGCCATGCGCGGCGTGATCTGCCCATGCTGTTGCACCGAGCGTGCATACACCCGATCCCCCAGCTCCATGGCCAGCGCAAACACATCGACATCACTTGGCAGGGTCGGCAGTTCGAAGTGGTGGTCGAACAACTTGTGCATCAGGTCGCCGAGTTCGATGTCGTGCTGGCGGTCAGCCTGGGTGACTTCGGTCAGGCCATGCTGGGCGAGGATCAATTGGCGGGCGGCGGCGTCTTCGTCGTAGATGGCGAGCATGCGTTGTTCCACCAGTCGCGACAAATCGCGCCAGCCGTTGAGGGCATGGTGGTCGATAGGCGCTTGGAGACAGGCGCGGAACGCGGCGTGGATGTCGGCGGTCAGGGCTTCAAGCAGGGCCGGGACGCTGGCGAAAAAATGGTAGACGGAGGAGGGCGGGATCTCCGCGCGTTCGGCGACGCTGTAGATCGACAGGCTGGCCACGCCCTCGGCGGCCAGCAGCGTGCGGGCGGCATCGAGTATCGAATCGATCCGGGCCTGACTGCGGGCGCGGGGTTTGCGTGGGGTGGCGGTGCGCGTCATTGAAGTCTCCTGCAGGGCAGCGGGCATTGTACGAGCAGGCATCTATGTTGTCTGCCAGGACGCCATCGCGAGAAGGCTCGCTCCCACATTTGATTTGTGTTGAATGCGAATTTTGTGTTCACAGAAAATCCCTGTGGGAGCGAGCCTGCTCGCGATGAATCCAACCCGGTTCCACTGAAAAAAACCATAAAAAAACGCCGCAGGCTTCAATAGCCGGCGGCGTTGTTTTTACTGCAACCGCTTACACGGTATGCAGGTACCAGTTGTACTCGAGGTCGGAGATGGAGTGTTCGAACTCCTCCAGCTCGCTCTCTTTACAGGCCACGAAGATATCGATGTATTTCGGATCGATGTACTTGGCCATGACTTCGCTGTCATCCAGCTCACGCAATGCATCACGCAAATTGTTTGGCAGGCTTTGCTCGTTTTGCTCGTAGGAGTTGCCTTCCACGGGCGCGCCCGGCTCGATCTTGTTGGTCAGGCCGTGGTGCACGCCCGCCAAAACCGAAGCCATCAACAGATACGGGTTGGCGTCGGCGCCGGCGACACGATGCTCGATGCGCACGGCATCGGAGGAACCGGTCGGTACGCGGATGGCCACGGTGCGGTTGTCCAGGCCCCAGCACGGCGAATTCGGCACGTAGAACTGTGCGCCGAAACGACGGTAGGAGTTGACGTTCGGGCAGAGGAAAGCCATCTGCGCCGGCAGGGTCTCGAGCACACCGCCGATCGCGTGACGCAGTGCGGCGTTCTGCTCGGGATCCTCGCTGGCAAAAATGTTTTTGCCATCTTTATCAAGAATCGAGATGTGGACGTGCAGACCGTTACCTGCCTGGCCCGGATAAGGCTTGGCCATGAAGGTGGTGTCCATTTCATGGTCGTAGGCGATGTTTTTGATCAGACGCTTGAGCAGGACCGCATAGTCGCAGGCCTTGATCGGGTCAGCCACGTGGTGCAAGTTCACTTCGAACTGTGCCGGGGCACTTTCCTTGACGATCGCGTCGGCAGGGATGCCTTGCTCTTTCGCACCTTCCAGAATGTCCTGGAGGCAGTCGACGTATTCGTCGAGGTCGTCGATCAGGTAGACCTGTGTCGAATGCGGGCGTTTGCCGGAGATCGGCGAGCGTGGCGGTTGTGGGCGACCGTTCACGTTCTCCTGGTCGATCAGGTAGAACTCCAGTTCGAACGCGGCGCAGATGGTCAGGCCCATCTCGTCGAACTTGGCTACGACTTGTCGCAGGACTTCGCGCGGGTCGGCGAAGAAAGGATCACCTTCGAGTTCGTGCATGGTCATTAACAGTTGCGCGGTCGGGCGCTTCTGCCAGGGCTCATTGCACAGGGTGTCGGGGATTGGATAACAGATTCGGTCAGCATCGCCGATGTCCAGGCCCAGGCCGGTGCTTTCCACCGTCGAGCCATTGATATCCAGAGCAAATAGAGAGGCCGGCAGGTTGATGCCTTTCTCGTAAACCTTGTGGAGGCTGGTGCGTTCAATGCGCTTGCCGCGCACCACACCATTCATATCCGCAATCAGAAGGTCAACGTACAGAACCTCAGGATGTTCCTTAAGGAACGCGTTCGCTTCGTTAAGCTGAACGGCACGCGGGGGTACCGACATGATGCAACACCTTTGTTGTTAAAAATATCAATCATTGATCTCTTCGGATTCCAGTCAACCCGAACGGCATGCCGAAGTCAAGCAAGGCCTTTTTTGCCCTAAAAAAGCACTCGCGAGGCTTTTTTGAGGCACTTTGGGGCGTTTTTTTGCCTTCGTCCTTCTTGGCGCCCGCGAGCTTGAGCGGGCCGTGTTGTATTTTTTACGGGGGTGTTGTGTAAAAAAATGAACAAGGCTAAGCTCGATTTAAACCCATAACAGCAATAATACCGGGGTGCTTCATGTCTCGCCTGCCGTTAATCGGCGTCACCGGCTGCTCAAAGCAGATCGGTCTGCATGCTTATCACATCAGTGGCGACAAATACGTACGCGCCGTGGCATCAGCTGCCAAGGGCCTGCCGTTGATTCTTCCATCCCTGGCGGATCTACTGACATCGTCCGATATTCTGGACGCTCTGGACGGCATTCTCTTTACAGGCTCTCCATCTAATATAGAACCGTTTCACTATAACGGCCCGGCCAGTGCGCCAGGTACTGCTCATGATTCTGCACGCGATGCCACCACTCTCCCGCTGATCCGCGCCGCTGTCGAGGCCGGTGTTCCCGTGCTCGGCATTTGCCGCGGCTTCCAGGAAATGAATGTGGCGTTCGGCGGCAGTCTGCATCAGAAGGTTCACGAGGCCGGTCCATACATGGATCACCGTGAAGACGACAGCCTGCCGCTGGAAGGGCAGTACGCGCCAAGTCACCCGGTGCACGTCCAACCGGGCGGTGTATTGGCCAGGCTCGGCCTGGCGAGCGAGATTCAAGTCAATTCGATTCATGGTCAGGGTATAGAGCGTCTGGCGCCGAGTCTTCGTGTGGAAGCCGTGGCGCCTGACGGGTTGATCGAAGCCATCTCTGTTATCGAAGGCAAGGCTTTTGCTTTAGGTGTGCAATGGCATCCCGAATGGCAGGTAAGCTTGAATCCTGACTACCTTGCGATTTTCCAGGCATTTGGCGATGCCTGCCGCAAGCACGCACTACAACGCGACGCCGATGCGTCAAACAACGCCTGACTTATAAGAGTCAGGAAACTCAGCCTAAGAGGCATTTATGAGTAACAACCTCGACCAGCTCACCGATTGGTTGAAAGACCACAAGATCACAGAAGTCGAATGCATGATTGGCGACCTGACGGGCATCACCCGGGGCAAGATCTCGCCGACCAACAAGTTCATTGCCGAAAAAGGCATGCGCCTGCCCGAAAGCGTTCTGTTGCAGACCGTGACCGGCGACTACGTCGAAGACGACATCTATTACGAACTGCTCGACCCGGCCGACATCGACATGATCTGCCGCCCCGACCAGAACGCGGTGTTTCTGGTGCCTTGGGCCATCGAGCCCACTGCGCAGGTGATCCACGACACCTACGACAAGCAGGGCAATCCGATCGAGCTGTCGCCGCGCAATGTGCTCAAGAAGGTACTGAAACTCTACGCCGACCACGGCTGGCAGCCGATCGTGGCGCCGGAAATGGAGTTCTACCTCACCAAGCGCAGCGATGACCCGGATTACCCGCTGCAACCGCCGATTGGCCGCTCTGGTCGTCCGGAAACCGGTCGCCAATCCTTCTCGATTGAAGCGGCGAACGAATTCGATCCGTTGTTCGAAGACGTCTACGACTGGTGCGAACTGCAAGAGCTGGACCTCGACACGCTGATCCACGAGGACGGCACCGCGCAGATGGAGATCAACTTCCGTCATGGCGATGCCCTATCCCTGGCCGACCAGATTCTGGTGTTCAAACGCACCATGCGTGAGGCCGCGCTCAAGCACAACGTAGCGGCGACCTTCATGGCCAAGCCTATGACCGGCGAGCCGGGTAGCGCCATGCACTTGCACCAGAGCATCATCAGCATCGAGACCGGCAAAAACGTTTTCTCCAATGAAGACGGGACCATGAGTCAGCTGTTCCTCAATCACATCGGCGGCCTGCAGAAATTCATTCCTGAGCTGTTGCCGTTGTTCGCCCCCAACGTCAACTCGTTCCGCCGCTTCCTGCCGGATACCTCGGCACCAGTGAACGTGGAGTGGGGCGAAGAAAACCGCACCGTGGGCCTGCGGGTTCCGGATGCCGGGCCGCAGAACCGTCGGGTGGAAAACCGTCTGCCGGGTGCCGATGCCAACCCTTACCTGGCCATCGCCGCCAGCCTGTTGTGCGGCCTTATCGGCATGGTCGAAGGGCATAACCCGAGTGCTCCGGTCGTGGGTCGTGGTTATGAGCGGCGCAACCTGCGCCTGCCACTGACCATTGAAGACGCCCTGGATCGCATGGAAAACAGCAAGACCATCGAAAAGTACCTGGGTAAGAAGTTCATCACGGGTTACATCGCGGTCAAGCGGGCCGAGCATGAAAACTTCAAGCGCGTAATCAGTTCGTGGGAGCGGGAGTTCCTGCTTTTCGCCGTCTGATGCGCCGGGCGCCGCTGCGCTTGGCGGCGCCCTCCACTCGAATCCAAGGAGAATTCGCATGACCAGCAACAACCCGCAAACCCGTGAATGGCAAGCCCTGAGCAGCGATCACCACCTGGCCCCGTTCAGCGACTTCAAGCAGCTGAAAGAGAAAGGCCCGCGGATCATCACCAGCGCCAAGGGCGTGTACCTCTGGGACAGCGAAGGCAACAAGATCCTCGACGGCATGGCCGGCCTGTGGTGTGTGGCGATCGGCTACGGTCGCGATGAACTGGCCGATGCCGCCAGCAAGCAGATGCGCGAACTGCCTTATTACAACCTGTTCTTCCAGACGGCTCACCCGCCGGTGCTGGAGCTGGCCAAGGTCATTGCCGACGTTGCGCCTGAAGGCATGAATCACGTGTTCTTCACCGGTTCCGGTTCCGAAGGCAACGACACCATGCTGCGGATGGTTCGCCACTACTGGGCGATCAAAGGCCAGCCGAAGAAGAAAGTCATCATTAGTCGCAAGAACGGCTATCACGGTTCTACCGTGGCCGGCGCGAGCCTGGGTGGCATGACGTACATGCACGAACAGGGCGACTTGCCGATCCCGGGCATTGTCCACATTGCCCAGCCGTACTGGTTCGGCGAAGGCGGCGACATGACGCCGAACGAGTTCGGTATCTGGGCGGCCAATCAGCTGGAAGAGAAGATTCTGGAAGTCGGCGTCGACAACGTCGGTGCCTTTATTGCCGAGCCGATCCAGGGCGCCGGCGGCGTGATCATTCCGCCAGACAGCTACTGGCCGCGCATCAAGGAAATCCTCGCCAAATACGACATTCTGTTCGTGGCCGACGAAGTGATCTGCGGTTTCGGCCGTACCGGTGAGTGGTTCGGAACCGATTTCTACGACCTCAAACCCCACATGATGACCATCGCCAAAGGCCTGACCTCCGGTTACATCCCGATGGGTGGCCTGATCGTGCATGACGATGTGGTCGAGGTGCTCAACGAAGGGGGTGATTTCAACCACGGTTTCACTTATTCCGGGCACCCGGTGGCCGCTGCGGTGGCGCTGGAAAACATTCGTATCCTGCGCGACGAAAAAATTGTCGAGCGCGTGCGTACAGAAACGGCACCTTATTTGCAAAAGCGTCTACGGGAACTGAGCGATCACCCGTTGGTGGGGGAAGTGCGTGGGGTCGGTCTGTTGGGGGCCATCGAACTGGTTCAGGACAAAGCCACCCGCAAACGTTACGAAGGCCGTGGCGTCGGCATGATCTGCCGCACGTTCTGCTTCGAAAACGGCCTGATCATGCGTGCCGTCGGCGACACCATGATCATTGCTCCGCCACTGGTGATTACACCGGCTGAAATCGATGAGTTGGTAACAAAAGCACGCAAGTGCCTGGACCTGACCCTGAGTGCGTTACAGGGCTAAGTGCTAGGCTCTGAGCGAGGTGCGAAGTGTGCACTTCGCTCAGTGCAAACAAAGGATGGGTCTTTCCTTGAAAGCCTGCCTTGGATCTTGCCAGACTACCGGTTGTTCGGATGCCCAGTAACAGGCCGCTGAGCACGTGGTTAAAAAGAAAAATTGGAGCATTACCCATGAAGGCATTAGGTATGAAGATAGCTGGCAAGACCCTCCTCGCCATGTCCCTGATGGGCGTGATGGCGGGTGCCGTTCAGGCTGACGACAAGGTGCTGCACGTGTACAACTGGTCCGATTACATCGCACCGGATACCGTCAAGAAGTTCGAAGCCGAGTCGGGTATCAAAGTCGTCTACGACGTGTTCGACAGTAACGAAACCCTTGAAGCCAAGTTGCTGGCAGGCAAGTCCGGCTACGACATCGTCGTGCCGTCGAACAACTTCCTGGCCAAGCAAATCAAGGCGGGCGTTTACCAGAAGCTGGACAAGTCCAAGCTGCCTAACTGGAAGAACCTGAACACGGACCTGCTCAAAGCGGTATCGGTGAGCGACCCGGGTAACGAACACGCGTTCCCTTACATGTGGGGTTCGATCGGTATCGGTTTCAACGCCGAGAAGGTCAAGGCTGCACTGGGGGCCGATGCGCCAACCAACTCCTGGGACTTGCTGTTCAAACCTGAAAACGCTGCCAAGTTGAAGTCGTGCGGTATCAGCTTCCTCGATTCGCCAACCGAGATGATTCCGGTGGCGTTGCATTACCTGGGCTATCCAACCGACAGCCAGGACAAGAAACAACTGGCTGAAGCCGAAGCGCTGTTCCTGAAGATTCGTCCTTCGGTGGGCTACTTCCACTCGTCCAAGTACATCTCCGATCTGGCCAACGGCAACATCTGCGTCGCCGTGGGTTACTCGGGTGACATCTACCAGGCCAAGGCTCGCGCCGCTGAAGCCGGTGACAAGGTGAAAGTCAGCTACAACATTCCGAAAGAAGGTGCCGGCAGCTTCTACGACATGGTCGCCATCCCTAAAGATGCCGAAAACGTCGAAGGCGCCTACAAGTTCATGACCTTCCTGCAGAAGCCGGAAATCATGGCTGAAATCACCAACGCGGTACGTTTCCCGAACGGTAACGCGGCGTCTACTGCATTGGTCGATAAAGAAATCACCAGCGATCCTGGCATCTACCCGCCAGCGGAAGTACTGGCCAAGCTGTACGCGATTGCCGACTTGCCGGCCGCGACCCAGCGGATCCTGACTCGCAGCTGGACCAAGATCAAATCCGGTAAATAAGCCGATTTGAGGCAACTACCTGTTGCCGTCGTCGCGCGACGGCGGCAACAGGAATAATTAAATGACAGAAAGTTTTGCTGGAACGGTTTTTCGAGGGTAAGTTGCGCGCCGGTTTTGTTGCCAGGCAGCCATGGCTGTCATGTAACGCGGGGCAACTTGGGCCCAACTAATTTTAGAGGACCTCCACTTGCCTATTTTTTCTTTGTTGCGCAATGCCCTGCTGGTCGGCGCCGGGCTGACACTTGCTGTCAGTGTTCAGGCCGCTGGCACGGTGCATATTTATAACTGGTCGGACTACATCGGTGAAACCACCCTGGCCGACTTCCAGAAAGAAACCGGTATCAAGCCGGTGTATGACGTATTTGATTCCAACGAAACCCTGGAAGGCAAGTTGCTGGCCGGGCGTACCGGTTATGACGTGGTTGTGCCGTCCAACCACTTCCTTGGCAAGCAGATCAAGGCCGGGGCTTTTCAGAAGCTCGACAAATCGAAGCTGACTAACTATTCCAACCTCGACCCGGTGCTGCTCAAGCGCCTGGAGCAGAACGATCCGGGCAATCAGTACGCCGTGCCGTATCTGTGGGGCACTAACGGCATCGGTTACAACGTCGACAAGGTCAAGGCAGTGCTGGGCCTCGACAAGATCGATTCGTGGGATGTGGTGTTCGAGCCGCAGAACATCAAGAAGCTGCACAGCTGTGGCGTGGCGTTCCTCGACTCCGCCGATGAAATGATGCCCACGGTCCTCAACTACATGGGCCTGAACGCCAACAGCACCAACCCTGAAGACTACAAAAAGGCTGAAGCCAAGTTGCTGGCAGTGCGGCCTTACGTGACGTATTTCCACTCATCCAAATACATCGCAGACCTGGCCAACGGTGACATCTGTGTGGCGATCGGTTTCTCCGGCGATATGTTCCAGGCCAAGGCCCGCGCGGCTGAAGCCGGCAAAGGCATGAACATCGCCTACTCGATTCCGAAAGAGGGCGGCGCGCTCTGGTTCGACATGCTGGCGATCCCCAAGGATGCCGCCAACGCCAAAGAGGCCCATGCCTTCATCAACTATTTGCTGAAACCCGAGGTGATTGCCAAGGTCAGCGATTCCGTAGGCTATGCCAACCCGAACCCCGGGTCGGACAAACTGATGGAACAGTCCATACGCACCGACGCATCGGTATATCCACCGCAAGCGGTCCTCGACAAGACATACGTATCCATCGAGTTGCCACCGAACATTCAACGTTTGATGACGCGCAGCTGGACCAAGGTCAAGTCGGGCAAATAGCTTCAAACTATCCAGGTTCGCCACGTTGAGCGAACTGCAAATTCTGTTGGGAGTTTCGTAAATGGCAGTTGCCTCCGGCGCCTATAAGAAAGCCCTCGAGGGCGACCAGACACCTAAACAGGTGCTGGTCAAAATCGACCGGGTCACCAAAAAGTTCGACGAGACGATTGCCGTGGACGACGTGTCCCTGGAAATCAAGAAAGGCGAAATCTTCGCCTTGCTCGGCGGCTCGGGTTCGGGCAAATCCACCTTGCTGCGGATGCTGGCAGGTTTCGAACGGCCCACGGAGGGGCGCATTTACCTCGACGGCGTAGACATCACTGACATGCCGCCGTACGAGCGACCGATCAATATGATGTTCCAGTCCTATGCCTTGTTCCCACACATGACCGTGGCGCAGAACATCGCCTTCGGCCTCAAGCAGGACAAGCTTCCCGCCGCTGAAGTCGATGCACGCGTGGCCGACATGCTCAAGCTGGTGCAGATGAGCCAGTACGCCAAGCGCAAACCCCATCAGTTGTCCGGCGGTCAGCGTCAGCGTGTGGCGCTGGCGCGTTCGTTGGCCAAACGGCCGAAGCTGTTGCTGCTCGACGAACCGATGGGCGCGCTGGACAAGAAACTGCGTTCGCAAATGCAGCTGGAACTGGTCGAGATCATCGAGCGGGTCGGCGTGACCTGCGTGATGGTGACCCACGACCAGGAAGAGGCCATGACCATGGCCGAGCGCATCGCGATCATGCACCTGGGCTGGATCGCCCAGATCGGCAGCCCGATCGACATCTACGAAACCCCGACCAGCCGTCTGGTCTGCGAATTCATCGGCAACGTCAACATCTTCGAAGGCGAAGTGGTGGACGACGCCGAAGGCCATGCGCTCATCACCTGCAAGGATCTGGACCGCAGCATCTACGTGGGTCACGGCATCAGCACCTCGGTGCAGGACAAGTCCGTCACCTACGCGATCCGTCCGGAAAAACTGCTGGTGACAGCCGACATGCCGACCTGCGAATACAACTGGTCGAGCGGCAAGGTGCATGACATCGCCTACCTCGGCGGCCACTCGGTGTTCTACGTCGAATTGCCGAGCGGCAAACTGGTGCAGTCCTTCGTCGCCAACGCCGAGCGCCGCGGCCAGCGGCCAACCTGGGGTGACCAGGTTTACGTGTACTGGGAAGACGACAGCGGCGTGGTACTTCGCTCATGAACCTGCGCAAACTCAAACGCCGGCTCAATCGAATAATTCCCGGTGGCCGTCAGCTGGTCATCGGGGTTCCGTTCATCTGGCTGTTTCTGTTCTTCATGTTGCCGTTCTTCATCGTTCTGAAGATCAGCTTCGCCGAAGCCGACGTGGCCATTCCGCCGTACACCGAGATCTACAGCTTCATCGACCAGAAGCTCCAGGTGCTGCTTAACCTGAGCAACTACGCGATGCTCGGCGATGACGAGTTGTACATCGCCGCTTACCTCGGCTCATTGAAGATGGCGCTGATCAGCACCGTCCTCTGTTTGCTGATCGGCTACCCGATGGCCTACGCCATTGCCAGCGCCCGCAAAGAGCTGCAAACGGTGCTGGTGCTGCTGATCATGATGCCGACCTGGACCGCAATCCTGATCCGCGTTTACGCGTGGATGGGCATTCTCAGCAACAACGGTCTGCTCAATGGTTTTCTGATGAGCATGGGCTGGATCGACGAGCCGCTGCAGATCCTCAACACCAACCTCGCGGTCTACATCGGGGTCGTTTACTCCTATCTGCCGTTCATGATCCTGCCGCTCTACGCCAACCTGGTCAAACACGACACCAGCCTGCTGGAAGCCGCGTCGGACCTTGGTTCGAGCACCTTCAACAGTTTCTGGAAGATCACCGTGCCGCTGTCGAAAAACGGCATCATCGCCGGTTGCATGCTGGTGTTCATCCCGGTGGTGGGTGAGTTCGTGATCCCGGAACTGCTCGGCGGTCCGGAAACCCTGATGATCGGTAAAGTGCTCTGGCAAGAGTTCTTCAACAACCGTGACTGGCCGGTGGCATCAGCGCTGGCGGTGGTGATGCTGGCGATCCTGATTGTGCCGATCATCCTGTTCAACCGTAGTCAGGCCAAAGAAATGGAGGGCAAGGAATGAAGCGCTTCCGTTTCTCAAGTTTCATGCTGGTAGCGGGTTTGCTGTTCATCTACGCGCCGATGCTGATCCTGGTGATCTACTCGTTCAACGCCTCGAAACTGGTGACGGTGTGGGGCGGCTGGTCGATCAAGTGGTACGTGGGGTTGATGGACAACACCCAACTGATGGGCTCGGTGGTGCGTTCGCTGGAAATCGCCTGCTACACGGCGATTGCAGCGGTGGCACTGGGGACGCTGGCGGCCTTCGTGCTGACGCGTATCACCCACTTCAAGGGCCGCACGCTGTTCGGTGGTCTGGTCACCGCACCGTTGGTGATGCCGGAAGTGATCACCGGTCTGTCGCTGTTGCTGCTGTTCGTGGCCATGGCGCAGATGATCGGTTGGCCACAGGAGCGCGGCATCGTCACCATCTGGATCGCCCACACCACGTTCTGTGCGGCATATGTGGCGGTGGTGGTGTCGGCGCGCTTGCGTGAGCTGGACCTGTCCATCGAAGAGGCGGCCATGGACCTGGGGGCGCGGCCGTGGAAGGTGTTCTTTCTGATCACCATTCCGATGATCGCGCCGTCGCTGGCGGCGGGCGGCATGATGTCGTTTGCCTTGTCGCTGGATGACCTGGTGCTGGCGAGCTTCGTGTCCGGTCCGGGTTCCACGACCCTGCCGATGGAAGTGTTCTCGGCAGTGCGCCTGGGCGTGAAACCCGAGATCAACGCCGTGGCCAGCCTGATTCTGCTGGCGGTGTCGCTGGTGACTTTCCTGGTCTGGTACTTCAGTCGTCGTGCCGAAGAGATTCGCAAGCGTGCGATCCAGCAGGCCATCGAAGAAGGCGCCGCCGATTCCTGGAAACAACCGGACGTGCGCCGGGCGCAGGCGCCGGAAGCGGCTTGAGCCTGATGCCGGGTTGACCACGCATGTGTGGCCAACCCAAATCCACTGTGGGAGCGGGCTTGCTCGCGAAGACGGACTGACATTCAACATCCATGTTGACTGACCCACCGCTTTCGCGAGCAAGCCCGCTCCCGCAGTGGTTTATGCCAACCAAGGTGATTTGCGGATGATCTCGACGAAGTTCATCGGCTTGAAGCCCGGCTCGCTGTCCACCAGTACATCCGCGTTCACGGTGCCAAACGTGCTGTCCGGCTTATGTTTGAAGCCATTGGCGAACGCACACAGAATGCACTCCTTGAACCCTTCACCCCGTGGATGCGCATGCACCACTGCTTCACGCTGCACGGTGGAAAACGCCGCGTAGTCGATGCCCAGCACATCCATCTCGACGCCGGCCGTCACCAGCGCCACATTGGGACGCAGGTGTTGCGGCACGCCCGGTGTGGTGTGCAGGGCAATCGACAACCACACCTGTTCGATATCGTCGCCAGACAACCCGTAGGGTTTGAGGAACGCTTTGGCTGCGTTGGCACTGTCGACTTCGAATCGCTCATCATCGCTGCGGTGACCTTCCACCAGACCCAAGTCATGGAACATCGCGCCGACGTACAGCAGCTCCGGATCATAAGCCAACTGCTTGCGCTCACCGCTCAAGGCGCCGAACAGAAACACCCGGCGTGAGTGGTGGAACAGCAGGTCGGACTCGACGTCGCGAATGTATTCAGTGGTGGCCCTGGCCAACGCGCTGTCGGGGATTTTGATACCGGCGATGACGCTGCTCATGGTGCTGTCCTCATGGGGAACGCCGTGGCGGCGCTGATGGGGTCAGTCTGTTCGCGCAGCCGAAACCGGACAATCGATCCATGGCTGCGATCCCGGCCAATGAGCCTGCATATCGCGCCAACCTCGCTTGTTGGGCTTGGATTGGCTAGGGTTGAGGGTGATCAGCCAGAAAAGATCGCAGCCTTCGGCAGCTCTACAGGGGTGCGCAATCCCATGTAGGAGCTGCCGAAGGCTGCGATCTTTTCAATGTGAAGGTGAACTTGAACCATGAGTAAAACCATTGCCATCGTGGTGTTCCCAGGCGTCCAGTCACTGGATGTCACCGGCCCCCTGGATGTGTTTTCCGAAGCCAATCGTTTCCTGGCCCCGCAGGATCACTATCGGCTGGAGGTGATCGGTGTCGAGCATGGGGTGATGGCGTGCTCCAACGGTTTGTCACTCAATGCCCACCGGCATTTCAGTGAAGCGCTGGAGGCTTATGATTTGCTGTTGGTGGCGGGCGGGCCGCAGTTGCCGTTCATGAATTTTGGCGCGGCGTTCGATACCTGGCTGCGCGATGCCTGTGCGCTGGCGCAACGCTTTGGCTCGATCTGCAATGGCGCCTTCATGCTTGCCCGGGCCGGATTGCTCGATGGGAGAACCGTCACCACTCATTGGGGCGATGCCGCGGCGCTGGCGCAGCTGTGCCCGTCGACTCAGGTCGAGGCTGATCGCTTGTACGTGCAGGACGGCGAGCTTTACACCTCGGCCGGGGTTACGGCGGGGATCGATTTGTCGCTGTATTTGCTGGCCCGGGATCACGGGCCGGACGTGGCACTCAGCGTGGCCAAGCGGTTGGTGGTGTTCACTCAGCGCTCGGGCGGGCAATCGCAGTTCAGCCCGTTCCTCACGCCCCATGCCGAACCGACGTCGGCGGTGGCGATGGCTCAGCTTTACGTATTGGCCAACCTCAATGGCGACCTGACCATTGCTGATCTGGCCAACGCCGCCAACATGAGCACGCGCAACTTTTCCCGGGTGTTCGCCAAGGAGGCGAAAATCACCCCGGCGGAATTCGTCGAACGGGCGAGGGTGGATGCGGCACGGGTGATGCTCGAAAGCACCCATGCGCCGCTGAAAACCGTGGCGTATCAGTGCGGGTTTCGCGATGCCCAGCACATGCGCAGTGTGTTCAACCGCAGGCTGGGAGTGACACCGCAGCAGTTCAGGTTGAATTTTGCGGTGATGGTTTAGCGGCATTTTGTGTTGCTTGTCATGGCCCCTTCGCGAGCAAGCCCGCTCCCACAGTTGACCGAGTTGTTCAGACAGGCACGGTCTAATGTGGGAGCGGGCTTGCTCGCGAAGGCGTCAGTCGGGCCAACAAAAAATCTATTGCCCCGAACGCGCTGGCAACAGCTTCAACGTACTACGGGTATTGGCCGTCACTTCTTCATCATTGAAATGCGCCTGGTAGTAAACCCCCTCGATATACGCCTCGGCCTGGTCGGCATAGTGGCTGTCGAACGGCACGCCGCTCTGGCCGACCGGGTTGATGGTCAGGCTGTGGGCCGGGTCGGCGAAGTCGATCAACCGCCGGGTTGACGGGCCGTAAGTCACAGGCCACGGCGCCGGGCCGATCTTGGCCGAGAGGTTGTTCGGCACTTCATGGGTGCCGGGCGCCGCGAAGGGCCCGACGTTGAAGATCCGCTCCAAAGGTTTCTGCGTCCCCAGCGGATGGCCGTGAGTCAGGGTGTGCGCTTTGCCCCACTTCCATTGTGTGGAATCGGCGCCCAGAGTGGTCTTGAGGTGAGCCATGCTCGCTTGCCAGGCAACCTTGACCGTATCGGCGCGGGTTTCCTTGCCGGGGGTGTTGCGGTTGTCCCACCACGGTGAATCGGCGGAGGCTGCCAGGCGCGGCAGTGCGGCATCGATCACCCGGGTCGGGAGCAGTGTTTCGAAGAAGTCATTGCCCAGTTCATCGCGCATTGCTGCGTCGGTGAGATTGAACAGGAACTGGTTGAACAGGGTGGCGCTGACGGAGTCCAGCGGATAATCGCCGCTCCACTGCGCCAGTTGTTCCACCATCTTGAGCTCGGCGGGATTGCTCACCACTTCACGCAGTACCGGCAGCAACGGCGCCAGCAAACGCGGACCGTAGTCAGTGGTGGTGCCCAGTTGCAGCTTCTGGTTGGAGTCGTTGTCCCACTTCACGTTCTTGTCGCTGAGCTGACGATTGAGTTGCTGACCGCGATCGGCGAGGTTGTAGTAACCGGGAATTTCCATGCCGGTAGGCGACACCGGTTGGAAGTTGGCCGAGACAATGTAGCCTCGCGCCGGGTTCTCTTCCTGTGGGTTGGCACTGAACGGGTAAAAACCTTCCTTGTCCGCCTGAGGGGTGCTGCCGTCGAGGATGAAATCGGGCTTCACCCCGGCCGGGCGCTTGGGCAGCAATGCCGAGGCCCACCAACCGATGTCGCCCTTGGCGTTGGCGTAGACGATGTTCAAACCCGGAGCCTGAACCTTGGCCGACGCGGCGCGGGCCTTGGCCAGGGTGTCGGCGCGGTTGAGCTGATAGAAGCCGTCGAGGATCGGATTCGGCGTATCGAGGAAGGCCCACCACATGGCGACCGGCGTCTTGCCGGCGGCAGTGCCGAGTGCATCGTTGATGATCGGGCCGTGGGGCGACTGGCGCAGGCTCAGCGTGACCGGTGACTGGCCTTTGACCGCGATCTGTTGTTCGGTGTTGACCAGGTCGACCCATTGGCCGCGATACCAGATCTGGTTCGGGTTGTCCGGGTTGACCTTCTCTGCGATCAGATCCAGGTCGTCGTTCTGGAACATCGTCAGGCTCCAGCCGAAGTCCAGGTTGTGGCCAAGAAACGCAAACGGCACCAGTGCTTGATGGTAACCATAAAGCTCGAAACCCGGCGCTGACAGGTGCGCTTCGTACCACACCGACGGAGCCGAGAAGCGAATATGCGGGTCACCGGCCAGCAGCGGCTTGCCGCTTTTGCTGCGGTTGCCGGAAATCACCCAGGCATTGCTGCCTTCGAATTGTGGCAGGCCATTGTCGGCCAGGGCCTGCTCACTCAAACGGGCGAGGGCGTTCAGCCCCTTCCAGTCATTGACGGTGAGGGCCGGTGCAGGGTTGGCGCGTCTTTTGGCCAGCACGCCCTTGGGCTGCCAGTCGAGATCGAAGATATTCAGGTACTCGGCGCCCAGTTGGTCACGCACGTAAGTCAGCAACGGTTCGGTGCGAAACGCCGCAGCAAAGCTGTAGGCCATGTAGCCGGCGATGCTGATGCTGTCTTCGGCGGTGAACGGGCGCTTGGGGATCCCCAGCACGTCGAACTCTACCGGCGCAGCGTGGCTGTCCTGATATTGATTGATGCCGTCCAGATAAGCTTGCAGGGCCTTCCACGCCGGCGACTGATGATCCAGCGCGGCCACGTAGCTTTCAGCCCGTTCGCGGATGCGCAGGCTGCGAAACAGTTTGTCGGTGTCGATCAGTTTCGGACCGAGGACTTCGGCCAATTCACCACGGGCCAGGCGCCGCATGGCTTCCATCTGAAACAGTCGGTCTTGGGCATGTACATAACCAAGGGCGCGGTAGAGGTCGGTTTCGTTTTCGGCACGGATATGCGGCACACCGCGCACGTCGTAATGCACGGTCACCGAACCTTGCAGGTGCTGCAACTCCACCTGGCCCTGGCGCGTCGGTTGCTTGCTGTACACATACCAGCCGCCCCCGGCGACGAGCACGACGATCAGCAAGGCAAGTACGGTCAGGACGCGTTTCATGGTGACTCCTTGTTCTTTCGGGATTGCCGCCCGTGTGGGCTGCAAACGTGTAGCACAGACCTCCTGTGCCGGGCATTGCGGTCCTGGAAAAGTCAGGAATGCCTTACTTAACCTCCGCAGGCCACGGGCAGTAGCAACCCACCGCTAGCGTGTGGGTGGCGTTCACCGCCCGGCCTTCATTCAGCGCTTGCAGAATGGGCTCGATAAAACTGTTGCTCGAATTGCAGGTCAGGCCTTCGCTGTACGGACCGAAATACGCCAGCCTGCCACTGCGGTCCCAGATCGCCACCGCCGGGCTGGCGGGGATCTGTTCGGAGCCTGGCAGGACATTGATGGTTTTGAGGCGACTCAACGTGCTGGGCAATTGACCGTGGCTGCCGGGCTTTTGGACCGCATAGAACTCGACGCCCTGCGGTACATACTGCTCAACCAGTTCGGTCAGGTGTTGTTGGTTGCCGACATTGCACGGGCAGGCCGGGTCCCAGAAGTGCACCAGGCGAATGGCGCCGGGGCCGGCAAGTTCGTCCGGCAGGCGCAAGGGGTCGCCGGAGAACACCGCAGTGTGCGAACTGAAGGCGCGCAAGTAGCGCCCCTGAAACCAGTCATAGGCGGCCCACAGCACGCCGGCACACACAAGGGCGAGCAGGCTGGCAAGCAGTGTGGTGCGGTAGGCAGGACGCATGGGTTTCAATCCTCGAAGGTCGGCTAGCTTGCCATGCTTGCTGCAACAGATGAATATCGCAGGCCTATAAAGTCCGTTTCGCGCTCTGGAATAGCCCATGTCTGCCACTTTCGACCCCGATCATTTGCGTGCCAGCCTGCGGCCATTGGCCGAGTGGCAGCCGCTGTCGACGGAGGCCATGGCCTATCAGCATTTTTATGGGCTGGATTTTCCCCAGCGAACCTTGCGCAGTGGCCTGGGGCGTTTCGAGGTCGATGGCTATGAAGTGGTCAGCCAGCTCTGGTGGCCCGAGCGGGCGAAGGCGACGCTGTTTCTGTTTCACGGTTTCTACGATCACACCGGGCTCTATCGGCATGTGATCGAGTGGGCGCTGGACCAGGGTTTTGCAGTAATCGCCTGTGACCTGCCGGGGCATGGCTTGTCCAGTGGCGAACGGGCGAGCATCAAGGATTTCGCCGAGTATCAGAACACCCTGCAAGGGCTGTTGGCCGAGGCGCAATCGCTGGACCTTCCGCAGCCTTGGCACCTGTGCGGACAAAGTACCGGCGGAGCGATCGTGATCGATCATGTGCTCAATCAGGGCGCAAGCAGTCCGGCCCAGGGGCAGGTGATCTTGCTGTCGCCACTGGTGCGGCCGCGAGCCTGGGGCTGGTCGCAGCTCAGTTATTACTTGCTCAAGCCGTTCGTCAAAGGCATCGCCCGGCGTTTCAGCGAGAACTCCAACGACCCTGAATTCCTGACGTTCCTGCAAGCCGATCCGCTGCAACCGCTACGTCTGCCCACGGCCTGGGTCGGTGCGCTGGGACGGTGGATCAAGCGTATCGAAGCGGCACCGAAGAGCCCGCGGCAGCCGCTGATCGTGCAGGGGCAGGCGGACATGACCGTGGATTGGGAGCACAACCTTGACGTATTGCGGGGCAAGTTCGATCGGCCTCAGGTGCTGATGTTGCCTGAGGCACGGCATCATCTGGCAAATGAGACGCCGGGGTTGCGGGAGGAGTATTTCGGGTTTTTGAGCAAGGGGATGAAGGGGCGGAATCTCTAGCGGTCGTTCGGGCCTCTTCGCGAGCAAGCCCGCTCCCACATTAGATCTCCAGCGGATACAGAATTTATGTACGCCAGAGATCAAGTGTGGGAGCGGGCTTGCTCGCGAAAGCGATCTTCCAGACGCTGAATATTATTGACTGAGGCTCGACGTACTCTGCCCCACCGCCAACCCCGCCCGAATCGCCGCCAATGCCGCTTGATAGTAAGCCTTGCCTTCCGTGGACTCGGCAAACGTGGCGAACTCTTCCAGCTCGTCATCTGACAGGTCGCGATAGACATACAGCAGCGTGTTGTTCAGGTCGGCGCCGATCTGCTCCATCAGGCGCTGGCGCTGGCCGTTCAACATGCCTTGAGCCTGACCGCCACCGAGCAGGCCGGGGATCATCGAGCTCAGGCTGTCGGCCGCCACGCCCGCAATCGCCAGGCTGACTTCAGCGCCGGCCTCGCGAGCGGGCAGGGCCTGGGCCAGGTGACCGATGATGAGTTGACGGGTATCGCTGGCCTGCATTTTCGGCAAGCCCTTGGCGTTTTTCGCCAATTGATCGCGACGGGTCGCCAGCAGTTCGGCGGCGACAATTTTCTTGCCCAGGGGCGATTGAAAGAAGGTCAGTGCAGGTTTCGGATCGGCAAGCTTTTTGCGCAGCTGCGCTTCGGCACGCTGGTCCATGGCCTTGGGGGCGAAACGCTGATTACTGTTGTTGACCAGGGCCTGAAACACCGCCGGCGGCAGGCTATTCTGGTAACGCTGCTGAGCGGCGGAGAGAGCATCGTTGAAATGCGCGCGTTGTTCTGGCCAACCGGCGACCTTGTACAACTGGTCGTGGCCGTCCGCCCAGGCGGGCAATACGCAGAGCATTAACAGTGAAAAAAGCAAGCGACGCATAGGGACTCCTGTCAGCAGGCGACTATTCTCCGTGCGGCATTCGTACTTGTCGAGAATTCGTATCAGGTTGCGTGCCTTATCCGACCAATCCTCCGCTGCGCGGCTCTGTCGGATTTGCGGGCACAGGAATACTATGCGCGCCATGCAAATATCCTCTGATCATCCGCTGCTGTTACGTATCGTCGACGACCTGGCTGAGCGCGGCTGGTCGCAGCAGAATATTTTCCTGCCTCTGGATCTGACCCGGGCGCTGGCGGCCGAGTGCCGCAAACGTGCCGCCGAGGGCGAACTCGCCCCGGCCGCCGTGGGGCGCGGGCCGTTTTCGGAGATCCGCGAGGGCATTCGTGGTGACCATATCCAGTGGCTCGAACCCGGTCAGGCCGAGGCTTGCGACAGCTATCTGGGATTGATGGACAGCCTGCGTGAGGCGATGAATCGCAGTTTGTTTCTGGGCCTGGAAGATTTCGAAAGCCATTTCGCTCTGTATCCGCCTGGCGCTTTCTACCTCAAGCATGTCGACCGGTTCCGCGATGACGACCGGCGCATGGTCTCGGCGGTGATCTACCTCAATGACGACTGGCTGCCCGAGCATGGCGGTCAGTTGCGCATGTACCTGGACGAAGGCATCGAACACGATGTGGTGCCCACCGGCGGATGCCTGGTGGTATTCCTGTCGGGCGAAGTCCCCCACGAAGTCCTGCCCGCGACCCGCGATCGCCTGTCGTTGACGGGCTGGTTCCGCCGTCGTGGCAACGAGCCGTTCTGATCATGCAAAAGATTCTGGTTAGCCGCTGTTTGCTCGGTCACCGCGTCCGTTACGACGGTGGCGCCAGTGGGCCATTCAATTTGTTGGAACAATGGATTGCCGAAGGCCGGGTGGTGCCGTTGTGCCCGGAAGTCGCCGGTGGTTTGCCGACGCCAAGGGCCGCGGCGGAGATTCCGGGCGGGCAGGGTGGTGAAGTGCTTGATGGCCTTGCATCGGTCATCACCACCGAGGGCGAGGACGTCAGTGCCGAGTTTCTTTCGGGGGCTTATCAGGCGCTGGAACTGGTGCAACAGCACGGCATCCGCATTGCCGTGCTCAAGGCCAACAGCCCGTCTTGCGGGAATCTGTTGACCTATGACGGGACCTTCAGTGGCGTGAAGATCAGCGGCGAGGGTGTCACCGCGGCATTGCTCAAGCGCAATGGCGTTCAGGTGTTCAGTGAGTTGGAATTGGCCGAAGCGGCGGCAGCCCTGGCAACCCTGAACTAACGACCTGCCTAAAACCCATGTGGGAGCGGGCTTGCTCGCGAAGAGTGAGTGTCAGTCGACATCAATGTTGCCTGACACACCGCATTCGCGAGCAAGCCCGCTCCCACATTAAATCTTCAGTGCCTTATGGCTTCGGCGCCACGCTCGTATCCGCCCCCAACCACTTCTGCGACAACGCTTCCAATCGGCCATCCCCCTTGATCCGCTGCAAGGCGTTTTCGAGGCTGGCATGAAACGCCGGGTTACCCTTCTGAAACGGAATCGCCAGGCTCACCGGCGGGCCGGCCTTCGGTTCTTCTTCCTTCAGCGTTTGCACCAACACTAGCGGGCGCGGCTGCTCTTCTTTCTGCGCGAGCAATTGTGCATCGGCGTAGCTGTAAGGTTCGGTGAAGTCGAAACGATCCTTAAGGTCCGGGGTCTGTGCTATGTGATTGATGGCCACGTCGTATTTGCCGCTTTCGACGCCGGTCAACAGATCGCCGGAATCGGTGACGACGAAGTCGGCCCGTACATCCAGCTCATCGGCCAGCAGTTGACCCAACTCGACTTCGAAGCCGGTCAGTTTGTCGTCATCCTTGAAATTGAAGGGCGGTGTATTAGCCTCAAGGGCAATACGCAATTCGCCGCGGTCGTTTACATCGTCCATCAGTTCGGCATGAGCCAAAGGGCTAAAAAGGGGCAGCAGGCAGATCAGGCCAGGCAAAAAGCGCATGGTCACTCCTTTGAATTCATTTATCGCGACGCGCTGTTCAGGCTCGCTTTGCTATGGTTGTCGTGTGCCTTCGACAACGAATGGCCGTGAAGTTGTCACGGTCGAGCGAATTTTACGGAAAAACTGGAGAAGAGAATGAAAACCTTTATGTCACGAGCCGCACTGGCTGGCCTGTTGCTGGGTGCATCGATGCTGGCAACGGCTGCCACACCTGCTCCCAAAGGTGCACAAGCGTTCATTGTTTCCCCGGAAGACGGTGCGACTGTGGGGCAGGAATTCAAGGTTAAGTTTGGCGTGAAGGACATCTCACTTGCCCCGGCTGGTGATCCAACCAAAAACACCGGTCATCACCACTTGCTGATCGATGTCGACAAGCTGCCTGCCGAAGGCGCACCGATTCCGACAGATGCCAACCACATGCACTTCGGCAAGGCGCAAACCGAGGCCACCATCAAACTGGCACCGGGCAAGCACACCTTGCAGCTCGAGCTGGGCGACAGCGGTCACATGCCGTTCGATCCACCGATCGTTTCGAAGAAAATCACCGTGACTGTGAAGTAACTTTTCCACAGCCATGAAAAAGCAGCTGTGAAAAAGGGAGCTCCGAGGAGCTCCCTTTTTTGTCGCTCAAAACGCGATCAGAACAACACGCGGCAACGAATGGTGCCGTTGATGTGCTGCAGCTTCTCCTGCGCCATTTCCGAGTATTCGGCATCGACGTCGATCACGACATAGCCGACTTTCTCGTTGGTCTGCAGGAACTGACCGGAAATGTTGATGCCGTTTTCGGCGAAGACCTTGTTGATCTCGCTCATCACACCCGGAATGTTCTCGTGGATGTGCAGCAGACGGTGCTTGCCAGGGTGAGCCGGCAGCGCCACTTCCGGGAAGTTCACGGACGATACCGAAGTACCGTTGTCGCTGTACTTGACCAGTTTTTCCGCCACTTCCAGACCGATGTTGGCTTGCGCCTCAGCGGTGGAACCACCGATGTGCGGGGTCAGGATCACGTTGTCCAGGCCACGCAGCGGGCTTTCGAACTCTTCTTCGTTGGAGCGCGGCTCCACCGGGAATACGTCGATGGCGGCGCCGATCAGGTGCTTGTCCTTGATCGCGTCCGCCAGGGCGTCCAGTTCAACAACAGTGCCGCGAGCAGCGTTGATTAGAATGCCGCCCTTCTTGATGGCGCGGATTTCTTTCTCGCCGATCATCCACTGGGTGGCTGCGGTTTCCGGAACGTGCAGGGTGACGATGTCGGACATGCCCAGCAGCTCGGTCAGACTGGCAACTTGCGTTGCGTTGCCCAATGGCAGCTTGGTCACGGTATCGTAGAAATACACCTGCATGCCCAAGCCTTCGGCCAGAACCGACAGCTGAGTACCGATCGAGCCGTAACCGACGATACCCAGTTTCTTGCCGCGGATTTCGAAGGAGTTGGCCGCGCTCTTGATCCAGCCGCCACGGTGGCAGGAAGCGTTCTTCTCTGGGATGCCGCGCAGCAACAGGATCGCTTCGGCCAATACCAGCTCGGCTACGGAGCGAGTGTTGGAGTACGGCGCGTTGAATACTGCGATGCCGCGTTCGCGAGCCGCGTTGAGGTCGACCTGGTTGGTGCCGATGCAGAAACAGCCGACAGCCACCAGTTTCTTCGCGTGATCGAAGATCTCTTCGGTCAGTTGAGTGCGGGAGCGAATGCCGATGAAGTGAGCATCAGCGATCTTTTCCTTCAGCTGGGCTTCCGGCAGAGAACCTGTGAGGTACTCGATGCTGGTGTAGCCCGCCGCCTTGAGGACGTCGACAGCCGATTGGTGGACGCCTTCGAGAAGAAGGAACTTGATCTTGCTCTTATCGAGAGAAGTCTTGCTCATCTGCGTAAACCTGTGTCCCGGAGAAAAATGGCAGGAAATGGTCAACAGATGCTGACCCGGACGGCAAGAAAGCCGTCGCCGCAGAACAGCCTTTGGGCACTATCCTGCGGGGTCGGTATGCTAGCATATGCACCCCGCTAAACACTCATTCCTGCGACGTGAAGCGTTCTCAGGATGACCATGAATTGTTCGAGAGTTCTGTCGATGACCAATCCTGCCCTGATTGATGAGCTGAAGACCCTGGTTGAGCCCGGCAAGGTGCTGACCGACGCCGACTCCCTGAATGCTTACGGCAAGGATTGGACCAAGCATTTCGCCCCCGCCCCGACCGCTATTGTGTTTCCCAAGACCACCGAGCAGGTCCAGGCCATTGTCCGTTGGGCCAATAACCACAAGGTGGCGCTGGTGCCATCCGGCGGTCGTACCGGACTTTCGGCTGCGGCCGTGGCAGCCAATGGCGAAGTGGTTGTGTCCTTCGACTATATGAACCAGATCCTCGATGTGAACCTGACAGACCGCACGGCCGTTTGTCAGCCAGGCGTGGTTACCGAGCAATTGCAGAACAAGGCCGAAGAGCACGGACTGTACTACCCGGTGGATTTCGCTTCGGCAGGTTCCAGCCAGATTGGCGGCAATATCGGCACCAATGCCGGCGGGATCAAGGTCATTCGCTACGGCATGACCCGCAACTGGGTAGCCGGCATGAAAGTCGTCACCGGCAAGGGCGATCTGCTGGAACTGAACAAAGATCTGATCAAGAACGCCACCGGCTACGACCTGCGTCAGCTGTTCATCGGCGCTGAAGGCACGCTGGGTTTTGTGGTCGAAGCCACCATGCGCCTGGACCGTGCGCCGAAAAACCTCACCGCGATGGTCCTCGGCACCGCCGATTTTGATTCGATCATGCCGGTGTTACATGCATTCCAGAGCAAGCTTGACCTGACCGCCTTCGAATTCTTCTCCGATAAAGCCTTGGCCAAGGTTATGGCGCGCGGCGATGTGCCGGCACCGTTCGAATCCGATTGCCCGTTCTACGCGCTGCTGGAATTTGAAGCGACCACTGAAGAAGTGGCCAACCACGCCCTGGAAACCTTCGAGCACTGCGTCGAGGAAGGCTGGGTGCTGGACGGCGTGATGAGCCAGAGCGAAACCCAATTGCAGAACCTGTGGAAATTGCGCGAGTACATCTCCGAAACCATTTCCCACTGGACGCCATACAAAAACGACATTTCGGTCACTGTGTCGAAAGTCCCCGGGTTCCTGAAGGAAATCGACGCGATCGTCGGCGAACACTACCCGGATTTCGAAATCGTCTGGTTCGGCCACATCGGCGACGGCAACCTGCACTTGAACATCCTCAAGCCGGATAACCTGAGCAAGGACGAGTTCTTCGCCAAGTGCGCGACCGTCAACAAGTGGGTGTTCGAAACCGTCGAGAAGTACAACGGTTCGATTTCCGCCGAGCATGGTGTGGGCATGACCAAGCGTGACTATTTGACCTACAGTCGCTCGCCGGTTGAGATCGAGTACATGAAAGCCGTCAAAGCGGTATTCGACCCGAACGGCATCATGAACCCGGGCAAGATTTTCGCTGTTTGATTCTTCGAACGTTAAGAGCACGAAGCAGGAGTCGGTCCATGAGCTATCAGCACCAGTATGTCGACGGTACGCGTATTCATTTCCCGCTGGGGAAAGTGGTATGCATCGGCCGCAACTACGCCGAACACGCCAAGGAGCTGGACAATCCGGTGCCTACTGAGCCACTGCTGTTCATCAAGCCGGGCAGTTGCGTGGTGCCGCTGGAAGGCGGTTTCAGCATTCCGACCGAGCGTGGCTCAGTGCATTACGAAGCAGAAATCGCCGTATTGATCGGTAAGCCGTTGTCGACCAAGCCGAGCCGTGAAGAAGTGCTGGATGCTATCTCCGGCATCGCCCCTGCACTGGATCTGACCTTGCGCGACAAGCAGGCCGAGCTGAAAGCCAAGGGCCTGCCGTGGGAAATCGCCAAGTCTTTCGACGGGGCGGCAGTGCTTGCGCCGTTCGTGGCTGGCAGTACCTTCGCCGACCTGACCGACATTGGCATCCGCCTGACCATCAATGGCGAAGTGCGCCAGGATGGCAACAGCAAGGACATGCTGAATCCGATTGTGCCGATGATCCAGTACATGGCCGGTTGCTTCTCGCTGCAGGCCGGTGACGTGATCCTCACGGGTACGCCGGTGGGCGTTGGCCCGCTGAATGTCGGTGACGAACTGGTGCTCGAACTGCCGGGCGCCAGCCGCTTCACCAGCAGCGTCCGCTGACCCGACGCAAAACCCTGTGGGAGCGGGCTTGCTCGCGAAGATGCCGTCAAATCCAACATCAATATTGGATGACAGACCGCATTCGCGAGCAAGCCCGCTCCCACATTGGTTTGTGATCCTTCCCGCAAATTGCATCTGCCCACACAGGGCTTTACCGCCATTTCCCGTTTTTTTCACATCTTGTCCGGATAATTCCGGGGCTTCTGGCGTCTGAGCCAGTCCCAATTGTGCTATTACCCATAGCCTGAATTTCTGGAACGTATCCCTGCATGAGCACCCAACCGCTGCCCAAGCTGAAAACTGCCCGCCGCTCGCGCTTTGTCATGCGTTGGTATTCCTGGCTTTTGCTGGTAGCGGCTGCTGTGTATGGCCTCGTGTTTGCGATGCACTGGGATGATCGCGGCCTGCTCTGGGTGATGGAGCGTTTCGAAAGCCCGGCCGAGCGAAAAGAGAGTATCTGGCTGCCGGATTACCGGGCGGTGATCGACGCCAAACTGCTGCCGGGCATGGAGAAGGACGAAGCGTCGGACGTGTCTTATGACCCGCAGACCAAAACCCTGTTTGCGGTGATGGGCAAGAACCCGTTTCTGGTCGAGCTGACGTTGCAGGGCGATGTGTTGCGCAAAATGCCGCTGGTGGGTTGGAGCAACCCGGAAGGGGTAACGGTCATGGGCAATGGTTTGCTGGCGATCACCGATGAGCGCGCGCACCTGCTTACCATCGTCAAGGTCGATGCCGATACTCGCGAACTGAATATCGCCAGTTTCCCGAAATACGACCTGGGTCCGTCAAAAGACCAGAATAAAGCCTTCGAGGCGATCGTCTGGGATGCGCGCAACCAGCAACTGCTGCTGGGTGAAGAGCGTCCACCGGCGCTGTTCAGCTGGAAAAGCGACGGCAGCCAAATCCTCAAGGGCGACAAGCAAAAGCTGTCCAGCGACGAACTGGATATCCGCAACCTGTCGGCCCTGGCCATCGATCCGCGCACCGGCCATACTTTGGTGCTGTCCGCCGATTCTCATTTGCTGCTGGAATTGGACGAGAAAGGCGAGCAGGTCAGCTTCATGACTTTGCTCGGAGGGTTCAATGGTCTGAAGAAAACCATTCCCCGTGCCGAAGGTGTGACCATGGACGAAGCGGGCACGCTGTACATGGTGAGCGAGCCGAACCTGTTCTATCGGTTCGAAAAACAACGGTAGGAGCTGCCGAAGGCAGCGATTTCTTGATCTTTTGGCGCAGGCAAGATTGTTGAAGATCAAAAGAGCGTCCGAACGCGGCCCGAACCTTCGGCCGCTCCTACGAGTTCGGTAATTGTGGTCGAAGGCCACTGGCCATTAAGCTTGAATTCATACTGCCGTGGTATTTCATCCACCCGTCTTGTTTCCGAGCTCGCCTGAATGCGCCGACTTGCCCGTCCCAAACCCCTGATGCTGATCCTGTCGGTGATTGCGCTGATCGTGCTGATTGCCGTCGGCCAGTACCTGCGTCTGTTCGAGCGCACCTGGTTCAATGTGCAGGCGTTCTGGCAGCCAATGAATGCCCAGTCCATTGGTCTGGATCAGTATCAGGTAGCAATCGAGGCGCAAGTCATCGATGGCCTGGACGACGATGTTTCGGCGCTGACCTTCGATCCCGTGCGTAAAAGCCTGTTCACCGTTACCAACAAAAATGCCGAACTGATCGAATTGTCTCTGGAAGGCAAAATTCTGCGGCGTGTGGCGCTGATCGGGTTTGGCGACCCGGAGGCGGTGGAGTTCATCAGTGCTGACACTTACGTGATCACCGACGAGCGCCAGCAACGGCTGATCAAGATTCATCTGGAGAAGGACACGACGTTCCTCGATGCCGCGGACGCCGAGCAGATGACCCTCGGCGTGCACATGAGTGGCAACAAAGGGTTTGAAGGGTTGGCCTATGACTCGGTGGGCAAGCGCTTGTTTGTCGCCAAGGAGCGCGATCCGATGCTGATTTACGAAGTGCAGGGCTTTCCGCATTACAACCCGGAGAAATCCTACGCGGTGCATGTCGTGAACAACCCAAAACGCGATGCCGGGATGTTCGTGCGAGACCTGTCGAGCCTGCAATACGACGAGCGCAGCGGCCATCTGCTGGCGCTGTCCGATGAGTCGCGACTGATTCTGGAGCTGGATGTCGATGGGCGGCCGCTGACCACTCTGTCACTGAGCAAGGGGCGTCAGGGATTGCAGAAGACTGTGCCGCAAGCGGAAGGCATCGCCATGGACGACGACGGCACCTTGTACCTCGTCAGCGAGCCGAATCTTTTCTACGTCTTCAAAAAACCAGCACAATCCTGACAGACACTACAAAACAAATGTGGGAGCGGGCTTGCTCGCGAAAGCGCTCTGTCTGCCGACATCTCTATCGGCTGACACGGCCTCTTCGCGAGCAAGCCCGCTCCCACACTGTTTGGTGTCTGCCTTATTGGGCGCGCAGGGTTTTCACGCCTTCGCTCGTCCCCAGTAGCAGCAAATCAGCCGGGCGGGCTGCGAACAAGCCGTTGGTGACCACGCCGACGATGGCATTGATCTGTGTTTCCAGCTCCACCGGGTTGGTGATCTGCATGTTGAACACGTCGAGGATGATGTTGCCGTTGTCGGTCAGCACGCCTTCACGGTAAACCGGGTCGCCGCCGAGCTTCACCAGTTGGCGGGCCACGTGGCTGCGGGCCATCGGGATCACTTCCACCGGCAGCGGGAATGCACCTAGGACCGGCACCAGTTTGCTGGCGTCGGCGATGCAGATGAAGGTCTTGGCCACGGCCGCCACAATCTTCTCGCGGGTCAGGGCCGCGCCACCGCCCTTGATCAGGTGCAGGTGCTCGTCGCTTTCATCGGCGCCGTCGACGTAGAACTCCAGGTCGCTGACGGTATTGAGCTCATACACCGGAATGCCGTGGCCCTTGAGGCGGGCGGCGGTGGCTTCGGAGCTGGCGACCGCGCCATCGAATGCGCCTTTGTGCTTGGCCAGGGCATCGATGAAGCAGTTGGCGGTGGAGCCGGTGCCGACCCCGACGATGCTCTTGTCATCGAGTTTCGGGAGGATGAAGTCGACGGCGGCCTGGGCTACGGCCTGTTTGAGTTGATCCTGGGTCATGCGGGCTCCGAAGTGCCGAAAGGGGAACGAAAGGCCGGCATTATAGGCCTCGCGATAGTGCAGGGGGAAACACTCCTGTGGCGAGGGGGCTTGCCCCCGTTCGGCTGCGAAGCAGTCGTAAGGCTGTCGAATGCGGTGTATCTGGAAGAGTGCTGGGGAGCGCTTCACGCTCCAACGGGGGCAAGCCCCCTCGCCACAGGTATTACTCCGGTTTCAAAACCATCTGTTTAGTGTGGTCGCCCGCCCAAAAGCCGGGTTAGACTCCTTGGCCCTGCCCAACCCGCTCAGTGATGCTTTCCGATGCTCGAACAGTACGTCAAAAAGATCCTCACCTCGCGCGTTTATGACGTTGCCGTAGAAACCCCATTGCAGACTGCCCGCCAGCTCTCCGAGCGGCTGGGCAACGATATCTGGCTCAAGCGTGAAGACTTGCAGCCGGTGTTCTCGTTCAAGATTCGCGGCGCTTACAACAAGTTGACGCAATTGAGCGATGAAGAGCGCGCTCGCGGCGTGGTCACCGCGTCGGCGGGCAACCATGCGCAAGGCCTGGCCCTGGCGGCCAAGGTTCTGGGCGTGAAAGCGACCATCGTGATGCCCAAGACCACCCCGGAGATCAAGGTCGAAGGCGTGCGCTCGCGCGGCGGCAAAGTGGTGCTGCACGGGGATTCGTTCCCGGAAGCCTTGGCCTACTCGCTGAAACTGGTCGACGAAAAAGGCTACGTCTACATTCACCCTTACGATGATCCCCACACCATTGCCGGGCAGGGCACGGTGGCCATGGAGATTCTGCGCCAGCACCCGGGGCGTCTGGATGCGATCTTCGTTCCGGTGGGCGGCGGTGGGCTGATCGCCGGGATCGCGGCGTACGTGAAATACCTGCGCCCGGACATCAAAATCATCGGCGTCGAACCGGATGACTCCAACTGCCTGCAAGCGGCCATGGCGGCCGGCGAGCGGGTGGTGCTGCCGACCGTGGGTCTCTTCGCCGATGGCGTTGCAGTGGCGCAGATCGGTCAGCACACTTTCGATATCTGCAAAGATTATGTAGACGAAGTCATCACTGTCAGCACCGACGAGATCTGCGCGGCAATCAAGGATATCTACGACGATACCCGCTCGATCACTGAACCTGCTGGCGCCTTGGGCGTGGCTGGGATCAAGAAGTACGTCGAGCAACGCGGCGTCACCGGCCATACGTTTGTGGCCATTGATTCCGGAGCCAACGTCAACTTCGACCGCTTGCGCCACGTGGCCGAGCGCGCTGAACTGGGCGAGGGTCGCGAAGCCATCATTGCCGTGACCATTCCCGAGAAACCGGGCAGCTTCAAGGCGTTCTGCGAAGCCATCGGCAAGCGTCAGATCACCGAATTCAATTACCGCTACAACACCGGCAGCGAAGCGCACATCTTTGTCGGCGTGCAGACGCACCCGGAAAACGACCCGCGCAGTGCGCTGCTCGCCAGTCTCACCGAGCAGGGTTTCCCGGTGCTCGACCTGACCGACAACGAACTGGCCAAGTTGCACATTCGCCATATGGTTGGCGGGCGTGCCGCCCAGGTTGTCGATGAAGTGGTGCTGCGTTTCGAGTTTCCGGAGCGTCCGGGTGCGTTGTTCAACTTCCTCAACAAACTCGGCGGACGCTGGAACATTTCGATGTTCCACTACCGCAACCACGGCGCGGCCGATGGCCGGGTGGTCGCGGGCCTGCAAGTGCCGCACGACGAGCGTCATCTGGTACCGGCCGCGCTGGAAGAAATCGGCTACCCGTACTGGGACGAAAGCGACAACCCGGCCTATCAGCTGTTTCTCGGCTGAGCGGCTACGCTGATCGGCAGGCTATAAGGAAATCGAACAATGGAAACGTTAACCGCCCTGAAAGTGGCGCACATGGTTGCAACGGTGGTGTTGCTGGTGTGCGCGCTGGGTTTGGGGATCTGGGTCTGGCGCACACGCCGTAACGGTGATGCGACGGCTCACGCCCGCACCTTGCAGCGACCGCTGGTGTTCATCTGGCTATTGATGGGCCTGGCATTGCTGAGCATGCCATTCACCGGTTGGTGGATGGTGCATCTGGTGGGCTGGCCGTTGGGGCAGACCTGGCTGCTGGCTTCCAGTGTGCTCTATACCGTGGCGGCCCTGGGTTGGTTCTGGCTGGTGGTGCGGCTGAACAAGTTGCGCAAGGCGCCGGCGGGGAACGGCAAATTCACCTTTGCCCTCGCACTGTTCAGCTTTGTTTGTTTCATCGCGATTGCGGGTTTGATGGGAGCCAAGCCGGTTTAAGGCTACAGACCGAGTCGGCCCCTTCGCGAGCAAGCCCGCTCCCACAATTGATCTCGGCTGTACACAAATCCTGTGTCCACTGAAGATCAATTGTGGGAGCGGGCTTGCTCGCGAAGGCGATATCAGCCGCGCAACGAAATTACCGGCCAACCCCGCTTCTCAGCCTCGGCCCGCAGATTCACGTCCGGGTCGACCGCGATCGGGTTCGTCACCCGCTCCAGCAGCGCCAAGTCATTCATCGAATCGCTGTAGAAATAGCTGTCTTCCAGGTTATGGCCAGTCTCTTCCAGCCAACGAAGTAACCGGGTCACCTTACCTTCCCTGAAACACGGAACATCGGTGCTGCGCCCGCTGTAACGGCCGTCGATCATTTCGCATTCGGTGGCGATCAGGGTCTCAACGCCTAAACGTGCTGCAATCGGCCCGGTCACAAAGCGGTTGGTGGCGGTGATGATCACCAGCTTGTCGCCGGCCTCACGGTGTCTGGCCAGCAGTTCGATTGCCTTGGGCAGCACGATCGGTTCGATGCAGTCACGCATGTAGTCCAGATGCCATTGCTCCAGTGTGGCCATCTCGGTGCGGCCGAGAACTTCCAGGCAGAAGTTCAGGTACGCGTCGTTATCCAGCTTGCCGGCCAGGTAATCCTGATAAAACTCGTCGTTGCGTGCCTTGTAGGCGACGGCGTCGAGGAAACCGCGTTCGCACAGATAATCGCCCCAAGCGTGGTCACTGTCACCGCCCAGAAGCGTGTTGTCCAAGTCGAATAAAGCCAGCCGCATTGCAGTTACTCGCTGAAAAGTCTGTAGAAAGGTGTCCAGAATACGGACTTTTCACAAGAGTGCACATAAGGTAGGTCGGCTCGTTGCTGCTTTCACAACCTTTGTGGAACAATGCGGCGATATGCGTTTGCGAGGTTGTTGCCGTGATCGACCCCGATGGTTTCCGCCCCAATGTCGGGATCATTCTGACGAATGATGCTGGCCAGGTGCTATGGGCTCGCCGTATCAATCAAGATGCCTGGCAGTTTCCACAGGGAGGGATCAACCCCCAGGAGACGCCGGAAGACGCCTTGTACCGCGAGTTGAACGAAGAAGTGGGCCTGGAGCGCGAAGATGTTGAAATACTCGCCTGCACCCGGGGCTGGTTGCGCTATCGTTTGCCGCAACGTCTGGTCAGGACGCACAGCCAACCGCTGTGCATCGGCCAGAAGCAGAAATGGTTTCTCCTGCGCCTGATCTCCAACGAGCAGCGGGTGCGGATGGATTTGACCGGTAAACCGGAATTCGATGGCTGGCGCTGGGTCAGTTATTGGTATCCGTTGGGCCAGGTGGTGACATTCAAGCGCGAGGTTTATCGCCGCGCTCTCAAAGAGCTTGCCCCGCGCCTTTTAGCGCGCGACTGACGACGGAGTTCGACCCCGAGCCATGCTCAATACGCTGCGCAAGATCGTCCAGGAAGTTAACTCCGCCAAGGATCTCAAGGCGGCGTTGGGGATTATTGTGTTGCGCGTCAAAGAGGCCATGGGCAGCCAGGTCTGCTCGGTCTACCTGCTTGACCCAGAGACCAACCGCTTCGTGCTGATGGCCACCGAGGGCTTGAACAAGCGCTCGATCGGCAAAGTCAGCATGGCACCCAACGAAGGTCTGGTCGGTCTGGTCGGCACGCGTGAAGAACCCCTGAACCTCGAAAACGCCGCGGATCACCCGCGCTACCGTTACTTCGCCGAGACCGGTGAAGAGCGCTACGCATCGTTCCTCGGGGCGCCGATCATTCACCACCGTCGCGTCGTCGGCGTGTTGGTCATTCAGCAAAAAGAACGCCGCCAGTTCGATGAGGGTGAAGAAGCCTTCCTCGTGACCATGAGCGCGCAGCTCGCCGGCGTTATCGCCCACGCCGAGGCCACCGGTTCGATCCGTGGCCTGGGCCGTCAGGGCAAAGGTATCCAGGAAGCAAAGTTCGTCGGTGTACCGGGTTCGCCGGGCGCGGCGGTCGGAACCGCGGTCGTCATGCTGCCGCCGGCCGATCTGGACGTGGTGCCGGACAAGACGATCACCGATATCAACGCGGAACTTGGCCTGTTCAAGACCGCCATCGAGGGCGTGCGCGCCGACATGCGTGCCTTGTCCGCCAAGCTGGCCACCCAGCTGCGGCCTGAAGAGCGGGCGCTGTTCGACGTTTACCTGATGATGCTCGACGATGCCTCGCTCGGCAGCGAAATCACCACCGTGATCAAGACCGGTCAATGGGCTCAGGGCGCGTTGCGTCAGGTGGTCACCGAACACGTCAACCGTTTCGAGTTGATGGACGACGCCTACCTGCGTGAGCGGGCCTCGGACGTCAAAGACCTCGGTCGGCGCTTGCTGGCTTATCTGCAGGAAGAGCGGCAGCAGACCCTGGTTTACCCCGACAACACCATTCTGGTCAGCGAAGAACTGACGCCGGCAATGCTCGGCGAGGTGCCGGAAGGCAAGCTGGTCGGTCTGGTGTCGGTACTCGGTTCCGGCAACTCCCACGTGGCGATTCTGGCGCGCGCCATGGGTATTCCGACGGTGATGGGCCTGGTCGACTTGCCGTACTCCAAGGTCGACGGCATCCAGATGATCGTCGACGGCTACCACGGTGAGGTCTATACCAACCCGAGTGACGTGCTGCGCAAGCAGTTCGCCGAGGTGGTCGAGGAAGAGAAACAGCTGGCCCTCGGTCTGGATGCATTGCGGGACCTGCCGTGCATAACGGTCGACGGTCACCGCATGCCGCTGTGGGTCAACACCGGTCTGCTGGCGGACGTGGCGCGGGCGCAGAAGCGCGGTGCCGAGGGCGTGGGTCTGTACCGCACCGAAGTGCCGTTCATGATCAATCAGCGCTTCCCTAGCGAAAAGGAGCAGCTGGCGATTTATCGCGAGCAACTCGCCGCGTTCCATCCGCAACCGGTGACCATGCGCAGCCTGGACATCGGCGGCGACAAGGCGCTGTCGTACTTTCCGATCAAGGAAGACAACCCGTTCCTCGGCTGGCGCGGCATTCGCGTGACCCTCGACCACCCGGAAATCTTCCTGGTGCAGACCCGCGCCATGCTCAAGGCCAGCGAAGGCCTGAACAACCTGCGCATTCTGCTGCCGATGATTTCCGGCACCCATGAACTGGAAGAAGCCCTGCATCTGATCCACCGGGCCTGGGGCGAAGTCCGCGACGAAGGCACCGATGTGCCGATGCCGCCGATTGGCGTAATGATCGAGATTCCGGCGGCGGTGTATCAGACCAAGGAACTGGCGCGGCAAGTGGACTTCCTGTCGGTCGGCTCCAACGACCTGACCCAGTATCTGCTGGCCGTGGACCGCAACAACCCGCGGGTGGCCGACCTTTACGACTACCTGCACCCGGCGGTGTTGCAAGCCTTGCAGAGCGTGGTGCGCGATGCCCATGCCGAAGGCAAGCCCGTGAGTATCTGCGGCGAAATGGCCGGTGACCCGGCGGCGGCGGTGTTGTTGATGGCAATGGGCTTCGACAGTCTGTCGATGAACGCCACCAACTTGCCGAAAGTGAAGTGGATGCTGCGTCAGATCAACCTGAGCAAGGCCAAGGAATTGTTGGCTGAGCTGATGACCATCGACAACCCGCAAGTTATCCACAGCTCGCTGCAGTTGGCGCTGAAGAACCTTGGGTTGGCGCGGATGATTAATCCGGCTTCGGTTAAAACCCTCTAAACCTGATCCGGCCCCATCGCGAGCAGGCTCGCTCCCACAGTTGATTTCTGTCGTGCACAAAATCTGTGTTCACAGAAAATCCAATGTGGGAGCGAGCCTGCTCGCGATGGGGCCGGCCTAGGCTAAACCCGTCTAAATCCTGACCTCCACTTCCCCCAAATGCCCCCCATACGGCCCGAAACTCCTTTCGACCATATGCCGCCCCCCATCCGCCTGAACAATCAACGCCGTGCTCGCCCGTGTCCCGTAAGTCGGGCTCTTGATAAACACGCTCGACAACAACGTCTCGGTAGCCTGCCCCACGCCAGTGTCCGGCAGTTCGGCAAGCGGCGCCGTCTGCGGGTCGTTGAGCAAGGCCAATAGCGCCTGCGGCTGCGGATCGCCCAACACCTCGCTCAATGCCGCCTTGGCCTTGAGTACTTTCGGCCACGGCGTATCCAGCCCCGCGTTCGATAACCCATAAATGCCCGGTTGGAGCATGACCGCCTCCGTCTCCCGGGCATTGAAGTGCCATAGCTCATTGGTATTGCCGATTAGCAGATTAAACCCGGAATATTCCTGCGAACGTGCAACAACGTCGCTCAAGTAGTCGTCAATCGACATGTCCCCGCTGAGAAACTGCGCCACCAGTTCACCCCGCGATTTGCGTGCTGGCGGTTGAAGGGGATCACGGATGTTGGTCAGCGCGGCGAAGCGCCCGTTGGCGCCGACACCGAGCCATGTACCGCCAGCCTCAAGGTCGCGACCGGCATACACGTGCGGGGCTTGCGGCCATTGCGCCAGGGGCAGGCTGGGCCGGGCATAGAATTCGTCGCGGTTGGCCGCCACGATCAGTGGCTGGGCATGGCCCGGCCGCCAGGCAAAAACAATCAGGCACATAAGGTGGTCCTTGTGTGTTTTTTGCTCACTCTACGCAGACATCGCTCATCGATCCATCGCCATCCACAGTGGAGCCCGAGGCCATGCTTCCGTTACCATGCCGCTCCTGATTCGGGATGCTTGGGGATGCGGCCATGGAATTTCTGCTCTATCTGGCGCTGGGCGCCTGTGCGGGCGTGCTGGCCGGGCTGTTCGGGGTAGGCGGCGGGATCATCATTGTCCCGGTGCTGGTGTTCAGTTTCACTTTGCAGGGATTTGATGCGTCGATCCTGACGCATCTGGCAGTCGGCACCTCGCTGGCGACGATCATCTTTACGTCGGTCAATGCGGTTCGCGAGCACCACCGCCGCGGCGCTGTGCGTTGGCCGATTTTTGCCTGGATGACCCTCGGCATTCTGATCGGTGCCGGTTTCGGCGCGCTGACTGCCGAAGCGATTTCCGGGCCGAATTTGCAGAAGATCATCGGGGTATTTGCGCTGATCATCGCCGTTCAACTCGCTTTGGACTTCAAACCCAAGGCCAGCCGGACGGTGCCAGGCAAAGTCGGTCTGACGGTGGCTGGCAGCATCATTGGCTGGGCCTCAGCGATTTTCGGGATTGGCGGCGGCTCGTTGACCGTGCCGTTCCTGACCTGGCGCAGCGTGCCGATGCAGCAGGCGGTGGCCACTTCGTCGGCCTGTGGCCTGCCAATTGCCCTGGCCAGTGCATTAAGTTTCATGATTCTGGGGTGGCACGATCCACTGCTGCCGGCCCATAGTCTCGGTTTTGTTTATTTGCCGGCGCTGCTGGGGATCGCCCTGACCAGCATGGTTTTCGCCCGCCTCGGTGCGCGACTGGCCCACAGGCTGTCGCCGCGCTTGCTGAAAAGACTGTTTGCCGCTTTGCTGTTTTGCGTCGGCTTGAGCTTCTTGCTCTGACGCGCAGCGCAATCCTGGCTTAATCCTGGCGTGACAGCGTCGCCCGGGAATTTGAAGGTTTCAACTCTAACGAGGAGTCGCAATGCTGCCTTACCCGCAGATCGACCCGGTGGCCCTGGCCATCGGTCCGCTGAAAATCCACTGGTACGGCCTGATGTACCTGATCGGCATCGGCGGCGCGTGGTGGCTGGCGTCACGCCGGCTGAACCGCTTCGACCCGACCTGGACCAAGGAGAAACTCTCCGACATGGTGTTCTGGATGTCGATGGGCGTCATCGTCGGTGGCCGTTTGGGTTATGTGCTGTTTTACGATCTGAACGCCTATCTGGCCAACCCGACCCTGATCTTCGAAGTGTGGAAGGGCGGCATGTCGTTCCACGGCGGGTTTATCGGTGTGATGCTGGCGGCGCTGTGGTTCGGTAAAAAGAACGGCAAGTCGTTCTTCCAGCTGATGGACTTCGTCGCGCCGATGGTGCCGATCGGCCTGGGTGCCGGGCGCATCGGTAACTTCATCAACGCCGAGCTGTGGGGCAAGGCGACCGACGTGCCGTGGGCGATGGTCTTCCCGACCGATCCGGCGCAACTGGCGCGTCATCCGTCGCAGCTGTACCAGTTCGCGCTGGAAGGCGTGGCGCTGTTCGCGATCCTCTGGCTGTTCTCGCGCAAGCCGCGGCCGACCATGGCGGTGTCCGGGATGTTCGCGCTGTTCTATGGCATCTTCCGTTTCATCGTCGAATTTGTTCGCGTGCCGGACGCGCAACTGGGTTATCTGGCCTGGAACTGGCTGACCATGGGCCAGGTGCTGTGCGTACCGATGATTGTCGGCGGGCTGTTCCTGATCTGGCTGGCTTATCGACGCGCCCCGGCGGCCCCCGCAGCTGCTGTATAAGAAGCAGGCGCTATAAATTCGAACCCGGGGGGCTTTGGCCCCGGGTTCAAGGACACAGGTAATTCATGAAGCAATATCTCGAACTGGTCGCCCACGTCATCAAGAACGGCACCAAACAGGCCAACCGCACCGGCGTGAACACCATCAGCTTTCCGGGCGCGATGCTGCGCTTCGATCTGCAGGAAGGTTTTCCGGCGATCACCACTCGCAAGATGGCTTTCAAATCCGCCATCGGCGAGATGTGCGGTTTTCTGCGCGGGGTGAACAACGCCGCCGAATTCCGGGCGCTGGGCTGCAAGGTCTGGGACCAGAACGCCAACGAAAATGCGCAGTGGCTGGCCAACCCGTTCCGTCAGGGTGAAGACGACCTCGGCGAGATCTACGGCGTGCAATGGCGCAAATGGCCGGCGTACAAGCAAATCCCGGTCAGCAACCAGGCCGCCATCGAGCAGACCCTGAGCCAGGGTTATCGCCAGATTGCCGAAGGCGAAGAAGACGGTCAGGCCTACGTGGTGCTGTACAAGGCGATCGACCAGATCCGCCAGTGCGTCGACACCATCATCAAGGACCCGGGCAGCCGTCGCATCCTGTTCCACGGCTGGAACGTTGCGCAGCTCGACGAAATGGCCCTGCCGCCGTGCCACTTGCTGTACCAGTTCCACCCGAATGTTGAGACTAAAGAGATCTCTTTGACCCTCTACATTCGCTCCAACGATCTAGGGTTGGGCACGCCGTTCAACCTCACCGAAGGCGCCGCGCTGCTGAGCCTGATCGGTCGCCTGACCGGTTACACCCCGCGCTGGTTCACCTATTTCATCGGCGACGCCCACGTCTACGAAAACCACCTGGACATGCTCAACGAACAGCTCAAGCGCGAGCCGTTCCCGATGCCGAAACTGGTGATTTCCGACCGCGTGCCGGAGTTTGCCAAGACCGGTGTTTATCAGCCGGAGTGGCTGGAGTTGATCGAGCCGGGCGATTTCTCGCTGGAAGGCTATGAACACCACGCGCCGATGACCGCGCCGATGGCGGTCTAAAGCGTCACACGGTCTCCCTGGATCTCTGATATTCACCAGCGGTGAGTTCACAGAAGATCCAATGTGGGAGCGGGCTTGCTCGCGAAGGCGGTGGATCAGTCGACATCAATGTTGAATGAATGAGCGCCTTCGCGAGCAAGCCCGCTCCCACAGGGGATTTGTGGTGTTCTTAGTGGCCGTGACTGCGCCCGACATGGGAATGCTCGATCTCCGTCGCCACAACCCCGCCGCTCACTTCCAACCGCTGCAAAATCCCGCACTGATCGATATCCGGCCCTTCGCTGCAGCGTTGGCGCAGGTCGAGCAGTTGTGTCTGCAAGGCCAGCAAACCATCGATTCGAGCCTTCACATGATGGATATGTTCGTCGATCAACGCGTTGACGTTTTCGCATTGATCCTGCGGGCTGTCACGCAGGGCCAGCAGGCTGCGGATTTCCTCGAGGGTCATGTCGAGGGTGCGGCAATTTCGGATGAAAGTCAGGCGCTCGGCGTGGGCCTGGGTGTAGACGCGGTAATTGCCGTCGCTGCGGGCCGGTTCTGGCAGCAGGTTTTCGCGCTCGTAATAGCGGATGGTTTCCACGGCGCAGTCGGTGAGTTTCGCCAGTTCTCCGATTTTCATCGCGACAATCTCCAAAAGGGTGCTTGACCCTATAGTGGCTACAGGGTCTTTACTTGGCAACAGGCACCTTCATGGACGCGACCCAATGAGCGATTCTCTTCACACCCACAAACCCAAGGCCGGGCACGATCACAGTCACAAGCTGCAGCCTGTGCCCCAGCATGGCCATGGAAGCCATGGGGATTCCTGCTGTTCCTCCAAAGCAGCGGCACCTTCGCGGATTGTGTTGAGCGAGACGCCGACCGCCAGTGCTCGCCTCAGCAGTTTCCGCATTGAGGCGATGGACTGCCCGACCGAGCAGACGCTGATCCAGAACAAACTCGGGAAGCTGTCGGGTGTGCAGCAACTGGAGTTCAACCTGATCAACCGGGTGTTGGGCGTGACCCATGACCTGCCAAGCACCATGCCGATCATCGACGCGATCAAGTCGCTCGGCATGCACGCCGAGCCGATGGAGCAGGGCGCCGAAGCGCCGGCGTCGAGCCCTAAACCTGCGAAAAAGCCTTGGTGGCCGCTGGCGTTGTCCGGCATCGGGGCGCTGGCCGCTGAGCTTATCCACTTCACCAATGCGGCGCCGAACTGGGTGGTGGCGATTATTGCGCTGATCTCGATCCTCAGCGGTGGCCTCAGCACCTACAAGAAGGGCTGGATTGCCCTGAAAAACCTCAACCTGAACATCAACGCGCTGATGAGCATCGCGGTGACCGGCGCGATCCTGATCGGCCAATGGCCGGAAGCGGCGATGGTGATGTTTCTGTTCACCGTGGCCGAGTTGATCGAGGCCAGGTCTCTGGACCGGGCGCGTAACGCCATCGGCGGGCTGATGCAGATGGCCCCCGAGCAGGCCACGGTGCAGCAGGCCGACGGCAGTTGGGTCGCCCAACCGGTTAAAAACATTGAACTGGGTGGGCGAGTGCGGGTGCGTCCTGGTGAGCGAATCGGTCTGGACGGCGTAGTGCTGTCCGGCAACTCGACCATCGATCAGGCGCCGATCACCGGTGAAAGCCTGCCGGTGGAGAAAACCATCGGCGACAAGGTGTTCGCCGGCACCATCAACCAGTCCGGTTCGCTGGAATGCACCGTGACTGCCGAGGCCAGCCACTCAACCCTGGCGCGCATCATTCATGCGGTGGAACAGGCCCAAGGGGCGCGGGCGCCAACCCAGCGTTTCGTCGACGCCTTCTCGAAAATCTACACCCCGGCGGTGTTCATGCTGGCCCTGGCCGTGGCGGTGATCCCGCCACTGTTCATGGATGCGATGTGGTTCGACTGGATCTACCGGGCGCTGGTGTTGCTGGTGGTCGCCTGCCCGTGCGCACTGGTGATTTCCACCCCGGTGACCATTGTCAGTGGCCTCGCGGCAGCGGCGCGCAAAGGGATTCTGGTCAAGGGCGGCGTTTATCTGGAGCACGGCCACAAACTCGATTATCTGGCCCTCGACAAGACCGGCACCCTCACTCACGGCAAACCGGTGCAGACCGATTATTTGTCCCTCGACCCAATCGCTGATGAAATAGCCCCGGCCATTGCGGCGGCACTGGCCGATCGTTCGGATCACCCGGTGTCGCTGGCCATCGCCAATGCGGCTGTGGATGCAGTTATGGATAGCCAACGCGCGCCGCTGATTGTGGATAACTTCGAAGCCCTGGCGGGTCGTGGTGTGCGCGGCGAAATCAACGGTGAGCTCTACCACTTGGGCAACCACCGCCTGGTGGAAGATTTGGGCCTGTGTTCGCCAGCGCTGGAAGAGAAACTGTTTGCTCTGGAGAAACAGGGCAAATCCGTGGTGTTGTTGCTCGACAAGTCGGGTCCCTTGGCGCTGTTTGCCGTTGCGGACACAGTGAAAGCGTCCAGTCGCGAAGCGATCCAGCAGCTGCATGAGTTGGGCATCAAGACCCTGATGTTGACCGGCGACAACGTTCATACCGCTCAGGCCATCGCCGCCCACGTAGGCATCGATCAGGCGCAGGGCGATCTGTTGCCGACCGATAAGCTGCAAGCCATCGAAACGCTTTATGTCCAAGGCCATCGGGTCGGGATGGTCGGCGATGGTATCAACGACGCCCCGGCACTGGCGCGGGCCGAGATCGGTTTCGCCATGGCGGCCGCCGGCACCGACACCGCGATTGAAACCGCTGATGTCGCCCTGATGGACGACGATCTGCGCAAGATTCCGGCATTCATCCGCCTGTCGCGGCAAACCTCGAATATCCTCAAGCAGAACATTGCCCTGGCATTGGTCATCAAAGCGATCTTTCTTGGGGTAACCTTCGCCGGGATCGCCACCATGTGGATGGCGGTGTTCGCCGACATGGGCGTGAGCCTGTTGGTGGTGTTCAACGGTTTGCGCCTGTTGCGCAAATAGACGATGAGGGAAGGGTGTGCTGAGTGCCGAGCTGAAGGCGTTTTACATGGTTGCCCGGTTGGGCAGCATTACCTTGGCGGCGAAAAAGCTCGGCCTGAGCCAACCGACGGTGACAACCCAGATTCGGCATCTGGAAAGCCAGTACTCGGTTGAGCTGTTCTATCGTGGCGGCCGCCGCCTCAGCGTCAGCGACGAAGGCGCGCGGTTGCTGCCGATGGTCAAGGCGCTGTTGCAGCAGGAAGCCGATATCGAGTTCTTCCTGCGTAACAGCGGTCAGGTCCAGGGCACGTTGCGCATCGCTGCCACGGCGCCGTATTACATCCTCGATCTGGTGAAGACCTTTCGCGAGCGCCTGCCGCAGGTGGAGGTGTCGGTGGAAATCGGCAACTCCCAGCAGGTGCTCGAAGCACTGGAGGATTACCGGGTCGATGTCGCTGCGTCCTCGCAGTTACTGGACGATGCGCGACTGATCCGCCGGGTGCTAGGCAGCGATCCACTGGTACTGGCGGTGCACCGCAATCATCCGCTGGCGGTGCATGACCATGTGCCGCTCAGTGCGCTGGCAGGACATACCTTGTTGATGCGTGAATCGGGCTCGACCACTCGGCGCTTGACCGAAGAGTTGCTGACCAGCGCCGGGGTTAGCTTCGGCCCGCTGCTGGAGATTGGCAGCCGGGAGTCGATTCGTGAGGCGGTATTGCGCAACATCGGCATCAGCATCATCGCCCGGCAGGAAGTGCCGCATGATCCGCAATTGCGGGTGCTGACCATCGAAAATGCGCCGCAGATTCCTGAGTACCTGTACTGCCTCAAGGAGCGAAAAGGTGCGCGGCTGCCGGCGGCGTTTCTGGGATTGGCGCAGGAAATGGCCCCGGCTTAAGTCCTGCGGTGACTGTGCCGGCCTCTTCGCGAGCAAGCCCGCTCCCACATTTGATTTGCGTCGAACACAGATCAACTGTGGGAGCGGGCTTGCTCGCGAAGGCGCCAGATCAAACAACACAGAACCTGAATTCCCAACCCAAATCCCCAAATACCACTATCGGCCGTTTTTGCCTCGTTGCCACATGACGGACGCATTGCAAACCTAGGATGGCCCTCATCTGCTTGATGAGGTCTGTCCATGAACCACTCGATTGCAACTGCCCTGACCAACCCCGGCGCGCCGATGAAAGTGCGCGGCGTGCAGAAACGCTTCGGCGCGTTTACCGCGCTGGATAACGTTTCCCTCGACGTGGCGGCCGGTGAGCTGGTGTGCCTCTTGGGGCCGTCTGGCTGTGGCAAAACCACCTTGCTGCGCTGCATCGCCGGCCTTGAGCAACAAGACAGCGGCGAGTTGTACCTCGGCGATCGCGACGTTTCCCACCTGGCACCTCAAGCCCGGGACTACGGCATTCTCTTTCAGTCCTACGCTCTGTTCCCCAATCTCAGCGTCGAAGCGAACATCGCCTATGGCCTCGCCGGTAGCAGTCGCGATGAAGTGCGCCAGCGCGTCGGTCAGATGCTGGAACTGGTCGGCCTGATCGGCAGTGAGAAAAAATACCCCGGTCAGTTGTCCGGTGGTCAGCAGCAACGTGTGGCACTGGCTCGAGCCCTGGCACCGGCCCCTTCGTTGTTGCTGCTGGACGAACCGATGTCGGCGCTTGACGCCCGGGTCCGCGAGCATCTGTGCACCGAACTGCGTCAATTGCAGCGCAACCTCGGTGTCACCACCCTGATGGTCACCCACAATCAGGACGAAGCCATGCTGATGGCCGACCGCATCGCCGTGATGAACAACGGCAAGGTCGAGCAGTACGCCACGCCACAGGAAATCTACGACCGCCCGGCCACACCGTTTGTGGCCGAGTTCGTCGGTCAGGGCAACTGGCTGCCGTTCCGCCGTAGCAGCGACAGTCATGCCCAGGTCGGCGGGATGAACATGCGCCTGGCTGAAGGCAGCGCTAAAACTGCCTCGGGTCGTTTGTTCTGCCGCCCTGAGGCCATTAACGTCAACCCGCCGGTGCATGAAGAAAACCTGTTCCCGGCCAAGGTTCGCGAGATCACCTTTCTCGGCAACCGCTGCCGCATGAGCTTCGAACTCGATCAGCTGCCGGGCCATGCGCTACTGGCGGAACTGGCGCCGGAAGCCATGCCGCGTCTTGGCGCGCAGCAGATCATGGTCGCCTTGCCTCCGCGCAGCCTGCAGGTGTTTGCCTGATGAGCGCGAACGTCGCGCTGCCGATACCGCACAAGCAGGTTCGGCAGACCTCCCGTGCCGAGATCGGCGACCGGCTGTTCGTGATCGGTGGCAAGGTCCTGCTGCTGGTGTTGCTCGGCGTTGCGGTGTTGATGCCGTTACTGGCGATCTTCTGGCGCGGTTTCAGTTCTGAAGCCGGGCAGGGCGGTGGTCTGGTGGCTGCCCGTGAACTGCTGACCAGTGCGAATTTCCACTGGTTGCTGGGCAACAGCCTGAAAGTGTCTGTCAGCGTCGCGGCCATCGTCGTACCGCTGGCCTATCTGTTTGCCTACGCTCTGCAACGTACGTTGATTCCCGGTAAAGGCATCTGGCGCGGTATGTCACTGCTACCGCTGATGGCGCCGTCGATGCTGCCGGGAATTGCGCTGGTTTATCTGTTCGGCAATCAGGGCATGCTGCGTGGTTTGCTCTCGGACAATATTTACGGCTTCTGGGGCATTGTTCTGGGCGAGGTCATCTACACCTTCCCACACGCCTTGATGATTTTGCTGTCGGCGCTGTCCCTGGCGGATGCGCGACTGTTCGATGCTGCTTCCAGCATGGGCGCTAGCCCGGCGAAAGCTTTTCGCAGCATCACTTGGCCGGCGACCCGTCAGGCGGTGTTCGCTGCGTTCTGCCTCGTCTTCACCCTGACCATCACCGACTTCGGCGTGCCCGTGGTGGTCGGTGGCGACTATCAAGTGCTGGCGCTGGAGGCCTACAAAGCCGTGGTCGGCCAGCAACAATTCGGTCGCGGCGCGCTGATCGGTATGGTCTTGCTGCTGCCGGCGCTGTTCAGCTTCGGCGTCGACGCCTGGCTGCGTCGGCGCCATGGCGATTCCATGAGCGGTCGGGCGCAAGTGTTTCAACCGGCTCCGTCGAAGCTGCGCGACGGTTGTTATCTGGCCATCGTGCTGTTGATCTGCGCGGTATTGCTGCTGGTGTTCGGCATGGCGGTGTACTCGTCGCTGGTGAAATTCTGGCCGTACAACCTGTCGCTGTCGCTCAACCATTACCAGTTCAACGACACCGCGGGCGGCGGCTGGCTGGCCTACGGCAACAGCGTGAAGATGGCGTTGTGTACGGCGTTGATCGGCAGCGTGCTGATCTTCACCGGTGCTTACCTGATGGAAAAAACCAAGGGCCAGCGCGGGCTGAATCTGACATTGCGCATGCTCAGTTTCGTACCGATGGCAGTGCCGGGTCTGGTGCTGGGTCTGGGTTACGTCTTTTTCTTCAACCTCACCGGCAACCCGCTGCATGTGCTCTACGGGACCATGACCCTGCTGGTGGTCTGCACCATTGCTCACTATTTGACCACCGCTCAAATGACCGCCACCACCGCGTTGCGCCAACTCGATGCCGAGTTCGAAGCCGCCGCGCTGTCGCTCAAGGCGCCGCTGTACCGGCACTACCTGCGGGTCACCGTGCCGATCTGCCTGCCGGCGTTGCTGGACATCGTGCGCTACCTGTTCGTCTCGGCCATGACCACCGTCTCGGCGGCGATCTTCCTCTACAGCCCTGACACCATCCTCGCGGCAGTGGCGGTGCTGAACATGGACGACGCCGGTAACGTCGGCGGCGCGGCGGCGATGTCGACCCTGATTCTGTTCACCTCGGCGGGCGTGTCCCTGCTGCTGGCCTGGGCTTCGCGCGGTTTGTTGCGTCGCTCCCAGGCTTGGCGGCAGACCGCGCCTGGCAATTGATTCGCTGCTCCTAAACCAAAAAGCCCTCAACTCAAACAGGAAAACGATCATGTTCAAGCCTTTGGCCCTGGCCGCTGCTGTCCTCACCGCTTTCAGCCTGAACGCCTTTGCGGCGAAAACCGAGTTGACGGTGTACACCGCCCTCGAAGCCGAACAACTGAAGACCTACAAAGAGGCCTTTGAAAAGGCCAACCCGGACGTCGAGATCAAGTGGGTGCGCGATTCCACCGGCATCATCACCGCCAAACTCCTGGCCGAAAAAGCCCGCCCGCAAGCTGACGCGGTGTGGGGCCTGGCGGCATCGAGCCTGGCGATTCTCGATCAGCAAGGCATGCTGCAAAGCTACGCACCGAAGGATCTGGGCAAGATCGGTGGCAACTATCGCGACGCGGCCAACCCGCCAGCCTGGGTCGGCATGGACGTCTGGGCCGCGACCATTTGCTTCAACACCGTCGAGGCCGAAAAGCAGGGTTTGAGCAAACCCGTGAGCTGGCAGGACCTTACCAAGCCTGAGTACAAAGGCAAGATCGTCATGCCCAATCCGGCCTCATCCGGCACCGGTTTCCTCGATGTCAGCGCCTGGCTGCAAACCTTCGGCGAGAAGCAGGGCTGGCAGTACATGGACGACCTGCACCAGAACATCGGCCAGTACGTTCACTCTGGCTCCAAGCCGTGCAAACTCGCCGCCGCCGGGGAATTCCCGATCGGTATTTCCTTCGAATACCCGGCCGTTCAATTGAAACGCCAAGGCGCGCCGCTGGACATCATCCTGCCCAAAGAAGGCCTGGGCTGGGAGATCGAAGCGACCGCCGTGATCAAAGGCACACCGCACGAAGACGCGGCGAAGAAGCTGGCTGATTTCTCTGCAAGCCCGGCGGCGATGGAGCTTTATAAAGAGAACTTCGCAGTGCTCGCGCAACCGGGTATCGCCAAGCCGCAGACCGAACTGCCGGCGGATTATGAGCAGCGTTTGATCAAGAACGACTTTGCCTGGGCCTCGAAGAATCGCGACCAGATCCTCACCGAATGGCGCAAGCGTTATGACGGCAAGTCCGAGAAAGTGGCTGCCAAGTAAATCTTCGTAGGCTGACAGGGCCTCTTCGCGAGCAAGCCCGCTCCCACAGTAGATCTCCAGCGGACACTAAATTTGTGAACGACACAGATCAGATGTGGGAGCGGGCTTGCTCGCGAAGGCGGTCTCGAATTCAGGACATCTCTTGATGACACACCACAACGACATGCTGATCGTAGGCGCCGGCATTCTCGGCCTGTCCCACGCCTATGCCGCTGCCAAACGCGGCCTCAAGGTCAAAGTCTTCGAGCGCAGCGAAACGCCACTCGGCGCTTCAGTGCGAAACTTCGGTCAGGCACTGGTCACCGGTCAACCCCCGGGCCCAATGCTTGAACTGGCCAAGGCCAGCCGCGACATCTGGGGTCAATGGGCACAATTGGCGGGCCTGCAACTCAAGCGCAACGGCTCATACCTGTTCGCCCGCACCGAAGCGGAAGAACACCTGCTGGAAGCCTTCTGCGCCGGTCGCGCCAGGGAGCACGGTTACCGCGTCCAATTGCTGCGCGGTGCGGCATTGCGCGATTTATACGGCGACCAGTTCAGCCATCATCGTGCCGCGTTGCACGGCATGGACGACCAGCAACTGTATTCGCGCGAAGCGATTCCGGCGTTGATCGACTACCTGCGCCGCGAATTGGGCGTCGAGTTTCACTTCTCCACGCTGGTGCGCGACATCGAGCCGGGGCGCTTGCACAGCACCGCCGGCACCTTCAGCGCCGAGCAGATCATCGTCTGCTCCGGCCACGACTATCAAACGCTGCTGGCCGAGCCGATTGCCGAACTGAATCCGCAAATCTGCCGCCTGCAAATGCTTCGCGCCCGCCCGCAGATCAACCTCAACCTGCAACACGCGCTGCTCACCGGCCTGAGTTGCGTGCACTACGGCGCCTTCGCCGATCTGCCGGAGGCCGCAGCGGTGCAGGCGCAGATTCGGAGCGACGCACCCCATCTGCATGAAAACGGCATTCACCTGCTGATCAGCCCGACGCCTTACGGTGAATTGATCATCGGCGACTCTCACCATTACGGCAGCGACCCATCACCGTTCAATGCCGAGCAGGTGGATGACTGGATGATTGAACTGGCCGAGCAGACGTTGGGCTGCAAGGTGCGCGTGGTCGAACGCTGGCAGGGCGTCTATGGTTCACGCGGACCGGGGCCGTTTTCCTTTCTGCGTCCGATGCCGGGTGTGAGCGTGGCGCTGATGCACACCGGTGTCGGTATGAGCGTCGGGCCGGCGATGGCCGAACGTAACGTTGCGACGTTATTGGGAGACAGTAGATGGACCGTCATGAGCAAGTGATCGCCGAGGTGTTTGGTCTGTACGAACGTTTTGGCGACAACGATTACATTGGCGAACCGGTGTCGCAGATCGAGCACATGTCTCAGGCGGCGGAACTGGCGATGGCCGAGGGGTTCGATGATGAAGTGGTGCTGGCGGCGTTCTTTCATGACATCGGGCATATCTGCGCCGAGGGTGCCGAGAACATGGGTGGTTTTGGGATCGTCAGCCACGAGCGGCTGGGGGCGGATTACTTGCGTCGCGCCGGCTTCAGCGAACGCCTGGTGCGGTTGGTGGAATACCACGTTCAGGCCAAGCGTTATCTGACACTCAAAGAGCCCGGGTACTACGAGCGTTTGAGTGAAGCCAGTCGGCGGACACTTGAGTATCAGGGCGGGGTGATGACGGCTGTCGAGGCTGAGGCGTTCGAGCGGGATCCGTTGTGTGCCGTCAGTTTGCGGATGCGTCAGTGGGATGAGTCGGCGAAGGAGATGTGGGTGCCGGTGATTGATCTGGGCATCTTGAAGGAAAAGGCGTTGCGGCTGTTGGTGGCCTAGGACAGTGAGACCGAGGGGCGGCCTTCGCGAGCAAGCCCGCTCCCACATTTGATCTTCAGTGATGAGAGATTTTGTGTACGACGCAGGTCCAATGTGGGAGCGGGCTTGCTCGCGAAGGGGCCCGCCTGAACAGCACATCACTCGGGCTCTACAACTGCTGCGCCAACACCTCAACCTGCTCCTGCCGCTCCCCCTGACTCAGCTTCGAATTCGGATTAAGCGACGACCACTGCGGATGCGCCCGCGCCTTGTTCAGCGCTTCCGGCAGTTTGCCTTCGCGCCAGGTTTTGTCCTGCGGCGTGGCGACCTGAATGCTGTCCATCGCCGCGTGCCCACGGGAATTCAGAGCCTGCAGCAATTGCCGCTGGCGCAACGCCAACAACCGCAGCACGCCGTCGTCGACAGTCAGTTCTCGCTGCCCTTTGATCTTGCCCAACAGGCGGTTGCCGTAACTACGGGCAGTTTGCAGGGCGCCACCGGCAATCGCACCGGCCAGTGCCGCAGCGCCGAGGGTCAGGCCGCCCACCAGCAAATCAACCCCGGCCCCGGCCGCCGCGCCGGCTGCGATACCGCCGCCGACCCGCACACCGAGCTGTTTCAGGGTTTCCGGGTTGAACAGGTCATCGCCCCAGCGGCCATCGAGCAGCGGCAAGTCACTGGCCGCCGCATCTTGTGGACGGAAGGCGTAGAGCTTGAGCAAGGCCTCGACACAGCGTTGTTCGCGCTGACGCACGGCTTTGCGTAGTTCGCTGATTGCTTGCTGTTCCTGCGCCGCCTCGCTGACCACACTGCGGCGGCAGGCGGCGCAATCGATCAATAAATCGGCAATCAGTCGCGCTGCACTCTGCTGACGGGCCAGGCGTTGGGCCTGCTGGTCGGCGATCAAACGCTCCAGTTGTTCGCGGGAGTTTTCCAGCAGCAGTGCGAGGCTTTCATAGAGTCGACGCTCGCCATCTTCAGGTGGCGCGACGCTGTCGAAACGCACCAAAGCATGTAAGCCGAGACGTGCCAGGGCTTCACGCCAATCAGGTTCGCGATGCTGGGCGCTGCTGACAAAATTCAACACCGGCAGCAGCGGTTTGCCGCAACTGGCCAACACTTCCAGTTCGTCGCGGTACTTGGCCAACACCGGCTCTCGGGCGTCGATCACATAGAGACCGGCGTCCGAGGCGAGCAATTGCCGCAGCACTTTGGCTTCCTGTTCGAAGCGCTGCCGGGCTTCGCTGCCCTCAAGAAAACGCGCCAGTCGTGCCGGGCCGTCGAGACGTTCGCCCGGCCGCTCCAGGCGCTCAAGGTAGTCGAGCAGGGCGATGGCGTCTTCCAGGCCGGGAGTGTCGAAGAGATCAAGCAATGGCTCGCCGTCTACCGACAATCGCGCGCCTTCTACGTGGCGAGTGGTGCTGGGACGATGGGACACTTCGCCGAAGCCGACGTCTCGCGTCAGTGTTCGCAGCAACGAGGTTTTGCCGACATTGGTGTGGCCGACCACGGCGAGCTTCAATGGCTTATTCCAGGCATCAGTCATGACCCGTCTCCAGCCAGTTCAACGGCGCGCAATCGGCGAATGGCAGGTCCAGTTGTTGTAGCGCGACATGCCAGTCGCCCAGGCGTTCGGCATCCAGCGCTTCGCCGGGCGGCGCTTGCAACAACCACACGCGGGTGGCGCTGGCGCTGCGAGCCAGTTCCGCAATCAGCGCCAGGCTGCCACGGTCCGGCGAACGCCGTGGGTCACAGGCGATGGCCAGACGGGCCGGGGGAAAGCGGCTCAGCTGTTCGAGCAGTTTGTGCCGGGATTCACGGCTGTCGAGGATGCCGGCGTTGTTGACGTTTTTGGGCAACTGCGGCGGCCAGGGACGTTGGTCGTCTAGCTCGATAGCTACCAACAGCGCGCCATCGCTTTGCAGGTCGCTGGCAGTGTTTTCAACCCGATGAAGTTGTTCTGGCGCGGCATCGCTGATGCCCAGGCGTTCGCTGGTGGGCATCAGCCGTTCGCGCAGTTGGGCATAGCCGGGCAGGTTCAAATCCAGATGCAGGGCTGCTTGGCCGGTTTTCCAGCGCCACAGGCAGAACAATGCGAGCAACAATCGCGGCAAAACGCCGTACACCAGCAGCACCCCAACCAGCCACGCCGCCCAGGCCTGGCGGGCGCTTTCGATGTTCAGCGCGGCATCGCCGCTGGCGCGGATCATCTCCACGCTGGGCACGCTGAAACCGAGTAAGGCCGGCAGGGCGCCGAGGGCTTGGGTCATGGCGACGAAGGTGTCGCCGCCGAGAATGGTGGTCTCCCAGACGAAGCCGTAGCGCCGGGTCGCCATCAGTATCAGCACCATCACTAAAGCACTGAGCATCGCCAGCAACCACAATCCGTTGACCAGCACGCCCAGCGCCCAACGATTGAGTTTCTGCCGTTGCAGCAACAGCAGCAGGGCCGGCGCCAGTTGCGCGGCGTTGGCATCGCGGGCGAGTTTTTCACTGAGCCACAGCCATAAGCGTCCAAGGGCGGCGCCTTGTTCACCGGCGAACACCAGGCCCAGGGCCCAGCTCAGCAATAAAATCAGATTCAGCCCGAGCAGGCTGCCCAACGCCCAGAACACATTGACTGGAGTCTGGCCGTCGCCTAGCGCGGCAAACGCCAGGCCGGCGCCGCTGATCACCGCCAGCACGGCCAGCACGATCAGCGCCAGTCGCGCACCTTGCAGCCAATGTTTGAGGGCGTGGGTCTGTCCGTCGCGCTCGGCCAGCCACAGGGCGCGGCGTTGAATACGCGTCGGCAGGTCGCCGCCGGCGCTACGGGCGATTCGATTGGCTTCCAGATCGTCCAAGGGGCCCGCGTGTTCTTCACGCAGGCGCACGGTTTCGCTCAGCCAGAGGTTTTGCAGTGGAGTCAGTTCAGTCACGCGGCTTCCCGTCGCTTAATTGAGCGGTGAGCATAACCGCTGTGACGCTTATCGGGGTAAGGGAGGCTCTGGTATCCTCGCCGACATGACTAAATCACTCCCCCTCAGCCTGATCGCAGCCCTCGGTGAAAACCGTGTGATCGGCGTCGACAACAGCATGCCCTGGCACTTGCCGGGGGACTTCAAATACTTCAAGGCCACCACCCTCGGCAAGCCGATCATCATGGGTCGCAAGACCTGGGATTCCCTCGGTCGCCCGCTGCCGGGTCGGTTGAACATCGTGGTCAGCCGTCAGGCGGATTTGCAGCTGGAAGGCGCGGAGGTTTATTCGTCGCTGGAGGCAGCGGTGGTTCGGGCGCAGCAATGGGCGAACGAGCAGGGCGTCGATGAGGTGATGCTGATTGGCGGGGCGCAGTTGTATGCGCAAGGTCTGGAGCAGGCCGATCGGCTATACCTGACCCGCGTGGCGCTGAGCCCGGAAGGGGATGCGTGGTTTCCGGAGTTTGATTTGAACCAGTGGAAGCTGGTGTCGAATGTTCCGAACCCGGCGGAGGGTGACAAGCCGGCGTATAGCTTTGAGGTGTGGGAAAAAGCTTAAAAGCTTCGCGAGCAAGCCCGCTCCCACATTTGATCGCGGGTGTTCATAAATGCTGTGTACACCGCAGGACTAATGTGGGAGCGGGCTTGCTCGCGAAAGCGGTCTGTCGGTCGCTCATCAAGCCTGAGCCAACGCCCCATGCTCATCCGCATCCAGCAGCCCTTTATCCGTTTGCTGCATGATCTGGCTGGTGATCGCCCCAGCCGTAATCGAACCACTCACGTTCAACGCCGTACGACCCATATCAATCAGCGGCTCAACCGAAATCAGCAACGCCACCAGTGACACCGGCAAACCCATGGCCGGGAGCACGATCAGCGCGGCGAAGGTCGCGCCGCCACCGACCCCGGCCACACCTGCCGAACTTAGCGTCACAATCGCCACCAACGTCGCGATCCACAGTGGGTCCAGCGGGTTGATGCCCACGGTCGGCGCGACCATCACCGCCAACATTGCCGGGTACAGACCGGCACAGCCGTTCTGGCCTATGGTCGCGCCGAACGAAGCGGCGAAACTGGCGATGGACTGCGGAATACCCAAACGGCTGGTCTGGGCTTCGATGCTCAGCGGAATGGTGGCGGCGCTGGAGCGGCTGGTGAAGGCAAACGTCAGCACTGGCCAGATCTTGCGGAAGAAGCGCAGCGGGTTGATCCCGGCGGCTGACACCAGCAGGCCATGGACCACAAACATCAAGCCCAGGCCGATGTAGGACACCACCACGAAACTGCCGAGCTTGATGATGTCTTGCAGGTTGGAGCCGGCAACCACTTTGGTCATCAGCGCCAATACGCCGTACGGGGTCAGCTTCATCACCAGGCGTACCAGACGCATCACCCAGGCTTGCAGGGTGTCGATGGCATTGATCACTTTCTGACCTTTCTCGACATCATCCTTGAGCAGTTGCAGTGCGGCGACCCCAAGGAATGCCGCGAAGATCACCACGCTGATAATCGAAGTCGGCTTGGCGCGAGCCAAGTCGGCGAACGGGTTCTGCGGGATGAACGAGAGCAGCAACTGCGGCACATTCAGGTCCGCGATCTTGCCCGCGTAATCGCTCTGAATGGTTTGCAGGCGAGCCATTTCCTGGGTGCCGGCGACCAGGCCTTCGGCGGTGAGGCCGAACAGGTTGGTCAGGCCGATGCCGATCAGCGCCGCGATAGCGGTGGTGAACAGCAGCGTGCCGATGGTCAGGAAGCTGATCTTGCCCAGCGACGAAGCGTTGTGCAGGCGCGCCACGGCGCTGAGGATCGAGGCGAACACCAGCGGGATCACGATCATTTGCAGCAACTGCACGTAACCGTTGCCCACCAGATCGAACCAACTGATCGAGGCTTTCAGTACCGGGTTGCCCGCACCATAAATCGTATGCAGAGCGACACCAAATACCACGCCCAGGACCAGCGCCAGCAGAACCTTTTTGGCCAGGCTCCAAGTGGTGTGACGGGTTTGCGCCAGGCCAGAGAGCAAGGCGAGGAACACCAGCAGATTGAGGATCAGCGGCAGATTCATAAGAGCTCCAATAACTTGTGCCAACTGCATTCCGGCGCAGCTGCGGACCGGCAAGCGTAACAGCTTGATATGTAATGAATTAATATCAAAAACATCGGTTGTCTGTCGTTTTTGGAATAAGTGGCTGACGCTGTGGGGAATGCCTCTGACGGAATCAGGATGTAAGCGGTCGCGGGCAGGCGAGGACTGTCATACAGATTTGTTAGCGTCGAGATCTTTGAATCAGGGAGAAACGCCGATGAAGTTCGCACCGAAATTTCTGGCTGCCGTATTCTGCTTGGGCCTTGCCGGCCAAGCATTCGCTACTGACCTGAAACACTGGCCAGCCGATCAGGCCAAGGCATTGGACGCGATGATCGCGGCCAATGCCAACAAAGGTAACTTCGCAGTGTTCGACATGGACAACACCAGTTACCGCTACGACCTCGAAGAGTCCTTGTTGCCGTTCATGGAAAACAAGGGCCTGATCACCCGCGAGAGTCTCGATCCCTCCCTGAAACTGATCCCGTTCAAGGACACCGCCGACCATAAGGAAAGCCTGTTCAGCTATTACTATCGCCTCTGCGAAATCGACGACATGGTTTGTTATCCATGGGTCGCCCAAGTGTTTTCCGGCTTCACGCTTCAAGAGCTCAAGGGCTACGTCGATGAGCTGATGGCGTCTGGCAAACCGGTGCCGAGCACTTATTACGAAGGCGATGTGGTCAAGACCATCGACGTCAACCCGCCGAAAATCTTCACCGGCCAGAAAGAGCTCTACAACAAGCTGATGGAGAACGGCATCGAGGTCTATGTGATGACCGCCGCCTCCGAAGAACTGGTGCGCATGGTCGCCTCCGATCCGAAGTACGGCTACAACGTCAAACCGCAGAACGTGATCGGCGTGAGCCTAATGCTCAAGGACCGCAAGACCGGCGAGTTGACCACGGCACGCAAGCAGGTCACTGCCGGCAAGTATGACGAGAAGGCCAACCTGGGCCTCGAACTGACCCCGTACCTGTGGACCCCGGCCACCTGGATGGCAGGGAAACAGTCGGCGATCCTGACGTACATCGATGAATGGAAAAAACCGGTCCTCGTGGGCGGCGATACCCCGACCAGCGACGGCTACATGCTGTTCCACAGCGTCGACGTGTCCAAGGGCGGCATCCATTTGTGGGTTAACCGCAAAGACAAATACATGACCCAGATTAACGGCATGATGGCTAAAAACGCAGCAGCCCAGGCGAAAGAAGGGTTGGCGGTGACGGCAGACAAGAACTGGGTGATCGTGAAGCCTGAAGAGATTCAGTAAGACCGAGTCCCGGCCAAGCTCACTCTCAAAGGCAACATAGAACAAATGTGGGAGCGGGCTTGCTCGCGAAGGCGGTCTGACAGTCAACATCGATGTTGAATGTTATGGCCTCTTCGCGAGCAAGCCCACTCCCACAGTTGCTTCGGATTGCCTGCAATATTTGTGAATGGCTGTTGCCCGAGTTGTTCGCAAAAAAATGCCCCGCACTTGGCGGGGCATTTTTGTTTCTGCGACTGAGGCTTACAGCCCGTCGAGCATCGCCTTGTTACGTACAGCACCCTTGTCGGCGCTGGTAGCCAACAGGGCATACGCTTTCAGCGCAGTGGTCACTTTACGTGGACGCACTTCCACCGGTTTCCAGCCTTTCTTGTCCTGCTCGACACGGCGCGTGGCCATTTCTTCATCGCTGATCAACAGGTTGATCGAGCGGTTCGGAATGTCGATCAGCACCTTGTCGCCATCCTGCACCAGACCGATCGCGCCGCCGGCAGCAGCTTCTGGCGACGCGTGGCCGATGGACAGGCCCGAAGTGCCGCCGGAGAAACGGCCGTCGGTGAGCAGGGCGCAGGCTTTGCCCAGGCCTTTGGATTTCAGGTAAGACGTCGGGTACAGCATTTCCTGCATGCCCGGGCCGCCTTTCGGGCCTTCGTAACGAATGATCACGATGTCGCCGGCCTTCACTTCGTCGGCGAGGATGCCGCGTACGGCGCTGTCCTGGCTTTCGAAGATCTTCGCGTTGCCTTCGAAGACGTGGATCGACTCGTCGACGCCGGCGGTTTTCACCACGCAGCCGTCCAGAGCGATGTTGCCGTACAGAACGGCCAGGCCGCCTTCTTTCGAGTAAGCGTGTTCGACACTGCGGATGCAGCCATTTTCACGGTCGTCGTCCAGGGTTTCCCAACGGGTCGACTGGCTGAATGCGGTTTGCGTCGGGATGCCCGCCGGGCCGGCCTTGAAGAAGTGATGCACGGCTTCGTCGGTGGTCTGGGTGATGTCCCACTTGGCGATGCCTTCAGCCAAGGATTTGCTGTGCACGGTCGGCAGGTCGGTGTGCAACAGACCGCCACGGGCCAGGGAGCCGAGGATGCTGAAGATCCCGCCGGCACGGTGCACATCTTCCATGTGGTACTTCTGGATGTTCGGCGCGACTTTGCACAGTTGCGGCACATGACGGGAGAGACGGTCGATGTCGCGCAGGTCGAAATCGATCTCGGCTTCCTGGGCTGCGGCCAGCAAGTGCAGGATGGTATTGGTGGAACCGCCCATGGCGATGTCCAGGGTCATGGCGTTTTCGAACGCCTTGAAGTTGGCGATGTTGCGCGGCAACACCGACTCATCGTTCTCGCCGTAGTAACGCTTGCACAGCTCGACGATAGTGCGGCCAGCTTGCAGGAACAGTTGTTCGCGGTCGCTGTGGGTGGCCAGGGTCGAACCGTTGCCCGGCAATGCCAGGCCCAGGGCTTCAACCAGGCAATTCATCGAGTTGGCGGTGAACATGCCGGAGCACGAACCGCAGGTCGGGCAAGCGCTACGCTCGTACTCGGCGACTTTCTCGTCGGATGCGCTGGAGTCGGCGGCGATCACCATGGCATCGACCAGGTCGAGACCGTGGCTGGCCAGTTTGGTCTTGCCGGCTTCCATCGGGCCGCCGGACACGAAGATCACCGGGATGTTCAGGCGCAGGGACGCCATCAGCATGCCAGGGGTGATCTTGTCGCAGTTGGAGATGCAGACGATGGCGTCGGCGCAGTGGGCGTTGACCATGTATTCGACGGAGTCGGCGATGATCTCGCGGCTCGGCAGCGAATAGAGCATGCCGTCGTGGCCCATGGCGATGCCGTCATCCACGGCGATGGTGTTGAATTCTTTGGCGACGCCGCCGGCCCGTTCGATCTCGCGAGCGACCAGTTGCCCCAGATCCTTGAGGTGCACATGGCCCGGTACGAACTGGGTAAAGGAGTTGGCAATGGCGATGATCGGCTTCTTGAAGTCGTCATCTTTCATCCCCGTGGCGCGCCACAGTGCGCGGGCACCGGCCATGTTGCGGCCGTGGGTGGATGTTTTCGAGCGGTAATCAGGCATGAAGCACTCCGGGCGGCTAATCAGGTATCAAAAGGGAAGTGAGCTTCTATTGACGTCTGGAACACTCAGAAATGGCCGTGTGTCCGGAAGTTGCCGATAACTTTGCGGGATCGCCGCGCGCTTCAGCTTGAGCTCATAAACCCGCCGGGGATGAATGGCGATGAATCTCGCGATTCTACACCGCTGGCGTCAGGAGGGAATGCCGGAAAGTGTTGAACCAGCGCTGATGGCGCATGTGGGGTGACGATCGGCGGGATTATTCGACGCTTGGGCTGGCTCTTGGGCTTTTGGCTCGGCGATTGATACCACTGTTCAGCGCCAGTGCCGCGCTGCTCAAAATGATGAAGCTGTATCCAAGAGTGGATTGCAGATTGGTCGGGCTCAGGCTGATGAGCGCACTGATCAATCCGCCGCAGATGAACGTCACCGTGCTGCCGGCCGATGCCGAGGTTCCTGCATTTTCAGGGAACAGGCTCATGGCTTTGGAACTGGCGGCTGGTCGAGTGATGGTGGTGCCGGCGGTACAGATAAGCATCGGTACCAGGACGGTGATCGGGGACAGGGCAAAGTGGCTCGCGAGGTAAAGCATGATGAGGCCAGACAGCAGGATCAGGCTCAACCCGCTGATGATTTGATGACCGGGACTGATGCGCTTACCCAAGAGAGTCGCCACCATGCCGCCGACAATGTAGGCGCCGCCGTATATCAACAGAATCAGCGAGAAGTCATAGGCCGATAACTGGAGTTGATCCATGAAAATCAACGGCGAAATGACGATGAACGAAAAATGGCAGGCGAAAGCAAAGGCTGAGATCAACCAGTAGGGCAGGAAGTCGGCATCACGCAGGACCCGACCATAAGACTGGAGGATATTCGGCCGGGCTCCAGTTGCCGCCGGGCGGGTGTTTTCGAGAAACAGACAGGCTTTGAGCAATACCACGCCAGCCAGTGCGATAAACACCCAGAAGCTGCCCTGCCAGCCCAGCGTGGCTTGTAGGAATGTACCGGCCAGCGGCGAGACCGAGATGAAAATGCCGCTGGCGGTGACCATCAGGATCCGCAACCGGATACGTTCCTCACCCTCGAACAGATCCTGAACCAGCGCTTGTGACAGCACGAAACACCCGCAGCCCAAGGCTTGAATGACACGGAACAGCAGGAAGCAGGTGTAGTCCGTGGTCAATATGCAGCCCACTGCACCCAGTATCGAAACGGTTATTCCGGCGAGCAACAGTCCTTTGCGCCCGATCACATCCGACAGCGGCCCGATCAGCAGTTGAGAGGCCGCTATACCGAGCGCAAACAGACTGACCGACAGCGCGATATCGGCGCGCGTGTTGCGAAAGTGCTCAGCCAGCGCAGGGAACGAGGGAAGCAGGACATCCAGCGGGAACACGCCAAGCAGCACCATGGCCAACAACAGGCTGACCTTCCCTCGACGGTGTCTGGAGGTTGCCGCAGAGTGCCCTTCATCCATCGATAAGTCCTGCCTTCCTGAACAGTTGCTGGTTGTAAGGCAGGTCGAAGAAACCGGCCTTCTTCAAAGCCTGAAGCGTCGCCCCGGTGCCGGATCGCGCACGTAGAAGGGTGGCTTGCGGGCTGGTCAGTTCGCCAAGCACTTGCGTGACGGAGGTCTCGTCGAGACCTGCGCCCTGCAGGCTTTCCCGCATCCACCGCTCATCGACCTCAAAGAAAATCCGGATACTGTCCAGTAGCAGCCTGGCGGCGAACGCGCGTTGACGGCTGTTCAGCGTCAGCCACAGGTAATGGAACACTTCAGAAAAATAGCGACTGTGGCGCGCCTCGTCCGACAGATGATCCCTGAGCATTGCCTGCACGCTGGACACCAAGTCGTCACGGCAAACGTCGAGCAGTTCTCTGGCAATGATCGTCTCCGATACGAACCCGACGAGAAACCAGGCCAGCGCCCGGTGTTTGTCAGGTGCGCGCTCGAGCAGGGTGTTCAATCGCGTGATGCGCTGCGGCATGACCGGGCGCAGGTTGATCCCGTAGAACCCGGCAATCTGCTCGGCAAGGTTATTGGAGAACAGGGCGTGATAACCCTCGTCGGTATAAAGCTGAAGCGCAGCGGTCTTCATCCGTGGAGGAATGTTGACCTTCAATTCACCGTGGATGATGGTCTCCACGGAACGGTTGACGATGCGGTGTTCGAGCACGGTGGTGTAGTCGAGGAAGTACACCAGATGATTGGCCGACAGCCGATGGATGACGGGTGGACCTAGCGCTTTGATAGCCGGGTGATTCAGGTAAGCCAGCAAGCCTGGGGGAAACCAGTGACGTGTTTCCAGTTGCTGTTCCAGGTCTGGCGGTAATAGATAGTCATGCTCGCTGGTTCGCACCGATGCGCGGGTATTCCAGTCGCCGAGGGTGAAACGCAGCGCCCAGGAAACGGTGTGGTCTGACGGAGCAATGATGGGGGCGGTCATTGTTGCGGCTCCCGACTGCTCAGCAGATCCTTCAATTCCTTGCACATCACTTGTCCGTCGCTGTGGCCACAGCCAACAAAAAACAAGGGTTGTTCTGCGTTGTTCTCGAGCCCCAGTAATGCTTCGACCTGATCGTCCGTCAGTGCTCCGGTCAGCCACGTGTTCAAGCCCAGTGCAGTGGCCACCAGTTGAAAGGTCTGGGAAATATGCCACGCCTCTACGAAGGCCATCCGGTAGGCTCGTGAGTGTTCATATTTCCACCACAACTTGTCGAAGCGAGCGCTAATGAACAGGCCCACGGGCAGGTTATTGATGAAGTGTTGTCCACACAGCAACTGCCCCAGTGGCGAGTCAGGTGCCGGGTTGATGAAGCTCAGTGCATGGTCGGTGGGATGGTAGGCGTAGAGCCCTGGTTTCAGGCCGCTGACGTTTTGTACATGAAGAAAGCCTTCGCAGGCATTCAGCCCGCCGCCGGACGGACTGCTGCGTCGGGCACCGAGGCCTTCGACAATGGTTTCGTCGACGTCATTTTCGCGCTCATGCAAGTAGCCCAGGGACAGGTAAAGCAGTGTGCCGACATCTTTCAGTGAAACCGCTTCATCCGTGAAGGTGCGGCAGGTTTTTCGGCCTATCAGGACGTTGGCAAGAGAACCCTCCGGCAGGCAGAAAGGTTTTGGCAGGGCAATTAGTTCGCGTGCCTGGCGTTCTGTGAGTCTGGCGTCCGGCGCGGGTGCGTCCAGGACTTCGGTGCAATGATCCAGATAGTATCTCGACCATTCATGAATATTCTGAGGAGCATGTTCGCAGGGAATGTTCTTGGTGCCGATATGGAATATTTTCGACAATTCATCCCAACCCCATTCAATAGTGTCTTGTATTGATGTGGTCAGTATTCCGGAGTTTAGAAGTTGAGTGTCTACTATGCTGCTGTCGTTATACAGTTTGGGGTTGCTTATAAGTTGTGCAAGCCGGGTTGAATATTCCAGATTAAGTTCAAATTGTTTGTGATTCTTGTAATCCCAGACTATTAGGCTAGGCGTACGAGGAAGTATGAACACGTATGGATTTATCTGCATGATGGACGCTCGCTCTGGGCATAGCTATAGAAAACGCTGGGTAGCCGGCACTCCCCAGCGTTTCATTTACTTAGCGGGTTTTTGGCGCAACCAGAAAAGCCAGGTTGGCGATTTTGTTTGTTTCCAGAGTAATTGCTTTCATGTTTTTTGACTCCTTGTCATTGATCGTGAGTGTCACTTCGCGGTGACAACTCAATCATAGGCGGTAATGAGCCCTTATCAAGGGGATATTAAGTAGGAATATTCTAGTAATTTTGTCGGAGCGATCTGGGGGGGAGCAAGTTTGTAAGTTATATTCTTTTAAATAAAAGATGCAGGGAAACGTCCTGCAAGTCAGTAGGACCGCAAGAGTAAGAAGCAGAGGCTGATGAGTGGATGGTGTGGCGTTAGAACGGCTGACGGAGAGCCTGTTGGCTCCCCGTCGAACCAGCGTACTCAGCTGTTTGGCAGCAGACGGCAGGTGATGCTCTTGATGTAGCGGGTCTCGGCAATGGCCGGGTGTACCGGATGATCCGGGCCCTGACCGCCGCGCTCCAGCATCTGGATGTTGCGGTCCAGGTGACGGGCGCTGGTCAGCAGAATGTTCTGCAGATCGTCTTCCGGCAGGTGCATCGAGCACGAAGCGCTGACCAGGATGCCGTCCTTGCTAAGCAGGCGCATGGCTTGCTCGTTCAGGCGACGGTAGGCGCCTTCACCGTTTTTCATGTCTTTCTTGCGTTTGATGAAGGCAGGAGGGTCGGCCACGATGACGTCGAAACGCTCTTCGCTGGCTTTCAGTTCCTTCAGGGCTTCGAACACGTCGCCTTCGATGCAGGTCATTTTTTCGGCGACGCCGTTTAGTGCGGCGTTGCGCTCGACGCCGTCGAGGGCGAAGGCCGAAGCGTCGACGCAGAACACTTCACTGGCGCCGAAGGCTGCCGCTTGAACGCCCCAGCCGCCGATGTAGCTGTACAAGTCCAGTACGCGTTTGCCTTTGGCATAAGGTGCCAGACGCGCGCGGTTCATCCGGTGGTCGTAGAACCAGCCGGTTTTTTGCCCCTGGATGACTGGCGCTTCGAATTTCACGCCATTCTCTTCCAGCGCGACCCATTCCGGCACCAGGCCGAATACGGTTTCGACATAGCGGTTGAGGCCTTCGGCATCACGAGCAGCGGAGTCGTTCTTGAACAGAATGCCGCTTGGCTTGAGCACTTGGGTCAGTGCCGCGATCACGTCGTCTTTGTGAGCTTCCATGGTTGCCGAGGCGATCTGGACTACCAGGATGTCGCCGAAACGGTCGACTACCAGGCCTGGCAGCAGGTCGGAGTCGCCGTAGACCAGGCGATAGAACGGCTTGTCGAACAGGCGATCGCGCAGGGACAGGGCAACGTTCAGGCGATGCACCAGCAGCGACTTGTCCAGCGGCAACTTGATGTCGCGCGACAGCAGGCGGGCGCAGATCAGGTTGTTCGGGCTCATGGCAACGATGCCCAGCGGCTTGCCGCTGGCGGCTTCGAGGATCGCCTGGTCGCCGGCCTTGAAACCGTGCAAAGGCGTAGCGGCTACATCGATTTCGTTGCTATAGACCCACAAGTGGCCGTTCCGCAGGCGACGGTCGGCGTTGGCTTTGAGGCGCAGGCTAGGCAGGGACATGACGTCGCTCCGGAAAAAAGAGCGGGAGTATAGCGTGTTGAGGGAGTGGCGGGTTTGGTGGTCGATGAAACGCGGATGAGGGCAGTCAGTAAGGTGCGGAACCTGTGGGAGCGGGCTTGCTCGCGAAAGCGGGGTGCCAGGCAGCATTAATGTCGACTGACACGCCGCTTTCGCGAGCAAGCCCGCTCCCACATGAATGCGCTTGACTGACTGTCGGATCCATCTTTTTAAGGGTTAGAATCCCCGCCTGACCCGGAGTGCGTACTTATGTCCCAAGAGCTGACGACCGAACAGATTCAACAGTCCCTGCAAGGCATCAGTGTGCCACCCCAGCCGCAGATCATGGTGGATCTGCAGATGGAGCAGTACATGCCCGACCCGGACCTGGAAGTGATCGCGAAGCTGATCTCCCAGGACCCAGGCCTGTCCGGCGCCTTGCTGAAAATCGTCAACTCGCCGTATTACGGCTTGAGTAACAAGATCACCGCGATCCAGCGGGCAGTGAACCTGTTGGGCAGCCGTTCGATCATCAACCTGATCAATGCGCAGTCGATCAAGGGCGAGCTGAACGACGACGCGATCGTCACCCTCAACCGTTTCTGGGACACGGCGCAGGACGTGGCGATGACGTGCCTGACCCTGGCCAAGCGCGTCGGCGTCCAGGCCGGTGATGAAGCCTATGCGCTGGGCCTGTTCCACGATTGCGGCATTCCGCTGATGATCAAGAAATTCCCCGACTACATGAAAGTGCTGGAACAGGCCTATGGCAACGCCAGCGCCGAATGCCGGGTGGTGGATACCGAGAACAAGCAATACAACACCAACCACGCCGTGGTCGGGTATTACACCGCCAAATCCTGGCGCCTGCCGGAACACGTCACTCAGGCCATTGCCAACCATCACAACGCCCTGGCCATTTTCAGCGATGAGTCGTCGCGCAACACGCCGCTGAAAAACTTGCTGGCGATCCTGAAGATGGCCGAGCACATTTGCGCCTCCTTCCGGGTGCTGGGCAACCAGTCTGAAGACCATGAATGGAACAGTGTCGGGCCTCTTGTGCTCGATTACATGGGTCTATCGGAATACGATTTCGAAACCCAGAAACAAGAGATTCGCGACCTCGCCTCTCGTTGAGTGTCGAACCTCACCTGATTCGAGAGCCCCATGCCTGAATTGCCGGAAGTCGAAACCACCCGCCGCGGAATTGCACCGCACCTGGAAGGCCAGCGCGTCAGCCGGGTGATCGTGCGTGAGCGCCGTCTGCGCTGGCCGATCCCCGAAGACCTGGATGTGCGGCTGTCCGGCCAGCGCATCGTGCTGGTGGAGCGGCGCGCCAAGTACCTGCTGATCAATGCCGAAGTCGGCACGCTGATCAGTCATTTGGGGATGTCGGGGAATCTGCGGCTGGTGGAAGTCGGTATGCCGGCGGCCAAGCATGAGCATGTGGACATTGAACTGGAATCGGGCCTGGCCCTGCGCTACACCGATCCGCGGCGGTTTGGCGCGATGCTCTGGAGCCTGGACCCGCTGAACCACGAACTGCTGATTCGCCTCGGGCCGGAGCCGTTGACCGATCTGTTTGACGGCGAGCGGCTGTTCCAGCAATCCCGCGGGCGTTCCATGGCGGTCAAGCCGTTCATCATGGATAACGCGGTGGTGGTCGGCGTCGGCAATATCTATGCGACCGAAGCGTTGTTTGCGGCCGGCATCGACCCGCGCCGTGAAGCCAAGAGCATTTCCCGGGGGCGCTATTTGAAGCTGGCGATCGAGATCAAACGCATCCTGGCCCTCGCCATCGAGCGTGGCGGCACCACGTTGCGGGACTTTATCGGTGGCGACGGCCAGCCGGGCTATTTTCAGCAGGAACTGTTTGTGTACGGCCGTGGTGGTGAACACTGTAAGGTCTGTGGCACAGGGCTGCGGGAAGTCAAGCTTGGGCAGCGCGCCAGCGTCTTTTGTCCGCGCTGTCAGAGCTGATATCGGCTACGGTCTATAGTCAGTGTTCTCACTGCCTAGCCGAAGGACCGTGCCATGAATCTGTTTCGAACCCTTGTCGTTGCGCTGCTGCTGAGTGTCGGTGCGTCCGCGCTGGCGGCCGAGAACGGCAGCGGCGATCCGCGTTACACCATCCAGAACCCGCCAGCCTACGCCATGCTTGGCGATTTACTGATTGCCCGACCGTTATTGGTGGTGGCAACGGTGATCGGTGCCGGGGCATTTGTGGTGTCGTTGCCGTTTACCGCGCTGGGTGGCGGTATTGGCGATGCAGGGCAGGCGTTGGTGGTCGATCCGGCGAAAGCCGCATTTGTGCGGTGCCTGGGGTGTATCGGGGAGGGGTTTGAGCAGCGGGAGTGAGGCAGTTAAGTTTTCGGTGCTGCTGATGACGCCTTCGCGAGCAAGCCCGCTCCCACATGGGATTTGTGAACGACGCAGATTCAATGTGGGAGCGGGCTTGCTTGCGAAGAAGCCCGGGAAGACAACACAAAACGGTCAGACTCAAGCCTTACCGGTAATCTTGCGATATTTTTCCATCAACTGTTCTTCAGTCTCCGGATGAGCCTCGTCCAGCGGGATGCAATCCACCGGGCAGACCTGCTGGCACTGCGGTTCGTCGTAGTGGCCGACACATTGTGTGCACAGGTTCGGGTCGATCACGTAGATCTCTTCGCCCTGGGAGATGGCGGCGTTCGGGCACTCGGGTTCGCAGACGTCGCAGTTGATGCAATCGTCGGTGATGATCAGGGACATGCTAACTCCAGCCGGGGCGGCAGGCCCGGGCGCAATAAATCAATGCGCACAATTGTGCCGCATTGGCGCCCGCAGTGCACGCGGGCGCGATCAAGTGCAGCAATCGAAGATTGCGGTAGCCGTAAAAGATCGCAGCCTCCGGCAGCTCCTACTTTTTAAAGCGTAGGGTGAGGGCGTCGGCCACCGCCGGGTGGACGAACTTGGTGATGTCGCCGCCCAGGGCTGCGATTTCACGAACCAGCGTCGAGGAAATGAACGAATAACGCTCGGACGGGGTAAGAAACAGGCTTTCCACATCCGGCGCCAGTTGGCGGTTCATGTTGGCCAGCTGGAATTCGTATTCGAAGTCCGATACCGCGCGCAAACCACGCAGGAATATGTTGGCGTTCTTCTCTTTGGCGAAGTGCGCGAGCAACGTCGAGAAACCGACGACTTCAACGTTCGGCAAATGTTTGGTGACCTCGCGGGCCAGCTCCACACGTTGTTCCAGGGGAAACAGCGGGTTTTTTTTCGGGCTGGCGGCGACGGCGATGATCACATGATCGAACAGGCGCGAGGCGCGTTCGACCAGATCGCCATGGCCCTTGGTAATAGGGTCGAAGGTACCTGGGTACAACACTCGGTTCATCGCGTCGTCCTGGCGGGAGTCCGTTGGGGAGTCGGATGGTATCGCAGCCTTCCCGGTCGGCCAAGTCGCCTTTTGGGTAAGAAAGCACTATAGACGATGGGAATATTCCGCGTTTTCATGGGTTTTTCAAACGTTCGGCCAGCGAAGTCGCCAATTGAGCCGTCAGTCCGTAGACCGACAATTGTGGGTTTGCGCCAATGCTGGTGGGGAAAAGCGAGCCGTCATGAATCGACAGATTGCGCAATTGGTGATGTCGGCCGAGGCTATCGGTCACGGTGTTTTTCGGGTCTTCACCCATGGCACAACCGCCCATCACATGAGCACTGCCCAGGCGCGTGCGGTACAACTCAAGGCTCAAATCGTCGATTAATGCGCGCGCTTCGGTGAGGGTTTTCACGTAACGAGCGTCGGCGTGCATCGGCATCACGGCGTTGGCGCCCCCGGCGAACTGGATCTCGGCCATGCTGTGGAAAGCCCGGCGCAACCCGTCCCAGGCATACGGTGAAACCTGATAGTCGAGCACCGGTGTGCCGTCACCGCGCAATTCAACGCTCCCGCCAGGGCTGTCCGGGTGAAAACCGTCCCGCAGCAACGCCAGCATGGCGTGGGTATGCGGCAGGTTTTCCATATGTCGGGCGCTTTCCGTGCCAAAACCGCCGAGTAATGTGCTGGCCAGCGCCGGGTGGAGCGGTGGAACTTCAAGTTTGTAGGACATCTTGCCAGTGGTGCCATCCTGCCACTGGAAATGGTCGGAATAGATCGACTGCGGCGCGCCGTAGAACGGGTTGATCACTTCATCAAACAGCCCGGCGGACATGTTTACCAAGTGTAGGAATGTTCGTTTACCCAGTCGCTCGTGAGGATCCGGCGCTTCGGAGCGCAATAGCAGCGCCGGGCTGTTGATCCCGCCGCCAGCCAGCACGTAATGCCGCGCCTTGACCGTAATCGTGCGTCCGGTAGGCGCAACGCAACGCTCATCCATCGCCACACAGTGTAGCCCCGTAACCTTGCCGTCTTTGATCGACAGCTTTTCGGCGCGGGCCAGATAGAGCAGCTCGCCACCTTTCTCCAGGGTCGCCGGGATGGTCGTGACCAGCATCGACTGCTTGGCGTTGGTCGGGCAACCCATGCCGCAGTAGCCGATGTTCCAGCAGCCGCGCACGTTGCGCGGAATCACATGCCAGGCGTAGCCAAGTTGTTCGCAGCCTTTGCGGATGACGTCGTTGTTGGCGTTGGGCGGCACCATCCACGGGGCGACACCCAGGCGTTGTTCCATTTTCTCGAACCAGGGCGCCATCTCGGCCGGTGTGTGGCCTATGACGTCGTGTTCTTTAGCCCAATGGTCGAGGGTCGGATCCGGGGTGCGAAAGCTCGAGGTCCAGTTGATCAGCGTAGTGCCGCCCACCGCCCGACCCTGGAGGATGGTGATCGCGCCGTCCTTGCTCATGCGCCCGATGCCTTCCTGATAGAGGCTGGTGTAGGCCTGGTCTTCGAGCATCTTGAAGTCGCTGCTGGTCTTGAGCGGGCCTTCTTCGATCAGCAATACCTTGTAGCCGGCGGCGCTGAGGATTTCGGCGGTGGTCCCGCCGCCGGCGCCGCTGCCGATGATCGCCACGTCCGCTTCGAGGGTCAGGTCCTGGGTCAGCCGGGCGCCGTTGTAGGTTTTCCAGCCACGGGCCAGGCCTTCGCGGAACGGATCGGGTACGGGCATGTTTGGGGTTCTCTTATTATTTTGGATTCGGGGGGGAGCCTGCTCGCGATAGGGTCGCCACGATTTCAAACGGTGGGCGGCCCCGGATACCCGCAATGCACCCACGACTCCGCCCGGCTGTACCACGCCATCATCACCATTTGCAGCAACGAGCTATGGCCCATGCGCAGCAGGCTCAACGAGCTGTTTTCCCAACGGTCGAGAAAGTGGCGGATCTCGCCGGCACTGGCGTTTTCCCAACTGCCCCAGATCCCGGTCAATGGGCCGCGAGTAATGCTCATCCCCAACACATCGAACAATTGCCGGGTCAGTTTGAGCATTTCCGGCGACAAGTGATTCAGGCCGTTATCCAGGCAGTGCAGGGTCTCGGCGACAGCGGCCGGCATTTTTTCGACGGCCACGGCACCGTCGAGCATCACCGGGATCACCGCCCGCAGAAACAGCACGTCGCCGCTGTGCAGAATCGCGAAACCGCTGGCCGGGTTGCTCGACGAGCAGCCGCTGAGGCTCGCGCCTAATCCGGCCGTGGCCAGAAAGGCACTGGCGCCGAGGCTGAATTTAAGCAGGCCGCGTCGTGACAGCGCGGGTGTGTCGGACAGGCTTGGGCTCATTATTGTTATTACCCGGCGGTGATGATCGTTAGCGGATAAACAGCTTCTGGATCAGTTTCTGAATGGATTTACCGTAGGGCGGATAGATCAGCTTCGCCGCATTGAAACGCTGTTTGATCAGCACGCCTTTGGCCTTGCTGAAGGTCAGGAAACCTTCGTGGCCGTGGTAGTGACCCATGCCCGAGGCACCGATGCCGCCAAACGGCATGTCGTCCTGGGCAACGTGCAGCAAGGTGTCATTGAGGCAAACGCCACCGGAATGGGTTTCGTGGAGGACGCGGTTTTGCTCGCGCTTGTCGTAGCCGAAGTAATACAGCGCCAGCGGACGAGGGCGTTGGTTGATGTAGGCAAATGCTTCGTCGAGATCCTTGTACGGCACGATCGGCAGCAACGGGCCGAAGATTTCGTCCTGCATCACCGTCATGTCGTCGCTGACGTTGAGCAGCAGGCTATGACTCATGCGTCGCCCCTGGCCTTGATCGAACAGCGGAATCAGCAGCGCGCCCTTGCTGGTGGCGTCGCTGAGGTAGCCGTTGAGCCGTGCCAGCTGCCGGTCGTTGATAATGGCGGTGTAGTCCTTGTTGTCGGCCAGCGTCGGATAAAACCCGCGAACCGCCTGACGATAGGCTTCGACGAAAGAGCCGACGCGGTCTTCCGGCACCAGCACATAGTCCGGAGCGACACAGGTTTGCCCTGCATTGAGGGTCTTGCCGAAAGCGATGCGTTCGGCGGCGTCCTTGAGCGGCACATCGCGGGAAACGATGGCCGGGGACTTGCCACCCAGTTCGAGGGTCACCGGGGTCAGATTCTCGGCCGCCGCGCGCATCACGTGTTTGCCGATGCTGGTGGCGCCGGTGAACAATAAATGATCAAAACGCAGCCGCGAGAACGCCACACCGATATCAGCCTCGCCCAGCACCACGCAGACCAGGTCCTGAGGAAAAACTCGCCCCAGCAATTCCTTGAGCAGCAAACCGGTGGCAGGGGTCGATTCGCTGAGTTTGAGCATCACCCGATTGCCTGCCGACAACGCCCCCACCAATGGCCCGATGGCCAGGTAAAGCGGGTAGTTCCACGGCACGATCACTCCGACCACGCCCAACGGCTGATAAACCACTTTGGCCGATGCTGGCTGAAAGGCGAGGCCGACTTTGCGTCGCGAGGTTTTCATCCAGCCTTTGAGGTGCCGGCTGGCGTAATGAATGCCGTGCAGGCTGGGCATCAGTTCGGCGAGCAGGGTCTCATCGGCGCTGCGGTGGCTGAAGTCCTGGCTGATGGCGTCGATCAGGGCCTGACGCTCATTGCTCAGCAGGTCCTTCAACGCCTTTAGCCATTGCTGGCGCTGAGCCGCGGGTGGCATCGGGTTGGCTGCATACGCCGCGCGTTGAGCGTCGAACAGGGCTTGGAGTTCGTCCAGAGGCTGCTGCAGGTTCTTCAGGTAGGCGATGTCAGCAGGCATGGTCGGCTCCGGATTTATTGTAATGGGGAACTTTTTAGAGTCTATGCTCTAGAAAGTCAAATGACGCTCTGGTACAGCTTTGTTTTATCCATGCGTGGATAGGTCGTAAGATGCCCCTCATCGCACTCTGAATTAAAGCTCAAGCCATGGCCCCTCGGATCAAAACCAGCGAGCGCATCGTGCAGAACAGCCTGGAGCTGTTCAATCAACAGGGCGAGCGCAGTATCAGCACCAACCACATTGCTGCCCATATGGAGATTTCCCCGGGCAACCTGTACTACCACTTCCCCAACAAGCAGGCGATCATCGCCGTGTTGTTCAGTGAGTACGAAAACCTGGTGGACAGCTTCCTGCGCCCGCCCCAGGGCCGCGCCGCGACAGTCGAAGACAAGCGCTTCTACCTCAAGGAATTGCTCTCCGCCATGTGGCGCTACCGCTTCCTGCATCGCGACCTCGAGCATTTGCTCGACAGCGATCCCGAACTGGCCGCCCGTTACCGGCGCTTTTCCCAGCGCTGCCTGATCCAGGGCACACACATCTACGCGGGCTTCGTCGAGGCCGGCATTCTGTGCATGGACAAGGTTCAGATCGAATCCCTGACCCTCAATGCCTGGATCATCCTCACGTCGTGGGTGCGTTTTCTGTGCACCACGCGCGAAAACTCCAACCATCTGAGCGAACAGGCGATCAAACGGGGCGTGTATCAGGTGCTGGTGCTGGAGGCCGGGTTCGTCACGGATCAAGCTCACGATGCGGTGAATGCACTGTTCGAAGAGTTTTATGTGCCGCTGGCCCAGGCGTTGGAAGAAGTGGGATAAAGAGTGCAGTAGGATTGCAGACAGACAAAATCACAGGAGCTCGTTATGCCCATTGCGCAACTGATCAGCCCGCAAGCGTTGGACCTGAAAAAGGAGACGCCGGGGCTGGTGATTCTGGATTGTCGTTTTGCCCTCGAAGACCCTGATTACGGGCAGCGCAGCTACGCCGAAGGGCATATTGCCGGATCGAGCTTTGCCGATCTTGAGCGTGATTTGAGCAGTGCAGTGGTCAAGGGGGTTACCGGGCGTCATCCATTGCCTGAACCCGCCGACTTGATCGAACGCTTGCAAGCCTGGGGCATCAACGCCGACAGCGAAGTGGTTTTGTACGATGACGGTCCCGGCGCCTACGCGGCGCGGGCCTGGTGGTTGCTGGCGTGGCTGGGCAAGCGCGATGGCGTGTTCATTCTCGATGGCGGGCTGAAAGCCTGGCACGCCGCCGGATTGCCCCTGAGTCTTGATCCGCCGTCGGTTACCCGTGGCACCTTTACCGGGACGCCGGATGCTTCGTTGGTGCTCAGCGCCGAACAACTCCAGCAGCGTCTCGGCCAGCCCGCGCTGACCTTGCTCGATGCCCGCGGCTTGCCGCGCTTCAAGGGCGAAGTGGAACCGATCGATCCGGTTGCCGGGCACATCCCCGGCGCACAATGTGCCGCGTTCACCGATAACCTGGGCAGCGACGGGCGGTTCCTGCCGGCCGAACAGCTCAAGCAGCGGTTTGCCGCGAAGCTCGGTGATCGTTCACCGACAGAGTTGGTCGCGTATTGCGGTTCCGGTGTGACCGCCTGCCACAACTTGTTCGCTCTGTGCCTGGCGGGTTATCCGTTGGGGGCGTTGTATGCCGGGTCGTGGAGCGAGTGGATCAACGATCCTGCGCGAGGCGTCGCCAAGGGCGAGTAAACGCCAAACCAATGTGGGAGCGAGCAAGCCCGCTCCCACATTTGGATCTTCGTCATCCATAACCAGGCAGCTGCCGAGCGCTGCGATACGCCCCCGGTCCTACGCCGTAAACCTGTTTGAATTGCCGACTCAGATGACTCTGGTCGGCAAAACCCAGCTGCGTCGCGACTTCCAGCGGCAGGCAGCCGCGCTGTAACAGCGCCCGTGCCCGGGCGATACGCTGCTGCATCAACCAGGTGTGTGGCGGCATGCCGGTGGCTCTGCGGAACACTCGGGCGAAGTGGAAGGGCGACAGGTTCACCGTCGCCGCCAGTGCTTCCAGCGAGGGCGGCGCCGCCAAGCGTGATTGCAGCAGCTCCTTGGCCAGGGTCACCGCCCGGTGTTCCTTGCCAGGTTTTCTGGCGATCGGAACGGCTGCGTGACGTTGCAACAGCGACAGCATCATTTCCCGCCAGGCCGTTTGCTGCTGCAGGGCCGTGGACGGACTCTCCAGCAAGCAATGCAGTTGGCAGAACCCCTTCACCAGATCCGGATCGCGATACAACGTGGCGCCAAACGCTGGCAGGGTATCGGTCGGCAGTTCGAGCTCATCCAGCAATGAAAGAATCTGCCCGCTGTCGGGATAAAACGCCCGGTACAACCAACCGTCTTCCGTACCTTTGTGGCCGGTGTGCAGTTCATCCGGGTTGATCAGCACCAGTGTGCCACTGCCGGCCAGATGTTCGACGCCTCGATAGCGATAACGCTGGGCACCGGCCATGATCATGCCGATCACATAGCCGTCATGCACATGGGGGGCGAAGCGCTGTTCGATGTAGCGTGCGGACAACAACTCGACCCCGGCCAACGGCGCCGTTTGCCAGAAGTGGATCGACTCGCCCTGATCCGAACCCATGCTCTACTTGCGCCCTGTGGTGGCGAGCCATTGGGGAATGCGCCGTTCCAGGTAGTAACCCGGTTGCCGGAACGAGCCCTCGACGAAGCCGACATGCCCGCCCTTGGCCTGCAACTCGAATTGGGTGCAGGCAGACAATTCGTCGGCTTGCGGCAGGCTATGAGGAAAGACAAATGGGTCGTCGGCCGCCTGGATAATCAGGGTCGGTGTGCGAATTTCCCCAAGGAAATAACGACTCGAAGCACGACGATAATAATCCGCGGCATCGGCGAAACCATTCAGCGGCGCGGTGACCCGGCCATCGAACTCCCAGAAGGTGCGCATATTCTCCAGCGAGCCCAGCGCCGCCAATGCAGCCAAGCCATCCTGATGCCCTTCATGCTGGAATCTGCGCTGCTTGTTCTTGATGTAGGCGACCATCTCCCGCATGAAATGCGCTTGATAGAATTTTGAAAAACCCTGGCTGATACGATCGGCACATTGATCGAGCCGAAACGGCACCGACACCGCCACCGCGCCGAGTACACCGCTGTTGCTACCGGTTTCGCCCAGGTGTTTGAGCAACACGTTGCCACCCATGGAATAACCGACCGCATACAGCGGTGCGAGGGGGCGTTGGGTCCGCAGGTGCTTGATGGTTTCGGCCAGGTCTTCACTGGCCCCGGAATGGTAACTGCGCGGCAACAGATTGGGTTCGCCGGAACAGCCTCGCCAGTTCAGCGCGACACTGGCCCAACCCTGGGCGCCCAGTGCCTTCTGTACGCCGGCCACGTAAGGTGAATTCGATGAGCCGGTCAGGCCATGCAGCACCAGCACCAGTGGCACATTTGCGCTGTGGGGGCCATGCCAGTCCAGATCAAGGAAATCACCGTCTTCGAGCCATAAGCGTTCGCGCTCGCGGTCCAGGTGTGTGGTTTTGCGCCATAGCGGTCCCCACAAGGTTTGTAAGTGCGGATTGCCCAGGCCGTAGGCGGGGTTGAAACGGGGGGTGAAATGTTCTGGCAGATGGGACACGATTGCTCTCGATGCAGCGGTGCTTACCCGCAGCGTTAACTGACTGAGCTTCGCACCGTTTTTACAGGCCGGACTAACCGGCGATCCCTGCCATACGTTGCCACAACGCGTAATACACCCGTCCGGATTTTTGCTCCCGATGCAGGCGCCAATTTTCTGGCAAACCCAATATCGACGGTGCCGTTTCGCTTTCAGTGTAGACCCACGCATCGTCACTCAGCCAATGACGCTCTTCGAGCAAAGTGCAAACGGCCGGCAACAGATTCTGATTAAACGGCGGGTCGAGAAACACCAGGTCGAATGCCGTTGCCGGTTGGGTTTCCAGATAGCGCAACGCGTCGGCAGTCTGTACCTGGCCGGTGGTGCAGCGCAGGGTGCCCAGATGTTCCTTGATGCTCGCTACCGCGATGTTGCTGGCATCCAGCGCCTGGCCCATTGCTGCGCCACGGGACAAAGCCTCGAGAAACAACGCGCCGCTACCGGCAAAGGGGTCGAGTACCTTGGCCCCGGCGACATAAGGCGCGAGCCAGTTGAACAGGGTTTCACGGACTCGGTCCGGCGTTGGGCGCAAGCCTGGCGCATCGGGGAAGCTCAGCTTTCGGCTGCCCCATTCACCGCCGATGATGCGCAGTTGATTCACGCCATTATGCACGTTGTGAACAGGTTTTTTAGGGCGCGATGGACGGGCCATTAATGCTCCGGAACCCCGAGCGGTTGCTCGGCAGGTTTGTCAGATGGGGCCGGTAACGGCTTTTGTGGCACGGTCGGGCCAGCGCTGACGATGACCAGTTTGTCCGTGCTCAGGTGTTTGTTCAATGCGGTTTTGACTTGCTCGACGGTCAGGCTCTGGGACTGCTGCATGAAGTCTTCCAGGTAGCTCAGCGGCAAGTTGTAAAAACCCATGGCGCCGAGCTGCCCGACGATATCGGCGTTACTGGCGGTGGACAGCGGGAAGCTGCCGGCCAATTCACGCTTGGCGTCGTCGAGTTCTTTCTGGGTAGGGCCGGTTTTAAGGTAGTCGGCGAGCACGTCCTGCACCAGTTTCAGCGTGCCTTCGCTCATCTCGGCGCGGGTTTGCAGGTTGATCATGAACGGGCCGCGAACCTGCATCGGGCTGAAACCCGAATACACGCCATAGGCCAGGCCGCGCTTCTCGCGCACTTCACTCATCAAGCGGGTGCCGAAACCACCGCCGCCAAGGATCTGATTGCCCAGGGACAGCGCTGCGTAATCCGGATCGTCACGGTCGATGCCCAGTTGCGCGATCATCAGGTTGGTTTGCTTGGACGGAAACTCGATATGGCCGATGCTGGACTTGGGGTCGGTCGGTTGCTCGATTTTCGCCAGGGCCGGCCCTTTTGGCAGATCGGCGGACACTTGTGCGGCAACCGCCTCGGCGTCGGCGCGCGACAAATCGCCCACCAGCGCAATCACCACGTTACCGGCGGCGTAGGCTTTCTGATGGAAGGCCCGCAACTGCGCCAAGGTGATCGGTGGAATGCTTTTCGCCGTGCCGTCGCTGGAATGCGCGTACGGGTGATCGCCATACAAGCGGTTCATCAGCTCCAGGCTGGCGAGTTTGCCGGGGTTCTGTTTCTGGTATTCGAAGCCGGCCAGCATCTGGTTCTTGATGCGGGCAAACGAGTCGGCGGGGAAGGTCGGTTTGCCGACGACTTCAGCAAACAGCTTCAAGGCAGGCTCGCGTTTGTCCGCGGCACTGAGGCTGCGCAGCGAGGCAATCGCCATGTCTTTATAGGCACCGTTACCGAAGTCGGCCCCCAGGCCTTCGAAGCCTTGGGCGATAGCGCCGACGTCTTTGCCGGCCACACCTTCGTTGAGCATGGCGTTGGTCAACAGTGCCAGGCCGGGTGCATCGCCATCCTGGCTGCTACCGGCGGCGAAAGTCAGGCGCATATCGAACATCGGCAGCTCACGGGCTTCGACGAACAGCACCTTGGCGCCTTCGGCGGTGTTCCAGGTCTGCACGTTCAGCGAGCGATGGCTTGGGGCCTTGCCGTCGAGTTCTGCCAACGATTGCAACTTCTGGCTGGACTTGGCTTTGTCGAGGGCTTCGCTGGCGCTGGTTTCGTCAGACTTGGAGAAATAGAAGGCGGCAGACCCGAGCAGTGCAATGACGACCAGGCCGATCAGGGCCAGGCGTGGTTTTTTACGCTCACTCATGAGTCGTCTCCTCTGGCAGTACATGGGCGACGCTGAGACGTGCGCGGGTGAAATACAGCTTGGCGGCCTTCTGGATGTCTTGCGGGGTCACGCTTTCCAGGTCGGCGAGTTCGGTGTCCATCAGTTTCCAGGACAAGCCGACGGTTTCCAGTTGGCCGATGGCGGTGGCCTGGCTGGTGATCGAGTCACGCTCGTAGACCAGGCCGGCAATGACCTGCGCTCGCACCCGCTCCAGTTCTTCAGTGGACGGCGCCGTGGTTTTCAGCTGTTCAAGCAGTTTCCACAGGCCGGCTTCCGCCTGGGCCATGGTTTTCTTCTTCTGAGTGTTCGGCGTGGCCGACAAAGTGAACAGGCTGTCGCCACGGGTATAGGCGTCGTAGCTCGACGAACCGCCGGACACCAGCTCTTCACCGCGTTCCAGTTGCGTCGGGATCCGGCCGCTGTAGCCGCCGTCGAGCAGTGCGGAGATCAGGCGCAGAGCGTTCACCGAACGCTTGTCTTCGGCGGTGGCGATGCTCGGTACGTTGAAGGCCAGCATCAGGCTCGGCAATTGGGTCTGCACATGCAGGGTGATTTTCCGTTCGCCGGGCTCGGCCAGCTCCAGCGGGATTTTCGCGGGTGGCACGTCGCGCTTGGCGATCGGGCCGAAGTAACGCTGGGCCAGGGTTTTGACTTCGTCCGGAGTCACGTCACCAACCACTACCAGGGTAGCGTTGTTCGGCACATACCAGGATTGATACCAGTGGCGCAGTTCTTCGATCTTCATGCGGTCGAGGTCCGCCATCCAGCCGATGGTCGGCGTGTGATAACCGCTGGCGGGGTAGGCCATGGCCATGAAGCGCTCGTAGGCCTTGGACATCGGCTTGTCGTCGGTGCGCAGGCGACGTTCTTCCTTGATCACCTCGATCTCGCGGGTGAACTCGTCGGCTGGCAGGCGCAGATTGGCCATGCGGTCGGCTTCCAGCTCGAAGGCCACGCCCAGACGGTCACGGGCCAGCACTTGGTAATACGCGGTGAAGTCGTCGCTGGTGAAGGCGTTCTCTTCGGCGCCGAGGTCGCGCAGGATCAGCGACGCTTCGCCGGGGCCGACTTTCTCGCTGCCCTTGAACATCATGTGTTCCAGCGCATGGGACAGCCCGGTCTGGCCCGGGGTCTCATAGCTTGAGCCAACCTTGTACCAGACCTGGGAAACGACGACCGGCGCACGATGGTCTTCGCGCACGACGACCTTCAAGCCGTTGTCGAGGGTGAATTCGTGGGTGGGTTGTGGATCGGCAGCCAGGGCTGAAAGTGGCAGACAAACTGTGCTGAACAGCAGGCCTGCAGCGCGGCGGGCTAGAGCATTCATTCGTTTTTAAACCTTTGGGGCTGCCCGCTTGGTCTTAGCCTAGGCGGGCGAGGAGGTGCTAGGATACTGATCCGTTTTACTGGCGGCCACGCCTATCAGGCCTTTGATCGGTCAGTAGGTTGTTTGGGTTTGCGGCTTGGGCTTTGAGTTTGTCAGCTAAACTCTGCGTTTTCGCCGACGATGCCGTTCCAGTCCTTAGTATTAATCAACCTTTGAGGTGCCGTTGGCACCTCGACAAAATGTTGCGCGTGAACAAGCTGGATGAATCGCAGTCTGTTCTGCATCGAATTATTTATTGCCGAGGCGCTCTTTGGCGCGTCGCTACCGTGAGATAGCCGTCCTCCATGTTTGGTTCCAACGACGACAAGAAGACCCCAGCTGCGGCTGGTGAGAAGAAAAGCCTGTTCGGATGGCTGCGCAAAAAGCCGCAGGAACCCGTTGTCGAACAGCCACAACCACTTCCTGAGCCAACACCGGCGCCGGTCATGGATGAAGTGCCTGCGCCGATCGCCGAGCCGGTGCTGCAATCTGCGGCCGAGCCTGAGCCTGAGCCTGAGCCTGCGCCTGAAACCGAAGTCGTGGCCCCATTGCCGCTGACGCCAGCCGCTGAGCCGTGGCTGACATTGCCGGTGGCGGAAGAGCCGGTGGCGCTGGTCGAAGATGAGCAAGCAGCTCACTTCACTCCGCCGATTCCGGCCCCGACTGCGTTTGCTCCAGAACCGGTTCAGGCGCCAATGGTTGAGCCGGTCATTGAACCTGTGTTCGTGGCCGAGCCTGCGCCGGTTGCTCCAGAGCCAGAAGTATCGGTATTTGTTGCTCCTGCTCCGGTTGCTCCGATTGTTCAAGCACCTGCACCTGCACCGGTCATCGTTCCTGTTGTCGCCACGCCCGTTGCTCCAGTGGAAACTCCGGTCGAGCCTGTGCGTACCGAAGAGTCCAAGGCCGGTTTCTTCGCTCGCCTCAAGCAAGGCTTGTCCAAGACCAGCGCCAGCATTGGCGAGGGCATGGCCAGCCTGTTCCTCGGCAAGAAAATCATCGATGACGAGTTGCTCGAAGACATCGAAACCCGTCTGCTGACCGCCGATGTCGGCGTCGAAGCGACGTCGGTGATCATTCAGCGCCTGACCCAGAAAGTCGCCCGCAAAGAGCTGGCCGATGCCGATGCGTTGTACAAATCCCTGCAAGCCGAACTGGCAGCGATGCTCAAGCCCGTCGAGCAGCCGCTGAAAATCACCTCGCAGAACAAGCCGTTCGTGATTCTGGTGGTGGGCGTCAACGGCGCCGGCAAGACCACCACCATCGGCAAACTGGCGAAGAAGCTGCAACTGGAAGGCAAGAAAGTCATGCTCGCCGCCGGTGATACTTTCCGCGCCGCTGCGGTGGAGCAGCTGCAGGTCTGGGGTGAGCGCAACAAGATTCCGGTGATCGCCCAGCACACCGGCGCCGATTCGGCTTCGGTCATCTTCGATGCTGTACAGGCCGCCAAGGCCCGTGGCATTGACGTGCTGATCGCCGACACCGCCGGTCGTTTGCACACCAAAGACAACCTGATGGAAGAACTGAAAAAAGTTCGCCGGGTTATCGGCAAGCTCGACGCCGATGCGCCGCACGAAGTGCTGTTGGTGCTCGACGCCGGTACCGGCCAGAACGCCATCAACCAGGCCAAGCAATTCAACCAGACCGTCGAACTGACTGGCCTGGCGCTGACCAAACTCGATGGCACTGCCAAGGGCGGGGTGATTTTCGCCCTGGCCAAGCAGTTTGGCTTGCCGATTCGCTATATCGGCGTCGGCGAAGGCATCGACGATTTGCGTACTTTTGAAGCAGAACCCTTTGTCCAGGCATTGTTTGCCGAGCGGGAGCGTTCATGATTCGTTTCGAACAGGTCGGTAAACGCTACCCGAATGGTCACGTCGGCTTGCATGAGCTGAGCTTTCGAGTCCGTCGGGGCGAATTCTTGTTTGTCACCGGCCATTCCGGCGCCGGTAAAAGCACCTTGTTGCGGCTGTTGCTGGCCATGGAGCGTCCGACCACCGGCAAATTGCTGCTGGCAGGGCAAGACCTGAGCACCATCAGCAATGCGCAGATTCCATTCCTGCGCCGTCAAATCGGCGTGGTGTTCCAGAATCACCAACTGCTGTTCGATCGCACGGTGTTCAACAACGTCGCATTGCCGCTGCAGATCCTTGGCCTGTCCAAGGCCGAAGTCGCCAAGCGCGTGGACTCGGCCCTGGAGCGCGTGGCGCTCTCGGACAAAACCGATCTCTACCCCGGCGACCTGTCCACTGGCCAGCAACAGCGCGTCGGCATCGCTCGCGCCATCGTTCACCGTCCGGCCTTGCTGCTGGCGGATGAACCGACCGGTAACCTCGACCCGCGTCTGGCGGCAGAAATCATGGGCGTGTTCGAAGACATCAACCGTTTGGGTACCAGCGTGCTGATCGCCAGTCACGACCTGGCACTGATTGCCCGCATGCGTCACCGCATGCTCACCCTGCAGCGTGGCCGATTGATCGGCGATGGGGAGGCTGGCGTATGAGTGCAACACGTAGCCCCAAGGTTTCCGAGCGCGTAGCCCCGAAACCCGCCGATCCGCAGCCGCAGAAGAAAAAGCGCGACGATGACGATGGCCCGGATTTCTCTACGCTGTTCCGTGCCTGGGTCGAAAGCCATCGTGCCAGTCTGCTGGACAGCTTGCGCCGCTTGGGTAAACACCCGATAGGCAGCTTTTTCACCTGCATGGTGATGGCAGTTGCCCTCAGCTTGCCGATGGGCCTGTCACTTTTGCTAAGTAACGTCGAGCGTCTTGGCGGTTCCTGGCAGCGTGCGGCGCAGATTTCCCTGTACCTGCAACTCGATGCCAGCCCTGAGCAGGGCGAGTCGTTGCGTGAGCAGATCAAGGGTATGCCGGGTGTGGCCGAGGCCGAATACGTGGGTCGCGATCAGGCGCTGGAAGAGTTTCAGCAGCAGTCCGGACTGGGCGAAGCGCTCAAGGAACTCCCGGAAAACCCGCTGCCGGGCGTGGTCCTGGTGACCCCGAACGAGGTCGACAAGCCCACGCTTGAAGCATTGAGACAAAAACTTTCCGAATTGCCGAAGGTACAACAGGCGCAACTTGATCTAGTCTGGGTCGAGCGTCTGGCAGCCATCCTCAAGCTGGGCGATCGTTTTGTCTTCGGTCTGACGGTGCTTTTGGTTTCTGCATTACTTTTGGTGATAGGCAATACCATTCGTCTTCATATTGAAAACCGCCGCACAGAGATAGAAGTGATTAAACTCGTCGGCGGCACTGACAGCTATGTGCGCAGGCCCTTTCTGTATATGGGTGCACTTTATGGCTTCGGTGCGGGGATTTTTGCCTGGGGTGTATTGGCGTTCGGCCTGAACTGGCTGAACGACGCGGTGGTTGGGCTGGCCGGTTTGTACGGCAGTGATTTTGCGCTGGCCGGAGTGCCAGTTGCCGACGGTCTATCGCTCTTGCTTGGCGCGGTGCTGTTGGGGTATATCGGTGCATGGATTGCAGTCGCACGCCACCTGCGGGAGCTTGCGCCAAAGTAATATCATTTTGCTCGTATTGACCTTTCAGCGTTTATGGGAACTTGTCTTTTGGTTTCCGGTCAATTTTCGCAGTGCTGAACTGCACGAGTTATGTAAGTCGGAGGTTTTTTCGTATGACCAATTCTTTGCAGCCTGCATATGCTCTGGTCCCGGGTGCGAACCTGGAGGCCTATGTGCACACGGTGAACAGCATTCCATTGCTGACACCGGAGCAGGAGCGTGAACTGGCCGAGAGTCTCTATTATGAGCAGGATTTGGGGGCGGCTCGGCAGATGGTGCTCGCCCACCTGCGTTTTGTCGTACACATTGCCCGTAGCTATTCCGGCTACGGCCTGGCCCAGGCTGACCTGATCCAGGAAGGCAACGTCGGCCTGATGAAAGCGGTCAAGCGTTTCAACCCGGAAATGGGTGTACGCCTGGTGTCCTTTGCGGTGCACTGGATCAAGGCGGAAATCCACGAGTTCATCCTGCGCAACTGGCGGATCGTGAAAGTCGCGACCACCAAGGCTCAGCGCAAGTTGTTCTTCAACCTGCGCAGCCAGAAGAAGCGTCTGGCCTGGCTGAACAACGAGGAAGTCCATCGCGTGGCGGAAAGCCTCGGCGTAGAGCCGCGGGAAGTGCGCGAGATGGAAAGTCGCCTGACTGGCCATGACATGGCTTTCGACCCGGCTGCGGAAGCGGACGACGACAGTGCATTCCAGTCGCCGGCCAACTATCTGGAAGACCACCGGTACGACCCGGCCCGTCAACTGGAAGACGCCGATTGGAGCGACAACTCCAACCACAACCTGCACGAAGCGCTTGAAGTGCTGGACGACCGCAGCCGCGACATCCTCTACCAGCGCTGGCTGGCAGAAGAAAAAGCCACGCTGCACGACCTAGCGCAGAAGTACAACGTGTCGGCCGAGCGTATTCGTCAGCTCGAGAAGAGCGCGATGAACAAGCTCAAACTGTCGATCGCCGCGTAACCTGCGCACCGGCAATAAAAAACGCCCCGATCATTGATCGGGGCGTTTTTGTTGGTGCCCAATATTCCTGTTAACCACAGAACCAATGTGGGAGCGGGCTTTAGCGTTATTGAGACCAAGGCGCCCGGCGCGAAACGTTGAGCCCGAGCAGATAACTGTCCCCACCCAACTGACTCATCTGTTGGCGAATCCACCCGGCCCGTCTTGCAACGTAAGAGGTTGGATGGCTGGCGCTCCACACCCGCGGGTTCGGCAGTACCGCCGCCAGCAAACTCGCCTGCTGTCGGGATATCGAGCGAGCGCCCACACCAAAATGATGCCGGGCGGCCGCTTCGGCGCCAAACACGCCTTCATCCCACTCGACGCTGTTGAGGTACACCTCAAGAATCCGCTGCTTGGGCCAGAACACCTCGATCAGCCCGGTAAACCAGACTTCCAGGCCTTTGCGCAGCCAGCTGCGGCCAGACCACAGAAACAGGTTCTTCGACACTTGCTGGCTTAGCGTGCTGGCGCCACGAATCGAGCCACCGCGTTCGTTATGCGCAAACGCCGCCTGAATCGCGCCGATATCAAAGCCCCAATGCTCGGGAAACTTCTGATCCTCACCGGCAATCACTGCGACTTTCAGGTCGTCGGAGATTTCGTCCCAGGGTTTCCAGGTGCGTTGCAGGTCGATGGGTTCGCCGTCGAACCAGGATTCGACCTTGCGCTCGACCATCAGCGCCGTTCCCGGTGGTGGCACCACCCGAAACAGCAACACCAGCAATACGCTGCCGCCCGCGAACCAGAGCAGGGCCTTCGTGAAACGGCGGAAAATTAACTGCAGCATAGAGATGGCTTGGCCGAACCCGTTGAGCCGGCCATTATACAGACCCTGTTGATCGAGTCTGACTGGAGTTCTTCATGTTGCGTGGCTTCCTGATGCTGGCTGCTTTTTTCGGCTTCACCGGAGTTGCCTTGGGCGCATTCGCTGCCCATGGCCTGAAAAGCCGCCTGAGCGCCGAGTACCTGGCGATTTTCCATACGGGTGTCACCTATCAACTGGTGCATACCTTGGCGCTGCTGGGTGTAGCGCTGCTCGCTACGCAGATTCCCGGTCGACTGATTACTTGGGCCGGCGCATCATTTGCTATTGGCATTCTGTTGTTTTCCGGCAGCCTGTACCTGCTGACGATAACGGGCATAAGCAAGCTCGGGATCGTTACGCCCTTCGGTGGCCTGGCGTTCCTGGTCGGCTGGGTTTGCCTGGGGCTTGCCGCTTGGCGGTTGAGCTGACCACGCGGTCCATTTCGTGACGAATGGCTTGGGTCGGCCTGACTGATCGGGCTAGAATGCCAGCCCCTAAAAATGATGGCGGCATTCGGTATGCGCATTCAATTGAACGGCGAATCCCTTGAACTGCCCGACGGTGAAACCGTTGCGGCCCTGCTGACCCGTCTGGAGCTGACCGGGCGCCGGGTGGCGGTCGAGCTCAATCTGGATATCGTCCCGCGCAGCCAGCACGCTGAAACCACGCTGAACGACGGCGATTCCATCGAAGTGGTCCATGCCATCGGCGGCGGCTAGTCGTCCGGCCCTAATGGGCACAGAATTCTGCAAGAACCTCACCCCTACAGAGGATTTCCCATGAGCATCGTTCGTAGCGACAAGCCTTTCGTCCTGGCCGGTCGTACTTACCAGTCGCGTTTGCTGGTAGGCACCGGCAAGTACCGCGACATGGAAGAAACCCGCCTGGCCATCGAAGCCTCGGGTGCCGAGATCGTCACCTTCGCCGTGCGCCGCACCAACCTCGGCCAGAACCCGGGCGAACCGAACCTGCTCGAAGTCCTGTCACCGGATCGCTACACCTTCCTGCCTAACACCGCCGGCTGCTTCGACGCTACCGAGGCTGTGCGTACCTGCCGCCTGGCCCGTGAGCTGCTCGGCGGCCACAACCTGGTGAAGCTGGAAGTGCTGGCGGATCAGAAAACCCTGTTCCCCAACGTGATCGAAACCCTCAAGGCCGCCGAAGTGCTGGTCAAGGAAGGTTTCGACGTGATGGTGTACACCAGCGATGACCCGATCATTGCCCGTCAACTGGTGGAGATCGGCTGCATCGCGGTCATGCCGCTGGCCGGTCTGATCGGCACAGGCCTGGGGATCTGCAACCCGTACAACCTGCAGATCATCCTCGAAGAAGCGAAAATTCCGGTGCTGGTGGATGCCGGTGTCGGTACTGCCTCCGACGCCACCATCGCCATGGAACTGGGTTGCGAAGCGGTGCTGATGAACTCGGCCATCGCCCATGCCCAGCAGCCGATCATGATGGCCGAAGCCATGAAACACGCCATCGTGGCGGGCCGTCTGGCCTACCTCGCCGGCCGCATGCCGAAAAAACTCTATGCCAGCGCCTCCTCGCCGCTGGATGGTCTGATCAAGTAAGAGCCATTGATGACTGAATCAAACGACACGCCAATCCAGACGGAAGAAGGCGAAGAGCGCCAACACCGCCGCATCAAGAGTTTCGTGATGCGCGCCGGGCGCATGACCGAAGGCCAGCAACGCGGTCTGGACCAAGGTACGCCGCTGTTCGTACTGCCTTTGGCCGATGCGCCGGTGGACTTCGATCAGGTGTTCGGCCGCTCGGCACCGCGCTCGCTGGAAATCGGCTTCGGCATGGGCCATTCGCTGCTGGAAATGGCTGCGGCCTCGCCGGAGCAGGATTTCATTGGCGTTGAGGTTCACCGTCCGGGTGTCGGCGCGCTGCTCAATGGCGTGCTGACTCAGGGCCTGACCAACCTGCGCGTCTACGATTGCGATGCGATCGAAGTGCTCAACCGTTGCATTGCCGACAACAGCCTCGATCGCCTGATGCTGTTTTTCCCGGACCCGTGGCACAAGAGCCGTCACCACAAGCGTCGTATCGTTCAGGCGTCATTCGCTGAACTGGTGCGCAGCAAGTTGAAGGTCGGCGGTGTGTTGCACATGGCCACCGACTGGGAACCGTACGCCGAGTACATGCTGGAAGTGATGAACGTCGCCCCGGGCTATCGCAACCTTGCCGAAGACGGCAAATGCGTCCCGCGCCCGACCGAACGCCCGATCACCAAGTTCGAACGCCGCGGCGAACGTCTTGGGCATGGCGTGTGGGATCTGAAGTTCGAAAAACAGTCCTGAGCCCTACGCAATACCAAATGTGGGAGCGGGCTTGCTCGCGAAGGCGTCGTATCAGTCAACATCACTGTTGAATGATCTACCGCTTTCGCGAGCAAGCCCGCTCCCACATTTGTTTTGTGTTGTGCTTGGAGATCAGCGGCGATCAGCTACAACGCCAATCAACACCAGCACCACCAACAGCACCGGTGCCAGGCTGTAGTTGTTGAACTGGCCGAGGCCTTTGATGATCCATGGCGTTGCATAGATCAGCGCCACGCCGCTGCCGACCATGCACAGCAGGGCCATCAGCGGGACGCGCAGGGCGCCGGCGATGCTGCCCAGGCGTTGGTCGACCCAGCCTTTGATGTCGGCGCCAAACAGCACCAGCAAACAGCCCACCAGCGCCAGAGAGATTTCCGACAGGTTGCTACGGCTCCAGCGGGACACGGTGGCGAGCAGGTCGAGTACCAGATCCATTCGATTTCCTTATGTCAGAAAATTCTGCAGCAAGTCATTGAGAAAGAGTTGTCCGCGCAGCGTGGCCGCCAGACGTGACGGTTCGACCTGCAACAAGCCACTTTGTTCGGCCTCGCGACGGCCTTCGGCGAGGCTTTCCAGGGGCAGCCCGGTGCGCTCCGGATACAATCGCGCTTCGACGCCCTCGGTCAGGCGCAAGGCGTTCATCAGGAACTCGAACGGCAGTTCTTCGTTGGTCAGGGCTTTCTCGCCGGCCTGGAAGCTTTTGGCCGGGTTGAGGTAGTCCTTCGGCAGGCGGGTCTTCCAGGTGCGCACGATGCGCCCGTCCGGATGGCTGAGCTTGCCGTGGGCGCCGGCGCCGATGCCGATGAAGTCGCCGAAACTCCAGTAATTGAGGTTATGCCGCGCCGCACGACCGGGCTGGGCATAGGCCGAAACTTCGTATTGCGCGTAACCGTGTTCGGCCAACAGTGCCTGACCGGCCTCCTGAATATCCCACAGGGTGTCGTCTTCCGGCAGCGTCGGCGGCTGGTTCCAGAACACCGTGTTCGGTTCCAGCGTCAGCTGATACCAGGATAAATGGGTCGGCTTCAGGGCAATGGCCTGGCGCAGATCGTTCAGGGCATCGTCCAGGGACTGATCGGGCAAACCATGCATCAAGTCCAGATTGAAGTTGTCGAAGCCGGCCTGACGGGCCATGTCGGCGGCACGAACTGCTTCATCACCGTTGTGAATCCGCCCCAGTGCCTTGAGTTTCTCTTCCTGAAAGCTCTGGATGCCGATCGACAGGCGATTGATGCCCAGCGCCCGGTAGGCGCGGAATTTCTCCTGCTCGAACGTCCCGGGGTTGGCTTCCAGGGTGATTTCGATGTCATTGGCAAACGGAATACGTTGCTCTACACCCTTGAGCAAACGGCCCAGAGCCTCGGCACTGAACAGGCTCGGCGTGCCGCCACCGAAGAAGATCGAGCTCAGCTCACGGCCATAAACCGCATGCAGGTCCTGATCGAGGTCGGCCAGCAGGGCGTCGACATATTCTTCTTCCGGCAGCACGGGGCTGGCGGTGTGGGAGTTGAAGTCGCAATAAGGGCATTTGCGTACACACCACGGGATGTGGATGTACAACGCCAGGGGCGGCAGCACGGGCAGGGCCGCTCGAGGCGATTGTGCGGCGCCGCCGAAAATCAGCGGCGACGCGGACGAGTCATGGGTCATTTCAGGCCCAGACGCTGGCGCAGCAGATCCATTGCACGGGCGCGGTGGCTGATGAGGTTCTTGTCACTCGGGCTCAGCTCGGCGCTGGAGCATTCACGCTCCGGCACCCAGAACAGCGGATCGTAGCCAAAACCGTGTTCGCCGCTGGCCTGGGTCAGGATGCGCCCATGCCACAGGCCTTCGCAGAGAATGGGCAACGGATCGTCGGCATGACGCACCAGCGCCAGCACACAGACAAACTGCGCACCGCGCTCGGCTTCGGGCACCTCTTTCAACACGTCGAGCAGTTTGGCGTTGTTCGCCGCATCGCCTTTGCCGTCGGCGTAACGGGCCGAATAGATACCTGGCGCACCGCCGAGGAAATCCACCGCCAGCCCCGAATCGTCGGCCAAGGCCGGCAAACCGGAAATGCGCGAGGCATTGCGGGCCTTGAGAATGGCGTTCTCGACGAACGACAGGCCGGTTTCTTCAGGCTCGACGCTGCTGAACTCGCCGATCGAGCGCAAGTGCACCGATTCGCCGAGCATGGCCTGGAGTTCCTTGAGTTTGCCGGCGTTATGGCTGGCCAGTACGAGTTGCGTGAAATTCATCATTGGCCGGGGAAAAGCTCTTGTTGGAAGCTGATGGTGTTGGTTTTGTCGCCGGTCTGCACCTTGATGTCAAAGGTGCGGATTTCCTGCTGATCCACCGGGAACTGGGCGATGTAGTACACCGCGCCTGTTTCAGTGATCTGTTTGAACTTCAACGGAATGCTTTGGCTGGTCAGGTCTTTGACCGTGCCGCTGACCTGAGCCGTCTGTGGTTTACCTTCCTTGAGTACCGAAACGTTGATCACGCCCTGATTCTTGCTGCGGGTCAGCTCGGCCGCCTTGGCGATATCCGGTGTCAGGAAAGTGGAATTGAAGGTGTTGTAATGCACCGTCACGTCGCCAAAGGTTTCCTTGCGCTCGCCCTTGATGACGTCGGCGGCCATGGCGGTGACGCTCAGGCAGGCAGTAAGTAAAAACAGTGCTAGACGACCCATGATCGTTCTCCTCGAAGTGTCGTGATTCAGACCGCGACCTTGTGGTCCGGCAGACCGGGGCTGCTGACGCGATAGATGCCGATCTCACCTAACAGATTAGGCCATAGCTTACTGGCCCACCCATGCCGATGCTGTTGATCCACGGCAAGCCGATCAATGACCTTGGCTTCACGTTCGCGACACAGCGCTTCAAAGTCTTCGAAAGTGCAGAAGTGGATGTTCGGCGTGTTGTACCAGGTGTATGGCAGAAACTCCGAAACCGGCATCCGGCCCTTGCTCGCCAGGTACCAGCGGCAGCGCCAGTGACCGAAGTTGGGGAAGGTGATGATGCACTGGCGACCGACCCGCAGCATTTCGTCGAGGATCCTGTCCGGGTAGTGCACAGCTTGCAGGGCCTGGGTCATGACCACGATGTCGAAGCTGTTGCTGGCAAAGTTGCCCAGGCCCTTGTCCAGATCTTGCTCGATGACGTTGATGCCCTTGGCCACGCACTCGGCGATGTTGTCCGGGTCGTTTTCCAGGCCATAGCCGGTGACCTGTTTGTGATCACGCAGCCAGGTCAGCAACTCGCCGTCACCGCAACCGAGGTCGAGCACGCGGCTGCCGGCGGGGATCCATTCCTGGATGATTTCCAGATCGGCTCTCATGTCTTCCTCAAAGCGCTATACGGTTCATGTAATTGCTGAAGGCCTGCAAATAACGCGGGATCGGAATCAGGAAGGCATCGTGGCCTTGCGGAGCGTCGATCTCCAGGTAGCAGACGTCTTTTCTGGCCGCCATCAGCGCGTCCACCAGTTCCCGCGAGCGGGCAGGGGAGAAGCGCCAGTCGGTGGTGAAGGACATCACGCAGAACCTGGCCTGGGCATTGGCGAAGGTTTTCGCCAGGTCATTGTCGAAGTTCGCCGCCGGGTCGAAGTAGTCCAGCGCCTTGGTCATCAGCAGGTAGGTGTTGGCGTCGAAACGTCCGGAAAACTCCTCGCCCTGATACCGCAGGTAGCTTTCGACCTGAAACTCGACGCTGTGGAAGTCGTAGTTGAGCTTTTCGCTCTTCAGGCCGCGACCGAATTTCTCGCCCATGGAGTCGTCGGACAGGTACGTGATGTGCCCGACCATCCGCGCCAGCATCAGCCCGCGCTTGGGGATCACCCCCGCTTCCTGGAACGAACCGCCGTGGAACTCCGGGTCGGTGAGGATCGCCTGGCGTGCGACTTCGTTGAATGCGATGTTCTGCGCCGACAGTTTCGGTGCCGAGGCGATCGCCAGGCAGTGCCGCACGCGGTCCGGGTAGGTGATGGTCCACTGCAAGGCCTGCATGCCGCCGAGGCTGCCGCCGATCACCGCCGCCCATTGGCGGATGCCGAGCAGGTCGGCGAGGCGTGCCTGGCTGTGGACCCAGTCTTCCACGGTCAGCACAGGGAAGTCGGCGCCAAACGGCTTGCCGGTTTCCGGATTGATGCTGCTGGGGCCGGTGGAACCGTTGCAGCCGCCCAAGTTGTTCAGGCTGACCACGAAGAACTTGTTGGTGTCGATCGGTTTTCCGGGGCCGATGCAGCTGTCCCACCAACCGGGTTTGCGGTCGTCGGGGCTGTGGAAGCCGGCAGCGTGATGGTGACCGGACAAGGCGTGGCAGATCAGCACCGCGTTGCTCGCCGTAGCGTTCAGCGTGCCGTAGGTTTCGTATATCAGGTCATAAGCGGGCAACGAACGTCCGCAGGCCAAGGCCAGGGGTTCACTGAAGTGCGCCACTTGCGGCGTCACCAGACCAACAGAATCGGGGGGGAAGGCAGCTGGCATCGACCCTGCTCTCATTGAAATGAGGCGTAAGTCTAAAGACCGGTGGGGTTAGCGGCAAGCAAAGGCCGGGCCTGTTTTTTCCCCAGGTAGACCGAGGCGCGGCAATCGCGAGCAGGCTCGCTCCCACAGGGACGCATTCCATTGTGGGAGCGAGCCTGCTCGCGATGAGCGATGACACGGTCAGCCTGCCGGGCGCACCAGATCCTGCAAATCCGGCAGCTTCTTCGGCGAGCAAATCCGCACCCGTTTCTGCCGGTTCAGCTCCCCGCTGAGCAAACTCACCTGACTCTTGGAAACCCCGAACGCCTTGGCCAGAAACGCCATCAGATACGCATTGGCCTTGCCTTCAACCGGCGGTGCGGTCAGGCGGATCTTCAGGCGATCGCCATGCAGCCCGCAGAAATCATCGCTGCGGGCCGCAGGTTGCAGGTGACACTCCAGAATCAGGTCATCACCGTCCCAGCGAAAGTAGCTCATCAGATCAGGCCGAGCAGCCCCTGTGGCATGAGGGCATAGTACGCAAGGCGCGGGATCAGCCAGCTTTGCACCAACTGGATTGCGATAAACGCGAAGATCGGCGAAATATCGAGACCGCCCAGGTTCGGAATGATCCGACGGAACGGCGCAAGCACTGGTTCAGTAATCTGCGCGACCAGCTCTGCGCCTGGATTGTGACTCCCCGGGGCGACCCAGGACAGAATCACACTGATGATCATTGCGTAGAACAGAATACTCAAGAACAGCGAGAAGATTGCGATCAGTGCCCAAGGCACCAAGAACAGCCAGTCAACCATGAAGCCTTTGAGCAGCAGGATGACCGCTATCAGCACCATCTGCACGATCAGCGCCAGTACCAGTGACGACATGTCCAGCCCGAACATGCTCGGGATTACCCGGCGCAGAGGCTTGAGCAACGGTTGAGTGGCTTTCACGATGAACTGGCAGAGCGGGTTGTAAAAATTCGCCCGAACCAATTGCAGGATAAAGCGCAGCAGTACGATCAGCAGGTACAGGCTGCCCAAGGTTTTAATTACGAAGATGGCAGCGTCATTGAGTCCGAGCATCATTGATTCCTTTGTAAGAGCTGATTAGCGGCCGAGTTGCTCAGCCATCTCGGCCGAGCGGTGCGCAGCGGCGCCGAGTGCTTTTTCTACCAGGGCTTCGAAGCCGCCAGCCTGGAATGACTTGATCGCCGCTTCGGTGGTGCCCGCAGGCGATGTCACGCGACGACGCAGTTCAGCCGCGTCGACATCGCTTGCGACTGCCATGTGTGCAGCGCCCAAAGCGGTTTGCACGGTCAGTTGTGCGGCGATGTCCGCTGGCAGGCCGAGCTTCACACCTGCAGCGGTCATGGCTTCGATCAGCAGGAAGAAATACGCAGGGCCGCTTCCGGAAACGGCGGTGACCGCGTCCAGTTGCTGTTCTTCTTCCAGCCACAGGGCAATGCCAACCGCCGACAGCAGCTCCTCAGCCTGTTGGCGTTGTTCGGAGCTCACCTCGCCGGTGGCGTACAAGCCGCTCACGCCCTGGCGCAGCAGCGCCGGGGTGTTGGGCATGCAGCGCACGATAGGCTGGGCGCCAAGCCAGTTGTTCATGCTGGCGCAGGTGATGCCGGCCGCAATCGAGACCACCAGTTGATTTGGCTTGAGGCTTGGGCGAATGGCTTCGCAAACGGCTTTCATCGCCTGCGGTTTGACCGCCAGCACGATCACGTCCACGCCCTGAATGGCTTCGGCGTTCTCGGCAAACACTTCGATGCCGTGTTCGGCGCTCACGCGGGCACGGGTTTCTTCACCCGGATCGCTGGCGCGGATTTGCGCGGCGTCCAGACCTTTGGCGCGCAGGCCGCCGATCAGGCTGGCGGCCATGTTGCCGGCTCCGATAAAGGCAATACGAGTCTTGCTCATGTCAGGTCCTTATAGAGAGAGGTGAGTCAGCCACGGTGAGGCTGACTATGCACTTGTTGAGAGCCGCGGGCGCCAAACAGGGCCGTACCGATACGAACCCAAGTGGCGCCCTGGGCAATGGCCGACTCGAGGTCGTGGCTCATGCCCATGGAAAGTGTGTCGAGTGGCAGATTCAGGCTGGCTTGCAGGCTCTGCACGGCAGCAAAGGCTGCATCCTGGGCGGCGCGATCTTCAGTCGGCTCGGGAATCGCCATCAGCCCGCGCAATTTCAGATGCGGTAGAGCGCTGATGGCATCGACCAGGGCGGGCAGGTCGGCCGGGGTGCAGCCGGACTTGCTGGCTTCGCCGCTGACGTTGACCTGGATGCAGATGTTCAATGGAGGCAAATCGGCAGGGCGTTGTTCGGACAGGCGTTGTGCGATTTTCAAGCGATCCACGGAATGCACCCAGTCGAAATGCTCGGCGATAGCGCGAGTCTTGTTCGATTGAATGGGGCCGATGAAGTGCCAGATCAAGGGCAGGTCGGCCAATTCGAGCTGTTTGCTCAAGGCTTCCTGCAGGTAGTTCTCGCCAAAATCGCGCAGGCCGGCGGCATACGCTTCCCGCAGGGCTTCGGCGGGCTTGGTCTTGCTCACGGCTAGTAGCTGGATGGTGTGCTCGTCGCGCCCGACGGCGAGCGCGGCAGCACGGATGCGTGAACTAACCTGAGCAATGTTGTCTGCTATCGTGGACATCAAGAGGCGCCAGCGGTCTGAAGGTTCGCGGCATTCTACTGGAATTGAGGAGCGCTATGGATATCACTGAGCTGCTGGCTTTCAGCGCCAAACAAGGCGCGTCTGACCTGCACCTGTCCGCCGGCCTGCCACCGATGATCCGTGTCGATGGCGATGTGCGACGCATCAACCTGCCGGCCCTGGACCACAAGGAGGTGCATGAGCTGATCTACGACATCATGAACGACCTCCAGCGGGTGGACTTTGAGAAGCATCTTGAAACCGACTTTTCCTTCGAAGTGCCCGGCGTGGCGCGTTTTCGGGTCAATGCCTTCAACCAGAATCGCGGTGCCGGCGCGGTATTCCGGACCATCCCGTCCAAGGTCTTGAGCATGGACGATCTGGGCATGGGGGAAGTGTTTCGCAAGATTACCGAGGCGCCCCGGGGCCTGGTGCTGGTGACCGGTCCGACCGGTTCCGGCAAGTCCACTACGCTGGCGGCGATGATCGATTACCTGAACAACCATCGCCATCACCACATCCTCACCATTGAAGACCCCATCGAGTTCGTCCACGAATCGCGCAAATGCCTGATCAATCAGCGCGAAGTCCATCGCGATACCCGCAGCTTCGCCACGGCGCTGCGCTCAGCCCTGCGCGAAGACCCGGACGTGATTCTGGTAGGGGAAATGCGTGATCTGGAGACTATTCGGCTGGCATTGACTGCCGCCGAGACCGGTCACCTGGTGTTCGGCACGTTGCACACCACTTCGGCGGCGAAAACCATCGACCGGGTGGTGGACGTGTTTCCGGGCGACGAGAAATCAATGGTGCGCTCAATGCTCTCCGAATCGTTGCTGGCGGTGGTGTCGCAGACATTGATCAAGAAAATCGGTGGCGGACGAGTTGCCGCCCACGAAATCATGCTTGGCACTTCAGCGATCCGTAACCTGATCCGCGAAGACAAGGTGGCGCAGATGTACTCGTCAATTCAGACCGGAGGGTCGCTGGGGATGCAGACACTGGATATGTGCCTGAAAGAGCTGGTGACCAAGGGCGTGATCAGCCGCGAGCATGCGCGGGAGAAGGCGCGGTCGCCGGATAATTTTTAAGGGGGAGTTGTAGCGCTTTCATAGACGCCTTCGCGAGCAAGCCCGCTCCCACATTGGAACGCATTCTAATGTGGGAGCGGGCTTGCTCGCGAAGAGGCCATCATGTTCAAAGCAGATTTCGGGTCTGCTCCGGAGCGCTCAAATCAACGCTGAACAACCCGCAATGCGTTCTGTTCTTTCGGCAGAACCCGCTTGGCAACCACGTAGTGGCTTTCCCAATACGGTTTCTTCAGGGTGTCGATGCTCACCGACTTGCCACGGCGTGGTGCGTGGATGAAGCGGTCGTTGCCCAGGTAGATGGCAACATGATTGACCCGGCGGCTCTTGAGTTTGAAGAAAATCAGGTCGCCAGGCTTCAGATCGTTGCGATCGACCTTCTCGCCATGACCGCTGGCCATGGCGTTAGAGGTACGTGGCAGATCAAACGTGGCGTCGTTGAACGCGTATTTCACCAGACCGCTGCAATCGAACCCTTTACTTGGGGTGCTGCCACCCCAACGATAAGGCGTACCGAGCACGTTTACCGCGCGGCTCAGTACGTTGCTGCTTTCCTTGGTCGCCATCGGCGGGACCAGCGTGCTGTTTACGCCGCTCAGTTGGCTGGAGCGTTTTACGGTCTGTTTGTTTTTGCTCGAAGGAGCAGAAGCATGGGATTTTGGGGTGTAACCATTAACGTTGGGAAGACGTTGCTCACGATTGGTGGCGTGGGCGGCCAGGGGCAATAATAGGCAAATGGTTAGCCATGTCTTGAAAAATGGACGCATTAGGCAAGGCTCATATGTGTGAACGCGCAACTTTATAACAGCTTTTTTTGCCCTTCCGAGGCCGTTGGTCGATTCAGACTGGGGGGCGCGGAACTAAAAAGCGGCAAAATTGACGCGAGTTGTCTGACAAAAGTCAGGTATTACAAGGCTTTGACAGGAATGAAGGTAGCATTTGCCGTATGTCGGCCACCTGTAAAAAAGTCACAAAGAATTCAAGAATATTTCTCTATCGTGTGAGTCGAGGTCATCCATGAACACCTATCAACAACCCGCTTCACAGCAAGACACACACAGCAAAGTGATCGGTTACCTGTTGTGGATTTTCGGTTTTACCGGGGCTCACCGCTTCTATTACGGCAAGCCGGTGACCGGGACGATCTGGTTTTTTACCTTCGGTTTGCTGGGTATCGGCTGGCTGATCGACCTGTTTCTGATCCCCGCCATGGACCGTGAAGCGGACCTGCGCTTTACCGCCGGCCCCATCGAATACAACGTCGCGTGGATTCTGCTGACGTTTCTCGGGGTTTTCGGTGTGCACCGGATGTATCAGGGGAAGTGGATCAGCGGGTTGCTGTACCTGGTGACGGGCGGGTTGTTCTTTCTGGGGGTGTTGTATGATTTCTGGACGTTGAATGACCAGATTTCTGTGCGCAATGCCCAGAATAGAGGCGCCTTCCAGTAAGTCATCGCGAGCAGGCTCGCTCCCACAGGGTTATGCGGTCCTTGTGGGAGCGAGACTGCTCGCGATAGCAGCGACGCGGGTTTAAGCCTGGTGGCTGATCCGCCCATCCACCAGGGTGTAACGCACCACACCGGGCAAGCTATGGCCAATGAACGGGCAGTTTTCACCCTTGGACAGCCAGGTCTCACCGGCCACGGTCGAGGCCGCAGGGTCGAACAGTACGATATCTGCAGGCCCACCCACCGCCAGCTTGCCCGCCGGCAAGCGCAACGCTTCGGCAGGACCGGCGCCCAAGCGTGCGAGCAGCGTCGGCAAGTCGAGCAAACCGTCTTCCACCAAGGTCATCGCCAGCGGCAGCAGTAGCTCAACACTGCTGATACCCGGCTCGGTGGCACCGAACGGCGCCAGTTTGGCATCGCGTTCATGGGGCTGGTGATGGCTGGAGATGGCCGAGACCACCCCCGACTTCACCGCTGCCCGCAGGCCGTCGCGGTCAGCGCGGGTGCGCAGCGGCGGCTGGACGTGATAGAGGCTGCTGAAGTCGATCAGCGCTTCGTCGGTGAGAATCAGCTGATATAGCGCCACGTCCGCCGTGACCTTCAGGCCACGGGCCTGGGCCTGGGCGATCAGGGCCACACCGCGGGCGCTGGTGAGCTGGCTGAAGTGCGCACGCACGCCGCTTTGCTCGACCAGCAGCAGATCCCGGGCCAGAGCCACGGTTTCGGCGGTTTCTGGAATGCCCGGCAAACCGAGGAAACTCGCTGTCGGGCCTTCGTGAGCCAAGCCCCCTTCGGCCAGATCATGGTCCTGCGAATTGAAAATCACCGTCAGGTCGAACGTCGCCGCGTATTCCAGCGCCCGGCACAGGGTGCGGGTATTGCGGAAACTCTCCAGGCCATTGCCGAAGGCTACGCAGCCGGCATCGCGCAGCGCAACGAGCTCTGCAAGCTGCTCGCCGTCCAGGCCTTTGCTCAGGGCGCCGATCGGGAAGACTTTGGTGTTGCCGGCTTCGCGAGCGCGGTCGAGGATCAGTTCGGCCACAGCCGAAGTGTCCAGCACCGGTTTGGTTTTGGGTGGGCAGCACAGGCTGGTCACGCCACCGGCAGCAGCTGCGCGGGTTTCGCTGGCGATCGAGCCTTTGCGGCTGTAGCCCGGCTCGCGCAGGGCGACGTTCAGGTCAACCAGGCCCGGGGCCGCCACCAGGCCCTTGGCGTCGATGGTGTCTACTGCAACGAAACCGGCCGGAGCGGCGCCAAGGGCGACGATCTTGCAGGCTTCAACGTGGATATCAGTCACTTGATCCAGGCCGCTGGCCGGATCGATAACGCGTGCGCCGAGAATGCTGAGCTTCACTGGGCGTTCTCCTGCTCGAATTGGCGCTGGGCAGTTTGCCCGCTCATGGCCATGGACAGCACGGCCATACGAATCGCGATGCCGTAGGTCACCTGGTTGAGGATCACCGAGTGCGGGCCGTCGGCCACCGCCGACTCAATTTCCACCCCGCGGTTGATCGGCCCCGGGTGCATGACGATGCAATCCGGTTTGGCCCCGGCCAGGCGCGCGGTGGTCAGGCCGAACAGGCGGTAGAACTCGCCTTCGCTCGGCAGCAGGCCGCCGGTCATGCGTTCACGCTGCAGGCGCAGCATGATCACCACGTCGACGTCTTTCAGGCCTTCGGTCATGTCGGTGTAGACCTTCACACCGTATTGCTCGATGCCGATCGGCAGCAGGGTTTTCGGCGCGATCACGCGGATGTCCGGGCAGCCAAGGGTTTTCAGGGCCAGCATGTTCGAGCGCGCTACCCGCGAGTGCAGGATGTCGCCGACGATGGCCACCGAAAGGTTTTCGAAACCGCCCTTGTGCCGACGAATAGTGAGCATGTCGAGCATGCCCTGGGTCGGGTGGGCGTGACGGCCGTCGCCGCCGTTGATAATCGCCACTTGCGGGCAGACATGCTCGGCGATGAAGTGCGCCGCGCCGGAATCACCGTGACGCACGACGAACATGTCGGCGGCCATGGCTTCCAGGTTGCGCAAGGTGTCGAGCAGGGTTTCGCCCTTGCTCGCCGACGACGTGGACACGTTCAGGGTGATCACGTCGGCCGACAGCCGCTGAGCTGCCAGTTCAAAGGTGGTGCGGGTGCGGGTGGAGTTCTCGAAGAACACGTTGCACACGGTCTTGCCGCGCAGTAACGGGACTTTCTTTACCGCCCGGGCGCCGACTTCGAGGAACGAGTCGGCGGTGTCGAGGATTTCCGTCAGCAGCTCGCGGCGCAAACCGTCGAGCGAGAGGAAGTGGCGCAGCTGGCCCTGATCATTGAGCTGCAGCGGGCGCTTGGTTTCTAGAGGCGTCATCGCGAGGGGGACTCTCAATAGGGCGAATTAAAGGGCGAGGTCTTGAAGTTCGAGCTTGAGTTCCGGGCCGGACAGCTTCACCCGTTCGTGGGCCGCCAGCGACAGGGTCGCGCCAACCACGTTCGGGCGGATCGGCAACTCACCGGCGTCCAGGTCCAGCAGGCATACCAGCGTCACACTGGCCGGGCGGCCGTAGTCGAAGAGTTCGTTCATCGCGGCGCGGATGGTCCGACCGCTCATCAGCACGTCATCAATCAGTACCAGGTGTTGGCCTTCGATCTCGAACGGCAGCGCCGATGGGCGTACTTGCGGATGCAGGCCGTTCTGGCTGAAGTCATCGCGGTAGAACGAAACGTCCAGGGTGCCCAGGGGCGAATCGCTGCCCAGTTCATCGAGCAACGCCTGCGCGACCCAGACGCCGCCGGTCCGAATACCGATGTAACGCGGTTCGTTGATGCCACGGTTTTCCAGATAAGCCTTGAGGCGGATCGCCATCTGGCTGATCAGTTCGGCGGGATTGGGCAGGCTCATGATTTGCTCCTTCTTTGTCCCGAGCCGGATGTTGCTTGAGTGGTGGCTCGGGTTGTAGCTAAGGGAGACGCCGCAGCGGCTCTTCAGAATTAGGTGCGGTCAGGATTCGAACAGCGCGGTGTTTTCGTCGAGCCAGCCTTGCAACAGCAGCGCGGCGGCGATGGCATCGACCGGGTTGTCGCGGTAACTGCCTTTCTGGCCGCCCCGGACCAGGCGTTCGCCCTTGGCCTCGAAGGTGGTCAGGCGCTCGTCATGCGTATAGAAGGGCAGGTTGTAGCGTCCGTTCAGGCGTCGGGCGAACTTCTCGGCCCGAAGGCACATGTCGCTGGGTGTGCCGTCCATGTTCAGCGGCAGGCCGACCACCACAGCGTCGGGTTTCCACTCTTTAATCAGGGCTTCGACCTGATTCCAGTCAGGAATGCCGTTTTGCGCCTTCAAGGTGCACAGCTCGCGGGCCTGGCCGGTAATCACCTGACCGACCGCAACGCCAATCTGTTTGGTGCCGTAGTCGAAACCCAAAATCAACCGCAGGGCCATCAGGCGTGCCCCGCCTGGCTGGTGAGCAGGCTGAGGTTGACGCCCAAGTGTTTGGCCGCCGCTTCAAGACGCAATTCGCTGCTGGTGTTGAACAGGATGTCGGCATGGAACGGGCAGGTCAGCCAGGCATTGTCGGCCAGTTCGGCTTCCAATTGCCCGGCTTCCCAACCGGCGTAGCCGAGGGTGATCAGGCTTTTCGCGGGGCCGACGCCGTCGGCGATGGCGAACAGCACGTCCTGGGAGGTCGACAGGGACAACTCGTCTTCCAGATCAACGGTCGCCTGAAAAGATTTACCCGATGGGTGCAGGACAAAACCGCGATCGGTTTGCACCGGGCCACCAATAAAGATCGGCACATGCTGGCAGAGCAACGGCGGTTCGATATCGGGGCGCAATTGCTCGAGGATATCGGCCAGGTTCAGGTCCTGCGGGCGGTTGACCACCAGCCCCATGGCACCATTGGCCGTGTGCTCGACGATGTAGGTCAAGGTGTGCGCAAAGTTCGGGTCGGCCATGTGAGGCATGGCGATCAGGAAGTGATGCTTGAGGTAGCTGGGGCTGACGTTCTTCATGAGCGCTAGTGTGGCGTTGGAGGGGCGAACTGACAAGCCGAGGATGCCGCAATTTGGCAGTCGGCACAGACCAAATGTGGGAGCGAGCTTGCTCGCGAAGAGGGCGGTACATACAACATTGATGTCGACTGCCCCGACGCCTTCGCGAGCAAGCCCGCTCCCACAGGGGTTTTGTGCTGGTCAATTACTGGAGAGCTTGTCCCCACGCGCAAACTTCCAGGTGCGGATGATTTCCAGACGGTCAATGTCTGACAGATCCCCGGTAAACGGTGCAAACGGCGCCGCCAGCCTTACGATGCGCTGCGCCGCCTGGTCCAGCAGGGGCTGGCCGGAAGATTCCAGCACCAGCACTTCATACAGCGAGCCGTCGCGGTTGATCGAGACCATCAGTCGCAAATTGCCGTAAATCTGTTTGCGCCGGGCTTCGTCGGGGTAGTTGAGGTTGCCGATGCGCTCGACCTTCTTGCGCCATTCATCTTTGTACCAGGCACCCTTGTCGCGCATGGTCGATGCGGCGCTCAAGCGGTGAATGCGCGGGCGCTTGGCGTACAGCTGTTGTTCGCTGGCCAGTTCCGCTTCCAGGCTGGCGATGTCGCTGGACAGCTGCGCGCTGTCGAACGTCGGTGCCGCCACTTGGGGTTTGGTCAGGGGTTTGGGTTCTTCAGTCTTGGTTGCGGCTTTTTTCGGTTTCGGCGCGACGGTGGTCACAGACGCCTTGGGCGCGGCTTCCTGCACTTGAGGCTTGGCCGCCGGCGGAGGGGTGACTTGCTGCACCTTGTTGTCCTGGAATGGCGCGACCTCAGTGGTCTTGGGAACCGCCTTTTTCTCCAGGGTACCGCTGCCTTCCTGATTTTCCTGGGCGAGAAAATCAGCTTTATCAGGCTTCTTTTCGCTTTTGAAAGTGGCGAGGGTAATTTCCAGGGTTCTACTGATTTGCTTGGGTTCGACCATGGAGAACCCGACGCCCAACAGCAAGGCCAGGTGAATCAGCGCCGCCAGAAACAGGGTGAAACCGAGGCGATCAGCCGGACGCACGCCACGGTGGGCGAGTTCAGGGGGCAGATCGGACGGGAGTGTCATAACAAGAAAACCAACATCGCGTTTTTTACAAGCCGGGGATGATAACGCAATGTTGGTTGTTTCTGAGGGTCTGTTGACGTTTGGTAGCGGCCGCGACGGATGCCCACTGGGTGCAGGGCAAGGCGCGAGGAACGCAGTTTGGTTGTTCCAAATAAGTTCCGAGTAACGCAGCCCTGCACCCAGTGGGCCCCGTCCCTTCGGGTTGCGTGCCAAAGTGCGCGAGGCTGCGTTGCGGGATTTGCCAAGGGAACGACCATTGGCGGCATCCCGCGTCTTGCCTCGCGCACTTTGGCCCAGCAACGCGGCTCGCTACCAAACGTCAACAGACCCTCCTGTTCTCGATCAACGAGTCTTGAGCTTCTGATCGATGGCATCCATCAAAAGGCCACCAATGTCGGTGCCGAATGCGTTATCGATCTCGCGAATGCAGGTCGGGCTGGTGACGTTAATTTCGGTCAGATGCTCACCGATTACGTCGAGACCGACGAACAGCAGGCCCTTCTCACGCAGGGTCGGGCCGACTTGCGCGGCGATCCAGCGATCTTTCTCGGTCAGCGGTCGGGCTTCGCCACGGCCACCGGCAGCGAGGTTGCCACGGGTTTCACCGAGCGCGGGAATCCGCGCCAGGCAGTAATCCACCGGCTCGCCGTCGATCATCAGGATGCGCTTGTCGCCATCAACGATTGCCGGCAGGTAACCCTGAATCATGATCTGCTGACGGCCATGCAAGGTCAGGGTTTCGAGGATCACCGACAGGTTCGGGTGGCCAGCGGTGTGACGGAAGATCGACGAGCCGCCCATGCCGTCCAGCGGCTTGAGGATCACGTCGCCGTGATGGTCGGCAAATTCACGCAACACGTCCGGGCGACGGCTGACGATGGTCGGCGGCGTGCACTGCGGGAACAGCGTGGCGAACAGCTTTTCGTTGCAGTCACGCAGGCTTTGCGGCTTGTTGACCACCAGTACGCCGGCATTTTCCGCTTGTTCCAGCAAGTACGTGGAATAGACGAATTCCATGTCGAACGGCGGATCCTTGCGCATCAGGATCACGTCCAGATTGCTCAGCAGCGCGTCGCTTTCGGCGCCCAGTTCAAACCATTTTTCCGGGTTGGCGAACACCTTCAGCGGACGCATCCGCCCGCGAGCCTCGCCTTCGGCCTGATACAAATCGCGCTGTTCCATATAGAACAGTTCCCAGCCACGCTTTTGCGCGGCCAGCAGCATGGCCAGCGAGCTATCCTTTTTATAGGAGATGCTGGCGATAGGATCCATGACAATCCCGACGCGAACGCTCATGGGGTTTTCCTCGAAATTGGGGTGGAAAGTGTTGTGAAAAAGTGGCGTCAGAGTGGCGCTGAGTGTGTTCCCGGTCAAGGAAAAACCACCGCCAGGGTCGCCCGATAGATTGGAGGGGGAGACTGTGCTAAAAAGGCTCGGCCCTTGATCAATAAGGGTTTTGAGCGATCAATGAACCGTAAACGGACAATTTGATTCACAAAGGCGACGGTAGAGCCACTATGGAACAGCATTCCAGCGCCTTGAAGGTCATGGTGATCGATGATTCGAAAACGATTCGTCGCACCGCCGAAACGCTGTTGAAAAATGTGGGCTGTGAAGTCATCACCGCAATCGATGGTTTCGATGCCCTGGCCAAGATTGCCGACAATCACCCCGGCATCATCTTTGTCGACATCATGATGCCGCGTCTGGATGGTTATCAGACCTGCGCTTTAATCAAGAACAACAGTGCGTTCAAGTCCACGCCAGTGATTATGCTGTCGTCCAAGGACGGGTTGTTCGACAAGGCCAAAGGCCGGATCGTCGGTTCCGACCAGTTTTTGACCAAGCCTTTCAGCAAGGAAGAACTGCTGAACGCGATTCAGGCCCATGTACCGGGCTTCGCCGCCGTTTCGCCGCAGTAGGACACGCACAGTGACGCTCGGCCATGGGGCCCGGTGTCGACAAGAATGGGGAAGACCATGGCACGTATTCTGATCGTCGATGACTCGCCGACTGAAATGTACAAATTGACCGGCATGCTCGAAAAGCACGGTCATGAGGTGTTGAAAGCCGAAAACGGCGCCGACGGCGTGGCCCTGGCCCGTCAGGAAAAACCCGACGCGGTGCTGATGGACATCGTCATGCCCGGCCTTAATGGTTTCCAGGCGACCCGTCAGCTCACCAAAGACCCGGAAACCGGGCACATTCCGGTGATTATCATCACCACCAAGGATCAGGAAACCGACAAAGTCTGGGGCACGCGCCAGGGCGCCAAGGACTACCTGACCAAACCGGTCGACGAAGACACCCTGATCAAAACCCTGAACAACGTGCTGGCCGGTTGATCGTCCGGTCATGACCGAGTCGCTGACGGCTTTCGAACTGCTGCTGCAGATTGACCAGCGCTGTCGTCTGCTGGCGGCAGACCTGCCGTCCCAGCCGACCCGACAAGACAGTTGGAGCGGCATCGGCTTTCGCTTGGGCGAGCATTGGTACGTCGCGCCCATGGGCGAAGTCAGCGAAGTCCTGCACGAACCGCGCGTTACACAATTACCGGGGGTCAAACCCTGGGTCAAGGGCGTGGCTAACCTGCGCGGGCGCCTGCTGCCGATCATGGATTTGCATGGCTTTTTTTATGGTTATGAACCCGGCCATGAACTGCCTGCCTTGCGCAAGCAACGGCGGATATTGGTGGTGGAGCACAAAGACGTGTTTGCAGGGTTGATGGTCGATGAGGTCTTCGGCTTGCAGCACTTTGCCCAGGACAGTCTGGAGCCGGTGCCGGCCGATGACTTGCAAGGGCCGATGTCGGCGTTCGTCAAAGGCCGGTTTCAGCGTGAGCAGAAGTGGCAGGTGTTCAGCCCGTTTGCGTTGGCGCAGTCGCAAGGATTCATGAACGTCGCCGTATAACCGGCGCGACGCCGATTTAATGTGGGAGCGGGCTTGCTCGCGAAAGCGGTCATTCATTCAACATTGATGCTGACTGACCCATCGCCTTCGCGAGCAAGCCCGCTCCCACAGGGTTCTTCGGCAAGGTTCACAGATGCTGGTTAACAGGCGAAGACCGATGATAAAAGCTAAAACAGGCAAGCCAGAAGGGTCGCGCAGTCGGTCGCAGATCATCGTGCTGTTCATCGCGCTGATTGTCTTCATCATGCTGCTGTTCGCCAACTTCGCGTACCTCAACACCCAGGCGAATTACGACAAACAGTACATCGGCCACGCCGGTGAGCTGCGTGTGCTGTCCCAACGCATCGCCAAGAACGCCACCGAAGCCGCCGCCGGCAAGGCCGCGGCGTTCAAGTTGCTCAGCGATGCACGCAACGACTTCGCCCAGCGTTGGGGCTATCTGAAGAAAGGCGATCCCTCCACCGGCCTGCCCCCGGCACCGTCCACCGTGCGCCCGGAAATGCGCGCCGTGCAGCTGGATTGGGAGCGTCTGCTGAAAAACACCGACGCCATCCTCTCCAGCGAACAGACCGTTTTGTCCTTGCATCAAGTCGCCGCGACCCTGGCTGAAACCGTGCCACAGTTGCAGGTCGAGTATGAAAAGGTCGTCGAAACCCTCCTGCAACGTGGCGCCCCCGCCACTCAGGTGGCGATGGCCCAGCGTCAGTCGCTGTTGGCCGAGCGAATTCTCGGTGCGGTGAACACCGTGCTGTCCGGCGATGAAAATTCGCAGCAGGCGGCCGACGCTTTCGGTCGCGATGCGGCACGTTTCGGCCTAGTGCTCAACGGCATGCTTCAGGGCAATGCGGCACTGAAAATCAGCCAGGTCGAAGACCGTGATGCGCGCGCCCGGTTGACCGAGATTTCCGAACTGTTCGAATTCGTGTCGGGTTCGGTGGACGAAATCCTCGAAACCTCGCCGGAGCTGCTCAAGGTCCGCGAATCGGCCACCAACATCTTCACCCTGTCGCAAACCCTGCTCGATGAAGCCTCGCACCTGGCCAGCCGTTTCGAAAACCTCGCCGGCGGGCGCAACACCGATACCATCGGCGGTTACGTGCTGGGTTTGCTCGCACTGACATCGATCATCCTCATCGGTCTGGTGATGGTGCGCGAAACCAACCGTCAACTGCGTGAAACCGCTGAGAAGAACGAGCGCAACCAGAACGCGATCATGCGTTTGCTGGACGAAATCGAAGACCTCGCCGACGGCGACCTGACCGTGACCGCCTCGGTGACTGAAGACTTCACCGGGACCATCGCTGACTCGATCAACTATTCCGTCGACCAACTGCGCGATCTGGTGGCGACCATCAACCTCACCGCCGGCCAGGTCGCCGCCGCCGTGCAGGAAACCCAGGCCACCGCCATGCACTTGGCCCAGGCCTCGGAGCATCAGGCGCAGCAGATTTCCGAAGCCTCCACGGCCATCAACGACATGGCCCAGTCCATCGATCAGGTCTCGGCCAACGCCGCTGAGTCCTCTGCGGTGGCCGAGCGCTCGGTGGAGATCGCCAACAAGGGCAACGAAGTGGTGCACAACACCATCCATGGCATGGACAATATTCGCGAGCAGATTCAGGACACCGCCAAGCGCATCAAACGGCTGGGGGAGTCTTCTCAGGAAATCGGCGACATTGTCAGCCTGATCGATGACATTGCCGACCAGACCAACATCCTCGCCCTCAACGCGGCCATTCAGGCGTCCATGGCCGGTGACGCCGGGCGCGGTTTTGCGGTGGTGGCCGATGAAGTGCAGCGCTTGGCCGAGCGCTCGTCAGCGGCGACCCGGCAGATCGAAACACTGGTGCGGGCGATTCAGACCGACACCAACGAAGCTGTGATTTCCATGGAGCAGACCACCACCGAAGTGGTGCGCGGCGCGCGTCTGGCGCAGGATGCCGGGGTGGCCCTGGAAGAAATCGAAGGTGTATCGAAGACCCTCGCGGCATTGATCCAGAGTATTTCCAACGCCGCGCAGCAACAGACTTCGTCGGCCGGCCAGATTTCCCTGACGATGAACGTGATCCAGCAGATCACCACGCAAACCTCGTCCGGCTCCACCGCCACCGCCGAGAGCATTGGCAACCTGGCGAAAATGGCCAGCCAGCTGCGGCGTTCGGTGTCCGGTTTCACCTTGCCGGACGCTAAAGCGCAGACTGCGGACAAAGCTTGAACCGACTACGGGTGTTTGCTTTTTTTGACTGGAGCGGTGATTGGAGTGGTTATGGGTGATCGGCACGACTATGTGGCCCTCGAGTGGGTCAAAGGCGAGATTGCCGAAACGCTGAAACAGGCTCATCAGGCGATCGAAACCCTGATCGACGACCCGCAGGCGACGCACACGCTGAGTGAGTGTCTGGCCTGTGTCCATCAGGTACACGGTAGTTTGCAGATGGTCGAGTTTTACGGCGCGGCCCTGCTCGCCGAAGAGATCGAGCAGCTGACCAGCGCCTTGCAGCAGAACCGCGTCAGCCATCGCGACGAGGCGATCCATCTGTTGCTGCACGCCTTGGGACAATTGCCGACCTACCTCGACCGAGTGCAAGGCGCCCGTCGTGACTTGCCTTTAGTCGTGTTGCCATTGATCAACGACCTGCGCAGTGCCCGCGGCGAAAGCCTGCTGTCGGAAACCAGTTTGTTCAGCCCACAACTGCCGGAGCTGGCGCCCCTGAGCCCGCAAGCCCTCGCAGTGCTTGAACCGTCCGACTTGCCGAATGTGCTGCGCAAATTGCGGCAGATGTTGCAGATGGCCCTGGTCGGTTTGTTGCGCGAGCAGGATGACGAAACCCATTTCGGTTATCTGGCCAGGGTGTTTGCGCGTCTCGAAACGCTGTGCGGCAATGCGCCCCTGAGCCCGTTATGGCACGTCGCTTCGGCACTGGTCGAGGGCATGCGCAATGGCTCGATCGCCAACAGCCCGGCGTTGCGTAGCTTGTTCAAGGACGCCGACAAAGAGCTCAAGCGTTTGCTCGAACAGGGCATGCCCGGCATCAATCAACCGGCACCGGCAGAGCTGCTCAAGAGTTTGTTGTTCTATATTGCCAAGGCCGAACACCCCACCGGGCAGATGCTGACCATGAAAGATCGCTACTCACTTGACGATGCGCTACCCGACGGCGCGATGGTCGATGAAGAACGGGCACGGCTGGCCGGCCCTGACCGCGACGCCATGCGTTCGGTATTGTCGGCGCTGTGCGAAGAGTTGGTGCGGGTCAAGGAGCGCCTGGACCTGTTCGTGCGCAGCGACCGCCAGCACACCTCGGACCTCGAAAACCTGCTGGCGCCCCTGCGGCAAATCGCCGATACCTTGGCGGTGCTCGGTTTCGGCCAGCCGCGCAAGGTCATCATCGATCAATTGGCGGTGGTGCTGAGCCTCGCTCAGGGCCAGCGTGAACCCAACGACGCGACCCTCATGGACGTCGCCGGGGCCTTGCTCTACGTCGAAGCGACCCTGGCCGGCATGGTCGGTACCGTGGAGCCGGAAAGCCAGGAAGACAGCCGTCTGCCGACCACCGACCTGACGCAGATCCATCAGATCGTGATCAAGGAAGCGCGCATTTGCCTGCAACAGGCCAAGGACATGATCGTCGACTACATCGACGCCGACTGGGACCGCCAGCATTTGCAACCCTTGCCGGCGTTGCTGACCCAGGTGCGCGGTGCGTTGGCGATGATTCCGTTGGCCCGTGCGGCGAGCCTGGTCGAGACCTGCAACGGCTTCATCCGCGAGCATCTGCTGGTGGACCCGGACCAGCCCGGCTGGCAGCAACTGGACAGCTTGGCCGACGTGATCACCAGCATCGAATATTACCTGGAGCGCCTCAGCGACGACCCTGAAGCACCGGGAGAACACCTGCTCGACGTCGCGGAAAAAGGCCTGGCCTCACTCGGCTTCTTCCCCAGCGAACAGCAGGTGCCGATGCTCAAGGATGTACTCAGCCCCAGTGAAGCCCTGGTTATGCAGGACATGCAGGAACTGGACGACCCCGAAACCGTTCAGTCTCTGGCCGATGTGTTGGCCAGCCCGGTGTCATCCGTCAACCCGCCAGCCCTGACCACGCCGGGTAGCCTGTTGCCGCCCCCCGCCGGTGAAGAACCGGTAGACGATGAGCTGCGGGAAGTCTTCCTCGAAGAGACTGACGAGGTGCTGGAAATTCTCGAGGAGTATCTGCCGCGCTGGTCGGCCAACCCCGACAGCACATCGGTCTTGAGTGAATTGCGCCGGGCCTTCCACACCCTCAAAGGCAGTGGCCGGATGGTCCGTGCGCTGGTGCTGGGTGAGTTGGCCTGGGCGGTAGAAAACCTGCTCAACCGCGTGCTTGAGCATAGCGTCTCCCCAGGGCCGGCGGTGCAACAACTGGTGGGCGATGCGCTGAAGCTGCTGCCGGAACTGGTGGCCGAGTTCGCCGCCAATGCCCAGCGTCAACGCAACGATGTCGATCAACTGGCCGCCCGCGCCCATGCCCTCGCCAAGGGTGATAAACCGGTGTCCGATGAGGACGTGCAGGATGTCACGGCGCTCGATCCACTGTTGCTGGAGATCTTCCGCAACGAAGCCGAAACCCATTTGAGCAGCCTCAATCGCTTCCTCGACCAAGCCTCCGAACACGTACCGCTTCAGGCCAGCGACGAGTTGCAGCGGGCGTTGCATACGCTCAAGGGCAGCGCCTCGATGGCCGGCGTACTGCCGATTGCCGAGTTGGCGGCGTCGCTGGATGAACTGACCCGGGAGTACAAGGCGCACCGGATTGCCCTCGATCTGGACGAAGTTGAATTGCTGCTGGAAGCCGAAGGGCTGTTCCGCCTTGGGCTGCGACAACTCAAGAGCGACCCGCTGGCTGAAATCCCCGACGCTCGCTCGCTGATCGAGCGAACCAAGGCATTGCTGGCCGAGCGTCTGCAAAACCTGTTGAGCACGCCCAATACGAAGCAGCGCATCAAGCGCGATCCGCAACTGATCAACAACTTCCTCGCCCAGGGCATGGACATCCTGCTGGACGCCGAAAGCCTGTTACAGCGCTGGCAGCAACATCCCGGCGAGCGGCAGGAACTCAGCGCGCTACTGGATGAATTGACCACCCTCGGCGAAGGCGCGCACCTAGCCGATCTGCATCCGGTGGATGAGCTCTGCGAAGCATTGCTCGACCTTTATGGCGCGGTGGAAGAAAGCAGCCTGGCGGTCAGCGACAGGTTTTTCCACGATGCGCAAAGTGCCCATGAAGCGCTGATCAACATGCTCGATGAACTGGCCGCCGGCCAGGAAGTCACTGCGCAACCGGAGCGCGTTCGGGCTTTGCGCGGCTTGCTCGATGAGAGTCTCGATCCATCCTCCATGGGCCTGATTCGCAGTGACGGCAGCCGCACCCTGAGCATCCGCGAACTGGGCAGCGCCACCGCCGAGCTGGAGCAGAGCGCGACGCAGGTGGAGCTGGACGACGAAATCGTTTCGATCTTCCTTGAAGAAGCGGTGGATATCCTCGAAAGCGCCGGCCAGGCCTTGCAACGTTGGCTGAGTGACCCGGACAACGCCGCGCCGCTGTTGTCCTTGCAGCGCGATTTGCACACCCTCAAGGGAGGTGCGCGGATGGCCGAGGTCGAGCCGGTCGGCGATCTGGCCCATGAACTTGAAAGCCTTTACGAAGGCCTGGTGGACCGCCGTTACAGCCACAGCGAAGCACTGGCGCAGTTGCTGCAACAGAGCCATGACCGACTGGCCATGTTCCTTGATCAGTTGCAGCACAACCGTCCATTGGGTGATTCGGGTGAGTTGATCGCGGCCATTCGTGAGTTTCGCCAAGGCAATGCCGGCAGCGTCGAGGTGGTCGAACCAGCGGTCAGCAATGACTCGGCGGGCCATGATCCCGAGCTTCTGGATATCTTCCTCGAGGAAGGTTTCGACATCATTGAAAACTCCGGCGCGGCACTGTTGCGCTGGCAGGCCGAGCCGTCGAGTCGCCAGGAAGTGGAAACACTGTTGCGCGATCTGCACACCCTCAAGGGTGGCGCGCGGATGGTGGAGATTGTGCCGATTGGCGACCTGGCCCATGAACTGGAATTCCTCTACGAAGGCTTGTCGGCGGGCGTGCTGCAACCCACCGCTGAGTTATTCTCGCTGTTGCAACGCAGCCATGACCGACTGGCGCAGATGCTCGACGCCACACGCGCCGGTCAGCCATTGCCGCCGGCCGATCGGCTGATCGATGCGATCAAGAATTTCAGCCATCCGGCGGTGCCCGAAACATCGGCACCCATGACTCTACCCGTAGCGGCCAAAGCCGAGCCAACCGCGCTGCAACCGGAAGGCACCGATACGGTCAAGGTTTCGGCGGAGTTGCTCGACGACCTGGTCAACCTGGCCGGCGAAACTTCAATCTTCCGTGGGCGCATCGAACAACAGGTCAACGACGCACGGGTGGCCTTGAACGAGATGGAAACCACCATCGAACGCATGCGCGACCAGTTGCGCCGCCTCGATACCGAAACCCAGGGGCGGATTCTCAGCCGTCAGCAAGTTGAGGCTGAACGCCTGGGCTACGAAGAATTCGACCCGCTGGAGATGGACCGTCACTCGCAGTTGCAACAGTTGTCTCGGGCGCTGTTCGAGTCTGCCTCCGACCTGCTTGACCTCAAGGAAACCCTCGAGCGGCGCAATCAGGACGCGGAAAACCTGCTGCAACAGCAAGGCCGCATCAACACCGAATTGCAGGAAGGCCTGATGCGTACGCGCATGGTGCCGTTCGAGCGAATGTTGCCGCGTTTGAAGCGCATCGTTCGTCAGGTCGCCAGCGAACTGGGCAAGGACGTGGACTTCATCGTCGGCAACGCCGAAGGCGAGATGGACCGCAACGTCCTCGAACGCATGGCCGCGCCGCTGGAACACATGCTGCGCAACGCCGTCGATCATGGCCTGGAATCGGCCGAGGTGCGTATCGCGGCGGGTAAACCGGCCCAAGGCAAGATCACCCTGGATTTGTCCCGAGAGGGCGGCGACATCATTTTCGACATCCGCGACGACGGTGCCGGCGTGCCTTTGGACGCCGTGCGACGCAAGGCGATCAAGCGCGGATTACTCCACCCGGACAGCGATATCAGCGACCGCGACGTGCTGCAATTCATCCTGCAACCGGGGTTCTCCACCGCCGAAAAAATCACCCAGATCTCCGGGCGTGGCGTGGGCATGGACGTGGTTCACGAAGAAGTCCGGCAGCTCGGCGGCAGCATGATCATCGACTCTGTGCCAGGGCAGGGCGTGCATTTCCGGATTCGCCTGCCGTTCACCGTGTCGGTCAATCGCGCGCTGATGGTGCAGTGCGGGGAGGATCAATACGCGATCCCGCTGAACACCATCGACGGCATCGTTCGGGTGTTGCCCAACGAACTCGAAGGGCATTACCGGCTCGATCCGCCGACCTACGAATACGCCGGGCAACGTTATGAGTTGTGCTATCTCGGCGAGCTGCTGAAAACCAGCACCCGCCCGAAACTGCTGGGCCAGAGCCTGCCGTTGCCGGTGTTGCTGGTGCAGTGCAACGAGCGGCACGTCGCGGTGCAAGTGGATGCCATGGCCGGCACCCGGGAAATCGTGGTCAAAAGCCTTGGCCCGCAGTTCGCCGCGGTGCAGGGTTTGTCCGGCGCGACGATTCTCGGCGATGGCCGGGTGGTGCTGATTCTCGACTTGCTGGCGCCGATCCGTGCGATGCAAGCGCGGGTGCCGCAACGACCAGTGACACAGGACGTAGAGCCCGAATCGCAACGGCCGCTGCTGGTGCTGGTGGTCGACGATTCGGTCACCGTGCGCAAGGTCACCAGCCGTCTGCTGGAACGCCACGGCATGAACGTGCTGACCGCCAAGGACGGTGTCGACGCCATGTTGCTGCTCGAAGAACACATGCCCGACCTGATGCTGCTGGACATCGAAATGCCGCGCATGGACGGCTTCGAAGTGGCGACCCAGGTACGCGCCGACGAGCGCTTGCAGCATCTGCCAATCATCATGATCACCTCTCGTACCGGCCAGAAACACCGCGACCGCGCCATGGCCATCGGCGTCAATGACTACCTCGGCAAGCCATACCAGGAATCGGTGCTGCTCGACAGCATCGCCCGGTGGAGCAAAACCCATGCATGAACACCGCTCCAGCAACCTCACTGGGCTTTTATTGCCCTTGGCTGATCGCAACCTGATCCTGCCTAACGTCGCCGTCGCTGAGCTGATCGACTATCAGCCGGGGGCTTTCGATCTCGATACACCGCCGTGGTATCTGGGGCGGGTGACATGGCGGGAACGGCAGATTCCGCTGCTCAGTTTCGAGTCGGCGTGTGGCAACAAAGTGGTGATCGGTGAGCGAGCACGGATCGTCATCCTCAACGCCCTCGGCGGGCGGCCTGAGCTGAAGTTCATTGCGCTGCTGGTGCAGGGGATTCCGCGGTCTTACAAGCTGGATAGCCAGTTGAGCTATGTCGATGTGCCGTTGTGTTCACTGGAACAGGCGGCGGTGCAGGTTGGGGAGCAAGTGGCGAAGGTGCCTGACTTGCTCGCGCTGGAGGAGCTTCTTGTAAGCGCAGGTCTGGTCTGACCGGACCCCTGTGGCGAGGGGGCTTGCCCCCGTTGGGTTGCGAAGCAGCCCCAAAACCTGCAACCGAGCTGTATCAGGTAAACCGAGAACAATGGTTTTACGACTGCTGCGCAGCCGAACGGGGGGCAAGCCCCTCGCCACAGGGGTTTGTGCGTTAAACCCCGGCCTGAGCCTTCATCTGCAACGACTCATGATGATCCAGCACCCGCTCCACCAACAACTGCACGCCATCTGCCAAACGGCTGAGCGCCAAGGCGACAGAGCGGCGTGAGCCTTCCACATCGTCCGCCAGATCGGCAGCAATGGCGCTGATGGACAGCAGGTCTTCGGAGGCATTGGCCAGAAGGGCTTCGGTGTCGATATCGGGGGAGACGGTGAAGAGCTGGGACTTACGACGTTTGGCCGGTTTTTCGTGGGGTGACGGGAAGTAATGGGAGAAGGCGCGGTTGGCGGCTTCCTTCATTTTTTCTGCATCGAGAGATGCTTGGGAATCGGTGTCGGTTTCCGGGGGATTGGGAGTAGCTTTGAACATAGTGATTCTCCGCTTATGGTTTGGAGCTGGCCCTTTCGGTTTCCGAACGAAGGGGTGGCAGCTGTACGCAGGCTGGAAACCCGGGAAACGGCAACCCGGTTGACCCGAAGGTCTCCCGCGCACAGCCGCCATAACGGAGTGCACACTTTAAAGGTGCGCAAGCATACGTCATGAGTGGCGCTTTCACGCCGTTTGCTCGTCGGGGTTTCCAATCCCGGTCGCTGAATTGGCAGCGACCGACAAACAATAAAGATCAACGCAAAACCGCACCAGTCGGCGGGTTCCGGCATTGCTGTAGGCAGCGACGCCAGACTGCGTAGCCTCTCACCGTTCCTGCGGACAAACTTTTAAACACAAAACCCCAAGCCGTCGGACCTCCCTGTGGTGAGGGGGCAAGCCCCCTCGCCACAAAGGTTTCTGCATTATGTTGAAGATTCCCAAAAAGGGACCTATCGTTCCTTTTTTGGGACTTATCGGTCGTTGCCGTGAAAAACCTGTCACTAAGTGAAGCCTTGTTCACCACCACCCAGCAAAAAGTGCTCGGCCTGCTGTTTGGTAAACCCGACCGAAGTTTTTACGCCAACGAGATCGCCCGCTGGGCTCAAGTGGGTAAAGGCAGCCTCATGCGCGAGCTGGATCGGTTGCAGCGGGCAGGCGTGCTGACCATGACCCGTCAGGGCAACCAGACCCACTATCAAGCCAATCCCGACTGCCCGATCTATGCGGAACTGCTGGGCATTGCCCGCAAAACCTTTGGTATTGCCGAGCCTCTGCGTCAGGCGCTCCAACCCTTTGTCGAACAGATCACCTGGGCATTTGTGTACGGCTCTATCGCCAAGGATCAGGCAAACGCATCCAGTGACATTGATCTCATGCTGATCGGCGAGGGCCTGCACTACAGTGAAGTGATGGAGCGGCTTATACCGATGGAAGAGCAGTTGGGCCGCGTCCTCAACCCGACGCTCTACACCCCCGACGACTGGGCCGCAAAACTGGCGGCTGAAAATAGTTTTGTCGTGCGGGTAGCGCAGCAGGACAAAATCAATCTGATGGGGGGAAACCCTTTGGAGTCCAAGGATGGGCAGCAACGAGAACCTGGAAAACCTGTTACGTAGCGGTGGACTGAAAGCTGAGCCGCCGGATCGCAAGGAATGCGAAGGGCTGATGCGTTCGGCTGTGGATCGATTGAAAGACGCGCAAACGTCTTCGCTTTCCTTCGCGAGTCGTTTCGACCTGGCTTACAACGCTGCCCATGCCCTTGCACTGACGGCTCTTCGCTTGTGCGGCTACCGTTCAGACAAGCGATATCTGGTGTTTCAGTGCCTGGTTCATACCACTGATATTGGCAAAGTACAGGTTCGGCTATTCGCCCTGTGTCATGAGCGACGAAACCTGGCGGAGTACGAAGGCTATATGGATGAAGATCCGGCGTTGTTGGCGCAGCTATTGGAAAGCACCGAGCAGCTGCAGATTCGTGTGCAGCAGCAGATGACCGGAGTGTAATGCTCTGCCATTGAAAACTGCGGGGATTGTTCTGGCCCCTTCGCGAGCAAGCCCGCTCCCACAGGTATTGTGGGTGACTCAGGATTTGAGCACGACACGGACACTGTGGGAGCGGGCTTGCTCGCGAAGGCGGTCGGCACGGGCAACGAATCCCTCCCGCCAACCATTACCCTGACCGTAACGATCCAACACTCTGCTTGATTGATGCCCCCCACCCAACGCTCCTAAGGTGACTCCCACGACAGCGAACCCGTGGAGTGGTCATGACAACAACAATATCCCCCGACTCGCGATGGACGCGGCGGCGCAGCGAAAAGCAGCGGCGTCTCGAGCTGGTGCGGGGTTTCGCCGACGGTGTGGTGTTGCCCACCGACAAGATCGTTGCGGCGCTGGAGGCGTTGATTCTGCCTGGCGACCGTGTGGTGCTGGAGGGTAATAACCAGAAGCAGGCGGATTTCCTTTCCCGCTCCCTGGCCAAGACCGATCCGGGCAAGCTGCATGACTTGCACATGATCATGCCCAGCGTCGGGCGTTCCGAGCACCTGGACCTGTTCGAGCGCGGTATCGCCCGCAAGCTCGACTTCTCGTTCGCCGGCACCCAGAGCCTGCGCATCAGTCAGTTGCTCGAAGACGGTTTGCTGGAAATCGGCGCGATCCACACCTATATCGAGCTCTATGCGCGGCTGGTGGTCGACCTGATTCCCAACGTCGTGCTCTCGGCCGGTTTCATGGCCGACCGCGCCGGCAACATCTACACCGGACCGAGTACCGAAGACACCCCCGCGTTGATCGAACCTGCCGCCTTCAGCGACGGCATCGTCATCGTCCAGGTCAATCAATTGGTGGACGATGTCAGCGAACTGCCCCGCGTCGATATCCCTGCGTCCTGGGTCGATTTTGTGGTGGTGGCCGACAAGCCGTTCTACATCGAACCGCTGTTCACCCGCGACCCACGACACATCAAGCCTGTGCACGTGTTGATGGCGATGATGGCGATCCGCGGGATCTACGAAAAACACAACGTTCAATCGCTCAACCACGGCATTGGTTTCAACACCGCGGCCATCGAACTGATCCTGCCGACCTACGGCGAATCCCTCGGTTTGAAGGGCAAGATCTGCCGCAACTGGACGCTCAATCCTCACCCAACCCTGATCCCGGCCATCGAAAGTGGCTGGGTCGAAAGCGTGCATTGTTTCGGCACTGAGCTGGGCATGGAAAACTACATCGCCGCTCGACCGGATGTGTTCTTCACCGGCCGCGACGGCTCGCTGCGTTCCAACCGGATGTTCTGCCAACTGGCCGGGCAATATGCGGTGGACCTGTTCATCGGCGCGACCCTGCAAGTCGACGGCGACGGCCATTCCTCCACCGTGACTCGTGGACGGCTGGCCGGTTTCGGTGGTGCGCCGAACATGGGTCACGACCCGCGCGGTCGCCGCCATGGCACGCCGGCCTGGCTCGACATGCGTCACGACGATGCACCCGAAGCGCTGCTGGAACGCGGTAAAAAACTCGTGGTGCAAATGGTCGAGACCTTCCAGGAGGGCGGCAAACCGACCTTCGTCGAAACCCTCGACGCGGTGGAGGTGGCGAAGAAAAGCGGCATGCCGCTGGCGCCGATCATGATCTATGGCGACGACGTCACCCATCTGCTCACCGAAGAAGGCATCGCCTATTTGTACAAGGCCCGTTCCCTCGAAGAACGTCAGGCGATGATCGCCGCCGTCGCCGGGGTGACCGCCATCGGCCTGCGCCACAACCCGAAAGACACCGCCCGCATGCGCCGCGAAGGCCTGATCGCCTTGCCCGAAGACCTCGGCATCCGCCGCACTGACGCCACCCGCGAGCTGCTCGCAGCGAAAAGCGTGGCCGATCTGGTGGAGTGGTCCGGTGGCCTCTACAACCCGCCCGCCAAGTTCAGGAGCTGGTAATGCACGCATTCAACCTGCAACCGAAACCTTTAACCCTGACTGAGCGGCTGGCGGATCTCGCGGTGGACGCGCTGATCGACGAAGCGGATCTGTCGCCGAAACCAGCGCTGGTCGATCGTCGCGGCAATGGCGCGCACACCGATTTACACCTGAGCCTGATGCACGCCTCGGCGCTGTCGCTGTGGCCGGCGTTCAAGGCAATGGCAGAAGCGGCCATCGAGTTTGGCGAAGTCGGTTTACCCCTGCGCGAAGCCCTCGGGCGGATTGGCCGTGACGGTGAGCAAATGATGCTCGCCACCACCAACGGTGTGAATACTCATCGTGGGGCGATCTGGGCGTTGGGGCTGTTGGTCGCTGCAACGGCGCTGGAGTGCACGAATACCCCAGCAAGCGCCGTGACCTTGCGCGCTGCACGTCTGGCCTTGCTCGACGACCGTTACGCGCCGCGTCCTCTGAGCCATGGCGCCCAAGTCGCCCAGCGTTATGGCGCTCGCGGTGCACGCGAAGAAGCACAGCTTGGTTTCCCTGCAGTGATTCAACGCGCACTGCCGCAACTCAAACTCAGCCGCGCCGCCGGCCATGGCGAACAGAACGCTCGGCTCGACGCCTTGCTGGCGATCATGACCCATCTCTCTGACACCTGCGTGCTCTACCGCGCAGGCGAAACCGGCCTGCAGACCATGCAACTCGGCGCTCAAGCGGTACTCGACGCCGGCGGCAGTGCGAGCCTGGCCGGCCGTCGCCGTTTGCATGAGCTGGACCAACAATTAATCGCGTTGAATGCCTCGCCCGGCGGCGCTGCGGACTTGCTCGCAGCCTGCCTGTTTATCGACCGTATCGACTCGGGCGACGGCATCTTCCAGGGAGCGTTTTGATGGAAACCTTATCCTTTGAGTTCCCCGCCGGGCAGCCGCCTCGGGGCAGGGCGCTGGTGGGCTGTGTGGGCTCGGGCGATCTGGAAGTGCTGATCGAACCGGGGATGGCCGGCAAGCTGACGATTCAGGTGCAGACCTCGGTCAACGGCAGTGAACAACGCTGGCAGCATCTGTTCGCGCGGATGTTCGACGGCCAGACACCGCCCGCGATGGCGATCGATATCCACGATTTCGGCGCCACTCCCGGCGTGGTGCGTTTGCGCCTGGAACAAGGCTTCGAGGAGATCAGCCATGACTGACAGCGCAGCGCTTCTCAACCCATACCTACAGAGACGCAGCTTCGTCGAACTCGGCGCCCGGCAACGGGCCAAAGCTTTGCTCGACGCGGGTACTTTTCGTGAACTGCTCGACTCGTTTCAGCGCGTCATGTCGCCATGGCTGTCGCGCCAGGGCGTGGTGCCGCAAGCCGATGACGGCGTGGTGATCGCCAAGGGCAGCCTCGGCGGTTTGCCGGTGGTGATCGCGGCCATCGAAGGCGCGTTTCAGGGCGGCAGCCTGGGTGAAGTCGGCGGGGCGAAGATTGCCGGTGCGTTGGAACTGGCCGCCGAGGACAACCGCAAAGGCATTCCCACTCGCGCCGTGTTGCTGCTGGAAACCGGTGGCGTGCGTTTGCAGGAGGCCAACCTAGGGTTGGCGGCGATTGCCGATATTCATGCGGCGATTGTCGATTTACGCCAGTACCAGCCGGTAGTCGGCGTAGTCGCCGGCAGCGTCGGTTGCTTTGGCGGCATGTCGATTGCCGCCGGGTTGTGCAGCTATTTGCTGGTGACTCAGGAAGCGCGCCTTGGCCTCAACGGCCCGCAGGTGATTGAGCAGGAAGCCGGGCTTGAGGAATACGACTCCCGCGACCGGCCGTTTATCTGGAGCCTGACCGGTGGCGAGCAACGTTTCGCCACTGGGTTGGTGGATCGCTATGTCAGCGATGACGTGGTGCAGATTCAGCAGCAGGTCGGCGAATTGCTCAAGCAGGGTTTGCCGGCGCAGCAACGTAGCCGCCAGGCCGAATGGTTTCTGCAACGGCTGGCCAGCCTGGACGCCGAACCACAAATCGAGCCGTCGACGGTTCGCGATCTGTATCAAGGAGAGCGCTCATGAGTTCGTATTCCCTGAGAGGCTTGAACTGGTTCAACGCCCTGAGTGCCGGCGCGAAACCGGTCGAGGGTTTACCGGCGTCGTTGAAAGTCGCCGATGGTTTATTGGGTGAGCAGCCTGCGCGTTTTATCGCGGTGGTGGCCGATCCCGACAACCGCTTCGTCCGCGCCCGCAATGGCGAGGTCGGTTTGCTGGAAGGCTGGGGCCTGGCCAAAGCGGTGGATGACGTTATTGCTGCGGATAACGACAAACCTCAAAAACGCGCCTTGATCGCCATTGTCGATGTGCCGAGCCAGGCTTACGGCCGACGCGAAGAAGCCCTCGGCATTCATCAGGCCTTGGCCGGTGCGGCGGACAGTTATGCCCGCGCCCGACTGGCCGGGCATGCGGTGATTGGTTTGCTGGTGGGCAAGGCGATGTCCGGGGCGTTTCTCGCTCATGGTTATCAGGCCAACCGGCTGATCGCGCTGCGCGATCCGGGCGTGATGGTGCATGCGATGGGCAAGGCGTCGGCGGCGCGGGTGACATTGCGCAGTGTCGAAGAACTTGAAGCCTTGGCCGCCAGCGTGCCGCCGATGGCCTATGACATCGACAGCTTTGCCAGCCTGGGTTTGCTTTGGGAAACCTTGTCGGTGGATCAGATCGAACAACCGACGACGGCGGATCTGGCGCGGGTGAATGAGTGTCTGGTTCAGGCGATTGAAAATGTCGAAGCCGGTCATCGCGATCTGAGTAGTCGCTTGGGTGCGAACAATCGTGCCGCGTCGAGCAAGGTTCGCCAACTGTTGAGAGAGCAGTGGTGAACACGTTTCTGGCCCACGACCTGCTGTGGGGGATGACCCCGGAGCAGTTGCCTGCGGATGCGCCTACGTGGGTGATCGAGTCGATCAGCGCGGGTCAGCCGGTGGTGGTTCGGCGCGCGATAACTGCGCCGGATCAAATCGCGGTCGGCGTGCGCGGACGCTTGCGTGAACAGCGTTATGCAACGTCGATGGCGATCACAGCGATTTCGCGTCGGGTAAGGCCGGAAGAGCTGTGTCATGTCGAGACGGTTCGGGATCTGCCGGCGTTGCGAGCGCTGGCGCAACTGCGGCCGATACTCGACACCTGCGGTTGGGTGTGGGGTGTCAGCGGCAGCGCCGGGTTTGAATTGGCCAGCGGTTTTGCGGCGTTGCATGAGCGCAGCGATCTCGATTTGATTCTGCGTACACCGCAACCGTTGAGCCGACTTCAAGCGCAAGAGTTGGTGACGCTTCTCGGCACCGCTGAATGTCTGGTCGACATGCAATTGCAGACGCCGAATGGCGCCGTGGCTCTGCGCGAATGGGCCGGCCCGTCGCAACGGGTGCTGCTCAAAAACGCTCAGGTCGCCTGCCTGGTCACCGATCCCTGGAACCCGCAGGAGCAAGCAGCGTGAGCAGTTTGCTGGTGTTTCCCGGCCAAGGCGCGCAGCAACCGGGCATGCTCCATCGTTTGCCTCGGGAAACGCTGATCGAGGCGAGCGAGGTGCTGGGTGAAGATGTTTTGTTGCTCGATTCTGCCGAGGCGTTGCAGTCGACGAGGGCGGTTCAGCTGTGCCTGCTGATCGCCGGAGTGGCCGCTTCACGTCAGTTGTTATTGAGCGTGGATTACGTGGCCGGATTGTCCATCGGCGCCTACCCGGCGGCGGTGGTCGCCGGCGCCTTGAGCTTCAGTGATGCACTGCATCTGGTCAGCCTGCGCGGCGAACTGATGCAGCAGGCTTATCCTCAGGGCTATGGCATGACCGCGATCATCGGTCTGGATCTGGCGACGGTGGAAGGTTTGCTGGCGCAGGTTCATAGCCTCTACACGCCGGTTTACCTGGCCAACATCAACGCCGATAACCAAGTGGTCATTGCCGGCAGCGATGGTGCGATGAAAGCCGTTGCCGAGGTGGCGAAAGGTTGTGGCGCCGGTCTGGCCAAACGTCTGGCTGTCAGCGTGCCGTCCCACTGTCCGCTGCTGGAAGCTCCGGCGAAAATCCTGGCCGAAGCCTTCGCCAAGGTGCAATTGAAAACGCCGATTCTGGGTTATCTGAGCGGCAGTCGCGCCCGGCCTGTTATCAATCCCGAGGCGTTACGCGACGACCTGGCCTTCAACATGTGCCGCGTGGTGGATTGGCGCGGCACGGTGCAAAGCGCTTACGAGCGTGGCGTACGTCTACAGATCGAACTGCCGCCCGGTGCGGTGTTGACCGGATTGGCGCGCCGGGTGTTCGAGCAGGGCACCGTGATTGCCTTCGACGGTGCGCGGCTTGATACCTTGCAGGCGCTGTTGCGTGAGGAGGGAAGCCGCCAACCCTAGATCACCGACTCAGGCTGCGAACGACAAAAACAACAATTCCGACGATGCACTTTGAGGACTACAACAATGATTATTTACGGTGTGGCGCTGTTGGCGATCTGTACGCTGGCAGGGGTGATCATGGGTGACATGCTCGGCGCGTTGCTGGGCGTTAAATCCAACGTCGGCGGGGTCGGGATCGCGATGATCCTGCTGATTTGCGCGCGGTTGTGGATGCAAAAACGCGGCGGCATGACCAAGGACTGCGAGATGGGCGTCGGCTTCTGGGGCGCCATGTACATTCCGGTAGTGGTGGCGATGGCCGCGCAACAGAACGTTGTTACCGCTCTGCATGGCGGCCCGGTGGCGGTGTTGGCGGCGATCGGTTCGGTGGTGCTCTGCGGCTGCACCATTGCGCTGATCAGCCGGACCCACAAAGGCGAACCCTTGCCCGATGAACCGGCGGACATAACGTCGGTTGGCGCACCGGCAGGAGGTCGCTGATATGTGGGATCTCATCGAGAAAGGTCTGGAACATAACGGGTTGGTGACAGCGTTCGCGTTCGTTGGCGTGATCATGTGGGTGTCGGTGGTGTTGTCCAAACGCCTGACCTTCGGACGAATTCACGGCTCGGCGATTGCCATCGTCATCGGCCTGGTGCTGGCCTGGGTCGGCGGCACCATGACCGGCGGGCAAAAAGGCCTGGCGGATTTGTCGCTGTTTTCCGGCATTGGTTTGATGGGCGGTGCGATGTTGCGTGACTTCGCCATCGTTGCCACGGCGTTTGAGGTGCAGGCCACCGAAGCGAAAAAGGCCGGGATGATTGGCGTCATCGCGCTGCTGCTGGGCACGATCCTGCCATTCATTGTCGGGGCGAGCATTGCCTGGGTGTTCGGTTATCGCGATGCGGTGAGCATGACCACCATTGGCGCGGGCGCGGTGACTTATATCGTCGGGCCAGTGACCGGGGCCGCGATTGGTGCCTCGTCCGATGTGATGGCGTTGTCGATTGCCACCGGGCTGATCAAGGCGATTCTGGTGATGGTCGGTACGCCGATGGCTGCGCGCTGGATGGGGCTGGATAACCCTCGCTCGGCGATGGTGTTTGGCGGCTTGGCCGGGACTGTCAGCGGTGTGACCGCCGGATTGGCGGCGACGGATCGGCGGCTGGTGCCGTATGGCGCGTTGACGGCGACGTTCCACACCGGGCTTGGGTGCTTGCTTGGGCCTTCGTTGCTGTACTTCATTGTTCGCGGGATTGTGGGGTAAGCCAGTAGATCGCTGACTGTTCCGGCGCCATCGCGAGCAGGCTCGCTCCCACATTGGAATGCATTTCCCTGTGGGAGCGAGCCTGCTCGCGATAGCCGCGACACGGTCTCAGGCCTGCCGATTGGCATACATCCGACACTCCGCCAGCAACGCCAGCAAATTCGGGTCACGCTCCTTGGCCTTCAGAAACACCACGCCGATGTGCTGCTGCAACCGATACTTTTCCTGCAACGGAATCAGCTTCACCCGGTTCTCATACACCGCCGCAATCCTTCCCGGCAGCAACGCATAACCGACCCCGGAGCTGACCATGCTCAGCAGGGTGAAGATGTCGTTGACCTGCATCGCCACCTTCGGCTCGAACCCCGCCTGCTTGAACACCCGAATACCGTCCTGGTGTGTGGCGAAGCCTTGGGTCAAGGTGATGAATGTCTCGTCGCGCACCTCGGCCAGATCGACTTCGGTCCGCTGGGCAAAGGGCGAATCAGCTGGGGTGGCGAGGAAGATGTCATCGGAAAACAGCGGAATATGCTCGCAGTCCGGGTCATTCACGCTGTCATCCAGCGACACCAGGATCGCGTCGACTTCCATGTTCTTGAGCTTGTACAACAGGTCGATGTTCGAGCCCAGGATCAGGTCGATATTGAGTTCACTGCGGCGGATTTTCAGGCCCATGATCAACTGCGGGACGGTCTTCACCGTCAGCGAATACAGTGACCCAAGCTTGAAGCGCTCAGCCGAGAACCCGGCCGCTTCGCGGGTCAGGCGCACGCTTTCGAGCACGTCCTGAATCAGCTTCTGCGCCCGTTCTTCCAGCACATAAGCGCTTTCGAGTGGGGTCAGGTTGCGGCCTTCGTGTTTGAATAGCGGGCAACGCAGGGCGCTTTCCAGAGAATGGATGGCGCGATGCACGCTAACGTTGCTGGTTTGCAACTCGGCGGCGGCGCGGGCCAAGTTGCCGGTGCGCATGAAGGCCAGGAACACCTCGAGTTTTTTCAGGGTCAACTCTTCATCGATCAACATGGGCGTGACTCTTATTCGAATCGCTCGATTGTGCCCAATTGGCTGACGTTTGGCTCGATGGCTTTTTGTAGGAGTGGCGCTATACGGAAACATTGCGCTTTTAACCTTGAGGCCTGAGCCTTGCACGCTGCGGTAACGAATTTGAGGTGAGCAACACATGTATCACGGGGAAAGATTGAATGCCTGGACGCATCTGGTCGGGGCGGTGGCGGCGTTTGTCGGGGGCGTGTGGCTGCTGGTGATCGCCAGTATGGACGGCAGCCCGTGGAAGATCGTCAGCGTGGCAATTTACGCGTTCACCTTGCTGGTGCTCTACAGCGCCTCGACCGTTTACCACAGCGTGCGCGGGCGCAAGAAAACGATCATGCAGAAGGTCGATCACTTTTCGATCTACCTGCTGATTGCCGGCAGTTACACGCCGTTCTGCCTGGTGACCCTGCGCGGGCCGTGGGGCTGGACGTTGTTCGGGATTGTCTGGGGGCTGGCGCTGATAGGCATCCTGCAAGAGATCAAACCGCGCTCGGAAGCGCGGATTCTGTCGATCGTGATTTACGCAGTAATGGGCTGGATCGTGCTGGTGGCGGTCAAGCCGTTACTGGCGGCGCTGGGGCCAGTCGGCTTTACCTGGCTGGCGTCGGGCGGGGTGTTGTACACCGTGGGGATAGTTTTTTTTGCCCTCGATAATCGCTTGCGGCATGCGCATGGGGTCTGGCATCTGTTTGTGATTGCCGGGAGCGCGCTGCACTTTGTGGCGATTCTGTTTTATGTCTTGTAGATCGCGTTGCAGCTATTTGCAAAACCTGTGGGAGCGAGCCTGCTCGCGAAAGCGTCAGGTCAGTCGACATCATCGCTGACTGATCCACCGCATTCGCGAGCAGGCTCGCTCCCACAGGGACACAGGCGATCCAGTTGCGCCTGCGCCCGTCGGCTGAACACCTGCAACAAGTCGCTCAAGGTGTGTGGCGGCGGTTCGTCGGCGCGGGTGACTGCGTACAGGGTGATCGGTAGCGCCGGCGCCAGGGGGCGAATCGCTGTGGTGGCGGGGGACGCGCCGAGTGCGGTGAACGGGTCGATCACTGCTAGCCCGGCACCGGATTCAACCATCGCCCGCGCCAGCGAATAAGTCTGCACCGCGATGCGTACCTTTGGCGGCGGATCGACCGCCTCAAGGTAGCTGTCGAGTCTGGCGGCCAGCGGGTCGGCGCTGGACAGGCCGATCAGCGGTGCACCGGCCAGTTCGATCAACGGCAGTGGTTTACCGTGAGTGTCGTCGGCCCAAAAACCTTTCGGCGCTAGCGCCACCAGCATCCCACAGGCCAGGGCCTGCGCTTTCAGGCCCGGATGATCGGGCAGTTGCAACGTCAGGACGACATCCACTTCGCGCATCAACAGGTTCTGCATCAGCTCGCGGCTGTGGGCGCTGGACAGTTCGCAGGCGATTTCCGGGTAGCGTTGCGTCCATTCGTTGATCGCTGGAGGCAGCAGCGACAAGGCCAGCGCCGGGATCGCGCCAATCCGTACGCTGTGGCCGGGCTCGCGGCGCAGGCTCTGGGCCAGACGTCGTACGCCTTGCAGGCTTTCGGTGACCTTGTCGACCTCGCGCTCAAGCTCCAGGGCTTCGGGCGTCGGCTGCAATTTACCGCGCACCCGCAGGAATAACGGAAAGCCCAATTGCTGTTCGGCGTGTTGCAGCACTTTGCTCACCGCCGGCTGCGACACGTGCAGCAACTGGGCGGCGCCACTGACCGAACCGGTCTGGCGAATGGCCTGAAAAATCTCGATGTGTCGCAGTCGCATGGCAAGTCCATAACCTTTGTTTATGGGTCAGGCATCTTTATGCATTGTTCAACGGCTGTCACCTGGTCCTAACCTGAAGCACGTTCCAACAACGCTTAAGGACAGACATGGCTCAGCGGGTTTGCATCATCGGTGGCGGCGTCATCGGGCTGACAACGGCTTACGCACTGGTTCGCGACGGCATCGACGTGACGCTGATCGAGGCCCGGGATTCGTTTGCCAGCGAAACCAGTTTCGCCAACGGCGGCCAGTTGTCCTACCGCTATGTCGCGCCACTGGCCGATGCTGGCGTACCGTTGCAGGCGCTGGGCTGGATGTTGCGCGGTGACTCGCCGTTGAAGCTGCGTCCGCGTTTGGACCCGGCCCAATGGCGCTGGATGGCGTCCTTTCTGGCGTCCTGCCGTCGTTCGGTGAATCAGCGCAACGGCGCACACCTGCTGCGCCTGGCGCTGCTGAGCCAGGCCACGCTGCAAGGCTGGCGCGACGAAGACCGCCTCGACGGTTTCGATTGGCGGCGCAACGGCAAACTGGTGACGTTTCGTGAAGCCGCAAGCTTCGAGCATGCGCGCCAAGGGCTGGCTGATCCGCGACAGCAACAGGTGTTGTCCCGGGCCGAGTGCGCGCAACTAGAGCCGGCACTCGCCGAGGCGCCGTTTGTGGGCGCGATCTACACACCCGATGAAGAAGTCGCCGACTGCCATGCGTTCTGCCAGCAACTGGTGGCCCGGCTAAAGGCGTCGGGGCATTGCGAGTTTTTGCCGGGGCGCACGGTCACCGGCATTCGTCACGCGGACGGCGCGGTGCAGGCCATCGAAATGGACACGCAGATATTGCCAGTCGAGCAACTGGTGATCGCTGCCGGTCATCGCAGCCCGGCGCTGGCGTTGCCGGGCATGAACCTGCCGCTGTACCCGCTCAAGGGCTACAGCCTGAGCATGCCGATCCGCGCCGAACATCGCGCGCCGGAGCTGAGCATCACCGATTACAACCGCAAGATCGTTTACGCCCGCATCGGTGCACAACTGCGGGTGGCGGCGATGGTCGACATTGTCGGCTTCGACCCGGCGCTCGATCCCAAGCGTCTGGCGCTGATCAAACGCCAGGCGCAGGAAACCTTACCCAATGCCGGCGATTACGACGCCGCCATCGCGTGGGCCGGCATGCGCCCGGCGACCCCCAGCGGCGTGCCGTTGATTGGTGCCACGGCGTACCGCAACCTCTGGCTCAACCTCGGCCATGGCGCCTTGGGCTTTACTTTGGCCTGCGGTAGCGCGCGGCTGCTGAGTGAGTTGATTGCCCGGCGCGCACCCTCGATCGAAATGCAGGGCCTCGCACCCCGCGTCGCCTGACTGGAAAAGGAAGAACCGATGAGCATCAAGCGTTTCAACAGCAACAGTCGACTCTCTGGCGCCGTGACCTTTGGCGAGCTGGTGTTTCTATCGGGACAAGTCCCGGGCGACAGCCGCGACGCCGCCGGCCAGACCGCAGAGGTTCTGGCGAAAATCGACGGGTTGCTGGCCGAGGCTGGCAGCGACAAGGATCACTTGCTCAGCGCGACCATTTACTTGAGCGACATTGGCCGTGATTTCGCCGCCATGAACGAGGTCTGGTCACAATGGCTGTCGCCGGATAAGGCGCCGACCCGCACCACATTGCAGGCGCAACTGGCCCGTCCAGAGGTTCTGGTGGAAATCACCGTGATCGCCGCCCGCCGCTAATCACCCTACCCACAACGGAGAATAACAATGCAAAAAATCACGTTGATCGGCTGCACCCTTGGCCTGCTGCTCGCCAGTCAGGTCCAGGCCAACGAAGCGCCGCTGACCGGCACGCTGAACAAGGTCGCCAATGCCAAGAGCATCACGCTGGGTTATCGCGACGCGTCGGTGCCGTTCTCTTACGTGGGTGATCACACGGGGCAGCCGATGGGCTATTCGGTGGACCTGGCGAGCAAGATTGTCGAGCGCATCAAGCAAAAACTCGAGCTGCCGGATCTGCAGGTGAAGTACAACCTGGTGACCTCGCAAACGCGCATTCCGCTGGTGCAGAACGGCACGGTCGACCTTGAGTGCGGCTCCACCGGCGTGACCGCCGAGCGCATGCAGCAAGTGGCGTTTTCCTATGGATTCATCTACGTGAAGGGGCAATTGCTCACGGCGAAGGACAGCGGCATCAAGCGCTTCGCCGACCTGCGCGGCAAGAACGTTGTGACCACCGCCGGCACCACCAATGAGCGGTTTCTGAAGAGCTACAACGTCGATCACAAGATCGATATGTTCGTGATCAGCGCCAAGGACCACGGCGAAGCGTTCCAGATGCTGCAGTCAGGGCGGGCGGCGGCGTTCTATATGGACGATGCGTTGCTTTACGGCGAACGGGCCAAGGCCCGCGATCCGCATAAGTGGGTCGTGGTGGGCGAGGAGCAATCCCGGGAAATCTACAGCTGCATGGTGCGCAAGGGCGATCCGCAATTTCTCGAGTTGGTGAATTCGACGCTTGCTGATTTGTACAGCTCAGGGGAAATCAACGGCATCTACAACCGCTGGTTCCAGCAGCCGATTCCGCCTAAAGGTTTGAACCTTGAGTTTCCGATGACCAGCGAGTTGAAGGCGATTATCGCCAAGCCGGTGAGTGATCCGGTGCAGTAGTTCCTGAACGATCAGATTCTGTTTTGTGTCTTGTAGATCGCGTCGCCGGCCTTCGCGAGCAAGCCCGCTCCCACATTTGATCTCTGAACGACACAGATCAAGTGTGGGAGCGGGCTTGCTCGCGAAGAGGCCCTAGAAGTCGCCCCACAACTGCTGGGCTACCGCCAACGCCACCACCGGCGCGGTTTCGGTGCGCAACACGCGAGGGCCGAGGCGGGCGGCATGAAAGCCGCCGGCCTTGGCCTGCTCGACTTCAGCGTCGGACAACCCGCCTTCCGGGCCGATCAGAAACGCCAGTGTCGCCGGTTTCGCATGGCTCACCAGCGGCTCGGCCACCGGGTGCAGCACCAGCTTCAATTCGGCCTCCGTCTGCTTCAGCCAATCGGCCAACAGCAGCGGCGGATGAATCACAGGCACCGATGAGCGCCCGCACTGCTCGCAGGCGCTGATCGCCACCTGACGCCAGTGCATCAGGCGTTTGTCGGCGCGCTCGTCCTTGAGGCGGACTTCGCAGCGGTCGGTGAAGATCGGGGTGATTTCGCTGACGCCCAATTCGGTGGCTTTCTGAATCGCCCAGTCCATCCGCTCGCCACGGGACAAGCCCTGGCCGAGATGGACCGCCAGCGACGACTCGACCTGCCCGGCGAAGCTGTCATCGATGTTCACCACGACGCGCTTCTTGCCGACGTCCGCCAGCGTGCCGCGAAACTCATGGCCCGAGCCGTCGAACAATTGCACCGCATCACCCTCGGCCATGCGCAGCACGCGGCTGATGTAATGGGCCTGGGCCTCGGGAAGCTCGTGTTCGCCGATGCTCAAGGGGGCGTCGATAAAGAAGCGGGACAGTCTCATCAATGGTCTCTGTAATTCGTCTGAACTGATCGTTCCCACGCTCTGCGTGGGAATGCCTCACCGGACGCTCCGCGTCCGCTTTTGGGACGCAGAGCGTCCCCGGCTGCGTACCCACGCAGAGCGTGGGAACGAGAGAAACTAGCCCGGATCACGGTAACCCGGATGAAAGTCCTGCGGCACTGCCACGCTGATGCTGTCACGGGTGGCGATGTCGATGCCTTCGCTGGCCACTTCGGCCAGAAAATCGATCTGCTCCGGAGTAATCACGTACGGCGGCAGGAAATACACCACGCTGCCCAAGGGCCGCAATAAAGCACCACGCTCCAGCGCATGCTGGAACACCTTCAAACCGCGACGTTCCTGCCACGGATAAGCAGTCTTGCTGGCCTTGTCCTTGACCATCTCGATGGCCAGCACCATGCCGGTCTGACGCACTTCGGCAACGTTCGGGTGATCGGCCAGGTGCGCGGTGGAGGAGGCCATACGTTGGGCCAGGGCCTTGTTGTTCTCGATGACGTTGTCTTCTTCGAAAATATCCAGCGTCGCCAATGCCGCCGCGCACGCCAGCGGATTGCCGGTGTAGCTGTGGGAATGCAGGAAGGCGCGCAGGGTCGGGTAGTCGTCGTAGAAAGCGCTGTAGACCTCATCGGTGGTCAGGCAGGCCGCCAACGGCAGGTAACCGCCGGTCAGGGCCTTGGACAAACAGAGGAAGTCCGGGCGGATGCCGGCCTGTTCGCAGGCGAACATCGTTCCGGTGCGGCCGAAGCCGACGGCGATTTCATCGTGGATCAGGTGCACGCCATAACGGTCGCAGGCTTCGCGCAGCAACTTCAGGTACACCGGGTGATACATGCGCATCCCGCCGGCGCCCTGAATCAGCGGCTCCAGAATCACGGCGGCCACGGTGTCGTGGTTGTCGGCCAGCGTCTGCTCCATGGCGGCGAACATATTGCGCGAGTGTTCTTCCCAGCTCATGCCCTCGGGACGCAGGTAGCAGTCGGGGCTCGGCACCTTGATGGTGTCCATCAGCAGGGCTTTGTAGGTTTCGGTGAACAGCGGCACGTCGCCCACCGCCATCGCCGCCATGGTCTCGCCGTGGTAACCGTTGGTGAGGGTGACGAAGCGCTTCTTGTTCGGCTGGCCGCAGTTGAGCCAGTAGTGAAAGCTCATTTTCAGCGCGACTTCGATGCACGACGAACCGTTATCGGCGTAGAAGCACCGGGTCAGGCCTTCGGGCGTCATCTTCACCAGACGCTCCGACAGTTCGATCACCGGCTGATGGCTGAAACCGGCGAGGATCACGTGTTCCAGCTGATCGACCTGATCCTTGATGCGCTGGTTGATCCGCGGGTTGGCGTGACCGAACACGTTGACCCACCAGGAGCTGACCGCGTCGAGATAGCGTTTGCCTTCGAAGTCTTCCAGCCAGACGCCTTCGCCGCGTTTGATCGGGATCAGCGGCAGCTGTTCGTGGTCTTTCATCTGGGTGCAGGGATGCCACAACACCGCGAGATCGCGTTGCATCCACTGATTATTCAGGCCCATGTTCAGTCTCCTCGAGGCAGCTCGCTGGGTGCGCGGGCAAACAATCGCGCAAGCCTATGCAATGCGCGTCATCGGGACAACCCATTGTGTCGATTGAGCTACTTTGTATAAGGAGATAGACGTCGCTGGCGGCGTTTTGATGGCTGACGTATTCTTCGCGGTTCTTTGAGTCGTCTGACTCGTAAAACCGCTATTTCCTCGTGTATTTCCGGAGTTCGCTGAATGTCTGCTGGTTGGCTGCGCGCCTGTGCGCTGGTGATGTTGGGGCTGTTCAGCGTTTCGGCGCTGGCCAAGGATAAAACGGTGATCGTGATCGGCGGCGGGCTTTCGGGCCTCACCGCGGCGTACGAACTGCAGAACAAAGGCTGGCAGGTCACCCTGCTGGAAGCCAAGCCGACGTTGGGCGGTCGCTCCGGCATGGCCACCAGTGAGTGGATCGGCAACGACAAGACCCAACCGGTGCTGAACAAGTACGTCTCGACGTTCAAGCTGACCACCACGCCAGCCCCTGAATTCGTGCGGACCCCGAGCTACCTGATCGACGGTGAATATTTCACCGCCGCCGATCTGGCGACTAAACAGCCGGCCACCGCCGAAGCGCTGAAACGCTACGAAAAGACTTTGGATGATCTGGCGCGTTCGATTGAAGACCCGCAGAACCCGGCCGCCAACAGCACGCTGTTCGCCCTGGACCAGATCAACGTGTCCAACTGGCTCGATCGCTTGAATCTGCCAGCCACTGCGCGTCAGTTGGTGAATCAGCAGATTCGTACCCGCTATGACGAACCTTCGCGCCTGTCGCTGCTGTACTTCGCACAACAGAGCCGCGTCTACCGTGGCGTTGCCGACCGTGACCTGCGCGCCTCGCGTCTGCCTGGCGGCAGCCCGGTGCTGGCCCAGGCTTTCGTCAAGCAGCTGAAAACCATTAAGACCAGCTCCCCGGTTTCGGCCATCAGCCAGGACAAGGACGGCGTGACCGTCAAAGTCGGCAGTGTTGGCTATCAGGCGGACTACGTTGTGCTGGCCGTGCCGTTGCGTGCACTGAACAAGATCCAGATGACCCCGGCGCTGGATGCCCAGCACCTGGGCGCCATCAAAGGCACCAATTACGGCTGGCGTGACCAGATCATGCTGAAGTTCAAGACGCCGGTGTGGGAAAGCAAGGCGCGTATGTCTGGCGAGATCTACAGCAACACCGGTCTGGGCATGTTGTGGGTCGAGCCGGCCATGAAGGGCGGCGCCAACGTGGTGATCAACCTGTCCGGCGACAACGCGCGGGTGATGCAGGCTTTCGGCGACAAGCAGATGGTCGATCAGGTACTGATTCGTCTGCACGCCTTTTATCCACAGGCACGCGGTTCGTTCACCGGTTATGAAATCCGTCGCTACAGCACCGACCCGTCGATGGGTGGCGCTTACCTGGCCTTCGGCCCTGGCCAGATGAGCAAGTACTGGCGTCTGTGGGAACGCCCGCTGCAACGTGTAGCCTTTGCCGGCGAACACACCGATACCTTGTACCCAGGCACTCTGGAAGGCGCATTGCGCACCGGTCAGCGTGCAGCCAGTCAGGTAGAAGACCTGGCGGCAGGCAAGTCGTTTGAACCGGCGAAAGTTGTTCCGGCGGCGACCGCAGCAGCGGCCGGTGCAGTGGCGGCGAAGAAAGGCAACTTCTTCACCAACCTGTTCGGTGGCTCTGACGACAAACCGGCCCCGGCCAAGGCGCCGGAACCAGCGGCACCAGTTGCTCCGGCACCTGCCCCAGTACCTGTGCCGACTCCAGCGCCAGCACCGGTTGAGGCGCCGAAGCCTGCGGCACCGGTGAAAGCAGAGCCTGCCAAGAAAGCACCGGCCAAAGCGCCAGTGAAAAAGCCTGCTGCCAAAACCGAGACCAAAAAAACTCCGGCCAAGGCGACGGCGAAAAAGACTGAGCCGGTGAAGAAACCAGCGGTCAGTACTGCTGCGAAGACCCCGGCGACAACTGAAACCAAGGCGCAGTAAGCGCTGGAATCAAAAAAAAGCGCGGCAGTGATGCCGCGCTTTTTTTATGTCTTGCGTAGGTCGCCGGCTAAAGCCGGCTGCTGATTTTGCTTTGACGCTAAGCTAGATCGACCCTATGTACTTTGTCGCTTTGGTAGTCGCTGATATAGGCGCGGTTGCGTTGATCAATAACCATGTCATACGGTTCGGAAGCATCAGGAATGGAAACCCGGCGAACAATCTCATACGTGACGGTATTGATTTCAACGACCTCTTTTTTGGTTTGATCAACGGCATAAGCGTTTTTTTTGCCGAATACTATTTTCCCTTCGCAAGTCACAAAATCGAAATGCCTGGTGGTCGATAACTTAGGGTCCAGTACGGTCAGTTTTTGAGCGTCAAGACACACGATATACACTTCTCTGTCGTCGGGACTGACGGTAACCGCTGACGGATACTGTTCGGTTTTGATGATATCGAGGACTTTGAAAGTCTTGCTGCTGATGATCGTTAGTGCGTCCTGATAAGGGCCACCAGGAGAGTTTGTGCTGGAAATATAAAGACGCGAATCGTCCTGGCTGATATCCACACTTATGGAGGGAGAGGGTAATCCTCGCACTCTGCGCACCGCATAAGTGCGGGTATCAATAATTGCCAGCCACTCTTTATCTTGTCGAACGGTGACGTAAACATGCTTCCCGTCTCGGCTCACGACGATTCCCCGAGGATATCTTCCCACCGTGACGTTACCCACCGCATAGGTTTCAGTATCAATAACCGAAACCGAACTTGAACCGTAGTTGGTCACGTAAGCTCTTTTCCCTCCATGGGCCAGGACGATGTTTTGGGGATAATGCTCGACGGCGATGGTGCGGATTACCTTTCTGTTCCGGGTGTTGATCACTGACACATTGCCTGAAATGTAATTGCAAACAAAAACCCGTGATCCGTCGTTGTTGATGGCTATCCCTCGTGGCCCTTCCCCTACGGGTATCGAATTGGATAGGTTTCGCGTAGTCGCGGGGGATGAACTCGAATGGTGACTCATGGTAGAACTCCTGTTCAGACGCTCGGACAATCGCCCGAGATCAGGTTCATCAATGACCTGTAATGGTGGCTACTGTCAGATATGACAGTTCTGACGAGTGGTAAAGGCTTTTTGGAAGCGAATATGGGACAGCGTCTGTAGGTTTTTTCTTCTGGTTAACACTCACTTAACATCTCGACCCCAAGGTCATGATCGTATTTTTCGATGTTTCAGAGCGAAATTTTCCGCTTTAAGTCGATAGATAACTCGATAGTCTTGGGCGCAGTTCTTACAGGATTTGGGCAATGCAGCTACGTAACTCTTCTTCCCGCTACGGGTGGGTCAGCATCTTCGTGCACTGGGGTGTGGCGCTCGCGGTCTTCGGCCTGTTCGCATTGGGGCTGTGGATGGTCGGTCTCGACTACTACAGTTCCTGGCGCAAAGATGCGCCGGATCTGCACAAGAGCATTGGCCTGGTGTTGTTCGCAGTCATGTTGCTGCGGGTGTTGTGGCGCTTCATCAGCCCACCTCCACCGCCCCTGCAAAGTTATAGCCGCATGACACGTCTTGGCGCCGTGTTCGGCCATGCCTTCCTCTATCTCGGGCTGTTCGCTGTGATGATTGCCGGTTACCTGATTTCCACCGCAGACGGTGTCGGGATCCCGGTGTTTGGCCTGTTTGAAGTTCCTGCACTGGTTTCCGGACTACCGGACCAGGCAGATACCGCTGGTGTGATCCATTTGTACCTGGCCTGGGCGCTGGTAATTTTTTCCGGCCTCCATGCGTTGGCAGCATTGAAACACCACTTTATTGATCGTGATGCGACCCTGACGCGAATGTTGGGACGCAAAGCCTGATGTTCAACCTCGACTCCAAAGGAATAGAAAGCATGTTGAAAAAGACGCTCGCCGCTCTGGCAATCGGTTCTGCTCTGCTGTCGGCTAACGTGATGGCGGCCGATTACGTTGTCGACAAAGAAGGCCAACACGCCTTCGTTGATTTCAAGATCAGCCACTTGGGTTACAGCTACATCACCGGTACCTTCAAGGACATCGACGGCAAGTTCAGCTTCGACGCCGCCAAGCCTGAAGACAGCAAGATCGAATTCAATGTACGCACCGCCAGCGTGTTCACTAACCACGCCGAACGTGACAAGCACATCGCCAGTGGTGACTTCCTGAACGTGGGCAAATTCGCCGACGCCAAGTTCGTCTCCACCAGTGTTAAATCCACCGGTAAAAACGCCGCTGGTAAAGACACTGCCGACGTAACCGGTAACCTGACTCTGGCTGGTGTTACCAAGCCCATCGTGGTCAAAGCCACCTTCCTGGGTGAAGGCAAGGATCCATGGGGCGGTTACCGTGCCGGCTTCGAAGGCACCACCAGCATCAAGCGTTCCGATTTCGGCAAACAGAAAGACCTGGGTCCACAGTCCGACGCGGTCGAGTTGTACATTACGTTTGAAGGTGTGAAAGCGAAGTGAATTTCGCTGCTTGAACAAAAACGCCCCTGATCTCGCGATCCGGGGCGTTTTTTATTGCCGGGCAAAATCTGCACTGGCACCGCAAATCCAATGTGGGAGCGGGCTTGCTCGCGAAAGCGGTCGAGCATTCAGCATTAATGTCGACTGAACCACCGCCTTCGCGAGCAAGCCCGCTCCCACAGGTTTCTTCGCCAGCATAAAAAATGCCCCTGATCTTGCGATCCGGGGCATTTTTCATGGCTTTGAAAAACTCAGCGATTGCGGGTCAGCAAGGCTGGTTTTTCGCCGCGCGGACGGCCTGGGAGTTGATCAAGTTGCTCAGGTGTCGGGAAGCGATCGCTTTTCGACTCCTTATGAATGATCTTCGGTGCCGGGCCGCGCGGGTTCTGCACGGCCGGTTCCGAACGAGGCTGCTCGTCACGGGCCGGGCGGCGGTTGCGGGACTCTTCGCGACGGGCCTGGCCGTCACGTGGAGCACCGTTGCGTGGACCGCTGCGCTTGGCCGGTGGGGTGCCGGTGGTTGCGCCGCTGCTGCTACGCGGACCGTTCTGGCGACCTTGTGGCTGACCGGTGCGCGGGGCACTGGCGCCTGCGCCTTGTGCCGGAGCACCCGGACGGCGACCACGGCCCTGAGCAGGTTTGGCTTGAGGCACGTAGTCGACGCGGTTACCGAAGTTATCGATATCGTCGTCCAGGAACTCGTCTGGAGCACGGTCGGCGGCGGCGCGAGGTGCCGGACGCTGTTGCTCACGGGCCGGGGTGCCTTCGCGAGGCTTGTGCTCACGGGCAGGGCGATCGCCACGGCCAGTGGTAGCGGTTTTTTCCTTGCCGCCCTTGTCCTTGCCTTTGTCTTTACGACCGCCACCACCACCACTGCCGTTCGGACCATCGCCGCGCGGGCCACGTGGATTGCGCGGGTTACGCACATCCGGACGCTCGCGGACTTCAGGTTTCTCGGCTTCCACAGCGCTGGAATCGAAGCCCATCAGGTCGCCGTCGGCGATTTTCTGCTTGGTCATGCGCTCGATGCTTTTCAGCAGCTTTTCTTCGTCCGGAGCAACCAGCGAGATCGCCTCGCCCGAACGACCGGCACGGCCGGTACGACCGATACGGTGCACGTAATCTTCGTCGACGTTCGGCAGTTCGAAGTTGACCACGTGAGGCAACTGATCGATGTCCAGGCCGCGAGCGGCGATGTCGGTGGCGACCAAGATGCGCACTTCACCGGCCTTGAAGTCGGCCAGGGCTTTGGTGCGCGCGTTCTGGCTCTTGTTACCGTGGATCGCGACGGCGGTGAGGCCGTGTTTGTCCAGGTACTCGGCCAGGCGGTTGGCGCCGTGCTTGGTGCGGGTGAACACCAGCACCTGTTCCCAGGCGCCCGCGGTGATCAGGTGAGCGAGCAACGAACGCTTGTGGCTGGCAGCCAGGCGGAATACGCGCTGTTCGATCCGCTCGACCGTGGTGTTCGGCGGCGTGACTTCAATGCGTTCCGGGTTATGCAGCAGCTTGCCGGCAAGGTCGGTGATGTCTTTGGAGAACGTCGCCGAGAACAGCAGGTTCTGGCGTTTGCTCGGCAGACGGGCGAGGACCTTTTTCACGTCATGGACAAAGCCCATGTCGAGCATGCGGTCGGCTTCGTCCAGCACGAGGATTTCCACGTGGGACAGATCCACACTGCCTTGGCCGGCGAGGTCGAGCAGGCGACCCGGGCAGGCCACCAGCACGTCGACACCGCGGGACATGGCCTGAACCTGTGGGTTCATGCCGACGCCGCCGAAGATGCAGGCGCTGACGAACTTCAGGTCACGGGCATAGACCTTGAAGCTTTCGTGCACCTGGGCCGCGAGTTCGCGGGTTGGGGTCAGGACCAGTACGCGCGGTTGGCGCGGGCCGTGACGCTGGGATTTGTCCGGGTGACCGTTGGGAAACAACCGTTCCAGAATCGGAAGGGCGAAGCCGCCGGTTTTACCAGTACCTGTCTGTGCCGCAACCATCAGGTCGCGACCTTGCAACACGGCGGGAATGGCCCGCTGTTGCACCGGAGTAGGCTCGGTATAGCCCGCTGCCTCGATGGCGCGGACTAAAGCCTCGGAGAGACCGAGGGAAGCAAAGGACATGAGTAATCCTGTTTTAGTTAGGGCTTGGCCCAATGGGAGTCTTGCCTGGCGCGAATCGCGTTTAAGAGGACGCAATCCCGTCCGGTCCTGCTGGGCCTCGAAGGCTCGTCTGGAGCGCTCGCGCGGGCTGAAAAGCTGCGCTGTAGCGGGATCGAGATGCCTTGAACAAGTCCGAGCGTCCGGGCGTGAGCCTGGCGGGAAGGCCGGAGTATAACAGAGCAATCACTGCGCGCCGCTTTCCTGCTGCTCAACGGTTTTTCCGCCGGTTGCGGTGGCGCTGGCGGCCCGTACTTCAGGGGCAGGGCTGGCGCCATAGCGGGCGCTCAGTTCGGCGTAGGCCGGCTCGCGCTTGAAACGTTTGAGCTCGGCACCGAAACGCTGCACCAATAAATCCATCCCCGCATTGCGGCGTACCGCCAGAAACTGACTTTGCTGGCTGATGATGATCGGGTTCTCGGTGATCTTGTCGCGGATATTCAGTTGATCGAGCAAATGCTGGCCAACCCGGCGATCAGTGATCAGCAGGTCGATGCGACCGCGCACCAGTTTGCCGAAGTTGGCTTCATGGGTGGGTGCCGGCTCTTGGGTGAATAGCGTCGATTCGCTGAAGTCCTTGCTGTACAGGTAGCCCGGCGAGGTGCCGATGGTCAGGCCTTTCAGATCGTCCAGCGTGCGAAACGGATACGGTCGCTCGTTGGCATAGAACATTACGAATTCGACTTGCGAGAGCGGTTCGCTGGGGTAGAGCAGGGTCGCGTCGCGTTCATCACTATGGAAAATATCCAGCACGCCATCCGCCTGGCCTTGCTCTAGCATCGACAGGCAGCGTTTCCATGGCAGGAACTGCCATTCCACGTCGATCCCGAGGCGTTTGAAGACAATGGCGGTGGTTTCGTAGTCGAGCCCCAGAGACTTGCCGTTTTCCTCGTACACGTAAGGTGCCCAGGGTTCGGTGACAATACGCAACTTCTCGCCCCGAGCGGTGAAGCTCAGGCAAGTGAACAGAAGCACGGTCAGTAACTGAGCGATCAGGGGCATGGCTTGAGATTACGACGAGAAATCATAAAGAGCCAGAAACCGGATCCAGAAGCTCTTTCTCAGGATATGACTGCACAATAAAGGGGCGCCGGAAAGCAAAAGATCGCAGCCTGCGGCATTTCCTACAGGGGGATACGTACCTCTGTAGGAGCTGACGAAGGCTGCGATCCTTTGATCTTGCTTTAATGACGATTAACGCGGCAACTTCAGGTTATTCCACACCGCCAGACTCGGCTCAGCCTGGTTCAGCGTGTAGAAATGCAACCCTGGAGCGCCACCCTGCAGCAGGCGTTCGCACATTTCGGTGATGACTTGCTCACCAAAGCCTTGAATGCTTTGGGTATCGTCGCCGTAGGCTTCCAGTTGCTTGCGGATCCAGCGCGGGATTTCCGCACCGCAAGCGTCGGAGAAACGCGCCAGCTTGCTGTAGTTGGTGATCGGCATGATCCCCGGCACGATCGGTATGTTCACGCCTTTCGCCCGTACACGCTCGACGAAGTAGAAGTAGCTGTCGGCGTTGAAGAAGTACTGGGTGATCGCACTGTTGGCGCCGGCGTTAGCCTTGCGCACGAAGTTGTTGAGATCGTCTTCAAAGTTGCGCGCTTGCGGATGCATCTCCGGGTAGGCGGCGACTTCGATGTGGAAATGATCACCGGTTTCTTCGCGAATGAATTCAACCAGGTCATTGGCGTGACGCATCTCGCCGCTGGCCATGCCCATGCCCGAGGGTAGGTCACCGCGAAGCGCAACGATACGCGTGATGCCGGCTGCCTTGTACTGGCTCAGCAGGCCGCGCAGGTCGTCCTTGCTGTCGCCCACGCAAGACAAATGCGGTGCGGCAGGGACTTTGACTTCGCTTTCAAGCTGCAACACGGTGTTGAGGGTACGATCACGGGTCGAACCACCAGCGCCGTAGGTGCAGGAGAAGAAGTCAGGGTTGAAGGTCGCCAGATGACGGGCAGTGGCGATCAGTTTTTCATGCCCAGCATCGGTCTTCGTAGGGAAGAACTCGAAGCTGTAGCGACGGTCTTGGGACATGGTCATATCCTTGGAAACACGTAAGCCGGACGCTTGCACATCCCAATGTGGGAGCGGGCTTGCTCGCGAAGGCGGTGGGTCAGACGACATTAATGTTGAATGTTAAACCGCCTTCGCGAGCAAGCCCGCTCCCACAAGGGAGAGCAGGCAGCAGGACCAATCAGTAGCGGTAAGCGTGCGGCTTGAACGGGCCTTCGACGGTCACGCCGATGTAGTCAGCCTGTTGCTTGGTCAGTTGAGTGACCACGCCACCGAAACCGCGGACCATTTCCAGGGCCACTTCTTCGTCGAGTTTCTTCGGCAGTACTTCAACGGTCAGGCGCTCGGCTTTCTGGGCTGGCGACAGGTCGGCGTACTTCTGGCCGAACAGGAAGATCTGAGCCAGAACCTGGTTGGCGAACGAACCGTCCATGATGCGACTTGGGTGGCCAGTGGCGTTGCCCAGGTTAACCAGACGGCCTTCGGCCAGCAGGATCAGGTAGTCGTCGTTCTGAGCATCGAAAGCGCCCGGGCCGGTACGGTGAACCTTGTGAACCTGTGGCTTCACTTCTTCCCATGCCCAGTTCTTGCGCATGAAAGCGGTGTCGATTTCGTTGTCGAAGTGACCGATGTTGCAGACAACAGCGCGCTTCTTCAGGGCTTTGAGCATGTTCGCGTCGCAAACATTGACGTTACCGGTGGTGGTCACGATCAGGTCGATCTTGCCCAGCAGCGCTTTGTCGATGCTCGCTTCGGTACCGTTGTTGATACCGTCGATGAACGGCGAAACCAGTTCGAAACCGTCCATGCAAGCTTGCATGGCGCAGATCGGGTCGACTTCGGAGACTTTAACGATCATGCCTTCCTGACGCAGGGACTGGGCCGAGCCCTTGCCCACGTCACCGTAACCGATGACCAGCGCTTGCTTGCCGGACAGCAGGTGGTCGGTACCGCGCTTGATCGCGTCGTTCAGGCTGTGACGGCAGCCGTACTTGTTGTCGTTCTTGCTCTTGGTCACCGAGTCGTTAACGTTGATGGCCGGGATTTTCAGCTCGCCCTTGGCCAGCATGTCCAGCAGGCGGTGAACACCGGTGGTGGTTTCTTCGGTGACGCCGTGGACGCGGTCCAGGATCGCCGGGTATTTCTTGTGCAGCAGCTCGGTCAGGTCACCGCCGTCGTCGAGGATCATGTTGGCATCCCAAGGCGCGCCATCTTTGAGGATAGTTTGCTCCAGGCACCACTCGTACTCTTCTTCAGTTTCGCCTTTCCAGGCGAAAACCGGGATACCGGCAGCAGCGATAGCGGCAGCGGCCTGGTCTTGAGTCGAGAAAATGTTGCAGGACGACCAACGTACTTCGGCACCCAGGGCAACCAGGGTTTCGATCAGCACGGCAGTCTGAATGGTCATGTGGATGCAGCCGAGAATCTTCGCGCCTTTGAGCGGCTGCTCGGCGGAGTATTTGCGGCGCAGACCCATCAGGGCTGGCATTTCGGATTCGGCGATGATGGTTTCGCGACGGCCCCAGGCAGCCAGGGACATGTCGGCGACTTTGTAATCGTTAAAATCTACAGGCGTGATAACAGCGCTCATGATGAGCCTCCATTCGTAATGTATGCGAATGGGCGCCGTTGTGCGTTTAGTGTCTGGCGGTGGCCAGTCAACGCCCCATCCGAGCCTGACAGGTCGAACCTGCTGCAGCGCCCCTCGGACAGGTGGCGGGAAAACGGTAGCAACCGAAGATGACCGTTTTGAAACGGTGGCGATTATAGCTGTGTAGACGATACTTCCAAAGCGTTTCTGCAGGTCAATGCCCGAACGGTAATCGAGACCATAGTCGATGCGTAATAGAGCTCTAGTCCGGGCTCTGCCATGATGGCCGGCATCAATCGGCAAGACGGTCAGGAGTGAGTATGAATTTCCACACCCGCAAATGGGTAAAACCCGAAGACCTCAACCCCAACGGCACGCTGTTCGGCGGCAGCCTGTTGCGCTGGATCGACGAAGAAGCGGCGATCTACGCCATCGTCCAGCTGGGCAATCAGCGCGTGGTCACCAAGTACATTTCCGAAATCAACTTTGTCAGCGCCTCGCGTCAGGGCGACATCATCGAGCTGGGCATCACCGCCACCGAGTTCGGTCGCACGTCGATCACGCTGACTTGCGAAGTGCGCAACAAGATCACCCGCAAGAGCATCCTGACGGTGGAAAAGATGGTCTTCGTGAACCTGGGCGAAGACGGCCTGCCCGCGCCGCATGGCCGGACCGAGATCAGGTACGTCAAAGACCAGTTCAAGGATGACGTCATCGGCGAATGAGATCGGCGGCGCGGCCTTCGCGAGCGGGCTCGCTCCCACATTTGATCTTCAGCGAACACAAACTCGATTAACGACTGAAATTCACTGTGGGAGCGAGCCTGCTCGCGAAAGCGGTCTACTGGTCAATGATGATTTAGCGGACCACTGAACAGCTCCGAACCCCGCGTGTCGTAATTAAACGACACGCCACTGGTTCAGGAGCTTTATGGACACGCCCAAAGACGGCAAGACCCCGGACCTCTCGGCGAAAGAACAGCACGAGGTTGACAAGAACCAGCCACCGCGCGCGGCGGTGCTGCACGAAATCATTCGCACCCAAGGTGATCAGGAGCTCGAGCGTAGCGTTGCGGCGCTGTGGTGGTCAGCACTGGCTGCGGGTTTGACCATGGGCTTGTCGCTGATGGGCATGGGGCTGCTCAACTCGCGTCTGCCGGACGGCGAAGGCTTCAAGGTGATCGCCAGTTTCGGCTACTGCGCAGGTTTTCTCGCGGTGATTCTGGCCCGTCAGCAACTATTCACCGAAAACACCCTGACTGCCGTATTGCCGATCATGAGCAAGCCTACGCTGGGTAATTTCGGTCGGTTGTTTCGGCTGTGGTCGGTAGTGTTGGTGGGCAACCTCTGCGGCACCTTGCTGGTGGCGTACGTGATGCTGCACCTGCCGATTTTCGACACCAAGACCGATCTGGCCTTCCTCGACATCGGGCGCAAGGTCATGGAGAACGACGCGAGCAAGATGTTCGCCAAAGGCATCATCTCCGGCTGGATGATCGCCACCATGGTCTGGATGATCCCGTCCATGGAAAGCGCCAAGATGTGGATCATCATCCTCATCACCTATTTCATGGCGCTGGGAGATTTCACCCACATCGTTGTTGGATCGGTCGAGGTCTCGTATCTGGTGTTTGCCGGCGAGTTGCCCTGGAAGGATTTCTGGCTGGTGTTCGCAGGACCCACGCTGGTGGGGAACATCATCGGTGGCAGTTTTATCTTCGCGCTGATCAGTCATGCGCAGATTCGCAGTGAAATCGGGCCGCCGAAGAAGAGCACGGATCAAACGCCGGATCCACGCAAGCCTAAAGATGAGTGAAGTGAGCTACACCGCGTAAGCTTCATCGCGAGCTGGCTCGCTCCCACCGGGAAATACGCTGTCCAAGTGGGAGCGAGCCAGCTCGCGATAGCGGTTTGCGCAAAATGCAGTCAATCAGCCGGACACATTGACCGCGACAGCACTGCGTCGTTGCAGGTAGATGAAAAACAGCGCCGTCAGTACCGTCAACCCGCTGACCAGTGCACCGGTCCACGGCAAGTCCGCCAGGTCCGCGCCACTGGCTACAACCAGCCCGCCAATCCATGCCCCGGCAGCGTTGCCGAGATTGAATGCGCTTTGATTCAATGTCGACCCAAGGTTCGGCGCTTCATGAGCCTGATCGATGATCAGCAATTGCAGGATCGGGCACAGCGCGAACGCGAAGATGCCCCACAACACCAGCGTGATCGCCGCCGGGATCACTGAATGACTGGTCTGACTGAAAGCGGCCAGCACGACGACCACAGCCAGGGCCATACCCACCAGAGAGGGCAGCAAACGACTGTCCGCCAGTCGGCCGCCAAGCATGCTGCCCGCCGTCAAGCCCACCCCGAACAACAGCAGCATGATGGTCACGCCATGCGGGCTGACACCGGTGATGTCTTGCAGAATCGGCGCGATATAGGTGAACACGCTGAACAGACTGGTGGACGCCAGCACGCTCATGCCCAGCGCCAGCAGCACGTTGACCTTGCCCAGCACTTTGAACTCGCTCGCCAGGTTGGCTTTGTCCATGGGGATTTCCTTGGGTAGCCAAACCCACTGCGCGATTGCCGCAATCACACCAATCACCGAGACCGCCCAAAACGTCGAGCGCCAGCCGGCGTACTGCCCGAGCGCGGTGCCCAATGGAACGCCCAGCACGTTGGCCAGCGTCAGACCGGTGAACATCATGGCAATGGCTTGGGCTCGTTTGTTCGGTGCCACCAAACCGGCGGCGACCACCGAGCCGATGCCGAAGAACGCACCATGGCACAGCGCGGTGATCACCCGTGCGGCCATCAAAGTGGCGTAGTTCGGCGCCAGGGCGCAGAGGATATTGCCGAGAATGAACATCAGCGTCATGCCCAGCAGTGTGGCTTTGCGCGGCATGTTGGCGGTGCCGACCGCGAGGATCGGCGCACCGAACACCACGCCCAGGGCGTAACCGGTGATGAGCAGGCCCGCGTGAGGAATGCTCACGGCGAGGTCGCGGGCGACATCGGGCAGCAAGCCCATGATGACGAATTCAGTGGTGCCAATGCCGAAGGCGGCAACGGCCAGTGCAAGCAAGGCGAGTGGCATGCGCAAGGTCTCTGTCGGTAGTCTTGACGCTTTGATCAGGCATACGCAGGCCGACGACCGTTCTCGGTGAGAGCGGGCAGAGGCAGGAATTATTGGAATTAGTGTGTGCGCAACTGAGTGCGGCGTGGTCGCTTGCAGTATAAACAGCTGCGGACATATGGCGAATCAATTCTCTGCCCCGTGATGTAGGAGCTGCCGCAGGCTGCGATCTTTTGATTTTGCTTTTGAAAGATCAAAAGATTGCAGCCTTCGGCAGCTCTTACGGGGGAGGGTGGGGGCAAAATAAGGAGAGTGCCGTGCTCGCGACGGTTCTGGTGTTGGTGGCGGCGCTGTTGCACGCGGCGTGGAATACCCTGATCAAATTCAGCGCAGAGCGGCTGTTGGTGGTGGCCTGCATGGACAGCGTGGCGCTGCTGTTTGTCGCCCTGATGCTGCCCTTCGTGGCGCTGCCGCCACTGGAGATGTGGCCGTGGATTCTCGCGTCAGCGGCATTTGAGTTGCTCTATCGCTACCTGTTGATCCAGGCCTATCGGGTTGGCGATCTCGGCTTGGTCTATCCCTTGATGCGTGGCCTGTCGCCACTGGTGGTGCTGGCACTGACGCTGATCTTCGCCGGGGAAGTGCTGACGGCTCAGCAGATCTTCGGGATTTTGCTGATCCCGTTCGGCATGTTGTGCCTGCTCTGGCAGGGCGGTGGCGGGGTGCGTCTGCCGTGGTCGATGCTACCGGTGGTGGCGCTGATCGGATTGTGCATCGGTTGTTACACCTTCATCGATGGTCAGGCCCTGCGACGCTGGTCCCATCCGCTGGACTACCTGGTGTGGGTCACCTTGCTCAGCGCCTGGCCGTTCCCATTGCTGGCGCTGGTGCGCAAGCGCCCGGCGTTCATGCTGTTCTGGCGCGAGCAGTGGCGATTGGGCTTGGCGGTCGGGTTTTGCGTTCTGTTCAGTTACGCTCTGGTGTTGTGGGCGATGCAGCTCGGCTCGATTGCCGAAGCTGCGGCGTTGCGCGAAATCAGCGTGATTCTGGTGGTGCTGTTCGGTATGCGCTACCTGAAAGAACCTTTCGGCAGGCCTCGGCTCTTAGCCTGTGGGCTGGTGCTGATCGGCATATTGGTGATGAAGTTTTAGTCGCCCCTGATGGAATTCGATTTTCTATAACTGAAGAAGGAACTGCGTTATGACGGTTGCTCTGTGGTGCATTTTGATTGCGATCTGCTTGCCATATCTATGCACAGGCGTCGCCAAGTTCAGCGGCGGCAAGTTCGGGCTGAAACAGAATCACGACCCGCGGGCGTTTCTGGATTCGCTCGAAGGGATGGCCAGGCGTGCGCATTCGGCGCAGTTGAACAGCTTCGAAGTGACTCCGGCGTTTGCTGCAGCGGTAATCGTCGCGCACCTGGCCGGTAATGCCGATCTGGTGACGATCAATGTGCTGGCGGTGTTGTTTATCACCAGTCGGCTGCTGTACATCATTTGCTATCTGGCGGACTGGGCGATTCTGCGGTCGCTGGTGTGGGCAATTGGCATTGGGTTGATTGTCAGTTTCTTTGTTGTGTCGGTTTAAAGGCAAGATCAAAAGATCGCAGCCTGCGGCAGCTCCTACATTGACCGCGTTCGCCGCAATATCTCGGATGAACATCGATCCCTGTTGGAGCTGGCGAAGCCTGTGATCTTTTGCTTTTAAAGTTTGTCAGCTACCTGCGGCACTTGTGGCAACGCCGCCCCTTTAGGCCAAAGCATCCAGATCTGCCCCTGCTGTTTCATGTCGCCGGCCAATTGCCCGGCCGCTTCGCCCGTGCCCCAGAACAGGTCTGCGCGGACCTCGCCGGCAATTGCGCCGCCAGTATCTTGCGCGGCCACCGGGCGTACCAATGCGCTGCCGTCCGGGCGTGTGGTCGATAACCACAACAGGCTGCCGAGTGGAATCACCTTGCGGTCCACCGCCGCGCTGTAACCTGCGGTCAGCGGTACGTTCAGCGAGCCGCGCGGCCCTTCGTTGCTGTCAGGGTTGCGGGTGAAGAACACGTAGCTGGGGTTGCTGCCGAGCAGTTCGGGAATGCGCATCGGATTGGCCTTGGCCCAAGTGCTGATAGCGCCCATGGTCACGTCTTCTTTCTTCAGCTCACCCTGGTCCACCAGCCAGCGGCCGATGGGGCGATAGGGGTGGCCATTCTGGTCGGCATAACCGATGCGCAACTGACGACCGTCATCAAGCTGGATGCGACCTGAGCCCTGAATTTGCAGGAACTGCAGGTTCATCGGGTCGGTCAGCCAGGCAATCACCGGTGCCTTCACGCCTTGGGTTTCAATGGTTGCCGCATCGTCGTACGGCTTGAGCACGCGACCTTCGAGTCTTCCGCGCAGGCGTTTGCCTTTGAGTTCCGGATAGATACTGTCCAGAGAGACGATGATCATATCCTCGGGTACACCGTACACCGGGATGTTGGCTTCCTCGGTCTGAGTCAGGCTACCGGGGTACACCGGTTCGTAGTAACCGGTAATCAGGCCGTTGGGGTTGTCATTGGCGGCACGCAGGCCATAGACGTCCAGGTTCTGTTTGAGGAAACCGCGGATGTCATTGGCGGTTGGCTGCACATTGGCGGAAGCCGCACAGATGTCGCCCCAGACAGGGTCGGCCTTGAGTCGGGTGCAGGCGCTGCGCCACGAGCCGAAGCCTGCGACGAGGTCATTGTCGGACACCGCCGGAAGCGCTTCCCAGGTGGCGCTGGAGTAGGTCGCCAGTGCGTGGGTTTTCGGTTTGCTGCTGTCGCCGCCGGTACAACCTGCCAGCACGGCCACCATTGGAAGCGTCCAGGCCAGATTGTGACGCCATGCCTTGAAACGGCTGTTCATGGAGTAATTCCTTTGTCGGTTGCCTGAGTGCTCCATGCGCTCAAACAACCCGTATTGATAATAGGGCTATTGGTCTTTGCCGATGACGCGAGGATACTGGCCGCCGTTTCCAGTGACCTGAAGCCACCATGACTCTTAAAAGACTTTCTGTTGTATTGCTGGCCTGCCTGACCTTGTCCGCCTGCGGTGGTGTCGACCCGAACTCGCCGCTGGGTCAGCGCAAGGCGATCTTCAAGCAGATGCTCAAGACCGGCGAAGACCTGGGCGGCATGTTGCGTGGGCGTATTCCGTTCGATGGCCCGAAATTCGCCGACGGCGCGGTGAAGCTCGACGCATTGTCCCATGAGCCGTGGAAACATTTCCCGCAGGTGCGCGAAGAGGATCACACCAGCGCCAAGGATGATGTCTGGCAGAAGCAGGCACGCTTCCAGGAAATGGCCCGCACCCTTGAAGGCGCCACCGGTGAACTGGTGATTGCCAGCAAGGTTCAGCCCTACAAGGTCAGCAACCTGGGGCCGGCGGTACAGAAAGTCGAAGATGCCTGCAGTGCGTGTCATAAAGAGTTTCGGGATCATTGATTCCAGAAAATACTGCAGGGTGGGAGCTGCCAAAAGCTGCGATCTTTTGATCTTGAAAGATCTTGTTACTTATCCAGCTCATCCAGCTCATCCAGCGCTTCCTGCAATTCCTTGCGCGATTGAGCCAGTTTGTCTTTGCGCTTGTTGATCTTCTCGGCGTCGCCTTTTTTCATCGCCTTCTCGAGGTCGGCCTGGCGCGTGCTGACTTCGTGCTTGGCGTCGAGCACCTTGTTTTCCCGTTCCTTCTTCAAGGAGGCGTCGGTGCAATGGGCAGTGACTTCGCTCAGGGCGGTTTCCAGACCAGCCTGTTGATCGGCGTTGCCGCGGGACTTGGCCAGTTCGATCTGGTTGATGATGCCTTGTTTTTTGGCGGCGCAGCCGGTCAGGCCCGGGGCATCTTCGTCGGCCATCAATGGAGCGGCCATCACGCTGCACAGGGTCAACACGGCGAGCGGTGAAAGAAGTTTCATAAAAGCTCCAGGTGAAAAATTCGATATAGCGATGGGCTGTTTGAGCGCATCGGCACCTTTGGGTTCCCGGTTCTCAGACCGGGCTGGCGTCTAGAAACCGTCAATCCCGGCAACACGTAATGTCTCACTCAAGGCGAGGACCTGCGGGTCGCGGAAAAATGCGCTCAATTGCGCTGCGCGCCCCGGGCCGATGCCAGCTTCGGCCTGCCATTGTTCGGTGTTTCGTTGTGCCAGCGCCTGCCATGAGTCGGCGAGGCGTGCCTGGCCAGTCGGCGGCAAACCCAGCGCTTTGAGCCAGCGAGCGAATGGGCGTTGCCGGGCGCTGTTGAAACTGTCCAAAAGACGAGCACTGCTGCGCTCACCGAAGCCGTCAATGTTAGCAAGCTCTTGCCCATCGAGGGTCATCCAATCGAGCAGACTGTCGAGGCGTTCGGCCTTGAGCAGTTTCTCCCAGGTACCTGGTCCGACATGAGGCAATGCCAGGCCTTGTTTACCACTGAGCCAGCTCAGTCGTGCGAGGAATTGGCTTTCGCAGCCGGGTGTCGGTTGCCAGCAGCTTAAGGAATGAAAGTCGGCCGCCAGCGGTACATTCAATTCCGGGCGTTCAGTACTGCGCAATACGACCCCGTCGAGCCTGGGGATGGTTAGCCCCGCCAGGCTGATGGCGACCTGATCGCCGGGCCGAATGTCCAGCGCTTCCCAGCGTTGCAGGGAGCTGGCACTCACGCGTTTGATCTGTCGGTCATCAAGCATCACCGGTACCAGATCCAGCACCGGTGTGATCCGGCCGGTTCGTCCAATCTTGAAGTGGACCTTGCGCACCTCGGCCAGCGCCTGGGCAAAGGGGTATTTCCAGGCGACGCTCCAGTAAGGCGCTTTCGCCTGCCAGCGCTCGGCCGGTGGGCGTTGGCTCTGGCGCAACACGACCCCATCGCTGGCAAAGGGCAGGGGCGCGCGATACCAGTGATCCCGCCAGCGCTTGGCATCGGCAAATGCCTTGATCGGCTGACTGTATGGCGTTGTGCTCGGGAACCCCAACTTATCCAGAGTCGTCACCCGGTCGGGCAGATTTTTCGGGCCTTGCGGCCAGTCCCAGACAAACAACCCGATACCAGTCGCTTGCTCTGGGCTTAGTGCCTTGCGCGCCATCAACCCGGCCACCGTGGCGCGGGCATTGAGGCTGCCGGCCTGGGCTTGTACGTGCTCGGTCAGGCGCCAATAGAGTTCGCCTTGCAACAACAAGTCCAGCGGCTGCGGAAGCTTTTGTGGGATGGCGGCGATCTGGCGTGCCGAGGCGGTCCAGTCCTGGCCGTTTACCCCATCCCCCCGACTGATCGCCCGGTGCAACCAGCCGTTGCGATAGATCAACGTCACCGCCACACCATCAACCTTGGGCTGAATCCAGACCTCGCCCCGATCTTTCAGCCAGGCTTCGACGGCGCGCCCATCGTGCAGTTTTTCCAGGCCGGTATGGGCGATAGGGTGAGCAACCGTGCCGCCGGCCGTACGCAACGGTTCGGCGGAGGGGCCCGCATCAAAACACTCGCGCCATTCGGTCAGTCGCGCACGGGATTGATCATAGAGTTCATCGGCGATCAGCGACTGGCCTTCACGGTGGTAGCTGTCGTCCCAGCGATCGATTTGCAGTTGCAGGGTGATGATTTCTTCCTGCGCGCGGGCCGGTGTCCAGTCAGGGCATTCGGCGGCTTTGACGGTCAGGCAGGTGAAGGTCAGCAGGAAGCAGAGAAACAGGCGCAGGTTGGGCAGCATCGAGAGCGTCCTTGCTCGGTGGGATGCTTTCAAGGCTAGTCAGTTTTCGGGTGTGGGGTGCAAAGGTGTAATTCTGTGTGTTTCCAAGTGCTTCCTCATGAAAAAGCCCCGCACGGCGAACCGTGCGGGGCTTTGGGTGCCGCAGGAAAAGTCTTACAGGCCAGCCGCGACACGCAGGTCTTCGGCGCGGTCGGTTTTTTCCCAGGTGAAAGTGGTGAACGTATCGTCGCCCACAGTCTTGGTGGCTGGAGTGCGACCGAAGTGGCCGTACGCAGCGGTTTCCTGGTACATCGGGTGCAGCAGGTCGAGCATGGTGGTGATTGCGTATGGACGCAGGTCGAACACTTCGCGAACCAGTTTGACGATCTTGTCGTCGCTGATTTTGCCGGTGCCGAAGGTGTTCAACGAAATCGACGTAGGCTGAGCAACACCAATCGCGTAGGAAACCTGAATCTCGCAACGCTCGGCCAGACCGGCAGCGACGATGTTCTTGGCCACGTAACGACCGGCGTAGGCCGCCGAACGGTCAACCTTCGATGGATCCTTGCCGGAGAATGCGCCACCGCCGTGACGGGCCATGCCGCCGTAGCTGTCGACGATGATCTTGCGGCCGGTCAGGCCGCAGTCGCCAACCGGGCCACCAATGATGAATTGGCCGGTCGGGTTGATGTGGAACTGGGTGTCTTTGGACAGCAGTTCGGCAGGCAGTACGTGCTTGACGATCAGTTCCATCACGCCTTCGCGCAGGTCTTTGTACGATACGTCAGGGTTGTGCTGGGTCGACAAAACAACAGCGTCGATACCGACAACCTTGCCGCCTTCGTAACGGCAAGTCACTTGCGACTTGGCGTCCGGGCGCAGCCAAGGCAGCAGGCCGGATTTACGGGCTTCAGCCTGGCGCTGAACCAGTTGGTGCGAGAAGGTGATCGGTGCTGGCATCAGCACCTCGGTTTCGTTGCTGGCGTAGCCGAACATCAGGCCCTGGTCGCCGGCGCCCTGGTCTTCAGGCTTGGCACGGTCAACGCCTTGGTTGATGTCAGGGGACTGCTTGCCGATGATGTTCATCACGCCGCAGGTTGCGCCATCGAAGCCGACATTGGAGCTGTTGTAGCCGATGTCGAGAATCACGTTACGGACGATGTCTTCCAGATCGACCCAGGCCGATGTGGTGACTTCACCTGCGATGATTGCCACGCCGGTTTTTACCAGAGTCTCGACCGCTACACGGGCGAATTTGTCTTCAGCAATGATGGCGTCCAGCACCGCATCGGAAATCTGGTCGGCGATTTTGTCCGGATGCCCTTCAGACACGGACTCGGAGGTGAAGAGGGAGTATTCGCTCATCTCGATTTTTTCCTGAATTTACCGATGGTGAGTGTCGCCAGCCGGTCGCTGAAAATGGCGGACCTGAATCTGGAAACCATTACGTAAGCCTACATAGAGGCTTTCCCCGGGAACGAGTCCCGCAGCGGTGGCCCAACGGGCCAGATCGTCCTGTTCAAACCCCAACCATAGATCACCGCAGGCCTCCCTGGCCCAACTCTGGTTGTGGCTACATAACTCTGTCACGAGCAGGCTACCGCCCGGTTGCAGCAAGTCGGCCATGCGCTTGAGTGCTTCGGCCGGCGCGGCGAAATGGTGCAGTACCATGTTCAGTACAACGCAATCAGCCTTAAGGCTTACACCGTTCAATGCATCGGCCAATTGCAGGCTGACGTTAGCCAGCATTTCACGTTCACAGACCTGACGGGCCAGATCGAGCATCGCCGGGCTGTTGTCCAGTGCGGTGACTTGAACGAAACGATGCGCCAGTTCCGGCAGAAAACCGCCATCGCCTGGGCCCACTTCGATAGCTGTGGCGCCGGGGCCGAAACCCAGCTTGTCGAGCAGTGCCACCACGCTTTCGCGGTATTGCGGCAGGCCGGCGATCAAGTCTTGCTGGGCGCGAAACTTCTCTGCGACCCGTGAGAAAAAGTCCTGGCTGGCCGCCGCCCGTTGCCCATGGACCTGACCGATCCGCGACTGAACGTCAGTCGGCAGGGTCAGGTTGTCCACTTCTTCCAGCAGCGCGGTATGCAGTTTGCCGCCCAGCAGATCGGTGTGGGGCAGGGCGCGACGGTAGAAAATCGCATTGCCTTCACGACGGGTCGCCACCAGATCGGCCTGGGCCAAAACCTTGAGGTGATGACTCATGCCGGACTGACCGATGCCGAAGATCTGCGCCAGTTCCAGTACGCCGAACGAATCGTTGGCCAGCGCGCGCAATACATTCAGCCGCAGAGGATCGCCGCCGGCCTTGCACAGGGCCGCCAGCTCATCGCAATCGTCATGTCGAATGGAAGGTGCGCGTAAATTCATAAGGCCAGCAGTCTAGTGACGCTCAGAAATCACTGCAAGAGCAATATCAAAAAGTTTTGATATTGCTCGATAGATGGCACTTCTCAGCGTTAGGTTCAGTCAGCAAGCGAACGGCGGAAAGGTTTCACCAGTCGAATACGTCGTTATCCATTGGAAAAACGTCTTCGGATGACTATCTGTCATTGCCCCGAAGGCGGTCGGTGAGGGAAAATGCTCGCCTTTTTTCCGTTTCGTTTTATTCACTCTCGATTCAATATCCGCAGGAGAACAGCGATGCCCAGCCGTCGTGAGCGTGCCAACGCCATTCGTGCCCTCAGCATGGATGCCGTGCAAAAAGCCAACAGCGGCCATCCCGGTGCCCCTATGGGTATGGCGGATATCGCCGAAGTACTTTGGCGTGACTACCTGAAGCACAACCCGAGCAATCCATCGTTCGCCGACCGTGACCGCTTCGTGCTGTCCAACGGTCACGGTTCGATGCTGATCTACTCGCTGCTGCACCTGACCGGCTACGACCTGTCGATCGATGACCTGAAAAACTTCCGCCAGCTGCACAGCCGCACCCCGGGTCACCCGGAATTCGGTTACACCCCGGGCGTTGAAACCACCACCGGTCCACTGGGCCAAGGCCTGGCCAACGCCGTGGGTTTCGCCCTGGCAGAAAAAGTCCTGGCGGCGCAGTTCAACCGTCCAGGCCATAACGTCGTCGATCACCATACCTACGTGTTCCTGGGTGATGGCTGCATGATGGAAGGCATTTCCCACGAAGTCAGCTCCCTGGCCGGTACATTGGGCCTGGGCAAACTGATCGCCTTCTACGATGACAACGGCATCTCCATCGATGGCGAAGTCGAAGGCTGGTTCACCGACGACACGCCGAAGCGTTTCGAGGCCTACAACTGGCAAGTGATCCGCAACGTCGACGGTCACGATCCGGAAGAAATCAAGATCGCCATCGATACGGCGCGCAAAAGCGAGCAGCCGACGCTGATCTGCTGCAAGACCACCATCGGTTTCGGTTCGCCGAACAAGCAAGGCAAGGAAGATTGCCACGGCGCCCCATTGGGTGACGCGGAAATCGCTCTGACCCGTGAAGCACTGAAGTGGAACCACGGCCCGTTCGAAATCCCGGCCAACATCTATGCCGAGTGGGATGCCAAGGAAGCCGGTCGCGCTGCCGAAGCCGAGTGGGATCAGCGTTTCGCTGCTTACTCCGCGGCTTTCCCGGAGCTGGCCAACGAATTGGTTCGTCGTCTGAGCGGTGACCTGCCGACTGACTTCGCTGAAAAAGCTTCTGCTTACATCGCTGAAGTCGCCGCCAAGGGCGAAACCATCGCCAGCCGTAAAGCCAGCCAGAACGCCCTGAATGCGTTCGGCCCGCTGCTGCCGGAACTGCTCGGCGGTTCGGCTGACCTGGCCGGTTCCAACCTGACCCTGTGGAAAGGTTGCAAAGGCGTCACCGCCGAAGACGCCAGCGGCAACTACATGTACTACGGCGTTCGCGAGTTCGGCATGAGCGCGATCATGAACGGCGTCGCCTTGCACGGTGGTCTGGTGCCTTACGGCGCGACCTTCCTGATGTTCATGGAATACGCCCGCAACGCAGTGCGCATGTCGGCGCTGATGAAGAAACGCATCATCTATGTGTTCACCCACGACTCCATCGGTCTGGGCGAAGATGGCCCGACTCACCAGCCAATCGAGCAGCTGGCCAGCCTGCGCTGCACGCCGAACCTCGACACCTGGCGTCCAGCCGATGCCGTTGAATCGGCAGTGGCCTGGAAATGCGCTCTGGAGCGTGATGACGGTCCGTCGGCACTGATCTTCTCCCGTCAGAACCTGCAGCACCAAACCCGTGATGCCGTGCAGATCGAGTGCATCAATCGCGGCGGCTACGTGCTGAAAGACTGTGCAGGCGAGCCTGAGCTGATCCTGATCGCCACCGGTTCGGAAGTCGGCCTGGCCGTTCAAGCCTTCGACAAACTGACCGAGCAAGGCCGCAAGGTGCGTGTTGTTTCGATGCCGTGCACCAGCGTCTTCGAAGCCCAGGATGCTGGCTACAAACAAGCGGTTCTGCCGTTGCAGGTCAGCGCCCGTATAGCCATCGAAGCCGCCCACGCAGACTACTGGTACAAGTACGTGGGCCTGGAAGGCCGCGTGATTGGCATGACCACCTACGGCGAGTCGGCGCCTGCGCCTGCCTTGTTCGAAGAGTTCGGCTTCACCCTGGAAAACATCCTGGGTCAGGCTGAAGAGCTGCTGGAAGACTGATCCAGAAGTTGCTTCGTCTGGACGGCCGTCTTCGCGAGCAAGCCCGCTCCCACATTGGAATGCATTCTCCTGTGGGAGCGGGCTTGCTCGCGAAGGCAATAGTCCAGACAACGCTGCAATAACGGATTCACCACGGTAATCGAGAACCCCATGCCTCAACCGCGTCCTTACAAAGTTGCACTCAACGGCTACGGCCGGATTGGTCGTTGCGTCTTGCGTGCGTTGTTTGAGCGAGGCTCGACGGCCGGGTTTGAAATTGTCGCGATCAACGATCTGGCCGACATGGCCAGCATCGAATACCTGACACGTTTCGACTCCACTCACGGGCGCTTTCCCGGCGAAGTGAGGGTCGATGGCGATTGTCTGCATATTAATGGCGATTGCGTGAAGGTCCTGCGCAGTGCCACCCCCGAAGGCATCGATTGGGCGTCGCTGGGCGTCGATCTGGTGCTGGAGTGCTCCGGCGCTTACCACACCCGTCAGGATGGCCAGCGTTTTCTCGACGCTGGTGCGCCACGGGTGCTGTTTTCCCAGCCGATGGCCAGCGAGGCGGATGTCGACGCCACCATCGTCTACGGTGTGAACCAGGATTGCCTGACCGGCGATGAGCTGCTGGTGTCCAACGCCTCCTGCACCACCAACTGCGGCGTGCCGCTGTTGCGCCTGCTGAATCAGGCCATTGGTCTGGAATATGTGTCGATCACCACCATCCACTCGGCGATGAACGATCAGCCGGTGATTGACGCCTATCACCACGAAGACCTGCGCCGCACCCGTTCGGCGTTCCAGTCGGTGATTCCGGTGTCCACTGGTCTGGCGCGAGGCATCGAACGCCTGCTGCCGGAACTTGCCGGGAGAATTCAGGCCAAAGCCGTGCGGGTGCCGACGGTTAACGTGTCCTGCCTCGACATTACGATGCAGACCGTAAGTGATACCGACGCCACCGAGGTCAACCGGATTCTGCGCGAGGCCGCCACCCATGGCCCGCTCAAGGGCCTTCTGGCCTACACCGAGTTGCCTCACGCCAGTTGTGATTTTAATCATGACCCGCATTCGGCCATCGTCGATGCCAGTCAGACCCGCGTTTCCGGCCCTCGGCTGGTAAACATCCTGGCCTGGTTCGACAACGAATGGGGTTTTGCCAATCGAATGCTGGACGTTGCTACACACTATCTGCAAACAGCTATTTCCAAAAAACCTGCTCTCTAAAACAGCTATCCAGGAATTGCGACCCATGACCGTGTTGAAGATGACCGACCTCGATCTGCAAGGTAAGCGCGTACTGATCCGCGAAGACCTCAACGTCCCAGTCAAGGACGGTGTTGTCACCAGCGATGCGCGAATCCTGGCTTCGCTGCCGACCATCAAGCTGGCCCTGGAAAAAGGCGCGGCCGTGATGGTCTGCTCGCACCTTGGTCGTCCGACCGAAGGCGAGTTCTCGGCCGAGAACAGCCTCAAGCCAGTCGCTGACTACTTGAGCAAGGCGCTGGGCCGCGAAGTGCCGTTGGTGTCCGATTACCTGGGCGGCGTCGACGTGAAAGCCGGCGACATCGTGCTGTTCGAAAACGTGCGCTTCAACAAGGGCGAGAAAAAGAACGCTGACGAACTGGCCAAGCAATACGCCGCCCTGTGCGACGTGTTTGTGATGGACGCCTTCGGCACCGCTCACCGCGCCGAGGGTTCGACCCATGGCGTGGCCAAGTTCGCCAAAGTCGCCGCCGCTGGCCCATTGCTGGCCGCCGAACTGGACGCGCTGGGCAAAGCCTTGGGTGCCCCGGCGCAGCCAATGGCCGCTATCGTTGCCGGTTCCAAAGTGTCGACCAAACTCGACGTGCTCAATAGCCTGAGCCAGATCTGCAACCAGCTGATCGTCGGCGGCGGCATTGCCAATACCTTCCTGGCCGCTGCCGGTCACCCGGTCGGCAAGTCCTTGTACGAGCCGGACCTGCTGGACACCGCCCGTGAAATCGCCGCCAAGGTCAGCGTGCCACTGCCGGTGGACGTGGTGGTTGCCAAGGAATTCGCTGAAAGCGCGACCGCGACCGTCAAGCTGATTGCCGACGTGGCCGCAGACGACATGATCCTGGACATCGGCCCACAGACCGCGGCGAATTTCGCCGAGCTGCTGAAGTCGTCCAAGACCATTCTGTGGAACGGCCCGGTGGGCGTGTTCGAATTCGACCAGTTCGGTAACGGCACCAAAGTGCTGGCCCAGGCCATCGCCGAAAGCTCGGCGTTCTCCATCGCTGGCGGCGGCGACACCCTGGCAGCCATCGATAAATATGGCGTTGCCGATCAAATCTCCTACATTTCTACCGGCGGCGGCGCGTTCCTCGAATTCGTCGAAGGCAAAGTGCTGCCGGCCGTTGAAGTCCTGGAAAGCCGGGCCAAGGCCTGAGGCCGCCCATTTGACCAGGCAAAGGAGTGTTCACATGGTCAGGACCCTAGTGCTGTTGATCGCCGCGGGTATGCTTGTGGCTTGCGGGAGTAACCCGAAAGCCACGCCGGAACCCGCGCCGCAAACACAGGAAAAAGGCTGCTACCAGGCCGACTGGCAGGCAGAAACCAACCCGGTGATCAACAAGCGTTCCGGACCGGATGGCCTGGACAAATACGAGACACAGGCCCCGGCCAAGGAACATGGTTGCCCTTGAGGGGTCTGACTCTTTACTCAAGGCTGGCGGCGTGCGCCGTCAGTCGAGGAACACGGATGAAACGCTTTATCGCCGTTGCGGCACTGGCATTGCTGGCAGGTTGCGCCAATTTGAACCTGTTCAACGCCGCCGAGCCAGCGGACAGCTGGACCACCTGGACCTGCGACAGCCAGGCCAAAGTGCTCTGGCGCTACACTGACGTCAGCCGAAAGGAAGTCGACGTTCGCCTGGGCGGTGCCGATCAGGTCTACCGCTTGAAGCTTGAACCGGGCGCCGAAGGTTCGCTGTACAGCAACGACATGCTGGCGTTTCACGTAAAAGGTGAGGAAGGCCTGGTGTACTGGGTCGCCACCAATGATTTGATCGGACGCGGTTGTAAAGCCGAGTAAGACGATTGATCTGATTCACAGCGATCCAAATGTGGGAGCGGGCTTGCTCGCGAAGGCGGTAGATCAGCTTGCATAGATGTTGAATGTATAACCGCATTCGCGAGCAAGCCCGCTCCCACAGTGGTTCTCTGTAGTTCTTGAGATTTTGCAGCACCGAATTCGCAGCCCGGGCCAACCCCCGATCTGCAATAACTTGAATAGCCGCCGCCGCTACGGCAGGCTGGCACGATTAACGACCCTCAACCGGGAGAGACACACACAATGGCACTTATCAGCATGCGCCAGATGCTGGACCACGCAGCCGAGTTCGGCTACGGCGTTCCAGCTTTCAACGTCAACAACCTTGAGCAGATGCGCGCCATCATGGAAGCCGCTGACAAGACTGACTCCCCGGTGATCGTCCAGGCTTCGGCCGGTGCTCGCAAATACGCAGGCGCCCCGTTCCTGCGTCACCTGATCCTGGCGGCAATCGAAGAATTCCCGCACATCCCGGTGTGCATGCACCAGGACCACGGCACCAGCCCTGACGTCTGCCAGCGCTCCATCCAACTGGGCTTCAGCTCGGTGATGATGGACGGCTCCCTCGGCGAAGACGGCAAGACCCCGACCGACTACGACTACAACGTCCGTGTTACCCAACAAACCGTAGCCATGGCTCACGCCTGCGGCGTTTCGGTAGAAGGCGAGCTGGGCTGCCTGGGTTCGCTGGAAACCGGCATGGCCGGTGAAGAAGACGGCATCGGCGCCGAAGGCGTTCTGGATCACAGCCAAATGCTGACAGACCCGGAAGAAGCCGCTGACTTCGTCAAACGCACCCAGGTCGATGCCCTGGCCATCGCCATCGGCACCAGCCACGGCGCCTACAAGTTCACCAAGCCACCTACCGGCGACGTGCTGGCCATCGACCGCATCAAAGAAATCCACAAACGTATCCCGAACACCCACCTGGTAATGCACGGTTCGTCTTCGGTTCCGCAAGAGTGGCTGGCGATCATCAACCAGTACGGCGGCGACATCAAAGAAACCTACGGCGTACCGGTTGAAGAAATCGTCGAAGGCATCAAGCACGGCGTACGCAAGGTCAACATCGACACCGACCTGCGCCTGGCATCCACCGGCGCAATGCGTCGCCTGATGGCTACCAACCCTAGCGAGTTCGATCCGCGTAAATTCTTCGGCGCGACCGTGACTGCGATGCGTGATGTGTGTATTGACCGTTATAACCAATTTGGTACAGCGGGCAACGCTTCGAAGATCAAGCCGATCTCGTTGGAAGCGATGTACCAGCGTTATCTGAAGGGTGAGTTGAACGCTAAGGTTAATTAAGCCCTGAGCGTTAGACCGCGTTATGAAAAACCCGCCGAAAGGCGGGTTTTTCAATTGGGCAGGTGTAGATAAGGCTGTACTCTTCTTCTTATGACTTCTGTTTTTGACGTCTTGTTGGTTCAGCTACTTCAGGTAAAGCACCTTGACTTATCCCCTGTAAATCGAAGGCGCCATCCTTAATCTCTAATAGAGTGTCACCATCTTCTCGACTGCCCGCAACGCCGGAAAATACTCCTTCGAAATTTGCAGTCCGAGGATTAGATTTCCCTAAAGTGAAATGACCACCCTTAATCCATCCGCCAGCAATACTAGGGCCATCAGTGCTCATGAGTAGCGCAAGGCCAGTGAGTCCATTTTTACCAAACTCATGACTTCCCGTTAATGTTGTGGGGAAGTTTATTCTCAGCGTGTAGTATTGATCCGATCCATCATCAATAGTAGTGCCATGTATTGTGCAGGTTTCATCTTGCCAGTATAGATTAGGTTTTAAATTAACTAACTTGCCGTCGATGGTGGCGAAAAATTTTCCTTTCGTACCATTTTTATCATAGCTGTTCATCGTGCTAACCCTTTGCGTGGAGTGGTCTAATCATGCTGAGTCCTCCAGCTGGCAGAGAACAACTGTCAATTCTGATAGTTGTTTAGATGTTTTGGTAATTAGAAAAATTGATCTTGGCTCTGAATGAATCGCTATATTTGACATGGTGCTGTTGGGTCGGGGGTTAAGGCGCAAACCTGTGGGCAAGACGGGCATTTTATTGGGGTGACAAGCACAGATCATCGTTTTGTCTCGTCTTTGTTTGGGGCGTTATTGCCAATGTATCTAAAGGACTGTCATATCTGACAGTAGACAGCCTTTATCGATACTCTCAGGATAAAAACTCCACCCTGTAATGGAGTACGCAGTCATGAGCACCAAGGATGTAAAACCAAAAGCGAAAGGTCCTGCGCCTGTCACCAACCCAGCTGTGCCACAACAAGAACCGGAAAGTATCAAAAACTCTAAAGGACCCGCGCCTTACACGCTTCCAAAAGAGTCAGAATAAGCACGTAATAAAAAACCCGCAGAAATGCGGGTTTTTTAATGCTTGGAAATTGATTACTGAGCCTTGAGAGAATCAAACCCACGCTGTTCAATCACCCCAAACACATCGGCAATGTCCTGGATCATGATCCGGGCGATGTTGGTGACGGTGTTGATATTGTTCTCGGCGTAGTCAGGCAGGCTAGTGCAAGCTATGAGGTTCAAGTATTTGAGGACGGCGTTGAGGCGTTCGCTGACGCATTTGTGGAGTTCGCGGGGATGCAACTTTTTGTGGCTAGGGGCTTGCCCCGTTTGGCGGTGCGGTCGTCGTGAACCGGGCGGTGCGGTGTGTCTGGGGAATTGGGTGGCAGGGTTTGGGCTGCTTTGCTGCCAGGAGCAAGCTCCCTCGCCACAATGGGTGGATTCCTACATGGTTTTCGGAGCTGAAGATCAAAAGATCGCAGCCTTCGGCAGCTCCTACAGGGAGCGCGTAACTCGTAGGAGCTGCCGCAGGCTGCGATCTTCTAGGGATCAGGTATCGTGATCAATATCCAGCTTGCTGAACGTCGCTTCCCCTCCTTCGCTGGTGTACCCGGTATTGTCCTGCACATAGACACCGGCCTTGAAGTACAGCGGTTTATCACGCCACATCGCGCTGATGTCGGTGTCCCACTGGTAGCCCGCCGCGCTGATGCCCAATGCACCGCCGGGGCTGAGGTGGATGAGGTAGGAAAATTCCCGATCGAGTTTTACGCCAGTGGCGATGGTGATGACCCGGGCGGTGTCGTCGTCGGGGTGCATGCGGACTTTGGCGACGATGTTTCCGGTTTCGCTGGAGTCCTTATATTGATACTCGAGCTTCACCATGGGCTTTTGGCTTTTGTAGGCATGGATCTGGCCAATGACGATCTTGCCCGTGCTGGGTACCTTGCTGACCGTAAGGGTTGCACGCAGAAAGTTATCCGCGTCGGGGTAGTACCAGTTTTTCAGCGTGCCATTGCTGTAGGTTTCGCGGAGTTCGGTGCGAGGGTAAACCGCGTTTTCGGTGCGGGTGCCGGTTACCGGGGACCAGAAAAACAAGGTGCCGGTGTCGGAGTGGAAGTATTGATCCTTGAAGCCGTCCACCAGTTTGGTTGTTTCAACGGTGTATGGCGGACTGCCGACAGGAACGCTGAGGTTCCAGGTTGCGAGATCGATCATAATTCAAGCTTCCACTTTTTTCTGTACGCACGTGCCAGAAGCTCTAGCGCGCGCCTTCGGGCCGTCTTTATAAGCGTAGAACGGTTGTTTGTTAATGCCCGTTTGGCAGATGGTTGACGTCAACATCCTGTCGAAATGCCATCTTTCCCGGTTTACGGGGGCTGTAGGACTGACCGTTAGTCGGCTATGTGAAACTTTACTGAAGTGACGGCACTCCGGTACCTTCTGCTTTCGCGTATCCGGGTCTAGAGTGAAGTCGCACTATGTGTCCGGTTTTCACAAGAGACCGGCCTGAGGTCCCGAACAAGAGATGCAGCATGGAATGCGCACAACCTACGCCAGCTGAAGGCAACTCAATCCTTTTAATTGTTGATGACTACCCCGAAAACCTGATCAGCATGCGCGCGTTGTTACAGCGCCAGGACTGGCAGGTCATCACCGCGGCTTCCGGCTTTGAAGCGCTCAGCCTGTTGCTCGAACACGACGTCGACCTGGTGCTGCTGGATGTGCAGATGCCAGGTATGGACGGTTTCGAAGTAGCGCGCTTGATGCGTGGCAGCCAGCGAACCCGTCTCACGCCGATCATTTTCCTGACCGCCAACGAACAATCTCAGGACGCTGTGATCAAGGGCTACGCCAGTGGTGCGGTGGATTACCTGTTCAAACCGTTCGACCCGCAAATTCTCAAACCCAAAGTCCAGGCCCTGCTCGAGCATCAGCGTAATCGCCGTGCCTTGCAGCAGTTGAGCCATGACCTGGAGGTCGCCCGTGCCTTCAATGCCTCGGTGCTGGATAACGCCGCCGAAGGCATTCTGGTGGTGGGGGAGGATGGGCTGATTCGCTTTGCCAACCCGGCGATGTCTCGCCTGCTCAATGCCACGGTGCATGAACTGCAAGGCAAAGAGTTTCTGGATTTCCTGCAAAAACCGCACATCCCGATCTGGGCCGACTCCGAATTGTTTGCCGGCTACAAACGCGGTGAAACCCTGCGCCTGCACGATGCGTTGCTGCGTACCGCGCCCGGCCAGCAAGTGCCGGTGGCGTTGTCCTGCGCGCCTTTGCCCACCGAACAACAGGCCATGGTGGTGACGGTGCTGGACATGTCGGTGGTGCGCCATCTGCATCAGCAGCTGGAGTTTCAGGCGGTGACCGATCCGCTGACCGGGCTGCTCAATCGCCGGGGTTTCTATCAGACCGCTGAAAACCTGCTGCTGCGCGGCGAACGCTCCGATAGCACCTGGGTGCTGTTGTACCTGGACCTCGACGGCTTCAAGCGGGTCAATGATTCCCTGGGCCACGATGCCGGCGACCGGGTGCTGCGTTGGGTGTCCGAGCAGTTGAAGGCGTGTCTGCGGCCCTTCGATATTCTGGCGCGGATGGGTGGCGATGAGTTCACCGCGCTGCTGGATCTTGAGCTCCCCGAGCAAGCGGCGAAGATTGCCGAGAAGCTCATCGAGCGAGTGTCGATCTGTCAGCAAATCGACGGCATGGACATCGCCTTGGGCGCCAGTATCGGCATCGCCACTTATCCCGACTGCGGGGCCAATCTCGATGGGTTGATGCGCGCGTCCGACATCGCCATGTACGAAGCCAAGCGTGCCGGGCGTCAGCAATATCGCTTCTACGATCACGAAATGAATGGCCGGGCGCGCTCGCGACTGATGCTCGAAGAGAGCGTGCGCACGGCCATCGAGAACCGCGATTTCAACCTGGTGTATCAGCCACAAGTGGCCATTGCCGACGGGCAGATTCGCGGGTTCGAGGCGTTGCTGCGCTGGCAGCACCCGAGCGTCGGCGATGTACCGCCGGGGCTGTTTTTGCCGTTGCTGGAAGAGGCGCGGTTGATCAGTCGTCTTGGTAGCTGGATTTACCATCGCGGGGCCAAGCAACGAAAAGCCTGGGAAACGTTGTTTGCCGAAGACTTGGTGCTGGGCGTCAGTTTGAGCAGCACGCAATTCGGTTTGCCTAATCTGGTCACCGAGTTGCGTCAGGTGCTGCAGCGCCATGGTTTGAAGCCGCGGCAGCTGGAGGTCGAGGTCACGGAAGAGGCCTTGATGCTTAACCCTGACGAAACCCGCAAGCAGCTGCGTTTGCTGCGCAATTTGGGAGTGCGGGTGGCGCTGGATGATTTTGGTTCGGGGGCTTGTTCGCTGGCGCACTTGCGCGACCTGGAACTGGACACGCTCAAACTCGACCGGCATTTGATCGCCCGGTTGCCGGGTTCCGAGCGGGATGCAGCACTGGCACGCAGTGTCATCGATTTGTGCAAACAGTTCGGCCTGTTAGTCATCGCTGAAGGGGTGGAGACGGTGGCGCAATATGAATGGCTGCAAGCCAACGGTTGCCAGTATGTGCAGGGGTTTCTGGTCGCGCGGCCGTTGATGGCCGAGGACACCCGTCATTTTGTCGAGCCGTTCGACTGGAGCGCGCTGACGAGTTGAATTCGTTACACTGACGATCTTTTCGTGACCCGTGTTGCCGCCCCAATGACCGCGTTGAAATACCTCCAAGCCTATCCTGCTACGTTGCAGGACCAGGTGCGACAGCTGATCGCCGAAGGTCGGCTGGGCGACTACCTGAGCCAGCGATATCCGGAAAAGCACGGGGTGCAGAGCGACAAGGCGCTGTACACCTATGCTCTGGACCTCAAGCAGGAATACCTGCGTAACGCCCCGGCCATCGACAAGGTGTTATTCGACAACCGTCTGGACCTGACCCACCGCGCGCTCGGCCTGCACACTGCGATTTCCCGGGTGCAAGGCGGCAAGCTCAAGGCCAAGAAAGAAATTCGCATCGCCTCGTTGTTCAAGGACGCGCCCTCCGGGTTTCTGAAAATGATCGTGGTGCATGAGCTGGCGCACTTCAAGGAGTCGGATCACAACAAGGCGTTCTACAAGCTGTGCGAACACATGTTGCCGGGGTATCACCAGGTGGAGTTCGATTTGCGGGTGTACCTGACGTGGCGGGATATGCGGTAAAAATCGATAGGTGTCAATAAAATCAAACTCTGCGATGTGGACTCCGCACATTCCAGAGGGCATGCGGACGAGCCTCGGAAGCTAAACTGAATTGCGCAGTGAAGGCAACTACCTAAATCAATAGTTCTGAAGCAAGGTGTTCCCTGATACCTTTTTCAACTATGCCCTACCCACCGTAAATCACTGCTGTTCCCATTTTTTGCCGGAGCGCGTTCAGCGTTGCCGCCAAATTTACGCAAGGGGCAAGTTGGATGACGTCAATATTCGAAAATATGAAGGCAATGATGTGTCTGACGATGGCGATGGCGTTGTGGGCCAGTGCTTTTATTGCCTTAAAAATAGCACTTGAAGAGGTGCCTCCATTTTTGCTTATTTTTTCTCGATTGGCACTCGGAAGCCTATTTTTCTTGATGTTATGGAAATATAAGGGGCAGGCAAAAATAGAAAAGAAGGACTACGTGTATTTGTTGATAATGGGCGCGCTCGAACCGTGTCTGTATTTCATCTTTGAAACAATGGCCCTTCAATATACAACAGCGTCCCAAGCGGGTGTCGTATTTGCCTTTCTCCCGATATTTATTATTGCCTTCGGTTTTTTTGCACTTCGAGAAAAACCCAGTGTCTCGCAATGCTTGGGTGGGGTTGTCGCCACTCTCGGCGTCATCTTATTATGTTTGACGGGTACGAAGAGCGAGGCAGCTATTGCGCCAGTGAAAGGTAACTTTCTGGAATTGTTGGCGATGGCGTGTGCAGCCGTATACACCGTTATGTTGAAGAAATTGTCTGGGCAATACTCTCCATTCTTATTGGCGGCACTGCAAAGTTTTATAGGGACTGTGTTTTTTCTTCCTTTTGCCATTTATGAGTCGGATATTCCCCGCGAAGTCAGTGTGCACGTTTTATTGGCGGTTCTCTATCTTGGAACCATAGTGACGGCCGGTGCCTATACTTTTTTTAATATAGGTATTTCCAAGGTGAGTGCTTCCGAGGGGGGGATGTACTTTAATCTCATCCCTATGTTCACGTTGCTATTTTCTGTTTTGATCCTTAATGAGAACGTCGATTGGACGCAAATGATGTCCATGATGTTGGTTATCTTCGGTGTGTCCATCGGATTAATTGATCATCGTTTCTTTTTGACGCGCTTGCGTCGTAAGACACTGTTTATTCGTGAGTGATGCATACGCTGGATCAGATTGTTATTCAAGTCTGATAAAACCAATCCCGAACTCATCCTGTTCTGCCCCTTGTTCATTTCAAGGGGCTGGCTTCTTGGTGGAATAACACAAGGAATATAGAGCTATGTTGACGGTTACCCTTTTTTCGGTTCCCGCGCCAGGACAATGTGTCAAAGGCGATGATCGTTTTCTTGGCACGGTGAGGACGAGTATGCATAAGGCGCCTTTAACGGCGCTGGCAGCAGGATTGAAAGAAGCCATGCTGGCACGCGGTGTCATTGTTGATGTGCGAATATGTGACATGCAAACACAAGGCGCGCTGCGGGTTGAAGACAGACTCAAAGAAAAGTACGGAGAACTTTGTTTCGGTGATCTGGTGCTGGAAAAGTACCGGGTAGGCTTACCGTTCAATGCCGTTATAAAAGAAATCCAGGAATCGGATGTTATTGGAGTTAATTCTAATTTTACTCATTCTCGTCGAATTGTCGTTGACTTCATACAGTACTGTAAAGAGCAGAATCCTGATGCCGTTATTGTGCTGGGCGGAACCGACGCCACTGTAGAACCGGACTATCATGTTGCCGTTGGCGCTGATGTGGTCGTTAAAGGCGAAGGAGAGCTTTGTTTTGCCGATTTGCTGGAATGTGTCGATAAGGGTAAGGGTTATAACGCGGTCCCCAATATCGCCTATCGTGCCATGGATGGTGAAATTGTTCACACAGTCAAATCGTTCTTAACAAAAACGGGAGCCTATGATGTCAACGATATGCCTCCTCCCAATCTGGATATTGTCGATTTAGAGTGTTACTCGGATACCGGTGAGGGTAAACCACCCTACGGTATTGAAGGGCCCTTTATCAGTGTGGAAACTTCTCGTGGATGTGCGCAAGCTTGTTCATTTTGTGCAACACCGACGACCAAAGGCCGGTTCAGGTTTATGCAACTTGAAAAAATAAGACGGCATTTCGATTATTTCAAAAGCAAGGGGATCAGAACGCTCTTGTTTCAAGAGGATAACTTGTTGTCCCGTATTCATCGTTCTACCTCAGGGAAGCAAGTATTCTCAACGGGGCGGGATGAGTTGTTTGATATGTTTAACCTTGCAAGAGATATGGGGTTTAGCTGGGAATTTACCAATGGTATCGAATTGGGGCAGTTTGAATATCAAGGTGTCGTCGACCGTGAATTGATTCGTGTCATGTTTGACTCCGAATTTGTCAATGGTGAATTGGTGGGTTGCTATCGTGCAACATTACCGCTGGAAAATTTGACGGATGACTGTTCGAAATTATTCAGGAAGCTAAAGCCACTGGGTGTTATCAAGGATGTTATTGAGGAAATCGTTAATACTGGAATTCATTCGCTTTCGTTCAATGTGATTATTGGTCGGCCCGAGGATGATGAACAAAGCTTGAGCCTGACTTATCTCCGCTCGCTGCAGATTCGTACGCTGTGTAAGGCGTTTAATCCACAGGTTCAGGTTTATTTCAATATATATATTCTTTCGTTGCTGCCTGGCACCGTTGACTTCAGGCGTTACAAACAGAATCTTGAGTTTGATCTGACGCAAGATCCCGAAGTCATTACCTTTTATCTCGGTTCCCTGAAGACCCAGTTTTTTTCCCCCCTGGAAATCACGCAAGCGCGCGGTGCCATGGCCAAAATGCTTAATAGTGACGCGTTAATTGATGATTACGATGAGGTGCATTACCTCTCGAGCGAGCGATTCGAAGACCTTTTCACACACGCATCGTTCGAGGATGAGGCTACTAACATCATCGCAATAAGTGCTTGATCTGCTCAAGGTTGGCTACCCATGACCGCCCCGCACTTCTTTGATACGAAGTGCGGCGGCTGGTTTGTTATCTGTACCGTCCTGCTACTGACGTGTGTTGACCACCGCGAGAATATGATTGGCAAAATCCAGGTATTTCGGATTGAGGCCGGTTCTTGCTTCCAGAGCGAGAAGATCATCCATTGGAAGAGAGCTGGTGTGCTTTTCATCACCTAGCCATCCAGGATCCGGCAGGAAGCGCGATATCAGCACATCCAGTGCAACGAAGTCATAGCTCACGGGATGCCCGCTCAACAGTTCATCCAGCTGTTTGCGTGAAATCAGGTTAGAGCGTACGACATGGAAGTGACCCTTGCGGTCCAGGGCATAGAGATGCTCGTCGCGCCTTTCATAATGCAAGATCTCAGACATTGGGGCGGCGTAGAACGTTGGGCGACTGAAGGGCGGCTTGACCGAGAAGTAAAGAAAGCCGGAACTGTATTCGATAAGCTCTGAAATACAGAACGCCAGGTGTTCACTCGGTACATGATTCAAGACAGTGTGAAGGCACAGGGTCAAATCATAAGTTGTATGTCGAAGCGAGTGCGCCAGTCCCTTTGTCAAATCACACTGTGTGTAAGTCACTGACAGTGCAACAGTACCCTTGCGCGCTGCTATATAAGCTGAAAACATATTTTCGGCCTGCAGCAGCATGTCCGCAGACAAGTCCAGACATTCAATATCTATGGCGATATCTTGTTGCAGGCAATAGTTTGCGATTCTGATGGCCCATATTCCATCGCCACAACCCACGTCCAGCAGTTGAAGGGCTCGGGATTCTCCGGATTTTTCTTTTTCAAGAATGATCGCATCAATGGATTCCTGCAGGGCTTGCCAAGTTTGCAAGTCGCTCCAGGAGAAAGGGTGGTCGGCCTTGCAGGCCTTGAGGTCGATAGTCTCTTCAAGTGTCGAAGTGCCGTTGGCGTATTGCGTATAACTTGCCGAAAACCGGCTGTAAAAATCACTGACGTTCTGAGTGGAAGTGGTCATAGGTCACAGGGTCTCGATGATGATAAAAAATACTGATTGAACTTAACAAGCAAAGCGAACCATGAACACTATCTGTTTTGATAGCTAATGCGGACGCTTTAAGGTTGACAGTTTTTGCATCAACTGCTTGCTGGTTTGGCTTCTTGTTCTCGAAAGCTACTGAGGCTGCCAAAGTGCATCGCAAAAAACTTCAACGATGCTCGATAGGGCAATGTCAAAAAAAATATTAAAGTTAAGGTAATTTATTTGCAGTATTTTCAAGGTGTTGGCCCTGTTGCTTGTCGGCTTAGGTGGATTGAGAATGTAACAACGTGCGTGATAGTATGCGGCGCAAAGGGAGAGGTATTGGAAATGGATTTTCTCGAGAGAGTAGTGCAGTTAGAATCAGCAACGAACATTGAAAGTTGGCATAGCCTGATTATCGAGGCAGCCCATTTTATGGGCTTTGAGCAAACACTTCTTGGCATTATCGACAGTGCTCAGTCTCCGCTGCATGAAGCAATCATTTTGACCAGTTATTCCTCGATTTGGCGTGATAGATACGACGCCCATGGATATGCTGATATAGATCCTGTGGTTGCACACGCGCGAAGTAGTGTCAGGCATGTCATCTGGCACGACGATTTGTATGTGACACCCCGGCAGAAGTGCTTTCTGGAAGAAGCCAAGTCTTTCAATTTTAAATCGGGTGTGACATTTCCGCTTCATGGCCCAGCTGCCGAGTTTGGGATGTTAAGCCTGCAAGTTGATGCTGAGAATGCGGATGCCGAAAAGTTCATTCACAGTAAATTGATGGAGATCAGTTTTTTAAAGGATTCGTTGTTTCAAAAGGCACTTGGTTTTATAAGGAACCATAAGGCTGAGCCTGATATCATGCTTTCTCCACGTGAAATGGAAATTTTAAAGTGGAGTGCGATCGGGAAGTCTACATGGGAGATTTCGAAAATCTGCAATTGCTCTGAGGCGAATATTGACTATCATATTAAAAGCATAAGGTCAAAATTTAAAGTTAATACCCGGCGTGCCGCTGCCGTTAAAGCGATAGCGCTAGGACTTATAACCGTATGAAAGGCAGGGCGGTTTGCCTTTACGGTAGCAGAATATTTTTCCTCAAGGAACTACTGTATTAGATAGGTGAAAACCAAGTTGAAGTTGAATAGTTTTGTCTGGCTAGCCAGTCAATTGAGGAGCTGTTCATGCAGTATGAAATCGCCCGACGTACAGAGTTCGATGGCTCAAAACTTCAAGCCATGCACACGTTGCGTGCCCAAGTATTCAAATATAAAAAAGGTTGGGATGTCACTCTGATTGCCGGTATGGAAATCGATGGATACGATGCGCTTAATCCGTTTTACATGCTGATCAATAGCCAAGCTCAACCGAATGATGTCCAAGGATGCTGGAGATTGTTACCTACGACCGGTCCTTACATGCTCAAGGATACATTTCCTGAGCTTCTTGCCGCGACGGCTCCTGAAGCCAGCGATGTGTGGGAACTCAGTCGATTCGCTGTCGCTGCAGGGCAACAGTCAACAATGCAGTTTTCAAATTTAACCTTCGAGGCGATCAAGGAAGTCATTTCTTTTGGTATCCGTAATGGTATAAAAACGTATGTGACGGTAACGACAGTAGGTATTGAACGGATGTTGTTGAAGGCGGGGCTGGAGATCGGTCGTCTAGGCACACCATTGCAAATAGGGGTCGAAAAGGCTGTTGCATTGACTATCGATCTTGGCGAACTTACTCGTAAGGCTTTAGGGTTGAATGGTGTCGTTCAGTACCCATAAAAAGGTGTTCTACCTATTATTCATTCAGGTAGTTATGGTCGCTTGAGTGGGAGGTTGTCAGGTGTGGCGATCAGATCGCATGCTGCGTAAAATCCTTGGACAATTCGGTGTTTTGCACGGTATTCACACAGTATCAGGGACGTCGTGAGCAAATGGACATCGGATGATGGAGATTTTACTACCATCCTCCTTCCCCCCGAGCGTAGGCGAACGCATGCGCCAGGTTCAAATACAGTCATATTGTTGTTCTCCCAAAACGATATTTAGCTCTTCGCCAGTGCTTTAAAAAGGCTTCAGTGGCGCACAATGAAGAGCGCATAGATTAGTTAACTGGAATCTAGTCCGAGAATTCGGTGAATGTACACTATCAATACAGATAGTCTGCAGCGATTGCGGGGTGGTCTTGTGATTGGGGTTAATGGCTTGTTATCGTTCTTCAAGCCTGCGATCTTTTGGGGTCATCAGGGGACGGGGAATAGCGGATGGACGTGAGCAAGACTAAAAGCAGTTTTTACCGCCGGTTGTACGTGGCGTACCTGATCGACAGCGGACTGGCCAGCAGCGTGCCGGCATTGACTGAAGTGACCGGCATGCCCCGGCGCACGGCCCAGGACACCATCGCGGCGTTGGCGGATCTGGATATAATTTGTGAATTCGAGCAAGAAGAAGGCGCACGCAACCATGCGGGGCGCTATCGGATTCGCGAGTGGGGAGCGATTGATCGAGGGTGGATCGAGCGTAATCTGCGGCAGATCAAAGCGGTGTTGGAATACCCCTGAGATTTTGTGGTGTTGCGGCTGACGCCTTCGCGAGCAAGCCCGCTCCCACACGGGATTGCCCGTGAATACAAAATACATGCATATCGCAGATGTGGGAGCGGGCTTGCTCGCGAAGAGGCCTTTATGGGCGACGCATCCCAATATGCGGAATGTCATCCTCCAAATACTCTTCACCCACCACCACAAACCCGTACTGCCCGTAGTACCCTTGCAAATGCGCCTGAGCCGAGAGGTAGATCGGCACATCAGGCCAGCGTTTGGCGGCCTGTTTCAACGCCTGGCTCATCATTTCATGTCCAAGCCCTGTGCCGCGTGCAGCGGGAGCAATGATCACCCGGCCAATCACCACGTCACCGCCCTGTAGCTCCGGGTCGAGCAATCGCAGGTAAGCCACCAAACGGTCTCCGTCCCAGCCCATCAAATGGCAGGTGTCACCTTCCAGGTCCTGTCCATCGATGTCCTGATAAATGCATTTTTGCTCGACGATGAACACCTCGGCGCGCAACTGCAAAATGGCATAAAGCTGTTCTTTACCCAGATCGCTGTGGTGTTTGCAGACCCAATCGACTGTCATCTTCAGATTCCTTGAACAACGTTGCTTCGATACTAAGCGTCCTGACGCGGGATGTCTTGATGGCAGCGAAATCTGTGACAAAGGCCAAAATGCCATCATTCATTTCTCGCGAGATTGTCTTCTTTGTGTAATCTGCGATTCAGCGCTGTGCAATGTGGTCGATAAGCAAATGTTAGGACCTGGGTTTCGCGGTAGAGGGGCTTGGGAGTTTTGGCTGAAGAACACGTCGGGCAGCCCGCCCGCTAAGGATTTTCTGGCATGCCGCGATTGCATCGAGCATTTGCTTTGATTGGATTGCTGTTGCTGACACAGGCTGCGGCAGCGCAAAAGCTGCGTCTGGTCGCCGATGCCTGGCCACCCTTTACCGACGCCACGCTGGTCAATGGCGGATTGGCCACGGACATCGTCAGCACCGCGCTGGCCCGGGCCGGTTATGCCAGTGATTTCGAGCAGGTGCCGTGGGCGCGAGCCTTGTTTGGGGTAGGCGAGGGGCGTTACGACGTGCTGGTCAACGCTTGGTACACCGACGAGCGCACGAAACTGGGGCAGTTTTCCGGCGAGTACCTGCTCAACCGCGTGCGCTTTCTCAAGCGCAAAGACACGCCGATCGAATTCAGCAACCTGCAACAACTGCACACCTACCCGATAGCGGTGGTACGAGGCTATGCCTATTCGCAAGCATTCGACGACGATGTGTCGCTGCAGAAAGTCCCCGTGCATAACTTCGCCATGGCCGTGCGTATGGTCGCGGCCGACCGGGTCAAGCTGACCCTGGAAGACGAGTTTGTCGCCCGGTATTACCTGGCTCGGGAATCATTCAAGGTACGCAATGCCGTGGAGTTTTTGCCCAAGCCATTGAGCGAGAACAGCCTGCATATTCTGGTAAGCCTGAAGAACCCCCAGCATGAACAGATCGTCGCCGGTTTCGACCGTGAGATTGCGGCGATGAAGGCTGATGGGAGTTATGAGAAATTGCTCAAGCAGCATGGGATGTAACTGCCGGGTATTGTGGTGTGGCCGATGACGCCTTCGCGAGCAAGCCCGCTCCCACATTAGTTCTGCGGTGAATATAATTTTGTGAACACCACAGATTAAATGTGGGAGCGGGCTTGCTCGCGAAGAGGCCCGCCCGATCAGCAAAAATCTCAAGCCTCGCTAGTGTCCTTGATGAGATGCGCCGCCAACGTCCGCAACGGCCCCAGTTGCCGGCAAATCAACGCCAGTTGCGTCTGCACCAACCGCTGCCCTTCATCGAGCTCATCCGGCATCTGTTCAAGCTCATTGGCCTGCGCTTCTTCCTCATCACTCTGAATCGCAATCGGCTGTTTGCTTGCCAGGCCTTGGGCGATTTCGTCGAGGCTGGCAGCCAGTCTCACGCCGGCACCGTCGATCAAATGCTCGCGCACGTCTGACGGCAGTTGGGTTTCGCGGTGTGCTCCCAGCCCCGACAAATAGCTGAGCAAGGTGTGCGACAGCACCAGGAAGCGGAACCCGACATCCGCTTCTTTGCGGAAGTGCCCCGGCTCCATCAGCATGTTGGCCAGCGTGGTCGACAGCGCGGCATCGGCGTTGTGGGCGTTGCGTCGGGCCAGGCGATAAGCCAGGTCGTCGCTTTTACCGGCGGCGTATTGCTGCATGATCTGGCGCAGGTAAATGCTGTTGCAGGTGAGGGTGTTGGCTAGCACTTTGTTCAAGCGTCGGCCTTGCCAGTCCGGCAGGAACAGGAATACCGCCAGCCCGGCGATGAGACTGCCGAGCAAGGTGTCGAACAGTCGCGGCAGCAGCAGCCCGTAACCATCGCCCACCTGGTTGAAGCAGAACAGCACCAGAAGCGTGATCGCGGCAGTCGCCAGCGTGTAGCGAGTGGTGCGGTTGGTAAAGAACACCACCCCGGCAAGGATGGCGAAGCTCGACTGCACCAACGGATTTGGAAACAGATCGAACAACGCCCAAGCCACGGTCAGGCCGATGGCGGTGCCGACAATCCGTTGCCCGAGTTTGCGGCGGGTGGCGCCGTAGTTCGGCTGACAGACAAACAGCGTGGTGAGGATGATCCAGTAACCTTGCGAGGGGTGGATCAAATGCACCATGCCGTAGCCGATGCTCAACGCCAAGGGCAGGCGCAGGGCATGGCGGAACAGCAAGGACGTCGGCGTCAGCTGCGTGCGTAAGCGTATCCAGACATCTTTGAGGCTACGCGGTGAACGGTCCAGCAGGCTGCTGTCGGTGGCATCTGCGAGCGCATCGGGGTTGCTGGCGTCGCTGAGCAAACGGTCGAGGGTGCCGAGGTTGGCCGCCAATGCTCGCAATGAACGCAGCAGACCGCGCCAGGCCGGATTGCTCTGGATACGCAGGTGTTCAAGGGATGCATGCAGGTCGCTCAGGGCCTCGGCGAAGCTTGCGTCATAGATAAACGGCTGGCGCATCTGGATCGATTCGGCCAGCGCGCGGCAAGCCTTGCCTTGCTGGCGCAGCAGGCGCTGACAGCGGAACAGCACGTCGCTGTGGAAGAACGCTTCGGCCAGCGCGTTGTAGGGGTAGTGGGAGGAACTGGCGCGCTCGTGGATGTCCTGGGCGAGGAAGTACAGCTTCAGATAACGGCTGACTTTCACACCCGGCCGACCGTCGCCGACCCGATGCAGAATGATTTCCTTGGCGGCGTTCAAGGCCGCCACCACCCGACCGTTCTGCTGTGCCAGTTCCAGCCGCTGTGCTTCCACGTCCATCTGCCGGATCGGTTCGAACAGCGACGATTTGAGTTTCAGGTAATAACCCAGTTCGCGGAAGAGTCGTGCCAGGCTCTGCTGCACTGGCTGGTTGGAAAACAGCGCCTGCCACAGCACGGAGAGCAAGCCGTACCAGGCCGCACCGGCCACCAGCAGCACCGGCTCGTGCCAGAAATCGGTGACCGCGCCGCCGCGCTGGTCCACGCCGATCATGGTGTAGACCGACAGAATCAGCGTCGCCGAAGCAATTGCGCCATACCGTTCGCCCAGCGCGCCGAGCATGGTCAGGCAGAAACTGGCCAGTGCAAAGGCGATGATAAAGAGGATGGGATAGGGGAAGAGCAGCTCGACGGACAGGGCGGCGACCATAAAACACACCAGCGTCACGGCCAGCGCGTTTAGGCGACCCTGCCAACTGTCGTCGGTTTCGGCCAGGGCGCTGGCGATGATCCCCAGGAACAACGGGATCAACAGCCCCATCTCGTCCAGGTACCAACACAGCGCCATGCTGCCGGTCAGGGCGATGAATACCCGCACGCTGTAGCTGAATTTATCCAGCGCCCAGAGGCGACGCAGAGACTGCCGAAATGTGGTCGATGACATGAAGTGCGAAGGCCTTCCGAGGCAATGACGCTAAATTGAGCCACTAATGACGTCGACGCAATGGCGCCGATCACATCTGACAGCAAAATCTGTTCCTGACCAGTCACCATAGATTCAATGTGGGAGCGGGCTTGCTCGCGAAGAGGCCAGTACATTCAACATCGATGTTGACTGTCAGACCGCCTTCGCGAGCAAGCCCGCTCCCACATTTAATTTGTGTTTGTCAGACGAATTGCGCGGCAGCGTAGCCGGAGGCCCAGGCCCACTGAAAGTTGAAACCACCCAGATGCCCGGTGACGTCGAGCACTTCACCAATGAAATACAGACCCGGGCTTTTCAGCGATTCCATAGTCTTGGACGACACTTCGCGCGTGTCGACGCCACCCAGGGTCACTTCGGCAGTGCGGTAGCCTTCAGTGCCGGCCGGCACGACTTTCCAGCTCGCCAGTTTCTCGGCGATGTCCGCCAGTTCGGCGTGGGTGTACTGCTTCATCGGTTTGGAGACGAACCAATTGTCCGCCAGCAGATTGGCCATTTTCTTGGTGAAGATTTCACCGAGCAGGGTTTTCAACTCGCTATTCGGGCGTTCGGCCTGCTGCTGTTGCAGCCAGCTCGGCACGTCGTGATCCGGCATCAGGTTGATTTCCACCGTGTCGCCGGATTCCCAGAACGACGAAATCTGCAAGATCGCCGGCCCGCTGAGGCCGCGGTGAGTGAACAGGATGTTCTCGCGGAAACTCTGGTCGTTGCAGCTCACCAGGCAATCCACCGACGTACCGGACAGCTCGGTGCAAAGCTCCTTGAGCTGATCGGTGATGGTGAACGGCACGAGGCCGGCGCGGGTTGGCAGCAGGTCGTGACCGAACTGCTTGGCCACTTGATAACCGAAGCCGGTGGCGCCGAGGGTCGGAATCGACAGGCCACCGGTGGCGATCACTAGAGACTCACAGGTAATTTGGTCGAGGGTGGTTTGCAGCAGGTAGCCGCTTTCCATTTTTTCGATGTGCTGGATCGAGGTGTCCAGGTGCAGGCTGACGCCGACTTGATCGCACTCGTCGAGCAGCAGGCCGAGGATGTCGCTGGATTTGTTATCGCAGAACAACTGGCCGAGTTTCTTCTCGTGGTACGGCACGCCGTGTTTGGCCACCAGACCGATGAAATCCCACTGGGTGTAGCGCGCCAGTGCGGATTTGCAGAAGTGCTCGTTCTGCGAGAGGAAATTGCTCGGTTCGGTGTACATGTTGGTGAAATTGCAGCGCCCACCGCCCGACATGAGGATTTTCTTGCCGGCCTTGTTCGCATGGTCGAGCAACATCACCTTGCGCCCGCGCCCGGCGGCGGTCAGCGCACACATCAACCCTGCGGCGCCAGCGCCAATGATCACGACTTCGGTAGAGCGCAAAACGGTGTCCTCACACAAATTTTAAATTCACCGGCAAACCAATGTGGGAGCGGGCTTGCTCGCGAAGGGGCCAGTACATTCAACATAGATGTTGTCTGTCAGTCCGCTTTCGCGAGCAAGCCCGCTCCCACATTTGATCTCTGTCAGCCAGACGATCGCTTACAAGATGCGCACGCGCAACGAACGGCCTTTGATTTTACCGTCGTTCAGGCGTTGCAAGGCTTGCTTGGCGATCCCGCGTTCCACGGCCACATAGGCCTGGAAGTCGAAAATCGCAATCTTGCCGACCTGGGCGCCCGGGATGCCGGCATCGCCGGTCAGTGCACCGAGAATGTCGCCCGGACGTACCTTGTCTTTACGGCCCGCACCAATGCACAGCGTGCTCATCACCGGCAGCAGCGGTGCGCCGCCCTGGGACTTGAGGTTGTCCAACTGATCCCAGCTCAACGGCGACTTCTGCAATTGCTCGATGGCCTGGGCGCGGTGCGCTTCGGACGGGGCGACCAGACTGATCGCGATGCCTTTCTCGCCCGCACGGCCGGTACGGCCGACACGGTGAATGTGGATTTCCGAGTCACGGGCCAGTTCGACGTTGATCACCATGTCCAGCATATCGATGTCCAGACCGCGAGCGGCGACGTCGGTGGCAACCAGCACCGAAGTGCTGCGGTTGGCGAACATGGCCAATACCTGATCGCGGTCACGCTGTTCCAGATCACCCTGCAGACCGACGGCGCAGATGCCTTTGGAGGTCAGGTGATCAACAGTTTCCTGAACCTGCTGCTTGGTGAAGCAGAAGGCTACGCAGGAAGCTGGACGGAAGTGCGCGAGGACTTTGACCACCGCGTCCATACGCTCTTCCGGAGAGATTTCGTAGAAGCGCTGCTCGATCTGCGTATCGTCGTGGAACGCCTCGGCCTTCACGATCTGAGGGGTGCGCATGAATTTCGACGCCAGTTGCTTGATGCCCACCGGGTACGTGGCGGAAAACAGCAGGGTCTGACGGCGCTCCGGGGTCTGGGCAATGATTTCTTCGATGGAATCGTAGAAACCCATGTCGAGCATGCGGTCGGCTTCGTCGAGGATCAGCGTGTTCAGGCCATGGAGCACCAGCGAACCCTTGCGCAAGTGCTGCTGGATGCGCCCCGGAGTGCCGACGATGATGTGTGCGCCGTGCTCCAGCGAGCCGATCTGCGGGCCGAAAGATACGCCGCCACACAGGGTCAGGACCTTGATGTTGTCTTCGGCACGGGCCAGACGACGGATTTCCTTGGCAACCTGGTCAGCCAACTCGCGAGTCGGGCAAATGACCAGCGCCTGACAACCGAAGAAGCGCGGATTGATCGGGTTCAGCAGGCCGATACCGAAGGCGGCGGTTTTGCCGCTGCCGGTCTTGGCCTGGGCGATCAGGTCCATCCCCTTGAGGATCACCGGCAAGCTTTGCGCCTGGATCGGCGTCATCTGGGCATAACCGAGGGAGTCGAGGTTAGCCAGCATGGCGGCGGACAGCGGCAAAGTATTAAAAGCGGTGGCGATGGTGGTCACGGGACTGGCCTGCAAAACAAAATGTCGCGCAGTGTATCAGTCTCGTGGCCATTCGCCCGTAGTTTCCAGACGAGAAGTCGCCGAGCGCAGACCAGGCAAGGCGAAAATAGGCGAGAAAGCGGAGTTGGCTTTAGCCAATGAGCATTTCGAGCCTGTTTTCAACGCAGCATGGTCGAGCGCAGGCACTTATCGTCTGGAAACTAAGGCTCGATGTGTTCTTCCGGACCCCTGACGCGCCGTCCGTCAGTTCTAGACAGCTGCGAGAAGATCGTTGCGGCCAGCATCGCCATGATTCCGACCGTCACAAACGTCAGCTGAAATGCGCCCAGAACCGTGCCCACGCCGTCATTGCCGATTTCTGCCGTGAAGCCACCGAGCAGGGCACCGGCGCAGGCCACTCCGAGGCTCAGAGACAATTGCGCGACCACCGACAGCAAACTGTTACCGCTGCTGGCGCTGGCGTCGTCGAGGTCGATCAGCGTGACGGTGTTCATCGCGGTGAACTGCAAGGAGTTGATCGCTCCCAGAACCGCCAACTGAGCCAGCAACAGCCAATACGGCGTCTGCTCGCTGACCAGTCCCATGCTCGCCAGCATGATTCCCAGTGCCAGTGTGTTGCCGGTCAGCACGCTGCGGTAGCCGAAACGTTCGATCAGCGGTCGCGCCACCGATTTGGCAACCATCGCGGCCGCGGCCAGGGGCAGCATGCTCATCCCGGCCTGAGACGGCGAATAACCCAGCGCCACTTGCAGCAGCAACGGCACCAGAAATGGCAATGCGCCGCTGCCCAGCCGAGCAAACAGGTTACCGAGGATGCCCACGGCAAACGTCCGGGTCTTGAACAGCGATGGCGCAAACAGTGGATTGTCGATGTGCCCGGCCCGCAGCCAATACGCCGCCAGACACGCCATGCCGCCAAACAGCAGCAACATCACCCGCAAGTGCGGCAGGTGCAGTTCGCCGAGGCCTTCCATGGCGATGGTGATCAGCACCATCGCCGCGCCGAACAGCAAAAAGCCCAGGCTATCGAAGCGGGTGCGCTCACTGCCGCGCAGGTCGGGAATGAATTTCCATACCGCGTAGCAACCGAGGACACCCACCGGCAAATTGATCAGAAAGATCCAGTGCCAGGTCAGGTATTGCACCATCCAGCCGCCCATGGTCGGGCCGATCAGCGGGCCGAGCAGGCCGGGGATGGTAATGAACCCCATGATCCGCACCAGCTCCGAGCGCGGATAGGCGCGCAGCACCACCAATCGACCGACCGGCAGCATCAAGGCGCCACCGAGGCCCTGAATCACCCGGGCGCCGATGAGCATGCTCAGGGTGTTGGACAAGGCGCAGAGCAATGAGCCGAAGCTGAACAGGAGGATCGCACCAAAGAAGATTTTCCGGGTGCCGAAGCGGTCGGCGATCCAGCCGGAGGCGGGGATCAGTAAGGCGACGGTGAGCATGTAGGCGATGATGACGCCCTGCATGCGCAGCGGGTCTTCGGCCAGGTCGCGGGCCATGGCGGGGAGGGCGGTGTTGAGGATCGTCCCGTCGAGGGACTGCATGAAGAAGGCAATGGCGACGACCCACGGCAACCAGCGGGCGGTGACAGCGTCGAGAGGTGGGCGGTTGGGCATGGGACCTCTTTGTCAGGTAGTGCTCGGTCCCTGTGGCGAGGGGGCTTGCCCCCGTTCGGCTGCGTAGCAGTCGTAAATCCGGTGAATGCGGTCTGTCTGACGGAGCGCGTTTGCCGGTCTGGGGCCGCTTCGCAGCCCAACGGGGGCAAGCCCCCTCGCCACAAGGTTTTGTGTTTACAGGGTCAGGGTCAATCGGCTGACGAGCGCACCGGGCAACAACGCCGAGGCCGTGGCCCGCTGACTGTAGGTGCTGGCCGACAACATCAGCTCACGTTCCTCGGTCAATGCTTCCAGCTGCGAACCGAGCAGGCTGTAGACGCTGTCATCGAAACGCATGGTGCTGACCGGTGCCTGAATCTCGCCGTTCTCGACCCAGAAGGTCGCAAACCGTGTCATGCCGGTCAGGCGCGCCGCCGGTTGGTCCGAGTAGTTCAGGTACCACAGGTTACTGATGTAGAGCCCGGTGCCGAGGCGCTTGAGGATGTCCGCCTGCTCCAGGTTGCCGCCTTGCATGACCAGCGCTGTCGGGTATTCATGGCTGCTGGCGCCGTTGGCAGTGAGGTCGTATTCAGCGGCGCTGCGGGAACTGATCAGACGGGCATTGGCCATGCCTTTGGCGATCAGCCCCAGGTCATCGCGAGGATAACCTTCGTCGGAAAACGCTGGGCTCAAGGAACCGCTGACCTGCTCACTCAACCATACGTTGGGGCTGAAGCAGGCTTCGCTGGCGTAGAACTTCTGCAATGGGCTCTGTTTGCTGGCAATCGCCTGGGCCGAAAACCCGCCCCAGCTCAACATGCCCATGATTTCTTCCAGCGCTGCCGGCGCCAGGTAGGCGCGGTATTCGCCGGGCGGCAGGGTGCGCAATGGCCGACCCAGAAACGCCAATTGCTCGCGGGCCTGCTGGAAGCGCCTGGCAAACCCTTCGCTGTTCCAGTCGTGCCCGGCATAACTGGCTTTCACCGCCTGACCGTTTTCATGGAACAGGCTGAAATCGAAGTTGAAGCTGTTGGCCTGATGCCAGCCGAACGCGCCCGAAGAACTGGCGAAACCGCGACTGATCGGCCCAGCGGCGTAGAAACCGACCAGGTCCAGACCCTCGGCAGCCTGAGTGATTTCAGCGACCACCTGCTCGGTGTCCGGCAGGGGATGATCCTGCACGTTGTTGCTCTGCCAGTCGTTCTGGTTAAGCAGCAGGTATGGATCCTGAGGCAACAGTGGCAGGGTTTCGCGCAACTGTTGCAGACCTTCGGCCAGACGCTGAAGATCGGCTTCGGGGTCGCCCGACAGCGTGATATTCAGATCGGCATGACGACCATCGTTAATCAGTTTGAACCCGACACTCGCCTGCTGCACCTGCCCGGCCTGACGGACCTTGGCGTGGTTGAAACGCACGAAAGCCGACGACTCGGCGGCGTAGCTGAGGGTGAATTGCTCTGGCGTGCGCAGTGCACCGCGCAGCCAATTGACCAGGTCCTTGAATGACTCGGCCTGGCTATTTGAAGTGCTCGTGGAAGTACTCATCAGGCGTCTCCTCCAAACACATCCACATTGCTGAACACACAGGCCGGCGACGCATGGCCGACGCGGATCACCTGGTTCGGTTCGCCCTTGCCGCAGTTCGGCGTGCCTAGCACTTTGACGGTGTTGGCATCGCCGACAGCGCTGAGGCTTTTCCAGAATTGTGCGGAAATCGCCCGGTAGTTCGGGTTCTTCACCACACCCTTGAGTTCACCGTTTTCGATCAACTGGCCCCATTCGCAACCGAACTGGAACTTGTTGCGCGCATCGTCGATGGACCAGGAACGGTTGGTGCTCATCAAAATGCCGTGCTCGATATTGCCGATCAGTTGTTCCAGTGGCTGATCGCCGGGCTCGATGTTGAGGTTGGCCATGCGGTCTATCGGTGGACGGTTCCAGCCGCAGGCGCGGCTGTTGGCAACGCCGTCCATGCCGGCACGGAATTGCGACAGTGCGCCGCCCAATGGCCGCAGCAACAAACCTTCTTTAATCAGAAATTGCTTGCTGGCGGCGCTGCCATCGTCGTCATGCCCGTAGCTGGCGAGCTGCTCGGGGATGTCCGGGTCGAACGTCACGTTGAGCAGTTCGGAGCCGTATTGCAGGCTGCCGAAGTCTTCTGCCTTGACGAAACTGGTGCCGGCGTAATTGCGCTCATCGCCCAGGATGCGGTCCAGTTCCAGCGGGTGACCGATGGACTCGTGGATCTGCAGCATCATTTGGTCAGGCATCAGCAACAGATCGCGTGGGCCTTGCGGGGTGTTCGGTGCCAGCAGCAATTGCAGTGCCTGAACGGCGACTTTCGGGCCGGCACCGATCAGGCCGCAACGGCTGATCACATCAAAGCCGCCCTGCTGGCCGAAGTTCTCGCGGCCCAGGCTACGGGTCTGGCTGTCGCTGCCGTCGTAGGCGGTGACGTCCACGCTCGGGTAGACGAAACGCTGGGCCTGACGCAATTCGGCACCGGCGCTGTTGAGGTAGATTTGCTCGACGTTGGTGATGCCGATGCTCGCCTGCCAGTTCACCAGTCGCTCGTCCTTGGGCACGGCGGCGGATTCGGCGCCGAGTAATTGGTAGCAATCGCTCAGGGACGGAAAGGGCTGGTCGAAGTTGGGCGAGAAATAGTCGGCGCGGTCGCTGGAGACCGCTTGCTCGCGCAGGTCGAGCAGGGCGTGAGGCTTGAGTCGACGGGCTTGTTGCTCGGCTTTCTCCAGCGCGGCTTGCAGGCCGGATTGGGACAGGTCGTTGGTGGCGGCATAGGCTTCGACACCGTTGACCCGAACGGTCAGCATCGCGCCTTCGTCACGGCTCAGGCTCGGCGGTTCGGCGACGTTCTTGCGTACCGACAGGTACTGGCCGGACTCGCGCACATAACGCAGCGAAAAGAATTCAGCGCCCGTGCGCAAGGCAGCAAAACGCTGCTTGAGCTGGGGGTGGAAATCGAACATTCGGGAACCTCCTTGGTATGGAGTTGCGATGTATCGGTATTGCGAGGGGGTGAAGCGTTGGCGTGGCGCTAGATTAGGCCTGGGCGGGGGGTAGATCAAGGGCGGAGCGGTGTAGGGAGGGGTTGCCCGGTGTATGGCATGAAGTTATGTGTTGTTTGGTCGGGCCCCTTCGCGAGCAAGCCCGCTCCCACATTAGATCGGTAGTGAACACAGATTTTGTGAACATCGGAGATCAACTGTGGGAGCGGGCTTGCTCGCGAAGGCCGCGCCTCGGTATTACGACTTACTGAGCAGTCAGGCTCACATCCCGCAACGGCTTGCCACGCACCGGCGCATCGCCGGCCACGAAGTAAGCGGCCTTGCTACGCGGCAATGGCTTGCGACCGCGGATCTTGTCGGCGATTTTCTCGGCCATCATGATCGTTGGCGCGTTCAGGTTGCCGGTGGTGATGATCGGCATGATCGAGGCATCGACCACGCGCAGGGCTTGTATGCCGTGCACACGGCCTTCGCCATCGACCACGGCCATTTCGTCGGTGCCCATCTTGCACGAGCAGGACGGGTGGAACGCGGTTTCGGCGTGCTCGCGGATGAACTTGTCCAGCTGCTCGTCGGTTTGCACGTCGATGCCCGGGCTGATTTCACGACCACGGAAGGCGTCCAGTGCAGGCTGTTGCATGATTTCACGGGTCAGGCGGATGCCGTCGCGGAATTCCTGCCAGTCCTGCTCGGTGGCCATGTAGTTGAACAGGATGCTCGGGTACTCGCGTGGATCCTTGGACTTGGCCTGGATGCGACCACGGCTTGGCGAACGCATGGAGCCCATGTGCGCCTGGAAGCCGTGCTCTTTCACACCGTTGCTGCCGTTGTAGTTAATCGCCACCGGCAGGAAGTGGTACTGAATGTTCGGCCAATCAAATTCCGGACGAGTGCGGATGAAACCACCAGCCTCGAACTGGTTGCTGGCGCCGATGCCGGTGCCGTTGAACAGCCACTCGGCACCGATGGCCGGCTGGTTGTGCAGCAGCAGCGACGGGTACAGCGAAACCGGTTGGGTGCAGGCGTATTGCAGGTACAACTCAAGGTGATCCTGCAGGTTTTCGCCAACGCCCGGCAGGTCGTGGACCACCGGGATGTCGAGCTTCTTCAGCAGCTCGGCCGGGCCGACGCCGGAGCGTTGCAGAATCTGCGGCGAAGCGATGGCGCCGGAGCACAGCAGCACTTCCTTGCGGGCGCGGGCTTCAACGCGCTCTTCAGCGGCGCCGATCAGGTAACGCACGCCGACCGCACGCTTGCCTTCGAACAGGATCTTGTCGGTCAGGGCGTGGGTGACGATGGTCAGGGTCGAGCGCTTCTTGGCGACGTCCAGGTAACCGCGAGCGGTGCTGGCGCGACGGCCGTTCGGCGTCACGGTGCGGTCCATCGGGCCGAAACCTTCTTGCTGGTAGCCGTTCAGGTCTTCGGTACGCGGGTAACCGGCTTGCACGCCGGCTTCAACCATCGCGTGGAACAGCGGGTTGTTGCCGGCTTTCGGCGTGGTCACGCTGACCGGACCGTCGCCACCGTGGTAGTCGTTCGGGCCGATGTCACGGGTTTCAGCCTTGCGGAAATACGGCAGGCAGTCGAGGTAGCTCCAGTCTTCCAGACCGGGCAGCTTCGACCAATTGTCGTAGTCCATCGCGTTACCACGGATGTAGCACATGCCGTTGATCAGCGAAGAACCACCCAGGCCCTTGCCGCGACCGCATTCCATCCGGCGACCGTCCATGTGTGGTTCTGGATCGGTTTCATACGCCCAGTTATAGCGACGACCTTGCAGCGGGAACGCCAGGGCGGCCGGCATTTGCGTGCGGAAGTCGAGACGGTAATCCGGGCCGCCCGCTTCGAGCAGCAGGACGGTGACGCCTTCGTCTTCAGTCAGACGGGTCGCCAGGGTGTTACCGGCCGAGCCGGCACCGATGATGATGTAATCGAATTCTTGGGACATTGAATGCACCCTCTTTGAAGTTGGTCAGGTCAGGCGAGTGCTTCGCACTCGATCGCGGGCAAGCCACGCTCCCACAGGGATCGGGGGCACCGCAGATTTGGCGAACGACGCCAAACCTGTGGGAGCTGGCTTGCCTGCGATAGCGATCTCGCAGGCGAAGCAAATACCGCCTTAGAAAACCGAGGCGTAATCGCCCAGTTCGACCTGTACCGATTTGATGCGTGTGAAGTTGTTCAGCGAGCTGATACCGTTCTCACGGCCAACACCCGACTGCTTGTAGCCGCCGACCGGCATCTTGGCGTCGGACTCGCCCCAGGCGTTGATCCAGCAGATACCGGCTTCCAGTTGATGGATCACACGGTGAGCACGGTTCAAGTCTTTGGTGACAACGCCTGCCGCCAAACCGAACTCGGTGTCGTTGGCACGACGGATCACTTCTTCTTCGGTTTCGTAGGTCAGGATGCTCATCACCGGGCCGAAGATTTCTTCGCGAACGATGGTCATCTCGTCGGTGCAATCGGTGAACACGGTCGGAGCCACGAACGCGCCTTTGGCGAATTCGCCGTCGGTCAGACGATCGCCGCCGCACAGGACGCGAGCACCTTCTTCCTTACCTTTGGCGATGTAACCCAGCACGCTTTCCATGTGGGCGAAGCTGACCAGCGGGCCGAAGTTGGTGTTCTCGTCTTCCGGGTTGCCGACGCGAATGCGTGCAACGCGCTCAACGATCTTGGCTTCGAACGCGGCTTTCAGGTGGCTCGGTACGAACACGCGAGTGCCGTTGGTGCAGACCTGACCGGAGCTGTAGAAGTTGGCCATCATCGCGGTGTCGGCGGCGCGATCCAGGTCGGCGTCGTCGAAAATGATCAGCGGAGACTTGCCACCTAGTTCCATGGTCACGTCTTTCAGCGACGAAGCGGAAGCGCTGGCCATGACCTTCTTGCCGGTGTCGGTGCCGCCGGTGAAGGAGATTTTTTCGATGCGTGGGTGTTCGGTCAGCCAAGTGCCGACTTCACGGCCACTGCCGGTCAGCACGTTGAACACGCCAGCCGGAACGCCAGCTTCGGTGTAGATCTCGGCCAGTTTCAGCGTGGTCAGGGAGGTGACTTCGCTTGGCTTGAAGATCATCGCGTTACCGGCCGCCAGGGCAGGTGCGGATTTCCACAAAGCGATCTGGATCGGGTAGTTCCATGCGCCGATACCGGCCACGACACCCAGCGGCTCGCGACGGGTGTAAACGAAAGACGTGGTGCGCAGCGGAATCTGCTCGCCTTCGATGGCCGGTACCAGGCCTGCGTAGTACTCCAGCACGTCAGCGCCGGTGACGATGTCGACGTAACGGGTTTCGGAGTACGCCTTGCCGGTGTCCAGGGTTTCCAGGGCGGCCAGTTCATCGTTGCGCTCGCGCAGGATGTCGACGGCACGACGCAGGATGCGCGAACGCTCCATGGCAGTCATCGCGGCCCAGATTTTCTGACCTTTTTCGGCGCTGACCACAGCGCGCTCAACGTCTTCCTTGGTCGCACGTTGTACGGTTGCGAGGACTTCACCGTTAGCCGGGTTAATGGCTTCGAAAGTGGCGTCGCTGCTGGCGTCGGAGTAACCGCCATCGATGTAGAGTTTTTGCAGTTCGAAACGGGCCATAAAGTCCTCGCAAGAGCATAAGTTGGTTGGCGTTAACCACTGGGGCGTGCCGTGTGGCGTTGGCGACGCTGATCAGTAGCGGTTCAGGGGTTGAGCAATTATGTGTGCTCTAACTCACCTGCTTGGCCAGTTGGAAATCCATGTATTCGTAAGCGATCTGGTGCGCCTGCCCGGTGTCGAAAGCATCTCCCGACAGCGCGCCGCGCAACCACAAACCGTCAATGAGGGCTGCCAGGCCGCGGGCGGCGCTGCGCGCTTGATCAAGCGGCAACACACGGCGGAACTGGCAGCACAGGTTGGAATACAGACGGTGATCGTTGATCCGCTGCAACCGGTGCAAAGACGGGTGGTGCATGCTGGTGGCCCAGAAGGCCAGCCAGGTTTTCATTGCCGGGCCATTGACCTGGCTGGCGTCGAAGTTGCCTTCGATAATCACCTGGAGGTGAGCCCGTGGGCTGGTGTCCTCCAGCGCCTGACGGCGCGCGGTGACGTTCTCGCTGAGGACGCTCATCAGATACTGCGCCGTGGCGGCGATCAGGCCGTTCTTGTCCTTAAAGTAGTGACTGATGATGCCATTCGAGACACCGGCCAAACGGGCGATCAGCGCAATGCTGGCGTCCCCCATGCCGACCTGATCGACGGCCTGCATCGTGGCATCGATCAATTGCTGGCGGCGGATGGGTTGCATACCGACCTTGGGCATCTTGCACATCTCCTTAGGCCTTCCCGTAGACGAAAAACGGCTACCGGGTTGAGGGCCAGTCTATTTTGTTTTGATTGAACGTTCAATCAACAAAGAATAAGATCTGCGACAAATCGTCGCTGCTTACAGATTTTTCCTACGTGTAAATGGCGATAAACCGACATCCAAAAATGCTCGAAACCTATACGCGCAGGCGTTCCAGGGGTTTCGGGCTTTTTTCGGGGTGTCTTTATATCACCCACTGGTCGGCTGCCAACTAACCGATTGGTCGGGTAACGCGTTGCCTTGTGTTCTTCTCTCGCACTGCCTGGAGCATCTGTGCCATGAGTTCTGCCTCTCTAATAAAGACCCCACCCGAGAAGGTGACGGTCAACGGTTGGGTGTTTTACACCTCTACCGCGCTGATCCTGCTGTTGACCGCCATTCTGATCATCGCCCCGCAAGAGGCCGGCAGAATGCTCGGCATTGCCCAGGCCTGGTTGTCCCGCAGCTTCGGCTGGTACTACATGGTGGTGATCGCCGCTTATCTGGTTTTTGTGGTTGGCCTGGCGTTTTCGTCCTACGGCAAACTCAAATTGGGCAGCAAGGACGACACCCCGGATTTCAGCTATGGCGCCTGGGCGGGGATGCTGTTCTCGTCGGGTATCGGCATCTCGTTGCTGTACTTCGGTGCTTCCGAGCCGCTGGATCATTACTTCAATCCGCCGGAAGGCGTGGCCGGCAGCAACCTTGCGGCCCGTCAGGCAGTGCAACTGACATTCCTGCATTGGGGCCTGCATGGCTGGGCGATTTACGCGCTGGTCGGCCTGGCCGTGGCGTACTTTGCTTACCGTCATAACCAGCCGCTGGCGTTGCGGTCGGCGCTGTATCCGCTGGTCGGCGAGCGTTGGGTCAAAGGCGCGGCCGGTCATGCGGTGGACGGCTTCGGCATGTTCGTGACCCTGCTGGGGCTGGTGACGAACCTGGGGATTGGTTCGCTGCAAGTGTCGTCGGGACTGGAAAACCTGTTCGGCATGGAGCACAGCAACACCAACCTGCTGATCGTGATCATCGTGATGAGCACCGTGGCGACCATCGCCGCTGTGTCCGGCGTGGAAAACGGCATTCGCCGTTTGTCCAACCTGAACATCGTGCTGTTCAGCGGTCTGCTGATTTTCGTGCTGCTGTTCGGCCCGACCCTGCACCTGCTCAACGGCTTTGTGCAGAACATCGGCGACTACCTGAACGGCGTGGTGCTGAAGACTTTCGACCTCTATGTGTACGAAGCCGACAACGCCAAATCCGAGCGCTGGCTGGGCCTGTGGACCCTGTTCTACTGGGCCTGGTGGATTTCCTGGGCGCCATTCGTAGGGATGTTCATCGCGCGTATTTCCCGTGGTCGTACGGTGCGTGAGCTGGTGGCCGGCGTGCTGCTGATTCCGCTGGGCTTCACCTTGGCGTGGCTGTCGATCTTCGGCAACTCGGCCCTGGACCTGGTGATGAACCATGGGGCGGTGGAACTCGGGAAGACGGCGCTGGAACAGCCGTCGATGGCGATCTACCAGTTGCTTGAGCATTATCCGGCGTCGAAGATCGTGATTGGCGTGTCGATTTTTGTCGGCTTCGTGCTGTTCCTGACCCCGGCGGATTCCGGCGCGGTGATGATGGCCAACCTTTCCTGCAAGGGCGGCAACGTTGACGAAGATGCGCCGCACTGGCTGCGGATCTTCTGGTCGGTGGTGATCACCCTGGTGACCATCGGCCTGCTGTTTGCCGGTAACTTCGAAGCCATGCAAACCATGGTGGTGCTGGCGGGGCTGCCGTTCTCGGTGGTGCTGGTGTTCTTCATGTTTGGCTTGCACAAGGCCATGCGCCAGGACGTGCAAATCGAACAGGAGCAAGCGGAACTGGCAGCGCGTGGTCGTCGTGGTTTCAGCGAGCGCCTGACCCAGCTGGACCTGCAGCCGAACCAGTCGATCGTACAGCGTTTCATGGACAAGCGCGTCAGCCCGGCGCTGGAAGATGCAGCTGTGCTATTGCGTGCTCAGGGCCTGGATGTGCAGACGTTGCTGGGCAAGGCCAAGCGTTGCATGGGCGTGCGGATCGAGATGGAAGAGGGCAACCCTTTTGTCTACGAAGTGAGCCTGGACGGTTATCTGGCGGCGGCGAGTGACACGGTCTCGGCTGAAAGCGCCGATGAACCGCGCGCACGTTACTACCGCGCCGAGGTGTACCTGCACAACGGCAGCCAGGACTACGACTTGATGGGCTTCACTCAGGATCAGATCACCCGTGACGTGCTCGATCAGTTTGAAAGCCATCGGCAACTGCTTGGTCGGGTTTATAGCTAAGAAGTGAGTGGCGCGGTGTTCCAGTGACACCGCGTCATATTTTTCGCGAGCAAGCCCGCTCCCACAGGTAACCGAGTTCTATCAGGGACATGCGGTCGAATGTGGGAGCGGGCTTGCTCGCGAAGGGGCCATCAGCCGCACAGCTGCATGCCCCGATATCCCGCAAACAAAAACGCCGCGATCTCTCGCGGCGTTTTTGTGTCTGCAGCTTTTTACCCCAGGTTCTTGCCGAGCAGCGCGTGGTACAGCTCGCTGTCGCCAAGGATCCCGACAACCTTGTTGTTGTCGTGCAGCACCAGCTTATTGCCGGTCTGGTAACGAATCTGCAGTGCATCGCGCATGCCGATGTTGGAGTCCACCAGCGTTGGTCGACGAGCCAAACCTTCAACCGCTTGCCCCGGTATCCAGTTCTGCAGGTCCAGGCTCGAGCCGTTCTGGCGTGCGCCTTTGATGGTGTTGCCTTCGGCCAGGTCCAGCCACGAATCGCCGCCCGGATCCAGGCACACCGAACCGTTGATGCGTTTGCAGTTGTCCAGGGTGCGCATCAGGCTGCGACCGCACAGTACGTTCAGCGGATTGGTGTGGGCGACAAAGGTTCGCACGTAATCGTCCGCAGGGTTCAGCACGATCTCTTCTGGCTTGCTGTACTGGACGATCCGACCGTCTTTCATGATCGCGATACGGCTGCCGAGCTTCAGGGCTTCATCGAGGTCGTGGCTCACGAACACGATGGTTTTGTTCAGCTTGCTTTGCAGTTCCAGCAGTTCGTCTTGCAGGCCCTGGCGGATCAGCGGGTCAAGGGCCGAGAACGGTTCGTCCATCAGCAGAATGTCGGCGTCCATCGCCAGTGCGCGGGCCAGGCCCACACGTTGCTGCATACCGCCGGAAAGCTCATCGGGTTTCTTGTTGCGCCATTGGGTCAGGCCCACCAGTTCGAGTTTTTCATCGACCAGTTTTTTCCGTTCCTTCTCCGGCCGGCCCTGCATTTCCAGACCGAAGCTGATGTTCTCGCGTACCGTCAGCCAAGGCATCAGAGCGAACTTCTGGAACACCATTGCGATACGCTTGGTGCGCATCATTTTCAGTTCTGCCGGAGTGCAGGAAGCGATGTCGATCTGCTTGCCTTCGTGCTCGACGAACAACTTGCCACGGCTGACGGTGTTGAGGCCGTTGATGCAGCGCAACAGGCTGGATTTGCCGGAGCCGGACAGGCCCATCAGTACGCAGATTTCACCTTTTTCGACGTCCAGCGTGGCTTTTTCAACGCCGACGATTTGCCCGGTCTTTTTCAGGATCTGATCACGGGTCATGCCCTGGTCGAGGAGTTTGAGTGCCTCGCGTGGGTCTTTGGAGAAGATCACGTCCACGTCTTCGAAGCGAATAATGCTCATGCGTCACCCCCTACTTTAGCGTCGGGTTGTTTGCAGATACGGTCGAGCATGATCGCCAGCAGTACGATCGCCAGGCCTGCTTCGAAGCCCAGTGCGATATCAGCAGTGTTCAGTGCGTTGACCACGGGTTTGCCCAGGCCGTCGGCGCCCACCAGTGCCGCAATCACCACCATCGACAACGACAGCATGATGCACTGGGTGATACCGGCCGCGATGCTTGGCATGGCGTGGGGCAGTTCAATCCGTGAAAGCAGTTGACGGCGCGAGCAGCCGAAGGCTTTGCCGGCGTCCATCAATTCCTGCGGAACATCGCGAATACCCAGGTAGGTCAGGCGGATAGGCGCGGCAATCGCGAACACCACCGTCGAGATCAGACCCGGGACCACACCCAGACCGAAGAGGGTCAGGGTAGGAATGAGGTACACGAAGGTCGGCACGGTCTGCATCAGATCGAGCACCGGCCGCATCACTGTGTAGAACATCGGTTTGTGCGCGGCGACGATGCCCAACGGCACGCCGATCAGCACGCACACCAGGGTGGCGAACAACACCTGGGCGAGGGTTTCCATGGTTTCCTGCCAGTACCCCAGATTGAGGATCAGCAGGAAGGAGGCAATGACGAAAACGGTCAGGCCCCATTTGCGTTGGATGAAGTGTGCCAGTAGCGCGATGAGGCCGATCAATGCCAGCGGGTTGAACCAGGTCAGCGCAAAAGTCACGCCGTGGATCATCGTTTCCAGTGACACGGCGATTGCGTCGAAGGTGCTGGCGCCGTTTTGCGTCAACCATTCAACGAAGCCCGCGATGTACTGGCCTAAAGGTATTTTCTGATCAATCAGCATGGTAGTGAACGTCCGCATGCAAGGAAATAAACAGCCCGGGCGAGCGAACTCGCCCGGCGTAAGCGATGCTTCCTAAATCAAGGCTGCGCGAGCTTGGCTTTCACGGCCTCCAGGCCTGGTTTACCGTCAATGGTGGTCACGCCAGCGAGCCAGGTATCGAGCACCTGTGGATTCTTTTTCAGCCAGGCCTTGGCGGCCGCGTCAGGCTTCATTTTGTCGTCCAGGACGTTGCCCATCAGCGTGCTTTCCATGTCGAGGGTAAAGACCAGGTTTTTCAGCAACTGACCCACGTTGCTGCATTCCTGTGCGTAACCCTTGCGGGTGTTGGTGTAGATGGTCGCCTGGCCGAAGTTCGGGCCGAAGTATTCGTCGCCGCCGGTCAGGTACTTCATCTTGAATCGAGTGTTCATCGGGTGCGGTTCCCAGCCCAGGAACACCACGGCGGTGTTGCGGCGCTGGGCGCGATCGACTTGCGAGAGCATGCCTGCCTCGCTGGACTCGACCACCTTGAAGCCGGCGTCTTTCAGGCCGAAGGCGTTCTTGTCGATCATGCTCTGGATCAGGCGGTTGCCGTCGTTACCCGGTTCGATGCCATAGATCTTGCCGTCGAGTTCTTTCTTGAACTTGGCGATGTCGGCGAAATCTTTCAGACCTTTGTTATACAACTCTTCGGGGACGGCGAGTGTGTATTTTGCGTTTTCCAGATTAGCGCGCAGCGTGTCCACGGTGCCGGCATCGCGGTAGGCCTTGATGTCGTTTTCCATGGTCGGCATCCAGTTGCCGAGGAACACGTCCATGTTTTTGCCGTCGGCCAGGGACTTGTAGGTCACCGGCACGGAAATCATCGTGGTCTTGGTCTTGTAGCCCAAGGCATCGAGAACGACGCTGGTGGTGGCGGTAGTGACGGTAATGTCCGTCCAGCCGACATCGGAGAAGTTTACGGTGCTGCATTGGGCCGGTTCTGCGGCTTGAGCCAGAAACGGCAGACTCAGCATGGCGGCCAACAACAACGATGGGGAACCTTTCATAAGGGGCGACTCCTTGGTGTTTTTTTTGGCAGTGTTCCGACTGGACCACCGCACTTATCTGTTGCGGTTGGATGGCGTTTTGGAGACATCTCTACCACGGCGCCTAGCAATCGAGTCGATACGATCATGTACCAGTGAAAATCTGACGCCTACAGGGTGCGTCGTATCCAGTACAGGGATGGTCGCATCCAGTGTCGGTAACGTCGTTTACAGCTTTTTTCAGCCCGTTTTGCCTCGCTGATCCGCAAAAAAACGGCGAAAACATAGCGTAAGCGGCCTGCGGCGCTGGCGGGCATGAGTGCGTCGGTGTGAGACGTTGAACGACATGACAAAAGCCTGATGATGCGGCCATCTCGGCGGATTGCAGCTTGAGCGTAGCAGCTCCGTCACTGGGCGCTTTTGCGCCTGGAGCAGGCACATCCAGGAGTTCAGCAGTAATGGCTATCAGCGTTTTCGACCTGTTCAAAATCGGCATTGGCCCTTCCAGTTCACACACCGTCGGGCCTATGCGAGCTGCGGCGCTGTTCGTGCAAGGTTTGCGTGAGCAGGGTCTTTTGGAACAAGTAAGGCGTGTCGAAGTTCAGCTTTATGGTTCGCTATCTGCCACCGGCATCGGTCACGGCAGCGATAACGCCGTGATCATGGGGCTGATGGGCGAGTGGCCGGACGCGATCGATCCGTCGCAAATCGGCATCCGCATCGAGGCCCTGCGTGAAACCAACACGCTACTGCTCGATGGGCGCTTGTCGGTCCCGTTCATCTGGGCCCGGGACATGCGCCTGATCGACGAGAACCTGCCGTTCCATCCCAACGCCATGACCCTGGTTGTCGAAGGCGATCACGGTGAACTGCATCGCGACACCTACTATTCCATCGGTGGCGGTTTTGTCGTCGATGAGGCACAGGCTTCCAGTGGCGTGGTGGATCTGGATCGCACCGTGCTGCCTTACGACTTCTCCAGTGCCGTCGAGCTGCTCAGTCTCTGCAAGCAGCACAACCTGCGCGTTGCAGAGCTGATGATGGCCAACGAGAAAGTCTGGCGCAGCGAAGAGGAAATTCGCGCCGGCCTGATGAAACTCTGGCGCGCGATGCAAGATTGCGTGGAGCAAGGGCTCAAGCACGAAGGCATCCTGCCCGGCGGCCTGAATGTGCGTCGTCGCGCAGCCAAACTGCACCGCAGCCTGCAAGAACTGAACAAGCCCAACGTGATCGGCTCGACGCTGAGCGCCATGGAGTGGGTGAACCTGTTCGCCTTGGCGGTCAACGAAGAAAACGCTGCCGGCGGGCGCATGGTTACGGCGCCGACCAATGGCGCGGCGGGGATCATTCCGGCGGTGCTGCACTACTTTATGAAATTCAGCGAGGCAGTGACCGACGCCAACGTGGTCGATTACTTCCTCAGTGCCGCGGCGGTAGGGATTCTGTGCAAGAAGAACGCCTCGATCTCCGGTGCCGAAGTCGGGTGCCAGGGTGAAGTCGGTTCGGCCTGCGCCATGGCGGCGGCCGGGTTGGCGGAGATTCTTGGTGCCACCCCGGAGCAACTGTGCAACGCGGCGGAAATCGGCCTGGAACATAACTTGGGCCTGACCTGCGACCCAGTGGGTGGCCTGGTGCAAGTGCCGTGCATCGAGCGCAATGCGATTGCCGCGGTGAAAGCGATCAACGCGGCGCAGATGGCGCTGCGGGGCGATGGTCAGCACTTTATCTCGCTGGACCGGGTGATCCGCACCATGCGTGATACCGGTGCCGACATGCACGACAAATATAAAGAGACATCGCGCGGTGGTTTGGCGGTTAGTGCGGTTGAGTGTTGAATCAGTAGTACCGAGTCGCCTGCTTCGCGAGCAAGCCCGCTCCCACATTGGATTTGTGCACGACGCTGATTAAATGTGGGAGCGGGCTTGCTCGCGAAGGGGCCAGACCAGTCAAAACTGCGCGCTAAGTGAACACTCGATTCAAAACGCGCCACCTTTTAGAGCGTCGTAAACAGACAAGCCGGTCTTCCCAGTTCAGGGATCCAACTCAAGCCTGACCGTCCGTCACCCGTGCTTGCGGTGACACTCTCCCCTGGAGCGTCGCAGCCCTGTTTCCACAAGTGCTACCGATTTGCTCACAGGCAACGGGGTAGCGGGTTTGCGGCCTCTAATGGCACTTATGACCTCTTATCTCTGCGCGCCATATCTAGACGCATCGCGACGTCGTTTTCAGGAGTTATTGAACACGCATTCAAGTTTAGGCATGGCAATTGCTCTGTCATTACAAAGCCCGTCTCCCACGCGAGAACGATGGCAATAAAAAGAGCCTCCGCCTGAGGCCATCACCCGCTTTGTGTGAGGAGATACCGCGATGACGACGTTCAACTCCGGGGCCCAACCCCAGAACCGTGCGCCTCAATCCATCGGCTTTTTGCTGCTGGACAATTTCACGCTTATTTCTCTGGCCTCCGCAGTAGAACCTCTGCGCATGGCCAACCAATTGTCCGGCCGCGAGCTGTATCGCTGGACCACACTCACCGTCGATGGCGGTCAGGTCTGGGCCAGTGACGGACTGCAAATCACCCCCGACGCCTCCATGCACAAAGCGCCGCCCCTGGACACTGTCATTGTCTGCGGCGGTATCGGCATTCAGCGCACCGTAACCCGCGAGCATGTGTCGTGGCTGCAAAGTCAGGCGCGTCAGTCCCGTCGTCTCGGCGCGGTCTGCACCGGCAGCTGGGCCCTGGCGTGCGCCGGTCTGCTGGACGGTTTCGATTGCAGCGTGCACTGGGAATGCCTGGCGTCGATGCAGGAAGCTTTCCCGCGGGTGGCCATGAGCACCCGGCTGTTCACCCTCGACCGTAACCGTTTCACCAGCTCCGGCGGCACCGCGCCGCTGGACATGATGCTGCACCTGATCAGCCGCGATCACGGTCGTGAACTGTCGGCCGCGATCTCGGAAATGTTCGTCTACGAGCGCATCCGCAACGAGCAGGATCACCAGCGCGTGCCGCTCAAGCATATGCTCGGCACCAACCAGCCGAAGCTGCAGGAAATCGTGGCGCTGATGGAAGCCAACCTTGAAGAGCCGATCGACCTCGACGAACTGGCGGTGTACGTCGCCGTTTCGCGTCGTCAGCTGGAGCGGTTGTTCCAGAAATACCTGCACTGCTCGCCGTCGCGTTACTACCTGAAACTGCGCCTGATTCGCGCTCGGCAGCTGCTCAAGCAAACGCCGATGTCGATCATCGAAGTGGCGTCGGTATGTGGTTTCGTGTCTACGCCGCACTTCTCCAAGTGCTACCGCGAATACTTCGGCATTCCGCCGCGTGACGAGCGCGTGGGTTCCAACACCACACAACAAGTGGCGATGATGCCGCTGCCGCAAGCCTTGGTGCTGTCGCCGTTGTCCGGGCCGCTGTCGGCGTTGAGTCAGGCGCGCAATGAGTCGACGTTTGCCAGCGTAAGGCTCTAAACCGCGCGGGCTATTGTGGCGAGGGGGCTTGCCCCCGTTGGGTCGCGCAGCGGCCCCAAGATTTTACGACTGCTGCGCAGCCGAACGGGGCGATGCGGCGTCCCGACAAGCCCCCTCGCCACAGGTCAGGCGCTACGGCTTTGCTGGTACTCCGCCAACGCAGGCAGCAATTGCTTGTCGATCGCCTGGCGCACGGCCGGCAGGATGGTCGCGCTGCTGGTGTACATCTGCTTGACCATGGTCCGCAGCGTCATCGCCCGCTCATCGTTCAAGCCTCGCACTGCACACTCGCAAGCCTGCTCGGCTGTAGAGCCATTCGGTACTTGAAAACCCAACGATTTCAGCTGGCCCAACAGGTCTTCCTGGTCAATCAAATCGGCGTGCATCATGACGCAATCCTTCTTCAGGGAACGGTGTCGTGGCTCGATTCTGGTAGGGGCTGGGGATGGCGGCAAGGACGATTTGTCGCAATGGCCGCAATACCTATGAACAGGTCGCTTTCGGCTAACTTGCGAGCGATGGGAGTGGGCACACTGGACTCAGCTGGCTCCACGAAGGTTTGGTCACCCTCGCGCAACAGCTCCTCAACAGTACCCACCTCTGCCCCGATCCTGTCACGGCTTGATCGGGGTTTTTTTTGGCTGTGAATCAGGGGTTGTCGGGTGTCTGGGCCGACGCCTTCGCGAGCAAGCCCGCTCCCACATTTGATTTGTGAACGACGCAGATCAAATGTGGGAGCGGGCTTGCTCGCGAAGAACGATGACGCGGTCTACCGCTGCAACACCAAAATCCGCGACAACAACTCATCCCTATCAACATAACAACCCTGGAAATGCCGGGCGCCGGTAGCGGGGTCGAAAGCGTTGCGGGCGTGGAGGGTGCGGCGGTTGTCGAAGCACCACATCTCGCCGGGATTGAGCCGGGTCATCACCCGGAACCGCGCCTCGCGGGTCATCGCAATGAAGCGTCGGTAAGCGCGATACAGCTTGGGCATTTGCTCGACTGAAGCATCGAACGGCCCACGCAGAAAGTTCGCCATGCGGATTTCCGACACTTGCCCGAAAGAGTCCAGAGCGATGATCGGCGCCAGACAGCGGTAGTCGCTATGGCGGTCCTTGTTGCGGAACTCCACGGGGATTTCACACAAGGCCTGAAACGCCTCGGGATCTTCCCGACGCAAGGCTTCAGCGATGGCAAAACCGTCGACGAAAATGCTCTCGCCACCGTCGGCGTCATTGACCAGGCAATGTAGAAATTGCAGCCCCGGTTGCAACTCTCGGGTCGGCAAGTCGCTGTGCAGCGGCAGGTTGAAGGCGGTGTAGGCATTGCTGTCGGCGTCGGCCTTGGATTGCACGTTGAACAGCACGCCGAAATTGCTCTCGCGGATGAAGGAGATCCGCTGTGCGATCAGCTTCAGCGAGCCCGGCTCAGTCGGTACGCCGCGAACCTGGGTCAGGCCGATGTCGCGCACGGCCAGTAGCCATTGCAGCAAGGCTTCGTTGTCGTTCATCAACGCCTGATAGTCGAATACTGGAAGCTTCAGGTGGCTGTCCCACAACTTACTTTTCGGTTTGGCGGCGCGGCGTTCGGCGCGGGACTCGTCATCGTAGGCGTGGGCTCGCAGCCAGCCCGGGTCGAAGCGGCTGAGATGGCCGCCCTGCCAATCGACACACAGGCAACCTTCGGCATCGATTCGCGCACTGTCGGGGATCAGATTTTCCGCGACATCGACGATTTCCAGCACTTGCTCGCGGGTCACCGTGTAGACGCACTGCGGGCACGGGCAGTTGTCCCGTAGCCATTGATGATGAAAAGGGCTGACCCTTCCGTCCGCCCACTGCACTTGAATGCGGTCCGCCAGGGTGTGCACGGCGGTCAACGCGCTGATCAACGGGTAGGTGCGGAAATCGGCAAAAGCGGCGGTGTTCATGGCGAGCTCCTTGTTATTTTTCGGGCGGTAAAGCGATTACCCGGCCAATGAAGGCGGGGTGCGGACAGGTCGGCTTGCTCGGCGACAATGGCTTGCAGTTTGCTCAAGGTTTCTTCGCTGAATGGTGCGGATCGCGGTCCGGCGAGGTCGACGTGCAGCAGCATTTGTTCATTGCCCGCCAGCTCCTTGTCACCGCCTACCAGATGCAGGCTGTGGTAGAGGTGCAGGCGCTTGCGGTCATGGCCGATGATCTGGGTGTGCACTTCGACGTCGGCATCGAGCTTCACTTCGTGCAGATAGTTGAGGTGCAGTTCGAGGGTGAACAGCGAATTGCCGCTGGCTTCGCGGTTGTTGCTGTCCATGCCCAGTCGATCCATCAGCGCGTCGGTGGCGTAGCTGAAAATCAGCAGATAGAAGGCATCGCGCAGGTGGCCGTTGTAGTCGACCCAGTCGGGGATGATTTTGGTTTGGTAGGTGGTGAGGGTGGGCATGATGTAGGTTTCCAACATGAGTGGTGACTGGACTGCCGTCTTCGCGAGCAAGCCCGCTCCCACAGTGATTTGAGGTGTAAATACAATTTATGCCACCCAGTAGATCCCTGTGGGAGCGGGCTTGCTCGCGAAGGGGCCAGACCTGCTGACCCATAAGCTTGAGGATTATTCGCTGAACGCCATCCCATGCTTCTCTTTGGTGGTTTTCACCGCCTCCAGCACCGCCAGCAAGCAATCATCACGATAGCGCTCCAGCGCCGAGATGCTGTGCTTGCCCAGCTGCTCGCCGGTGCCATCCACCACGTCATCGATCAATTTCTCGGTCAGCTCCGGCGCCGGCAGATACGTCCACGGCAACTGCAACGCCGGCCCGAATTGCGCCATGAAGTGCCGCATGCCTGCGTCGCCACCTGCCAGGGTGTACGTCAGGAAAGTACCCATGAACGACCAGCGCAGGCCTGCGCCAAAACGAATTGCATCATCGATTTCACCGGTGGTCGCCACACCGTCGTTGACCAGATGCAACGCCTCACGCCACAACGCTTCGAGCAAACGGTCGGCGATAAATCCAGGCACTTCCTTGCGCACATGCAGCGGGCGCATCCCTAAGGATTCGTAGACTTTCATTGCCGCCTGAACCGCTTCCGGCGCGGTATTTTTGCCTCCGACCACTTCCACCAATGGCAGCAGGTAAACCGGGTTGAACGGATGCCCGACCACGCAGCGTTCCGGGTGGGTCGAACTCTCGTAGAACTCGCTCGGCAACAGCCCCGAAGTACTGGAACCGATCAAGGCATTGGGCTTGGCCGCCGCGCTGATTTTGCTGTGCAGTTCCAGTTTCAGGTCCAGTCGTTCTGGAGCGCTTTCCTGGATGAAATCCGCGTCGCGAACGCATTCTTCGATGGTGGCGACAAAGCGCAGACGATCCTGCGACGCGCCGGGTGCCAGGCCTTGTTTCTCCAGTGCGCCCCAAGCATTGGCGACGCGTTTGCGCAGCGCCGCTTCGGCACCGGGCGCCGGGTCCCAGGCCACCACATCGAGGCCGTGGGCGAGGGCGCGGGATACCCAGCCGCTGCCGATGACACCGCTGCCCAGGGCTGCGAAGGTTTTGATATCAGTGATAAAGCTCATGGCGACGTCCTAAAAGAATTCGGTGATCCCTTGTGGGAGCGGGCTTGCTCGCGAAAGCGGAGTGTCAGTCGACAGAAATGTCGGATGTGACGGCCTCTTCGCGAGCAAGCCCGCTCCCATAGGTGAGGTGTAGGTTCGGGTTAACCGCGCTTGGTCAGGCCCATTTTTGTCCGGCCTTCAGCAGGGGTCAGAACGCGGGCGCCGAGGCGGCTGAGGATCTCCGAGGCGCGTTCGACCAGTTGGCCGTTGGTCGCCAAAACACCCTTGTCCAGCCACAGGTTGTCTTCCAGGCCGACCCGCACGTTGCCGCCGAGCAGCACCGCTTGCGCCGCCATTGGCATCTGCATGCGACCGATGCCGAAACCGGCCCAGACCGCGTCGGCTGGCAGGTTGTCGACCATGGCTTTCATGGTGGTGGTGTCGGCCGGCGCGCCCCACGGGATGCCCAGGCACAGCTGAAACAGCGGGTTATCGAGCAGGCCTTCCTTGATCATCTGCTTGGCGAACCACAGGTGGCCGGTGTCGAAGATTTCCAGCTCAGGCTTAACGCCCAGCTCTTGAATGCGTTTGGCGCCAGCGCGCAGTTGCGCCGGGGTGGACACGTAAATGGTGTTGCCGTCACCGAAGTTCAGGGTGCCGCAATCCAGGGTGCAGATTTCCGGCAGCAATTCTTCGACGTGGGCCAGACGGGTCAGCGGGCCGACCAAGTCAGTGTTCGGGCCGAACTCCATCGGGTTCTCGCCCGCGCCGATTTCCAGGTCGCCACCCATGCCGGCGGTGAGGTTGACGATAATGTCGACGTCCGCCTCGCGGATGCGCTCCATCACTTCGCGGTACAGCGCCACGTCACGGCTGAATTTGCCGGTTTCGGGGTCGCGAACATGGCAGTGGACCACGGTGGCGCCAGCCTTGGCGGCTTCCACGGCGGCCGCGGCGATTTGTTTCGGGGTGACCGGCACGTGTGGGCTTCTGGCGGTCGTGTCGCCAGCACCGGTGAGTGCGCAGGTGATGATGACGTCGTGGTTCATGAGGCGGTTCCTTACAGGCGTGATTTTAGGTGTGGCTCAGGACGTGACGATTCCGTTCGCAGCCCACATCGGGCTGCGAATCGGTGATTCATTTCAGGTTTATTTACTGGTCAGTTTCAGGTTTTCAGCAGCCGGTTTGCCGTCGAAGGTGGTCACGCCTTCGAGCCAGCGTTGCTTGTCTTGCGGGTGATCCTTGAGCCATTGCTTGGCCGACTCGAAGGCGTCCTTGTGATCGAGCAGCGGTTGCATCATTCGGCTCTCGTCTTCGGCGGTGTAGGTCAGGTTGCTCAGCAAGCGACCAATGTTCGGGCATTGCTCGGCATATTTCGGCGCGGTGACCGTCCAGACGGTGGCCATGCCTTCGTTCGGGCCGAGGGCGTCTTCACTGCCGGTGAGGTAGGTCATTTGCACGTTGACGTTCATCGGGTGCGGCGCCCAGCCGAAGAACACTACGGCTTCCTTGCGCCGCACGGCGCGATCCACCGCCGCAAGCATGCCGGCTTCGCTGGACTCGACCAGCTGGAACTTGCCCAGGCCAAACTGGTTCTTGGCGATCATCGCCTTGATCTGAGTGTTGGCGCCCGAGCCAGGCTCGATGCCGTAAATCTTGCCGCCCAGTTCTTTTTCGAATTTGGCGATGTCAGCGAAGGTTTTCAGGCCTTTGTCGGCGAGGTAAGTCGGCACGGCGAGGGTGGCGCGAGCATCCTTGAGGCTTGGCGCTTCAAGCACTTCGACCTGCTTGGCATCGACAAACGGCGTGATGGTCTGCGTCATCAGCGGGTTCCAGTAACCGAGGAACAAGTCCAGGCGTTGATCGCGAATGCCGGCGAAGATGATTTGCTGGGAGGCGCTGGTCTGTTTGGTGGTGTAGCCGAGGCCATCAAGCAATACTTGGGTCATGGCGCTGGTGGCGATCACGTCGGTCCAGTTCACTACGCCCATGCGCACGTTCTGGCACGACGCGGGTTCGGCCGCCATGACGCTGGCGCTCAAGAAAGTGGTACCGCTGAGTGCAAGAACACAGCTGCTGATCAGTCGTTTCATGTCGGGTTCCTCGGCAGGTCGTTATTGTGGGTTCCGGTGTCTGATGCGCCGGTGATCTCAAGTTACGCAGCAAAGGCCCTGTAAAAACGCACTGCGGCGACCAGCTCTTGCACTGCAGCGACCTGCGCGCTTGAATGCCGGTTGCAAGTGGCGTATCAACGTCCACACGCTTCCCGCCCTCTCGCTACCTGCCATCGAGTGCGCTCCATGTCCCAGGATTTCTACTTCTTGTTGATGCCGGGTTTTTCGGCGATCGGTTTCATCTCGGCGATCGAGCCGCTGCGGGTCGCCAATCGCTTTCGCGGCGAGCTGTATCGCTGGCATGTGTTGAGCGTTGACGGCGGGGCGGTGTTGGCCAGTAACGGCATGTCGGTCAACGCCGATGCAGCGCTGGAACCCCTGAAGAAAGGCGCGACCTTGCTGGTGGTCGCCGGTTTCGAGCCGCTGAAATTCACCACCCCGGCGCTGGAGCACTGGCTGCGCCGCTTGGACAACGAAGGCGTGACCCTCGGCGCCATTGATACTGGCAGCTTCGTCCTCGCCGAAGCCGGCCTGCTCGACGGCCATCGCCTGACCCTGCACTGGGAAGCTATCGATGCCTTCAAGGAGTCTTATCCACAGCTCAGCGTCACTCAGGAGCTGTTTGAGATCGACCGTCGGCGCATTACCTCCGCCGGCGGCACGGCTTCCATTGACCTGATGCTCGACCTCATCGGCCAGGCCCACGGCCCGGAACTGGCGATCCAGGTCAGCGAACAATTCGTACTCGGGCGCATCCGCCCGCGCAAAGACCACCAGCGCATGGAAGTCGCCACGCGGTATGGCATCAGCAACAAGAAATTGGTGCAGGTGATCGGGGAGATGGAGCAGCACAGCGAACCGCCGCTGAGTACGCTGGCGCTGGCGGAATCGATCAAAGTGACTCGGCGTCAGCTGGAACGCCTGTTTCGCCTGCATCTGAACGACACGCCGAGCAATTTCTATCTGCGGTTAAGGCTGGAGAAGGCGCGGCAGTTGCTGCGTCAGACGAACATGAGTGTGTTGGAAGTGAGCATCGCGTGCGGGTTTGAATCGCCGTCGTATTTCACCCGCAGTTATCGGGCGAGATTCGAGCGCTGCCCGCGTGAGGACCGACGTACGGCTAAAGCGTAATTCTGACGACGCCCGAGAAACCTGTGGGAGCGGGCTTGCCCGCGATGGGGCCGGCACATTCAATGTTGATGTTGACTGACACACCGCCATCGCGGGCAAGCCCGCTCCCACAATGATCGGTATTGATGAGACAAAATGTTACTTCTTCATCAACACCGAGCACGCCGCTTTGTAGGCCTCATGCTGATACTTGTTCAGCGTCTCCGGCAGTGCAAAATCGAACTTCTTGTTCTGCGCATTGATGGTCTGCGGCGACAGCAGCGTCACCTCGCAATTTTCCAGCAGCTGGAAAATCCCCTCAATCTTGAACGTAGTCGGCCCACCGGCGAACTCGCCTTTCTTGCTGCGCTTCTTGATCGCGATCCGGTCAATGGAATTCTCGCGAACAAACGACGCCACCTGAGCGGCGAAGACTTTGACATTGGCGGCTTCGTCGTCCTCGTCGAGGGCGATTTTCTTGGTGTTCAGTTCGACATGGCTCAGGGCCTGGCCGTCGAGGGAGGCCACGGCGATGATCGCTTCACTGCCTTTGATTTCGATGCCGCAGATTTTCATTTCAATCCCTTTTTCCTGATGCTGGCGTTCAGCTTACAACTCTAGTTGGTTGGCAGTGATGCCAAAAGCTGCGGCAATTTTTTCACGGGTTGCCTTGCGGGGCTTGGCGACCGTCTCTTGCTGGGCGAAAGCCGGTTGGGAAATGCCCATGCGCTTGGCAACTTCATCCTGCGTAAGGTTCAGGTGTTCGCGCCAGGCGCGAATAGGAAGTGCTCCATCGACGATGCGGCTCACTACTTCGTGGGGGATCAAATAATTCTCCATTCTTATGTCTTTATTCCTGCCCAATCGACTCCAAAAACTCCGACCGCTCGTCACTCATGCGCGCCACGCAATCGTTCTGCGCAATGGTGAACGCTTTGCTACCACTGGTCGCCGGAAATGCGTCCACTGCGCAATCGGCGTCCCGGGTTTTCAGCCATTGCTGTTGCGCGGTTTTGATTTTGGCGGTGATGTCGGTCAGTTGCGCCTTGTTGTTGCCGTAAAGCGTTTGCATGCGCTCGGTGAGGCTTTGGTAGTTGTCGCTCAGCAGCTGTTCGGCGGTGGTTCTGCTATAGGCCGAGCATTCCAGGGTCTGGATTTCGTTTTCGACGGCGTCGCAGGGGTTGTCGTCGGCCTCTTCAGCTGCTTGTACGCCAGTCGCTATCAGTGCCAAAGCCAGGAAGATCGATTTCATTGCGCCGCCGCCCCTTAATCCAGTCATGCATTCAGTAAAACATCAGTGATGCGGCGAATTCTGGCCCAAGCGGGCGACGTTGGATAGGTAGGCAATGACGCCTGTTGACGACCCTTTGTCGCGGATTGACGCTTTCGGCAATTCCCCTGTCGTTTTTGCACCCGGCTGCCCCGGCCCTCAGGCATATGCTGGCCCCAAAGCGCCGGCACACGATTCGGCGCATGAATCGCTAATAGGGGACAGCCTGATGAGCCCAGCCGAATTGCACGCCGACAGCATCGTTATCGACGGGCTGATTATTGCCAAGTGGAACCGCGAGCTGTTTGAAGACATGCGCAAGGGCGGTCTGACCGCGGCCAACTGCACCGTGTCGGTGTGGGAGGGCTTCCAGGCCACTGTCAACAACATCGCCGCCAGCCAGAAGCTGATCCGCGAGAACAGCGACCTGGTGATTCCGGTGCGCACCACCGCCGATATCCGCAAGGCCAAGGAGCAGGGCAAGACCGGCATCCTCTTTGGCTTCCAGAATGCTCATGCGTTTGAAGACCAGATCGGCTACGTCGAGGTCTTCAAGCAGCTCGGCGTCGGTATTGTGCAGATGTGCTACAACACCCAAAACCTGGTTGGTACCGGTTGCTACGAGCGCGATGGCGGCCTGTCGGGTTTCGGTCGTGAAATCGTCGCCGAGATGAACCGCGTCGGCGTCATGTGCGACCTGTCCCACGTCGGCTCGAAAACCTCCGAAGAAGTCATCCTCGAATCCAAGAAGCCGGTCTGCTACTCCCACTGCCTGCCGTCGGGTCTGAAAGTTCACCCGCGCAACAAATCCGACGAAGAGCTGAAGTTCATCGCCGATCACGGCGGTTTCGTCGGCGTGACCATGTTTGCGCCATTCCTGGCCAAGGGCATCGATTCGACCATCGACGATTACGCCGAAGCCATCGAATACACCATGAATATCGTCGGCGAAGACGCCATCGGTATCGGCACCGACTTCACCCAGGGCCATGGCCAGGACTTTTTCGAATACCTGACCCATGACAAGGGCTACGCCCGCCGCCTGACCAGCTTCGGCAAGATCATCAACCCGCTGGGCATCCGCACCGTGGGCGAGTTCCCGAACCTGACCGAGACCCTGCTCAAACGCGGCCATTCCGAGCGGGTGGTGCGCAAGATCATGGGCGAGAACTGGGTCAACGTCCTCAAAGACGTTTGGGGCGAATAAGCCACCGCACCTCTGAATCCTTTCCCCCGGCCGTCCGTGCCGGGGGCAACACAACGAATTTTCTGGAGTTAAGTTTCCATGGCCAAGATCGCCCCGCAATTGCCAATCGAAGTCGACAGCGAAACCGGTATCTGGACTTCCGACGCCCTGCCGATGCTGTACGTACCGCGTCACTTCTTCGTCAACAACCACATGGGCATCGAGGAAGTGCTGGGTGCCGACGCCTACGCCGAAATCCTCTACAAGGCCGGCTACAAGTCCGCCTGGCACTGGTGTGAAAAAGAAGCTGAATGCCACGGCCTGGAAGGCGTCGCAGTGTTCGAGCACTACATGAAGCGTCTGTCGCAACGCGGCTGGGGCTTGTTCAAGATTCAGGACATCGACCTCGACAAAGGCACCGCCAGCGTCAAGCTCGAACACTCCGCATTTGTCTACGTGTACGGCAAGGTCGGGCGCAAGGTCGACTACATGTTCACTGGCTGGTTCGCCGGCGCCATGGACCAGATCCTGGCCGCTCGCGGCAGCAAGATCCGCACTGTCGCCGAACAAGTCTACGGTGGCTCCGAAGAAGGCCACGACGACGGTTTGTTCACCGTCAAGCCGTTGTAAGTCGAGGACCCCGCCATGGCTTTCGAAGCAATGTTCCAGCCGATCCAGATCGGCAAACTGACCATCCGCAACCGCGTGCTCAGCACCGCGCACGCCGAGGTCTACGCCACCGACGGCGGCATGACCACCGACCGGTACGTCAAGTATTACGAAGAGAAAGCCAAGGGCGGGATCGGCCTGGCGATTTGCGGCGGTTCCTCCAGCGTGGCCATCGACAGCCCGCAAGGCTGGTGGAAGTCGGTCAACCTGGCCGACGACCGGATCATTCCGCACTTCCAGAACCTGGCCGACGCCATGCACAAGCATGGCGCCAAGATCATGATCCAGATTACCCACATGGGCCGTCGTTCCCGCTGGGACGGCGAGCATTGGCCAACCCTGCTGTCGCCGTCGGGCATCCGTGAACCGGTGCACCGCGCGACCTGCAAAACCATCGAGCCGGAAGAAATCTGGCGGGTGATCGGCAACTACGCAAGCGCAGCCGCACGGGCCAAGGCCGGTGGCCTGGACGGCGTCGAATTGTCTGCCGTGCACCAGCACATGATCGACCAGTTCTGGAGCCCGCGAGTCAACAAGCGTACCGATGAATGGGGCGGCAGCTTCGAAAACCGCATGCGTTTCGGCCTGGAAGTGATCAAGGCTGTGCGCAAGGAAGTCGGTCCGGATTTCTGCGTCGGCATCCGTCTGTGCGGTGACGAATTCCACCCGGATGGTTTGTCCCACGAGGACATGAAGCAGATCGCCAAGTACTACGACGACACCGGCATGATCGACTTCATCGGCGTCGTGGGCTCGGGTTGCGACACCCACAACACCCTGGCCAACGTTATTCCGAACATGAGTTATCCACCGGAGCCATTCCTGCATTTGGCCGCCGGTATCAAGGAAGTGGTGAAGGCTCCGGTTTTGCACGCACAGAACATCAAGGATCCGAACCAGGCGACCCGTATTCTGGAAGGCGGTTACGTCGACATGGTCGGCATGACCCGCGCCCACATCGCTGACCCGCATTTGATCGCCAAGATCAAAATGGGCCAGGTCGACCAGATCAAACAATGCGTCGGCGCCAACTACTGCATCGACCGTCAATACCAGGGCCTGGACGTCTTGTGCATCCAGAACGCCGCGACCTCCCGTGAATACATGGGCGTGCCGCACATCATCGAGAAATCGACCGGTGTGAAGCGCAAGGTCGTGGTAGTCGGTGCCGGTCCTGCCGGGATGGAAGCGGCTCGCGTGTCGGCCGAACGTGGCCACGACGTGACCCTGTTCGAGAAAAAAGAATTCATCGGCGGGCAGATCACTACCGCGTCGAAAGCTCCGCAACGGGATCAGATTGCCGGCATCACTCGCTGGTTCCAGTTGGAACTGGCGCGTTTGAAAGTCGACCTGCGCCTGGGCGTGGCGGCGGATGCGGCGACCATTCTCGACCTGCGTCCGGATGTAGTGGTGCTCGCCGTCGGCGGCCATCCATTTTTGGAGCAGAACGAACACTGGGGCGCGGCTGAAGGCCTGGTGGTCAGCAGTTGGGACATCCTCGACGGCAAGGTGGCACCGGGCAAGAACGTGCTGGTCTACGACACCATTTGCGAGTTTACCGGGATGTCGACGGCCGACTTCCTCGCCGACAAGGGCAGCCAGGTCGAGATCGTCACCGACGACATCAAACCGGGCGTGGCCGTTGGCGGAACGTCGTTCCCGACTTACTACCGCAGCATGTACCCGAAAGAAGTGATCATGACCGGGGACATGATGCTGGAGAAGGTCTACCGCGAAGGCGACAAGCTGGTGGCGGTACTGGAAAACGAATACACCGGCGCCAAAGAGGAGCGGGTGGTCGACCAGGTGGTCGTCGAGAACGGCGTGCGTCCGGACGAAGAAATCTACTACGCGCTGAAGGAAGGCTCGCGCAACAAAGGCCAGATGGACATCGAAGCCCTGTTCGCGATCAAGCCTCAGCCTTCGCTGAACCAGGCGGGCGACGGCTACTTGCTGTTCCGCATCGGCGACTGCGTGGCCCAGCGCAACACCCACGCGGCGATCTATGACGCGTTGCGGTTGTGCAAGGATTTCTAAGAGCTTGTGGATAACCCTGTGGGAGCGGGCTTGCTCGCGAATGCAATCTGTCAGCCGACATTGATGTCGACTGACCCAACGCTTTCGCGAGCAAGCCCGCCCCCACAGGAATCGAGCAAGGCATCCAGGTAGTTTGGCCTGCAAGACCCTGCGGTCTTTGGGAGCTCCACATGTTGAACACCCTTCTTCCAATCCTGTTGTTCGCTGCCTTGGGCCTGGCTGTCCTGGGCGCGTTGCGGCGGGTGGCTATGTGGCGTCAGGGCCGGGCTTCGAAAGTCGACCTGATCGGCGGTCTGTTCGCCATGCCCAAACGCTACATGGTCGACTTGCACCACGTCGTCGCGCGGGACAAATACATCGCCAATACCCACGTCGCCACGGCCGGTGGTGCAGTGGCGTCCATTGTGCTGGCGATTCTGGTTCATGGCTTTGGCCTGCATAACCGCATCCTCGGTTATGCACTGCTGCTGATGTCGGCGGTGATGTTTGTCGGCGCGATCTTTATGTTCCTGCGCCGTCGCAACCCACCGGCCCGGCTGTCCAAAGGCCCGTGGATGCGCTTGCCGAAAAGCCTGATGGCGTTCTCGGCATCGTTCTTCCTGCTGACCCTGCCGGTCGCCGGCATCCTTCCGGAAAACTTCGGTGGTTGGGTGGTGGCTGCGATCCTCGGCGTCGGCGTGCTTTGGGGCGTGTCGGAACTGTTCTTCGGCATGACCTGGGGCGGGCCGATGAAGCACGCCTTCGCCGGTGCCTTGCACCTGGCCTGGCACCGTCGCGCCGAACGTTTTGGTGGTGGTCGTTCCACCGGTTTGAAGCCGCTGGATCTGAATGACCCGAACGCGCCGCTGGGCGTGGAAAAACCCAAGGATTTCACCTGGAACCAGCTGCTCGGCTTCGACGCCTGCGTGCAGTGCGGTAAATGCGAAGCTGCGTGCCCGGCGTTTGCCGCCGGCCAGCCGCTGAACCCGAAAAAACTGATTCAGGACATGGTCGTTGGTTTGGCTGGCGGTACTGACGCCAAATTCGCTGGCAGTCCGTATCCGGGCAAAGCCATTGGCGAACACAGTGGCAATCCGCATCAACCAATCGTCAACGGTCTGGTGGACGCTGAAACCCTGTGGTCCTGCACCACTTGCCGTGCCTGCGTCGAGGAGTGCCCGATGATGATCGAGCACGTCGACGCCATCGTCGACATGCGTCGCCATCTGACTCTGGAAAAAGGCGCGACCCCGAACAAGGGCGCCGAAGTTCTGGAAAACCTGATCGCCACCGATAACCCGGGCGGCTTCGCGCCAGGTGGGCGGATGAACTGGGCGGCGGATTTGAACCTGAACCTGCTCAGCGAGAAGAAATCCACCGACGTGCTGTTCTGGGTCGGCGACGGTGCCTTCGACATGCGCAACCAGCGCACCCTGCGCGCCTTCGTCAAAGTGCTGAAAGCGGCCAAGGTCGACTTCGCAGTGCTGGGTCTTGAAGAGCGTGACAGTGGTGACGTGGCACGACGCTTGGGCGACGAAGCGACCTTCCAGCTGTTGGCCAAACGCAACATCCAGACCTTGGCCAAGTACAGCTTCAACCGCATCGTCACGTGCGACCCGCACAGTTTCCACGTGCTGAAAAACGAGTACGGCGCCTTCGACGGTAACTACCTCGTGCAGCACCACAGCACTTACATGGCGGAGATCATTGGCGAAGGCGCCCTGAACCTCGGCCAGCACAAAGGCAGCAGCGTGACCTATCACGACCCGTGCTACCTCGGTCGCTACAACGGCGAATACGAGGCACCGCGTGAAGTACTGCGCGCCCTGGGCATCGAGATCAAGGAAATGCAACGCTCCGGTTTCCGTTCTCGCTGCTGCGGTGGCGGTGGCGGTGCACCGATCACCGACATTCCGGGCAAGCAGCGGATTCCCGACATGCGCATGGAAGACATCCGCGAAACCGGCGCCGAACTGGTGGCCGTGGGTTGTCCACAGTGCACTGCGATGCTCGAAGGCGTGGTCGAACCGCGCCCAATGATCAAGGACATTGCCGAACTGGTGGCCGATGCGTTGCTCGAAGACGCAACGCCGGGAAAGCCATCGGCACCGGCCAAACGTGAACCTGCGGAGGTGCATTGATGAGCGACATTATCCGCCGCGACCCACGCGCCGAATGGATCGCCCGCAACCGCTTGCACCCGCTGCATGCGGCCATGCAACCGGCGCAACACAGCTGGATGGGGCCTAACGGCCTCATCCGCAAAAATCCTCACGGGATCGGTTTTATCGGCCCCAACGGCATCAAACGGATTGACCGTAGCGGCGCTCAGCAGGGCGGGGCGACTAAACGCTCGGCCGCGGTTGAAGTGCAGTTGCCGCTGCATCAAGTGGCTGCACCCGCGTTCTACATCAGCGTGGTGCCGGACATGGTTGGTGGCCGTTTGAGCAGCCACGACCGCGACTTGCTCGGCCTGGCCCATCAGTTGGCCGGCAAGGACGGCGCGGTACTGGCCGTGGTCTTCGGTGAGCACAAGGAAAACGCCTTCGCTACAGCTGGCGTGGATCGCTTGCTGGTGCTTGAGGGCGACGAATTCAGCGGTTATGCACCGGAACAACGCGTCCAGGGCCTGCGGGCTGTGGATAACCAGTTCAGCCCCCGTCACTGGTTGCTGCCGGACAGCCGCAGCGGTGGTGGCGAACTTGGTCGGCGCTTTGCCGCCGCGTTGGGCGAACGCCCGGCCACGCGGGTCTGGCAGGTCAAGGATCAGGAGTGCATCGGCCGCGCCGGTGCTGGGTTGCAAGACCTGGCGCGTCCAGTCGCACGCTTGATTCTGGCCGCTGCCGAATGCGCTGAACCGGTCAGCGAAACCCGTCACGAGGCCTTGCCAGTGGAGTTATCCACAGCGGTCGCACGCAGCCTGTCGCGGATCGAAGATCTGGGCGCGGTGGCGGTGGACCCGGCAGCGATTCCGATGGCCGAAGCCGAATTCATCTTCTCCGGCGGCAACGGGGTCAAGGACTGGGGACTTTTCCACAGGACTGCCGAGGCGTTGGGTGCGACGGAAGGTGCGTCACGAGTGGCGGTGGACGACGGCTTCATGGCCCGCGACCGTCAGGTCGGTGCGTCTGGCACTTGGGTCACAGCACGGGTTTACGTGGCGGTGGGCATTTCCGGGGCGATCCAGCACCTGCAAGGCATCGGTGCCTGCGACAAGGTGGTGGCAATCAACCTCGATCCTGGCTGCGACATGATCAAACGGGCCGACCTGTCGGTGATCGGCGAGAGCGCCGAGATTCTTCAAGCCTTGATCGATGCGGTAGAGGCTTACCGCAATGAAGCCAAGCGCGATGCGGCTTAAGGAAAGGAAAGGGTTATGAGCACGAAAATCATCAGCCTGGTGTCCATCGGTGCCCACCCGACCTCCGGCCGGCCACGCCGCGCCGAGCAGGATGCGCGGGCGGTTGAACTGGGTTTGCAACTGGCTGGGGATAACCTGCAAGTGCTGCATGCTGGCGACGTCGCGGAACCGGCACTGCGCGCTTATCTGGGCATGGGCCTGGAACAGCTGCATGTGCTGGAGCAACCGGAAGGTGCTGACGCGCTGCCAGCATTGACCGCGTATTTGCGCGATGCCGGGGCGCAAGTAGTGCTGACCGGCAGTCAGGCGGAAACCGGTGAAGGCTCGGGCATGTTGCCGTTCCTGTTGGCGGAAAGCCTTGGCTGGCCGCTGGTGGTGGGGTTGGCGCAGGTCGAATCCATCGACGGTGGTTCGGCGCTGGTGCTACAGGCCTTGCCTCGTGGACAGCGTCGTCGCCTGAAAGTACGCCTGCCGTTTCTGGCGACTGTGGATAACGCAGCGCCCAAGCCTCGGCAGAGTGCTTACGGTCCGGCACGTCGAGGGGTATTGCAGGCAGATGAAGTCGAGGTGATCGACGATGAGCTGCTGGCAGTGGCTACGCTGCAACCGGCCAAACCACGGCCCAAACGCTTGAAAGTGATCAAGGCCAAGAGCGGTGCAGACCGCATGAAAGCCGCGACGGCCAAGGCCAGTGGTGGAGGCGGACAGGTGCTCAAGGGCGTGACCGCACAGGCGGGTGCCGAAGCCATTCTCAAGTTGCTGATCGAAGAAGGCGTGGTTCGCTAACGGTCCTGTGGAGCCCGGTAAATGGCAGTTGAGTTTCGTTCGGCCCTTCGCGCGGATGCGCGGGAGATTGCTCGCTTGTTTCAGATTTCATCAGAAGGTGCGGCGGATTACATCTGGAGCCAACTGGCGCAGCCTGGCCAGGACCTGCTGGAGGTCGGCGCCAGTCGTTACGCACGTGAAGACGTTGATTTCTCCTATCAGAACTGCCTGATCGCGCAGGCTGAGGGAAAGGTCATCGGCATGCTGCACAGCTACGCGATGCGCCACGATCCGCAGGCCGCTCCCGTGACCGATCCGGTCCTGGCGCCGTATGCCACGATGGAAATCCCCGACACCCTTTATATTTCGAGCCTGGCCCTGCATGAGGGCTGGCGCAATCACGGGTTGGGCAAACAATTCCTCGCCTATGCCTACGACCGCGCCAACCGGTTGGGGCTCAACGGCTTGAGCCTGATTGACTACGCGGTGAACACCGGCGCCCGGCGGTTCTATGAGCGCCATGGTTTTCGGATCGTCGATACCTGCCAGATCACGCCGCATCCGATGATTAGGGTCACTGGGGAAGCCTATTTGATGTATCGGCCTTGAGGCTGAGCCCTGTTCGTGTGGGAGCGGGTTCAGTGTCGAACACTGATTATGTGCACACCAACGTTACCCACAATCCCTGTTAGCGCTTCTGTGGATAACATGTTCGCCCCTCGCTACATCCCATGCCCATCAAGCCCTCCAGCCTTCCGTACAAAAAACAACCAGCCTAACTCTCGGTTTTTTCGAGCTTTTTCCACAGAACAGCTTCGCTCGTAAGCCGATACTTGCCCCCAATCTCTGTTGGCGCTTCTGTGGATAAGATGTTCGCTGTCCGCTACAGGCTATATAAACCGTGGCTTTCAGTGAGTTGATCAAATAATGCTCAATTGACCCTTTTCTCCCCCTGATCCTTCCGCAAACCCCGAATTCTCGCGGCTTTCAGCGGTTTTCCACAGAACCTGCAAAGTTGCCCCCAAAGTCTGTTGGCGCTTCTGTGGATAAGGTGTTCGCCATCCTCTAGGCGCCATATAAACCGTGGTCTGCAGACTTATGATCAAAAAACGATCAATGCTTGCATAAAACCCTGCTTCTGGATAAGTCACGGTTTTTCTTGGTTTTTTGTGAATAAATTTGGGCCGTCATCCACAGTTGTCCCCAATAGCTGTGGGTGGAGATGTGGATAACTTGTTCGCTAAACCCTACGAGCCACGGCGCATATAGTCCGCAACGCGATAGATCAGATTTCATACAGTTCTAAGTCACTTCCTTGACTTCGATCTGTCGGCTGTCTTCACTCTCAGGGCACAAGGACAGCCGTCACTTATCCACATCTGGTTCAGGGAGAACGCGTGATGGATAGCCAGCCACATCGCTCGCAGCCACATTCGCACCCCAGCCCCTGCATGACCTGTGTACCGACACCCGCCACCTTGCTGCGTAAACGGATTCACCGTCGCGCCACCAATCAGCGCGCTCGTCTATAGCGCCTGAAGCCTTTCCCCATCCCCTGACGCCGCTGCCATTGAGGCCCGACCGTGCCCGGTGACCAGGCGTTCGTTCGTCTATCGATTGCAGGCAACCACAGAGTTGCCCATCTGCCTGAGAGGAAATGACCCATGACACGGATCGCCACGCCCATCAGTGATATCAAGGAACATTACGACGTGATCGTCATCGGCTCCGGCTACGGCGGCGGGATCGCGGCGTCGCGCCTGTCCCGGGCCGGCAAGCGAGTGTGCCTGCTGGAGCGAGGCCGGGAAATCCAGCCCGGCGAATACCCCAATACGATGCTGGCGGCCACTGAAGAACTGCAAGTCCATGACCCGGACGGACACATCGGTTCGCGCACCGGGCTGTTCGACCTGCACGTCAATGCCCAGCAGAACGTGGTGGTCGGTTGCGGCCTGGGCGGCACGTCACTGATCAACGCCAACGTCGCCCTGGAACCGGAACCTGGTGTGTTCGACGACCCACGTTGGCCGCTGGCGGTGCGTGAACACCGCGACACGCTGCTCAAGGATGGATACGCCCGGGCTCGGGAGATGCTCAAGCCCAATCCTTACCCAGGCACTTCGCCGGTGTTGCCGAAACTGGAAGCCAACAAAAAGTCTGCGGACTACCTCAAGCAAGGTGCGCATTTCTACAAGCCGCCGATCAACGTGACCTTCGACAAACTGCCGAATAACCTCAACCATGTCGGCGTCGAGCAATTACCGTGCAACCACTGCGGCGACTGCGTGTCGGGCTGTAACAACAAGGCCAAGAACACCACGCTGATGAATTACCTGCCGGATGCCTGGAACCACGGTGCGGAAATTTTCTGCCAGACCGAGGTGCGGCATCTGGAGCGCGACGCCGACGGCGACGGCTGGATCGTACATTTCCAATACCTGGACAGTGGCCGTGAGAAGTTTTCGGCACCGACGCTATTCGTCAAGGCTGACGTCGTCGTGGTTTCGGCGGGCACGCTGGGTTCCACCGAAATTCTCCTGCGTTCTCGCGACAAAGGTCTGGCGACGTCCAATCAGCTCGGCGAGAACATGAGCGGCAACGGCGACATTCTCGGCTTTGGCCATAACTGCGACCAACCGATCAACGGCATCGGTTTCGGCGCGAATCCGGCCAATGAAATGAAACCGGTCGGCCCATGCATTACCTCGATCATCGACATGCGCACCGAAGGCGACTGGCGCAGCCGCATGGTCATCGAGGAAGGCTCGATCCCCGGCGCCCTCGGTCGGCCGATGGTGCCGAGCATGGCCGCGTTCGCCGGGTTGATCGGCAAGCCCTCCGATGACAGTTTCAGCGGCAAGCTCAAGTACGCAGAACGCGAAACCGAGAGCTTCCTGCGTGGCCCGTATCATGGCGCCCTGCACAACATGCAGACCTACCTGATCATGAGTCACGATGACGGCAAGGGTCGCATGGTGCTCGACAGCAAGGACCAGCTGCGCATCGACTGGCCGGGTGTTGGCGAGCAGGAAAACGTCAAACTCGGTAATGAGCGGTTGCACCAGAGCACCAAGGCGTTAGGCGGGATTTGGGTCGAGAATCCGATCTGGACCGAGCTGCTCAAACACAGCATCGTTTCCGTCCACCCGTTGGGCGGTTGCGTGATGGGCGAGGACGCGGAGCAGGGCGTGGTCAACCACAAGGGCCAGGTGTTCAGCAGCACCAGTGGCACCAATGTCTATGCCGGGTTGTACGTGACCGACGGCGCAGTGATTCCGACCTCCCTGGCGGTCAATCCGCTGCTGACCATCTCTGCCGTGAGCGAGCGCAACATGGGCTTGCTGGCGGCCGATCGCGGTTGGCTTATCGACTACACGCTGCCCTCGGCGCCGCGCAAACAGGTGGCGCCGCCGACTCTCGGGGTGCAGTTCACCGAAACCATGAAGGGCTATTTCTCCAAAGACTTCACTCAGCCTCAAGGCACCGATCTCAAACTCTACGAGGCGGCGGCCAAACGCGGCGAGTCGGAGAACTCGCCGATCGAGTTCACACTGACCATCACCGCCAACGACCTCAACCGCATGATCAAGGAGCCCGAGCACGCCGCGACGCTGGTCGGTACGCTCAATGCGCCGGGCCTGTCGCCGGAACCGCTGACCGCCAGCAATGGCGTATTCAATCTGTTCGAGGAATATCAGGAACAGGTCGGCGTGCGGCACATGAAATACGACATGAAACTGACCGCCGAGGACGGCAGCGATTATTACTTCAGCGCGTTCAAGACGGTACCCGAAGACAATGGCGTGCTGAATGTCTGGCACGACACCAGCACCCTCTACGTGACGCTGTATCGCGGGTCGGACAAGACCGGTGAGGTGATGGGTTCGGGTGTAATGCACATCCATCCAGTCGATTTCGCCAAGCAAATGACCACCATGAAGGTGCTCAACGCCCGCAACGAACGCGAGCGCATCGACGGGCTGGCGCGGTTCGGCAAGTTCTTCGCCGGCATTTTGTGGGAGAGTTACGGCGGCGTGTTCGCGGGTGACATCTACTTCAACGCTGATGCACCGCCACGGCAGAAACGCCCATTGGATGCGCCGATCCCGAGCGTGCAATTCTTCCAGACCGAAGACAACGTCCAGCTACGCCTGACCCGCTATCAGGGCGGCAGTAAAGGGCCGGTGATGCTGGTGCATGGCTTGGGCGTGGGCTCGAATATTTTCTCCACCGACACCATCCAGACCAACCTGCTGGAGTACCTGTGCAAGCACGAGTACGACGTCTGGCTGCTGGATTTGCGGGTGAGCATTCTGTTGCCCGCGAGCAAGAAGGAATGGAACGGCGATCAGATTGCGCAGTACGACTTCAAGGCTGCCATCGCACAGATTCAGCAGGCAACCAAGGCGGCGGACGTGCAATGCGTGGTGCATTGCTACGGGGCGACGACTTTCTTCATGTCGTTGTTGGCCGGGTTGCAGGGCGTGCGTTCGGTGGTGTGTTCGCAGATCGCCGCGGATACGGTGGTCGCCACGGCAACCGGGCTCAAGGCCGGTCTGCACCTTCCGGGGATGCTCGACGCCATCGGCATCAAATCCCTCACCGCCTATGCCGACAACAAGGAGAGCTGGTTCAACAAGCTCTACGACAAGGCCCTCAACGGCTATGCCCGCATCGAAGCTCAAGGCTACTGCACCAACCCGGTGTGCCATCGCATCACCTTCATGTACGCGTCGCTGTACCGCCACGACACGCTCAACGAGACTCTGCATGACAACCTGCATGAACTGTTTGGCGAATCGAACATGCAGACCTTCGAGCACTTGGCGTTGATCCTGCGCAAGGGCCATCTGGTGGACTTCAAGGGCCAGGACGTCTACATGCCGCACTTCGACCGGCTGACCATGCCGATCTGCTTCATCAGCGGCGAAGACAACCAGTGCTACCTGCCGGAGAGCACGCTCAAGACTTATGAGCGCGTATGCAAAGCCCATGGACCGGAGCGCTACAGCCGCCATGTGGTGCCGGGTTACGGGCATATCGACTGCATGTTCGGCAAGAATGCGGTGCTCGATGTGTACCCGATCATCCTGCAACACCTGGAGAAAACGGCCCTCGGCTAGCACTGCTTACCTGTGGCCTGGGGCTGCTGTGGCGAGGGGGCTTGCCCCCGTTGGGCCGCGAAGCGGTCCCAAATCGGCAAATGCGGTCATTCAGGAAAACCGCGATTGCAGGTTTCACGACTGCTTCGCAGCCGAACGGGGGCGAGCCCCCTCGCCATAAAAGTCTCTAGCCACAGGTATGTGCCCACTCAAGATTTTTGTTGGTGGATTGGGACAAAAAGGAAATGGATGCTATGGACAGTTACATCCGCTGGTTTCAACGCTTCATCTGGCTAGGCATTGTGATGAACATGGTCTTCGCGATTCCGGCGCTGTTTGCGCCGGCGTTGCTGACTTCGATGCTCGGGATGCCGCCGCAGCTCTCCGATCCGTGGCTGGAAAACGCCGGCATGCTGCTGGTGGGGATCAGCCTGTTCTACATGCCGTCTGGCTTCAACGCACCAAGATACGTCGTGCATTCATGGCTGTGCGTATTGTCGCGACTGATCGCCGTGGCGTTCTGGATCTACCTGATCAACACCAGCAGCCAGGCACAGGTATTTGTGCCGATGCTGCTGGGTGATCTGAGCATGTTCCTGATCCTCGGGATTCTGTTGTACCGGGGCAGCGCGCCGGCCAATCGGCCCTTGGCGTTGCTTCGCGACGGCTGGCATGAGTGGCGCGCAGCGTGGGCGAGACGCTGGCAGCGACACAGCTTCAAGGTTGCCACGCTGGTCGTGGTGCTGGCGCTGGGGTTTATCGGCTATGAGACCTGGTACCAGATGCTGCGGGTGGTACCGGAAGAGCAATACGCCTCCAATGAGGATCACTACAAATACGGCGCCATCGGCCTGGGCATCGAAGCGCGGATTCCCTATTACCTGTTCGCCGTATTGCCGCAAATGTGCCCGGATAAACTGCCGAAACCCGGCGGCTATGAAGTCTTCGGTTTCCTCTACGAGAATGGCAAGGACCTGCCGATCGGCATGGCCAAGCGGCAGATCGGTTACCCGACCGTGGAGCCCAACTGCGCCCTGTGCCACACCGGTTCCTACCGGGCCAATACCAGCGACGTCGCCATCCCGGTGGCTACCGCGCCGGCCAATACCCTGCAACTGCAGGCCTTCCAGTGGTTCGCCTACAATTGCGCCAGCGACCCGAAATTCACCCCAGACGCGGTGATGACGGCGATCAACAGCAAGTTCCAGCTCGGGTTTTTCGAGCGCTTGTACAACCGCTACGTGATCATTCCGATGGCCACCAGCGCGCTGGTCAAGCAGAAACAGGCCTATGCCTGGCAACGCCTGCGCGCCCCACAAGGGCCGGGGCGCACCGACACCTTCAACCCGACGAAAATGGTGGTGTTCGGCTTCCCGGATGACTCGACCATCGGCACGGTCGACTTGCCGCAAGTCTGGAACCAGAAGCCTCGGGAGTCGCTGTACCTGCACTGGGACGGCAACAACAACGACATCCATGAGCGCAACTACGCGGCGGCCATGGCCGTGGGCGCAACGCCGGAGTCGGTGCTGCCGGCCAGTTTCAACCGGGTGACCAACTGGTTGCTGGGCCACCAAGCACCCACATGGCCGTTTGCGCTGGATAAGGCCAAGGTCGCACAGGGCAAACCGGTCTGGGAAAACAACTGCGCTGGTTGCCATGATTTCGGTCGCACCGACACCGGTCAGGTCACCACCAACATTGAGGAACTGGGCACCGATCCCCATCGGCTAAACTCGTTCACCAATGGTTTAGTGACGGCTTTCCATGGCTTCAAGAAATCACCGTTCGACTTTGGCGCCTATCGCAAAACCCAGAGCTACAGCAACACGCCCACCGACGGCGTCTGGTTACGCGCGCCGTATCTGCATAACGGTTCGGTACCGACCCTGTGGGACTTACTGCAACCACCGGAAAAGAGGCCGCTGGTGTTCTTCACCGGCTCCGATGTGTACGACCCGGACAAGGTCGGCTTCGTCACCAGTGGCGCGCAGATGAAAGCCTCGGCGGACTTCAAATACGACACCCGTCTGGAGGGCAACCACAACGGCGGCCACCTGTACGGCACCCAACTGTCGGAACTCGATAAGCGGGCGCTCATCGAGTTCATGAAAACCCTGTAATTCCACTACGGATGGAGGAACACGACATGTCATTGGTCAGTCATTGGGAACACGAGTACGACAAGGTCAAGCTGCGCTTTCACGGCTTGTTCACCCGCCTGGAAATGGCCTGGAAGAAGCTCGTCAGCGAGCTTGAACCGGAGGAGTTCGAAGCCATCGTCGCGCTGCTGCAACGGGGTCACGATCAGGCGCACTACGTGCTCAAAAACGGCGACTTGCCCGACGATCAACCGAGTGTGCCGTGGGAGTTGGCCCACGGTTTGTCGATCCTGCATATCGGTAACGCCACTCCCTTGCCGCAATCGGAAGACGAGCTGCAAACCCGAGTGCTCAAGGACGGCAGCTTGCTCGGTTGTCGCAAATGGGAACTGCTGGATCTGTTGTGGAGCGAGGCGCTGCTCAAATGGATCGAGAACCTTCGGCATCACGCATCGTTCGCCACCAACCCGGCGCTGATGCGCATGGACAGTGACGTGACCCTGGCCATCGCCGGCGACTGGGGCACCGGGCCGTTCGACAGCCATGCCCCGGCGGTGTCAGTGGCCAATCAGATGCAACTGGCCCAGGCCGATTTCACCGTTCACCTAGGGGACGTGTATTACGCCGGCACCCACTCCCAGGAAGACGTCGACATGGTCGGCTGGCCCATGGGCAAGCATGGCTCGTTCACCCTCAACTCCAACCATGAGATGTACAGCGGCGCCCATGGCTATTTCAAGGAGCTGGCCAAGCGTTTCCCGGCGCAGCAGGGCACCAGTTATTTTGCGTTGTACAACGATGATTGGCTGGTGATCGGCCTCGACACGGCTTACGCCTCGGATCCGATCAACCTGTACATGGACGGTGCGCTGAACAAGGAGCAGATCGACTGGATGAAAGGGCTGCCTCAGCGCAAGAAAATCATGGTGCTCAGTCATCACCAGGGCTTCGACATTTCCGGGCACAACAAAACGGCGCTGTATCAACCGGTATGCGATGCCTTGGGCCGCGAGCCGGATTACTGGTATTGGGGGCATTTGCACAACGGCATCTGCTACGCCACTCAAGGCGGGTTGCATGCGCGCTGCGCCGGCCATGGGGCGATTCCCTACGGCAATGCCAGCGAGTTGAACGGGCACTCGCGGGTGTTGTGGTCGGAAACGCAAAATGCGCGGGATGAGGCGTACCCGGATCGGGTGTTGAACGGTTATGTGAAAGTGCGGCTGGTGGGGGAGAACATCGAAGAAACGTTTATTGGGGAGGATGGGTCGGTGCGGTGGTCTTCGAGTTGATTGGGTGAATGTGCGACCGCTTTCGCGAGCAAGCCCGCTCCCACATTAGATCGGTGGCGTACACAAAATCTGTGAACGACCCGGTCAACTGTGGGAGCGGGCTTGCTCGCGAAGCTTTTGCTCTTAGCCTTGAACCGGAACACCTTTGAGGTATGGCGCAGGTTCGGCCCCCAGGTTGTTCAGCAACCGCTCGCTGTACCAATCCACGAAGTTCACCACGCCAAACTCATAGGTCTTGGAGTAAGGCCCTGGCTGGTACGCGGTGGAGTTGATCCCGCGCTGGTTTTCTTCGGCCAGGCGACGGTCCTGGTCGTTGGTCGCATCCCAGACCTGGCGCATGCGCTCCACGTCGTAGTCCACGCCTTCGACCGCGTCCTTGTGGACGATCCACTTGGTGGTGACCATGGTTTCCTGAGCGCTGATTGGCCACACGGTGAACACGATGATGTGGTCGCCCATGCAGTGGTTCCACGAGTGCGGCAGGTGCAGGATGCGCATCGAGCCCAGGTCCGGGTTTTTGATCCGGCCCATGAGTTTGGCGCAGCCCTGTTTGCCGTCCAGAGTCATCGACACGGTGCCCTTGAGCAGCGGCATGCGCACGATGCGGTTACGCAGGCCGAAACTGGCGTGGGCGTAAGGGATCTTCTCGGCTTCCCAGGCTGCAGCGGAGGCAGCGACGTGGTCCTTGAAGGCCTGGTCGGCACGCGGGTCGGTGACGTCGTCCCATTCCAGCAGGGTTTTCAACAGTTCCGGGTGCGACGCGTTGCAGTGGTAGCACTCGCGGTTGTTTTCCAGCACCAGTTTCCAGTTGGCCTTTTCGAACAAGGTGGTCTGGATCGCCACCTTGGTGTTCTCCATGTCGTACGGTTCCATGTAATGGTTCAGCGTCGACAGGAAGTCATCAATGGCCGGCGGGTTTTCCGACAGGCTGATGAAGATGTAACCGCCAGCGGTTTTCACGTTCACAGGCTTCAAGCCGTACTGCTTCATGTCGAAGTCGGCGCCCATTTCGGTGCCGGCGAACAGCAGACGACCGTCTAGCTCATATGTCCACTGGTGGTAGTGGCAGACCAGTTTGGCGACTTTGCCTTTTTCACTGGTGCACAGCCGCGAACCGCGGTGACGGCAGACGTTGTGGAACGCATGGACCACGCCGTCGGCACCGCGAATCACGATGATCGGGTTCTTGCCGACTTGCAGGGTCAGGTAGTTGCCCTTGGTCGGGATTTCGCAGGTCATGCCGGCGATCAACCACTCTTTCAGAAAGATTTCCTGCATGTCGATATCAAACAGCCGCTCGTCAGAGTAAAACGGCTGCGGCAGCGAGAAAGTACGCTCGCGCTCTTGTAGCATCTGCGCGGTGGCCTTGCGTGCGGGTTCCAGCGGATCGCCCAGGCTGATTTTTGCGGTGACGTCCATCGATTTGATCCTCATGGCCATTCTGTGTGGCCGGCGAAATAGTGGCTGATACGGTTTGCTACGCAAGGTGTAAAGGTTGTGACTTGGTATGGGGCGAGTGTGGGGCCGGCGCTCGCCAGAACCTTATCCATGGGCGACATGGCCCAATCTGTTCCCGACGCGCAACCCCCGGTAATTGGGGGCTGGTCGCGATAAGTATGTGAATGTCGCAGATAGGTAAATGGAGGGGCTGCGCTATACGCAGAATCGCCAACATGAAGGCCGGCAGTCGGCCGTGGAGATCAGCATGTCCAACAGCTTCCTGAACCCGGTAACCACCCAGACCTGGGCCAATGGTCGACATATTGTCCGTTGCGTCAAAGTCATCCAGGAAACCTGGGATGTGCGCACCTTCTGCTTTATGGCCGACCAGCCAATCCTGTTCTTTTTCAAGCCCGGGCAGTTCGTCACCCTGGAGCTGGAAATCGACGGCGTGCCGATCATGCGCTCCTACACCATTTCCAGCTCGCCGTCGGTGCCGTACAGCTTTTCGGTGACCATCAAGCGTGTGCCGGGGGGCAAGGTGTCCAACTGGCTGCACGACACCCTGCATGAAGGCCAGGAGCTGGCGGTGCACGGGCCGGTCGGGCTGTTCAACGCCATGGACTTCACCGCGCCGAAAGTGCTCTACCTCAGCGGTGGCGTTGGCATCACGCCCGTTATGTCGATGGCTCGCTGGTTCTATGACACCAACGGCAACGTCGACATGGTGTTTATCCACAGCGCCCGTTCGCCCAAAGACATCATTTATCACCGCGAGCTGGAACACATGGCGTCGCGGATCGACAACTTCAGCCTGCACCTGATCTGCGAGAAGCATGGTCTGGGCGAGCCGTGGGCCGGTTATCGCGGTTACCTGAATCACAAGATGCTCGAATTGATGGCGCCGGACTTCCTTGAGCGTGAAGTCTTCTGCTGCGGCCCGACCCCATACATGAACGCGGTCAAGCGCATGCTCGAGACGGCCGGTTTCGACATGACGCGTTATCACGAGGAATCCTTTGGTGCGACACCAGCGGAAGCCCGTGCCGACGCGGTGGAACAAGCCGAAATCGCAGCAGATGCACCGGAAGTCGACGTTGCCGACCTGCATCAGGTCGAATTCACCGCGTCCGGCAAAAGCATTCGCGTGGCGCCGGGCGAAACCGTGCATGCGGCGGCGGCCAAGCTTGGCCTGCTGATCCCGAAAGCCTGCGGGATGGGGATCTGCGGGACCTGCAAGGTGATGAAGCTGGGGGGCGAGGTCGAAATGGACCACAACGGCGGGATTACCGAGGAAGACGAAGCCGAAGGGTTCATCCTGTCGTGCTGCAGCGTGCCGAAGGGCGATGTGCGGATCGAGTTTTGAACCTGTGGGAGCGGGCTTGCTCGCGAAGACGGCAGCGCAGTCAACATTGATGTTGCCTGACACACCGCTTTCGCGAGCAAGCCCGCCCCACAATGGTTGGTATTTCAGTCCACAAATAAGTCTGGCATCAGCTTGTCTTGGGTGCCGGGCTCAAAGCGATAATGATCGAATTCGGTCACACCATGCTCCCGCAGAATCTCCTCATCAATCAGCAAGCGCCCGGTAATGCTGCGGCCACTGCTATCCAGAATTGCGTAAGCAGCATCCGCCATAATCGCCGGCGTGCGCGCATGCTTGAACGACTCGCGTGACCCCAGCTGAAACTCGATGGCGGCAGTGGCGATCATGGTCTGCGGCCACAGGGAATTGACGCTGATGCCGTAGGAGGCGAATTCCTCATTCATGCCCAAAGTCAGCATGCTCATGCCGTATTTGGTCACCGTGTAAGGGCTGTACTGGGCGAACCACTTGGTGGCCAGGTTCAGCGGTGGTGACAGGTTGAGAATGTGCCCGGCGGATTTTTTCAGATAGGGCAGGGCAGCCTGACTGCAAAGGAGCACGGCGCGGGTGTTGATCTGGTGCATCAGGTCAAAGCGCTTGAGTTCGATGTGCTGTACGCCTGTCAGCTTGATCGCCCCGGCATTGTTGATCAGCGCATCGATGCCGCCGAAATGCTCAGAGGCGTCGGCCAGGGCCTGGCGCACGGCAATTTCATCACGCACATCCACCTGCAAGGCCAACGCCTTGCCGCCCGCGGCTTCAACTTCTGCCGCTACGCTGAAAATGGTGCCAGGCAGTTTGGGGTGAGGGGTGGCACTTTTAGCGGCAATCACGATGTTGGCCCCGTCCTTGGCTGCCCGCAGCGCAATCTCACGCCCAATGCCACGGCTGGCGCCGGTAATGAACAGGGTTTTGCCTTGTAGTGACATGCGTACGCTCCTGATTGTTGTTATCTGAGCGGATCGAAACGGCTCGCCAGTCAATGTAGACCAACTCCCCGAAACTGATCATTCCCACGCAGAGCGTGGGAATGATCAGCCTGGTGGGTTTCAGGCTGCCATCACTTCCCGAATATCCGTCGCCAATTCGCGCACGCGGTCTTCTTCGGTGTCCCACGAGCACATGAACCGGGCGCCGCCGTTGCCGATGAAGGTGTAGAAGCGCCAGCCCTTGGCAGTCAATGCGGCAATGGCCGGTTCCGACAGTTGCAGGAACACGCCGTTGGCCTGCACCGGGAACATCAGTTCCACGCCAGGAATGTCGCTCACCAGTTCGGCCAGCAACTGCGCGCAGTGGTTAGCGTGACGGGCGTATTTGAGCCAGGCGTCGTTTTCCAGAATCCCGACCCATGGGGCCGAGAGGAAGCGCATTTTCGACGCCAATTGCCCGGCCTGCTTGCAGCGGTAATCGAAGTCTTCAGCCAGTTTGTGGTTGAAGAACAGAATCGCTTCGCCCACCGCCATGCCGTTTTTCGTGCCGCCGAAGCACAACACGTCAACGCCGGCCTTCCAGGTCAGGTCGGCTGGTGAGCAGCCCAGATACGCACAGGCATTGGAGAAACGCGCGCCGTCCATGTGCAGGTTCAGGCCCAGTTCTTTGCAGGTGGCGCTGATGGCGCGGATTTCGGCCGGGGTGTACACGCTGCCGACTTCGGTGGCCTGGGTCAGGGTCACGACGCGCGGTTTCGGGTAGTGGATATCCTGGCGCTTGAGGGCGATTTCACGGATCGATTCCGGCGTCAGCTTGCCGTTTTCAGTGCGGGCAACGAGCAGCTTGGAACCGTTGGAGAAAAACTCCGGCGCGCCGCATTCGTCGGTTTCGACGTGGGCGGTTTCCGAGCAGATCACGCTGTGGTAACTCTGGCACAGTGACGATAGAGCCAACGAGTTGGCGGCGGTGCCGTTGAAGGCGAAGAACACTTCGCAGTCGGTTTCGAACAGTTTGCGGAATTGATCCGCTGCGCGTGCGGTCCACTCATCGTCGCCATAAGCGCGCTGGTGGCCGTGGTTGGCCTGTTCCATGGCAGCCCAGGCTTCAGGGCAGATACCGGAATAGTTGTCGCTGGCGAATTGTTGGCTCTTGTCGGTCATGGCCGGCTTCCGTAATCGAGGCGCTTATGGTGAAGAGCTTCGTGGTCAATGATGGTGCGCACTTTACCGAAGATCGTCCGGGGAGCACACGGGATGTTGCTGTCAGAAAAATACACGGTTGACGGGCAATTATGCACATGACTCAACGGGATGGGGCGCTGGATCTGCTCAAGTGGCTGGCGCTGCTGAGCATGGTGCTCGATCACCTGCGATATGTCGGTTATTCCGTCGATCTGCTGTACGTGCCGGGCAGGTTGGCGTTCCCGTGGTTCTGTCTGGCGATGGCGGCGAACCTGTCGCGAGTCCGTGCAGTAACGACGGATGGCCAGTGGCGTTACCTCGGTTGGTTGTTGCTGTTTAGCGCTATAAGCGAAATCCCCTACCGGATGTACATTCCTGATCCCAATACCTTAAACGTGTTGCCCACGTTGATTCTGGGGCTGTTGGTCGCGCTTGGCTGGCAGAACCCGATGCTTCAATCGCGGCTATTGGCGGCCGGTGCACTTTTGCTGGCAGCACTGTTCCCGGAGCGACTGATGTTCGGTTTCTTCGGTGTGCTGTTGCCGCTGGCGATGTTGCTGGTGTTCAGGCGTCCCTGGTATTTCAGCCTGCTGCCGGGGCTGGTCTGCCTGGCGGCCAATCAGTGGCAAGTGCTGTATTACGCCGCCCGGCTTCACAGCAATGCAGCCATATTCGGCATCGCCGCTTGTCTGATTGCGCCATTGCTGGGGCTACTGCTATTGCGACACGCCCAAGGCATCCGGCCACCGCCGATGCGGCGTTGGGCTTACGCGCTCTATCCCGCGCATTTCCTCGTGCTTCTGGCCTTGCGCCAACTCATCGCCTGACCCCCAATGCAGGAGCTGCATAACCTTGTGAGAGCGGGCTTGCCCGCGATGGCGGCATCACATCCAGCATAGATGTCAGCTGACCCACCACTATCGCGGGCAAGCCCGCTCCCACAGGGGATCCTTTCTGATTTGAAGATTGTGTCCGGTCAGGCTTTTCGGCCCATGTCGTAAACGCACCTTTGCGTGGCGTCCGTAGGCATTTGGCCTGTCTGCGCCGGTCATACCATCGCATCCAAAGGGCACTGCCGTAACGCCAGTGCCTTACCGAGACGAATGGCGCATAGATGCCGCTGGGAGAGACGCGATGTTCAGCAAGCAAGACCAGATCCAGGGTTACGACGATGCACTGCTGGCGGCGATGAATGCCGAGGAGCAACGTCAGGAAGATCACATCGAGCTGATCGCGTCAGAGAACTACACCAGCAAGCGCGTCATGCAAGCGCAGGGCAGCGGCCTGACCAACAAATACGCCGAAGGCTATCCGGGCAAGCGCTACTACGGTGGCTGCGAGCACGTCGACAAGGTTGAAGCCCTGGCCATCGAACGCGCCAAGCAGCTGTTCGGTGCCGATTACGCCAACGTCCAGCCGCACTCCGGTTCCTCGGCCAACAGCGCCGTTTACCTGGCCCTGCTGCAAGCCGGCGACACCATTCTCGGCATGAGCCTGGCCCACGGTGGTCACCTGACCCACGGTGCCAAGGTGTCGTCCTCGGGCAAGCTGTACAACGCCGTGCAGTACGGCATTGACACTAAAACCGGGCTGATCGACTACGACGAAGTCGAGCGTCTGGCTGTCGAATGCAAGCCGAAGATGATCGTTGCCGGCTTCTCGGCCTACTCCAAGACCCTCGACTTCCCACGTTTCCGTCAGATCGCCGACAAGGTCGGTGCGCTGCTGTTTGTCGACATGGCTCACGTCGCAGGTCTGGTCGCTGCCGGCCTGTACCCGAACCCGCTGCCGTACGCTGATGTGGTCACCACCACCACCCACAAGACCCTGCGCGGTCCTCGTGGCGGCCTGATCCTGTGCAAGTCCAACGAAGAAATCGAGAAGAAGCTCAACGCGGCAGTGTTCCCGGGTGCCCAAGGCGGCCCGCTGATGCACGTGATCGCCGGTAAGGCGGTGTGCTTCAAGGAAGCGCTGGAGCCTGGCTTCAAGGCTTACCAGCAACAAGTGATCGACAACGCCCAGGCCATGGCCGGCGTATTTATCAAACGCGGCTACGATGTAGTGTCCGGCGGCACCGATAACCACCTGTTCCTGGTCAGCCTGATCCGTCAGGGCCTCACCGGCAAAGAGGCGGATGCAGCCCTCGGTCGCGCCCACATCACCGTGAACAAGAACGCTGTCCCGAACGATCCACAGTCGCCGTTCGTGACCTCCGGCCTGCGCATTGGCACCCCGGCGGTAACCACTCGCGGCTTCAAGGTTGCCCAGTGCGTTGAACTGGCTGGCTGGATCTGCGACATCCTCGACAACCTCGGCGACGCCGATGTCGAGGCCAATGTCGCGCAGCAAGTGGCAGCCCTGTGCGCGGACTTCCCGGTTTATCGCTGAGCGCGGTTTTGGAGTAAATGACTATGCAACGCTATTCGGGCTTCGGCCTCTTCAAACACTCCCTCAGCCATCACGAAAACTGGCAGAAGATGTGGCGCACGCCGACCCCTAAAAAGGTTTATGACGTGGTCATCGTTGGCGGTGGCGGGCATGGTCTGGCGACCGCCTACTACCTGGCCAAGGAACACGGCATCACTAACGTGGCTGTGGTCGAGAAAGGCTGGCTGGGCGGCGGTAACACCGCGCGCAACACCACCATCGTCCGCTCCAACTACCTGTGGGACGAGTCTGCGCACCTGTATGAACACGCCATGAAACTGTGGGAAGGCCTGTCCCAGGACCTGAACTACAACGTGATGTTCTCCCAGCGTGGCGTCTACAACCTGTGCCACACCCTGCAGGACATTCGTGATTCCGAGCGTCGGGTCAGCGCCAACCGTCTCAACGGTGTAGACGGCGAACTGCTCGATGCCAAACAGGTAGCCGACGAGATTCCGTACCTCGACTGCTCCAAGAACACTCGCTACCCGGTGATGGGCGCAACCGTCCAGCGTCGCGGCGGCGTGGCCCGTCACGATGCCGTGGCGTGGGGCTTTGCCCGTGCCGCCGACGCCTTGGGCGTGGACCTGATTCAACAGACCGAAGTGATCGGCTTCCGCAAGGAAAACGGCGTGTGCATCGGTGTTGAAACCAACAAGGGTTTCATCGGCGCCAAGCGCGTCGGTGTGGTCACCGCCGGTAACTCCGGGCACATGGCCAAACTCGCCGGCTTCCGTCTGCCGATCGAATCGCACCCGCTGCAAGCGCTGGTGTCCGAGCCGATCAAGCCGATTATCGACAGCGTGATCATGTCCAACGCCGTGCACGGTTACATCAGCCAGTCCGACAAGGGCGACTTGGTGATCGGCGCCGGTATCGACGGCTACAACGGCTACGGCCAGCGTGGTTCGTACCCGGTGATCGAGCACACCATTCAGGCCATCGTCGAGATGTTCCCGGTGCTCTCGCGCGTACGCATGAACCGTCAGTGGGGCGGCATCGTCGACACCACGCCGGATGCCTGCCCGATCATTTCGAAAACGCCGGTACCGAACATGTTCTTCAACTGCGGTTGGGGCACCGGTGGCTTCAAGGCAACACCTGGCTCGGGCAACGTGTTTGCCGCAAGCCTGGCCAAGGGTGAAATGCACCCATTGGCCGCACCTTTCTCCATCGACCGTTTCCACAACGGTGCGTTGATCGACGAACACGGCGCTGCTGCGGTTGCCCACTAACAGGAGAAATCCCCATGTTGCATATCTTCTGTCCTCACTGCGGCGAACTGCGCTCCGAAGAGGAATTCCACGCATCCGGCCAGGCGCACATCCCGCGCCCACTGGATCCGAACAGCTGCACCGACGAGGAGTGGGGCGACTACATGTTCTTCCGCGATAACCCTCGCGGTCTGCACCACGAACTGTGGGATCACGTCGCCGGTTGCCGTCAGTATTTCAACGTCACCCGTGACACCGTGACCTACGAGATTCTCGAAACCTACAAGATCGGCACCAAGCCGCAGTTCACCGACAAGACCGACAGCCCGAAAGCGGCCGCCACGGCTCTGGGAGAGAAGGTATGAGCCAGATCAATCGCCTGTCCAATGGCGGACGCATCGACCGTAACAAAGTGCTGAGCTTCACCTTCAACGGCCAGGTTTACAAAGGCTTTGAAGGTGATTCCCTGGCCGCCGCCTTGCTGGCCAACGGTGTCGACATCATCGGCCGCAGCTTCAAGTATTCGCGCCCACGCGGCATCTTCGCCGCCGGTGCCGAAGAGCCGAACGCTGTGCTGCAGATCGGTGCGACCGAAGCCACGCAAATCCCGAACGTGCGCGCCACGCAACAAGCGCTGTATCAAGGCTTGGTCGCCACCAGCACCAACGGCTGGCCGAGCGTGAACAACGACATGATGGGGATTCTCGGCAAGGTCGGCGGCAAGCTGATGCCGCCGGGCTTCTACTACAAAACCTTCATGTACCCGCAATCGTTCTGGATGACCTACGAGAAGTACATTCGTAAGGCTGCCGGCCTTGGCCGCTCGCCGACCGAGAACGATCCGGACACCTACGACTACATGAACCAGCACTGCGACGTGCTGATCGTCGGCGCTGGCCCTGCGGGTCTGGCGGCTGCACTGGCGGCTGCCCGTAGCGGTGCGCGTGTGATCCTGGCCGATGAGCAGGAAGAGTTCGGCGGCAGCCTGCTCGATTCCCGCGAAAGCCTCGACGGCAAGCCTGCCACCGAGTGGGTCGCCAGCGTCATCGCCGAGCTGAAAAACACCCCGGACGTGCTGCTGTTGCCGCGCGCCACGGTCAACGGTTACCACGACCATAACTTCCTGACCATTCACGAGCGCCTCACCGATCACCTCGGCGACCGCGCCCCGATTGGCCAGGTGCGTCAGCGCATCCACCGGGTTCGCGCCAAACGTGTAGTGCTGGCGACCGGTACTCACGAGCGTCCACTGGTTTACGGCAACAACGACGTGCCGGGCAACATGCTCGCCGGCGCTGTGTCGACTTACGTGCGCCGTTACGGCGTGGCACCGGGCAAAAAGCTCGTGCTGTCGACCAACAACGATCACGCTTACCGCGTAGCGCTGGATTGGCTCGACGCCAGTCTGCAAGTGGTGGCGATCGCCGATGCCCGCAGCAACCCTCGCGGTGCGCTGGTGGAAGAAGCGCGCGCCAAAGGCATTCGCATCCTGACCGGCAGCGCCGTGATCGAGGCCCGTGGCAGCAAACACGTCACCGCCGCTCGCGTTGCAGCGATTGATGTAAAGGCACACACCGTGACCAGCCCAGGCGAGTGGCTCGATTGCGACCTGGTCGCCAGTTCCGGCGGGTACAGCCCGGTGGTTCACCTGGCGTCGCACTTGGGTGGCAAGCCGATCTGGCGTGAAGACATCCTCGGTTTCGTACCGGGCGAAGCACCGCAAAAACGCGTGTGCGTCGGTGGCATCAACGGCGTCTACGGCCTCGGCGATTCGCTGGCCGATGGTTTTGAAGGGGGCGCTCGCGCCGCCAGCGAAGCCGGTTTCAGCGGGGTCGAAGCCACCTTGCCGAAAGCCTTGAGCCGTCTGGAAGAACCGACGTTGGCGCTGTTCCAGGTGCCGCACGAAAAAGCCACCGCACGGGCGCCGAAGCAATTCGTCGACCTGCAAAACGACGTCACCGCTGCCGCCATCGAACTGGCGACCCGCGAAGGCTTCGAGTCGGTCGAGCACGTTAAACGCTACACCGCGCTAGGCTTCGGCACCGATCAGGGCAAGCTCGGCAACGTCAACGGTCTGGCCATTGCCGCCCGTTCGCTGAACGTGACCATCCCGCAGATGGGCACCACCATGTTCCGCCCGAACTACACGCCGGTAACCTTCGGCGCCATAGCCGGTCGTCACTGTGGGCACATCTTCGAGCCGGTTCGTTTCACCGCGCTGCATCATTGGCACGTGAAGAACGGCGCCGAGTTTGAAGACGTCGGTCAGTGGAAACGTCCTTGGTACTTCCCGAAAAACGGTGAAGACCTGCATGCAGCCGTGAAGCGCGAATGCAAAGCCGTGCGCGACAGCGTCGGCCTGCTGGACGCTTCGACCCTGGGCAAGATCGACATCCAGGGCCCGGATTCGCGTGAGTTCCTGAACCGCATCTACACCAACGCCTGGACCAAACTCGACGTGGGCAAGGCCCGCTACGGCCTGATGTGCAAAGAAGACGGCATGGTGTTCGACGACGGCGTGACTGCATGCCTGGCCGACAACCATTTCGTGATGACCACCACAACCGGCGGCGCTGCACGCGTGCTGCAATGGCTGGAAATCTACCATCAGACTGAATGGCCAGACCTGAAGGTGTACTTCACTTCCGTGACGGATCACTGGGCAACCATGACCCTGTCGGGGCCGAACAGCCGCAAGCTGCTCAGCGAAGTCACCGACATCGACCTGAGCAACGAAGCCTTCCCGTTCATGACCTGGAAAGAAGGTCTGGTCGGTGGTGTACCGGCGCGGGTGTTCCGGATTTCGTTTACCGGTGAGCTGTCGTACGAAGTCAACGTGCAGGCCGACTACGCCATGGGCGTACTCGAGAAAATCGTCGAGGCCGGCAAGAAGTACAACCTGACCCCGTACGGCACTGAAACCATGCACGTACTGCGGGCCGAGAAGGGCTTCATCATCGTTGGCCAGGACACTGACAGCTCGATGACCCCGGACGACTTGAACATGGGCTGGTGTGTCGGTCGCACCAAACCGTTCTCGTGGATCGGCTGGCGTGGCATGAACCGCGAAGACTGCGTGCGTGATCAGCGCAAACAGCTGGTCGGTCTGAAGCCGATCGATCCGACCAAATGGCTGCCGGAAGGTGCGCAACTGGTGTTCAACACCAAGCAAACCATCCCGATGACCATGGTCGGTCACGTGACTTCCAGCTATCTGCACAACTCCCTCGGCTATTCGTTTGCCATGGGTGTGGTCAAGGGCGGCCTGAAGCGCATGGGTGAGCGGGTGTTCGCACCGCTGGCCGACGGCAGCGTGATCGAGGCGGAAATCGTTTCTTCGGTGTTCTTCGATCCGAAGGGTGATCGCCAGAACGTTTAATGGCCTCGGGTCCTGTGGGCGGGCAGTTGCACCGAGTCGTCTGATTCGCGAGCAGGCTCGCTCCCACAGGAGATCGCGTAACCCTTGTGGGAGCGAGCCTGCTCGCGATGGCGGCGGCACAGCCACCACAAGGGCCGGAACCAACAGAATTCAAGACAGGTGCTTTATGACCGCAGCCAATGTTTACCAACAACGCCCAACCACCGGGGCCAAGGCCGAGTCGTCGCTGCATCATGCCGACCTTGCCAGCCTGGTGGGCAAGGGTCGCAAGAACGCCGGCGTGATCGTGCGTGAGAAAAAACTCCTCGGTCACCTGACCATCCGTGGCGATGCCCACGATCCTGCGTTCGCCGCTGGCGTGCACAAGGCCCTCGGCCTGGAACTGCCAGCCGCGCTGACCGTGGTGATCAAAGGTGAAACCAGCCTGCAATGGATGGGGCCGGATGAATGGCTGCTGATCGTGCCGACCGGCGAAGAATTCGCTGCCGAGAAAAAACTGCGTGAAGCACTGGGTGACCTGCACATCCAGATCGTCAACGTCAGCGGTGGCCAACAGATCCTTGAACTCAGCGGCCCGAACGTGCGTCAGGTGCTGATGAAATCCACCAGCTACGACGTGCACCCCAACAACTTCCCGGTGGGCAAGGCTGTGGGCACGGTGTTTGCCAAGTCGCAATTGATGATTCGCCATACCGCCGAAGACACTTGGGAACTGCTGATTCGCCGCAGCTTCTCGGATTACTGGTGGTTGTGGTTGCAGGATGCGGCCGCTGAATACGGGCTTAGCGTTCAGGCGTAATTGTGGTGAGGGAGCTTTTGTGGCGAGGGGGCTTGCCCCCTCGCCACAGGCAAGCCCTTACTCACAGAGTTCTCTCTGATCACAGATGTTGCAGCAGGAGTCACCGCACTATGAGCCGCGCCCCAGACACATGGATTCTGACCGCCGATTGCCCTAGCGTCCTCGGCACCGTGGATGCGGTGACCCGCTTTCTGTTCGAGCAGGGCTGCTACGTCACCGAGCACCATTCCTTCGATGACCGGCTCTCGGGTCGTTTCTTCATTCGCGTGGAATTCCGTCAGCCCGACGGCTTTGACGAACAGGCTTTCCGCGCAGGTTTGGCAGAGCGTGGTGACGCCTTCGGGATGGTCTTCGAGCTGACCCCGCCGCACCACCGGCCAAAAGTGGTGATCATGGTCTCCAAGGCCGATCACTGCCTCAACGACTTGCTCTACCGCCAGCGCATCGGCCAGTTGTCGATGGACGTGGTCGCCGTGGTCTCCAACCACCCGGACCTCAAGCCGTTGGCCGACTGGCATCAGATTCCGTACTACCATTTCCCGCTGGACCCGAACGACAAACCGTCGCAGGAGCGTCAGGTCTGGCAGGTGGTCGAAGAGTCCGGCGCTGAACTGGTGATTCTTGCCCGTTACATGCAAGTCCTGTCGCCGGAGCTGTGCCGCAAACTCGATGGCAAGGCGATCAACATTCATCACTCCCTGCTGCCGGGCTTCAAGGGGGCCAAGCCGTATCACCAGGCCTACAACAAGGGCGTGAAACTGGTTGGCGCCACGGCGCACTACATCAACAACGACCTGGACGAAGGCCCGATCATCGCCCAGGGCGTGGAGGCTGTGGATCATAGCCATTACCCCGAAGATTTGATCGCCAAAGGGCGGGATATCGAAGGGCTGACGTTGGCACGGGCTGTTGGTTATCACATTGAACGACGCGTGTTTTTGAACGCGAACAGAACGGTCGTTCTTTAGATTTTTGGGGCCGCTTCGCGACCCATTCGCGAGCAAGCCCGCTCCCACAGGGATTTGTGTCAGGCACAGATCTCAGACACACCCTAAATCCAATGTGGGAGCGGGCTTGCTCGCGAAGAGGCCCTCTCAAACAACACAAGACACACAGGCAATAACCCGAGCAATCAACGCGCCGCCGATCCATGGCGACGCGACCGCTACATAAAAACAACAGCGAGGTGAAAGCATGTCTGGCAATCGTGGTGTGGTGTATCTCGGCAATGGCAAAGTCGAAATACAAAAAATCGACTATCCGAAAATGCAGGACCCGCGCGGCAGGAAGATTAACCACGCCGTCATCCTGCGTGTGGTTTCCACCAACATCTGTGGTTCCGACCAGCACATGGTGCGCGGCCGTACCACTGCTCAGACCGGTCTGGTGCTCGGCCACGAGATCACCGGTGAAGTGATCGAGAAGGGCAGCGACGTCGAGAACCTGCAAATCGGCGACCTGGTGTCCGTACCGTTCAACGTAGCTTGCGGGCGCTGCCGCTCCTGTAAAGAGATGCACACTGGTGTCTGCCTCAGCGTTAACCCGGCGCGTCCGGGCGGTGCCTATGGTTATGTCGACATGGGCGACTGGACCGGTGGCCAGGCTGAGTACGCGATGGTGCCGTACGCCGACTTCAACCTGCTGAAACTGCCTGATCGTGATCGCGCGATGGAAAAAATCCGCGACCTGACCTGCCTCTCCGACATCCTGCCGACCGGTTACCACGGCGCAGTGACCGCCGGTGTTGGCCCTGGCAGCACGGTGTACATCGCGGGCGCCGGTCCGGTTGGTCTGGCGGCTGCCGCTTCCGCTCGCCTGCTGGGCGCTGCAGTGGTGATCATCGGTGACGTCAACCCGATCCGTCTGGCTCACGCCAAGGCTCAGGGTTTCGAAATTGCCGACCTGTCGACAGACACCCCACTGCACGAACAGATCGCCGCGCTGTTGGGCGAGCCTGAAGTGGATTGCGCTATCGATGCGGTGGGCTTCGAAGCTCGCGGTCACGGCCATGACGGCGTGAAACACGAAGCTCCGGCGACCGTGCTCAACTCCCTGATGGGCGTGGTTCGCGTGGCCGGCAAAATCGGCATCCCTGGCCTGTACGTGACCGAAGACCCGGGTGCTGTGGATGCGGCCGCGAAAATGGGCAGCCTGAGCATCCGCTTCGGTCTGGGCTGGGCCAAATCCCACAGCTTCCACACCGGCCAGACGCCAGTGATGAAGTACAACCGCCAACTGATGCAGGCGATCATGTGGGATCGCATCAAGATTGCCGACATCGTGGGTGTTGAAGTCATCAGTCTGGATGACGCGCCACGTGGTTATGGCGAGTTCGATGCGGGCGTGCCGAAGAAGTTTGTGATCGATCCGCACAAGTTGTTCAGCGCGGCGTAAGGCTTCACGCAAAGCAAAACGGCGACCTTCGGGTCGCCGTTTTTTTATGCGTCACACTAACCCTGAGGCGGGAGCGGCAATGCCATTCATCGCACAGGTCCGGGGTTTCACGTTTCATCACTGCCACTTGGGTAAAAATGCCGCGCAAACGAGGAACATGCCGGCATATACCGGGTCAAATCGGCAGTTTTACCGCCCGTTACCGGGTGGTTTTCATGGCGCAAGAGGATGTCTGGATGAAAGTTTCACGCGGTTTTGCACTGGCATCGCTCATGGCTGTCGCTTCGTTGACGACGCTGGCCGCCAGCCCGGCCTTTGCACAGTTCAGCCTCAGCGATGCGGCCAATGTGGTTTCAGCGATGCAGGGCAACCAAGGTGACCAAGGCAATCAGGGTGATGGCGCTGTGGCGGCGGCACCCAAGGCGGCCGGTTTGCTCAATACCCTGGGCTCGCAGCTCAATGTCACCCCGGAGCAGGCTGTCGGCGGTGCCGGTGCGATGCTGGGGCTGGCCAGGAACCAACTCAGCGGCCAGGACTTCTCCGAGCTGAGTAAAAACGTGCCGGGCCTCGATCAGATCGCAGGCAACAGCGCCATCGGTGGCCTGAACGGTTTGGGCGGGCTGCTCGGTGCGGGGTCGGACAAGAATGCGTTGCTCGATGGCTTGCTGGGTAACGTCAAGGACACCAACGACCTGAACAACGCCTTCAGCGCGTTGGGCATGGACAGCGGCATGATCGGCCAGTTTGCGCCGGTGATCCTGCAATACCTCGGTCAGCAAGGCGTCGCCGGTTCGCTGCTGCAAAACCTCGGCGGGATCTGGGGCGCGGGCACCGGTAGCTGAGTCAGCCTTCAGCGCGTAGCTCTTTGATGCGCCGGTCCTTCTCGATCCAGAGCTGGTTGACCCAGTTCTGGACCTTTTCGCGAAACGTCGGATCGTTTTCGTAATCGCCTTGCCACAGCGCCGGGTCCAGTTCGCGGGTCTGGATGTCGATGATCACCCTCGGCACGTTGCCGCTGATCAAATCCCAAAATCCCGGAATCTTCTGCTGTGGGTACACCACTGTTACATCGAGAACGGCATCCAGCTGTTCACCCATCGCCGCCAGCACAAAAGCCACGCCACCAGCCTTGGGCTTGAGCAGGTGGGTGAACGGTGATTGCTGCTGGGCGCTTTTCGCTGAGGTGTACCGGGTGCCTTCCAGATAATTGACCACCGTCACTGGCTGACGCTTGTACAGCTCGCAGGCTTTTTTGGTGATTTCCAGGTCCTTGCCGGCCAGCTCCGGGTTTTTCGCCAGAAACGCCTTGGTGTAGCGCTTCATAAAGGGATAGTCCAACGCCCACCAGGCCAGGCCCAGGAACGGCACCCAGATCAGCTCTTTCTTGAGGAAGAATTTGAAGAACGGCGTGCACCGGTTAAGCGTCTGGATCAGTGCCGGGATATCGACCCAGGACTGATGGTTGCCGATCACCAGGTACGAGGTGTCGCGGCGCAGATCATCGCCGCCGCGAATGTCCCATTGGGTGGGAATGCACAGTCGGAAGATCAGTTTGTCGATTTCGGCCCAGGTTTCGGCAGTCCACATCACCGTCCAGGAGGCGTAATCGCGAAAGCGCCCGGGCAGGAGTAATTTCAGCAGGGCGAACACCATCAAAGGCCCGAACAGCACCAGGGTGTTAAGCAACAGCAGCAGGGTAACGAAACAGCCGGTGAGCAGGCGGCGCATAAGTAACTCTTGAAAGCGTTTGGGCGCGCCATGATAAGCAGCTTCAGGCGACAGGCCAAATGGGTGGTGACGAATGTTTCACGTTTGTGGCGGTATGCTGGACTGACATAGCGATCGTTCCCACGCTCTGCGTGGGAATGCCTCAATGGACGCTCTGCGTCCGCTTTGGGACGCGGAGCGTCCCGGGCTGCACTCCCACGCAGAGCGTGGGAACGATCTATTCGATAACGGTCTAAAATTCCGCTGCCCACTCTTCAAGGAAGCCCCCTACGTGAAATCTCTCCTTGCACTGCTTTCCCTCGTGGCCCTTCCAGTCCTGGCCGCTGAGCCGACTCTGTACGGGCGTTACGAATACATCGCGTTGCCGGAAATCGGCGGCGAAGTCCTCAAGGCCAAAATGGACACCGGCGCCCTGACCGCGTCGCTGTCGGCCAAAGACATCGAAACCTTCACCCGCGACGGCGACGAGTGGGTGCGTTTCCGCCTCGCCACCAAAGGCGCCAGCAACAAGATCTACGAACACAAGGTCGCGCGGATCAGCAAGATCAAGACCCGCTCCGAAGAAGACGACGATGACAAGGAAGCGATCGAACCCACCAAACGGCCAGTGGTTGATCTGGAACTGTGCCTGGGCAACGTCAAGCGCACCGTCGAGGTCAACCTCACCGACCGCAGCAGCTTCAATTACCCGTTGCTGATCGGCGCCAAAGCACTGCGTGAATTCGGTGCGGCAGTGAACCCGGCACGGCGTTTCACGGCAGACAAACCCGACTGCTGATTGACGGCGAATCAGCCTTGGGGCACCGTTCGCCCACTTAACTAGCGGGCTCGGACGCCATGCCTCATATCCTGATTGTCGAAGACGAAGCGGCGATTGCCGACACCCTGATTTTCGCCTTGCAGGGCGAGGGCTTTACCACCACCTGGTTGAGCCTTGGCGCGGCGGCGCTTGAGCATCAGCGCGCCACGCCGGCCGACCTGATCATTCTCGACATCGGCCTGCCGGACATCAGCGGCTTCGAGACCTGCAAGCAATTGCGGCGTTTCAGCGAAGTGCCGGTGATTTTCCTCAGCGCCCGTGATGCAGAGATCGACCGCGTGGTCGGTCTGGAGATCGGTGCTGACGATTACGTGGTCAAACCGTTCAGCCCTCGGGAAGTGGCGGCGCGGGTCCGGGCGATTCTCAAGCGCATGGCGCCACGACCAGTGGCGGAGGCGGCGTCAGCGCTGTTTCGCATCGACAGCGAACGGGTGCAGATCAGCTATCGCAATCAGCCCTTGAGCCTCACTCGCCACGAGTTTCGTTTGCTGCAATGCCTGCTGGAGCAACCTGAGCGAGTCTTCAGCCGCGAGCAATTGCTCGATGCGCTGGGCGTGGCCGCCGATGCCGGTTACGAGCGCAGCATCGACAGCCATATCAAGAGTGTGCGCGCCAAATTGCGCCAGGTGAAAGCCGATGCCGAGCCGATCCAGACCCACCGCGGCCTCGGTTACAGCTATAGCCCGGGGCACAGCTGATGCCATTGGGGATCCGGATTTTTCTGGTCTACGTGCTGTTCATCGGCCTGACCGGCTATTTCGTGCTCAACACCGTGATGGAAGAAATCCGCCCCGGCGTGCGCCAGTCCACCGAAGAAACCCTGGTGGACACCGCCAACCTGATGGCCGAGATCCTGCGGGACGACTTCAAGGCCGGCACCCTCAGCCAGAACCGCTGGCCCGAGTTGCTCAAGGCGTACGGGGAGCGGCAACCGAAGGCGAATATCTGGGGCCTGCCGAAGAATCAGGTCAACCACCGGATTTACGTCACCGATGCCAAGGGCATCGTGGTGCTGGATTCAAGCGGCGTCGCGGTGGGCCAGGACTATTCGCGCTGGAACGATGTCTACCTGACCTTGCGCGGCGAGTACGGCGCTCGTTCGACGCGCAGCAGCCCGGATGATTCGAACTCGTCGGTGATGCACGTCGGGGCACCGATTCGCGACAACGGCCAGATCATCGGTGTGGTGACGGTGGCCAAGCCCAACAGCTCGCTGCAACCTTACGTTGATCGCACCGAGCGGCGATTGCTGATTTATGGCGCCGGGCTGATTGGCCTCGGTTTGCTGTTCGGAGCGCTGTTGTCCTGGTGGCTGAGCGCTGCACTGCGGCGGTTGACGGCGTATGCCCAGGCAGTCAGCGAAGGTCGTCGGGTCGAGGTGCCGCATTATCGTGGCGGCGAGCTGGAGCAACTGGCCACGGCGGTGGAGCAGATGCGCACCCAGCTCGAAGGCAAAGCCTACGTCGAGCGTTATGTGCACACCCTGACCCATGAATTGAAAAGCCCGCTGGCGGCGATTCGTGGCGCGGCGGAGTTACTGCAAGGTGAGATGCCGCTGGCTCAGCAGCAGCGATTCGTCAGCAACATCGACAGCGAAAGTGCACGCATGCAGCAGTTGATCGAACGACTGTTGAACCTGGCGCAGGTGGAACAGCGCCAAGGGCTGGAAGAGCGGGTGGCCGTGCCGTTGGCGGATTTGGTCGATGAGCTGTTGAGCGCGCAGGCTGCGCGAATCGAAGGCAAGCAATTGCGTGTGGAACTGCACATTGCAGCGGATCTGAACCTGCTCGGCGAACCGTTTCTGTTGCGTCAGGCGCTGGGCAATCTGCTGGAGAATGCCTTGGACTTCACACCGGCTCGAGGCGTGCTGCGATTCAGCGCTGAACGACTCGGTGAGCAGATTGAGTTCAGACTGTTCAACCAGGCCGAGGCGATTCCCGGCTATGCATTGCCGCGTTTGAGCGAGCGCTTCTACTCACTGCCGCGTCCGGACAGTGGGCGTAAAAGTACGGGGTTGGGGCTTAACTTCGTTGAAGAGGTGGTCAAGTTGCATGGCGGTGCGATGAGCATCGGTAATGTCGACGGCGGTGTAGAGGTCACGTTGCGCCTGCCTTAGGATCGAGTCGTGGCATTCGCGAGCAAGCCCGCTCCCACACTGGATCTCCTGTGAACACAAAAAAGGAGCCCATCGCCGATTAACTGTGGGAGCGGGCTTGCTCGCGAAGAGGCCGGCCCAGTCTCCACAAAGTCTCCACATTCCCCCCATAAAACTCCCATACACAGACTCCAGACTTTCCCCATCCAAACAGGGAGAGTCCCATGAACCGTAGCCTGACCCTAAAACTCGGGGCAATTGCCCTTTTGATTCTGTTGCTGCTGATCCCGTTGCTGATGATCAACGGTGTGATCCAGGATCGGCAACAACTGCGCGACGGTGTCCTCGAAGACATCGCCCGCAGCTCCAGCTACAGCCAGCAACTGAGCGGCCCGCTGATGGTGGTGCCCTATCGCAAAACGGTACGTACCTGGAAAACCAACGAAAAAACCAACCAGCGTTACCAGGACGTCGGCGAGGAGCGGGGGCGTTTGTATTTCCTGCCGGAGCGCTTTGAACTGGACGGCCAGGTCCAGACCGAACTGCGCGCCCGGGGTATCTACGAGGCGCGGCTGTTCCACGCCGATAACCGCATCAGCGGGCACTTCTCGGTCCCGGCACAACTGGGCATCAAGGAGGACTTCGCCGATTACCGCTTCGACCAGCCGTTCCTGGCCGTTGGCATCAGCGACATTCGCGGCATCGAGAATGCCCTGAAACTCGAACTCAATGGCCAGAGCCTGGACTTTGTACCGGGTAGCCAAGTCGGCTGGTTGGGCGAGGGTGTGCACGTGACGCTGCCAGCGCTGGACACCCAACAGGCTACGGAACTGGCCTTCGGTTTCGACTTGCGCCTGCAAGGCACCGGCCAGTTGCAGATTCTCCCGGTGGGCAAGACCAGCAAGGTTTCACTGGCCGCCAATTGGCCTCACCCCAGCTTCATCGGCAACTACCTGCCGGCCCAGCGTGAAATCACCGATCAGGGTTTCACTGCCAATTGGCAAACCTCGTTTTTCTCCACCAACCTGCAAGAGGCCTTGAACAGTTGCGTATCTGGCGGCGAGTGCGAGGCGTTCAGCGGTCGCAGCTTCGGCGTGAGTTTCATCGACCCGGTGGACCAGTACCTGAAAAGTGACCGGGCAATCAAATACGCGCTGCTGTTCATCGTGCTGACCTTCGCGGGTTTCTTCCTTTTCGAAGTGCTGAAAAGCCTGGCGGTACACCCGGTGCAATACGCGCTGGTCGGCGTGGCGCTGGCGTTCTTCTACCTGTTGCTGTTGTCGCTGTCCGAGCACATTGGCTTTGCCTTGGCATATCTGCTGTCGGCGAGTGGCTGTGTGTTGTTGATCGGTTTCTATGTCTGCCATGTGCTGCGCAGCGTGCGTCACGGCTTGAGTTTTTCGGCAGGGCTGGCGGCGTTGTATGGCTTGCTTTACGGCTTGCTGAGTGCCGAGGATTACGCGCTGTTGATGGGCTCGCTGCTGTTGTTCGGGCTGCTGGGCGTGTTCATGGTACTGACCCGCAAGCTGGACTGGTACGGGATCGGGATCGGGCAGAAAACCGCCAAGCCGCTGGCGTTTGATATTGGAGCCGTGGAATGAGCCGGTCGTTGGGGTTGCGCGAGGATCAGCGGGTGGGAGAGGTGCTGGCGACGCGGATTGCGGGGTTGTTTCCGTTGGATCCGGTGTGGTGCATTCGCGAGCAAGCCCGCTCCCACACTCGATCTCCTGTGAACACCAAAAAGGTGCCCATCGCCGATTAACTGTGGGAGCGGGCTTGCTCGCGAAGAGGCCGGTACAGCCAGCGAATATCTAAACCTTGGGCATCGTCGCAATCATCGAAGGCCGCTGGCTCACTTCAAAATACCAGTCCGCCAGCTTCGGGTTCTCTTTGCGCCATTCCAGATCCGGATGGCGCAGATCCAGATAACCCAAGGCACAGGCCACACTGATCGCCGCGACATCGAAATGGCTGGTCAGCTCGGCAATCGCGTCGGCTTCCAGCAGCGCCAGGGCGCGACGAATTTTGTCGCGCTGTCCGTCGAGCCATTCGTCCCAGTGCTTTTCCGGGACGCGCAGGGCCACTTCATAGCGAATCATCACTGCGGCATCCATGATCCCGTCGGCCAGGGAGGCCAGGGTCAGGCGCCGCCAGCGCGCCGAGCCGTCGCGAGGGATCAGCGGATTGCCGACATGCTGATGATCGAGATAGTCGAGGATCACCCGGCTGTCGTACAACACATTGCCGTCGGCCAGACGCAGGGCTGGAATTTTGCCTAGCGGGTTGTCTTCGTTGAGGGCCGGATCCGGGCTGACCGGCGTGAGCTGACTGGCTTGCAGCGCCACGCGGTTCGTTTGACCGGTTTCGTGCAGCAGCACCATGACTTTGCGAACGAAGGGCGACGCAGGGTTGTGGAACAAGGTCATGCTGGGGGCGGACATGGCAACGATCTCGATCATGGGCAGTGTCGGCAGCATAGCGCTTTAATGCTTGAGCTCAAGCGTGAGCTCACGGATGAGCACGGAACGAAGTGTGGGAGCGGGCTTGCTCGCGAAAGCGGAGTGTCAGGCAACATAAATGCTGACTGATACACCGCTTTCGCGAGCAAGCCCGCTCCCACATTTTTGGTTTTGTGCCATTCAGTGGCGTTGCAAGAGCCCGCGCAGGGCGAGGACGGCGGGGATCCCCAGCCCGAGCCAACTCAATGCATCCCACACGCCATCGCCCAGCAACGCGGCAAACAGCCCCGCGGCGCTGAGCAGGGCAATGACAGTGGGCGTGGCGAAGACCTTCCAGAAATTCGACTGTCTCGGCCTCATGTCGGGCACTCCGCGTTTTCGAGCACAGGTTTCGCGACCTTGCGCCGCACTACCCACAGATAAACCCCACTGCCGAGCACGATGATGGTCAACACATCGAGGCTCGCCCAGAGGATTTTCATTGGCATGCCGCCGTAATCACCAAAGTGCAGCGGCTGCGACATGCCCATGGCGTCCATGTACCACGGCCGTTCGGCCACTGCCGTGACTTGCAGGGTGCTGGCGTCGATCAACACCGGCGTCAGCAGGTGCGAAGTCAGTTGGGTGCTGCCTTTCATGAACACGGCGTAATGGTGTTCGCTGGAAAACCGCGTACCGGGGAAGGCGATGAAGTCGGGCTGCATGCCCGGCGCGACGTCTTTGGCGATGTCGAGCAGGCGGGTCGCAGGCGCCAATTGAGTCAGCGGCGGCGCATCGCGGTAAGGCGCGATCATCGCGCTCAGGCTGTCGTTGCGCCACGCGGCGATCAGCAAGTCGGCGCAGGCACTGATCACGCCGGTCACGCCGACCACCAGCGCCCAGGTCAGCGTCACCACGCTGATCAGGTTATGCAGGTCGAGCCAGCGCAGGCGGGTGGATTTGTCGTGGCGCACGGTCGCGAACTTCAAACGTCGCATGAACGGCAGGTACAGCACCGTTCCGGAAACAATCGCCAGCACAAACAGAATCCCCATGAACGCCAGCAGCAACTTGCCCGGCAGGCCAGCGAACATGTCCACGTGCAGGCGCAGCATGACCATCATCAGCCCGCCGTTGGCCGATGGCATTTCCAATGCTTCGCCGGTGCGAGCGTCGAGCATGAAGGTGTGGGACGCGTTCGGCTCGGTACCGGCGGTGGGCGCCATGATTGTGATCACGCCGTTGGGGTCTTCTTCGTCGTAGCCGAAATACTGCATGACCTCGCCAGGACGATGTTTTTCAGCCGCTTGCACCAACTGCTGCAAATTCAGCTGCGGGGTATCGGCCGGCATGGATTTCAACTCGGCGGCATCGCCCAGCAGATGGTCGATCTCGTGGTGAAAGATCAACGGCAGGCCGGTGAGGGCCAGCATCAGCAGGAAGACCGTGCAGATCAGGCTGGTCCAGGTGTGAACGAATGACCAGCGGCGGATGGTTTTGCTTTTCATTTCATGGCCTTCAGAAAGACCCAAGCCGTCCTCGAAGGACGGCCTGGTCGTGGCGCGTGTCAGTTCAGACGATTACCACTTGTACGTAGCGCTGGCGACGACGCTGCGTTGGTCACCGTAGTAGCAGTAGAAGCTGTCGCAAGTGGAGATGTAGTCCTTGTCGAACAGGTTGGTGGCATTCAGTGCCAGTGATGCACCTTTCAGACTGTTATCCAGACGGCCCAAGTCGTAATGGACCGCCGCGTCGAACACCGTGTAGGCATCAGCCTTACCCAGCCAGGTGTTGCCCTGGTCGCCATAAGTGTTGCCGGTGTAACGTGCGCCGGCACCGATGCCGAAACCATCCAGCACACCGTTGTGCCAGGTGTAATCGGCCCACAGCGACGCTTGCTGGTTAGGCATCAGTTGCAGGCGATTGCCCTTGAAGTCACCCTTTTGCACTTCGGACTTGGCCAGGGTGTAGGCGGCGATGACTTTCAGGTTGTCGGTGACGTCGGAAACGGCTTCCAGCTCCAGGCCTTTGACCTTCACTTCGCCGGTCTGGCTGGTAATCGAGACGTTGTCCGAGTTGGTCGTGGTTACGGAGACGTTTTTCTGGGTCAGGTTATAGACCGCAGCCGTCAGCAGGGTGTTGCTGCCCGGCGGTTGGTATTTGATGCCCAGTTCCCATTGCTGGCCTTCAGTCGGCTTGAACGACTCGGTCGGCGATGCCGTCGCTTTGCTGGTCGGCTGGAACGACTCGGCGTAGGACAGGTAGGGCACGAAGCCCGAGTCGAACACATAACTGATCGCTGCGTTACCGCTGAATTTCTTGTCCCGTTCGGTGTTGGTGGCATCACCCTTGTTGAAGAATTTGGTGCCTGTGTGGATCCAGTCCTCACGACCACCGAGGGTCAGACGCCATTGGTCGAGAGCCATTTGGTCCTGGACGTACAAGCCGGTCTGGTAGGTCTTCTGGTCATAGTCATAGAACGCCGTCGAGCGTGACGGGCGACCGATTGGCAGGCCATAGATCGGGTTGTTGACGTTAGTGGTCAGACCGTCACCGAAGATCGAGGTGTAGTTGGTATTGGTGCGCTGGTGATCGAGGCCGATCAGCAGGGTGTGACGGATGTCGCCGGTCGCGAAGTCGCCCTGGAAGTTGTTGTCCACGGCGAACTGGCTGATGTCCTCGTCGACACTGGTGCTCGAGCGGCCAACGTTGCCCTCGGCATCGACTTGGGTGAACGGGTAGGCGCCGGGGGTAAGAGCCTGAAAGGACAGGTCCGTTTTGGTGTACCGCAGGTTCTGCTTGAACTGCCAGACATCGTTCAAGCGATGTTCAAAGGCGTAGCCCAGCGCGTAGTAGGTACGGTCGTAGTATTCCCAGTCCGGGTCACCGAGGTTTTTGTGATGGGAGATATCGCCGAGCGGCGAATGGATCTTCGTGCCTTGCACTGGCAGGAACTGGCTGGTGATGCCTGTGTCGTCGCGGGTAAATTGCGTCAGCAGCGTGAACTTGGTGTCAGGGGCGATGTTCCAGGTCAGGCTCGGCGCGATGTTGTAGCGCTTGTTGTCGATGTGATCGACCTGTGTGCCGCTGTCGCGCAATACACCGCTCAGACCATAAAGAAACCGGCCTTCGTCATCGATCTTGCCGGTGCTGGCGAAGTTAATCTGGCGATGATTGTCGCTGCCATATTGCACCTGGATTTCGTTGCTCGACTCGGCGCTGGGACGGCGGCTGACCATGTCCAGCAGGCCGCCTGGCGGGGTCTGGCCGTAAACCGAAGAGGCCGGGCCGCGCAGCAGGGCGAGGCGATCGAGGTTCCAGGTTTCCTGTTTCGGGTTGGCGTACACGCCTTTTGGCAGTGGCAGGCCATCGAGGAATTGCGTCGGTTCGAAACCGCGCACAAGCAACCAGTCGGCGCGGGTGTCGCTGCCATAGCTGCTGGCGACGATGCCGGGCATGTAGCGCACGGCGTCATCGAGGTTTTGCACACCGCGATCTTCCATTTGCTGGCGGGTGGCGACGGAAATCGAACGCGGCGCTTCGACCAGCGCGGTGTCGGTCTTTGTGCCAGCGGCGGTACGCGTGGCAACGTAACCTTCGACCGGGCTCCAGGCAGTTTCCGCATTTTCCAGGCCAATGACGGCGGTTTCGGGCAAGGCCATCACACCTTCAGGTACGGCCACCAGGCTATAGGTGCCGGCGCTGCTCTGTTCCAGTTGCAGACCGGTGCCGCGTAAGGCTTCCCGCAGGGCGCCGGTGGCGTCGAACTGGCCCTTCACCGGGGCCGAGGTCTTGCCCGCTGCCAGCGACGGATTCAACGACAGTGCCAAACCGGCCTGGCTGGCGATCTGGTTCAGGGTGCTGGCCAATGGCGCAGCCGGCAGGTTGTAGGCGCGAACGCTGGACGCCTGTTCGGCGGCAATCAGTGGACCGCTGGCCAAAGGGGCGCAAAGGGCAATGGCGACCGCCAGCAAACGAGGGCGCAACACGGTGTCTAGCGAACGGGGCATACAGCGGCTCCTGAATGGAAATATTTCTCAATTGCCTAGGTGCCGGACGAGAATCCAAAAGTGATAGAGCGAGATGAAAATAATTTCGATTCAGCCCTTCAATTGGTAGTGAAGACTTACTGTGGCGAGGGGGCTTGCCCCCGTTCGGCTGCGAAGCAGTCGCAAAATCATTGAATGCGGATTATCAGGAAAAATGCGGGGGACCGCTGCGCGACCCAACGGGGGCAAGCCCCCTCGCCACAGTGCCCGCTCCCACAGGATCTGCGCTGAATTCAGGGCTTGGCGTCAGCCTTCGCGACCGTTACCCACCATGGCGTGTGCTGTTCGATCTGCACCGGCAGGGTCGGCAAAAGTGCACTCAGCGCCTTGTCGGTATCGTTCAAGGGGAAGCTGCCGGTGATGCGCAGGTCGGCAATCTCCGGTGTGACGCCAAGATGTCCGCGACGATAGCGACCGAGTTCCTCGACCAGATCCTCCAGCCGCGCGTTGTCCACCACCAACATGCCGCGGGTCCAGGCATCGGCGCCGAGGTTGAGGGCGATGATGGGGCCCAGGCCATTGCTGCGCATCAGCACTTGCTGGCCTTCGCGCAGAATCTGTTCCTCGAGGCTCGATTCGGGATGGGCGGCGACCGCTGATTTCAATACGCTCAGGCGCGTGCCTTCTTCTTCACGCTTGACCAGGAATCGTGTCCCCAATGCGCGCATGCTGCCTTCGCGGGTCTCGACGATAAACGGCCGGGCATCGCCATGGCCGGTTTCGACGAGGATTTCTCCTTCCTGAAGAACGATCAACCGCTGCTTCTCATCGAAGCGCACATCCACTGCGCTATGGGTGTTGAGGTTGATCAGCGTACCGTCGGTCAAGCGCAGGGTGCGCTGCTCGCCGGTGGCGGTGCGCTGGTCGGCCAGCCAATAGTCGATGGGCAGATAACGATCACCGGCGAACAGGGCCAAGCCGATCACCGCCACGATGCTGGCCAGGCCGCTGCCGAGCTTGCGCACCCGGCGTCGGATGCTTTCGCGCGATTGAAGCAAGGCTGTGCGGGCTGGACCGTTGGCGACGCTGAAACGCTGGTCGAGCATGCCCAACTGACGCCAGGCCCGAGCATGTTCTTCGTGTGCGGCGTGCCATTTGGCGAACTCTTCGCGCTCGACTGCGTTGCCGGAATCCAGCGACAGTTGCCAGGCAATCGCGGCATCCAGCACTTGCGCCGACACAGGTTTGGAGCTGGCCGGGCTCATACCGGCTCACCGTACAACGCGATGTAGCACTGACGAATGCCTTGGGCCAGGTACTGACGAACCCGCGGCACCGACACGCCCAGACGCTGAGCGATTTCGGCGTGGCCGAGGCCATCGAGACGGTTGTAGAGAAACGCCGCCCGGGCCTTGCTCGAGAGCTTGCCCAACAGGCGGTCGATGGCTTTGAGGTCTTCGAGGATCAGTTGCTGTTCTTCCACCGACGGTTGTTCGCCTTCGGGGATCAGCATCAATTCGGTGAGGTAGGCCTGTTCCAGCGCGGCGCGGCGGAAATAGTCGAACAGCAGGCCCTTGGCGATCGCCACCAGAAACGCCCGGGGTTCGCGAGGCTCCTTGAATTCATCACGGCCCAACAAGCGCACGAAGGTGTCCTGACTCAGGTCTTCGGCCCGTTGTGGGCAGGCCACGTTGCGCCGCAGCCAGGCCAATAGCCAACCGCGATGGTCGCGATACAACGCACCAACGAGCTCACTCTGGGGGCTTTGGACTGACGACACGCAACATCACCGATTGGGAAGTGTTAAGTAACGAGAATTGTTCGCGATTGTGGCAGAGGCGGGGGAGGTAAGCAATTGGCGCTGGTCGGGTGGTTTTTGCGGGGGGAATGTCCAGTCAGACCGAGTTATCGTTCATCGCGGGCAAGCCACGCTCCCACAGGTTTTGTGCCGTTTGCGAAATCGGCGGACGACGAAAAACCTGTGGGAGCGTGGCTTGCCCGCGATGGGGCCCGAACAGTCACCGAAGATCTAGAACGAAGGCGCTTGCCGCCGCCGCTTCCACTGACTCAGCCGCTGCTGCAAATTCAACGGGCTATGAATCTGCTGCTGTCGCGCCCGGCTGAATAAAATCAGCACCAGCTCCGCCGTCGCCAAGGCATCGGCACTGGCGTTATGCCGTTCGAAGACCTCCAGCTTGAACCAGTCGATCCACTCGTCCAGCCCGGCCTCGCGAAAGTGCGCCTGCGGGCACAGCAGCGGCGCGATGTCTGCCACGTCCAGAAACGGATGCTGCAACTTGTAACCCAGATGTTCTTTCAGCGCGCGCCCCAGCATGTGCTGATCGAACGGCGCATGAAACGCCAACACCGGACTGTCGCCGACGAACTCCATGAATTCGAGCAGAGCCTGCGCGGGGTCGCTGCCGGCGGCAATGGCGCTGGGGCCCAGACCGTGAATCAACACGCTGGGGCCGAGTTTGAGTTCGGTGCATTGCAGCGTGCGCTCGAATTGCTGGCTGAAGTCGATCGCCCCGTCCTCGATCACCACCGCGCCGATGGACAACAGCCGATCCTTGTTCAGGTTCAGCCCGGTGGTTTCCAGGTCGAGTACCACCCAGCGTTGCTCGCGCAGGCTGCAATCACCCAGCTCGGCCACGGCAGGCAAGCGCTCCAGACGTTGTTGCAGTTCGCCGGGCAAAATGGGGTTTACCGGCCGCAGCCATGAAAACAGGCTCATAACTGATACCGCAGGGTCAGGCTGCTTTGCAGGCGTTGGGCCTGGCGCAGGGATTCACGCAGGATGCGTCGGTCCAGATGATTGAGGCTGTCAGGATCGACACGGTTGGAGTAGGGCAAATTCTCCCGGGTCTGTAGCTGATGTTGCTGCATGCGGGTTTGCTGGATGAAGTGATACGCCTCTTCATAGGCTGCACCGTCCAGCCGTTCGATGACCTCTTTGTCCACCAATTGGCGAAAGCGCTCCAAGGTATTGTTGGTATCGATGCCATGGGCCAGGGCCAGCACTCGAGCCCCATCGACGAAAGGGGTCAAGCCCTGGAGTTTCAGGTCGAGGGTGGCTTTCTCGCCATTCTTGCGAGCCAGCACGAATTCGCGGAAGCGTCCCACGGGCGGACGGTTGCGCAGGGCGTTTTCGGCCATCATCCGCTGGAACAAGCGGTTGTCGCCGACTTGATCGAGAATGCCTTGACGCAGCTGCTCGCAGCCTCGCTCGTCGCCCCAGACCACGCGCAGATCGAAGTAGATGCTCGACCCCAGCAGGTTTTCCGGTGTCGCCTCGCGGATAAACGCCGCAAAACGTCGCGCCCATTCGGCCCGGGACAAACACAGCTCGGGGTTGCCGGCCATGATGTTGCCCTTGCACAGGGTGAAGCCGCACAGCGCCAGGTTCTGATTGATCTGCTGGGCGATGGGCAGCAACTTGCCGCGAATCTCGGCGGCGTGGGCCGCGTCGCGGGCTTCGAACAGAATGCCGTTGTCCTGATCGGTGTGCAGCGTCTGCTCGCGGCGGCCTTCGCTGCCGAAACACAGCCAACTGAACGGCACGCCGGGGTCACCTTTCTCGGCGAGCACCAGTTCGATCACCCGGCACACGGTGTGGTCGTTGAGCAGGGTGATGATGTGGGTGATCTGGGTCGAGGACGCGCCGTGGGCCAGCATCCGCTCCACCAATTGGCCGATCTCGCCGCGCATCGCCACCAGGTTTTCCAGCTTCTGGGCACTGCGAATGGTCCGTGCCAGGTGCACCAGGTCGACCCGTTGCAGGGAAAACAGGTCACGTTCCGAGACCACGCCGCACAAGCGCTGGTCCTTGACCAGGCAGACGTGGGCGATGTGGCGCTCGGTCATGGCAATCGCGGCATCGAAGGCGCTGTGATCCGGCGTCAGGTAAAACGGCGCCCGGGTCATGTGCCCTTCAATGGCTTCATTGAAATCGCTGGTGCCGTTGGCCACCACATGTCGCAAGTCGCGCAGGGTGAAAATGCCCAGCGGCGCCTTTTGCTCATCGACTACCACAATGCTGCCGACTTGCTGATCGTGCATCAGCGTCACGGCTTCACGCAGAGGCGTGATCGGGCTGCAGGTCACCGGGTGACGCATGGCCAGTTCGCCCAGCCGGGTATTGAGCGAGTACTGGGTGCCGAGGGTTTCCACGGCTTTTTGCTGGACTTGCTGGTTGACCTGATCCAGCAAGCTGCTGACACCGCGTAGGGCAAAGTCGCGAAACGGGCTGGAAAGTGCGAACAGTTTGATGAACGCCAGCTTATTCAACTGTAGGCAAAAGGTATCTTCGGCCGCCAGATGTTCGGTGCGAGTCGCCCGTTCCCCCAGTAGCGCGGCGAGGGGGAAACACTCGCCGGTGGTGATTTCGAAGGTGGTTTCGGTCCCGCCCTTGGCCGTGTGCGGACGTTCGCCCACGACTCGGCCTTGTTTGACGATGTAGAAATGCTCAACCGGGCCGTCCGCCGGTTTGATGATGCTTTCGCCGGGGGCATAAAAACGCAGCTGACATTGCTCGACCAGATAGGCCAAGTGGGCGTTTTCCATCTGATTGAATGGCGGGAAGCGCTGTAGGAATTGCAAAGTGCCCTGGATGTTCTGCAACACCGCGGTTTTCCCTGCCTGGGTGAAGGCGTCCGCTTTACTCATAACCATTACCGCAGTCTTTTTCTGATTGTTGTGTCGGATCGTTGTGTCAGATCGTTACAGGCATGGTCGGCCCCTGCGGGCAGGGTGCCCATTGGACGTAAGTCTAGGTAGGCAGTGCCGCGTTCGGGATATGGGAAATGTCTGACACAATTGCGGGAAAAACCTCCTACATTATCTATTGGAATAGTTTCCGACGAAGTGCACATTGAAGTCTGCTTAGCGATGTCTGACCACTGTGTCAGGGATCGAATCGAAAACGTTGAGAAAGCCATGTCCGACCACGATATTTTGAGTGATGCCGAGCGCGAAGCGCTCAGTGCCGTCATGTTGGAACCAGACTTGCCGCCTCAGCGGGTGCTGATCGTCGATGACGATAAGGACTCCAGGGAATTGCTGTCGGAAATCCTGGGGCTTGACGGCATTCACTGCATGACGGCAGCCAGTGGCGAAGCGGCGCTCAAATTGCTGGAGGCGAAGCCATCGATCGGGCTGGTAATTACTGACCTGCGGATGAGACATGTCGATGGTCTGGAACTGATTCGTCAGGTGCGGGAATCGGCTCGTGCGGCGTTGCCGATCATCATCGTCTCCGGCGATGCGGACGTGAAGGATGCGATCGAAGCGATGCACCTGCACGTAGTGGACTTTCTGCTCAAGCCCATCGATAGCGGAAAATTGCTTGAATTGGTCAAGCATGAGCTGGGGATGGATGTGTAGCGGCTCTCAGTTGTGGCGAGGGGCTGTTGTGGCGAGGGGGCTTGTCGGAACGCCGCACTGCCCCGTTCGGCTGCGCAGCAGTCGTAGATTCTCACTGAAAAATGCAGGGCCGCTTCGCGACCCAACGGGGGCAAGCCCCCTCGCCACAGAAGTAGCATGCACAAATAAAAAAGCCCTGATCTTTCGATCAGGGCTTTTTCATGTCCGGCGTCAGCGTTTACTCAAAGGCCATTGGCAGCCTTGAACTCGCGACGACGACGGTGCAGAACCGGCTCGGTGTAGCCGTTCGGCTGTTTGGTACCTTCGACCACCAGTTCGACCGCCGCCTGGAAGGCGATGTTGCTGTCGAAATTCGGTGCCAGCGGACGGTACAGCGGGTCGTTGGCGTTCTGACGGTCAACCACCGGCGCCATGCGCTTGAGGCTTTCCAACACCTGATCTTCAGTGACGATGCCGTGGCGCAGCCAGTTGGCGATGTGCTGGCTGGAAATACGCAGCGTCGCACGGTCTTCCATCAGGCCGACGTCATTGATGTCCGGCACTTTCGAGCAACCCACGCCCTGATCGATCCAGCGCACCACGTAGCCAAGAATGCCCTGGGCGTTGTTGTCCAGTTCGTTCTTGATCTGCTCCGTGGTCCAGTCTGGATTGACGGCCAACGGGATGGTCAGGATGTCGTCCACCGAAGCACGAGCACGTTTGGCCAGTTCGGCCTGACGGGCGAACACGTCAACCTTGTGATAGTGCAACGCGTGCAGCGCGGCGGCAGTCGGCGATGGAACCCAGGCGGTGTTGGCACCGGCCATCGGGTGGGCGATTTTCTGTTCGAGCATCGCGGCCATCAGGTCCGGCATGGCCCACATGCCTTTACCGATCTGTGCGCGACCTTGCAGGCCGGTGCTCAGGCCGATGTCGACGTTCCAGTTCTCGTAGGCGCTGATCCATTTTTCAGCCTTCATGTCGGCCTTGCGCACCATCGGGCCGGCTTCCATGGAGGTATGGATTTCATCGCCCGTGCGGTCGAGGAAACCGGTGTTGATGAACACCACGCGCTCGGCGGCAGCCTTGATGCAGGCCTTGAGGTTGACCGTGGTACGGCGCTCCTCGTCCATGATCCCGACTTTGAGGGTGTTGCGCGGCAGGTCGAGGGCGTCTTCGATGCGACCGAACAGCTCGTTGGTGAACGCAGTTTCTTCCGGGCCGTGCATCTTCGGCTTCACGATATAGACCGAGCCAGTGCGGCTGTTCTTGCGCGAGCTATTGCCGTTGAGGCTGTGAATCGCCGCGAGGCAAGTCACCAGGCCGTCGAGAATACCTTCCGGTACTTCGTTGCCGTCTTTATCGAGGATCGCGTCGATGGTCATCAGGTGACCGACGTTGCGCACGAACAGCAGCGAGCGACCGTGCAGGCTCAGTTCGCTGCCATCGAGGGCGGTATAGGTGCGGTCGGCATTCATGGTGCGGGTAAAGGTCTGACCGGCCTTGGAGACTTCTTCCGACAGATCACCCTTCATCAGGCCGAGCCAATTGCGGTAGATCACCACTTTGTCATCGGCATCGACCGCGGCAACCGAGTCTTCGCAGTCCATGATGGTGGTCAGCGCGGCTTCCATCAGGATGTCTTTGACACCGGCAGCGTCGGTCTGGCCGACCGGGGTGCTGGCGTCGATCTGGATTTCGAAGTGCAGGCCGTTGTTTTTCAGCAGGATCGCGGTTGGAGCCGCTGTATCGCCGTGGAAACCGATCAGTTGGGCATCGTCGCGCAGGCCGGTGTTGCTGCCGCCTTTAAGGGCGACCACCAGTTTGCCGTCAATGATCTTGTAGCCGGTGGAGTCAACGTGGGAGCCGGCAGCCAATGGCGCGGCTTCGTCGAGGAACGCACGGGCGAAGGCGATGACTTTGTCGCCGCGAACCTTGTTGTAGCCTTTGCCTTTTTCCGCGCCATCCGCTTCGCTGATGGCGTCGGTGCCGTAGAGCGCGTCATACAACGAACCCCAGCGAGCGTTCGAGGCGTTGAGCGCAAAGCGCGCGTTCATCACCGGTACTACCAGCTGTGGACCGGCCATGCGGGCGATTTCGTCATCGACGTTTTGCGTCGTTGCCTGGAAATCGGCCGCTTCTGGCAGCAGATAACCGATGTCTTGCAGGAAGGCTTTGTAGGCCACCGCATCGTGCGCAACACCTGCACGAGCCTGGTGCCAGGCATCGATACGTGCCTGGAAATCATCGCGTTTGGCGAGTAGGGCTTTGTTCTTCGGCGCCAGGTCATGGATGACCTTGTCGGCACCGGCCCAGAACTTATCGGCGGTGAGGCCGGTACCGGGAATGGCTTCGTTGTTCACGAAGTCGAACAGGACTTTGGCGACCTGCAGGCCACCGACTTGAACGTGTTCAGTCATTGCTTGCCTCACTCTGCTCAGCTATTTCGCTTTTCAGCTCTTCAATTTAACAATGAAGCCTCTGGCCATTTAAACCACAAACCCATCTACCAGTACATGCCATTGCTGGCGGCTGGGTTCGATCCGATCAACGGCTTTGCGGCCTTGCTGACAGGGCTTTCAGGGGTTGCGGCGGCACCTGCGGCAGACATCGATCCAGCGTTATGTAGTGCGCGCTGCGGCATACTACATGATGAATTGCGGTTGTGAAAATTAGACTAATTACGTCGTTCTGCGACCCCAAGACGCATTGCAGTCACGCCGGGGCACGGGATGTTCTCAAAAAACTATTGGATTGTTCCAGTTAAATATAAAAACTTGTACACGATTTATGGTTTGGCAGGATTGTTGGTGGTGCCCCATTCGCGGGCAAGCCGATTCAGCGCAAGATCAACCCTTGCCTATACTTGTTTTTCTATAACAAAAGTCATGACCAGAGGGCTGCGCCATGGACCATCTCGTACTCACTGTAATTGCTCCAGACAAGCCCGGGCAGGTCGAGCGCATTGCTCAATGCATTGCCGAGCACGGCGGTAACTGGCTGGAGAGCCGCATGTCGCGCATGGCCGGACAGTTCGCGGGGATTCTTCGGGTGGGTGTGCCGGCCGAGGCCTACGACGAACTGGTAGACGCCCTACAGAGATTGGCGGATCAAGGGATCCGCGTGCTGATCGCAGAAAGCGGCATCGAACAGTCCTGCACCTGGAAGCCGATTGCCATGGAACTGGTGGGCAATGATCGTCCGGGCATTGTGCGAGACATTACGCGTCTGCTGAGTGAGCAGGGCGTGAACCTTGAGCAGTTGGTGACCGAAGTTCGACCGGCGCCGATGAGCAGCGAGCCGCTGTTCCATGCCGAGGCTATTCTTGCGGTGCCACTGACCTTGTCGCTGGAGGTGCTGCAATCGCGTCTGGAAACCCTGGCGGACGATCTGATGGTCGAATTGGTGCTGCGCAGCGAACCCTGAAAGGTTATCCAAGTTATACGTGCACCTGCCTGTGGATAACCTGTAGAGACACCTGGCCAGGCCACGTCGGCCGGGGCTCTTCAGGATCTGATCAAAAAACCAGCAGTTTCAGTGACTTGCGCACAAACGCCGGGGATCACACTGTGGATAACCTTGGGAAGGATGGATGCAGGCCACGGGATACGTGGCCTGTAGAGGTTTGTACGTTTTCTGATCAGCTGCGGCGGCGCAGACTTATCCACGCGTCCACGCTGTAAACCGCCAGACCGGCCCAGATAAAGATGAACGCCACCAGCGTGCTGGACGATAAGTGCTCGCCAAACAGCAGAACGGCTTGTAGCAACACCAGCGTCGGCGCCAGATACTGGAGAAATCCGAGGGTGGTGTAGGGCAAGTGCCGGGCGGCGGCGTTGAAACACACCAGCGGCACCAGCGTCACCGGACCTGCAGCCACCAGCCACCAGGCTTCAGAGGTGGTCCAGAATTCGGCTTGCGCGCTGCTCGCCGTCGGATTGAACAGCAACCAGGCGACGGCAATCGGCACCAGCATCCAGGTTTCCACCACCAGCCCCGGCAGCGCCTTGACCGGTGCCTGCTTGCGGATCAATCCGTAGAAGCCGAAGGTCAATGCAAGCACCAGCGACACCCACGGCAGACTGCCGACTTGCCACACTTGCTGCGCAACACCAACCGCCGCCAGGCCAACCGCCAGCCATTGCATGCGCCGCAGCCGTTCGCCGAGGATCAGCATTCCCAATAGCACGTTTACCAGCGGGTTGATGTAGTAACCGAGGCTGGCTTCGAGCATGCGCCCGTTGTTCACCGACCAGACGTAGGTCAGCCAGTTGGCGGCGATCAACGTGCCGCTCAGGGCCAGGATTGCCAGCCGTCGCGGGTTGTCACGCAGCTCGCGCCACCAGCCGGGATGCTTCCAGACGAGCAGCAGTAAAGCACCAAACAGCGCGGACCACAGCACTCGGTGGATGATTATCTCCACGGCGGGCACGTTGGCGATGGCTTTGAAGTAGATCGGGAACAGGCCCCAGATGATGTAGGCACTCAGGCCCAGGATGTACCCGCGACGCGGGTTGGCGGCTTGCATGAGAATCCTTGCTTAGGCAGCTAACAAAGAGGGGATTGTAAGGAGAATTTGCAGGATGTGCTGTGAACCTTGTGGGAGCGGGCTTGCTCGCGAAAGCGGTCATTCAGTCAGCATCTCTGTTGAATGTGAAACCGTATTCGCGAGCAAGTCGAATCGTCGCACCGCCGCTCCCACATTGGATTTGTGTTCAGAATAACTTCAGCGGTTCTTCGTTGAGTGCGGCGAGTTGCTCACGCAGCGCCAGCACTTGATCGCCCCAATAGCGTTCGGTGCCGAACCACGGAAAGCTGCGAGGGAAGGCCGGGTCGTCCCAGCGACGGGCGAGCCAGGCGCTGTAGTGCATCAGGCGCAAGGCGCGCAGGGGTTCGATCAGCGCCAGTTCCCGCGGATCGAAGTCGTGAAATTCGTTGTAACCGTCCATCAATTCCGACAACTGACCGAGACATTCCTGACGATCACCCGCCAACATCATCCAGATATCCTGCACCGCCGGGCCCATGCGGCAGTCGTCGAGGTCGACGATATGGAACATCTCATCGCGGCACATCATGTTGCCGGGGTGGCAATCGCCGTGCATGCGGATGTTCTGGTGCGGCGTAGTCTTGTAGACCTCTTCGACACGCTTGAGCAGGTCGCGGGCCACGGACTCGTAGGCCGGTAGCAAACTTTTGGGTACGAAGTTGCCTTCGAGCAATGTCGTCAGCGAGTCCTGACCGAAGTTCTTCACTCCCAGCGCTTCGCGGTGTTCGAACGGTTTTGTAGCACCGACCGCGTGCAGCCGACCGAGCAGTTGGCCCAGGCGATACAGCTGATCGAGATTGCCCGGCTCCGGCGCACGGCCGCCACGGCGGGGGAACAGGGTGAAACGGAAGCCGTTGTGTTCGTGCAGGCTGGCGCCGTTGTGGATCATCGGCGCAACCACCGGTACGTCGCACTCGGCGAGTTCGAAGGTGAATTGATGCTCTTCGAGAATCGCTTCGTTGGTCCAGCGCTGCGGACGGTAGAATTTGGCGATCAGCGGCTCGGAGTCTTCGATGCCGACCTGATAGACACGGTTCTCGTAGCTGTTGAGCGCCAGAATGCGTGCGTCGCTGAGAAAGCCGATGCTTTCGACGGCATCGAGCACGAGGTCTGGGGTGAGCGTTGCAAACGGGTGGGCCATGCTGACTCCTGCGCGCAGCAGGCTGCCGCGTCCGGCCAAACATGGTAGCGCAGACGGGGCTTCTTTAGGGGGTTGGGCTTGAGATGAGTGTTGTCTGGGCTGACGCCTTCGCGAGCAAGCCCGCTCCCACATTAGATCTAAGGTGTGCCGCAATTTGCATTCACACTGAAGATCCACTGTGGGAGCGGGCTTGCTCGCGAAGAGGCCTTATCAGGCGCCGACGATCCCGCCATCCTCTCGGGTAATCGCCATCACCGAAGACCGCGGCTTGCCGTTGGGCTGGTGCTCAGGGAACGTCGACCCACCGTTTTCCCCCGGATGCTGAATCCCGACAAACAAGGTTTTCTGATCCGGCGAGAAGCTGATCCCCGTCACCTCGCAGCCCACCGGCCCGACCATGAAGCGGCGGATCTCGCCGGTCACCGGGTCGGCACAGAGCATCTGGTTATTGCCCATGCCTGCGAAGTCGCCTGCGTTGCTCGAATCGCCATCCGTGAGGATCCACAAACGCCCGGCCTCGTCGAAGCCCAAGCCGTCCGGGCTGTTGAACATGTTCTGCGGGGTGATGTTCGACGAACCGCCCTTCGGCGTACCGGCGTGGACGCCCGGGTTGCCGGCGACCACAAACAGGTCCCAGGCAAAGCTATTCGAGCCGTGATCGTCGCGGTCGGTGCGCCAGCGCAGGATCTGCCCGTAGACGTTTTTCTCGCGCGGGTTCGGCCCGTCCACCGGTTGCCCTTCTTCGCCGCGTTTGGCGTTGTTGGTCAGGGTGCAATAAACCTGGCCATCCTTGGGGCTGACGACGATCCATTCCGGGCGGTCCATGCGCGTGGCGCTCGCAACGCTGGCTGCGAGACGTGCGTGAATCAGCACTTCGGCCTGATCGGCAAAACCGCTGCTGGCATCGATGCCATTCTTGCCGTGGGTCAGTTCGATCCACTGGCCCTGGCCTTTCGGGTGATCAGCGTTGCCGTCGCCCGCGTCGAAACGCGCCACGTACAAGGTGCCGTGATCCAGCAGGTCGCGGTTGGCTTTGGGGTTTTTGTGGTTGATCTTGTCGCGGCTGACGAATTTATAGATGAACTCGCCACGTTCGTCGTCGCCCATGTACACCACGGCGCGACCGTCATTGGTTTCGGCCAGTGCGGCGTTTTCATGTTTGAAGCGACCCAGCGCGGTGCGTTTGACCGGCGTCGACTGCGGATCGAACGGGTCGATTTCCACCACCCAGCCATGACGATTGAGTTCGTTGGGGTTTTTCGCCAGGTCGAAGCGCGGATCATGTTGATGCCAGTTGATCTCTTTACTGGCCGCCACCGCGCCGTAGCGTTTCTGCGCGGCATCGAATTTCTGCTCGGCATTGCTGCTGCCGAAGCAGTCGGTGAAGTTCTCTTCGCAGGTCAGATAAGTGCCCCACGGCGTCTTGCCATTGGCGCAGTTCTGGAAGGTGCCGAGGACTGTCTTGCCATGTTTGTCGGCGCTGGTTTTCATCAGCTCGTGACCGGCCGCCGGACCGCTCAGGTGCAACGGCGAGTTGCCGTGAATGCGGCGGTTGTAGCGCGAGTCCTGGACGAACTGCCACTGGCCGTTCTTGCGCTGCACTTCGATGACCGACACACCTTCACAGGCCAACGCCTTGCGCACCTCTGTAGCCGATTGCGGCGCGCCGCGATGTGGGAAGAGGTAGTGGTAGTTGGTGTATTCGTTGTTGATCGCCATCAGCGCCCGGTCCTTGTCATCGGGGAACTCGAACAGACTCATGCCGTCGTTGTTGTCGCCGAACTGGACTTCCTGCGCCTCGGCCGTGCCGTTGCCGCTCGGGTCGAACGCCGGGCCATTTTTTTGCAGTGGTTGACCCCAGCTGATCAGTACCGAAGATTTGTAGCCCGGCGGCAGGGTGATGGCGTCGGTCGTGGCGGCAGCGATGCTGTCGAAGCCCAACAGTTTGCTGGAGCCGGCGCTGACGCTGGCGGCCAGCACACTGCGACTCAGCAAATTGCCACCGAGAAACATCGCTGCACCGCAGAGGGCGCCAGCGCTGATGAAGCCACGACGGCTGAGGCCAACCATCTTTTCGAGGTCGGTGGGTTGGTTGTCTTCTAATAAGCTCACATCAGGCTCCCTGCGGGTTTTTGCAGTCACCTTAATGGTGGTCGATGAAGGTTTTGTTGCAGCGCTGATCAGAGCGGTGTGCCCAGCAGAATATTGGACGGTGCGAATTGCACAAGAACCGGTTTGCCAGCGGCGAGTTCGAGGGTTTTCAGGTGCAGCGGCTCGGCCAGGGCGCAAAGTGTCTGGCCATTGGGCAGACCGATGCGCACTTCGCTGGGACCGTCTTGGGCGTCGAGGATTTCTTCAACTGTGCCCTTCAGGCAATTGTTGCCGGGCGCCGCGGCTTGATCGATGCCCAGCAGTTCCAGCCAACCGGCCTTGATCAGTGCCACCACCTCGGTGCCAGTTTGCAGTTCCAGGCGCAAAGTGCTGTCGTGGGTGATCTGCGCATCGATACGCAAGCCTTCGGCCAGTTCAAGACGGATGCGGTCGTTGCGCCCCTGTGCATCGATCGCCACGACCTTGCCGTGTAGTTGGTTGCGTGCGCTGGTTCTGAGCATCAGGCGACCGAGCAGGTCCAGGTCACTGGCCTCTTCGGCGGCTTCCAGCACCTGAGCCTGCAAGGCTTGGAGCTTTTGATACAGGCGCAACACGCGTTCGCCTTCGCTGGACAGTTTGGCGCCGCCACCGCCCTTGCCGCCGACGCTACGCTCCACCAGCGGTTTCTGCGCGAGATTGTTCAGCTCGTCGATGGCATCCCACGCCGCTTTGTAACTCAGGCCCGCGCTTTTCGCTGCGCGGGTAATCGAGCCTTGTTCGGCGATGTGTTGCAGCAACGCGATGCGCTGCGGGCGACGGACAATGTGCTGGGACAACAACGTAGGCAAGGACATGGCGAGACGCTTTGGGCTGTGACGATGGATAGGACGTTGGCGGCTTGAAGTGCGGGAGTCAAGTCAGCCCTCATCGCCAGGTTTGGGTGTACGGGCCAGGCAGTAGACATCGACCCGCGCGGCGCCCGCATCCATCAACAAGCGAGCCAGGGCCTGGGCGGTGGCGCCGGTGGTCAGCACGTCGTCGATCAAGGCGAAGTGGCGGCCCTTGATCGAGGCCGTGGACGCCAGGGCAAAGGCATGGCGCAGGTTCTTTTTACGGGCGTCGGCATTCAGCTCTTGTTGCGCGCTGGTGTCCTGGATTCTCAGCAATAGCGTTTCATCACAAGGTATGTCGAGGCTGACGCTGAGCCAGCGGGCGAGCATCGCTGCCTGGTTGAAACCGCGCTGACGCAGGCGTTTGGAGGCCAGCGGTACCGGTATCAGTGCATCGGGCCGGTCCAGATCCTCATCGAAACGATGTTGCAGGAATTGAGCGAGAAGTTCAGCGAGCAAGCGGCCAAATGGCCACTTTGCGCTGTGCTTGAAACGAGTGATCAAAGTGTCAACGGGAAAGCTGTAAGTCCAGGGTGCGGCAACTCGCTCAAACGCTGGCGGTTGTTTCAAGCATTGGCCGCACGTCATGCCCGTGGCGGGCAATGGCAGGGCGCAGGTTTGGCAGTGCTCGCCCAGCCAGGGCAACTCGGTTTCGCAGGCCATGCAAATTGGCGTGGTGTCGTCTGCGGCTTCTGCGCAGAGCAAACAGGTTTGTTTGTTTTTTAACCAGATGTAAACCCGCCCTTCGTATCGTGGTTGACAGCGCATCGCTCTTCCTTAAATATGCCGAACATCCGTGTCGCGTCTGTGGGTATTCCATTCCCCAGCCGCTTGCCAAGCATAAACAAGGAAACGCCCATGAGCGCCAGCACCACTGCAACCCTGCGTCATGACTGGTCTTTGGCCGAAGTCAAAGCACTTTTCGTTCAGCCATTCAACGACCTGTTGTTCCAGGCGCAGACGGTGCACCGCGCGCATTTCGACGCCAACCGCGTCCAGGTCTCGACGCTGCTGTCGATCAAAACCGGTGCTTGCCCGGAAGATTGCAAATATTGTCCGCAGTCCGGTCACTACAACACCGGCCTGGAAAAAGAAAAACTGATGGAAGTGCAGAAGGTCCTCGAAGAGGCCGCTCGCGCCAAGGCCATCGGTTCGACCCGTTTCTGCATGGGCGCGGCGTGGAAACATCCGTCGGCCAAAGACATGCCGTACGTGCTGGAAATGGTCAAAGGCGTGAAAGCCATGGGCCTGGAAACCTGCATGACCCTCGGTCGTCTCGATCAGGACCAGACCGTCGCGCTGGCCGAAGCCGGCCTGGATTACTACAACCACAACCTCGACACCTCGCCGGAATTCTACGGCAGCATCATCACCACCCGTACTTACAGCGAGCGCCTGCAAACCCTGGCTTACGTGCGTGATTCGGGGATGAAGATCTGCTCCGGTGGCATTCTCGGCATGGGCGAATCTCTCGACGACCGCGCCAATCTGCTGATCCAGCTGGCTAACCTGCCTGAGCATCCGGAATCGGTGCCGATCAACATGCTGGTGAAAGTCGCCGGGACGCCGCTGGAAAATGCCGACGACATCGACCCGTTCGACTTCATCCGCATGCTCGCTGTTGCTCGCATCCTGATGCCGAAATCCCACGTGCGCCTGTCCGCCGGCCGCGAAGCGATGAACGAACAGATGCAGGCTCTGGCGTTCTTCGCCGGTGCCAACTCGATTTTCTACGGCGAAAAACTGCTGACCACCGCCAACCCGCAGGCGGACAAGGACATGCAGCTGTTCTCGCGTCTGGGCATCCTGCCGGAAGCGCGCGAAGAGCACGCCGACGAAGTGCATCAAGCCGCCATCGAACAGGCACTGGTGGAGCAGAAGAGCAGCGAGCAGTTCTATAACGCTGCTGTCTGATCCAGCACAAATCGAATGTGGGAGCGGGCTCGCTCGCGAAGGCGTCAGTACAGCCGACATCAATGTTGAATGTCACACTGCTTTCGCGAGCAAGCCCGCTCCCACATTAACCGCGCTCAACCTGTGGGAGCGTGGCTTGCCCGCGATGGCCGTGACTCGGTCTCCAGACAAGTCAGTACAGCTCCCCACATCTGACCTTCGAGGCCTGCATGTCTTTCGATCTCAGCGCGCGCCTTGCTGCCCGTCGTGCCGAAAACCTTTATCGCCAGCGCCCGCTGCTCGAAAGCCCGCAGGGCCCGGAAGTGGTGGTCGATGGTCAGCCGTTGCTGGCGTTCTGTAACAACGACTACCTGGGCCTGGCCAATCACCCGCAAGTGATCGAAGCCTGGCGCGCGGGCGCGTCGCGTTGGGGCGTGGGTGGTGGCGCTTCGCATCTTGTGATCGGCCACAGCGGCCCGCATCACGCACTGGAAGAAGCCCTCGCCGAGTTCACCGGCCGCCCGCGAGCGTTGTTGTTCACCACCGGGTACATGGCTAACCTCGGCGCGGTCACCGCATTGATCGGGCAAGGCGATACGGTGCTGGAAGACCGCCTCAATCACGCATCGTTGCTGGATGCGGGGTTGTTGTCCGGTGCGCGCTTCAATCGTTATCTGCATAACGACGCGGCCAGTCTGGCCAAGCGCCTCGAGAAGGCCACCGGCAATACGCTGGTGGTCACCGATGGCGTGTTCAGTATGGACGGTGACATCGCCGACCTGCCGGCGCTGGCACGGGAAGCCAAGGCCAAAGGCGCATGGCTGATGGTCGACGACGCTCACGGTTTTGGTCCGCTGGGTGCCAATGGCGGCGGGATCGTCGAGCATTTTGGTCTGAGTCAGGAAGACGTGCCGGTGTTGGTCGGCACCCTCGGCAAGGCTTTCGGTACAGCCGGTGCTTTTGTGGCTGGCAGTGAAGAGTTGATCGAAAGCCTGATCCAGTTCGCTCGCCCTTACATCTACACCACCAGCCAACCACCGGCGCTGGCTTGCGCGACGTTGAAAAGCCTGGAGTTGCTACGCAGCGAACACTGGCGACGTGAGCATCTGCAGACGCTGATTCGCCAGTTCCGCCAAGGCGCCGAACAGATTGGCCTGGAGTTGATGGACAGCTTCACGCCGATCCAGCCGATCATGATCGGCGATGCCGGGCGCGCGGTTCGACTGTCGCAGATGCTGCGCGAACGCGGACTGATGGTGACTGCGATTCGTCCACCGACTGTGCCTGCGGGTAGCGCACGTTTGCGCGTCACCCTGACCGCCGCTCACAGCGAGGCGCAGGTACAGCTATTGTTAAATGGACTGGCCGATTGTTTTCAACAACTGGGACCGGAGCCAAGCCATGCGTGATCGTCTGATTCTGCTGCCGGGTTGGGGGCTCGGGATTTCGCCGCTGGAACCCTTGGCAGCCGCCTTGCAGGGTTTGGATGAGCACCTGCATGTCGAGATCGAGCCGTTGCCGGAGCTGGAATCGAGCGACCTTGAAGAATGGCTCGATGAGTTGGACTCGACGTTGCCACAGGATGCCTGGCTCGGTGGCTGGTCATTGGGCGGCATGCTGGCGTCCGAATTAGCGGCGCGACGCGGTGACCGCTGCTGCGGCCTGGTGACGCTGGCGAGCAACCCTTCCTTTGTCGCCCATGAACAATGGTCGAGCGCGATGCCCGGTGAGACCTTCGATGCGTTTCTGGCCGGCTGCAAGGCTGACTCGCGCATGACGTTGAAACGTTTTTCGCTGCTGTGCGCCCAAGGTGCCGAAGACCCGCGCGGGATATCACGACTGTTGCTCGCTGGCGCACCGCATACGTCTTCGCCGGTGTTGATGAGCGGCCTGGAGTTGCTTGCCCAACTGGATACCCGGCAAGCGTTGCAAGCGTTTCGTGGGCCACAATTGCATTTGTTTGGCGGCCTCGACGGGCTGGTCCCGGCCGAAGCGGCGGGGGATTTGCTGGCACTGCTGCCGGATGTCGAAATCGGTCTGATTGAACAGGCCAGTCACGCGTTTCTTCTGGAAGACCCTCACGGTGTGGCGGGGGCGATTCAGGCCTTTTTGCATGAGTTCGGTGATGACTGATTTATCCCTTCCCAACCTGCCCGGCGGCTTGCCCGACAAACGCCAGGTGGCGGCGTCCTTTTCCCGTGCGGCGGCGAGCTACGACAGCGTGGCCGAATTGCAGCGCGACGTGGGCAGCGAGTTGTTACGTCGGTTGCCGGAAGATTTTGTCCCTGCTCGTTGGCTGGATATGGGCTGCGGCACCGGGTATTTCAGCCGAGCCTTGGCGGAGAAATTTGCTGCGAGCGCTGGCGTGGCGTTGGACATCGCAGAAGGCATGCTCAATCACGCCCGTCCCTTGGGCGGCGCGACTCATTTCATCGCGGGCGATGCGGAGCGCTTGCCGTTGCAGGACTCTACCTGCGACCTGGTCTTCTCCAGCCTGGCGGTGCAATGGTGCGCGGATTTCGCCTCGGTGCTCAATGAAGCGTATCGGGTACTGAAACCGGGCGGAATTTTCGCGTTTGCTAGTCTGTGTGTAGGCACTCTGTACGAATTGCGCGACAGCTGGCGTCAGGTGGATGGCATGGTGCACGTCAACCGCTTCCGCGAGTTCGGTGTTTACCAACAGCTTTGCGCGGGCAGCGGCTTGAAGGTCGTCAGACTCGAAACGCAGCCGCATGTGTTGCATTACCCCGATGTCCGCAGCCTGACCCATGAGCTCAAGGCACTTGGGGCGCATAACCTGAACCCCGGTCGGCCAGGCGGTTTGACCGGCAGGGCGCGGATCCTCGGCCTGATCGAGGCTTACGAGCAGTATCGTCAGGCACAGGGACTGCCGGCGACTTATCAAGTGGTTTACGCCGTGTTGGAGAAACCCTTATGAGCGCAGCCTATTTCATCACCGGTACTGACACCGATGTCGGCAAGACCACCGTCGCCGCAGGTTTGCTGCATGCCGCGCGATTAGCGGGTTTGAGCACTGCGGCAGGCAAGCCGGTGGCCTCTGGTTGCGACCTGACGCCCAAGGGTTTGCGTAATGCCGATGCGTTGGCACTGTTGGCCGAGTGCTCGATACCGTTGACCTACGATCAGGTCAATCCGGTCGCGTTCGAACCGGCGATTGCACCACACTTGGCAGCCCGGGAGGCTGGCGTAGCGTTGACCGTGCAATCGCTGCTGACACCGATGCGGCAGATTCTCGATATGCAGGCGGACTTCACCTTGATTGAAGGCGCTGGCGGCTGGCGAGTGCCGTTGGCAGATCAGGACAATCTGTCGGACCTGGCCATGGCACTGGGTCTGCCGGTGATCCTGGTGGTCGGCGTGCGCTTGGGTTGCATCAATCATGCGCTGCTAACGGCCGAGGCGATCGCACGGGATGGTTTGCAGCTGGCAGGGTGGGTGGCCAACATCATCGATCCGAAGACTTCGCGCCTGGAAGAGAACCTCGCGACATTGGCCGAGCGCATCCCCGCGCCGTGCCTGGGGCGAGTGCCAAAACTCAAATCGGTGACAGCCGACGCAGTGGCTGAACATCTGCAGCTGGATCTGCTGGACTGAGATTGTTGGCTGGGGTTTTACCTATGGCAAGGCACTGTGCCATTAGTGTTTTTGTCGGGCCTTTTGTCGGCGTGTCTGGTTCAATGGCCGCTGTTGATCCTTTGTAGGACGAGTTCCCCCATGGAAATCTCAGGAAACACCGCTTTTTATGCCGGTCTGAGCACTATTCAGACAGGGCAGAATCGAGTCGATCAGGCTTCGGGTCAGATCGCCAACAACACCATCGAGCGTTCGGTCACCAGTCAGTCCTCTGAGATTCAGGTTGATCGTCTGCGTTCGGTAGACCGCAGCCAGCAATCGGATCTGGCCAGCAACATGGTCGAGATGTCTCAGGGTAAATTCCAGGTGGAGCTCGGCGTCAAAGTCGCCAAGGCATCCGATGAAATGCTCGGTACGCTGATCGATACCTACGCCTGATCCCTCGTTGTATCCGCTACTCCAACGCCGCGCCTGTTCGCGGCGTTTTTCTGCGTAAGTCCTTCTGCCTCAACTAATCTCTCCTACATGGCGTGTTGCTCAGTCAACGACGTTGCGCAACTGTGTGGCCGAGGTTTTCATGGTGCGATGACGAACGGCAAAAGATCGGCGCTTGACAAGAATTGGGCGTAAACGTATGTTTCAAACAACTGTTTGACCGTCACAACAAATCAACGCGGTCGTTCATTCCCGGTTACATCAGCAGAGGTTTATCGCTATGCCTGACTACAAGGCCCCCTTGCGTGATATTCGCTTCGTTCGTGACGAACTGCTCGGCTACGAAGCGCACTATCAGAGCCTTCCGGCTTGTGCAGACGCAACTCCGGACATGGTTGACGCCATTCTCGAAGAAGGCGCCAAGTTTTGTGAGCAGGTGCTGGCTCCGCTGAACCGCGTGGGTGACATCGAAGGCTGCACCTGGAGCGAGTCCGGCGTTAAAACCCCGACCGGTTTCAAAGAAGCCTACAAGCAATTTGTCGAAGGTGGCTGGCCCAGCCTGGCTCATGACGTAGAGCACGGCGGCCAAGGCCTGCCTGAGTCTCTGGGTCTGGCTGTCAGCGAAATGGTTGGCGAAGCCAACTGGTCGTGGGGCATGTACCCAGGCCTGTCCCATGGCGCGATGAACACTATTTCCGAACACGGCACGCCTGAGCAGCAAGATGCTTATCTGACCAAGCTGGTTTCCGGCGAATGGACCGGCACCATGTGCCTGACCGAACCGCACTGCGGCACCGACCTGGGCATGCTGCGCACCAAGGGCGAGCCTCAGGCCGACGGTTCCTACAAAGTTTCCGGCACCAAGATCTTCATCTCGGCCGGTGAACACGACATGGCCGACAACATCGTTCATATCGTTCTGGCACGTCTGCCGGATGCACCGGCCGGTACCAAAGGCATTTCCCTGTTCATCGTTCCGAAATTCCTGCCAAACGCAGACGGCTCGATCGGCGAACGCAACGCTGTGACCTGCGGTTCCCTGGAACACAAGATGGGCATCCACGGTAACGCCACCTGCGTGATGAACTTTGACGCGGCCACCGGTTACCTGATCGGCCCGGCGAACAAAGGCCTGAACTGCATGTTCACCTTTATGAACACCGCCCGTCTGGGAACTGCGCTGCAAGGTCTGGCGCACGCCGAGATCGGCTTCCAGGGCGGCCTGAAATACGCTCGCGATCGTCTGCAAATGCGCTCCTTGACTGGCCCGAAAGCGCCGGACAAAGCCGCTGACCCGATCATCGTTCACCCTGACGTACGTCGCATGCTGTTGACCATGAAGGCTTTCGCCGAAGGCAACCGTGCGATGGTTTACTTCACCGCCAAGCAGGTCGACATCGTCAAGTACGGCGTCGATGAAGAAGAGAAGAAGAAAGCCGACGCACTGCTGGCCTTCATGACTCCGATTGCCAAAGCCTTCATGACTGAAGTCGGTTTCGAATCCGCTAACCACGGCGTGCAGATCTATGGCGGTCACGGCTTCATCGCCGAGTGGGGCATGGAGCAGAACGTTCGCGACAGCCGCATTTCGATGCTGTACGAAGGCACCACCGGTATCCAGGCACTCGACCTGCTGGGCCGTAAAGTGCTGATGACTCAAGGCGAAGCACTCAAAGGCTTCACCAAGATCGTCCACAAGTTCTGCCAGACCAACGAAGGCAACGACGCGGTCAAAGAGTTTGTCGAGCCATTGGCTGCGCTGAACAAAGAGTGGGGCGAGCTGACCATGAAGGTCGGTATGGCCGCCATGAAAGACCGCGAAGAAGTCGGCGCGGCATCGGTGGACTACCTGATGTACTCCGGTTACGCCTGCCTCGCCTACTTCTGGGCTGACATGGCGCGTCTGGCTGCCGAGAAACTGGCTGCCGGCACCACCGAAGAGGCGTTCTACACCGCCAAGCTGCAGACTGCGCGCTTCTACTTCCAGCGTATCCTGCCGCGTACCCGCACTCACGTTGTAACCATGCTGTCGGGCGCCAACAACCTGATGGACATGAAAGAAGAAGACTTCGCACTGGGTTACTAAGCCCTACGCAGTCCTTCACAAAGCCGCTGCTTCCTCGGGAGCAGCGGCTTTTTTGTGTCTGAGGCAAACGGGCTGCGCCTGTAAATATTCCTGACTAAAACGCTAAGAAGAACGCCATTGCTGCCGTTAAAGAGGATGGCGATGTGACACACGTCACATTGCACGTGCTTAGCTGCTTTGAATGCAGGCACAATGCCATCTTTGTTTGCCGGGTCGGAGCTTTACCCTTGCCGCGTTCTTCCGCTGTACGTTTCAGTCATTTTTTGCCATCGCTGCTGTTGTTGTTTGCGGGGCTTGCGGCTGCCTACGTCAAGGATCTCAACGTCTTCTTCACTTCGCTGTTCAACGTGCTGCCTACGCTGGTGCTGTTGCTCGGCGGGGCGTATTGCGCGGTTTACCGACGTCAGCGTGAACTGTTTCTGATGGTCACGGTATACACCGCCTACTTTCTGCTCGACACCCAGACCGACTATTACCGCGACAACGGCAAAGTTCGTGAAGACGCCGCCGTGGTCTTCCATCTTTGCTGTTTGTTGCTGCCGTTGCTCTTTGGCTTGTTCGCCGCTTGGCAAGAGCGTACTCATCTGTTCCAGGACATGGTGGCGCGCTTCGCCGTGTTGCTGGCGTTCGGCAGCGTGGCATTGGGGCTGGAACAAAGTTACCCACAGGCGCTGCTGATGTGGCTGTCGGAGATCCGCTGGCCAGCCCTGCATGGTGCCTGGATGAGCCTGATCCAGTTGTCCTACCCGGTATTCATCGCCTCTTTCCTGTTACTGGCCTGGCAATACTGGCGCAATCCAAGACCCTTGCATGCTGCGCAATTGGTGGGGCTGTTGGGATTGTTCTGGATGTTGCCGAAAACCTTCATCCTGCCATTCACCCTGAACATCATGTGCAGCCAGGTGATGTTGATGATCGCCGCGGCGGTTGCCCATGAGGCCTATCAGATGGCCTTCCGCGATGAGCTCACTGGCCTGCCGGGCCGCCGCGCCCTGAACGAACGCATGCAACGGCTGGGGCGCAATTACGTGCTGGCCATGGGCGACGTCGATCATTTCAAGAAATTCAACGACACCCACGGCCACGATGTCGGCGACCAAGTGTTGCGACTGGTCGCCAGCAAGCTGTCGAAAATCAGCGGGGGCGGTAGGGCCTATCGCTACGGCGGTGAAGAATTTGCTCTGGTGTTTGCAGGCAAGACCCTCGAAGAGTGCATGCCGCACCTGGAAGTCATTCGCGAATCCATCGCCACCTACAACATCCAGCTGCGCAATCAGGATAGCCGTCCTCAGGATGACCAACAGGGACGCCAGCGCCGCGCAGGCTCGGGCGCCTCGAGTGTATCGGTCACCGTCAGCATCGGTGTCGCCGAGCGGCTGGAACAGCGCTCGCCGGAAGAAGTGCTCAAATCCGCTGACCAGGCGCTCTACAGCGCCAAGGGCGCGGGGCGAAACTGTGTGATGGCTTTCGGTCAGAACCGTCGTGGCGCGGTGCGCATGGACGCCGCTGCGGGTTGAGTGATGATGGCGCATTCAGCGTCTGGACTGTGATTGTGAGGCGTGGTGCGCGGCAGTAGGTTTGAGCAATCTGCTGCCGGAGAAATGACCATGCCCGAGTACAAAGCTCCCCTGCGCGATATGCGCTTTCTGATCGACCACGTCTTCGATTTTCACAGCAACTACGCCGCGCTGGGCGCCACCGATGCCAGCCCGGACATGATCAATGCGATCCTTGAAGAAGGCGCGAAATTCTGTGAGAACGTTCTCGCTCCGCTGAACCGCAGCGGCGACGAAGAAGGCTGCCATTTCGACAACGGCGTGGTCACAACGCCTACAGGTTTCAAGCAGGCTTTCGCGCAATACGTTGAAGGCGGCTGGCATGGTCTGGCGGCAGATCCGGCTTACGGCGGCCAGGGTTTGCCAAGTTCTTTGGGGTTGGTCATCAGCGAGATGGTCGGTTCCAGCAACACCTCCTGGGGCATGTACCCCGGCCTGACTCACGGTGCGATGTCGGCGATTCACGCCCATGGCACCGAAGAACAGAAACAAACCTATCTGAGCAAGCTCACTGCCGGCCAATGGACCGGCACCATGTGCCTGACCGAAGCCCATTGCGGCACCGATCTGGGCATCATCAAGACCCGCGCTTTGCCTCAGGCCGATGGCAGTTACGCGATCTCCGGCAGCAAGATCTTTATCTCCGCCGGCGAGCACGACATGAGTGACAACATCATTCACCTGGTGCTGGCTAAACTGCCGGATGCTCCTGCCGGTACCAAGGGCATTTCGCTGTTTATCGTTCCTAAATTCCTACCTAATGCCGAGGGCGACGCGGGCGAGCGCAATGGCGTTTCCTGCGGTTCGATCGAGCACAAAATGGGCATCAAGGCCTCGGCCACCTGTGTACTGAATTTCGACGACGCCAAGGGGTTCTTGATCGGTGAGCCAAACAAGGGGCTGAACTGCATGTTCACCATGATGAACCACGCGCGGCTCGGCACCGGTATGCAAGGTTTGTGTCTGGGTGAGGCGAGCTTCCAGGGCGCGATCAAATACGCCAACGACCGCCTGCAAATGCGCTCGCTGACCGGCCCGAAAGCACCGGAAAAAGTCGCCGACCCGATCATCGTTCATCCCGATGTACGCAGGATGTTGCTGACGATGAAGGCCTTCAACGAAGGCAACCGGGCGTTGACCTATTTCACCGCGCAGTTGCTGGACGTTGCGCATCTGAGCCCGGATGAAACGGCGCGTCAGGATGCCGAAGACCTGTTGGCATTCCTGACGCCGATCTGCAAAGCCTTCATGACCGACACCGGGCTGGAGGTGACCAACCTCGGCATGCAGGTATTTGGCGGTCACGGTTTCATTCGTGAGTGGGGCATGGAGCAGTTGGTTCGCGACTGCCGGATCGCGCCGATCTACGAAGGCACCAACGGTATTCAGGCGCTGGACTTACTTGGGCGCAAAGTCCTTGGCAGTCAGGGGAAACTGCTGCGCGGCTTCACCAAAATTGTCCACAAGTTCTGTGCGGCAAACGCTGAACATCCGCAACTCGCCAGCTATGTGGCGCAGCTCAATGGTCTGAATCAGCAGTGGGGCGAGTTGACCACCAAGGTCGGCATGGCAGCGATGAAAAATCCGGATGAAGTCGGTGCCGCTTCGGTGGATTACTTGATGTACAGCGGCTACATCATCCTCGGCTACCTGTGGCTACGCATGGCGTTGGTAGCTCAGGCGCAGCTGGAGTCGGGCAGCGGCGATGCCGATTACTGCCGGGGCAAACTGGCGACCAGCGAGTTTTACTTCAAACGTTTGCTGCCACGTACCGCCGCTCATCGGGCGGCCATCGAGGCGGGCAGCGATTGTCTGATGAAGCTGCCGGCGGAGTTGTTTGCGCTCTGACGGTTAGGCTTGAAAAGCTTCGCGGGCAAGCCTCGCTCCTACGGTTTTATGTCGTTCACCTGAAATGCGTGCGACACGACCTGGAGCGAGGCTTGCCCGCGAATGCGTTTGGGCGGACCTAAGACATCCGCCTGATCTTCAGTGACTAAAAATAACAAAACAGTCATGAGTTGACCCTATGTGTCGTAAAAGTTGTTGGGGTACACTCAGACCAACGAAATCACTATTCCTACGAACCACCTGTTTAGATCTTGCGAGGTTTGCCATGGCTGACTACAAAGCGCCCCTGCGCGATATGCGCTTCGTCCTCAATGAAGTTTTCGAGGTCGCCAAACTGTGGGCCGAACTGCCTGCGCTGGCCGAGACCGTCGATGCGCAAACGGTCGAAGCCATTCTCGAAGAAGCCGGCAAGGTCACCAGCAAAAGCATCGCGCCGCTGAGCCGTGCAGCTGACGAAGAAGGTTGCCGCTGGGCTGACGGTGCCGTCACCACCCCGGCCGGTTTCCCACAGGCTTATCAGACTTACGCTGAAGGCGGTTGGGTGGGTGTCGGGGGCGATCCGACCTACGGCGGCATGGGTATGCCCAAGGCGGTTTCGGCGCAGGTCGAAGAAATGGTCAACTCCGCGAGCCTGTCGTTTGGTCTGTACCCGATGCTGACTGCCGGCGCTTGCCTGTCGATCAACGCTCACGCCAGCGAAGAGCTGAAAGCCGCGTACCTGCCGAACATGTACGCCGGTGTCTGGGCCGGTTCCATGTGCCTGACCGAGCCGCATGCCGGTACTGATTTGGGGATCATCCGCACCAAGGCCGAGCCTCAGGCCGACGGTTCCTACAAAGTCAGCGGCACCAAAATCTTCATCACCGGCGGTGAGCACGACCTGACCGAGAACATCATCCATCTGGTACTGGCCAAACTGCCGGACGCGCCAGCGGGGCCGAAAGGCATTTCGCTGTTCCTGGTGCCGAAGTTCATGGTCAATGCCGATGGCAGTCTGGGCGCACGCAACCCGGCGAATTGTGGTTCGATCGAACACAAGATGGGCATTCAGGCATCCGCGACCTGCGTGATGAACTTCGACGAAGCCGTCGGTTACCTGGTTGGTGAGCCGAACAAAGGCCTGGCGGCCATGTTCACCATGATGAACTACGAGCGTCTGGGCGTCGGTATCCAGGGCCTGGCCACTGGCGAGCGCTCGTACCAGAACGCTATCGAATACGCTCGCGACCGTCTGCAAAGCCGCTCGCCAACCGGCGCGCAGAACAAGGACAAAGTGGCTGACCCGATCATCGTCCACCCGGACGTGCGTCGCATGCTGCTGACCATGAAAGCCTCGAACGAAGGCGGCCGTGCCTTCTCCACTTACGTGGCGATGCAGCTGGACACCGCCAAGTTCAGTGAAGACGCCACCACCCGCAAACGCGCGGAAGATTTGGTGGCTTTGCTGACCCCGGTGGCCAAGGCCTTCCTGACCGACTTGGGCCTGGAAACCACGGTGCACGGCCAGCAGGTATTTGGCGGTCACGGCTACATCCGTGAATGGGGCCAGGAACAACTGGTGCGCGACGTGCGTATCACCCAGATATACGAAGGCACCAACGGTATTCAGGCGCTGGACCTTGTAGGACGCAAGATCGTTGGTAGCGGCGGGGCGTTCTACAAATTGTTCGCCGACGAGATTCGCCACTTCACCGCGACTGCCGATACAAACCTGGCGGAGTTCACCAAGCCGTTGAATGATGCGGTGGATACCCTCGACGAACTGACTGAGTGGTTGCTGGATCGGGCGAAAAACAACCCGAACGAGATCGGCGCGGCGTCGGTCGAGTATCTGCAAGCATTCGGTTACATGGCCTACGCCTACATGTGGGCACTGATGGCCAAGGCAGCCTTTGGTAAAGAAGCGCAGGACGATTTCTACGCGAGCAAACTCGGTACAGCGCGGTTCTATTTCGCACGTCTGCTACCGCGTATTCATTCATTGAGTACGTCGGTAAAGGCGGGCAGCGAATCGCTGTTCCTGCTGGACGCAGGACAATTCTGATCCTTTGACGTTGTGTAAGCATTCTCTTACATAACGTGCTGCTGTTTTCCCATAGGCGAAGATTGGATCCAGAGCTAATCTACTTCACATGGACGTCGCGCAGGAAGCGCAAAGCAACAACACGGACACGTAGGATTCTGCCAGGATGGCGGAGTGAAATGGATGTCAGGGAAACAGTCTGCAAAGCCCCGCTTCGGCGGGGTTTTCTTTTGTCTGCGAAAAAGTACTCAGCTCATTAAGGCTGAAGGCATGTAGCAGGTTTAGCGTGTAGGGTATGAGCTGAATTCGCACTGAACCCTGACGAACGGTACAGGTCGATTAGCTATATGGCTCACACGAGCCAACTTCAATCAGGAGCTACCCCATGGACTTTATTCGAATCATCATTGCCATTCTGTTGCCGCCACTGGGTGTGTTTCTGCAAGTCGGTTTCGCTGGGGCATTCTGGCTGAATATTCTGCTGACGTTGTGCGGTTACATTCCAGGAATCGTGCATGCGGTGTACATCATCGCCAAGCGCTGACATTCACGGCGTCAGGTAAATAGCATTCGCGGGCAAGCCTCGCTCCTACAGGGATAACACAATACCCGTAGGAGCGAGGCTTGCCCGCGAAGGGCGCGACGCGGTTTCAGCCCGCGAGCGCCATCACCCTTTGATAAAACAACCACTCCTGCTCCAGCGCATGGGCCTGATTGCCTGCCTTGCGAAAGCCGTGGCGCTCGTCGGCGTAGTAATGCGCTTCGACCAGAATGCCGTTGTCCTGTAGCGCAGTGACCATGTCGCGGGTCTGTTGCGGCACCACCACGGCGTCCAGTTCACCTTGAAAGAAAATCACCGGAACGCTGATGTTGTTCGCGTGCAGCAATGGCGTGCGTGCGGCGTAGCGTTCGGCGTCCAGCACCGGGTCGCCGATCAACCAGTCCAGATAATCACCTTCGAACTTGTGGGTGGCGTGGCCTAGCGCAACGGGATCGCTGACGCCATACAGACTAGCGCCCGCACGGAAGACCTTGTGAAAGGCCAGTGCGCACAACGTGGTGTAGCCACCGGCGCTGCCTCCACGGATAAACGCTTTGTCGCCGTCGATCAGCCCCCGATCGGCGAGGTAGGCCACCACCGCACAGGCATCTTCCACATCCACGTCGCCCCAGCTCAAATGCAACGCTTGGCGATACGCGCGGCCATAGCCGCTGCTGCCTCGGTAATTGAGGTCGGCCACGGCGAAGCCGCGTTGTGCCCAATACTGGATTCGCGGGTCGAACATCGGGTAGCAGGCCGAAGTCGGGCCGCCGTGAATGAACACCACCAACGGCGCTTTCGTGTCGCCGGTCATCGCCGGGTAGAAGAAACCATGGGCCTCGCCCGAACCGCTTGGATAGCGCAGGGTTTGCGGGCGGCTGATCTGTTCGGCGGGCAGCGGTGCGATACCGCCGGCCAGAACGTTGACCTGGCGTGTTTCACGGTCGATGGCAATGATTGCCGACGAACTGACCGGCGAAGCGGCGATGCAGTAGATGAACTGTTGATCCTGTGCGAGATGGCGGAAGCGGCTGTAGTCGCCCGTGAAATCGTCACGGGAACCATCGCCATGACAAAGCCCCAGTCGACCAAACCCGCCCTCGGTCCAACTCGCCAGATAAGTGTCTTCGCCCAACGGCAACCACGTGCAACCACCCAGTTGCCAAGGCGCCGGTCCATGGTCGACGGCAGCACTCGGGAGTGGACGCAGACCGTTGCCCGACTCCATCCACGGCTGCCAGAAACCGCCGCGATCCGTCAGACAAAACAGACGGCCGCTGTCATCGAATCGTGGTTGTTGCAGTGACTCCTGGGCACCGTCACCCGCCACACAGCGTGGTTGTGCAAAGGTGTGATCGCTCTGGCGCTTGGCAACCATCAGGCGAGTAGCGGTCCAGGGCTGATCCGGGCGATTCCACTCGATCCAGGCCAGACGTCGACCGTCAGGGCTCACGGTTGGAGCCGCGTAGAAATCGGCGCCTTCGGCCAGCAGATGACGTTGGCCGTCAACCAGATCGATAGCCACCAGGCGATGTCGATCGCGGTGCTCTTCCACCGCCAGCACTTGCCCGTTGGAGAAGTGCAAATCGCCGTAGCGGCATTCACTCGAAGTCAGCACCTCAGGCGCCTCACCGGTCAGTGATTGCCGGTACAGCTGCTGGTCTGCCTCGTTGACGAAAACAAGCCCATCATCGGTCAGACAAAACGCACCGCCGCCATATTCGTACACCCGGCTGCGCACACTGAAGGTAGGCGGTGTCAGGCAATGAGCCTGGCCGTCGCGCCACTGCCAGATCCGGCAGGCGGCGTCCTCGGGGCGGTATTCGTTCCAGAACAGGCCATGCTTGCCGACTTGTAACTCGGCGAAGTCGATGCCGGCCGCGACAGCCCTGGCGGCGCTTAAGGGTTCAGCTTTTGGCGATGAGGCGTGAGTTTCGTTCATTGCGAAAGGCCAGTTGTTCAATGGTCTGGGTCGCGTGTTCGGCCTCTTCGCGGGCCTTGAGAATCACGCCGTGATGTTCCGACTTGCTGCACACCGGGTCGGCGTTGCTCGCGTCACCCGTGAGCATGAACGCCTGACAGCGGCAGCCGCCGAAGTCCTTTTCTTTCTCGTCGCAGGAGCGGCACGGCTCGGGCATCCAGTCGTAACCGCGAAAGCGGTTGAAGCCGAACGAGTCGTACCAGATGTGCTGCATGCTGTGGTCGCGCACGTTAGGAAACTGCACCGGCATCTGTCGGGCACCGTGACAGGGCAGGGCGGTTCCGTCCGGTGTGACTGTCAGAAAAATGCTGCCCCAGCCATTCATACAGGCTTTCGGACGTTCTTCGTAATAGTCCGGCGTAACGAAAATCAGCTTGCACGGATGCCCTTCGGCTTCCAGTTTGGCGCGGTATTCGTTGGTGATGCGTTCGGCGCGAACCAATTGTTCTTTGGTCGGCAACAGGCCAACCCGATTGAGCTGGGCCCAGCCGTAGAACTGGCACGTCGCGAGTTCGACGAAGTCCGCCTCAAGGGCGATGCACAGCTCAATGATCCGGTCGATCTTGTCGATGTTGTGCCGATGGGTGACGAAGTTCAGCACCATCGGGTAGCCGTGAGCCTTCACCGCTCGAGCCATTTCGAGCTTTTGCGCGAAGGCCTTTTTTGAGCCGGCCAGCAGGTTATTCACTTGCTCGTCGCTGGCCTGAAAACTGATCTGGATGTGGTCCAGACCGGCCTTCTTGAAGTCGCTGATTTTCTGCTCGGTGAGACCGATGCCAGAGGTGATCAGGTTGGTGTAAAAACCCAGCTTGCGTGCCTCGGCGATCAGTTCGGCGAGGTCTTGGCGCACCAGCGGCTCACCGCCGGAAAAACCCAACTGCGCCGCGCCCATCTCCCGGGCTTCGCGAAAGACTTTGATCCACTGCTCGGTGGTCAGCTCTTTGCCCTGCTCGGCGAAATCCAGTGGATTGGAGCAGTACGGACATTGCAGCGGGCAGCGATACGTCAGCTCGGCCAGCAACCAAAGGGGCAGGCCGATTTCGGGCTTGAGCGGTAACTTGTCTGACACGGAATCAGGCAAGTTCGATCCAGTGCTGAGCACGGGCGACCTCCATGAATTGCTCGATGTCGTCACCGAGCTCAGGCACGTCGGGAAACTGCGCGCCCAGTTCGGCGATAATCGCCGCGACATCCCGCTGACCATCAATCAAACCGCCAATCAGCGCAGCGCTGTCGTTGAGTTTGATCATGCCTTCCGGGTAGAGCAGCACATGGCCTTTTTGCGCCGGTTCGTACTGGAAGCGGTAGCCGGTGCGCCATGTCGGGGTTTTGCTGCGATCGAAACTCATAAGGTAATTCCTTTATGCCAGACCCGCTGTTCGGTCACGCTGTGGTACGGCGGGCGGTTCAGTTCGTAGGCCATGCTCATGGCATCGAGCATGCTCCAAAGAATGTCCAGTTTGAACTGGAGAATTTCCAGCATGCGCTCCTGGCCTTCCCGCGTAGTGTAGTGCTGCAAAGTGATCGCCAGACCATGCTCCACATCCCGACGAGCCTGGCCCAGACGTGTACGGAAATATTCGTAACCGGCCGGGTCGATCCACGGGTAATGCTGCGGCCAGCTGTCGAGGCGCGATTGGTGGATCTGCGGCGCGAACAGCTCGGTCAGCGAACTGCTGGCGGCTTCCTGCCAACGGGCGCGGCGGGCGAAATTGACGTAGGCATCCACGGCGAACCGCACGCCAGGCAGCACTAATTCCTGAGAGCGCAGTTGATCCGGGTCGAGGCCTACCGCTTGCCCAAGACGCAGCCAGGCTTCGATGCCGCCCTCTTCGCCGGGGGCGCCGTCGTGGTCCAGCAGACGCTGAATCCATTCGCGACGAATCTCGCGGTCCGGGCAGTTGGCCAGGATAGCGGCGTCCTTGAGCGGGATGTTCACCTGATAGTAAAAGCGGTTGGCGACCCAGCCCTGGATCTGCTCGCGGGTCGCCCGGCCTTCATACATCGCCACGTGATACGGGTGATAGATATGGTAGTAGGCGCCCTTGGCGCGCAGGGCCGCTTCGAATTCGGCGGGGGACATTGCGGTGTCAGTCATTGCGGTTCTCCGGGGTACAACCCTAGATGTGTAGTGCTTGTACGGGCTTCATCGCGAGCAGGCTCGCTCCCACAGGGGGCAAGTGGTAACCCAATCCAGTGTGGGAGCGAGCCTGCTCGCGATAGACCGCGCAGCGGTCTTGGTTTCCTACAACACAATACTCATACCGTCATACGCCACTTCAACCTCGCGCCGAACCAGCTCCGCGCGCTCCGGCGAATCCTCGTCGAGAATCGGGTTGGTGTTGTTGATGTGGATAAGTACTTTGCGCTGCTTGGGCAACTGTTCCAGTACTTCGAGCATGCCGCCGGGGCCGTTCTGCGCCAGGTGACCCATCTCCCGGCCAGTGCGCGTGCCGACACCACGGCGCTGCATTTCGTCGTCGTCCCACATCGTGCCATCCACCAACAGGCAATCGCTGCTGGCCATGATTTTCATCAGCGCTACGTCGACCTTGCCCAGGCCCGGTGCATAGAACAGTTTACCGCCGGTGCTCAGGTCTTCGACGATCAGGCCGATGTTGTCGCCCGGGTGCGGGTCGAACCGATGCGGCGAGTACGGTGGTGCGGCGCTACGCAGGGGCAGCGGGGTGAAGCGCAGGTTCGGGCAGGCCGGGACGGTGAAGCTCTGATCGAGTTCGATACGGTTCCAGTTCAACCCGCCATTCCAGTGAGTCAGCATGGTGAACAACGGGAAACCGGTGCTCAAATCTTCGTGGACCATGTCGGTGCACCAGACCTGATGCGGGCAACCTTCGCGCAGGCTGAGCAGGCCGGTGGTGTGATCGATCTGGCTGTCCATCAGGATGATTGCACTGATGCCGGTGTCACGCAGCGCGCGACCTGGCTGCATTGGAGCGAAGTTCTGGAGCTGGGCGCGGATGTCCGGCGAAGCATTGCACAGCACCCAGTTCACGCCGTCATCGGAAATCGCGATGGACGACTGGGTACGCGCCTCGGCCCGCAGGCTGCCGTCGCGAAAACCTGCGCAATTCACGCAGTTGCAGTTCCACTGGGGGAAACCGCCGCCGGCGGCGGAACCTAGAATCTGGACAAACATGGCCGCTCCATCATTGAAAGCTGAAAATAAAAACGCCCCGGCGAGCCGAGGCGTAGCACTGCATTCTCTACCAGACGGCAGAGCTTAGCGGCTTGCGAAGTACATGGTGACTTCGAAGCCGATACGCAGGTCGGTGTAAGCAGGTTTGGACCAGGACATAGAAGCGCTCCTTCAGGTGGATGGGACAGTTGAGACCTATACATATAGTCCACCTCCAGTCGGAGATGTTCAGATAGTTAGGCGGCTATGTTACTCAAAATTACAGAGCGATTGGCCACGAATCTTTGAGAAAGCTAATTGCAGCACCGGTAATGATCATTTTGCCACTTGCCAAGGCGTAGATGGGGCCGGTCCGCTGGCCAGACAGCGCCATCCACCGTCGGCCCGATTCAGTCGTTGTACCGCCGCCAGCAAGGCTTCGCGGTCGCTCATCAGAATCGCTTGAGGCAGGCGTTTCAGGTAATCCGACGAGTGGCCGGCCAGTTGGCCTTGCCAGAGCAGCTCAGTTGCTTGGGCGTTGGGCAGGGCGGTGCTGTCGAATTGATCGGCCAAGGCTTGGCGCTGAGCGATGAAGGTCGCGTTATCGATGCTTTCGATCATCCCTTCCGATTCGCTGAGGAACTGTTGGATGTGCTCCAGCAAATCCAGAGGCGCGACACTCGGTGATTGCACACCGAACAGCAGCCCGGTCTGGCCGTTTATCTGGCGTAGCCCGCTGAATACGGCGTAACCAAGCTGTAGCTCCACCCGCAGGCGCTGGTAGAACGGCGTCTGGCTTACGTGTGCGAGCAAACGCCAGGCGGCCTCATCGGCGATGTCATGGGTTGCTGTCGGGCAGAAGAGTAGCAGCGCGTGTTCGCTGGAGCCGGTATCGACGGAGTTCCAGAGATGCTGTGAGCGAATCGATGGAGGCGGCGTCAGTTGACTGTCCGCAGTGCCGGGAATACGACTCAAGGCAAGCCCCATCGCCGCTTGTGTCTGGGCAGACAGGCCTGCCGCCAGGCCATCCCAGCGCGCGCTCGACCAGAGTTGCTGCAAGTCATCTGAGGCTTCGGTGTGCTCAAGGCATAGCTCGGGCAGCGCCTTGAGCAATTGTCGAATCGGCATCAACGCAACGGCCGCCAGCTCTTCCTGTGAGAAATCGGCATCAGGTTTTGTCAGTTCCTTCAGCGCGTGTTCGAGGACTGTCGGCATCGGTTCCTGCAGGCCCGTCATTTTCAGCAGCCATTCATTACCCGAAGCGCTGAAGGAAAAGTCCACACCGGCCTGACGCGCATCTTCGCGCAGCATCCGCAGGTTGTTTTCCAGATTCGACTGAAGGCGGCTGTGAGGTGCGAACTCCAGGCGCCAGCGCAGATAAACCGCACCTTCATCCGTGTTATCCGGCAACGCCTGACTGAACTGCATCGGCGATCGTTCGCGGCGACTGCGTGAGCGATCCTGGGCAAAAGTCCGCAGGCCGCGATGGGCGCTGGTCTGGCCGCGAATCAATCCGGCATTCGAGGCTGGAGTCTCGGCGCGCAAAAACGGGTTGGGTGTCGGCAGTTGCCATTGGCCGGTGAAGTTATCCACAGCGCCGATTTGTTTGAGGATTGCCTTGAGGGCGACAACGCCCTGTTCGGATAGCCCGGCTTCAAGCTGTTCGCTGTCTCGTTGGGCCCGTTGCAGGGCGGCGCTGACTTGCTGTTGGCGCTGTAGCAGGGCTGCATACTCTTCGCGCAGTTCGGCCCAATCCTGATGAGAGGCAAAAAAGCCCAGCCAATCCAGGAGCCGTTCGCGGATCACGTTGTCCGTTTGCGTTGCGTTGGCGGGCCGGGTGAATTCGATGTGCAGCAAAGCTTGGCCAGCGTAGTGATAGAGCAGCGCGGCTTTCAGGTTGTCCGCCAGCCCATGCTCTCGCAGCTGCGCCAACAGGCCGCCGGGTTTTTCGGCGTTCAGCCAGTGGCACAGGAACGCCAGCGCTTCGGGCGTTGAGTCGGGCAGCGCTTGGAAGGTGAACAGTAGATCAAGCCGACGTTCTCCTGCCTGTTGATAACTATTGTCAGAAGAATCCATCAACAAGGTGGGCTTTGTCTGAGGGACTTTTTCGCCGGGGGTAATAGCAACCGCAAACGCCTGCGCCATTTCCTTCAACTCATCGAGACTCTGTGGCCCGGCCAGGCTCAGTGTCATCTGCCCGGTCTGGTAAAACCGATGATAGAAGTCCTTCAACGCTTGTTGAAATTCGGGCTGCGGTACCGGCAGGCTGTAGCGGTTTCCAGCATGAAACGCCCGCAATGGATGAGCCGCCGAGAGCCCGTCGAACAAAGCAAATTGCTGCTGGGCTGTCGCATCCCGCGACCAGGCGACAAATTCGGCATGCAGCACTTCCCGTTCCCGGCGCTGATCGTCCAGATTCATACGCGGATGAGCGAGCATATCCGACAGACGCTCAAGTCCACCCTTAAACGCCTGAGGCGGCAGCTCGAAAAAGAAGTCCGTCGTACGTTCGCTGGTTCGCGCATTCACCTGCCCGCCATGACCTTGCACGTAGGCCATCAACCCCTGCTCTGCGGGAAAGCGCTCTGTACCCAGGAACAGCAAATGCTCAAGAAAGTGCGCCAGCCCCGGCCAGGCCAGTGGCACGTCGTGACTGCCGGCAGCGACCCGCAACGCAGCGGCGCAGCGCTTCAAATCGGGAGCATGACGCAGCGTCACCCGCAGGCCATTGGCGAGGGTTTCAGTGTGGAGGCGAGGGGGATTCAGCGCAGGCATGAGCACTTCCAGAACAGAGAAGCGCTAATGCTAGCGGATTAGGGCTTGTTCAGCTCGCCGTATAGCTCGGGACGGCGGTCGAGGAAGTAACGATTGGCGGCGCGGGAATCAATCATCATCTGACGATCCAGTTCACCGACAATCAACGCTTCATCAAGTCCGGCCTGGGCGATGCGGCTGCCATCCGGCGCGGCGATGCTGCTTTGGCCGCAATACTGGATGTCGCCTTCGTGGCCGCAGTAGTTGGCGTAGGCCACATAACACTGGTTTTCGAAGGCTCGGGCGCGGACGGTGACATCGGCGATGAAATCGTAGGGAATCATGTTCGCCGTCGGCACCAAGATCAGCTCGGCACCGGCCAAGGCCAGACGCCGGGCGTTTTCCGGGAACTCCAGGTCGTAGCAGATCAAAAAGCCAAGCTTCCAGCCGTTGAGTTCAACCAGCGGAAACTCATCCGGCCCGGGGCTGAACATCGAATGATCGAGGTCGCCGAACAAGTGAGTCTTGCGGTAGTTGCACAACCGTTCGCCATCGGCGTCGATCAACTGCACGGCGTTGTAGATCTGCCCGTCTTCGGTGCGCTCCGGGTAGCCATATAAAATGGCAATCCCCGTCGCTTTGGCAATGCGCGCGATTTGCTGCGCCGACTCACCGTTGTGCACCTCCGCCAGCACGCTGACCGCATCGATGCCGATGTTGTAGCCGGTCAGGAACATCTCCGGCAGCACCAGCAAGTCTGCGCCCTTGGCCTCCAGCGCCAGTTGATGCAGGCGTTGCAGGTTACCTGCGACATCCAGGGGCAGCGGTGGACATTGGTAAAGGGCTACGCGCATTTCGGATTCCTCTTACTCGGGCAGGGCGATCGGACCGATCTCGTTAAACACATCTCCTGGACCCGGGTTTTCGGCGTGAGTTTCACCGCCGAAGTGTTTCATGATCCCCCATACCGCGTTGAGCGACGTCTGCACCGCACCTTCGACCCAGGCCGGCGTCCACGAAACGTCATCGCCGGCGATGAAAATCCCGCGCTGCTCGGGCGGCATGTCGTCCTGCATGAAGTGCGCGTACATGCGCTGGTTGTAGCGGTAGTGGCCGGGCAGGGCGCCTTTGAAAGCCCCGAGGAAGTGCGGGTCGGCTTCCCACGACACGGTGATCGGATCGCCGATGATCCGCGCGGCGATGTCGACTTTCGGGTAGATCTTCTTCAACGCGTCCAAGGCCAGCTTCACGCGTTTTTCCACTGGGTGCGGGAGCATTTTCAGCGCGTCGCTCATCCACGAGTACGACAGGCAAATCACCCCCGGCTTGTCGTCGCCATTGTCGAACAGATAGGTACCCCGAGTCAGGCGATCGGTGAGGGTCATACTCATCAGGTCGCGACCGGTTTCCGGGTCCTTGTCCTTCCAGAATGGGCGATCGACCATCACGAAAGTCTTCGATGATTGCATGTAGCGGGTGCGGTCCAGGGCCATCCACATCTTTTGCGAGAACAGGCTTTCGTCGCATTCGATCTGGGTGGTCAGCAGCCAGCTCTGGCAGGTAGTCAGTACTGCCGCGTATTCGCGTGTGTCGCCGTAGTTATCGGTAACGGTAAAACGCCCGTTCGGTGCATGGGCAATTTTTTTCACGCCGGAGCGCGGCGCGCCACTGTGCAGCGAGCTGAGACTGGTGCCTTCAGGCCAATGCACGCAACGCTCCGGTACATGGCGCCAGATGCCCAGCGGCACCTGCTCCACACCGCCGACTACCAGGTGCTGGTGATCGTCACAGTTGGTCATCACCACGCGGAAGATTTCCAGCATCGAGTTGGGGAAGTCCGAGTCCCAGCCGCCGGTGCCGAAACCGACCTGGCCGAACACTTCGCGGTGATGGAACGAGAGCTTGGCGAAGGCTTCGGAGGTGGCGACGAAATCATAGAACGTGCGGTCGTCCCACAGCGGCACCAGGGTGTTCCATAGTTCCTTGAGGCGCGGCACGTCACGGTCGCGGATTGCTTGCTGGATATCGGAGAACTGCGAGCCGGCTTCCAGAGCATCGGCCCAGGCGTCAGCGACTTCCTGGAACAGTGCAGGAAGATCCGCCAGTTTCTGTGCGTAATGAGTTTTGCCTTCCAGATCGATTACCGTGCTACCCGACGCAGGCGTCAGCGGGTTCGGGAAGGGTTTGGTCTGGAGGCCGAGCTTGTCGACGTAGTGATAAAACGCGGTCGACGACACCGGGAAACGCATACCGCCGAGCTCGGCGATGATGCCTTCAGCGCCGTTGAATGCCTGGGAGCGCAGGCGACCGCCCATCTTCGAGGCTTCGTAAACAACGGGTTTGAGGCCCAGCTTCATCAATTCGTAGGCAGCCACCAGGCCTGCAATGCCAGCCCCGACAATCGCCACTTCGGCACCGTGATTGTGCGCCGGAATGCTGCCCAGCCCGGCCGGGTGTTCGATCCAGTCGTCGAAGGCGAAAGGAAAGTCCGGGCCGAAAACGGTGACCGGTTTTTTACCGTCTGCAGGATGGCGATTGTTCTTGTTCATGGCTGACCTTGCTGGCGACCTGACGCAGCGTGCGCGTCTGAGTATAGGAAAAGATGGCAGCCATTCTAGAGAGCGTAGAACACGTTAATAAGACGCAATGTGTCGTCATTTTGCTAGTTGTCTGATCAATATGACGATGAATTGCTACACACTGGTCAGTATGGGAGCGAGTCTGCTCGCGATGAGGCCCGATCAGACAATGAAGAGTTACCGGTTGAAACTCAAACCGGCTGCCCCCGATCAATCTTGCTGCTCAAGATGATCGAAGTCGTCGTCTTCTCCACGCCATCCACACTGCCAATCTGATCCAGCAACTGATCCAGCTGCTCCGGCGAGTCGGTGCGCAACCACGCCACGTAATCAAATTCACCACTCACCGCGCACAACTGCTGAACCTGCGCCATGGCGCTAAGACGACGCAGCACTTCCTTGCCGGACCGCGGTTGCACCGTAATCCCGACGTACGCCTGCAATCCGCCATCCACCACGCGCTGCCCCAGGCGCACACCGTAACCGGTGATGACTTTGGCCTTTTCCAGCCGTGCCAGACGCGACGTCACCGTAGTACGGGCGATACCCAGTTGCCGGGCGAGCATGGCCACGCTTTCGCGGGCATTGATCTGCAGGGCCGCGATCAATTGGCGGTCGATTTCGTCAAGAACGGGCGGGCGAGTGTCAGGCAAAGGGGCATCTCCAGCGGCACAGAGCAATGGGCGGCCATGTTACAGGCACATCCTGCGCGGTGCTTGTGGCGGTTGTCTGAACTGGCATCAGTTACGCGCAAGCCCGCTCCCACAGCCAGGCGACGGTCTCATCACGCAGTCGGGCATTTTTGTGCTTTCGCTGGGGCAATAGTTCGGTGTCTTCAAGGCTGGCAATCTCGCCCGGCAGTGTAGAGACGGCAAGTACGTTGTAATTGCCGTACACGGCTGGAGTAATGATGCGAAACGGGTTCTACATCGATAGCATGGACACGAGCCGTTACTCTCATAGTCGAATACGCAACGGAGGGCATTGACGGGAGATGATGGGAATGATGAAGAAGATGCCTCCCGCTATACGGGAACATGCATTGCAGATTGCGAATCACGAAATGGGGCACTACGTGATTGCCCGAGCCTTGGGCTTTGAAACGGGTGATGTGACCCTGAAAGTCACCATGGACTTGAGGCATCAGGCTGGGGCTTCCATTATCTTGACGCGGTCAATTTCCTCGATAGAAGAAATGAAGGAACATTTGGAAGGTCGGCTGATAGTCCTTTTTGCTGGCGCTATGAGTCAGACCTTACCTGCAAAGCATTCAGCCAGGAAACTCGTCGATAAAACGAAAGCGACAGCCATCCTGAATGGAGAGCTTGGGGCGGAACAGGATTACGCAAAAGTAAGGGAGTTACGGCACTTGCTGCGAAATATCTCCTACCCCGATACGGATCCAGCGTCGTCCGAGCGCATAACTGCCGAGCTTAAAGAGATTACTGATCGTTTATGGCTGCGGACCCAACAAATCGTAGAGGCATTGGCCGACACGATTACCGGCTTGGGCGCGGCGCTGGTAGATGGCATGGTCATTGTGGAGCAATGGGGGAGGCCGGCGGATACCTATGAGGTCGTGTTGACGGGGGAAATGCTTGAACGGTTGCGGCCTGTGCAGGCCATTCCATCGTTGAGTGTTTGGGCCTGAAAAGTGCCAGGCGCTGACTTCAATTTGCAGGGCAGATATCCTGTTTTGGCATAAAAAAACGAGCAAACAATTCGGGTTGTGATTTGATGTTTAATTTGGCGTAAATATTTCGGCGGTGAACTTTTATTGTTTCTGCCGACAGGGAAAGTTTTCCTGCTATCTCTTTGTTAGAGAAGCCGCTAAGTAATAATTTGAGGACGTCCTTTTCGCGCGTTGTTATTTGTGTGCCTAGCTGGAGAATCGCTTCTGGCCATGGAGTTGGTTCAGGGGAATCTTTTTCTACGTCAATCTCAAAACACATGCGTTGATGCATTAATGCAGTTACCCATGGTTTGATAATATCAAGTATTGTTATTTGTTCTTGGTTGAAGCGGGCGTTACTACCAAAGGAAATGCATAGCGTTCTATCGGAGTCAAGCTGGACATTGTACTGCGCTTCATCTACAGAAATATACTGTGCGAAGTATTGGTGATAGTACTCAGTCTCAAGGAAGTGCTCCGGTGCAATATCCAGCATGTGAAAGAAACCGCTCTGCGGGTTTTCTCGATTAGCTATATAAAATGGATCCAGCATATAAAGTCCCTTCACGTAGCGATGAATAAAGGCATCTACCTCTTCTGTATCTGCTATTTCAGGGAGACTAACAACTTGTACTTGTTGATTGCTAAATATTAATACGACCCAGTTATCGATCTGCACATATTCATTTAACGTGCGAATAAGTGAGCTCCAGAATTCTGGACGGTTCAACTGCATGATCAGCTTTCCAATCGATCGGTGCCAAGCCAGGCTATGAAGGTCGAGTGGCATTTTCTACCCCTTTAGGGTTAGGGATTCGTAGGTCGCAGGTAAGTATTCGTAGGTATTTACTATTCGTCAATGCCGGGTATATTCACGATCAGGATTCACGATGGCCATGAGGGCATGTCGTCTTGACAAGGATAGTTGTATGAGCAAATCACCTTTGCGAACCATTTTTGCAGCCTCGCTTCTCTGTGCAGGGATCAGCACATCAGTGGGGGCTGTAGAGCCTGGGGTGTATCTGTATAACTGGTTCGGGCTTATCGCACCGGAGACCCCAAAGGAGTTTGAGCAGGAAACCGGCACCAGCATCCATATGGACGCGTTCGACAGTGCTGAAATCATGCAGAGCAAAGTGATGGCTGGGCGCACGGGGTACGACGTGGTTGTGGCTACCTCCAACGTGTTGCCAAGCCTGATCCAGGCGGGAGTACTTCAGCCGTTGGATCGTAATCAGCTGAGTAATTTGTCACACATCGACCCTGATATCTTGTCCCAGGTTGCGGTCAATGACCCTGGTAATCGCTACGCTGTTCCCTATTTATGGGGCACCACCGGCATTGGCTATGACGTTGATAAAGTCAAAGCGGCATTAGGTGATAATGCTCCGGTGAATAGCTGGGACTTGATCTTCAAAGAAGAAAACATCAGCAAACTCAAGTCGTGCGGTGTGGCAATGCTCGATTCTCCAAGTGAGATCATTTCAATTGCTTTGCATTACCTTGGGCTCCCTAGCAACAGTAGGAATCCGGATGATTACCAGAAAGCTCAAGCCCTGTTGTTAAAAATCCGTCCCTACGTCCTCTATTTCGACTCATCCAGAATCGACTCTGACTTGGCTGATGGCAATATTTGTGCAGTTGTAGGTTGGGCCAATGGTGCCCTTGCTGCGCAGGCCATCAACGAGAAGGCTAATACTGGACGCAAGATTGCATACAGCCTTCCTCGCGAGGGAGCGCTGGTTTGGTCAGAAAATTTGGTTCTGTTAAAAGATGCTCCCCACCCAAAGGAAGGCATGGCATTTATTAATTATATGTTGCGGCCAGAAGTTATTGCCAAGAGCTCAAATCACACGTTGTATCCTAACGCTAATAAAGATGCCACAGAGTTTGTTGAGCAGAAGCTGCGCGACAATACTTGGATTTATCCAGACAAAAAGACCGTTGCTACACTTGTTCCACTTGAGCCGCTGCCATTGAAGTTGGAGCGAATCCGCACTCGGGTTTGGACCAAAGTGAAGAGTGGTACGTGATCTGACTTGGTTGTCGTCTTTGATGTTCTATGGGGGGTCTTTATTTTATGTGAGGGGGCTATGGGCGTTTACAGAGAAATTAAAAGCGAAATTAAAGAATTGATAGTGCTGATAAAAATGATTGAGAGATATGAGTCGCTAATTGCACGTAGTTCTATGTCGCTGGATAAACAGTCAGTTGGTTTTAATGAGCGGCGGTGGAGCCGTATTGAAGAATTGCTCCGTAAGTATGATGTGGGTTTATAGTTTTTAAAGAAAATTAATCTGGTTCTGTGTATGTGAAATCACGTAGGGAGCAGGGGCAGCCCGTATCAGCCGACTTACTTAGGGGGCACAGAGGTTCCAGGGAGGGAGAAAAATCATGTACCAGGGTGATTGCCAATGCTACTTGGAGTCGGACGAATACAAAGCCTACAAGGAGATTGAGGAGCAGATCGGCCACTGCACACCCGAACAAGCCTGGGCCATGTATTACGTCTCGGTCGGGAGGGTGCGTGAAAACATCGCCATGGCGGTGATGGAACACATCGCCAGGGGTAACAAGGCACTGCTGGTTGAGTTCCCCGAACTTGCACCGGCTGAAAAGGGAGCTCACCAAGCGAGCTAAGGCGGATCACTTAAGCCTTTACAGCGAAGGAGTCACCAGTCCTGGATCGCGACGGTGTCCATAGGGCTGTATCAACGGTGGCCACCCAGAAACACGAAAGCCGCGCAGTGCGCGGCTTTGAGTATGGTGGGCCCAGTAGGACTCGAACCTACGACCAAGGGATTATGAGTCCCCTGCTCTAACCAACTGAGCTATAGGCCCTCAGTAGGCCGCGGATTATAGCGATGGTTTCTCAGCTGTGCTATCCGAAAAATCCAATATGGCTGTACGAAGAAACGTCGCAGCGAATTCGTCGGGGGGAAGTGGCAGGCTGACGATGTAACCCTGGATCTGTTCACAGCCCTCCGCAGCCAGGAATTGCTGCTGCGCCTGGGTTTCGACGCCCTCGGCGATGACGGTGAATTGCATGCTGCGGCCCAGGGCGATGATGGCGCGAACGATCGCCGCGTCATGCGGATCGTCTGGCAGGCCGCGGACGAAGGATTGGTCGATCTTGAGAATGTCCAGCGGCAGGCGTTTGAGGTAGCTCAGGGACGAATAGCCAGTGCCGAAATCGTCGATCGCCAGTTGCACGCCCAGGCGTTTGAGTTGATGCAGCACCGCCAGCGCCTCTTCGGCCTGGCTCATGATGAAGTTTTCAGTGATTTCCAGTTGCAGGAAGCCGGGGTTGAGGTGGTTGTCCTTGAGCAGTTGTTCGATCCGGCCAAGCAGATTCGGCTGGCGCAGTTGCGCGCCCGCGAGGTTGACTGAGAGTGGGCCCAGGCACTCATAGACCTGATTCCACTCGTACATCTGTCGGCAGGCGGTCTCAAGTACCCAATCGCCGATTTGCAGGATCATGCCGTTTTCTTCGGCCAAGGGAATGAAGTGCTCGGGAGGTACATCACCGAAGGTGGGGTGATGCCAGCGAATCAGCGCTTCGGCGCCAACCACTCGATAATCGTCCAGACTGATTTTGGGCTGGTAGTACAAAAACAGCTCATTGCGCTCGATGGCGCGCCGCAGTTCATGTTCCAGCGCCACGCGCTCGCTGGCTTGGGCGGTGAGGTCGCGGGTGTAACTTTCAACCCGGTTACGGCCCTTGGCCTTGGAGCGATACATCGCGGCATCGGCGTTCTTGACCAGCGTAGCGACGTCGCAGCCGTCCTTGGGATACAGGCTGGTGCCGATGCTGGCGCTGATGAAAAACTCGTGCTCGCCGGCCTGGAAAGGGGCGGAGAAGCAATTGAGCAGCTTGGTGGCAATGTTGTCGGCATCGCTGGACTGTTGCAGACCGGGGAGCAGGATGATGAATTCGTCGCCACCCAGCCGCGCCACGGTATCGATATCGCGCAGTTGCTCCTTGAGGCGCACGGCAATGCCTTTGAGCAGCAGGTCGCCAACCGGGTGGCCGAGGCTGTCGTTGATGTGTTTGAAACGGTCCAGATCCAGGAACAGCACCGCGCCCTGGCCCCCGTTTTCCTGCTGGCTGTTCAGTGCAGTCAACAGCCGACTCTCGAACAGCGTGCGGTTTGGCAGGCCCGTCAGCGGGTCGTGGTGCGCCTGGTAGTCGAGTTTGGCCTGCGCGTGCTTGAGGCTGGAAATGTCCGCGAACACCGCAACAAAGTGGGTGATGAGTTTGTCCCGGTTGCGCACCGCGCTGATGGTCAGCCAGCTCGGGTAGAGCTCGCCGTTCTTGCGCCGGTTGGAAATCTCGCCTTGCCAATGACCGTCGGCGGTCAATTGATGCCACATCGCCGCATAAAATGCGCTGTCGTGCAGGCCCGATGCGAGCAGGCGAGGGGTGTGGCCCAGCGCTTCGCTCTCGCTGTAGCCGGTAATTTCGGTGAATGCACGATTGACCGCGCTGATGTGCTGTTGGGTGTCGGTGATCAATACACCCTCGGCGGTGCTCTCGAACACCGTGGCGGCCTGTTGCAGTTTCTCCTGCATCAGATGTCGCTCGGTAATGTCCCGGGCGATGGTCAGCATGCAGGCCTCATCGCCAATGGGCAACGGCCGGCTTGAAACCTCACAGAGCCGGATCTGCCCGTCTTTGCGGCGGATGTGGCAACTGAAGTCGCGGACAAAACCATCCCGGTGCAACCGCTCGAGCATCTGTTTGCGTTCGTTGAGATTGACCCAGATTCCCAGGTCCAGGGCCGAGCGATCCACGGACATCGCGCTATTGAAGCCGGTAATACGGCTGAAGCCCTCGTTAACCTCCAACAGCAAACCGTCGCTCTGCCGGGACAGGAGCAAGCCGTCGGGGGAGGCATGAAAGGCCTTGGCGAACTTCTCTTCGGAGGTTTGCAGTTGTTGCTGGGTTTCCTTGAGTTGGCTGATGTCCCGCACAACGACCACCAGGGCCGGGGTGGTATCGAGATCGAAAGGCTCGGCAGAAATCAGGCCGGTAAACACCTGACCATTGCTGCGGCGAAAGGGCATCTCCAGGTTGCGGATGCTGCCGGCCTGCAACCGCTGCAACAAACCTGGCCCCACACCGGGTACACCCCAGATGTTCAGGTCGGTGGCGGTCTGGCCTATGACGTCTTCGGCCTTGAGGCCGATCTGTTCTTCGAACGCTTCATTGACCTCCAGCAGACAACCGTCGGAAAGCCGTGCGATCACCAGAATATCCGGACATTGCTGGAACACTGAAGCGAACTTTTGTTCCGACAGGCGCAGCGCCTCTTCGGTGCGCTTGGCTTCGCTGATATCGATCATCAGCCCACGCAGTACTGGTTCATGGGCGTGCTCGATCAGGCTGACGATATCACGGACCCAAAGGCAACGGCCGTCGGCGGTGATGACCCGGTAATCGACGCTGTGATCGCGTCCGGCCGCCACTTCACGGTCGCAGAAGGTCTGGGTCCGGGTCAGATCCGCGGGGTGGATAATGTTGCGCCAGAAGCCCGGAATCAGCCAATGGGGCAGGGGATAACCAAGGAGATCCTGAGCGTGAGGTGACACGTAACTGTAGGTGTAATCGCTGATCCGGGCTTCCCAGGCGATAGCCGAAAGACTCTCCACCAGCCCGCGGTAATGGTATTCGCTGCTGCGCAGCTCCTGTTCCAGAGCGACCCGACGAGCAATTTCCGAACTGAGTCGGCGGTTGATCCGGATAACCACTGCCAGCACGATCATCAGAAACAGTAATCCTGGCAGGCCGTACATCAGCACATCGAGCCAGAACGTTCGATGGTCCAGAACGTTACCGACCCAATGTTCCTGGATGGCACTGATTTCACTCGGGGTCATGTCTGCCAGGACTTTATCGAGGATGCTGACCAGCAGCTTGTTGTTCGGGGGCACGGCCATCGCCAATTGGTAGCGATAGGGTGTTTCACCGCTGACGTAGAGCCCGTCGAGCTTGAGCTGGCGCAGGCTCCAGACGCTGGAGGCGAGATCGCCCACGACGGCGTCCACGGCGTCGGTAGCCAGTGCCTGCAGCGCCGAGCTGACATTGGGCATCGCTACCAGATTCAGGTCGGGATGGTGGGTGCGCAATAGTTCATGGGGGGCATAGTTTTCCACCACAGCGATCTTCAGCCCGTACAGGTCTTCGATTTTGCGCGGTTGGGCACCTCCGACGTGAGCCAGAATGACAATCGGAAAGTCGAGATAGGGGCGTGTGAACGACAGATATGTCTGGCGCTCGGGAGTCGACATGATGCCTGGCAAGATGTCTAGCTTGCCTTGTTTGGCCTGCTGCAAGACTTCAGTCCAGCTGACCGGCTCGATGGGCGTGAGTTTGATGGCCAGCCGTTGACGGATGACGTTGATGTAGTCCGCTGCCAGGCCCTGATAACGCCCGTGTTCGTCGCGAAATTCAAACGGCGGCCAGGACGCGTCCACGCCCAGGCGCAATTCCGGGTGAGCCGTTAGCCAGCTACGTTCTTCGTCGGTAAGAGTCAACGCGCCAGCCGTTGCGGTCCAGGTCATCAGCGACAGCAAAAAAAGCACGGTTGGCCATCTGGGCATAACGGTCTCGTTATGGCTTGGGGGAATGTTTCGAGTGTAGACGGGCTATGCGGCGGGGGGGATGTACGGGGCATTTAATCTGTATAAAGCAAAACCCCCGGCCTGGGCCGGGGGTTCTGTGGATCACTCGTCGAGGAAGGAGCGCAAATGCTCGCTTCTCGTCGGGTGGCGCAGCTTGCGCAGTGCCTTGGCTTCGATCTGACGAATCCGTTCACGGGTCACGTCGAACTGCTTACCAACCTCCTCGAGGGTGTGGTCGGTATTCATGTCGATACCGAAGCGCATGCGCAGAACCTTGGCTTCACGGGCAGTGAGGCCGGACAGGACTTCGCGAGTCGCTTCTTTAAGGCTCTCAACAGTGGCGACATCGATTGGCGACTGCATGGTCGAGTCTTCGATGAAGTCACCCAGATGAGAATCTTCGTCATCACCGATCGGGGTTTCCATGGAGATCGGCTCTTTAGCGATCTTCAATACCTTGCGGATCTTGTCCTCAGGCATTTCCATGCGTTCGCCCAGCTCTTCCGGGGTCGGTTCGCGACCCATTTCCTGCAGCATCTGCCGGGAAATACGGTTGAGCTTGTTGATCGTCTCGATCATGTGCACCGGAATACGGATGGTGCGTGCCTGGTCGGCGATCGAGCGAGTGATCGCCTGACGGATCCACCAGGTGGCATAAGTCGAGAATTTGTAGCCGCGGCGGTATTCGAACTTGTCTACCGCTTTCATCAGACCGATGTTGCCTTCCTGGATCAGATCGAGGAATTGCAGGCCACGGTTGGTGTACTTCTTGGCGATGGAGATCACCAGACGCAAGTTCGCTTCAACCATCTCTTTCTTCGCGCGGCGGGCCTTGGCCTCACCGATCGACATGCGACGGTTGATGTCCTTGATCTCGGCGATCGTCAAACCGGTTTCGGTTTCCAGCGCGGTCAGCTTCTGCTGGCAACGAATGATGTCCGGTTGCAGGCGACCAATGGCTTCAGCGTATTTGCTTTTGCCTTTGGCCAGTGCATCGGTCCAGCTTTCGTCGACTTCGTTGCCCGGGAACTGGCGCAGGAAGTCGGCACGCGGCATACGGGCATCACGAACGCACAGTTGCATGATCGCGCGCTCTTGCTGACGCAGACGATCCAGGGCACTGCGAACACGCTCGACCAGGCCTTCGAATTGCTTCGGCACCAGTTTGATCGGCATGAACAGCTCAGCCAGGGCGATCAGCTCGGCGATTGCCAGCTTGTTGCCACGACCGTGCTTTTTCAGGGCCTTGCGAGTGATTTCCATCTGATCGGCGACAGCACCAAAGCGCTGTGCGGCGATGACCGGATCCGGACCGCTTTCGGCTTCTTCTTCGTCGTCGGTCGCTTCGGCGTCATCGTCGTCGGTGTCGTCATCCGCTTTCACGGCTTTCGGGTCGACAGGCGGTGGCACTTCCGCTGCAGGCGGCGCAATGCCGTCGTCCGGGTCGATATAACCGCTCAGGACGTCGGACAGGCGGCCACCTTCGGTGGTGACGCGAGTGTACTCGGAGAGAATATGGTCAACCGTGCCAGGGAAGTGCGCGATTGCGCCCATCACTTCGCGGATGCCCTCTTCAATACGTTTGGCGATTTCGATTTCGCCTTCACGTGTGAGGAGCTCTACCGTACCCATTTCACGCATGTACATGCGCACTGGGTCGGTGGTGCGACCAATGTCGGTCTCGACCGCTGCCAACGCTGCTGCTGCCTCTTCGGCGGCGGCTTCGTCGGTATCGGCGTCGGCCAGCATAAGGGAATCCTTATCTGGCGCAACCTCGAATACGTTGATCCCCATGTCATTAATCATGCGGATGATGTCTTCCACCTGTTCCGGATCTGAAATATCCTCCGGCAGGTGGTCGTTGACCTCCGCGTAAGTCAGGTAGCCCTGCTCACGACCAAGTGTGATCAACTCTTTGATACGAGACTGCTGTTGCGCTTTTCCGGACATAACACCCTATCCACTGAAGGTCTTGGCGGGCAAAAAACAAGCCGAGGATTATACCTGAGCTATGACCTCACGCGCCAGTTGAGGTCGGGCTTGATGCGGAAACATTGCGACTTAAAAGGTCGCGCAGTTGATTTTTCTCTTCGGTGCTCAATTCACTTTGACGTGCTTTTCGAAGAAGTTGTTCCAGGTTTCGCTCGCGTTGGCGGGCTGACAAGCTAGTAATGGTGTCGAAAAACTGTTGTTCAAGGTTATCTCCATCAATCAGCCACTCCTTTTCTGCCAGCGCTTTGAGCAGTCGGCCTTGTTCGGTGCCGTGCCAGCGCGCAATCAGTTGAAATGAGTTTAGCTTGGGATTCTTCTGTACGGCTTCGAGCAGGGCGACCAACAGTTGCGTGTTGGTATGGTCCTCGGCAGCGAAGTGCCCGGCATCCTCGACTTTCTCAGCCAGTTGCGGGTGATGCAGCAGCGTGCGCAAGGCAGCCAGGGTGGGCGGCTCTACAGCGGCCGGAATCCGTGGCGCGCGCGGTTGATCGCGATCGCCGCCACGTTTGCCGTTTTTGTCCCATGGTTTCTTGTCCCATTTCTTGCCGCCTGCGCCAGGTTTCTTCGGCGTCCATTCCTGCTGCGGCACATACATCTCTTGTGCCTGCGGCTGATGGTAGTCGCTGTAATCCGGCATGGCGTCGTAATCGATGCCCGGATCGTAAGCCGGTGGCGCTTCCTGAGGCTGAGGCGTGCTTTGCACGAGTTGGCTCACGGCTTCACCGCTAAGCCCGGTGATTTCGCTCAGGCGCTGGCGCATCAAGATGCGCAGGTTGGCCCCCGGGACTTTGTCGATCAGCGGCGCGGCGAGGGTGGCCATGTGGGCCTTGCCTTCGAGGGAGCGCGGGTCCGATTCTTCGGTCAGCTGTTGAAAAAAGTAATCGGCCAGCGGCTGGGCGTGCTGATTGATTCGCGCGCGGAAGGCGTCAGTGCCCTCGGAGCGGACCAGGGTATCCGGATCCTCTCCCTCGGGCAGGAACAGAAAGCGCGCCCGGCGCCCGTCCTGCAGGCATGGCAGGGTTGCTTCCAGCGCCCGCCAGGCGGCATTTCGGCCCGCCTGGTCGCCATCAAAGCAGAACAGCACGCTGGGCACGACGCGAAACAGGCGCTTCATGTGCTCTTCGCTGGTGGCGGTGCCCAGAGTTGCAACGGCGTTGCGCAGGCCTTGCTGGGCGAGGGCGATGACGTCCATATAGCCTTCGACGACGATGATTTCGTCGAGGTTGCGGTTGTTCTTGCGTGCTTCATAAAGGCCGTAGAGTTCCTGGCCTTTATGGAAGACCGGAGTTTCCGGTGAGTTCAGGTATTTCGGCTTGTCGTCGCCCAGCACCCGGCCGCCGAAGGCGATGATGCGCCCGCGACTGTCGCGGATCGGGAACATCACGCGATCGCGGAAGCGGTCATAGCGCTTGCCGGTTTCGGCGTTCTCAATCAGCAGGCCGGCGTCGATCATGGCCTTTTGCTGCAGGGTATCGCTGCTCAAGTGCTTGTACAGATTGTCCCAGCCAGGTGGGGCAAAACCGAGCCCGAAATCCCGGGCGATTTCTCCCGTGAGTCCACGACCCTTCAAATAATCCACGGCAGCTTTACGCGACGGATGGCTTTTCAGGGCTTGACGATAAAAATCGGCGGCGGCGGTAAGCAGCGGATACAGCGGCGAATCGGTGGGCTGCCGCGGTTTGTGCGGTCGGCCACTTTCTTCGCGGGGAATTTCCATGCCGGCGGCTTTGGCCAGTTCTTCGACAGCCTGGACGAAATCCAGGTTGTCATGGTCCATCATGAAGCCGAGGGCGTTACCGCCGGCGCCGCAGCCGAAGCAGTAATAGAACTGTTTGTCGGGGCTGACGCTGAAGGAGGGGGTTTTCTCTTTGTGAAACGGGCAGCAGGCAGTGTAGTTCTTGCCGGCTTTTTTCATTTGCAGGCGCGAGCTGACCACGTCGACGATGTCGGTGCGGTTCAGAAGGTCGTCAATGAAGCTCTGGGGAATTAGCCCGGCCATGGCGTTCTCGTCATCTGCGCTGAAATGGACCCAAAACGAAGGGCGGCCGAACGCGGGTCGTTGTTTGAGGCGCGCAGGGTGTGCGGCTCGACCGGTGTCGTCTGCGTATCGCTGTCGGGAAGTGTATCTGCCGAAAATCCACTGACGTTAGTACCAATCAGTATTCGACTATTTGAAAGTGTTTCGCTGAATCCGGCGACGGCCAGTCGTTGGCCTCGGATAGCTCATAAGCGGGCACGCAAGAAGGTGCCTTGGGCTGATCGTCGTGAGAGGAGTCAGTGGGTGTGCTCGTCAGTAGCCTTGGAAGGCTCGTCAGAAAAGACGTGCACCGCTGGCAAAAGAGCCAGGTCTGACGCTGTGAAGCAGATTTGTCTCGGTCGCGTCTGCGGCTTCGACGGTGAAGCATCAAGCGTTTTCCGCAAATGCCATTAGCCCGGCTGAGGGCCGGGCTTGGCAGAAGCTTGCTACGATCGTCTGTGTATTAGTACAGACGAACGGCGCGGCGCTGTTCGCGCTGAACTTTCTTGGCGTGACGCTTAACAGCGGCTGCTGCTTTACGCTTACGCTCAGAAGTTGGCTTCTCGTAAAATTCGCGGCTACGAACTTCAGCCAGTACACCGGCTTTTTCGCAGGAGCGCTTGAAACGACGCAGAGCTACGTCGAAGGGTTCGTTCTCTTTTACTTTGACGGCTGGCATCCAGAGCTACCTTCATTCATTACCGGGGTCAACATCCTCGCGGCAAAAGAGCACTTGAAGACGTCGGTTTTTAAGGGTTGCGGATGTTAACCCCTCATCGCTCGGAATGCAAAGCCTCTGATCGAAAACCGCTGGTCGGGGCATCACGCGAAGACTATTATGCGCGCCTTCGAATTCAGCCTCTACAAGGCGCAAACCCATGCTAGTACTGGGATTAGAAACCTCTTGCGACGAAACCGGTGTCGCACTTTACGACAGTGAACGCGGGTTGTTGGCCGACGCGTTGTTCAGTCAGATCGATCTGCATCGTGCCTATGGCGGCGTGGTGCCGGAGCTGGCGTCGCGTGATCACGTCAAACGCATGCTGCCGTTGATTCGTCAGGTCTTGGCCGAGGCCGGCTGTGTGCCGACCGAGATCGACGCCATCGCTTATACCGCGGGTCCTGGCCTGGTCGGAGCCTTGCTGGTGGGGGCTTCGTGCGCCCAGGCGCTGGCTTTTGCCTGGGGCATTCCGGCCTTGGGTGTGCACCACATGGAAGGTCACTTGCTGGCGCCGATGCTGGAGTCGCAACCTCCGGAGTTCCCGTTCGTCGCTTTGTTGGTGTCGGGTGGTCATACGCAGCTGGTTCAGGTCGACGGGATCGGTCACTACACGCTCTTGGGCGAGACCCTCGACGATGCTGCCGGCGAAGCATTCGATAAAACCGCGAAGATGATGGGCCTGAATTATCCGGGCGGCCCGGAGATCGCGCGTCTGGCGGAGCAGGGCGTTGCAGGGCGTTTCACTTTTCCGCGCCCAATGTGTGATCGTCCAGGCTTGGCTTTCAGCTTCAGCGGGCTGAAAACCTTTGCGCTGAACACCTGGCAGCAGAGCGTCAGCGCCGGGGACGACAGCGAACAAGCCCGTTGCGACATCTCGCTGGCGTTCCAGCAGGCCGTGGTGGAGACTTTGACCATCAAGTGCAAGCGTGCCCTCAAACAGGCGGGTCTTAAGCGTCTGGTGATCGCAGGGGGCGTCAGCGCCAATAAAGCGCTGCGGGCTTCACTGGAGAAAATGCTCGGCGACATGAAGGGCGATGTATTTTATGCCCGTCCGGAGTTCTGCACCGATAATGGCGCGATGATTGCGTTTGCCGGCTGCCAGCGCTTGCAGGCCGGCCAGCATGAAAGCCTGGCAATCAGCGTGCAGGCGCGCTGGCCGATGGAGCAACTGTCGGCGCTGTGATGAGGGGTGCTCACGTGCGGTATTTAAAAATGCCGTTCGCGCCCGGCAAACAGGTCGCGTAGATTGCCGCGATGACGCCAGACGATCAGGCCCGTGAGTGCGCTCATGGGTAGCAGTGCCGCCGGTTCTTGCCAGGCAAGCAACGGCAGGGTCAGCGGTGTGGCAATCAGGGCTGCGAGTGAGCTGGTGCGGGTCAGGTAGAACGTCAGCGACCAGGCGCAGACCGCCAGCAGCGCGGCAGGCGGGTAGAGCCCCAGCAGCATGCCAGCGGCGGTGGCGACACCCTTGCCACCGCGAAAGCGGAAGTACAGCGGAAACAGGTGGCCGATAACGGCGCAGACGCCGATCCAGGCCTGTTCTTGCAGTGAAAGGCCTATAGCACCCGCGATCAATACGGGCAGCAGGCCTTTGTTCAGGTCGCCGAGCAAGGTCAGGATGGCGAGTTTCTTGCCGGCCAGACGCAACATATTGGTGGCACCGGCATTGCCCGAGCCACTCATTCGCGGATCGGGGTTACCGGTCAGGCGGCTGAGCAAAATGGCGAAGGACAGAGAGCCGAGCAGGTAGGCGAGGATCGCCAGTAACCAAAACATGCTAACTATTCCGGGCGAGGACGCCCTGATTCTAACGGCGCATTGCGCCCTTGTCGTGCAGTGGAGAGAAGTGCTTGGACAGAGTGTTTATCGAGGGCCTGGAAGTCGACACCGTGATTGGTGCCTACGACTGGGAACGAGGCATCCGACAGTGTCTTCGACTTGATCTGAGCTTCGCCTGGGACAATCGTCCGGCCGCCGCCGGTGATGACCTGACCCTGGCGCTCGACTACGCGAGCGTTTCGTCGCGCATTCAGGCGTTCGCCGAACAGGCGCAGTTCCAGCTGGTCGAGACCTTTGCCGAGCGTCTGGCGCAAGTGCTGATGAGCGAATTCAAGATCACCTGGATGCACCTCAAGCTGACCAAGCCAGGTGCCGTCCCGGCGGCCACGGGTGTGGGCGTGGAGATCGAGCGCGGATGTCGCTGACTCAGGTGTACCTCGGGCTCGGTAGCAATATCGAGCGCGAAGCCCATTTGCAAGCTGGCCTGGACGCCCTGGCGGGTTTCCTGGTGGATATGCGCTGCTCGGCGGTATTCGAAAGCCAGCCGGTGGGGATCAAGAGCGGGCCGTTTTTCAATTTTGTGGTTTCGGCTTTCACCGATCTGCCGCTGATGGAGCTGGATCGACGGTTGAAATTCATCGAAGCGGATAACGGCCGTTACGCGCCGGACCGCAAGGGCTTGCCGCTGGATATCGACGTGCTGCTGTTCGGCGACCTGGTGGGCAACTTCGATGGTTTGATCTTGCCGCGGGCAGAGATTCTGAAAAATGCCTTCGTGCTGTGGCCGTTGTCGCTGATTGCGCCGGACCGTGTGCATCCGGGCGTAGGCAAAAGCTTTGCGACTTTGTGGGATGAAGCGCAGATCGATCAGGTGCTGGCGCCAGTGGCGTTTGAATGGCGCGGCCAACAGCTGACCCCTTTGAATTTGTTGTGAGGCGGATGACGCCATCGCGAGCAGGCTCGCTCCCACAGGTTAACGCTAACCCTGTGGGAGCGAGCCTGCTCGCGAAGCTTTTCAAATAGACGCCGCCGCTTTATAAGCCTTCAGCGCCTTGAGCCGCTCGCGCTTGATCGCCTCGCCCAACTCCGGTCCCTTGAATCCCTTCTCCAGCAACGGCTGAACGGCAACACTTCGCGCTGCGGTTGCCGCGCCACGTAAATATTCCGCCTGTGGATAACTTCTCTGCTCCAGGCCTTTACGCCCCCGAGCGTCCATTTCACACGCTGCGATAAACTCCTCAAAGCGCTGAGGTCGACGATAGACGTCGAAACTCTGCAACAACTCCAGCAAGGTCGACGGTTTCAGCTCCAGCGCACGATGGCCATGGGTGTGATACTTGCCCACCAGTAGCGCCAGTTCCTGACAGTCCTTCGGTGCCTTGAAGCGCTCATTGACCGCTTTGATCAGCTTCAGGCCTTTGTGCTCGTGGGCGATGTGGCGGGGCCATTCTTCCTCGGGCGTCAATCCTTTGCCCAGGTCATGCAGCAAGCAGGCCCAGCGGTACGGTCAGCGGTTGTTTATGCAGTGCCGCTTGCTCCAGCACGCTCAGGGTATGCACGCCCGTGTCGATTTCCGGGTGATGGGCTTCGGGTTGCGGTACACCGAACAGCGCGTCGACTTCCGGCATCAGTACCTTGAGCGCGCCGCACTCGCGCAGCACCTCGATGAATACCTGAGGCTGGTCTTCCATCAGCGCGCGGGCGATTTCTTTCCAGCTGCGTTCGGGAGTCAATGCCTCCAATTCACCTGATTCGCTGAGTTGACGCATCAGCTCCAATGTCTCGGGGGCGACGGTAAAGCCCAGTTCCGCATAACGCGCGGCAAAGCGGGCAACGCGCAAAACACGGAGTGGATCTTCGGCGAACGCGGGGGAAACGTGACGAAGCAGACGTGCCTCTAGATCCTGCTGGCCATGGTAGGGGTCGGACAGGTTCTGCTGGTCGTCTTCGGCCATGGCGTTGATCGTCAGGTCGCGACGAATCAGATCTTCTTCGAGGGTGACGTCGGGGCTGGTGTGAAAGATGAAGCCGCCGTAGCCGCGCCCGTTTTTGCGTTCGGTGCGGGCGAGGGCGTATTCCTCACCGCTTTTGGGGTGAAGAAACACCGGGAAGTCCGCGCCCACCGGACGAAAGCCCTTGGCGAGCATTTCTTCGGTGGTGGCGCCTACAACGACCCAGTCGATATCGGTGACAGGCTTGCCCAGCAGGCGATCGCGTACCGCACCGCCGACTTTATAAATCTGCATAAAAAACCTCCGTTAGCCCGACAGAATAACCTTTGCGTCGAACTTCCGGAGGCAGAAAAGAGGATCAAAGATGAATGACTGCCAAGTCCAGCCGGCCGTAATCACCCTCGCCATGCTCGCTTCTGGGCGGAACATGGTGGGTTTTCATCACCTGATCCCCTTGCAGGGTTTCCAGGTGAATGTCGAAGCCCCAGAGGCGGTGCAGGTGCTTGAGTACTTCATCAGTGGAATCGCCCAGCGGTTTGCGGTCGTGTTGCTGGTGACGCAAGGTCAGGGAACGGTCGCCACGCCGGTCAATGCTGTAGATCTGGATGTTGGGTTCGCGATTGCCCAGGTTGTATTGCGCCGCCAGGGTTTCACGAATGGTTCGATAGCCGTCTTCGTCGTGTATCGCCGGAACCAGCAGATCGTCCTTCTGATCGTCATCGAGGATGCTGAACAGCTTGAGGTCGCGGATCACCTTGGGTGACAGGTACTGCAGGATGAAACTCTCGTCCTTGAAGCTGCTCATGGCGAATTTGATGCTGGACAGCCAGTCGGTACCGGCGATTTCCGGGAACCAACGGTAGTCTTCCTCAGTGGGCTGTTCGCATATCCGGCGGATATCGCGATACATGGCAAAACCCAGGGTGTAGGGGTTGATGCCATTGTAGTAGGGGCTGTCGAAGCCGGGCTGAAAGACCACGCTGGTATGTGAAGTCAGGAATTCCATCATGAAGCCATCGGTGACCAGGCCTTCGTCATACAAGTCGTTCATCAAGGTGTAGTGCCAGAACGTGGCCCAGCCTTCGTTCATTACCTGGGTCTGGCGCTGCGGATAAAAATACTGGGCGATCTTGCGCACAATCCGCACGATTTCGCGCTGCCAGGGCTCCAGCAGCGGGGCATGTTTTTCGATGAAATACAGGATGTTTTCCTGAGGTTCGGCGGGGAAGCGTGCGTTGTCCTTGTCGCTGTATTTGTCTGCGCCTTTTGGAATTGTCCGCCACAAATCGTTGATCTGCTTCTGCAAATGCTCTTCCCGATCCTTCTGCCGACGGCGTTCTTCTTCGGCGGAAATCGGATAAGGGCGTTTGTAACGGTCGACGCCGTAATTCATCAGCGCATGGCAGGAATCGAGCAAGTCTTCTACCGCGTCGATGCCGTGGCGTTCTTCGCACTGCATGATGTACTGCTTGGCGAACACCAGATAATCGATGATCGAGCTGGCGTCGGTCCAGGTACGGAACAGGTAGTTGCCTTTGAAGAAACTGTTATGGCCATAGCACGCGTGAGCCACCACCAGAGCCTGCATGCAGATGGTGTTTTCTTCCATCAGATAGGCAATGCAGGGGTCCGAGTTGATCACAATCTCGTAGGCCAGACCCATCTGGCCACGGCTGTAGGATTTTTCGGTGCTGAGGAAGTGTTTCCCATAGGACCAATGGTGATAACCCAAGGGCATGCCGACAGAAGCGTAGGCGTCCATCATCTGCTCGGCGGTGATCACTTCGATCTGGTTGGGGTACGTATCCAGCGCGTAGCGGGCCGCGAGACGACTGATTTCGCGGTCATAGGCCTGGATCAGCTCGAATGTCCATTCGGAGCCGGTGGAAATGGGTTGGCGCTTCTGCTCTTTGGCGGTCATGTCACTAACCTGCGCTGGAAGAGTTCACGGAAGACCGGATAGATATCCCCGGCCGAGACCAGTTGCTGCTGGGCAAAAGTGTCAGAGAAGGCTTCGGCGATGCGTTCGTACTCGAACCACAGGGCTTGGTGTTCGCGCGGGGTAATCTCAACATAAGTGTAGTACTGCACGAACGGCATGATCTGGTTGATCAGGATGTCGCGGCAGATCGGCGAATCGTCGTTCCAGTTGTCGCCGTCGGACGCCTGGGCGGCATAGATGTTCCATTCGTTGCTCGGATAACGCTCGGCCATGATCTCCTGCATCAGTTTCAGGGCACTGGAGACAATCGTGCCGCCGGTTTCCCGGGAGTAGAAAAACTCCTCCTCATCAACTTCACGGGCGCTGGTGTGGTGGCGGATGAACACGACGTCGATTTTGTCGTAGTTCCGCTTGAGGAACAGGTACAGCAGGATGAAGAAGCGTTTGGCGATATCCTTGGTCGCCTGGGTCATGGAGCCAGACACGTCCATCAGGCAGAACATTACTGCTTTGGAGCTGGGGTTCGGCTGCTTGATGAGCAGGTTGTACTTGAGGTCGAAGGTGTCGAGAAATGGCACTCGGTGAATGCGCGCGCTGAGCTTCTCGATTTCTGCTTCGAGCTCCTGGATATCGCCGAAGTTGTCCGGTTCTTCCCGTTTAAGTCGCAGCAGTTCCTCTTTGACTTCGCGCAATTTCGCCCGGCTGCTGCCGGACAAGGCAATGCGTCGGGCATGGGCCGAACGCAACGTGCGGATAATGTTGATCCGTGACGGGTTGCCCTCGTTGCTGATGCCGGCGCGTACGGTCTTGAAGGTGTCGGTGCCGGTCAGGTGGCGTTTGACCAGATTAGGCAGCTCAAGGTCCTCGAACATGAACTCGAGGAATTCCTCCTGGGTGATCTGGAAGACGAACTCGTCCATCCCTTCACCCGTGTTACCGGCCTTGCCGGGGCCTCTGCCGCCGCCACCTCCGGGCGGGCGGGCGATGTGCTCGCCGCTGATGAATTCCTTGTTGCCGGGGTGCACGATGGTTTGCTTGCCGCCACGACCGTGGTGAAGCACCGGCTCGTCGATGTCGCGGCCGGGAATGCTGATCTGCTCGCCGTGTTCCATATCGGTAATGGAGCGCCGGCTGACCGCCTCTTCGACAGCCTTTTTGATGTGATCACGGTAGCGCCGCAGAAACCGCTGGCGGTTTACCGTGCTCTTGTTCTTGCCATTGAGACGTCGGTCGATCACATAGCTCATGACTGCTCCTTAGAAGCTGTCCTGAAAGGGGCGAGCGTTAACGCAGCATAAGGCCAGTGCCGGAGGGTGTACACGCTCCCCCAAGCGCTTTGATGCTGCCTGAACCTCGCTACCGCATTTCGGACACCTCCAGAGGCCTGTGTAACAGAAAAAGCGTAAACAGGCCTCGGGCTAACGACAACCGGTCTGACCGGCAGCGGGTTACTGTGATTTTCTGACCCGCAAGTACCACTCGGACAGCAGTCGTACCTGTTTGTCGGTGTAGCCCCGCTCGACCATCCGTGTGACGAAGTCGTTGTGCTTCTGCTGGTCCTCTTTGCTGGCCTTGGCGTTGAAGCTGATGACCGGCAGCAAGTCCTCGGTGTTGGAGAACATTTTCTTCTCGATGACCACCCGCAGTTTTTCGTAGCTGAGCCAGGTTGGGTTCTTGCCGTTGTTGTTGGCTCGGGCGCGCAGTACGAAGTTGACGATTTCGTTGCGGAAATCCTTCGGATTGCTGATGCCGGCCGGTTTTTCGATTTTCTCCAGTTCTTCGTTCAGGGCTACGCGGTTGAGGATCTCGCCGGTTTCCGGATCGCGATATTCCTGATCCTGTATCCAGAAGTCGGCGTACAGCACGTAGCGATCGAAGATGTTCTGACCGTACTCGCTGTAAGACTCGAGGTAGGCAGTCTGGATCTCCTTGCCGATGAATTCGATATAACGCGGCGCCAGGTACTCTTTCAGGAAGCGCAGATAGCGTTCGCGGGTCTCGGCCTGGAACTGTTCCTGTTCAATCTGTTGTTCCAGCACGTAGAGCAGGTGCACCGGGTTGGCGGCGATTTCGTGCGGATCGAAGTTGAAGACCTTCGATAGAATCTTGAAGGCGAAGCGGGTCGACAGACCGTTCATGCCTTCGTCGACACCCGCTGCGTCGCGGTATTCCTGGATCGACTTGGCCTTCGGATCGGTGTCCTTGAGGTTTTCGCCGTCGTACACGCGCATCTTGGAGTAGATGTTGGAGTTTTCCGGCTCCTTGAGGCGCGAGAGCACGGTGAACTGAGCGAGCATTTTCAGGGTGTCGGGCGCGCAATGGGCCTTGGCCAGCGAGCTGTTGAACAGAAGCTTGTCATAGATCTTCACCTCGTCGCTGACGCGCAGGCAGTACGGCACTTTGACGATATAGATCCGGTCGATGAATGCTTCGTTGTTCTTGTTGTTCCGGAAGGTGTGCCATTCCGATTCGTTGGAGTGGGCCAGCAGGATCCCGGTAAACGGAATCGCCCCCAGGCCTTCGGTACTGTTGTAGTTGCCTTCCTGGGTGGCCGTCAGCAATGGGTGCAGCACCTTGATCGGTGCCTTGAACATTTCGACGAACTCCATCAGGCCCTGGTTGGCCCGGCACAGGGCCCCCGAGTAGCTATAAGCATCGGCGTCGTTCTGCGGGAACTCTTCCAGTTTGCGAATATCGACCTTGCCCACCAGTGCCGAGATGTCCTGGTTGTTTTCATCTCCCGGCTCGGTTTTCGCGACCGCAATCTGGTTGAGGATCGACGGATAGAGTTTCACCACGCGGAACTGGCTGATATCGCCGCCGAATTCGGCCAGGCGCTTGGTAGCCCATGGCGACATGATGGTGTTGAGATAGCGCCGGGGAATACCGAAGTCTTCTTCGAGGATCGCGCCATCTTCGGTGGCGTTGAACAGACCCAGGGGCGACTCGAAAACCGGCGAGCCCTTGATTGCGTAGAAGGGCACTTTCTCGATCAGTTGTTTGAGCTTTTCGGCCAGGGACGATTTACCGCCACCGACAGGGCCAAGCAGGTAGAGGATCTGTTTCTTTTCTTCCAGACCCTGAGCGGCATGGCGGAAATACGACACGATCTGGTCGATGCATTCTTCCATCCCGTGGAAGTCTTCAAAGGCCGGATAGCGGCGGATCACCTTGTTGGAAAAGATTCGCGACAGCCTCGAGTTGGTCGAGGTGTCGAGCAGCTCCGGTTCACCGATGGCCAGCAAAAGTCGCTCTGCTGCGGAAACGTAGGCGCTGCGGTCCTTTTTGCACAGCTCCAGGTACTCTTGCAGAGAGAGTTCTTCCTGGCGCGTGGACTCGAAGCGTTGTTGGAAGTGGCTAAAGATACTCATGACGTCACCTCGCTCGATACGTGGAGCCGACGCCGGATCAGTCAGTCGATGCTGGCAAGCAACTGAATATGCAGTTGCTGTTTACCCCCCAGAACACCTTCAGGGTATCAACCCTGAAAGCTACTCCCGATGACCCGCGCGCCGGTGTACCGGCTCTCCCCTGTTTTGGATGGCCTGCGCTTAAGGATAGTTCGGAATCTTGAAGGTAAAGGCGCAATAAGTAATTAGTTGTGGCAGACCGTTCGTCAGCCAGCGCGCGAGCCCACGGGGGCCGGGCCTTGCGCGCCTTGAAAAAAATTATTCGGAAGTGCCTTGCGCCGTTTCCGAAGGATAGGTCGTACGCCACAGCTCAAAACCGCCATCCATGCTGTAGACGTCGGAGAAGCCCTGACTGATCAGGTAAGCGGCCGCGCCCTGGCTGGAATTGCCGTGATAGCAGACCACTACCGTCGGCGCGTCCAGGTCAGCGCCCTGAATGAAAGCATGCAGAGAATGGTTGTCCAGATGCTTCGAACCGGCAATGTGCAGCGCGGCAAACGTTGCCGGGTCGCGGACATCGACCACCACCGCGCCTTGTTCGCGCAGGGCCTGGGCCTGTTCTGGGGGGATACGTTTGAATTCGCTCATGGCGGGCTCCTGTGGCTCGGCTGAAAGCGCAGTCTAGCGCGGGGCGCTGGCTGACGTTTGTTCGGGAATGGAGGTGGCGACAGCCGGCCCAGTATGGCCGTGGGCGTCGCATTTACATTGCAGGCGCTCGCCGGTGTCGACGTTCATCAGGGTCATGGCGCCACCCCAGACGCAACCGGTGTCGAGCGCAAACAGGCCCGGCTCGTTGCACTGGCCTTCGAGCGCCGCCCAGTGGCCGAAGATGATCTTCAGGCCTTTGGTCTTGCGCTCCTTGTGGGTGAACCACGGCGCATATCCCGGTGGTGCAGTGTCGATGCCTTCCTTGCCCTTGAGATCAAGCTTGCCGTCGCTGGTGCAAAAACGCATCCGGGTGAAATAGTTGGTGATGACTCGCAAGCGCGCCGCGCCTTTGAGGTCGTTGTCCCATTTCACCGGTTCATTGCCGTACATACCGTCAAGGTAAGGCGCGAAGCGGTTGTCGTCGCGCAGGGCTTCTTCGACTTCGGCGGCGCACTTCAAGGCTTTGCGCAGCGACCATTGAGGAGGGATGCCGGCATGGACCAGGGCGATATCGCGCTGTTCGTCGTAATGCATGAGCTTTTGTTGTCGAACCCACTCCAGTAGCTCCCCGCAATCGGGGGCTTCAAGAATCTCGCGCAGCGTGTCGGCCTTCTTCAGGCGTTCGATGTTTTGCCCGACGGCCAGCAAGTGCAGGTCATGGTTGCCGAGCACGCAGATCAGCGATTCGCGGATGTTATAGAGGAAGCGCAAGGTTTCCAGCGACTGTGGGCCACGGTTGATGAGGTCACCCACCAGCCACAGACGGTCCCGGGCAGGGTCGAAGGCGACTTGCTTGAGCAGGCATTGCAGCGGTTCAAGGCAACCTTGCAAGTCGCCGACAGCATACGTCGCCATCAGTGCAGGGCTCCGGGTACTGCCAGACGGAATGGTGCGATGATGGCATCGAAGTGTTTGCCGTCATTGGCGACCATTTCATAAGTGCCCTGCATCGTGCCGACCTTGGAGGTCATGACAGTGCCGCTGCTGTAGGTGTGGCTCTTGCCCACGTCGATCAACGGCTGTTGGCCGACGACGCCTGCACCGCGAACCTCCTCGACATGTCCGTCACCGTCGGTGATCACCCAGTGCCGTGAAAGCAGTTTGGCGGGCACCAGGCCATTGTTCTGCACGGTGATCGTGTAGGCGAAGGCAAAGCGATTTTGCTCGGGTTGCGATTGTTCTGCCAGATAGCGGGTGACGACGCTGACGTCGACCTGATAACGAGGATCGGACATGCAAAAGGCCTTAAAAACGAAGCGGGACGCGGGGCGTAACTGATGGATCTCAGTCTAGGCCAAGTATCGGGTAGTAGACCAGAGTGGCGTCCTACCCGATAGCGCTCATCGCCTGTCAGTCGGTGGCAGGCTTTTGTAGGACTTGTTCGCTGAGCTTGTCGGCCAGGCGCACGAAGGCAGCCAGATCGAGCTGTTCGGGGCGCAGGCTGCCATCGACGCCGGCGGCTTCGATTTCGGCGTTGCTCAGCAGCAGTTTGAGAGTGTTGCGCAATGTTTTGCGGCGCTGGTTGAAGGCTTCGCGCACGACGCGCTCCAGCAGTTTGTGATCTTTGGCTGGATGCGGGAGTACCGCGTGAGGCACCAGACGCACGATGGCCGAATCGACTTTCGGCGGCGGATTGAATGCGCCAGGGCCAACGTTGAACAGATGTTCGACCCGGCAGTGATACTGAACCATGATCGACAGGCGACCCCAGTCACCGCCACCAGGCCCCGCCGCCAGACGCTCGACCACTTCCTTTTGCAGCATGAAGTGCATGTCACGAATCAGGCTGGAGTTGTGCAGCAGATGAAAAATCAGCGGCGTAGAGATGTTGTACGGCAGGTTGCCGACCACTCGCAGGCTGTTCGGCGCGGCGTTCAGGCTGTTGAAGTCGAACTTCAGCGCGTCACCCTGATGCAGGTGGAAATTGCTCTTGCTGGCGAACTGCTGATTGAGGATCGGGATCAGGTCTTTGTCCAGCTCCACCACGTCCAGTTGGGCGCCGCTGTTGAGCAGGCCTTCGGTCAATGCCCCCTGGCCCGGGCCGATTTCCAGCAGACGGTCTTCGGGTTTGGCATGAATGGAACGCAGGATACGGTCGATAACGCCGGCATCGTGCAGGAAGTTCTGGCCGAAGCGCTTGCGCGCCCGGTGTTGGTAATGCTCGGTCATAAACGGGTCTCGGCCATCTGGTAGGCGGTTTCCAGGGCGACTTGCAGGCTGCCGGTGTCGATTTTGCCGCTACCGGCCAGGTCCAGGGCGGTGCCGTGGTCGACCGATGTGCGGATGATCGGCAAGCCGAGGGTCACGTTGACTGCCGCGCCGAAGCCTTTGTATTTCAGCACGGGCAGGCCCTGGTCGTGGTACATCGCCAGCACCGCGTCGCAGTGCTCCAGATATTTGGGGGTAAACAGAGTGTCGGCGGGCAGGGGGCCGCGAAGGTCCATGCCCTCGCCGCGCAGGCGCTCTAATGTAGGTTCGATGATGTCGATTTCTTCATGGCCCAGGTGACCGCCTTCACCGGCGTGCGGGTTAAGCCCGCAAACCAGGATACGTGGCTGGGCGATGCCGAATTTTTCTTGCAGGTCGGCGTACAGGATCCGCGTGACCCGCTCCAGGCGCTCCGGTGTGATTGCATCGGCAATCTCGCGAAGGGGCAGGTGAGTGGTGACCAATGCCACGCGCAAGCCGCGGGTGGCGAGCATCATTACCACTTGCGCGGTATGAGTCAGGTCAGCGAGAAACTCCGTGTGCCCGGAAAAGGCGATTCCGGATTCATTGATCACGCCCTTGTGCACAGGGGCAGTGATCATGCCGGCGAAATGCCCGTCCAGGCAGCCCTGGCCAGCACGCGTCAGGGTTTCCAGAACGAAAGCCGCATTGGCTTTGTCCAGATGCCCGGCGGTGACCTTGGCGTTAAGTGGCGTATCCCACACATACAGGCTGTTGGCCGGGGCCGGAATATCTGGCCAGCTGTCTGGCGTTACCGCCAGCAGATCGACAACCACGCCCAGTTGCGCGGCCCGCTCGATGAGCAGGTCGCGGCTGGTAATGGCAATCAGAGGGTGTGGCTGGGCTTGCGAGGCGAGCAGCAGGCACAGGTCAGGACCTATGCCGGCCGGTTCGCCGGGGGTCAACGCGAAACGCTTGGGTTTCACTGCGTTGCCTGGTCTGCGCCAGGGAGCTTGATTTCTACATACGCTTCGTCACGGATCTGACGCAGCCAGGTTTGCAGCTCTTCATCGTATTTGCGGTTACGCAGTACGGTCATCGCTTGCTGCTCACGGGCCTGGGTGGTGCTGTCGGTGGCGCGGCGGCCAAGGACTTCCAGAACGTGCCAGCCATATTGAGTCTGGAACGGCTTGGACAGCTGACCTTGTGGGGTCTTGGCCATCACTTCGCGGAATTCAGGCACCAGTGCATTCGGGTCGATCCAGTTCAGGTCGCCACCGTTGAGGGCGGAACCCGGGTCTTCCGAGAAGCTTTTCGCCAGCTCACCGAAATCTTCGCCCGCTTCGATACGGGAGTAGAGCGATTGAGCCAGTGCTTTGGTTTTTTCTTCGTCGCGGATCGGGCTTGGTTTGACCAGGATGTGACGCACGTGCACTTCGTCACGCACCTGGGCTTCGCCGCCACGCTTGTCGAGGATCTTCAGGATGATGAAGCCGCCCGGTGTACGCATTGGCTGGGTCACGTCACCCACTGCCATGGTGCCCAGCAGGCGATCGAACGGAGGTGGCAGTTGAGCGGCTTTACGCCAGCCCATGTCGCCGCCTTCCAGCGCGGTTTCGCTGGCGGATTTGGCGATTGCCAACTGACCGAAGTCAGCGCCTTGCTTGAGCTGCTGGTAAACCGCGTCGGCTTGTTTGGCTGCATTCTGAATCGCGTCGGAGTTAGCGCTTTCCGGCGTAGGAATCAGGATGTTGGCCAGACGGAACTCTTCGGACAACTGCATCTTGCCCAGGTCGGACGCCAGGAAGTTCTTGACTTCCTGCTCGGACACCTGGATGCGTTCGGCTACACGGCGCTGACGTACACGGCTGATGACCATTTCGCGGCGGATCTGGTCACGGGCGTCGTCATAAGACAGGCCGTCGCGAGCCAGGGCGGCGCGGAATTGTTCGATCGACATGTTATTGCGCTGGGCAATGGTGCCGACAGCCTGGTTCAGTTCTTCATCGGTAATGCGGATGCCGGAACGCTCGCCGATCTGCAGTTGCAGGTTTTCGACGATCAGACGCTCGAGCACCTGCTGATCCAGCACGCCCGCAGGCGGTACGGCAGCACCGCGTTTGGCGATGGTTTGCTGAACCTCGTGAACACGCTGGTCCAGTTGGCTCTGCATGACCACGTCGTTGTCGACGATGGCCACCACTTTATCGATGGACTGTACCGCAGCGTTGGCCGCGGTACCCAGGAACAGCGCGCCCAGCATCAGCGGGCGCAGACAATCAGAAAGCTTGGTCTTCACGTTCACGATAACCTTGGATGCCTTTGTCGAGGAAGCTCTCTACCTTGGCGCCGGTGAGGCCGCCGAGTCCCTTCAGAACAATTTGGAGGAAGATGCCGTGGTCGCCTTTTTCGTTTTCCGGGGCGTTCTGACTGAACTCGTCATAGCTGACCCAGTAACGGTTGATCAGGCGCAATTTCCAGCAGCAGTTGTCGTATTCGAAACCACCGAAAGCTTCCAGAGTACGGTTGCGGTTGTAGTCATACTGCCAGCGGCTGATAGCGTTCCACTGCGGCACAATCGGCCAGATCACCGAGAAGTCGTGCTGCTCGATCTTGTAGTAGTCTTTCACGTAGCCAGGAGTGCCCGGGGTACCATAGTCACCGCCGCCTACCGACCATTTGCCGGTGTTCTGGTCATAACGAACCTGGTCATTGCGATAGCGATAACCGGCGTTGATGACCTTGTTCGGGTTGTCTTCAGGCTGGTAGTGGAACATCGCGCTGCCCGAGCGTGGGCTGCGGCTGTCCGGGTCCCAGTTGTAGTCAGCGGTGGTGCGCCAATCGCGGTTCCAGCGGTATTCGTATTCCAGTGCATACGGCGAGACGTTGGCTTGAGCATCGTCACGGGTTTTCGCATCGATACCTGGCAGCTGGACTTCGCGGTCCTTGAAGTACAAGGCCTGGCCGACGCTGATGCGTTGACGTTCGAAGCCGTTGTCTTCGATCCAGCGGTTGGTCACGCCCAACGACAGCTTGTTCTCGTCGCCGACACGGTCAGCGCCGGAGAAGCGGTTATCGCGGAACAGCGAGGCGTAGTTGAAGGTGTATTCGCCGGTGTCGAATACCGGAATATCCGCTTGGTCTTCCTCAGGTACATAGAGGTAGAACAGGCGAGGTTCCAGGGTCTGGCGATAATTCTTGCCGAACCATTGCGTGTCGCGATCGAAGTACAGGCCGCTGTCGATGCTCGCAATCGGCACACCACGGTTCTGGTTACGGCTGTAGGTTCCGTTGAGTCGGTTCGCTTCTGCGCTTTGAGCAGCAATCTGGCTCTTGCCGGTACCATCCAGATCCAGATCGTACTGGGTGTATTGGTACTTCAGGGATGGTTTCAAGAAACCATAAGTCCAGTTCAACGGCAGACTGACACCCGGCTTGAGATTCAAACGGTCGCCGGTAGCGCGAGCCAGGCCGGTCACGTTGTTATCAAGTCGCGGTTCGACAGTGCCATCGTCGTTTACGAAGTTGCCATTTTTCAAATCACGATCGAAGCGGACGATTTCAGTTTCATAGTCGAAATCAAGACCGTTCGGGTGATAGGGCAGCGCGCCATTGAACGTGATCTGCGGCAAGCGATCATACGGCGTGATGTTCGAAACGGTCGCTAGCTGATAAGCCTGGGCATTCAAACGAGCGGTATAGCTGTCGCCACGATAGGTGACAACACCTTGCTGATTCACGAAATCGGAACTTTTTATACCAATCTGATCAGTCTGCAGATCCTGGAAGTAATACGGATCACTGATCTTGGTGTAATCGACCTGAGTCATTACGCGCGAGTCCAGACCACCCTTATGCTGCCAGTTGTACATGTAGCGGGTTTTTTCGTAGTCAGTCTGATTGCTACGCTCGGTTTCTTCGTCGTTGAGGTACGCGGCGCCAAACTGACCTTCGCTGGACTTGGTCAGGTAGCGGAATTCGCCTTCCATCAACAGGCCGCGTTTACCCATGTAGCGCGGGTACAACGTGGCATCGTAGTTTGGTGCCAGGTTGAAGTAATACGGGGTGACCAGCAGTAAGCCGGTATCGCTGCCGGTGCCGACGGTCGGCGGCAGGAAGCCGGACTGGCGACGGTCGTCGATCGGGAAATAAATGTACGGCGTGTACAGAACCGGAATGTCCTTGACCCGCAGCGTCACGTTGGTCGCGGTACCGAAACCGGTGGCCGGGTTCAAGGTGATGTTGTTGCCCTTGAGCTGCCAAGCGTTGCTGTTAGGTTCGCACGTGGTGTACGTACCATCCTTGAGACGGATGATCGCGTTCTCGGCACGTTTGGCGTACAGCGCGTTACCGCGGATACGCGATTTGTGCATCACGTATTCGGCGTTGTCGACCTTGGCTTCACCGGTGTCGAGCTGCACGTCGGCGTGGTCGCCGACGATCAGTGCGCCATTGTCGCGAATGCGCACGTTGCCGCTCAGTTCGCCACGGCTTTCGGCCTGGTACAGGTTCGCTTCGTCGGCTTCGGCCTGCATGCTGCCCTGACGCAAGACCACGTCACCGGCCAGGGTAGCGATCTGCTCATCCTGCTTATAGCGAGAGGCTTTGGCGCCAAGAAAGGTCGGAGCGTCACTTTTATTCGTCTTGTCATTCATGCCAGGACGAATCGGTTCGATATAGGAACCAGAGCAGTAAGGACCGGTTTCGGCCAATTGCGCTGCGGTGAGCTTCTCGCGCGGAACCCAGTCGAGGTGGCTGTAGTCTTCACTACGCGACTTCAGGCCGCGGCCCTTGGACTCGGTAACCAGTACGGGTTTGGCGCCGGTGTCTGCGGCGTCGGCCGGAGCTTCGCCAGTGGCGGAAACTGCGCTGCCGTCGTGGACGGGGCGTGGCGGCAATGCAGCAGCCGGTGCCTTTGGCGCACAGTCCCAGGCACCCGAAGCAGAGACTGAGCAGTCATACTGTTCTGCGGCGACCACGAACGAAGTGGCTAGAGGTTGCAGGGCCAGCAGACTGCCGGTGACCAACAACGGAAATTTTTTACGAAACGCGGGGGATTTCAATGCCATCTTATTAGTCCGGGCTTCCTGCGTGCCATCTGCCCGCGGTGTGGGCCGCACGCCTCTCGATGGTCTGAAAAAGATGCTGGATAATAAAGCATGACCCGCTTGACGGCTAGCGCCGTCGGAGACCCTTGCAATGCCTGACCAAGATGTACGCTTGCAACACCTGAAAGTTTGGCTCGATGAACAGTTGGCTATCCTCTTTGCAGAACAAGGTTGGGGCGCGGTGCCCCCGGCCACGTTGACTGCGGCCAGTAGCGACGCGAGTTTTCGGCGCTATTTCCGCTGGGAAGGCGCAGGCAGAAGTTTCGTCGTAATGGACGCGCCGCCGCCCCAGGAAAACTGCAAACCTTTCGTGGATATCGCTTTTCTGCTGGCGAAATCCGGAATAAACGTGCCGAAAATTTATGCCGAAGACCTTGAACGTGGTTTTCTTTTGCTCAATGACCTGGGCAACAAGACTTACCTGGACGTGATCGACAGCGAAAACGCCGACGATTTGTTCAAGGATGCCCTGCAAGCGCTGCTGGCTTTCCAGCAGTTGCCGATGGTGGCGCCGCTGCCAAGTTATGACGTGGCACTGCTGCGTCGTGAGCTGGAACTGTTCCCCGAGTGGTACGTGAAACGCGAACTGGGTATCGAATTCGACTCGACGCAGCAAACGCTTTGGCAGCAGGCCAGTGACTTGCTGATCGACAGCGCTCTGGCTCAGCCCAAAGTCCTGGTGCATCGCGACTACATGCCTCGCAACCTGATGCTCAGCGAGCCGAATCCCGGCGTGCTGGATTTCCAGGACGCGGTATACGGCCCGGTGACTTATGACGTGACCTGCCTGTTCAAGGATGCGTTCCTCAGCTGGCCTGAAGAGCGTGTGCGTGGCTGGCTGGAAGATTACTGGCAGCAAGCCGGTGCGCTCGACATCCCGGTGCAGCCTGACTTCGAAGATTTCCTGCGCGCCAGCGACCTGATGGGCGTGCAACGGCACCTGAAAGTCATCGGCATTTTCGCCCGCATCTGCCATCGCGATGGCAAGCCGCGCTACCTCGGCGATGTGCCGCGCTTCTTTGCTTATATAGATGCGGTCATCGCCCGTCGCCCTGAACTGGCGGAGCTGGGTGAATTGCTGGCCAGTCTGCGTGCTGGAGCGACGGCATGAAGGCAATGATTCTGGCGGCGGGTAAAGGCGAGCGCATGCGTCCGCTGACCCTGACCACGCCAAAACCGCTGGTTCGCGCCGGCGGAGTGCCCCTGATCGAATATCACCTGCGAGCGTTGGCGGCTGCAGGGTTTACCGAGATCGTGATCAACCATGCCTGGCTCGGTCAGCAGATCGAGGATTACCTGGGCGATGGCTCGCGGTATGGCGTGAGCATTCAGTATTCGGCGGAAGGTGAGCCGCTGGAGACCGGTGGCGGTATTTTCCGTGCGTTGCCGTTGTTGGGTGACGAGGCCTTTGTGGTGGTCAACGGTGACATCTGGACCGATTACGACTTCAGTGTGTTGCACCAGCCCATCGCCGGGCTTGCTCATTTGGTGTTGGCGGACAATCCGGTGCATCACCCGAGTGGAGATTTCACCCTGGTCGATGGCCATGTACAGGACGGTCGGCCGGATACTTCAACCCTGACCTACAGCGGCATCGCTGTGCTGCACCCGCAGCTGTTTGACGGTTGCTCGGCCGGTGCCTTCAAGCTTGCGCCGCTGCTGCGCAAAGCGATGGCTGACGGGCAAGTGACCGGCGAACACCTGAACGGGCATTGGGTGGATGTCGGCACCCACGAGCGCCTGGCTGAAGTAGAAACCCTGATAGAAGCGAGACGCTGACATGTTGTGGCCAGGGACTCTGATTGGAGCCGGAGCGGGCTTTGCCATAGCCAGCATTCCGGGGGCCATGCTCGGTGCTTTGTTGGGACAGGCGCTGGACCGGCGCTTGCACCTGCAGAGCTGGGCGCATTTATGGGAAAAATTTGGTGGTCGCTCGGTGCTGCGCAACGATGAGCTGCTGTTCGTGTTGCTGGGCCGATTGGCCAAGAGCGATGGGCGGGTAGTGGATGGGCACATTCAGCAGGCGCGGCAGGAAATGCGTGCTCTGGAGATGACCGAATCGGCGCAACGTCGCGCGATTGCGGCGTTCAATCGTGGTAAGTCGGGACATGACCGGTTGCGCGGTTATCTGCGACGCCTGAGTGCTCAACCCCATGCGGCGGAAGGTGTGTTACGTGCCTGTTGGCGGATGGTCTGGGCCGATGGCCGCGCCGGTAGCAGTGAGCGCGAGCTGATTGCCCAGTGGGGCAAATGGCTGGGCTGGACGCGGCAACAGGTGCAGGCCTTGGCGACTGACTATGAGCCGCAGAAACGCCCATCGGTCAGCAGCGCTGTAACTTACCAAGATGCCTTGCGGCTATTGGGCGTGTCGGCGACCAGTGAGCCGGCGCAAATCAAGCGCGCCTATCGACGCCTGCTCAGTCGTCATCACCCCGACAAGATTGCTGGCAGCGGTGCAACGGCTTTGCAGGTTCGCGAGGCTACGGACAAGACTCGTGAATTGCATACTGCCTACACGTTGATTCGTGAGCGGCGGGATTTTCGTTAGCAGGGCAGAGTTGTGTTGACAGTGCTATCGCCTTCGCGAGCAAGCCCGCTCCCACATTTGATCGGCGTTGCCTGCCTGAACGCGATCTAATGTGGGAGCGGGCTTGCTCGCGAAGGGCGCGCCGCCGATCTATCAGTCTGCCGCGTTCTGCGGATTCAACCAACCCCGCACCCGCCGAACCAACTGCTCTTGCTCGGCCTTGGCATTCCCCGGCAGCGCCTTGAGCGAAACCTGACTGAACCCCGACGTTTTCAAGCGCTTGCTGGCCTGCAAACGTTCCAGCGCCGCGTTACGATCCCCCGGCTTATCCATATAGAAGATATCTGCGGTAGGCAGCTTCAAGGTAGGTGTGAGCTCAGCCAGCCCCGGCATCGCTGTAACAGGCGTCTGAGCGGCGACCATCACCAACTTCTCGACTTGCGATGGCTGCTTCTCGCTCAGATAACGCGCGGCCCAGTAAGCGCCGGTACCATGGCCCAACACGACGATGCTGCGAGCGCTTTGCTGTTCGGCGTAGGCGATGGCTGCATCGATACGGGCGAAGATTCGCTCCGCGTCTGCTTTGGCCTGTTCTTCGGTGGTTTCGACGATAGCCTTGTCGGCCACATCCGCTTCGCCGCCGGCCGCCTGTTCGATGGGCGCCGGGGTCGTGGCTTCTTTGCTGCCGGCATCAGGCGCTTTGGGTGTTGGCGCCACTTCGACGATACGTGGCGCAATGGCATCGCTTTGCAGGTCCGGCAAGGTGATACTCAGGCTGCTCCACTCGACGTCCGGCAACTTGCGCCGCAATGGGCTGATCGCTTGCGGCCAGTCAACGGTTTCGCCGGCGCCCGGGATGATAATCACCGCGCCTTTGGGTTCGGTGGTATTGGCCGGTTTCCACAAGGCGAGAAAGTTGTCGGTGCCGGCTTGCAGTTGTTGCTGTTCCTGCGCAGGGATTTTTCGCTCAAGTGCTGCCGCTTCTTCCTGACTACGCTCAAGCAGAGGCTGACGTTCGACCGGTTTTTCTTCTGCGGGTTTTTCCGCAGCGGCAGGTGCCGGGTCGGCCGCCTCGACGGAAAACGCGCAAGGCAGGATCAACGACAGGCACAATGCTGGCAGTGCCAGGCGGTAGACAGGGGGCATCGGATATTCCAGGCCAGAAGTTAATCCGGCAGCCTAATGGGTTGGTCAGTATTTGTCAGTGTGTGAGACTTCGATGATGCATTTTCGCTGCCTGTGGGTTATCGGCTGTTTGTGGCTTCCCTTGATGGGCTGGGCGGCGCCCGCGCCACCAGCGCACGTCGTGCACCTGTCGCCAGCGCAACAGCAATGGCTGGCGCAGCATGGCGAGTTGCGGGTCGGGGTGGTGTTGCAAACACCTTATGCCCAATACGATCGCCGCTTGCAGCGCCTGTCCGGGGTTAATGTCGAGCTGATGAAGTGGCTGGCCAAAGCGCTCAAGATCGAGTTGAGCTGGCGCAATTATCCTGATCTTGCACAACTGGAAGCCGCGGCGCGTGAAGGCGACATCGATATCGCACCGGGGCTGACGCAAACCCCCGCAGGTTTGCGGTTCTGGCAATTTTCCGACCCTTACATGCGGGTGCCGCAACTGGTGGTCAGCGACCAGAAGAGCACCGGTGCAGTAGAGCTGGAAAAGCTCGACAGTCAGACCCGCGTCGCCGTGCGCATGCCCAGCGCCACCGCCGATTATTTGCGCAGTAACTATCCCCATCTGAACCTGCAAGGCGTGCCCCTGGAGCGCCAGGCGCTGCAATTGTTGTTGAGTCAGCAGGCCGGTTACGCGGTGGTCGATGAAGCGCAGTTCGGACGTCTGTCTGTCGAGCCTGAGTTCTCCGGGCTGGTCGTGGTGGGCGATATAGGCTTCCCGCAACTGCTGCGAGTGGCCACGCGTCGGGACTGGCCGGAGTTGGCCGGTATCGTCGAAAACGCGCTGCGGGCGATTCCGGCCAAGGACCTGGAGCAACTGCACAATCAATGGCTGCAACCCAAGTATCCGCGGCTGTCCGAGTCGCCGGGTTTCTGGCAAAACCTCAGCCTGCTCTTGGTGATGTTGTTGCTGAGCAGCATGGCCATTGTGTTTTGGCAACGTCGTCAGCAACACAGTCTGGAGCAACGCTTGCTGGCGGCGCGCGAAGACATTGCCCTGCGCGAGGCCAGCGAAGAGGCCTTGCGCCTCACGCAGTTTTCCATCGATCAGAGCACTGTCGGCATCCTCTGGGTCAACTGGGACAGCCATGTGCGTTACGCCAACCGGGCGGCCGAAACCATGCTCGGCTATCCGGCGGGCGGGATCATTGATCGGCCCTTGATCGACTTCGAACCCGGTTTGCACATGGACCGCTGGCTGAACCTGTGGAAACGCGCTCGGGCCAGTGAAGAAGGGCCGCAAAGTTTCGAAACTAATTGCGTGCGAGCGGATGGCAGTATTTTGCCGGCGGATGTTTCGTTGAGCTTCTTGCGTTTTCGCGAAGGCGAATACCTGGTGGTTTACCTCAATGATGTCACCGAGCGTCGTCGCGCCCTGGCTGCATTGCAGGAAAGCGAGGCGCGGCTGCAAGGGATCGCCGCCAACGTCCCCGGCCTGGTCTTTCGTCTGGAGCGCGCGCCGGTGACAGGGCAGATCGACTTTGCCTACATCAGCGAAGGCAGCGAGAGCCTGGTGGGGTATTCGCCGGCCACGTTGGCCCATCGGGACAAAGGCCTGCGCAGCCTGGTGCATCCGGATGACAAGGCCAGTTATCACCAGACTCAGGACCATGCACTGGACACCGACAGCGACTGGTCGTGGCAGGGACGGATTCTGACCCGTCAGGGCGAGCAGCGCTGGGCCGAGATCAAAGCCATCACTCGCCGCCTCGAAGACGGCGCCTATGTCTGGGACGGGATCGTCTGGGACATCACCGAGAGCAAGCGCATCGAACTGGAACTGGCCAGCTCTCGCGAGCAATTGCGTGAGTTGTCCGCCCACCTGGAGAGCGTGCGGGAAGAGGAAAAGGCCCGCATCGCCCGGGAAGTTCACGACGAGCTGGGTCAGATGTTGACCGTGCTGAAGCTGGAAACGTCCATGTGCGAATTGGCCTACGCCCAGCTTGATCCGGGCCTGCACGAGCGCTTGAACAGCATGAAGCGTTTGATCGCTCAGCTGTTTCAACTGGTGCGCGATGTGGCCACGGCGCTACGGCCGCCGATTCTGGATGCCGGGATTGCCTCGGCTATCGAATGGCAGGCGCGGCGGTTCGAAGCGCGCACGCAGATTCCGTGCCTGGTGCAGGTGCCGGATAACTTGCCGATGCTCAGCGATGCCAAGGCCATCGGGCTGTTCCGGATCCTTCAGGAAGCGTTGACCAATGTCATGCGCCACGCCCAGGCGCATACTGTTGAACTGACGCTGACCCTTGAGGGCAATGAACTCTGTCTGACTGTCAGCGATGATGGCGTAGGATTTGTCGCCGTCACTGGCAGGCCGACATCCTTCGGTGTGGTCGGCATGCGTGAGCGGGTGTTGATCATGGGCGGGCAGTTATCGCTTGAGAGTGAGCCGGGGGAGGGCACGACCCTGAGTGTGCGAGTGCCGCTGGATGAAGCCTGATGGTTTTAAGTTGTTTGGACTGGCGCCTTCGCGAGCAAGCCCGCTCCCACAGGGGAGAACGCATTCCAAATGTGGGAGCGGGCTTGCTCGCGAATGATCTTGGCTCTGACATAAGAAGAATGGAGAAGAACGTGATCCGTGTACTGGTAGCCGAAGACCACACCATCGTTCGCGAAGGCATCAAGCAATTGATCGGCCTGGCCAAGGACTTGCTGGTGGTAGGGGAGGCGAGCAATGGCGAGCAGTTGCTCGAGACCTTGCGCCATGTTCCCTGCGAAGTGGTGTTGCTGGATATCTCCATGCCAGGCGTCAACGGCCTGGAAGCGATCCCGCGGATTCGCGCGCTGAACAATCCCCCGGCGATTCTGGTGTTGTCGATGCACGACGAAGCGCAAATGGCCGCACGAGCGTTAAAGGTTGGCGCCGCAGGCTATGCGACCAAGGACAGCGATCCGGCATTGCTGCTGACGGCAATCCGCAAAGTCGCGGCGGGCGGGCGATACATCGACCCGGACCTGGCCGACCGGATGGTCTTCGAAGTCGGCCTGACGGATTCGCGCCCGTTGCACTCGTTGCTGTCGGAGCGTGAGTTCTCGGTATTCGAACGCCTGGCCCAAGGCGCCAACGTCAACGACATCGCCCAACAACTGGCCCTGAGCAGCAAAACCATCAGCACCCACAAGGCGCGGCTGATGCAGAAACTCAACATCACCTCCCTGGCCGAACTGGTGAAGTACGCGATGGAACACAAACTCCTCTGACACACCCAATCCCACTGATTCACTGCAATCCAATGTGGGAGCGGGCTTGCTCGCGAAGGCGGGCTACCTGTCGATACATGCGTTGAATGACACACCGCCTTCGCGAGCAAGCCCGCTCCCACAGGGAATCTCCTTTGAACATCCAATCGTGGGCATATCCAATAACGACACCCTTTACGCATAGCTTTTTGCCTGTTTTTGTGGCTTACAGCTCACCGCCTGTCGCGATCCCGAATCGACATATCCATCCCCGCCATCCTTGTAGGGCAATCCCTACCCCCAATCTTCCAACCGGCTGAGGCGATTCTCTCCTGCGCCCCGATTTGCGCCGCTCCCAGCGTCCACTAGGCTTAGTCCACAGCAGTCATCAATAACAAAGGTGTGGGTATGAGCCAGGTTGATTCAAGCGCAGGGGCCAGCGATATTCTGGTCAGCTTTCGTGGAGTGCAAAAGAGCTACGACGGCGAGAACCTGATCGTCAAAGACCTCAACCTGGATATTCGCAAAGGCGAATTCCTCACCTTGCTCGGGCCGTCCGGCTCCGGCAAGACCACCAGTCTGATGATGCTCGCCGGTTTCGAAACGCCGACCGCCGGCGAAATCCAACTGGCCGGGCGTTCCATCAACAACGTGCCGCCGCATAAACGCGACATTGGCATGGTGTTCCAGAACTACGCGTTGTTCCCGCACATGACGGTTGCCGAGAATCTGGCGTTCCCGCTGACCGTGCGCGGCTTGAACAAGAGCGATGTCAGTGACCGGGTCAAGCGTGTGTTGAGCATGGTTCAGCTCGACACCTTCGCCCAGCGGTATCCGGCGCAACTGTCCGGTGGCCAGCAGCAGCGTGTGGCCTTGGCCCGTGCGTTGGTGTTCGAACCGCAACTGGTGCTGATGGACGAACCTCTCGGCGCGCTGGACAAACAACTGCGTGAACACATGCAGATGGAAATCAAACACCTGCACCAGCGCCTCGGTGTGACCGTGGTCTACGTGACCCACGACCAGGGCGAAGCCCTGACCATGTCCGACCGGGTGGCGGTTTTCCATCAAGGTGAAATCCAGCAGATCGCGCCACCGCGCTCCCTCTATGAAGAGCCGAAAAACACCTTCGTCGCCAACTTCATCGGCGAGAACAACCGCCTCAACGGCCGCTTGCACAGCCATACCGGCGATCGTTGTGTGGTCGAGCTCGGTCGCGGCGAAAAAGTCGAAGCGCTCGCAGTCAATGTCGGCAAGACCGGCGAACCCGTCACGCTGTCGATTCGCCCGGAGCGCGTGAGCCTCAATGGTTCGAGCGAGTCCTGCGTCAACCGCTTCTCAGGGAGGGTGGCGGAATTCATCTATCTGGGCGACCACGTCCGGGTTCGCCTGGAAGTCTGCGGCAAGACCGACTTTTTTGTGAAACAACCGATTGCCGAGCTCGATCCCGCGCTCGCCGTCGGCGATGTGGTACCGCTTGGCTGGCAGGTCGAACACGTTCGCGCGCTCGACCCACTTTTAGAGGCGCATTGATCGCCCCCTGCTTCACCAACACCAACCCTGCACGTGGAGAGAACAATAAATGTTGAGATCCCTGAAATTCACCGCCCTGGTCGTAGGCATGATGGGTGCGGCACACGCGATGGCGGCGGGCCCGGACCTGACTGTGGTGTCCTTTGGCGGGGCGAACAAGGCGGCGCAGGCCAAAGCCTTTTACGCACCGTGGGAAGCGGCGGGCAACGGCAAGATCGTTGCTGGCGAATACAACGGTGAGATGGCCAAGGTCAAAGCCATGGTCGACACCAAGAGCGTGTCCTGGGACCTGGTGGAAGTTGAATCGCCAGAACTGTCCCGTGGTTGCGACGAAGACATGTTCGAGCAACTCGATCCTGCGCTGTTCGGCAAGACCGAAGACTACGTCAAAGGCGCTATCCAGCCGTGCGGCGTGGGCTTCTTCGTGTGGTCGACCGTGCTGGCCTACAACGCCGACAAACTGAAAACCGCTCCGACCAGCTGGGTGGATTTCTGGGACACCAAGAAATTCCCGGGCAAACGCGGCCTGCGTAAAGGCGCCAAGTACACCCTGGAATTCGCCTTGATGGCCGATGGTGTTGCACCGAAAGACGTCTACAAAGTGTTGGCCGGCAAAGATGGTCAGGACCGTGCGTTCAAGAAACTTGATGAGCTCAAGCCAAGCATTCAGTGGTGGGAAGCCGGCGCGCAACCGCCGCAATACCTCGCCTCCGGTGACGTGGTCATGAGCTCGGCCTACAACGGCCGGATCGCGGCGGTACAGAAAGAAAGCAACCTGAAAGTGGTGTGGAACGGCGGTATCTACGACTTCGACGCATGGGCGATTCCAAAAGGCCTGGATAAAACCCGTGCCGAAGCGGCGAAGAAATTCATCGCGTTCTCGGTGCAACCGCAGCAACAGAAGACCTATTCGGAAAACATCGCTTACGGCCCGGCCAACACCCAAGCCGTGCCATTGCTGTCCAAGGATGTTCTGAAGGATATGCCGACCACCCCGGAAAACATCGCCAACCAGGTGCAGATCGACGTCAGCTTCTGGGCTGACAACGGCGAGCAACTGGAGCAGCGCTTCAATTCCTGGGCTGCCAAGTAACCACGCTACACGGGACGACGGTTGACCGGATGATCGTTCCCACGCTCTGCGTGGGAATGCCGCCCGGGACGCTCCGCGTCCCTGTGACGCAGAGCGTCACTGGATGCGTTCCCACGCAGAGTGTGGGAACGATCAGCACCAAAAGTTCGAGGCGGCGTTTGCCACCTTTGCAATGATCAAAGATTTCCGGAGTACGCCATGGCTATCGCCGTTCCCGTGAACGCGGGCACTGACCCCACCTTGAAGCAGCGGCTCAAGCACGCCGAGCGGATCAACCGCTGGAAAGCACAAGCCTTGATCGCGCCGTTGGTGCTGTTTCTGTTGTTGGTGTTTTTGGTGCCGATCGTGGCGCTGCTCTACAAAAGCGTCGGTAACCCGGAAGTGGTCGGCGCCATGCCGCGCACCGTGGCTGCCATCGCCAGTTGGGATGGCCGAGGCCTGCCGGCAGAGCCTGTGTACAAGGCCGCCAGCGAAGACCTCGCCGAAGCCCGCAAGAATCAGACCTTGGGTGACTTGTCCAAGCGCTTGAACATGGAGTTGGCCGGCTACCGCAGCCTGCTGACCAAAACCGCACGCGCCTTGCCGTTCGCCACGGAGCCGGCTTCTTATAAAGAAGCGCTGGAAGCGCTGGACGAGCGTTGGGGCGACCCGGCCTATTGGCAGGTCGTGCGTCGCAACACCAGTAACATCACGCCTTATTACCTGCTGGCCGCCGTCGACCACCGTATCGACGACCTCGGCGAAGTGGCCCCGGCCACCCCCGATCAGGCGATCTACCTCGATATCTTTGCCCGGACCTTCTGGATGGGCCTGATCATCACCGTGATTTGCCTGGTGCTGGCCTATCCGCTGGCCTACTTGCTGGCGAACCTGCCATCGCGGCAAAGCAACCTGTTGATGATTCTGGTGCTGTTGCCGTTCTGGACCTCGATTCTGGTGAGAGTCGCCGCGTGGATCGTGTTGCTGCAATCGGGCGGCTTGATCAACAGCGGTCTGATGGCCATGGGCATCATCGATAAACCGCTGGAGCTGGTATTCAACCGCACCGGGGTTTACATCTCGATGGTGCACATCCTGCTGCCGTTCATGATTCTGCCGATCTACAGCGTGATGAAAGGCATCTCGCCGACTTACATGCGCGCAGCGATTTCCCTCGGCTGCCATCCGTTCGCCAGTTTCTGGCGGGTGTATTTCCCGCAGACCTATGCCGGTGTCGGCGCCGGTTGCCTGTTGGTGTTTATCCTCGCCATCGGCTACTACATCACCCCGGCGTTGCTGGGCAGCCCGAACGATCAGATGGTCAGTTATTTCGTCGCCTTCTACACCAACACCAGCATCAACTGGGGCATGGCGACCGCTCTCGGTGGGCTATTGCTGCTGGCGACTGTGGTGCTTTATCTGATTTACAGCTGGCTGGTGGGCGCCAGTCGCCTGCGCCTGAGCTAAGGGGAGAATGAAATGCTGAGTCCTTATATGTCGCCCATCGAACGGGTGTGGTTCTACAGCTTGCGCATTCTCTGCGGGCTGATCCTGTTGTTCCTGATCCTGCCGGTGCTGGTGATCATTCCGCTGTCGTTCAACTCGGGGAGTTTTCTGGTCTATCCGCTGCAAGGCTTCTCGCTGCACTGGTACCAGGACTTCTTTGCCTCGGCGGAATGGATGCGTTCGTTGAAGAACAGCATGATCGTGGCCCCGGCCGCGACGGTGCTGGCGATGATCTTCGGCACGCTGGCGGCAATCGGCCTGACCCGGGGTGATTTCCCGGGCAAACCGCTGGTGATGGCGCTGGTGATTTCGCCGATGGTGGTGCCGGTAGTGATCATTGGTGTGGCCAGTTACCTGACTTTTGCCCCGCTGGGGTTTGGCAATAGCTACATCTCGCTGATCGTCGTGCACGCCGTATTGGGTGTGCCGTTTGTGATCATCACGGTGTCGGCGACCTTGCAGGGGTTTAACCAGAACCTGGTACGGGCCGCTGCAAGTCTGGGGGCTTCGCCGTTGACCGCGTTTCGTCGAGTGACATTGCCGTTGATTGCGCCGGGCGTGATTTCCGGTGCGCTGTTTGCCTTCGCCACCTCGTTCGACGAAGTGGTGGTGACGCTGTTCCTTGCCGGTCCGGAACAAGCGACCTTGCCTCGGCAGATGTTCAGCGGCATCCGTGAAAACCTCAGCCCGACGATCGCCGCTGCCGCGACGCTGCTGATTGCGTTCTCGGTGATCCTGTTGCTGACGCTGGAGTGGCTGCGCGGGCGCAGCGAAAAACTGCGCACCGCGCAGGTCTGAAATTACACACAGCTCAAAATGTGGGAGCGGGCTTGCTCGCGAAGGCGGCGGAACATTCGACATACACGTCGGCTGACACTCCGCTTTCGCGAGCAAGCCCGCTCCCACATTTGATTTGTATCGATCCCGCCATGCATGTTCGGTCATTTATGATCTGAATAGCAGACAAACCCCAATCCCCAGCTACTATTGTGCCCAGCTCCCCTATCTATAAGAGGCTGCGCACATGAGTCTTTCCTCTTTCAAAATCGCTCACAAACTGATCACCGGCGCAGGTGCCATCGAGCAACTGGCGGCTGAGCTCACACGCCTGGATGTCGACAACCCGCTGATCGTTACCGACGCCGCTCTGGTCAAGTCCGGCACGGTAGAGCTGGCGCTGGCGCAGCTGGGCGAGCGCAGTTACGAGATTTTCGACCGGGTGTTGCCGGACCCGGAAATCGCCATCGTCGAAGATTGCATGCGGGTTTACCGTGAAGGCGGGCATGACGGACTGATCGGCCTCGGTGGCGGCAGTGCCATCGACATCGCCAAGAGTGTTGCAGCCTATGCCGGTTACCACGGCGCCCTGGAGGATTTGTTCGGCGTCGATCAGGTGCCGCGCAAAGGCCCGCCGCTGATTGCCATCCCGACCACTGCCGGCACCGGTTCGGAAGTGACCAACGTGGCCATCCTCTCCGACAAGGTCGCGCAGCTGAAGAAGGGCATAGTCAGCGATTACCTGTTGCCGGATGTGGCGCTGGTCAGCCCGCAAATGACCCTGACCTGCCCGCGCAGTGTCACCGCTGCCAGTGGCGTCGATGCGCTGGTGCATGCCATCGAGTCCTACCTGTCGCTTAATGCCTCGCCAATCACCGATGCCCTGGCCATTGGCGCGATCAAGCTGATTACCAAGGCGCTGCCCAAGGCCTACGCCAATCCATCTCATCTGCAGGCCCGCGAAGACATGGCCACCGCCAGCCTGATGGCCGGCATGGCGTTCGGCAATGCCGGGGTCGGCGCGGTGCATGCGTTGGCGTATCCGTTGGGTGGGCGTTTCAACATCGCCCATGGCGTCAGCAATGCCTTGCTGCTGCCGTATGTCATGACCTGGAACAAGATGGCTTGCGTGGAGCGTATGCAGGATATTGCCGAGGCCATGGGGGTGAAGACTGCTCATCTGAGCGCGAACGAAGCGGCGGACAAAGCCGTGGAGGCGATGACCGAGCTGTGTGCCGCGGTGGAAATCCCGTTGGGCCTGCGCAGTTTCGGGGTGCCCGAGGACGCGATCCCGGCCATGGCCGCGGAAGCCGCCGGCATCGAGCGCCTGATGCGCAACAATCCGCGCAAGCTGAGTGCTGTCGATATCGAGAAGATCTACCGAGCGGCCTATTAGTACCCAATCATCGCAGCACGGTGCGCGCGTCAAAGCATGAGGTATACAATGCGCGCCATCGTGATTCTGCTCAAAAAAGGTGCGTCATGCAGCCCTTCGTCATTGCTCCGTCGATTCTCTCCGCCGACTTCGCCCGCCTGGGCGAGGAAGTGGACAACGTCCTGGCCGCCGGCGCCGACTTCGTGCACTTCGATGTCATGGACAATCACTACGTGCCAAACCTGACCATCGGCCCGATGGTCTGCGCCGCGCTGCGCAAGTACGGCGTGACCGCGCCGATCGACGCGCACCTGATGGTCAGCCCGGTGGACCGCATCGTCGGTGACTTCATCGAAGCCGGTGCGACCTACATTACCTTCCACCCGGAAGCCACGCAGCACGTCGACCGTTCCCTGCAATTGATCCGCGAAGGCGGCTGCAAGGCGGGCCTGGTGTTCAACCCGGCGACCCCGCTGGATGTGCTCAAGTACGTGATGGACAAGGTCGACATGGTCCTCCTGATGAGCGTCAACCCGGGTTTCGGCGGGCAGAAGTTCATTCCCGGCACTCTCGACAAGTTGCGTGAAGCGCGGGCGCTGATTGATGCCTCCGGTCGTGATATCCGCCTGGAGATCGACGGAGGGGTCAACGTGAACAACATTCGCGAAATCGCTGCGGCTGGCGCCGACACCTTCGTCGCCGGTTCGGCGATCTTCAATGCGCCGAACTACCAGGAAGTGATTGAGAAAATGCGCTCCGAACTGGCGCTGGCTCGCCCATGAGTGGTTTTGAGCAGCTGTTCCCCGGGCGTCTGCCGCGGCTGGTGATGTTCGATCTGGATGGCACGCTGGTCGATTCGGTCCCTGATCTCGCGGCGGCCGTGGATAACATGCTGCTCAAACTCGGGCGTCAACCTGCCGGTATCGAACCGGTGCGGGAGTGGGTTGGCAACGGGGTGCACATGCTGGTGCGCCGGGCCTTGGCTAATCACATCGACGCCGAGGGCGTCGATGAGGTCGAGGCCGAGCATGCCCTGGAATTGTTCAACGGCTTTTATGAGGACGGTCACGATTTGACGGTGGTTTACCCCGGCGTGCGTGACACCCTCAAGTGGCTGAATAAACAAGGCATCGAAATGGCGCTGATCACCAACAAGCCGGAGCGCTTTGTCGCGCCGCTGCTGGATCAGATGAAGATCGGCCGTTACTTCAAATGGATCATCGGTGGCGACACCCTGCCGAATAAGAAACCTGACCCGGCCGCGCTGTTTTTCGTGATGAAAATGGCCAACATTCCGGCGTCGCAATCGTTGTTCGTCGGCGACTCGCGCAGCGATGTGCTGGCGGCGAAAGCGGCGGGGGTCAAGTGCGTGGCCCTCAGTTACGGCTATAACCATGGTCGACCGATTGCCGAAGAATTGCCGGCGCTGGTGATCGATGATCTGCGCAAACTAATTCCCGGTTGCCTGGATCCGGCCGCTGAGATAACGTTGCCCGACGCTGTTCAATCCCCTCCTGGAAACGCCATCGTGGTGGTCACTCGCAAACTCTGGATGAAAGTCATCAAGGCCCTGGCCCGCTGGCGTTGGCGCGCCTGACTTGTTCCTGGCCGGCATACCGGCGCGTTTGCACACCTGACCGTTAGACCCTCAAGCCACGAGGCACCTCATGATCCGCGAAGAATTCCTGCGTTTGGCCGCTGCCGGCTACAACCGCATCCCGCTTGCCTGCGAAACCCTGGCCGACTTCGACACGCCATTGTCGATCTACCTGAAACTGGCCGACGAGCCGAACTCCTACCTGCTGGAGTCGGTGCAGGGCGGCGAAAAATGGGGCCGTTATTCGATCATTGGCCTGCCGTGCCGCACCGTGCTGCGGGTTCACGATCACCACGTCAGCGTGACCCACGACGGCGTCGAGATCGAAAGCCACGACGTTGAAGACCCCTTGGCCTTCGTCGAAGCTTTCAAGGCGCGCTACAACGTGCCGACCATCGCCGGTCTGCCGCGCTTCAATGGCGGTCTGGTGGGCTACTTCGGTTATGACTGCGTGCGCTACGTGGAGAAGCGTCTGGGCAAATGCCCGAACCCGGATCCACTGGGTGTACCGGACATTCTGCTGATGGTCTCCGATGCAGTGGTGGTGTTCGACAACCTCGCGGGCAAAATGCACGCGATCGTCCTGGCCGACCCGTCGCAGGAAGATGCCTTCGAGCAAGGTCAGGCGCGTCTGCAAACGCTGCTGGAACAACTCCGTCAGCCAATCACTCCGCGCCGTGGCCTGGACTTCAGCAAACAACAATCGGCTGATCCGGTGTTCCGCTCGAGCTTCACCCAGGACGATTACGAAAAAGCCGTCGACACCATCAAGGAATACATCCTGGCCGGTGACTGCATGCAGGTTGTGCCGTCCCAGCGTATGTCGATCGACTTCAAGGCTGCGCCTATCGACCTGTACCGGGCGTTGCGCTGCTTCAACCCGACGCCTTACATGTACTTCTTCAACTTCGGCGACTTCCACGTCGTTGGCAGTTCGCCGGAAGTACTGGTGCGGGTCGAAGACAACCTGATCACCGTGCGCCCGATTGCCGGCACCCGTCCGCGAGGCGCCAACGAAGAGGCTGATCTGGCGCTGGAAAAAGACCTGCTGTCGGACGACAAGGAAATCGCCGAGCACTTGATGCTGATCGATCTGGGCCGCAACGACACCGGTCGCGTTTCGGAGATCGGTTCGGTGAAACTCACCGAGAAGATGGTGATCGAGCGTTATTCCAACGTGATGCACATCGTGTCCAACGTTACCGGCCAATTGAAGGCCGGGCTGACGGCGATGGACGCACTGCGGGCGATCCTGCCGGCGGGCACCTTGTCTGGTGCGCCGAAGATTCGCGCGATGGAAATCATCGACGAGCTGGAACCGGTCAAGCGTGGCGTCTACGGCGGCGCGGTCGGTTACTTCGCCTGGAACGGCAACATGGACACCGCGATTGCGATCCGCACCGCGGTGATCAAGAACGGCGAACTGCACGTACAGGCGGGTGGCGGCATCGTTGCTGACTCGGTGCCGGCGCTGGAATGGGAAGAAACCCTGAACAAGCGCCGCGCCATGTTCCGCGCCGTGGCCCTGGCCGAGCAGACGCCAGACACCTGAGTTCATGCAATACCTGTGGGAGCGAGCCTGCTCGCGATGGGGCCAGCACAGCTGACATTGATGTTGCCTGACTCATCGCTATCGCGAGCAGGCTCGCTCCCACATGGATCTCACCACCTGAAAAAACGCGGCGCCTATGAGGGCGCCGCGTTTTTTTATTGCCTGCGGTTTAGAAATCCAACGTCACCCCAACGTTGATGCCCTGCTGGGTAAAGTCATCATCCTTGCGGAAAGAGTAACCACCACGCAATGCCAGGTCGGCGGTCAACTTGTGGCTGACCCCCAGGCTCACACGGTTCAAGTGGCTCTGCGGCGTATAACCTTCGAGCGTGAAGTCATTTACCGGCAGGCTGTTGAGGGCGATGTTTACCTTCTGAACGTCATCTTCGTACTCGCGCTCGTGGGCATATTCGCCAAATACTTGGGTCTGACGGGTGAAGTTGTATTTGCCCTGCAAGCCGACACCCAGGCGTTTTGAGTCTCGGGTCTGATCATCAAAAGTCAGTGCCGTGGAGCGGTTGCTGTTTTCCGAGTAGCCGTCGACTTCCACTTTGGCGTAATCGGCGCTGATGAACGGTGACAGGTGCCATTCGCTGCCCGCTTGGGCAATGTCGTAGCCAAGGCGAGTGCTGAACGCCCAGAGATAGCCATCGGTATCACCCTTTTCCGCGCCTTCGCTGACACCCAGGTCGAATTTGCGTTCGAGATTGTCGTAATCCAGCTTGCCACCGGTCAATGCGGCATCGGCCCACCAGCGATTCTGCTGGAACTGGGCGAAGGCGGTCGCCAGATAGCTATTGAGTTTGTAGTCCGAATCGTTGCTGCCTGCTTCCAGGTTCTGGCGATAGAAGCCTGCTGCCACACCGACGCGCCAAGCTTCATTAAGGCGATAGCTGCCGCCGATATTCAGGTTGTAGCCGCTGCCGTCGGCGCTGGCTCCGCTGCTTTGGCTATCGACATCCAGATGCTGACCACCGCCGGCAACAATCGCGCGCCATTGGCCGACGGCTTGCCAGTTTTCCCAGTCGGATTGCCACTGACTACGCAGTTCGTCCTGGTGCGCGCGCAAGGTGGCGTGGGCCATTTCCGGCAGTAATGTCAGCTCCCACGGCGCAGCCAGTAGGGAGTAGGCGTAGTCGGAAATCAGTTTTTGCCCGGCTTCAGTCGGATGGACCCCATCGTTGTAAATCAGCTTGCTGGGATCCGGCGTGGCACTGTTGATCCCATACGTAGGGTTTTCGGTGCAGCTGTTGCCGCTGAAACAGGTCGCCGTCAGGTTCTGGCCTGTAGCAAAACCGAATCGCGCCGGGTCGGCGAAGGTTTCCTGCAGCAGCAACGGAATGTTCAGCGGGATGATTTCGGCTTCGATCCCCGCGAGACGGGTGACCAGTTGCCGGTTGAAGGCAGAGCTCAGTAGTGAGGTGGGTGTCTGCTGGGGCGTGCCATTGATGGCGGGCGTCAAACCCAGGTCGGGCAGCAGCCATACCACGATGTACCGGGCGCCGGCGGCCTGCAAAACCTGGACGCTGTTTGCCAGTCGATCCGCAGCGGCATTCGCCTGAGCACCACTTTGTACACGTCCCTGAAGAAAATCGTTACCACCCCCGGAAATGTAATACAGCGCATTCGGATCGGCGCTGAAGTTGTTTGTCGGCAGATAGCCCGAACGCGTGCGTTCACCCGTAGCGGATACGCTGGTGATCGAGGTGAGGATCTGGTCGGTGCGGTAACCTCCAACGGCCCAGTTATTGCCATCCGGCAGGCCCTGGGCCGCACGCGCCGCCGAAGTTGAAGCGGCCGTCTGGTCCGGTGAAAACCCGAGCCTTTCACCCAGCAGTTGGGTCGAGTTGGCGGAATAGATTTCGCCGCTGCCGTTCTGGTAAACCGGTCCGGTCCGGTTGGTGAAGCGCAGGGTCGAACCGGGAGGGCCGCCCGTGTCGGTAAACTGCCCGGCATCGTTGAGGCTATCGCCGAAGACGATGAAATTCGAATAAGGGTTGGGCGCCGCGATCGCCTGGGTGCAGGCCATAGCGAGCAAGCAGCCGGCAAGCGGTACAGCCAACGTCTGTCTGATCATGAGCAAGTCCGTTTGTTATTGTTGTAGTGAGCAAAACGATAGTGCCAAAAACTATAGAGCCTGTTGCCGTTCGGCGCGAACCCGTCGATTGTTTCACGCGCTTCGATCGCCCCATATTGCACGCTCTGCCCAGCTAAGTTACTGTGCCAAGACGTATAAATGAGACCTTCCCCGTGTTGATCGTCAGCAAACTTCTGGATCAAGTCATCAAGGCACACGCCCGTTGGCGTTGGCGCGCCTGAATCCTTCTGCCGGCCCGGCCGGATCTTTACCGCTTTGCCTTCTTTACCCGCAAGACAAACCGCTTTGCAGCGCGACTCCAGCGACTGACAAAGTGCAGGACGCTGCGGGTAAATCATTCGAAGGCTGTATTCAAAGTCAGTAAATTCAAGAGGTTCTTAACGCCATGTTGCTGATGATCGATAACTACGACTCTTTTACTTACAACGTTGTGCAATACCTTGGCGAGCTGGGCTCCGAGGTCAAAGTCGTGCGCAACGATGAACTCACCATTGCCGAAATCGAAGCCCTCAAGCCTGAGCGCATTGTCGTGTCGCCCGGTCCTTGCACCCCGACCGAAGCCGGTATTTCCATCGAAGCGATCAAGCACTTCGCCGGCAAGCTGCCGATTCTCGGCGTTTGCCTGGGTCACCAGTCCATCGGCCAAGCCTTTGGTGGCGATGTGGTCCGTGCCCGTCAAGTCATGCACGGTAAGACTAGCCCGGTATTCCACGAGGATAAGGGCGTATTCGAAGGCCTGAATCGCCCGCTGACGGTCACCCGCTATCACTCGCTGATCGTCAAGCGCGAAACCCTGCCCGATTGCCTGGAACTGACCGCCTGGACCCAGCTTGAAGACGGCTCGGTCGACGAGATCATGGGGCTGCGCCACAAGACGCTGAACATCGAAGGTGTGCAATTCCACCCTGAGTCTATCCTCACCGAACAGGGGCACGAGCTGTTCGCCAACTTCCTCAAACAAACCGGCGGCACGCGCTAAGGACTTTCCATGGATATCAAGACAGCCCTGAGCCGTATCGTCGGCCACCTCGACCTCAGTACCGATGAGATGCGCGATGTCATGCGCGAAATCATGACCGGGCAATGCACGGATGCGCAGATCGGCGCGTTCATGATGGCCATGCGCATGAAGAGCGAAAGCATCGATGAGATCGTCGGCGCCGTGACGGCGATGCGCGAGTTGGCGGACAAGGTTGAACTCAATACCCTCGACGGCGTGGTCGATGTGGTCGGCACCGGCGGCGACGGTGCGAACATTTTCAACGTCTCCACGGCTTCCTCGTTCGTGGTCGCCGCAGCCGGTTGCACCGTAGCCAAGCACGGTAACCGTGCGGTGTCGGGCAAAAGCGGCAGTGCCGACTTGCTGGAAGCCGCGGGTATCTACCTGAACCTGACGCCGGTTCAGGTGGCGCGTTGCATCGACCACGTCGGCATCGGTTTCATGTTTGCCCAGACCCACCACAGCGCCATGAAGCACGCCGCCGGCCCCCGCCGCGAGCTGGGCTTGCGCACGCTGTTCAACATGCTCGGCCCGCTTACGAATCCGGCCGGTGTGAAACATCAGGTGGTGGGTGTGTTCAGTCAGGCGTTGTGCCGGCCATTGGCCGAAGTCTTGCAACGTCTGGGCAGCAAGCACGTACTGGTGGTGCACTCGAAGGATGGCCTGGACGAGTTCAGTCTGGCGGCACCGACCTTTGTGGCGGAATTGAAGAACGACCAGATCACCGAGTATTGGGTCGAACCCGAAGACTTGGGGATGAAGAGCCAGAGTCTGCACGGTCTGGCGGTGGAAAGCCCGGCGGCCTCCCTTGAGCTGATTCGCGATGCTCTGGGCAAGCGCAAGACCGAGAACGGTCAGAAAGCCGCAGAGATGATTGTGCTTAATGCCGGCGCCGCGTTGTACGCCGCCGACCATGCCAGCAGTTTGAAAGAAGGCGTTGCCCTGGCGCACGATGCGCTGCACACAGGCCTCGCTCGGGAAAAACTTGAGGAATTGGGTGCATTTACCGCGGTATTCAAAGTGGAGAATGAGGGATGAGTTTACCGACGGTTCTGGAAAATATTCTGGCCCGCAAAGTTCAGGAAGTCGCCGAGCGTCGCGCTCGTGTGAGTCTCGCGGAGCTGGAAAATCTGACCAAGGCGGCCGATGCACCCCGTGGTTTCGCCAAGGCATTGATCGATCAGGCCAAGACGAAACAGCCAGCGGTCATTGCTGAAATCAAGAAGGCTTCGCCAAGTAAAGGCGTGATTCGCGAGAACTTCGTGCCTGCGGACATTGCCAGAAGTTACGAAAAGGGCGGGGCCACTTGCCTGTCGGTGCTCACCGACATCGATTACTTCCAGGGCGCCGATGCGTATCTGCAGCAGGCTCGGGCGGCGTGCAAGTTGCCGGTGATCCGCAAGGACTTCATGATCGATCCTTACCAGATCGTCGAATCCCGGGCTCTGGGCGCTGACTGCGTGCTGTTGATCGTCTCCGCACTGGACGACGTGAAGATGGCCGAGTTGGCTGCCGTGGCCAAAAGCGTCGGTCTTGATGTGCTGGTGGAAGTCCACGATGGCGACGAGCTGGAGCGGGCCTTGAAAACCCTCGACACGCCGCTGGTGGGTGTGAATAACCGCAACCTGCACACCTTCGACGTCAATCTGGAAACCACCCTCGACCTGTTGCCGCGCATCCCGCGTGATCGTCTGGTGATCACCGAGAGTGGCATTCTCAATCGGGCCGATGTCGAGCTGATGGAAATCAGCGATGTGTATGCGTTCCTGGTCGGCGAAGCGTTTATGCGTGCTGAAAGCCCGGGTACGGAATTGCAGCGCCTGTTCTTTCCCGAGCGTGGCATTCCAGTGAGCGGTTCTACGCTCGACTGATTGAAAATCGGGGCGCTCCCTTCGCGAGCAAGCCCGCTCCCACATTAGCCCGCGTTCAGCCAGACAACGCGGTTCAAATGTGGGAGCGGGCTTGCTCGCGAAGGCGGCATAAGATGCACCACAGACTGACCGTCCTATGGAATACCTTATGACCTCACCAACCCCTCTGACCATCGAAGCCGGCCTGCTCGCCGAACAGGATCTGCTGGCCCATGTGTGCACCGGTGAGTCGGAGTTCGGTCTGCTGTTCTGGCAACCCACTGACCGCGCGTTGGTCATGCCCCGTCGCTTGAATCGTTTGCCACTGTTCGACGCCGCGTGCGAAATATCTGCTGCCGCCGGCTGGCCGGTACTGCTGCGTGAAACCGGCGGTGAGCCGGTGCCGCAATCGGCATCGACCATCAACATCGCACTGGTTTATGCCCCACCGCGCAGCGAAGGCGATCTGAACCGCATCGAAACCGGCTACCGGCGTCTGTGCGATCCGATCTGTCAGTTACTGGATGAGCTGGGCGGCACTTCGTCGTTGGGCGAAATCGAGGGCGCGTTCTGCGACGGCCGTTTCAACGTTAACCTCGATGGTCGAAAGATGGTCGGCACCGCCCAGCGTTGGCGCCAGAGCAAGGGCGGTCAGCGTCCGGTCGGTCTGGTGCATGGGGCGATGTTGATCGATGACGAACGAGAGTCGATGGTCGCGGCGGTCAATCGCTTCAATGAAGCCTGTGGCCTGGAACAGCGGGTTCGCGCTGAAAGCCACATTGCCCTGCATGAAAAGTTTGCCGCTCCTGAGGCGCTGGAACGGCTCGATGCGCTGTACCGACAGTTGCTGGTTGAAATGCTCGGGGCTTAAGTTTAGGAACTTAAGTTTTCGAGCTTAAGTTTTCGAGCTTAGCGCGTACCGAAGACCACCATGGTCTTGCCTTTGACGTTGACCAGGTTGCGCTCTTCCAGATCCTTGAGCACACGGCCGACCATCTCACGGGAACAACCGACAATCCGGCCGATTTCCTGACGGGTCACCTTGATTTGCATGCCGTCCGGGTGGGTCATGGCGTCAGGCTGCTTGCACAGTTCCAGCAGGCAGCGCGCAACGCGACCGGTCACGTCGAAGAACGCCAGGTCGCCGACCTTACGCGTGGTATTGCGCAGGCGCTGTGCGATTTGTCCGCTGAGCACGTAAAGAATGTCTGGATCTTGTTGGGACAACTCGCGGAATTTTGCGTAGCTGATTTCCGCGACGTCACATTCGACCTTGGCGCGCACCCAAGCGCTGCGTTCCTGTTCCAGGCCGGCTTGCTCAAACAGACCCAGCTCGCCGAAAAAGTCGCCGGAATTGAGGTAGGCAATGATCATTTCACGGCCGTCGTCATCCTCAATCAGGATGGTTACCGAACCTTTGATGATGAAAAACAGCGTGTCCGAGCGGTCACCTGCACAAATGATGTTGCTCTTGGCGGCATAGCGACGGCGCTGGCAGTGCATCAGCAGTTTGTCGAGGTTCTTGATTTTGGGTGTGGGAGTAATGGCAACCATGGTTGTATCCCGAAAAGACTGCACGGTGTTTGTTTTTTATAGGAGCTGGCGAAGCCTGCGATCCTTTTTATTTGCTACAAAGCTGGCTATTCGCCATTGAATTGGCGTCAGCTTAACAGACGCATTCCTTCAAGATTCGAGAATTTACCTACGACGCAGATGGTTATGTCCTAGGAAGGCGAAGCGCTGCCAATCAAGGGCCCTGTGCTAAGCTGGCGACCCTTTTTTATACAGTGGAGTCTTGGCGATGAAGGCACGCATCCAATGGGCTGGCGAAGCCATGTTCCTCGGCGAATCCGGCAGCGGTCATGTCGTGGTCATGGACGGTCCGCCCGATGCCGGCGGTCGTAACCTGGGTGTCCGGCCGATGGAAATGCTTCTGCTGGGTGTTGGCGGTTGCAGCAATTTTGATGTGGTCAGCATCCTCAAGAAGTCCCGTCAGGCCGTCGAAAGCTGCGAAGCCTTCCTCGAAGCCGAGCGTGCGACCGAAGATCCGAAGGTTTTCACCAAGATCCACATGCACTTCGTGGTCAAGGGCCGCGGGCTGAAAGAAGCCCAGGTCAAGCGCGCCATTGAGCTGTCTGCAGAGAAGTATTGTTCGGCCTCGATCATGCTCGGCGCGGCTGGCGTGGCGATTACCCACGACTACGAAATCATCGAACTCGGTTGAATCGACATTCAACTATCATAAAAGCGGTGCAGACTCTGGCGATCCATCGCTGACGTCTGCACAGGTCGCTTTCCTGAACAGAAAAAACAAAATCGCCATCGCGAAGAGGTGTTAACCGTCCTACGCAGGTGCGTCGTTCGCATCTGACGGGCATGCTTGATCACGCGGCCAGCCCGCAATACATAGAGAGTTTTAACGGTGAAAAGCAAACTCAAGCTCCACGGGTTCAATAACCTGACAAAGACCTTGAGCTTCAATATCTATGACATCTGCTACGCGGAAACCCCGCAAGACCAACAGGCTTACGTCGAGTACATCAATAAAGAGTACAACGCCAAGCGCCTGACGCAGATCCTCACAGAAGTTGTCGATATCATTGGTGCCAACATCCTGAACATCGCCAGTCAGGACTATGAACCCCAGGGCGCCAGCGTCACGATTCTGATCTCTGAAGAGCCGGTGACCCCGACCGACAGTCAGATCGAAGAGTCTCCGGGGCCGTTACCCGAAATCATCCTGGCCCACCTCGACAAGAGCCACATCACGGTGCACACCTACCCGGAAATCCATCCGGTGGACGGTATCGCGACGTTCCGTGTGGACATCGACGTGTCGACCTGTGGCGTCATTTCACCGCTCAAAGCACTCAATTTCCTGATTCACCAGTTCGATTCAGACATCGTGACCGTGGATTACCGCGTGCGCGGCTTCACCCGTGATGTTGAAGGCAAGAAGCACTTCATCGACCACGAGATTAACTCGATCCAGAACTACTTGTCCGAAGACACCCGCGACGCGTACCAGATGACTGATGTGAACGTGTACCAGGAAAACCTGTTCCACACCAAAATGCTGTTGAAGCACTTCGAACTGGATAACTACCTGTTCGGCGACGCCACCAGCAACCTGTCCTCTGAGCAACGTGCCTTGGTGACTGAGCGTGTGAAACACGAAATGCTCGAAATCTTCTACGCGCGCAACATGCCAAACTAAGATCTTCGAGTACAAAAAAAGGCGACTACCTTGCGGTAATCGCCTTTTTTATTGCTGTCTGTCAGACAGACCGTGCTATGGCCTTCGCGAGCAATCCCGCTCCCACATGGAACTGTGTTCACAGAACTACTGTGGGAGCGGGCTTGCTCGCGAAGAGGCCCGATCTGAAGACGCTTCCGTCAGATCCGATAAGTACTCTTCGTCATCACCTTGGCCAACAAACTCATCCCGAACTTCACCGGCGCCGGAAAACGAAATCCACCCGCATCCAGCGCACTTTCAGCATGATGCTCTTCATCGATACGCATCTGCTCCAGGATCGCCCGGGATTTTTCGTCCTCGGCTGGCAGTTGCTCAAGGTGTTCGTTCAGGTGTTTGCAGACCTGATGCTCGGTGGCAGCAACGAAACCCAGGCTGACTTTGTCGCTGATCAACCCGGCAACCGCGCCAATCCCGAACGACATGCCGTAGAACAGCGGATTGAGGATGCTGGTATGGCTACCCAGCTGATGAATGCGTTGTTCGCACCAGACCAGATGGTCGATTTCTTCTTCGGCGGCGTGCTCCATGGCGGCGCGCACTTTCGGCAGTTTGGCGGTCAGGGCCTGACCTTGATACAGCGCCTGGGCGCAGACTTCACCGGTATGGTTGATGCGCATCAAGCCGGCGACGTGTCGGGTGTCCTCGTCGCTCATTTGCGCATCCGGCTGCACGATGGCCGGCGACGGACGGTAGGGCTGACCACTGAAAGGCAACAAAGTCCGCATCGCGGCATCGGCTTGCAGCAGAAGACGGTCAATCGGCGAGTAGTGACGTTGGGTAGTCATGCTGACCTCCGGGAAGAATCTCGGCGGCCAGTTTAACCCAATCGGCCGGGGGAGGGTTTGCGCCGAGTCATTTCCGGTGGGAGCGACACCAATCCTGTAGGAGCGAGGCTTGCCCGCGAAGCTTTTGGCGCACTTGAGGACGCCTTCGCGGGCAAGTCGGATCGCCGCACCGCTCGCTCCTACAGGGGTAGGATGGTGGATCAGCCCGGCGGCCAGTGCATCTGGCGCTGACCCAATACATGCATATGTATGTGATAGACGGTCTGCCCACCTAGTGGATTGCAATTCATGACCAGGCGGAAGCCCTCTTCGCAACCCAGTTCCAAGGCCAGACGCTGGGCAGTGAACAGAATATGCCCAGCCAATGCCTTGTCGTCCTCGGTCAGGTCGTTAAGCGTGCGCACCGCTTTTTTCGGGATCACCAGAAAATGCACCGGTGCCTGTGGCGCGATGTCGTGGAAGGCCAGTACCTGGTCGTCCTCGTAAATGATCTTCGCCGGGATTTCCCGGTTGATGATCTTGGTGAACAGAGTATCCACAGCTGTTTTCTCCGTTGTTTGGGCTGGCCTGAGTGTAACCATGGGTTATCTCAGAGCCCAGCCTTTTGCCTTGAGGATTGATCAGCGCGGGCAATAGGCTTTGTTGACCATGCCCGCGATTGTCCGGGTCAGCCAGCGTGAGCCGAGCCGCGGCAGGAACGCGAACCAGCGATTCAGGCGACCGGGGATAATAATGGCGCGATTTTTCGCCAGCGCGCGCACGGTATAGAGCGCGACTTCTTCTGGAGTCATCAGCAGTTTGCTCTCGACCAGTTTGTCGGTGTCCAGTTGCGCGGTGCGGAAAAACGCCGTGCGGGTCGGGCCGGGGCAGAGCACCGATACCTTGACCGCACATTTCTTCAGTTCGACGCGTAAACCTTCGGAAAAATGCAGTACGTAAGCCTTGCTGGCGTAGTAAGTGCTCATCCAGGGGCCGGGATGGAACGCCGCCATCGAGGCGACGTTCAGAATCTGCCCGCCGCCCTGCAGGGCCATGCTGTTGCCGATGGCATGGCACAAGCGAGTGAGGGCCAGGATGTTCACTTCGATCAAGTCCTGCTCGGTCATCCAGTCCTGGGCCAGGAACGGACCGCAGGTACCGATGCCGGCACAGTTGACCAGCAAATCGATTTGCCGATCGCCTTCCTCCAGCTCCAGCAAAAATCCGGACAGCCTCAGCGGCTCACCCAGATCACAGGCGCGAAACAGCACCTCCACACCAAAACGTTGAGTCAGTTCGATCGCAATGCTTTCCAGCTGATCACGCTGTCGGGCCACCAGAATCAGGCTGCGGCCGCGCCGGGCCAGCGCTTCGGCCATCGCCAGGCCGATGCCGCTGGAAGCGCCAGTGATCAGAGCGTAACGGGTCATGCAGTTCTCCATCGCAACAGCTCCGCGCCGGCGACGCAGGTGTCACGGGCGGGGAGCGCTGTTCATTCTTTCGCAGAGTCTACAGGGGCCTCGGCTGCTTCGGCTGCATCATCGGATGAATTTGGTGCTTGTTCGGCCTCTTCGGCCGGCTCGACTTCAACTTCGTCGGTGATCATCGAGCTGCTTTGATAGGTGCTCTCGGTGGCGCTTTCGTACTCATCGTGGATCGCGGTGAGGCCTCCAGTCAGCCCGCCCACAAACATGAGCGCGATAAACACCAGCCACAGCGAAGCCAGCACCCTGACCGCGTTGCTGTTGGGCGGTGGTGGTGCGCCATATCGGTTGGCCGTGTTGTTACCCGGCACGATCATTATTACAAACGGAAAAACGCTGCCCACGACCGGTACAAGGTTCAGCAGCCAGAGCCAGCCGGACCAGCCAATATCGTGCAGGCGCTGCACACTGAACTGGATGCTGATGAATGCGAGCACCACGACCAGGATAAAGGCCAGCAGACCCGCGAGGACCAAGCCAGCAGTGGAGTCCGTGCTAATGAGCGCGAAGCCGAAAATAGCCAGCACGGCACCAACGCCAAGCGTCACCAGCGTAAGCGCCATCGTCCAGGCCAGAAAGCGCAAGCGACCGATGCGGCCAACGAAACTGAATGCCTTGAGTGCAGAAAACTCCGGCAGTGCTTCGCCGACAGAGGCTCGGGGCGGTGCATAGGGAGAATCGGGATCTGCCGTGACAGGTTGGTTATTGGCAGGGGCGTGTTCGTGAACATCGGACAGGTTCAGCTCGATCGAGGGTTCTGTTTCGATTCGGGCATCGATGCCGGTTTTCGTCAGCGCCTGAAGGTAAGTCTGCGCGTCGGCGTGTGACAGGTCGCGCTTGAGCGCAACTGTCCGGCCACTGAATAGGCGCTCGATAGCCGCGACATCGCTTTTGAACAGCTCGGCGAGATTGAGCTTCGCGGTGGTGGCGTCAACACCTGGCTGCAGAGCGCCATCGAAGACGATCTTGAAACGGTTTTCGCTCATGGCCGAGGCATCCTTGTCGCGAGAGTTTGTTTGTAATAGACGGTGTTGCAAGTATGGAGTGTAGGGCCAGCCGGATTGGGCTGGCCAAGTTTTTCTGTCAGCGCGGCCAGCGCTTGGGCAACGCCGCCGCCAGTTCCAGCGCCTTGCGGTATTCGGCATCGAGACGTGCGACCAGTTGATCGACACCCGGCAGGTCATCGATTTCTCCGACACCCTGGCCTGCGGACCACACGGTTTTCCAGGCTTTGGCTTCGTCGCTCAATGGCTTGAGCTTGGAGCCGAAATTCACCTCGCCCTTGCCTTGTAGGGTTGCCATGTCGAAACCGGCGGCCTCCAGGCTCCGACGCATGAAACTTGCCGGTACTCCCGACACCGCTGGAGTATGGACGATGTCGGCGGCTCTGGAAGTCAGGAGCATCTCCTTATACGCGTCAGGCGCATGACTTTCAGTGGTGCCGATAAATCGCGTACCGAAGTAGGCCAAATCCGCGCCGAGCACTTGCGCGGCAAGAATTTCATGGCCATGGTTCAGGCAACCGGCCAGCAGCAGGGTCTTGTCGAAAAACTGGCGAATCTCGGCGATCAGCGAAAACGGGCTCCAGGTCCCGGCGTGACCACCGGCGCCCGCGGCCACGGCAATCAAACCGTCAACACCTGCTTCAGCGGCTTTTTCCGCGTGGCGACGGGTTGTCACGTCATGAAATACCAGGCCTCCGTAGCCATGCACGGCGTCGACCAATTCTTTCACGGCACCGAGGCTGGTGATCACGATTGGTACTTTGTGCTCGATGCAGATCGCCAGATCCGCCTGCAAACGCGGGTTGCTGTTGTGGACGATCAGGTTCACCGCGTAAGGCGCAGGGTTTTCCAGTATCGCCAGTCCTGCTTCGATTTCTTCCAGCCAGGCCTTGAAACCGCTGCTCTCACGCTGGTTCAGCGCGGGAAAGCTGCCCACCACGCCATTACGGCAGCAGGCGAGCACCAGCTCAGGGTTGGAGATCAGGAACATCGGCGCTGCCACCACGGGCAGACGCAAACGTTGTTCGAGCAAAGCGGGCAGCGACATTGGAAGTACCCCGGGTGAATTATGCTTGTTGGATTAAAACGGCCGAACGACGACCAGAATTACGATAGCCAGCAATATCAGAACCGGCACTTCATTGAACCAGCGATAAAAGACATGGCTGCGGGTGTTTTCGCCACGGGCAAAACGTTTTACCTGTGCACCGCACATGTGGTGATAGCCGATCAGGATTACCACAAGGGTCAATTTGGCATGCATCCATGCACCTTGAGTGAAGTAGGCGCTTGGGTTGAGGCTGATCAGCCAGATGCCGAACACCAGGGTGGCGATCATCGCCGGGCCCATGATGCCCCGGTACAGCTTGCGCTCCATGATACTGAAGCGTTCCTTGCTGACGGTGTCTTCGCTTTGAGCGTGATAGACGAACAGGCGCGGCAGGTAAAACAGGCCGGCAAACCAGCAGACCATGCTGACGATATGAAGCGCTTTGAGCCACAGATAAAGCATTTTTAGTTATTCCCAGGGTTCACGGTAGCCCGAATAGTAGAGGCTTGAGCCGCCACACGTCACCTTGACGGTTGTCGCAGGGCCGCGCGGCCCCTATTATCGACGGCTTTCCACTGGGTTCGTTGAGGGCAGGTTTATGGTCAAGGTCGGTATCGTCGGCGGCACGGGTTACACCGGTGTCGAACTGCTGCGTTTGTTGGCACAGCATCCGCAAGCTGAAGTGGTAGTGATCACTTCCCGATCCGAGGCCGGCCTGGCCGTAGCCGATATGTACCCGAACCTGCGAGGCCATTACGACGGCCTGGCTTTCAGCGTTCCCGACATCAAGACCCTCGGCGCTTGCGACGTGGTGTTCTTTGCCACGCCGCACGGTGTTGCGCATGCGCTGGCCGGTGAGTTGCTGGCTGCCGGGACCAAGGTCATCGACCTGTCGGCAGACTTCCGTCTGCAAGACGCCGATGAGTGGGCCAAATGGTACGGTCAGCCGCACGGCGCGCCGGAACTGTTGGAGGAGGCGGTCTACGGCTTGCCGGAAGTTAACCGCGAGCAAATCAAGCAAGCACGGCTGATTGCTGTGCCGGGTTGCTACCCGACCGCCACGCAATTGGGATTCCTGCCATTGCTTGAGGCCGGTCTGGCAGATACCACTCGTTTGATCGCAGACTGCAAATCCGGCGTCAGCGGTGCCGGTCGTGGCGCTTCTGTAGGTTCGTTGTACTCCGAGACGTCGGAAAGCATGAAGGCTTACGCCGTCAAAGGGCACCGTCATTTGCCGGAAATCCGCCAGGGTCTGCGTCGTGCAGCGGGCAAGGACGTGGGGCTGACCTTCGTTCCGCACCTGACGCCAATGATTCGCGGTATTCACTCGACGCTCTACGCGACTGTCGTGGATCGCTCGGTGGATCTGCAAGCGTTGTTCGAAAAGCGCTATGCCAACGAACCGTTCGTCGATGTAATGCCTGCTGGCAGCCATCCGGAAACCCGTAGCGTGCGCGGCGCCAACGTTTGCCGTATCGCCGTGCATCGTCCGCAGGATGGTGATCTGGTGGTGGTGTTGTCGGTGATCGACAATCTGGTCAAAGGCGCGTCGGGTCAGGCGGTGCAGAACCTGAATATCCTGTTCGGTCTGGACGAGCGTCTGGGCCTGTCCCATGCCGGCATGCTGCCATAAGGCTTTATCCCGCTCAGCAAAAAGGCCCGTCGAACGGGCCTTTTTGCATTTTGGTCTGACAATTGGGTTGATTGATATACCGTAACAATAGTTGACCGATTTTCTGGGAGAAGCGGATAATGCGCGTCATCACGCATTATGGCGGCGTAACGCCGGGAGATAGTCAGCATGAGCGTCGAATCCTTCACCCCCACGGCTTTGCAATTCACCCACGGTGCCGCGCACAAGGTGAAGAGCCTGGTCGATGAAGAGGGGAATGATCGCTTGAAGCTGCGCGTATTCGTTACGGGCGGCGGTTGTTCAGGGTTTCAGTACGGCTTCACCTTCGATGAAGAAGTGGCCGATGACGACACCATCGTCGAGCGCGAAGGCGTCAGCCTGGTGGTCGATCCAATGAGCTTCCAGTACCTGGCAGGTGCCGAAGTGGATTACCAGGAAGGTCTGGAAGGTTCGCGTTTCGTGATCAAGAACCCGAACGCTACCACCACGTGTGGCTGCGGCTCTTCGTTCTCGATCTGATCGCACCTCACCGCATTACCAGGCGCCGCAGGGTCTCAGGACTCTGCGGCGTTTTGCTGTCTGGGGTTCAGGCTCAGGCGGGGTAGATGGCGCCGAGTACGCGTAGGCCGCGGGCGCCGGTGACACTCGGACGGTTGGCCGCGATACCTTCCAGGCAGCAATGAGCCAGCCAGGCGAAGGCCATGGCTTCGACCCAGTCCGGGTCTACGCCGTAAGCAGCAGTGCTGTTGACTTTCGCATTCGACAGCAGGCTGGCCAGGCGCTTCATCAGCGTGGCGTTGTGCGCGCCGCCACCACAAACAAGCAGCTCCTGTGTATCCGATTGGGCGCTTTGCAATGACTCGACAATGGTCAGCGCAGTCAGCTCTAGCAGCGTGGCCTGTACGTCTTCGGCAGCGAAGGTCGGTAGCTGCGACAGATGCTGCATCAGCCATGGCAGATTGAACACTTCGCGGCCGGTGCTCTTCGGGCCTTGGGTCACGAAGAATGGATCACTGAGCAGCTCGCTCAACAGAACCGGTTCTACCTTGCCGCTGGCGGCCCATTGACCGTCACGATCAAAGTTGTCGCCGCGTTGCTGGTGAATCCAGGCATCCAGCAGGACATTCCCGGGGCCGCAGTCAAACCCTGCAACAGGCTTGCCGGGTTCGATCAGGCTGAGGTTGCTGAACCCGCCGACGTTCAATACCGCGCGATTGCCAGGCCGTTCTTCAAACAGGGCTTCGTGAAAGGCTGGAACCAGTGGGGCGCCTTGTCCGCCGGCGGCTACATCGCGGCTGCGGAAATCGCTGACCACGGTGATGCCGGTCAGCTCGGTGAGCAAGGCGGGGTTGCCGATTTGTACCGTAAACCCGCGCGCCGGCTCATGGCGAATGGTCTGGCCGTGGCTGCCAATCGCGCGAATGTCGTCGGGTTTCAGATTTTGTTGGTCGAGGAGGGTGTGAATGCCCTGTGCGGCCAGTTTCACCCAGTTCTGCTGGGCAATGGCGGAGCGGGCAATCTCGTCCGGGCCGCTGGCGCACAAGCCAAGCAGCTCGGCGCGCAGGGAATCAGGCATAGGGATGTAATGGGTGGCGATCAGCTTGATCGCCGGGGCTTGCTCGATCAACGCAATGTCCAAGCCATCAAGGCTGGTCCCGGACATCACACCTATATAGAGCGCCATGGCTTAACGTTTACTCGAAGCCAGCTGGGTAGTTTTCTCTTGATCCATGCGCGCCATCAGCGGTTGGCTTTGCGCGAGGAAGCGTGCGCGTTCGGCTTTGGAGATCGGATCGGCCATCGCCACCTTCTGACCCAGCGGGTCGACGTGCACGCCATTGACCTGGAACTCGTAGTGCAAGTGCGGGCCGGTGGACAGGCCGGTGGTGCCGATGTAACCGATCACCTGACCTTGCTTGACGCTGCCGCCAGTCTTGACGCCTTTGGCGAAGCCCTGCATATGACCGTACAGCGTACGGTAGGTATTGCCGTGCTGGATGATCACGGTGTTGCCGTAACCGCCGCGACGACCCGCCAACAATACTTTGCCGTCACCGGCAGCCTTGATCGGCGTACCGCGTGGTGCCGCGTAATCGACACCCTTGTGGGCGCGGATCTTGTTCAGGATCGGGTGCTTGCGGCCCATGGAGAATTTCGAGCTGATGCGGGCGAAGTCTACCGGAGTACGGATAAACGCCTTGCGCATGCTGTTACCGTCGGCCGTGTAGTAGCTGCTGTTGCCTTGTTTGTTGGTGTAGCGCACCGCGGTGTAAGTCTTGCCGCGGTTGGTGAAGCGTGCGGAGAGGATCGGGCCGTTGCCGATTGCTTTGCCGTTGACGACCTTCTGTTCATAGATCACATCGAACTCGTCACCTTGGCGAATATCCTGGGCGAAGTCGACGTCATAGCCAAACACGCTAGCCATATCCATGGTCAGGCTGTGGGATAAACCGGCCCGGGCGGCAGATTGCGACAGCGAACTGTTGATCACGCCATGAACGTAGGCGGAGCGAACAGTGGGCTTGGCGGTAATGCGGTTGAACGTATAACCCTTGTCATTCTTGGTCAGGCTGATGCTTTCCATGTCGCTGACCTTGCTGTGCAAGTTGGTCAGCTGGCCATCCGGGTCCAGTTCGAACTCAAGCTTCTGGCCATGTTTGAGCTGGCTGAACTGCTTGGCCTGCTTGTCGCTGGCCAGCACTTCATGCACCGAAGTGACCGGAAGGCCGACTTTCTCGAACAAAGTCGAGAGAGTGTCGCCTTTGCTAACAATCACTTCCTTATGGCCTGGCGCCTTCTTCTCTTCTACGACTGGCGCGGGAGCAGGGGCGGGGGCGGGGGCGGCCTGGGCGGTTTCCTGAGTGTCTTCGGCGTTGTTTTCGATCTGCGCGAAGGGGGAGGCTGCCGGCTCATTTGTGGCTTGGACGGCTTCGGCGGCGTCTTGATCTTGTGTCAGTTGTTCTGCAGGGCTTTCCAGTTCAAGACTCAGGGTCGTCTTTTTGGCTTCAACATCACTGGAAGGGAATACCAGAAGCGCCAGGCTGAGAAGGGCGGCGATGCCACTTGCTGCAAGCAGGTGGGTCTTCGGGTAAAGCGGAGGCGCTTTAGACGGTTCTGTGGTCATAGGTAATTTTGACTTTGAAAAGATGAATTGGAAAAGATGAATGACATGATGAAGACGAAATAACTGTATAAAATATAACCAAATCATCTCTGAAGCAAGTCTGCGAACGCTCCGTCCGTGGATTGGCGTCCGTGCGCCGGGCAAAACTTGTATTTGGTGCGCGATCTTGTATGGTTGTTCCCCTTTGAATCTGAGCCTTGCGGGTCTGTTATGAAGTCGGTTGAAGAGCAGCTAGCGCTGATCAAACGTGGTGCAGAAGAACTGTTGGTCGAGTCCGAGCTGATCGAGAAACTCAAGCGTGGCCAGCCGCTGCGTATTAAGGCAGGCTTCGATCCGACCGCGCCGGATTTGCACCTGGGTCACACCGTGCTTATTAATAAGCTGCGCCAGTTCCAGGAACTGGGTCACCAGGTGATCTTCCTTATAGGTGACTTCACCGGGATGATCGGTGATCCAAGCGGCAAGAGTGCGACACGTCCTCCGCTCACCCGTGAGCAGGTTCTCGAGAATGCCGAGACCTACAAAACTCAGGTATTCAAGATTCTTGATCCGGCCAAGACTGAAGTGGCGTTCAACTCCACCTGGATGGATCAGATGGGGCCAGCCGACTTCATTCGCCTGACTTCGCAATACACCGTGGCTCGCATGCTCGAGCGCGACGATTTCGATAAGCGTTACACGACCAATCAGCCAATTGCTATTCACGAGTTCCTCTATCCGCTGGTTCAGGGTTATGACTCGGTCGCGTTGCGCGCGGATGTCGAGCTGGGTGGTACCGATCAGAAGTTCAACCTGCTGATGGGGCGCGAGCTGCAGCGTAGTTATGGGCAGGAGGCTCAATGCATTCTGACCATGCCGTTACTCGAAGGTCTGGATGGTGTGAAGAAGATGTCCAAGTCGTTGGGCAACTACGTCGGTATCCAGGAAGCGCCGGGTGTCATGTATGGCAAGCTGGTCTCTATTCCGGATGTGCTGATGTGGCGTTACTTCGAATTGCTCAGTTTCCGCTCCATGGAAGAGATCAATGCTTTCCGGGCTGGCGTCGAGGCAGGTGCGAATCCGCGTGACATCAAGATCAAGCTGGCCGAAGAGATCGTTGCGCGCTTTCATGGTGAAGAGGCTGCGGCCAATGCTCATCGTGCGGCGGGCAATCGTATGAAAGACGGTGAACTGCCGGATGATCTGCCAGAGATCGAGTTGACCGCTGCCGAGGATATGCCGATTGCTGCTGTCCTTAATAAGGCGGGCCTGGTGAAGAACTCCGCTGTGGCGCGCGATCTTCTCGGTTCTGGTGGTGTGCGTATAGATGGTGAGGTTGTCGATCGCACCTTTATATACGTACTGGGCGCGACCCATGTTTGCCAGGCCGGGAAGAAGGCATTTGCGCGTATTACGCTCAAATCCGAATAAAGCTGAAATCAGGGGTTGACGGCAGATTCTGGAAGTCTATAATTCGCCCCACTTCCGGCGCAGTCGAAACGGAAAACTCCTTGGTAAACAAAGAGTTACGCAGTTTTCGACAGCGGTTACGCTTCAGTTCATCGAAGCCAGAAGGAGTTGGTAAGGCAGTGTGTTTTCGCTTTATTGACGGTTCGATCATCTCGGTCGAAAGCGGAGAAAAAGAGGTGTTGACAGCAGCGAGTAACGCTGTAGAATTCGCCTCCCGCTAACGAGAGATCGGAAGCGCAAGTGGTTGAAGTTACAAAGGAAACTTTGAAAACTTCTGAAAATAACCGCTTGACAGCAACAGAGGCTGCTGTAGAATGCGCGCCTCGGTTGAGACGAAAGATCTTAACCAACCGCTCTTTAACAACTGAATCAAGCAATTCGTGTGGGTGCTTGTGGAGTCAGACTGATAGTCAACAAGATTATCAGCATCACAAGTTACTCCGCGAGAAATCAAAGATGTAACCAACGATTGCTGAGCCAAGTTTAGGGTTTCTTAAAAACCCAAAGATGTTTGAACTGAAGAGTTTGATCATGGCTCAGATTGAACGCTGGCGGCAGGCCTAACACATGCAAGTCGAGCGGCAGCACGGGTACTTGTACCTGGTGGCGAGCGGCGGACGGGTGAGTAATGCCTAGGAATCTGCCTGGTAGTGGGGGATAACGCTCGGAAACGGACGCTAATACCGCATACGTCCTACGGGAGAAAGCAGGGGACCTTCGGGCCTTGCGCTATCAGATGAGCCTAGGTCGGATTAGCTAGTTGGTGAGGTAATGGCTCACCAAGGCGACGATCCGTAACTGGTCTGAGAGGATGATCAGTCACACTGGAACTGAGACACGGTCCAGACTCCTACGGGAGGCAGCAGTGGGGAATATTGGACAATGGGCGAAAGCCTGATCCAGCCATGCCGCGTGTGTGAAGAAGGTCTTCGGATTGTAAAGCACTTTAAGTTGGGAGGAAGGGCAGTTACCTAATACGTATCTGTTTTGACGTTACCGACAGAATAAGCACCGGCTAACTCTGTGCCAGCAGCCGCGGTAATACAGAGGGTGCAAGCGTTAATCGGAATTACTGGGCGTAAAGCGCGCGTAGGTGGTTCGTTAAGTTGGATGTGAAATCCCCGGGCTCAACCTGGGAACTGCATTCAAAACTGACGAGCTAGAGTATGGTAGAGGGTGGTGGAATTTCCTGTGTAGCGGTGAAATGCGTAGATATAGGAAGGAACACCAGTGGCGAAGGCGACCACCTGGACTGATACTGACACTGAGGTGCGAAAGCGTGGGGAGCAAACAGGATTAGATACCCTGGTAGTCCACGCCGTAAACGATGTCAACTAGCCGTTGGGAGCCTTGAGCTCTTAGTGGCGCAGCTAACGCATTAAGTTGACCGCCTGGGGAGTACGGCCGCAAGGTTAAAACTCAAATGAATTGACGGGGGCCCGCACAAGCGGTGGAGCATGTGGTTTAATTCGAAGCAACGCGAAGAACCTTACCAGGCCTTGACATCCAATGAACTTTCCAGAGATGGATTGGTGCCTTCGGGAGCATTGAGACAGGTGCTGCATGGCTGTCGTCAGCTCGTGTCGTGAGATGTTGGGTTAAGTCCCGTAACGAGCGCAACCCTTGTCCTTAGTTACCAGCACGTAATGGTGGGCACTCTAAGGAGACTGCCGGTGACAAACCGGAGGAAGGTGGGGATGACGTCAAGTCATCATGGCCCTTACGGCCTGGGCTACACACGTGCTACAATGGTCGGTACAGAGGGTTGCCAAGCCGCGAGGTGGAGCTAATCCCAGAAAACCGATCGTAGTCCGGATCGCAGTCTGCAACTCGACTGCGTGAAGTCGGAATCGCTAGTAATCGCGAATCAGAATGTCGCGGTGAATACGTTCCCGGGCCTTGTACACACCGCCCGTCACACCATGGGAGTGGGTTGCACCAGAAGTAGCTAGTCTAACCTTCGGGAGGACGGTTACCACGGTGTGATTCATGACTGGGGTGAAGTCGTAACAAGGTAGCCGTAGGGGAACCTGCGGCTGGATCACCTCCTTAATCGACGACATCAGCTGCTCCATAAGTTCCCACACGAATTGCTTGATTCATTGAAGAAGACGATAGAAGCAGCTTTAAGCTCCAAGCTGATAGCTCAACGCTAACAGTTACGCGCTCGAAATTGGGTCTGTAGCTCAGTTGGTTAGAGCGCACCCCTGATAAGGGTGAGGTCGGCAGTTCGAATCTGCCCAGACCCACCAATTTTGTATGGGGCCATAGCTCAGCTGGGAGAGCGCCTGCCTTGCACGCAGGAGGTCAACGGTTCGATCCCGTTTGGCTCCACCATTAACTGCTTCGAAACGTTTGAGAGTTTAGAAATGAATATTCCGCTGTGAATATTGATTTCTAGTCTTTTGATTAGATCGTTCTTTAAAAATTTGGGTATGTGATAGAAAGATAGACTGATGGCCACTTTCACTGGTGGTGATCAGGCTAAGGTAAAATTTGTGAGTTTAATCGCGAATTTTCGGCGAATGTCGTCTTCACAGTATAACCAGATTGCTTGGGGTTATATGGTCAAGTGAAGAAGCGCATACGGTGGATGCCTTGGCAGTCAGAGGCGATGAAAGACGTGGTAGCCTGCGAAAAGCTTCGGGGAGTCGGCAAACAGACTTTGATCCGGAGATGTCTGAATGGGGGAACCCACCTAACATAAGTTAGGTATCTTAAGCTGAATACATAGGCTTAAGAAGCGAACCAGGGGAACTGAAACATCTAAGTACCCTGAGGAAAAGAAATCAACCGAGATTCCCTTAGTAGTGGCGAGCGAACGGGGACTAGCCCTTAAGTGGCTTTGAGATTAGCGGAACGCTCTGGAAAGTGCGGCCATAGTGGGTGATAGCCCTGTACGCGAAAATCTCTTGGTCATGAAATCGAGTAGGACGGAGCACGAGAAACTTTGTCTGAATATGGGGGGACCATCCTCCAAGGCTAAATACTACTGACTGACCGATAGTGAACTAGTACCGTGAGGGAAAGGCGAAAAGAACCCCGGAGAGGGGAGTGAAATAGATCCTGAAACCGTATGCGTACAAGCAGTGGGAGCCCACTTTGTTGGGTGACTGCGTACCTTTTGTATAATGGGTCAGCGACTTATTTTCAGTGGCGAGCTTAACCGAATAGGGGAGGCGTAGCGAAAGCGAGTCTTAATAGGGCGTCTAGTCGCTGGGAATAGACCCGAAACCGGGCGATCTATCCATGGGCAGGTTGAAGGTTGGGTAACACTAACTGGAGGACCGAACCGACTACCGTTGAAAAGTTAGCGGATGACCTGTGGATCGGAGTGAAAGGCTAATCAAGCTCGGAGATAGCTGGTTCTCCTCGAAAGCTATTTAGGTAGCGCCTCATGTATCACTGTAGGGGGTAGAGCACTGTTTCGGCTAGGGGGTCATCCCGACTTACCAAACCGATGCAAACTCCGAATACCTACAAGTGCCGAGCATGGGAGACACACGGCGGGTGCTAACGTCCGTCGTGAAAAGGGAAACAACCCAGACCGTCAGCTAAGGTCCCAAAGTTATGGTTAAGTGGGAAACGATGTGGGAAGGCTTAGACAGCTAGGAGGTTGGCTTAGAAGCAGCCACCCTTTAAAGAAAGCGTAATAGCTCACTAGTCGAGTCGGCCTGCGCGGAAGATGTAACGGGGCTCAAACCATACACCGAAGCTACGGGTATCACTTAGGTGATGCGGTAGAGGAGCGTTCTGTAAGCCTGTGAAGGTGAGTTGAGAAGCTTGCTGGAGGTATCAGAAGTGCGAATGCTGACATGAGTAACGACAATGGGTGTGAAAAACACCCACGCCGAAAGACCAAGGTTTCCTGCGCAACGTTAATCGACGCAGGGTTAGTCGGTCCCTAAGGCGAGGCTGAAAAGCGTAGTCGATGGAAAACAGGTTAATATTCCTGTACTTCTGGTTATTGCGATGGAGGGACGGAGAAGGCTAGGCCAGCTTGGCGTTGGTTGTCCAAGTTTAAGGTGGTAGGCTGAGATCTTAGGTAAATCCGGGATCTTAAGGCCGAGAGCTGATGACGAGTGTTCTTTTAGAACACGAAGTGGTTGATGCCATGCTTCCAAGAAAAGCTTCTAAGCTTCAGGTAACCAGGAACCGTACCCCAAACCGACACAGGTGGTTGGGTAGAGAATACCAAGGCGCTTGAGAGAACTCGGGTGAAGGAACTAGGCAAAATGGCACCGTAACTTCGGGAGAAGGTGCGCCGGTGAGGGTGAAGCATTTACTGCGTAAGCCCACGCCGGTCGAAGATACCAGGCCGCTGCGACTGTTTATTAAAAACACAGCACTCTGCAAACACGAAAGTGGACGTATAGGGTGTGACGCCTGCCCGGTGCCGGAAGGTTAATTGATGGGGTTAGCTAACGCGAAGCTCTTGATCGAAGCCCCGGTAAACGGCGGCCGTAACTATAACGGTCCTAAGGTAGCGAAATTCCTTGTCGGGTAAGTTCCGACCTGCACGAATGGCGTAACGATGGCGGCGCTGTCTCCACCCGAGACTCAGTGAAATTGAAATCGCTGTGAAGATGCAGTGTATCCGCGGCTAGACGGAAAGACCCCGTGAACCTTTACTATAGCTTTGCACTGGACTTTGAATTTGCTTGTGTAGGATAGGTGGGAGGCTTTGAAGCGTGGACGCCAGTTCGCGTGGAGCCAACCTTGAAATACCACCCTGGCAACTTTGAGGTTCTAACTCAGGTCCGTTATCCGGATCGAGGACAGTGTATGGTGGGTAGTTTGACTGGGGCGGTCTCCTCCTAAAGAGTAACGGAGGAGTACGAAGGTGCGCTCAGACCGGTCGGAAATCGGTCGTAGAGTATAAAGGCAAAAGCGCGCTTGACTGCGAGACAGACACGTCGAGCAGGTACGAAAGTAGGTCTTAGTGATCCGGTGGTTCTGTATGGAAGGGCCATCGCTCAACGGATAAAAGGTACTCCGGGGATAACAGGCTGATACCGCCCAAGAGTTCATATCGACGGCGGTGTTTGGCACCTCGATGTCGGCTCATCACATCCTGGGGCTGAAGCCGGTCCCAAGGGTATGGCTGTTCGCCATTTAAAGTGGTACGCGAGCTGGGTTTAGAACGTCGTGAGACAGTTCGGTCCCTATCTGCCGTGGACGTTTGAGATTTGAGAGGGGCTGCTCCTAGTACGAGAGGACCGGAGTGGACGAACCTCTGGTGTTCCGGTTGTCACGCCAGTGGCATTGCCGGGTAGCTATGTTCGGAATAGATAACCGCTGAAAGCATCTAAGCGGGAAACTAGCCTCAAGATGAGATCTCACTGGGACCTTGAGTCCCCTGAAGGGCCGTCGAAGACTACGACGTTGATAGGTTGGGTGTGTAAGCGCTGTGAGGCGTTGAGCTAACCAATACTAATTGCCCGTGAGGCTTGACCATATAACACCCAAGCAATTTGCTGACCTGAAAAGGCACCAGATTGCGGTGTGTGAAGACGAAACGAACCGAAAGTTCGAGATACTCACAAAACACCAAACTATCGCATACCCATTCGCTGGAGCGTGAGCCGCAAGGCAAACGAGCTGGCTACCGAATTTCTTGACGACCATAGAGCATTGGAACCACCTGATCCCATCCCGAACTCAGCAGTGAAACGATGCATCGCCGATGGTAGTGTGGGGTTTCCCCATGTGAGAGTAGGTCATCGTCAAGATTAAATTCCGAAACCCCTATCTGCGTATGC